>CAXTUB010000006.1:0-171087 GCA_964247385.1 uncultured Steroidobacteraceae bacterium | reverse complement strand
CAGAGCGTCAACGAAGGCAAGCAAAATGCGTGGCGCCGGATGATTTGGGAGGATCAGCACGCGCCCTCGGATCAACGGCTGAACTTCGTGTTGCATCTCGGAGATTTCATCTACGAGGTTGTCGAATATCCCGAAGACATCGCGCACCGCTACGACCGAATCGTGTACGACCTCGGGCGCATTCCCGACGGCCGCAAGGTCGGCAATTTTCACGTGCCGACGACGCTCGATGGCTATCGCATGGTGTATCGCGCGCACATCGCAGATCCCGATATTCAAGACGCGCGCGCCTGGTTTCCCTTCGTGTGCATCGGCGACAACCACGAGTTTTCGTGGCAAGGCTGGCAGAGCACCATCAAGTACCAGGGAAAGTCCGAGCCCGCGCAGCCGCTGCGCGTGGCGGCGAACCAGGCGTGGTGGGAATACATTCCATCGCGCGTGGCCAAAGCATCGGGGTCCGCGCTCGATCGGTTCGATCCGCCGCCTGTGAAGGTGGCGCCCATCGAGCGGATCGATGCCGATGGGCTGGGCGACGAGCCCAATAATCGTGCTGCGCTCGCCAGCATGACGGCGTATCGCACGATGCGCTTCGGGCGGCATGTCGAGTTGGTGCTGACGGACATGCACAGCTACACCATGCAGGATCCGACCTCGCGCCCCGGCGCGGAAGGCTTGCAGTCCGATGACTTCCCGGAGTTGTTTCCCGAAGAGGCGATGGCCGTGCTCGACGCGGGCAACGCCTACAACGGCGGCCATCCACCAGGCACCATTGCCTTCGGCGGTAAGGCCGTCGCCAATTTCCGCAAAGACGAACCGCCCATCACCCTTCTCGGCCGCGTGCAAAAGGAATGGTTCAAGCGCACGCTCGCCATGTCGAAGGCGACCTGGAAGATTTGGGGCGCATCGAACGGCACGCTCGACATGCGCACCGATCCGCAGAACCTGCCCGCGGGCGCTGCCAAGACCGCTTGGCCGGGCGGCGGCTATGCGTGCTTCGGCGGCGGCGACTTGGGCGCCATCTATCGCGAGCGAGCGGAGCTCTACGATTTCATCCGCGATCAGCGCATCGACGGGTTCGTCACCGTCTCGGGCGACCGCCACAGCTTCTGGGCCGGCTATGCGGCCAAGGCTTTACCACCGCGTGATTTTGCGCCGGTCGGGATCGTCTTCATCACCGGCTCGCTCTCCGCGCCGGGTCTCGCTGAAGCGATGGAGCACAATCTGAAAGGGCATCCGTTGCGTTCGCTATTCGCCATCGAGCGCGACGACGGTCGATATGAAGCGACCGTCAACCTCACGATCAAGCGCGGCGTGAAGAGCGCGCTCGAATATGCGCGCTCCGGCGACATCGAAGCCGCGCGGCGCGTAACCAACCCCGACAACGCACCGCATCTCGAATTCATCGACATGGGCGGGCACGGCTACTCCGTCGTCACCGCCAGCGCCGAGCGCATCTCCACCGAGTTCGTCTGTATTCCCCGACCGATCACCCGTGCCGCGACGCCCGATGGGGGTCCGCTGCGTTACCGCGTCGTTCATACGCTATCGCGCTGGCGCGCGGGCGATCGACCGAAGCTCGAGCGGCGCGTGATCGAGGGGGATGTGAAGCTGTCGGTCTGAGCTGGTCGCAGAGGATTGCGAGCTTAGTCGCGTGTGCGTGCAGCTCGCCGATGAGTGCACGCTCGATATCTCGTGGGCGGGTGTTGTGACCCTCGATGAGATTGCTGTAGTACGCGTTAATGATGCGCGTGAGGGCAGCAAGATTCGCCGCGGTTCGAGGATGAAGTGCTTTGCCCAGTGATGCGGTGGCCGCCGACAGCTCAGCAACGACATTCAGGACGGCCTCGCCTGGATCTTCCAGAGGTGCTGGCTCAATGCGCTGAGCAGACTCTGTGGCCGCCATAATTGGCCGATCTCAAGATATCGTAACGCACTGAATGTACATATAAGGAAGTCGAAGATCTTATCGATCTGGCCGATGTGTTGGCCGATCTGCTATTCACGCATTTCGTTGCTCGTTCCGCATCGTGCGAAATTTGACGATGGTGAATGCCGTGCGATCCCATGGTTCGCTTTCCGAATACCCATGCGCACTTACAAAGTTCATCGAGGTGACCTTACGTCTAGACTCCTGCGCTCGTGAATGAGCTTGAGGCGGAGACGAGTCGTGGTGAGAGGCTTTCCAGATCAGCGCGTTCCAAGCGCCGTCTGAACCGTACGTGCCTGCGGCGCGATTGCTCGATGAGCGGACGCCAGACCGCCGATGTGAGCCGACTCCGGATCAGCAAGTGCCAGAAAAGATTGGAGCGCTTGTAAAGATAGCTCATCGCAAGATATGCGGCGACGGCGCTAGGATCGCTCGGCCGCCGCTTCCAAATCGAGCGATGCGAGAATAGTTCCTGGTAGCACCATGCATAGCCCGCGTCGAGCTCATCGGCGCTCATGTGCTTCGGCCTGAAGACGACATGGGCCGTGTCGTACCGATCCCAATTCCGATGCAGTATTCGGCCTTCGGATTCCATTTGACGAAAGAGCGGCGTTCCCGGATACGGGGTCAGAAGGTGGAACGTGGCGCATTCCAATCGGTTCTCTTCGATCCAGCGCACTGTGCGCGTAAACACGTCTGGGCGGTCGTGATCGAATCCTAAGACGAAGCTGCCATTCACTTGGATTCCGTAACGATGGAGAATCTCGACGCGCCGAGAGTAGTCTTCCGGCGCGGGGGTACGCTTCCTCGAGTCCGTCAGATTGCCGCCATTCAACGATTCGAATCCGACAAACACACCCGTACATCCGGACAACGCCATTTCGCGAACGAGCGTGGGGTCATCGGTCACATCGACAGTGACGGCAGCGCTCCAAATGATGTTTAGAGGGCGCAGAGCGAGGCACAACAAGCGCAAGTAAGCCGGCCGGGATCCCAAGTTGTTGTCGACGAAGACCGTGTACGGCTGCGAGTCGGCGACAATCTCTGCGACGATCTGCTCGACCCCGCGCATGCGGTACGACATGTGCAGGCCCTCGGTCGACAAGTAACAGAAACCGCATCGATTGTGGCATCCGCGAGTCGCGATCACGCTGGTCGTCGTCAAGAACGACCGCCGGGGCAGGATTTCACGGCGCGGGGGCAGGTCCAGCGAGTACGCGCGCGAGAAGTCCGCGTCATAGCGCTTTTTCAGACGCTCGTTGTCAAGGTCCTCGATGATCCTGGGCCAAAGCATGACGCCGTCGCCGATTGCGATGGCGTCAGCATGTTTCGCCGCTTCATCGGGACATGAAAGTACGTGTAATCCGCCAAGCACCACGATGGATCCTTGCGATCGATACCATGCCGCCAGCTCATAAGCGCGCTTCGCAAAAGTCAGATGGACGGTGATGCCCACCACTTGGGGAAAGGGGGTCGGCTGGCGGAGCGCCTTGCAACAGGTTCTCGTCCCAATACCGAACCGTCCAATGTTTTGGGGTGGCTCCTGCGATGCTGGTCAATGCCAGCGTCGGCGTCAGCACGTGCTTGCCGTAGCTCGCGCGAGGATCCTTCCGATAGAACGGGTTGATCAGCAACGCGAACTTGGACGCGACCAGCCGGCCAGCTCGAGGCGCAGGGAGCCGCACTCCCACAGCAAAAAATCGCTCAAGCGCTTTTCTCCGCCGGTGCGTATTACCAGGGCCACCGAAGGACAACACGCAACGCTGAGATCCGTTGCAGATATTGCACGCGAGAATTGTTCATCATCGCTCAACGTGCTCGCCACGCCGTGCTGCGCGGCCTCTAGAATCGTGTACCGAGAGGAGTAATCCACCGCCAGACGCAACAGCATCCCGGAACAGCCCGCCGTCAGCGCTTCACTGCGCTCAATCGCTGATCTAAGCGACGAAGCAAGTCGATCGCGTCTGCCGATCACGTTGATTCGAATCGCTTGCTCGATACATTGCTGCGTCTGCGTCAAGAGATATCGACGAAACAGCGTGAACAACGCGGCCACTTCCGCCGCGGGACGTTGCCAATTGTCAGAAGAGAACGCGTACAGGGTTAATGTGTTAGCCCGGTGCCTGGCCGCCGCCTCGACCACGCTTTCGACCGTTTTCGCTCCCGCGCGATGTCCGGCGCTGCGGACATGCCTCGTCAGGTGGCCCAGCGACCGTTTCCGTCCATGATGATTGCGGTGTGCATTGAATAGTACTCTGTATTGCAAAGTCATTTGTCAAAAAAACTCAGCCCCGGCGGAAGCAATGGGGTTAATCGCTATCATGCAACTCTCATTGCGCATCGGGGAGTCGCGTTCTCATGATGATCCATCATTCCGCTGCAGTGGCTTCGCTCGCCGTGTGCATGCTTGCTGCTTGTGCGGTGCATGTGCCGCCTTCGATTCCCTCTTCGGTTTCGCCTTCAACGAGCCAGACCGCACCTTCTGAATCTGCAGATGAATTTGTCGCGCGTGTCGGTCGCGATCTGAAAGAGCTTTACGTGGAGTCCATCACCGCCAGCTGGGTGCAATCCACTTACATCACATCGGATACCGAGCAGCTCAACGCGAAAGCCACTGAGCGCTACCTGGCCTATCTCAGCCAAGCGGTGGAGGAATCCAGGAAGTATGACGGCCAGCAGCTTTCGCCTGCGACCGCCCGAGCCATCCACTTGTTGAGGTTGAACGTCGCTGCGCCGGCGCCGCCGGATCCGCAAAAACGCGCCGAGCTCGCTCAGCTCTCAGCGCACCTCGAGGCCATGTACGGCGCGGCGAAGTATTGCCCCAACGGACCGCAATCCTGCAAGAACATTGATCAGCTATCTGAAACTCTGGCGAAAAGCCGCAATTACGACGAGCTGACGCAGGCTTGGAAAGGATGGCACGACGTCGGCGCGCCCATGCGGCGAGATTATCAACGCTTCGTCGAGCTTGCGAACGAGGGCGCGCGTGCCACTGGATTTAATGACTTGGGTGTCATGTGGCGTGCGGGCTATGACATGAAACCCGAAGAATTCGACCGAGAATCGGAGCGCCTATGGCAGCAGGTAAAGCCGCTCTATAGCCAGCTTCACTGCTACGCGCGCGCCAAGCTTGCCAAGCAATACGGTGACAATCGCGTGCGCGCCGGCAGGCCAATCCCAGCGCAACTGTTCGGCAACATATGGACGCAGCAATGGAACAAAATCTACGATGACATTTTAAAGCCGTACCCAGAAGCAAGCATCGAGACTGCGGACCGCGCCCTCGAAGCGCAGAAGTGGGATGCAGTGCGAATGACTCGATCCGCCGAAAGCTTCTATACATCGCTCGGCTTTCCCAAGCTTCCGCCGGCGTTCTGGGAGCGCTCGATGCTGACACGCCCACGCGATCGAGACGTGGTCTGTCATGCAAGTGCATGGGATATGGGCGATGCGAGCGATGTACGCATCAAAATGTGCATGACGCCGACGGAGGAAGATCTGTTCACGATCTATCACGAGTTGGGCCACGTTTATTACTACCTCTCTTACGCGAATCAGCCATACCTCTTTCGTGACGGCGCCAATGACGGCTTTCACGAAGCCATCGGCGATACCGTGAATCTTTCCGTGACGCCTGCATATCTCGCGAAGATCGGGCTGATCAAAGCGGTGCGCCCGAGCAAGCAGGCCGTAATCAATCAACAGATGAAAATGGCATTGGAGAAAATCGCATTTCTGCCCTTTGCGCGTCTCATCGACCAATGGCGCTGGCGCGTGTTCTCCGGCGACATTTCGCCGGATCATTACAACGAGACGTGGTGGGCGTTAAGACGTCAGTACCAGGGCATCGCGCCGCCAGTCGAGCGCTCGGAAGAGAATTTCGATCCGGGGGCGAAATATCACATTCCGGCAAACACGCCTTACACGCGATACTTTCTGTCTTATTTGTTGCAATTTCAGTTTCAGAAGGCCTTGTGCAACGCCGCAGGTTATCGCGGTCCCCTGCATGAGTGCTCCATCTTCGGGAATGCGGAAGCCGGCAAGAAGTTTGCGCAAATGTTGAGCGCCGGTGCGAGCCAGCCCTGGCAAGGCACGCTCGAGCAGCTCACTGGCGCAAGGCAAATCGACGGCTCGGCCATCACTGAATATTTTCAACCGCTCATGCATTGGCTCGAAGTGCAAAACAGAGGTCAGCAGTGTGGCTGGGATTCGTGATCCGACTGAGACAATCTGGGCCACTGGGCACGTAGCAGTATTTGCAATGGGCGCGGCGTCAACTCGCGTGATCGGACAGCCCGTAGCCGGGGTGCAGGAAAAGACGTGTCGATTCGTCGGTGCTGCTCCGAGTGGCTTTGGTGCAGAAAAATGCACTCACTCAGTGGGCGCGCTTCGAGCGCGGAGTCTCCAGCGCTTTGATATTGACCGAAAGTCTGCGGACGTTGGATCGCGCAAGACTGCGTGCTGATCTCTCAGACCTCGAGGTTGCTCGCCACCGCTCAACGATTCTTGCGCTGATCGATTCTCTGGAGTTGGTCGAGATCGACTCGGTCGTTCTTGAGCGTGCGGCGCAGCCGATGCCGACGGAGTTGGGAACGCTCGACGCCATTCATCTCGCCTCTGCGCTATTGTGGAAGGAAGCGACCGGCACCGACCCCATTATGGCCACACACGACGCCGCGCTGGGACTTGCCGCACAAGCGCACGGTCTAAAGGTCTTGGGGCATGACCGCTGACTTCGGTTCACGCTTGTGCATCTGTACCTAAGACACAACCTCACCGGTCGAAAGAGAGTGCTTTGAAGGAGCTTTGCATTGCGCTCGCTGTCTTGGTGCTCTCGGGGTGCATCTCCGAGGCAGCACGAGAAGAACAATCCGAAAGAAGAATGCAGCGCACGCTAGCAGCGCTGAATAAAGCCGAGGATGCAGATTCCCTTGCAGTCGCTGCGACACTGGTTGGAATGTCCCATGACGACGATCAACAGCGGCTGTCGCTGCTCAAACGTGCGGCGGCGATTGCCCCGGCCCGGCCGGATCTGCTGTGGCTCGAGATGGATTTCTGCTCACGGATTGCAACTTGCGATCTGGCGCCTTTGGCTGAATCGTTACATGCGCTGGATCCGGAGAATGGAGCCGCCTGGGCACCATTGTTTAATCAGGCGACGAATCGTAACGAATCGAATGCCGCTGAGCGATATTTTGATTCAATCGCGCGTTCGAAGCGCTTCGACATCTATTGGAACTCGTCGATTGCGCGTTTTGCAACGGCAGTCATCGATACGAATATGATGAACCCGCAAAGCGCGTTGACCACAGTCATCGGTATGGAAGCGGCACACGCAATCCCGGCGTATAAAAATTTGTCTGACGCCTGTAAATCTCCAGAACTGGAGGCATCAGGACGCATCGATACGTGCCGGAGAATCGCTGGCGTCCTTCGCAACGGTGACACCTACATCACCGAAATGGTGGGTGTAGCGATCGCCAAGCGAGTTTGGCCTGAAAACAGTGCGGAGTACGCAGATGCCGTTGCGGCGCGTCGCGTGGCCCAATACCGAATGCGCTCAGCAGGCTTGATCCCGGACCTGGGTTCGAGGGCGCAAACGTTGTACTACATCGGCCGGCTTTCTATGTATCGCAGGGACCAAGATGTCTTCCTCGCGAATATTAAGACCGCTGGGGAAAGAAGCGAGCCGCCCGACGATTGGACGGAATCGCAGCCGGGCAGAAAGCAAGCTCGCTGAAAGCCCGCTCACTCACAAGAACGTTGCGAATAATCTCAATGGAGTATTCATGAGATTCACAGTTTCAATTTGGCTAATCCTGCTTGGCGCCTTACTCACCATGGGCGCTCCCGCACCGCTCCCGGTCTCGTCGGGACGTGGCGGCTCGTCTCCTTCGAAGATGTCGACAGCGGACAGACCGTTCTCCCGCAGGTTGACAACGAAGTACACCGATAGCTAACTAGAAAACAGCAGTGGCGCACCCGCGGCGCTGGCGAGGACCAATGCCCGTTCCTTCTGTTGGGCTTTCTGCTCTTCGAGGTCATTATCAATCCAAGGCCAGCCGCGAATGACCGCATGAAGTTCAGGTGGTTCGTCGGGCACGACGTGAAGCCTTGCTGCAGGCGGGTCGCCTCCGTTGATCAGAGCAGCGCCGTAGAGCATTCGACCACGCGCAGCTTCCTGTCCAAGCTCTTTGAGGCGCGTTAAAGGCTCGGGCCCGTGACGAAATACAGAGGTTTCGCGGCTAGCCTTGTGCGGAAGAAATGCGCTCGGCTGAACTTGGTGGGCTTTGTAATGACTGCTCTGCGTGAGGAAGCGAGCAAGAACTTCGTCTAGCCCAACCGTCTCAGGCAACTTGGAGGCGAGCGAAGTCATCTCTCAAAAATGGCTCAAGAACAAATAGCAAAGGCGCAGGGATGGCCGAGTGACGAAAGCGAACTACTCCGTAGCCTTTGTCCGAGCCATTAATCCAGGCATAAGCCACCCGTTCCGAGGCAGAAATGCTGATAGAAAACATTCGGGTACGCGACGGCATCCAATCAAACGAAATGGCACCGTCCGGGTCGACGCCAAATTCAGGTGCTGGTAAATCGTCCGGTAAAGAAAGCAAGAAATCCAAGGCATTTTGATAGGTCTGTGCATCCACCGCATCCTGCTCATCGTTCGGAGAAACCGAGACGACGGCGGATTGCAAGTTTGATCGCGCGCTGGCCTTGCGGCCGAACAGCGATTCAGAACCCTCGCGATCGTGAATTACCGCAAGCGCCGCCTTACGTGCCTCGCGCGCCTCTCCTGAAAGCGCATTCGCGAGCCCCGCGTAGGTTGCGAGCCCCGCATACCCTGATGAAACCGAAGCTACTGAAACAGGCTTAAGCATTTGTCCTGCAATGTATTTCTGAATACGCGATTTTTCAAGGCGCGAAGTGAGCGTAGCGTCTCGTCCAAAACAGACCAGTTGCCCGGGTCGATTAAGACGGTTGCGGCAACTGCATTGTCGAAAATGACCGGAGCCCCGCTTTCTTCCGATTGAAGCGTACTGAGCAAGGTGGTGATCAGATGGCCGGACTCTACATCAATGGCCGTGTACTGATTCAAAAAGCTGACGAATCTGAGGCGCTCGTTTTCTGCTGGGCGAGGGCCAAGCCGAAAGTATTCATCGAGCTTCGCGGCATGATTGGAGGGCAGCACGATACGATTGATGTAGCGCAGTCGAACGGCCCTAACTTGAATTGGCAATGCAACTGCCCGGTAGATATCCCAAGTCCGCCGAATCTCGGGCAAGTAGTCGTCAAAGCTGGAATAAGGCGCCAGACGATTAAAAGAGTATCCCGTCGTTCGTACTTGTACGAGTTGCTTCTCGTCTTCGGTCAGGAGTTGAAACGCCTGCAGATCTTTACGCGCATAGGGCGTGATCGGCGATACATCGGCAACCTCAAACCTAAGCTCTTGCTGGAACTGGACTCGACTTTTGGGGTAATCACTTGCAAAGGCGTTTTTGGCAGGCGCTTCGAGGCTTGCAAAATCTTGATTGGGCCGAAAGTCGCACTCGAAATCTACCACGGCTTCGATGATGGGTGGCGTTCGCAGCATAAGTGATGCGTCACTTGTCATTGCCAAGTCCAAAGCCGGAAGTGCATCAAGCAACAATAGGTAAACCGAATCTGCTGGGCAAGGCGGATATTCAAGGAATGGAGCGTGATCTGAGCGGAGTCTTCGTGAGAGCGTGCGCGCATTGGCATGAGAGGAAGAAGCCCCACGCCCTCGAGTTGCTCAGCGCCTACTCTTCGATCCTAAATTCCACGGTTCCCCTCGCTCGCTGCACTTCCACGGTTTTCAACTTTGCATCGAGCCGGTAGGTTAGAAAACAAACATCGCGCGGATCGCTCAACGCCGTCGCCGTGAACACCGCGACGATGATTCCTTGCGAATCGCGCACGGACGGTGCGAGCAATCCTGGCAAGGAGGCCGCGCGCAAGGTTGCACCCAACGCTTGGGCCGGCGCGTAATTGGTCGGGTCGAGTACGCGCCGATCGCGCGCGCGGATGGCCCGCAAATCCACCAGCATCGAGTTGCAATGCACTCGATGAACGCGACGGTGCTGAATGATGGGCTGCGTGGCTTGCACTGCAACCGCGCTCGCCAGCGTGTCGCGCCTGAAATGGTAGACGGTCTCATAGACCGAAGTGGCGAACGCCCGTGCGCCGTACCAAACGCCGAATGTTCCGTCGGAGTATCGCGAGGCCAGCGGATGCTCGAACGGCCAAGAAATCGCTGCGCGAATCGGATCATAGACCTCGACTTCCTCGAAAGGGCGATGAATGATCGGTACGGAGTGGTGTGTGGGCTTGGTCGCTATCTCGTGCCGAATCAAAACCTCCGCCTCCGCTGGATCGTCCACGAGATCATCGAACAGCGACACGCTCTTCCGCAGGCTGACGATATTGCGATGCCAGTCCCCAATGGACTCAGGGGTAACTTGATACACGGTCGTAGACGCGGACGTAGACAGCAATCAACCGCGCATGCGATCGAGCGTGCCGCGCACCATCACGAGTCCGGGTAGGCCCCATTTGCGTGCTACCTCGACTGGCGTAAGGCGGCCGAATTTTTCGTTCGGCGAGGACATCCATCCTGAAACGATCTCCGGATTGGCTGGATATAAAAGTCGCAGAGATTTGTGAATGCCGAGCAGATGACCCGCGCGGTCCATGAGATCCCGGCTCGATGCCAACGGCTCTCCCTTTGCGTAACGCTGCAGTGCGCTCCTGTTGCTCTCGTTCAATCCAAGTAAGGCGAGCCGGTCCGCACTGCCCAAATGCCATAAGTCAAATAGCTTCGCCAGGCTTTTTGCCAACACAGAACGCGAACCGCGAGAGCGTTGATCCGCAGACGCGGGTGACACGGAAGAGCGGGGCGTGTGTGATTTCATACAGAGTTTAGTATAATTGATACAGCTAGCGTTGTGTAGTTGACGGGACGGCTCATCTCACTTTGATAAGGTTGCTTGCCCTGAATGGCCAATTATGGCCATATATGGTCATGAGACAAGTTCGAATTGCCGAGCTGAAATCGCGGCTGAGCGAGTTTCTGCGCGCGGTGCAGCGGGGCGAATCGCTTGCCGTTCTAGATCGCAATACGCCGATTGCGCATATCGTCCCCATTCGCGAGCGGCTGGCGCTGCGAATGCGAAAGCCGGCCTCGAATGCCCCAGCACCGAACAAGGTGCCGCTCCCAAAAGCCGCGAACCTCAAGCTGGATGTTCTGGACTTACTGCTCGAGGAACGCCAGAGCCATCGATGATCGCCTACGTCGACTCATCGGTGCTGCTTCGAGTGGCGCTGGTGCAGAAGAACGCTATCGCTCAGTGGGCACGCGTAGAGCGCGGGGTCTCCAGCGCTTTGATATTGACCGAGAGTCTGCGGACGTTGGATCGCGCAAGACTGCGCGCGGAGCTCTCCGACCTCGAGGTTGCCCGCCGCCGCTCAACGATTCTTGCGCTGATCGCTTCCCTGGAGCTAGTCGAGATTGACGCGGTCGTTCTTGAGCGTGCGGCGCAGCCGATGCCGACGGAATTGGGAACGCTCGATGCGATTCATCTCGCCTCAGCGCTGTTGTGGAAGGAAGCGACCGGTATCGACCTCGTCATGGCTACACATGACGCTGCGCTGGGACTTGCTGCCCAAGCGCACGGCCTAAAGGTTCTGGGAGTGTGATGGGATCTGGCGTACATGGGCCGCGGCTCGCCAGCGAGACTGAGCGCTAATATCTGCGACGCTTCGCCGCTTTCTAGATCCTTCTTACGAAATAATGGCGTATGCGCTTGGCCGCCAACCGATTATTCATCAGCCCCTCTGACCTCCTGGGTCACGTCGATTGCCAACATCTGACCGCGTTGAGCATTGCCGCGGCACGCGGCGAAGCAACTCGCCCTCACTTTCACGACCCGTTGTTGGAAACGCTCATCGAGCGCGGCCGCGCGCATGAGAAGAGCTTCGTCGATCACTTGCGCGCGCAAGGCCGTCACGTTGTCGAAATCGCAGGCACGGGCACAAACGAGGCACTCGTCGCTCAAACGCTAGAGGCCATGTGCGCTGGCGCCGAGGTCATCGTGCAAGGCGCGTTGTCGAAAGACTTCCTTGCGGGCCGTATCGACGTCCTGCTTCGAGTGCAAACGCCGAGCACCTTTGGCGCTTGGTCGTATGAGGTCATCGACACCAAGCTTGCGCGCCGTACGAAAGGCGCCACGGTGTTGCAGCTTTGCGTTTACTCCAACCTGCTCGAAGACGCGCAAGGCTGCGTGCCGCAGCTCATGCATGTCGTCACGCCGGGCACGGGCTTTGCGCTCGAAAGCTATCGCAACACGGCGTATAGCGCTTACTTTCGAAGCGTGCTGAATGATTTCCGGCGCTTCCTCGCGCAGCATCCGCACCTCGCGACCTACCCCGAGCCCAACGAGCATTGTGATTTGTGCGCATGGCGTAGCCCGTGTGACAAGCATCGGCGGCGGGACGATCATCTGTGTCTCGTCGCGGGCATCAGCAAGATGCAACGCAGTGAGTTGGATCGGCGCGAGATCGACACCGTGACCGCGCTCGCGCAAGTGCCCATTCCTCTGCGCTGGAAACCCGAGCGTGGCGCGGCGCCGCCATATGAGCGCGTGCGCGAGCAGGCTCGAATTCAAGTGGCCGGGCGCACGGCCGGTCGCGTGCTCTATGAAACGTTGGCGCTGCGGCCCGAGCTGGGTTTGAGCCGGCTGCCGGAGCCCTCGCCAGGCGATGTGTTCTTCGATCTCGAAGGCGATCCGTTCGTCGCCGACGGCGGCATCGAATACTTGTTTGGTTTTTCGTTCTGGCAAAACGACGAGTGGCAATACCGCGGCGAATGGGCGCTGGACCGTGCCGGTGAGCGGCGAGTGTTCGAAGCGTTTGTGGACTTCGTGAGCGCGCGCTGGGAGGAGCATCCCGATCTTCACGTGTATCACTACGCGCCTTATGAGCCCGCGGCATTGAAACGCTTGATGGGCCGCTACGCCACACGCGAGGAGTCGATCGATCGCATGCTGCGGGGCGGCGTGTTCGTCGATCTGTATCACGTCGTGCGTCATGCCATTCGCGCGAGCGTTGAGCGCTATTCCATCAAGGATCTGGAACCGCTGTTCGCCTTCACGCGCGCCACGCCATTGGATGCGGCCGGCCAATCGCTCGCACTGACGCAAGCGGCGCTCGAAACCGGTGATCCCGATGCGTTGACTACAGAGCTCAAAGCCACGGTGGTTGGCTATAACCGCGACGATTGTCTCGCCGCATTGGGCTTACGCGATTGGTTGGAAGGCATTCGCTCGAAACTCATCGCCGAGGGTCAAGACGTCCCTCGCCCGGCCGCACCAGTCGCGGAGCCGAACGACAACTTGAGCGCCTGGCAAGCGCGCGTTGCTCTCTTGATCGAGCGCCTGACACGCAACGTTCCCGCCGACAAAGCGCAGCGCGATTCCGAGCAGCAGTCACGCTGGATTCTTGCGCACTTGATCGACTGGCATCGGCGCGAAGACAAAGTCGTGTTCTGGGAAAAGTTCCGACTCTCCGCGCTTGCGGACGAAGACTTGCTGGATGAAAAGGCGGCGCTTGCCGGCCTTGAATTCTTGGAGCTCGTGGGCGGAGCCGCCAAGACGCCGATTCACCGCTACCGTTTTCCGCCGCAGGAGGCTGAGCTCCGCGGCGACGAGGAGTTGCACGCGGCCGGCGGCGCCAAGCTCGGCGGTCTCGTCGAGATTAGTTTCGATAACCGCACCGTCGATATCAAAAAGCGCAAGGACAGCGCCGAGCTCCATCCCAACGGCATCTTTGCGCATACCTACATCGATACCAAGGTGTTGGCGCAAAGCCTTGCGAGTATCGGCGATTTCGTGGCCCGAGTCGGCTTCGCGGGCGAGGGTCACTATGGCGCGGCCCGTGAGCTGTTGTTGCGCACACCGCCGCGCTTCACCGGCGAACCTATGCGTCGCGATGGCGAAACGACGCTCGAGTCGGGCATTCGCATCGCGCCCAAGCTCCAAGGCGTGCTGCCCATTCAAGGTCCGCCGGGAACGGGCAAGACGCACATTGGTGCGCGCATGATCTGCGCACTCGTGCGCGCAAAGAAGAAAGTGGGAATCACGGCGAACAGTCATCCGGTGATCCGACGTCTGCTGGATGAAGTGATCGCCGCGGCCAACGAATCGAGCCTTCCTATCAAATGCGTACAGAAGCCCAAAGTGTTCGAGGACGACCGAGACGATTTGATCTTCGCTAAATCGAATGACGACGTGTTTGCGGCATTAAAGAAAGACTGCGCCGTCGCCGCGGGTACGGTGTGGCTGTGGGCACGGCCCGAAGCCCTGGAATCGGTGGACGTGCTGTTCGTGGATGAGGCGGCGCAACTGTCGTTGGCCAATGTGTTGGCGGTGTCGCACGCGGCGTCCGCGCTGGTGTTGCTCGGCGATCCGCGCCAACTGGATCAGCCGACGAAGGGTACGCATCCCGACGGCACCAGCGTTTCGGCTCTCGAATATCTACTGGATGGGAAGCAAACCATCGGCGCGGAGCAGGGGCTGTTCCTAGACCAGACGTGGCGCATGCATCCGCGGGTGTGCGCGTTCACGTCGGAGCTCTTCTACGAATCGCGGCTCACCACGATCGACGGGCTGGATCGGCAGGAGATCCGTTCGAGCGGGCGCGTTCGCGGTTCCGGCCTGCGCTATCTCGCCGTCGAGCACGATGGCAATCAGAGCTCATCGCCGGAAGAAGCTAGGGCCGTTCGAGATCTGGTCGCAGAAATCTTGGGCTGCAAGAGTACTTGGGTCGATCGACACGGAACGGAAAATCCGGTCGCCTTGCGCGACATTCTCATCATCGCGCCGTACAACGCGCAGGTGTTCGAGCTGCAAGATCACATTCCTGGCGCTCGCATCGGCACGGTCGATAAGTTTCAAGGGCAAGAGGCGCCCATCGTCATCTGCTCCATGACCACGTCTACTCACGCCGACGCGCCACGCGGGATGAGTTTCCTCTACAGCCTGAATCGACTCAACGTGGCGACGTCACGCGCCCGCGCGTTGTGCGTGCTGGTGGCGTCGCCCGCGTTATTCCGCCCAGAATGCCGCACGCCCGAGCAGATGCAAATGGCGAATGCGTTCTGTAGGTATTTGGAGATGGCGGAGCGATTTAGGTAGTACTCGCATCTCGCTACGTTTACGGTGCGAGGTCGCGACGCCAGGGCGTTCGGACGTCGAGCCCTTGTGATCGTGCATACTCGCGGCGAGATGAACCTCTACACCATCGGCTATGAAGCGCTCGCCCTCTCAGATTTCCTCGGCCGGTTGCAGCACGCAGGCGTCAGCATTGTCGTCGACGTTCGCGACCTGCCGCTCTCGCGAAAGCGGGGATTTTCGAAGACGGCGTTGTCCCAAGCAGTTCATGCCGCTAGCATGGGTTATCTGCATATTCGCAGCTTGGGTTGTCCAAAGGACATCCGTGATCGCTATCGCACGGATGGAGACTGGGCGGCCTATACGACCGCCTTCCTTAAACATCTCGATGAGCAAGCTGCGGCCATCGAGGATTTGGCCGCGCTGTGCCAGACGAAATCTGCGGCACTCCTATGCTACGAGGCCGATGCCGAGCGCTGTCATCGCACGTATGTTGCTCGCGCCGTGGCCGCGAAACTCGACGGCGACGTCTTGCATATCTAATCCAAACAGTCCGATGAGTGCCACGGCACGCGCCGACGCGCGAGCCATTACCCCTCGGCGCTGCGCGCAAGCACCCCTCGTAGCTTGATTGGCGGCCGACCCAGCAGTGTAGCCAGTGTCGGGTCAACCGCGGCGAATTCGCCTGCCCAAGCGCAAGATTTTGTAACACAATGAATATACAAGAAAAAGCAGCCAACCGCCGTTGGCTTGGTCGACCCAATGAGTCCGCAATGTCGACAAATTGACTAGATATAGCCAGTCGTTTTTTTTATTATGCATGGACATATCCATGCATCGTCTTTTCGCTGAAGCCAGTTCACGAGCAGCAAACCATGTCTAGAACCATCAACCGTCTCACGATTGATCAGCGAGATAGAAAGCTTAAAGGGCTTCAAAAGGCGGCCGAGGAACTACTTAATCAAGCGCCACCAACCGGATGGGTGAAAGCATTGAGGACGACACTGAGCATGTCGGATCGCGCTTTTGCGAGGCGGCTCGGTGTTACCCATGGTTCAGTTCAAGACCTGGAGCGTAATGAGAAAAGTGGCAAGGTGACGCTGGAATCTCTGCGCCGAGCAGCAAGTGCGCTCGATGCAGATTTGGTCTATGCCATCGTTCCAAGGAAGCCCCTGAAGAAAATGATTTCAGAGCGCGCGCGCGCACTTGCCAAAGAACGGGTCGCGCCGATTGCACATTCGATGGCGATGGAAGACCAACGCTTGGCGTCTAGACAATTCGACAGACAGGTCGACGATTTGGCTCGAGAGCTGGAAGACCGTCCGCGTAAATTGTGGCGTTAACCGACCCGCATGCGTTCGGCGCGACGCCGCTTCGGCTCGAGGAGATCAAAGGTCTAAAGCACGCCGTTACGACGCACGGTGATCTCAACGAACTGGAAGCGGCAAACATACTGCAAGGCCAAGAGTGGGCTCTGGGCGCTCGCCGAACGCAGTTGTCCAATATGCTGAGCGATGACTACATGTTCGAGCTTCATAAGAGGATGTTCGGAGCAGTTTGGAGGTGGGCGGGAAAGTATCGGTTGCGCGATACCAACATTGGCTTGCCATTCACGAGTATCCGCGGTGCGCTACGCGAGATATATGCGGATTCGAAATATTGGATCGAGCGCGGCAGTTTTTCTCCTCTCGAGATTGCTGTTCGAATCCATCACCGGCTTGTGTGGGTGCATCCATTTTCAAACGGCAATGGACGTTTCGCGCGATTGTTCGCCGATCTACTACTGATTCGGCACTTCAAACAGGAGCGTCTAAGTTGGAGCGGAAATGCGTTGGGAACTTTTGATCCACGACGCGCCGACTACATCGCCGCGCTGCAATCCGCTGATGCAAGAAACTACGCACCACTCTTGGCGTTCTGCAACTCATCTTGACGATTGCCGGGCAAACAGAGAAGCCACGCGATGCGTTTGAAAAAAGTTAGCTCCCGGCTGTTGGGATAAATAAAACCAACAACACCCGCCACGCCTCTCATGGAAGCGCACCAGGGCGGGTTTTTGTGCGCGACTACCTCGAGATCTGTGTCCGAGGGCACCGCAGATTCGTTGGACGAAGTTACGCTTAGCCGGTCAAGACGCCGCAGCGCGCCAAATCGGCGTGACCTTCTGCATCCCGTCCTCCACGTCCACGATCATTGCCGTCCACGTCTCAATTGTCGCGTGTCGTTCCGAAAAATAATCGTGCAGATTTCAGCCGTGCTCGACGCCACGAAGCTGATGCCCTAGGCAGCGCTCGGCAGCCTCGCTGCGCCCGCCAAGCGCCGCGAGATGCGTCCGCATCGTTCGACGCAAGTCGTGCAACGTGAAATGCTCAAGGCCGTGATCGACTTGCTTGAGCGCTGCATTGATGGTGTCGGTGCGGACATGTCCGACGCTCCGTAGCGGATTGCGGTTACGCTTTGCAAACACACACTCACCGCGGCCGACCAATTGCAGACCTTTCGGCCAAGCGACGACCTCTGGCACAAGTGAAATCTTGAGCGCGACACAGTCTTTGTGCGCTCGCCCGGGAGTTTCCACACCGGATTCGTGCCATCAAGCTCGAACTCGCTCTAGGTCGCCACAAGGAGCTCGGTCTTGCGCACGCCGAGCGCGAGCAGCAGTTTCACCGTTAAATAGTTCTCGCCGCCGAACGCCTCTGACTCACGCATACGCTTCAAGTGGATAAGAAGCTCGTCCTGGCTCAACGCGCTAATTGCGCAGCGAGGTGGGACAAGGCGAGACATCCGAAAACATCATTCAATATTCTGCACCTGCTCTCTCATCTGCTCGATCAATACCTTCATTTCCACCGCGGCGCGGGTGGTCTCGAGGTCTTGCGATTTAGACGACAGAGTGTTGGCCTCGCGATTCAACTCTTGCATCAGGAAATCCAAGCGCCGGCCGGCAGCCTCCGGTGCATCGAACGTCTTGCGTACTTCGATGAGATGTCCGCGCAGCCGATCCACCTCCTCGTCGATGTCGAGCCGCTGCGCCTGCATCGCCAACTCTTGCTCGAGACGGTTCGCATCGATTCCGGTGGCGACTTGCGCGATCCGCTCGAGCCATTTGGTACGTAAGCGCGCGCGGACCTCGGGCAGGCGCTGCGCGACGGTCTCCGCGAGCGCGCCGATGCCGGTGCAGCGCTCGTCGAGCGCCTGGCGCAATCGGGCGCCTTCCGCTTCGCGAAATTTCATGAGCTCGGCCACCGTGCGCTCGAACAATGATTGCGCAGCGCTCGTGAGCGCCGCGGCATCGCGCGGGCGCTCACTGATCACGCCCGGCCAGCGCAGCAAGTCGACGGCATCGATATGGGCGCCTTCGCCAGCTTCACGCGCCACACGTTTCACCAGCAGCATGACATTGCTCAGTACGGCGATGTCGACCTCAGGCACGTTGCCTCCGCTGCCTGCGCGCACGCTCAACGAACAATCGACCTTGCCGCGCTTCAGGGCCGCGCCCAGAATTTGACGAAATGTCGGCTCGAGCGAGCGAAAGTCGTCCGGCATGCGCACGCTCACCTCGAGGAAGCGGTGATTGACGCTGCGAATCTCGCAACTCAGTTGTCCATTGGCGAGCGCCTCTTCCTGGCGCGCAAAACCCGTCATGCTTCGAATCATTGAAATCCTGTCCAATTGAGACGGCGCGATGCTGATGCATCGCCGCCGTGCTTTGATTGACCGCTGGTCCCGGCGATAATCGCCTGTGGGCTCGAGTCAAGTCCAGCAATAGTCAAGTCCAGCGATGCGTGATGCGCGTGGTGAGCGCGCGCGGTGCCGATGTGTCATTCGGCGCCGGTGGTGCAATGGAGCTTAGATGCAAATCGAAATTGCCGATGTCAGCCTCATCGGTCATCGCGAGGAAAATCAGGATCGGGTCGCGATTGCTGCGGCTGAGCATGCCGTGCTCATGGCGGTTCTCGACGGCATGGGCGGCCATGCGGAAGGCGCACGGGCGGCCGAGACGGCATTGGCCACTCTGATCGAGGCTTTTTGGCAAGCGCCTCACCCCGTGTTTGATCCGCTCGGCTTTCTGCACTTATCGCTCGGCCGCGCGCACGAGGAAGTCGTGAAACTCGGTACGGGTCTCGCCATCGAGGCGCGGCCGCGCGCAACCTGCGCGGTGTGCTTGGTGCAAGGCGGCGCCGCCTATTGGGCGCATGTCGGCGACAGCCGCGTGTATCAGATACGTCAAGCGAGCGTGCATGCGCGCACTCGCGATCACAGCCACGTCGAGGTATTGCTGCGGGAGGGCCTGATACGCGAGGATGAGGTCCATGGTCATCCGATGCGAAACTACGTCGAATGTTGTCTCGGCGGCGACGCCGCTCTGCCCGAGATGAGTATTTCCATGCGGCAAAAGCTGAGCGCGGGGGACGTGCTGTTGTTATGCACTGACGGCATGTGGGCGAATCTCCCTGATCGGGAATTTGCTCAATTCATGAATCCGCCCGGGCGGCCATTGCGCGAAGCTCTAGTCGAGCTCGGCTCGCGCGCGGTCGAGGCGTCGGCGCCTCACAGCGATAACACCAGCGCGACGGCGCTGCGTTGGCAGCGCGCATGAGCAAGCGGCCAAGCGGGCGCGCCGCCGACGAGATGCGCAAGGTCAGCTTCGAGCGGAACTTCACGCGCCACGCCGAAGGTTCGGTACTCGTGAGCTTCGGCGAAACGCGCGTGCTATGCACCGCCAGCATCGAGGACGGCGTGCCGGGATTTTTGCGCGGCGGCGGCCAGGGCTGGGTCACCGCAGAATACGGCATGCTGCCGCGCGCGACGCACACTCGCTCGCCGCGTGAAGCGGCGCGCGGTAAACAATCCGGCCGCACCCAAGAGATCCAGCGGCTGATCGGACGCGCGCTGCGCGCCGTCGTCGACATGAAAGCGCTCGGTGAGCGTACGGTCACCTTGGACTGCGACGTGCTGCAGGCCGACGGCGGCACGCGCACCGCGGCCATCACCGGTAGCTACGTTGCCTTGTGCGACGCCGTGGATGCTCTCCTCAAGAAACGCTCGCTTGCCAACAACCCGTTGCACGGGCAGGTGGCGGCCGTTTCCGTGGGCATTTATAACGGCAGCGCGGTGCTCGATCTGGATTACCTGGAAGACTCGGCCGCCGAGACCGACATGAATGTCATCATGAACAGCGGCGGCGCATTCATTGAAATTCAAGGCACGGCCGAAGGTCATGCCTTTCGCCGCCACGAGTTGGACGAGCTGTTGAATCTAGCTTCCAAAGGAATCGAATCCTTGCACGCGGCGCAGCTTGCTGCGCGCACGCGACCCGTTTAGTGCCATGCCGCGCAAGTCGTTCGAGGGCGAGCGCGCACGCCGTGTGATCGTGGCCACAGGCAACCTGAGCAAGCTTCGGGAGCTCAAACAACTTTTGCGCGATTTTCCGTTCGAGCTGATCGCGCAAAGCGAGCTCGGCATCGAGCCGGTCGAGGAGACTGGCGCAACCTTTGCCGAGAATGCGCTGCTCAAGGCAAGACATGCCGCGCGCATCTCTGGACTTGCCGCGATCGCCGATGATTCCGGTCTCGAAGTCGACGCGCTGAACGGGCGGCCCGGATTATTTTCCGCGCGTTTCGCCGGACTTGGCGCCAGCGATGCGGATAACAATGCCAAGCTGGTGGCCGAGCT
This sequence comes from uncultured Steroidobacteraceae bacterium, assembly GCA_964247385.1. Classification (GTDB taxonomy): domain Bacteria; phylum Pseudomonadota; class Gammaproteobacteria; order Steroidobacterales; family Steroidobacteraceae; genus TMP-86. The sequence goes on along the minus strand of CAXTUB010000006.1, from coordinate 150,300 downwards.
GCGCGAGGCCGCGCGACTGCGCGATGCCGTTCAGTTGCGCGATGCCGCGCGGCCGCATGATGCCGCGAGGCGCGGCGATGCCACGGTGCCACATACCGCGCGCTTTCACTGCGCAATTGCCTTTGTGCGAGACGGCGACGACGCATTGCCGATCGTCACGAACGGCGTGTGGGAAGGAGAGGTGCGCGAAGCGCCGCGGGGCGCGCGGGGCTTTGGCTACGATCCGCATTTTTGGCTGCCCTCGCGCGGATGCACCGCAGCCGAGATGGAGGCTTCGGAAAAGAACGCGATCAGTCATCGCGGGCAGGCGCTGCGCGGTTTGCGGCGCGCCCTGGCTGAGCGGTCACCATGAGCATCGCCTCCGATGCGTTCGCCTCCATGAGTTCGCTCCCTACGAGCTCACTCCCTACGAGTTCGCTCCCCGTCGAAATTCCGCTCTCGCTGTATGTGCACATGCCCTGGTGCATTCGCAAATGTCCGTACTGCGATTTCAATTCGCATGAATTGGCCGGGCGGCGCGCGCACTTTGGATCCGGGGTTAGGCAAACGCCAGACCCGACGTACATCGATGCGCTGCTGGAGGATTTCGAGCGCGAGTTGCCGCTCATTCAGAACCGGCGCATCGATAGCATTTTTTTCGGCGGCGGCACGCCGAGCCTTTTTCAACCCGATGCGTTCGAGCGCCTGTTGCGTGGGGTTCGCACACGCGCGTGCGTTGCTGCGGATGTCGAAGTCACCATGGAAGTGAATCCCGGCGCCATCGAGCGCGGTGCGTTCGCCGATTATCGGGAGGCAGGCATCAACCGGGTCTCGCTCGGTGTACAAAGCTTCAATTCGCAGGCACTGCATCGCCTGGGGCGCATTCATTCGCCTGCGGAAAGCGAGCGAGCCGTCAACGATTTGCACGCCGCTGGACTGAGCAACCTCAATATCGATTTGATGTACGCCCTGCCAGGGCAGAGCGTGGCGGAAGCGCTCGAGGATGTGCGGCGTGCATGCGCACTCGGATCTGCGCATCTGTCTCACTATCAACTCACCATTGAGCCGGGCACGGTTTTTCATCGATGTCCGCCGCCCATTCCGGACGACGACGCTGCATGGGACATGCAGATCGAATGCCAGGCGGCGCTGGCGAGCGTTGGGTTCAGGCAATACGAAATTTCCGCCTATGCCCAAGCGGGCGCTGAGTGTCGCCACAACCTGAATTACTGGAGCTTTGGCGACTACCTCGGTGTGGGTGCCGGCGCGCACGGCAAAATAACGCTGGCGCTGCCGCGGCACATTTTGCGCACCACCAAACCAAAATCTCCGGCGCACTATCGCACGGCGCTGCGCGAGAGCCGCGACGCCATCGGCGACAGAAAGTTCGTTGCGTCCGGCGAACTCGCGTTCGAATTCATGCTCAATACATTGCGGTTGAGCGACGGATTCTCTCTGCGGCAATTTACCGCGAGCACGGGCCTCGATCTCGGCGCAGTCAGCGAACGCCTAAGTGAAGCAGAGCGTCGCCGCTGGGTGGAAAAGACGCCTGCAGGATGGAGGGCGAGCGCCTTGGGCCAAAGATTTCTCAACGATGTTCAAGCCGCGTTCCTGGACTAGGCTTATTCACACCGAAGATTTCAGTCCGTGTAAAAAGGCACCTACGGCGCATTGCGCCAGCAATATGTAAGCTGACGCTTGTATCTTGTTGATATGAATGGCATTTACGGCTTGTGCGTTTTTTGACCAAGAGCACATTTATGCGAATTTGCTGCGGTGGCAAGCGCGAGCGCCAATTGAAATGCACAGAGTTATGCACAGATATTGTGGACAAATTCTCGCGTGCTGAAACGCGCAAAAGTGTTTCTTTGGAAACGCTTGTTATGGTAGGGGAGCGCTCGCTACACTGCGCGCCCCTTTTTCGCTCCCGCCGCGCGGGAGCTCGCATTGTTCGAAGTCATTGAGTCGAGGTCATTTATGAAAGCGGACATTCATCCCGAGTACAAGGACATCAACGTCACGTGCACTTGCGGCAACACATTTGTTACCCGTTCCACGGCCGGCCAGGATTTGAGTCTCGAGGTCTGCTCAAATTGCCATCCTTTTTATACCGGCAAGCAAAAGATCGTCGACTCCGGCGGCCGCGTGGATAAATTCCGCAAGAAGTACGGAGCGGCGGCGGCGCGTTAGTCGGCCGCTGTGCCGAGCTTTGAGGTGCGCCGGCTCCTGAAGCTTTCGAGTTTTGTGGCGGCTCGCTCGAGTCGCGTGGCGGCGTGTGCAGGCGCGCTGTGCGCGCTGACGCTCGCGATCGGTTGCTCGGTCAATCCCGTCACCGGCAACCGTGACGTCACCTTTGTCTCGGAAAAAGGCGAGATCGAGGAAGGCCGGCGCGAAAACGAGCAAGTCATCCGCGCCTACGGCGTGTATGAAGATCAAGCTCTGCAGAATTACATCAACGGCATCGGCCAACGCCTGGCAAAGCTCAGTCACCGGCCCGAGCTCGAGTTTCATTTCACGGTCATCGACAGCGATGAGGTGAACGCCTTTGCATTGCCGGGTGGCTATATTTACATCACGCGCGGCATCATGGCGTATCTGAATTCCGAGGCCGAGGTGGCGGCCGTCATCGGACATGAGATCGGCCACGTCACGGCGCGGCATTCGGTGAAGCAGCAGAGTCAGAGCGCGATTGCGAACGTGCTTGGTATGGGCGCGGCCATCATGACGGGTAGCAGCGCCGTCGCTGATCTTGCCAATATCGGCGGCGAAGCGCTTTTGCGCGGCTACGGCCGCGACATGGAGTTGCAGGCTGATAGCCTGGGAGCCGAATACATTTCGCGCGCTGGCTACGACCCGCGCGCCATCATCTGGGTGGTGGGCGCGCTCAAGAATCAGGAAAGCTTCGAGCGCGAGCGCGCCAAGATCGAAGGCCGCGAGCCCAACGTGTATCACGGTGTGTTCGCAACTCACCCTGATAACGACCTGCGTTTCCAGCAGGCCGTGCTCAGCGCGGGCAAGGTGAGCACGAAGCCCGCCGAGGGCGGCGAGGTCAAGCGTGACGAATATCTGAACCACATTGACGGCATTCCATTCGGCAACAGCCGGCAGCAGGGAATGATTCGCGACAATCGCTTCTATCACGCCGATCTCGGCATCACCGTCGCATTTCCGAAAGGCTGGAACGTGGACAACGGGCGTGAGCAGTTGCTTGCTCTGACCAAAGCCAAGGACGCGTTCATCCGCATGACGGCCGACCAACTCAAGGCGAACGAGACGCCGCAGGATTTTCTGCGCCGCTCGCTCGGATACTTGAGCATGGATCGCGGCGAGATTCTTTCGCTCCCTGCGGGGATTCAAGGCTACACCGGAGTGGTGCCGCGCGCGAACACGCCGTTTGGATCGGTGCCCGTGCGCGTCGGCGCAATCTCGGTTGGCAAATCGGTTTATTTCTTCATCGCAGCCAGCCGCTCGAGTGAGGGCCAGCTCCCCGCGTCCGACCGGATTTTCGTCTCGGTCATGCAGACTTTCCGCAAAATGCGCACCGCGGAATTTCCGCTGGCCGAGCCGTACCGCATCAAGATAGAGAAGGCGGAAGAGGGCACTCGCATCGAGGATGTCGCCAAAACGGTGCCGCTGGCGGAGTATCCTTTGCAGCAGCTGCGGTTGGTGAACGATTTGTATCCGAATAAAGAGCCGGCTGCAGGACAGCGATTCAAGACCATCGAATAAGCGTCAGCATGAGCAAAGAATACGAACTCAAGGATCTTGCGGGCGGTAAGGCCGCCAAACTGCCTTTGAGATCCGGAACTCTAGGGCCGGACGTGCTCGACATTTCCAACATCAATAAAGAGTTGGGCGTGTTCACTTTCGACCCCGGCTTCATGGCCACCGCGAGCACCGAAAGCAAGATCACCTACATCGATGGCGATGCGGGTGTGCTGTTGTACCGCGGCTATCCGGTGGAGCAGCTCGCGACTCAGTCGACGTTTCTCGAAGTGGCGTTCCTGTTGATTTACGGCGAGCTGCCGACGGGCGATCAATTGGACACTTTCGACACGTCCATTACCCGCCACACCATGGTGAATGAGCACTTGCTGCGCTTCTTCCAGGGCTTTCACCACAACGCGCACCCCATGGCCATGGTGTCTGCGGCCGTGGCGTCAATGGCGGCGTTCTATCACGACACCACGGACATCAACGATCCACGTCACCGCGAGATTTTCGCGCATCGAATCATCGCGAAGTTGCCGACCATTTCGGCGGCGGCATACAAGCACTCGCTCGGTCAGCCCTTCATCTATCCGCGCAATGATTTGGATTACTGCGCCAACATGCTGAACATGTTTTTCGCGGTGCCATGCGAGCCGTTCGTCATCGATCCAGTGGCGGTGGAGGCCATCGATTTGCTTTTCATTTTACATGCCGACCACGAGCAAAACGCGAGCACGTCCACGGTGCGCTTGGCGGGAAGCACGGGTGCGAATCCTTATGCGGCCATCTCGTCGGGCGTGTCTGCGCTGTGGGGCCCTGCGCACGGCGGCGCCAACGAGGCGGTGCTGGTCATGCTCGATGGCATCGGCACGGCAGACCACATTCCCGAGTTTTTGAAGCGCGTGAAAGACAAGAGCGGCAGTGGTCGGCTCATGGGTTTCGGGCATCGCGTGTACAAGAATTTCGATCCGCGCGCCAAATTGATTCGCGATATGTGTCACCGCGTCCTCGACAAACTGGGCTCGGGCGACAACCGCTTGCTGGAGCTTGCGTTGAAGCTCGAGGAGATCGCGCTCAAGGATGACTATTTCGTCTCGCGCAAGCTGTATCCGAACGTGGATTTCTACTCGGGCATCATTTATAGCGCGCTGAAGATTCCACGCTCCATGTTCACCGTGATGTTTGCCATCGCGCGGACCGCCGGCTGGGTTGCGCACTGGCAGGAAATGGTATCGGACCCGCAGATGAAAATCGGCCGCCCCCGTCAGCTCTATACCGGTCCGAGAAAACGCGATTACCAAGCCATCGCAGCGCGCTCGGCGGCGCCCAAGACCGCTACGGCGCAAGCTTAGAGTCAGGCGTGCGCGCGGTCGTGCGAGGCGCGCTCACCGCTGTTCACTCGCCGATCAATTCGCGCACTTCCTTCGCGTCGGCGCGCTTCATGGGTTTTCCATCGGTGGGTGAATAGGGCGCCTGCCGAATGCCGTCGACTGAAAACACCACGGCCTCGATGGTCCAATCGTTAATATCGAAACGCAGCGCCGGAAAGGTGCCGATGCGTTCTCCATCCATGCGCACGCGCCGCTCATGCGCACGATGCTCGACGCCGAGCTCGAGCAGCCGCACGATGACGGCTTCCGCCGGATCGGCAAACAAATGCAACTCGATGTTGCTGTGGCTTCCGGCCGTGCCATGCAAGACTGAGCCCACCAAGCGTGGAGAGAATTCCGCAAGCCGAAGCATGACTTCGAGCGCGGCGCGCCGCTGCTCACGCAAGCTCTGGGTGTGCTCGACGCCTGCGAATAAGCGCTGATACTCGCGCAGCGCCGCCTCGATCTCCGTATTTCGCGGCAGCACGGCGGCATCGTGTACGCCGAGACGTTCGGCTGCCTTTCGCTTGGCGTGCAGAAAGTCATCGATTCCCTGCTGCGCCATGACCCGCGCGGCCTCTTGAGCGATTTGCTGGCGCAACGTATCCGTGCGCGCTGAGAACTTCTTCGCCATCGGTGAAATCAACTCGAAAGCCGCACGCGGCTAGAACAGCGGCTTGTCGCCATCTTCCATGGGGTTTTGAGTGTTCGTGCCTTCGAAAGTCTCGGCGCGCGGCAAATTTCCTTCGACGAAGGTTTCCATGATGCCGTTGGGATTATCCGCGCTTGCGAGCAGCCCAGTGTCGGCCGAAATTCGCACCGTCACGAGACCCTCCGGCATGGGCACGGGATGCTTGGGCGCGCCGTCGAGCGCTTCGCGCATGAAGTATACCCAGGCCGGCACCGCCACGCGCGCGCCTTCCTCGCCATCGCCGAGGGAGCGGTCTTGATCGAAACCGATCCACACCGCCGCGACGATATCGCCGTTGAAGCCCGCAAACCAAGCATCCATGTGATCGTTGGTGGTGCCCGTCTTACCGGCAATATCGGTACGGTTCAATGACAGGGCGCGCTGACCCGTGCCGCGCTTGATCACATCCGCCATCATGTCGGCGAGAAGGTACGCAATCTGCGGCCTGAGAACTTGCGGCGCGCGCTCGGCCGCGGGCACCGGCGCAGGCGCGTCATGGAAATTGGCGCCGAGCAAGCGCTGCAATTCAGGAGTGGTATCGAGATCGGCAGGCGGGCCTGTGCGCTCGGTCAACGCATCGCTGGGGGTGCTCGCTGCATCGCTCGGAGTGGGACATTGCACGCAGGCAAGCGAGGGCTTGGCCTGCAGCACCACCTTGCCGTACGCATCCTCAATGCGCTCGATGTAGTAGGAGGCGACGTGATAGCCGCCATTGGCAAACACCGAATAGTTGGTCGCGAGCTGAAGTGGGGTGACCTCGCCGGTGCCGAGCGCCAGGGTGAGATTGTTCGGGAGCTGCGATTTATCGAAGCCGAAGCGCGGCAAATAATTCCAAGTGTAAGAGCCGCCCATTTCGCGCATCAAACGGATGGTGACGAGATTGCGCGAGCGAACCAGTGCCTCGCGCAAACGGGTGGGGCCATAGAATTTGCGCGTGCTGTTGCCGGGCCGCCATTCATTCTCACCCAACGGGTCATCATAGATGATGGGCGCATCCATGATGACGCTCGCAGGGGTAAAGCCTTTGTCGAGCGCAGCCGCATACACGAACGGCTTGAATGCCGAGCCCGGCTGTCGCTTGGCTTGCACGGCGCGGTTGAATTTGCTCTGAGAAAAATCGAAGCCGCCCACGATGGACACCGCCGCGCCGTCCTTTGGGTCCACGCCCACCATGGCGCCTTGCGCCTGAGGCACCTGCAGAAACAGCAGCGACTCTTGCGATGTGCCCGCGGTATAGATGACATCGCCCGCTTTCATGATCTCGCGCGCCGTGCTCGGCGAGCGGTCGACCTTCGCATCGGGCAGCTCACGCCGAGCCCATGAAAGCTTTTCCCACGGCAGCGACATGAAGCCTAGATCCTTGACGTACACGCGCGCCGATTTGTCCGCGACTGCTGATACCAGCGCCGGTCGCAAGCCACCGATGACCGGAAAGCGAGCCAGCGCGCTGGACCAACGCCCTGCCTCCGTGCCAATCGGCACCGCGATATTGGCGACGGCCCCGCGGTAACCGTGCCTTCGATCGTATTCGAGCAGCCCCGTGCGCAAAGCCACCGTCGCTGCGCGCTGCAGGCGGCTATCGATGGTGGTGTAAACCTTGTAGCCCGCGTTGTAAACGCCGTCGCCATATTTCGCGACCATATCGGCACGTACCATCTCGGCAACGTACGGCGCATCGACCTCGACCGTCGGACTGTGCACACGCGTATCGAAACCGGCGTCGTCGGCCGCGTCGTGCTGCGATTGAGAAATGTAATTGAGCTGCAGCATGCGCCGTAAAACGTACGCGCGGCGGCGGCGCGTCGCATCGCCCCCGACGACCGGGTTCAACTGCGAAGGGGCTTTGGGGATGCCCGCGATGATGGCCATCTCGCTCAGCGACAAATCGCGCAGCGCCTTGCCGAAGTAGACCTCCGCGGCCGCTGCGACGCCATAGGCGCGCTGGCCCAAGAAAGTCTTGTTGGCATACAGCGTGAAGATGTCCTGCTTGGAAAATTGCGCTTCCATGAGGAGCGACAAGTAAATCTCGCTCACTTTGCGCTTCAAATCGCGCTTCGGAGTCAAGAACACATCGCGCGCCACTTGCATGGTGATGGTGCTGCCGCCTTGGCGTACACCGCCCGCACGGGCATTCGCCAGGGCAGCGCGCACAATGCCTTGCCAATCCACTCCATGGTGCTCAAAAAAGCGATCGTCTTCCGCGGCAAGGAATGCGTTGACGAGTTGCTTGGGAATGTCCTCGTAGCGTACGGGAATGCGGCGTTGCTCGCCGATGGCGGCAATCAGACGGCCGTCACGCGTGTAGATGCGTAATGGTACCTGGAGCTGCACGTCCAAAAGCGTCCCGACGGCGGGCAGCGCCGGACGTAAGTACGCGTACGCACAGACATTTGCAAAAACCGCCAACGCCACGACGGCGATGAAAACCATGCAAATTCGAGATATGAGAACTAGATAACGCCTGCCCACGCAAACCCGCTTTAACTTACTGCGCCTGTCATGTGGTGTCGCATATTACAGCCGGTCTTGCAGCAGTACCGCCCTCGGCGGCGAGAGTTGAGCTCATCGCGTAGCCAAAATCTGTTGTTTTTTTGGCGCAAGTCCTATTTAACAGTTTCTTGCTATTTGCTAGCGCGCGTTATCTAATCCACGCGCATGTTTGGGCTCTAACGTACTGACCGAAAAGGAAAACCTGTGTGGTCATTAGGTAAAAGATATCGCCCGCTGTTGGGTTTAGACATCACCACGTCGTCGGTCAAGCTGATCGAGCTCGTGATGTCGGGTGGACAATATCGGGTCGAGTCCTACGCTGCTGAGCCGACGCCGCACAACGCCATCAACGAGAAGGCCATCGTCGATGCGGAAGCTGTCGGCGAGGCCATTCGGCGCGCGGTCAAGCGCTCTGGTGCAAGGAGCCGCGAGGCGGCCATTGCCATCTCGGGCGACGCCGCCATCACCAAAGTCATTCAGATGCCAAAATCCCTGGGCGAAAACGAGCTCGAGGGCCAGGTCGAGATGCAAGCCGACCAATACATTCCCTTTCCCATGGAGGAAGTGAGCTACGACTACCAAGTCGTCGGCCCTTCCGACAAAGACCCGGAAATGATCGATGTGCTGTTGGTTGCGACTCGCACCGAGAACGTGGAACAACGTCAAGCAGCGGTGCGCGCCTCGGGCCTCAACACACGGCTGGTGGACGTCGAAGCCTTTGCGCTCGAGAACGCGTGCAGCCTGATGCGGCATCAAATGCCGGACGGCGGCATGGACCGCACCATCGCGGTCGTCGATTTCGGCGCGAGCAGCACCACGTTCAGCGTGCTCAAGGACATGAAGGTCGTCTACACGCGCGACTTTGCCTTCGGCGGCCAGCAGCTCACCGAGGAGATCATGCGCACGTACGGCCTCAGCATGGAAGAGGCGGGCCGCGTGAAAAAAGAGGGCGGACTGCCGAGCAACTATCAGCCCGAAGTGCTCGACCCGTTCATCGACGACATGACGCAGCAAGTCAGCCGCTCGCTGCAGTTTTATTTGGCCTCCGGCTCCGGCCGGGCGCAGCCGGATCAGATTTTGGTGTGCGGCGGTTGCGCCAACATCTCGGGCGTGGCCGATGTCATTTCGAGCCGCGTCGGCATCGCCGCGGAGCGCGGCGATCCGCTCGGCAACATGAAGTTGTCATCGAAAGCCAAGGCGCAAGCCGTGTCGCGGGATGCGACCGCGCTGCTGACCGCGTGCGGCCTCGCGCTGCGTAGTTTCGATTAAAGGGACGCCATGCCGCGTATCAATTTACTGCCTTGGCGCGAGCAAGAACGCAAAGTTCGCCGCCGTGAATTTGGAATCGCGGTGGGTGGCGCCGTCGTGGCCGCCGTCCTCGTGACGCTCGGCGGCAAGCTCATGTACTCGAGCTGGATCGATTCGCAGACTGCGAAGAACGATTATCTGAAGAAAGAAATTGGCAAGCTCGATGAGAAGATCACCGACATTCTCGATCTGGAGAATCGCAAGCAGCGGCTGCTCGCGCGCATGGAGATCATCGAGAAGCTGCAACGGAGCCGCCCCGAGATCGTGCACTTGTTCGACGAAGTCGTGAAGACGGTGCCCGATGGCATTTATCTCACCGAAGTCAAGCAAACCGGGAAGAAGCTCGAAATCCATGGGATCGCGCAATCGAGCACCCGCGTGTCGACTTTCATGCGCAACATCGATGGTTCGCAGTGGATGGCGAACCCCGTGCTCGAGGTGGTCGAGACGGCGCAGAACTCGCCGACCGGCGGCTCGAGCTTCACTCTCAACGCTGACACGGTGGGCGTGGATCTGGACACACCGGGTGAATCCACTCCGAAGAAGGTGGCCGCGCAATGAATTTTCTGGAGCAACTGAAAACTCTGGATCCGAAGGATCCCGGGCGCTGGCCGCTTGCAGTACGCGGCTTTTTCGTGGCCGTGGTGTTCGTGCTGGTGACGGCGCTCGCCTGGTACATGATGGTGTGGAACGAGGACCGCCCGCTGCTGCAAAAAGCCGAGGCGGATGAGCAAGACCTGCGCCAGCAGTTCGACAGCAAGCAGCAGCGCGCGGCAAATCTCGATGCGTACCGCGCGCAGCTCACGGAAATCGAGCGCTCGTTCGGCGCCATGCTGCGCCAGCTCCCCGGCAAGACCGAGGTGCCGAACCTGCTGGTCGACATTTCTCAGACGGGCTTGTCGGCGGGACTCGACGAAAAACTGTTCCAGCCCTCGCCGGAGCAAAGCAAGGGCTTCTATGCGGAGCTGCCGATCAAGATTCGCCTCCAAGGCACGTACCACGAGTTCGGCGCGTTCGTCAGCGGCATCGCCGCGCTGCCGCGCATCGTGACTTTGCACGACATCGAGATCAAACCGCAGGGTAAAGACGCGGGGTTCGATAACCTGGTCATGGATGTGACCGCGAAGACGTATCGCTACATCGAGAATGAGTCGGGCGCTGCGAAAGGCGCGCCGAAAAAACCGGGGCCGACCACATGAGCTGCGCCAGAGTGATCGACGCGAAGGCGCGGCGTGCGCCTGAATTGACCGCGGGGCGCCGCGTAATGGGTGCAGTCGCATTGCTGATCCTGGCGGTGCAGCTCGCGGCGTGCGGCGGTGGGCGCTCTGATCTGGAGCGCTGGGTCGAGGACACGAAAAAGCGTCCGGGCGGCCGCATCGAGCCCCTGCCCGAAGTGAAACCGTATGAGAGCTTTGCGTACGGCGTCGCGCAGAAGCGCTCGCCGTTTCAGCCGCAGGGCGCGGGCTCAGTGAATGGCCAGGCCAACTTGCGTCCGAGCTCACATCGCAATCGAGAATTTCTGGAAGGCGTTTCGCTCGACACGCTGAAGATGGTCGGCACTTTGAAAGTAGGCAATGGGTTTTATGGTCTCGTGCAATCCAAGGACGGCTTGGTTCACAAAGTCCAGCCGGGCAATTACATGGGACAGAACGACGGCAAGATCACCGAGATTACGGCCAGCAAAATTGGTCTCACCGAGATCGTCCCGGACGGGCTCGGCGGCTATATCGAGCGACCCGCCTCGTTGGCGTTGACCGACTAGGCGTGAGGGAGAGGATCAAATGATCAAGTTTTTGAAACAGGCGGCGAACGTCGGCATTCTGGCACTCATCGCGTGCATCGCGATGGCGAGTCAGTCCCGCGCGCAAGATTCCAACAAGCTCGAAGCGGTCGACGTACAGACGCTGCCGGGCAATCAAGTGCAACTGAAGTTGCGCCTGAGCGGGCCCGCTCCCGAGCCCATGCCGTTCACCATCGATAAGCCTGCGCGCATTGCATTCGATTTGCCGAACACCACGCTCGGTCTCGAATCGAGGCGCTTCGATGTGCGCTCGGGCGGTGTCGACACCGTGCTCGCAGCGGAAGCCAACGGCCGCACTCGTCTCGTGGTCAACGTCGATTCGCTCATGCCCTACACGACTCGCGTCGACGGCAACATGATCACGATCACGTTGGGAACGCAGCCTGGCGATTCGCTCGCCAAGTCATCGGCCTCGCGTTCGTCAGCCTCCGCTGCGGCCTCGGGCGCTGCCCCTGCGGTAGCCGCCGAGCGCGCCGTAAAGACCATCGACTTTCGCCGCGGCGCCGACGGCACCGGCCGTGTCATCGTGCAACTCACCGATCCGCGCACGCCCGTGAATTTGCGCCAGGAAGGCAGCCAGATCGTTGTGGACTTCAACGGCGCGGCAATGCCGAAGAACTTGCTGCGACGCTACGACGTGACGGATTTTGCGACGCCGGTGCAGACCGTGGATGCGCTGCGCATCGATAACAGCTCGCGCCTCGTCATCACGGCGCAAGGAGATTTCGAGCAGCTCGCGTATCAATCGGACAATCAGTACACCATCGAGATTAAGGCAGCCGCCAAGCGCGGCAGCACCGAAGACAAGAAAGAATACACGGGCGAGCGTCTGACGCTGAATTTCCAGGACATCGACGTGCGCTCGGTATTGCAGTTGCTGGCGGACACCAGCGGCCAGAACATCGTGGTCAGCGATTCGGTGACGGGCAACCTCACCTTGCGCTTGCAGAACGTGCCGTGGGATCAGGCTCTCGACATCGTGCTGCGCACGAAGGGCTTGGATAAGCGGCGCCAGGATAATGTCATCATCATTGGCCCGACCGAAGAGTTGGCGGCGCGTGAGAAGGCCGAGCTGGCCGCGCGCAAGGACTTGCTCGAGTTATCGCCGGTGCGCACCGAGTTCATGCAAGTGAACTACGCGAAGGTGGCAGACCTTTCGAAGTTGATCAAAGCCGGCGGAAGCGGCGCCAGCAAAGATTCCATGCTGTCCGCCCGCGGCTCGCTCTCCATCGACGAGCGCACCAATACCTTGTTGGTACAGGATACGTCCGACCGCCTCGCCGACATTCGCCGCCTCGTGCAAACGCTGGACGTGCCCGTGAAGCAAGTGCTCATCGAGGCGCGCATTGTCATCGTCAACGATGACTTCGAGCGCGATTTGGGCGTGCGCGCGGGCATCACGACGGTGCAGACCAATGGCAACAACGGGCTGTTCGCGGTGACTGGATCAGGTTCCAACGGCGCGGGCGGCGGCGGGACCGCAGGAATCATTGATTCAGGCATTACCAACTTGAATAGCAACGGCTCGCCGTTTCCCGTGACGCAGCCCAGTATCGACAATCGCTATCAAGTGAACCTGCCAGTCGCCAATCCAGCGGGCCGCTTGGCCATGGCGCTGCTCGGCTCGAACTACATTGTCGACCTCGAATTGTCGGCGGCGCAAAACGAAGGCCGCGGCGAGATCGTCTCGGCGCCGCGCGTCATTACGGCGAACCAAAAGGAAGCCAGCATTCTGCAGGGTGTGGAAATTCCTTACCAAGAATCCGCATCGAGCGGCGCAACGACCACGCAATTCAAGAAGGCCGTGTTGTCGCTCAAGGTCACGCCGTTGATCACACCGGATAGCCGTGTAATTCTCGATCTCGACATCAGCAAGGACTCGGTCGGTGCCCTCGTTCAAAGCGCCACGGGCGGCACGGTGCCTTCCATCGACACGCGGCAGATCGTGACGCAAGTGCTCGTGAACGACGGCCAGACCGTGGTGCTCGGCGGCATTCTGGAAACCACGCGCACGGACTCGTCGCGCAAGGTGCCGTTCCTCGGAGATATCCCGGTGCTCGGCTATCTCTTCAAGACCACGACGAAGGTTAACAATAAAACCGAATTGTTGATTTTCATCACGCCGAAGATTTTGCGAGAAGGTTCAAATCTCTACTAAGCACTGGCCCGTCTCGCTAAGGACAAGACTCATGCGTAATTTCTCGATCGTTGCCGCTTTTTGCTTCGTGCTCGTGAGCGCGTGCGGCGGCAGTAAGGGCACTATCGTCAGCCCAGGAAGTGGCGGAACAGGCACGGGTGGGACGGGTACCGGAGGGGGCGGAACCGGAGGAGGCACGACCACTACATTGTCGCTCGGCAGTGGCACTGGCGGATCTTTTCAATCTGGCGCGATTGATGCGTCTTCTACGTCTTTGTCGGCGGGTGGTAGCACCAGCTTGCAGGTCTCGCTGGTTGACCAGACGGGCGCGCTGTACACGACATCCAGCGATGTGACGTTCTCGTCGGATTGTTTGGCTCGAGGTCTCGCGACCATCACGCCTGCCACCGTCACAACTACGACCGGTGTTGCAAGCGCGACTTATGCGGCGAACGGATGCTCGCCCTCCGATATCGTGACTGCAACCACTACCGCCAACAGTCAGAGCTTGAGTGCGAGCGTTAATTTGACGGTTGCGCAAGCGGCGATCGGTTCCATTCAATTTGTCTCGGCATCGACCAATCCCATCGCATTGAAGGGCACAGGAAGCACGGGTCGCCCGGAAACAGCGACCGTGATCTTTAAAGTGCTTGATACGTCGGGCGGTCCGCGGGCGCAGGCACCGGTGACGTTTGCCTTGAATTCATCCGTCGGCAGAATCTCGTTGACCACGATGACAGACACCACGGATGCTTCGGGTCAAGTGCGCACAGTAGTTAATGCGGGCACTGTGGCAACCACTGTGCGCGTCACCGCGACGACAACGACCGCGGGCGGTACAACCATCTCGACGCAATCGAGCGCATTGACCGTCTCAACGGGTATTCCGACCAGCCAAAATATTTCTCTGGCTGTGCAGTGTCAGAACGTCGAGGCTTGGGATACCGATGGCGACATCGTTCCGGTAACGGTACGAATGGTCGACCGTTTTAACAATCCGGTTCCAGATGGTACAGCCGCCAACTTTAGGACGACGTTGGGCGGAATCGAAGGTCAATGTTTGACCACCACGACAACTACCGAATCTGGCGTGTGCACGGTTAACTGGCGCAGTCAGAACCCGCGTTCGGTTAACGGTGTCGTCAATGGCCGAAGCCCACTCCTGGTTACAGCGACTGGTGAGGAGAGTTTCAAGGACTCCAACGGCAACGGTACGTTCGATGCCGGCGATACAACACCGTTTACGCCATCGACTACCAAGGCTTGGGATGATACTCAAGAGCCGTTCCTCGATCAGAACGAAGACGGCACTTGGCAGGCGGGTGAGCCGTTTATCGATTTCAACTCGAACGGTGCACACGATGGTCCCGACAACGTTTTTAACGGACTGCTTTGCACCGGCTCAAATTGTGCAGCTTCCGGCAACTTGTCCGTAGCCGTCGGTGCCCGCAACATCATTATTATGTCCGGTAATACTGCGGTCATTTCGCCGGCATCCCAGACCTTCGCGCTTAGTCCAAACGGCGTTACCGCGGTGTTTACGATCACAGACCAGCGGAACCAGCAAATGCCTGCAGGTACCAAAGTCAGCGCAGAGCTGTCCTCTGGCGCCGGATCGATTGTTGGACCGAGCGAATACACTTGGCCGTGTACCGGGGCCCCGGGTGGTAAGCAATGGGCATTTGCGTTGCAGCCTCCGACAGGTGGTGGGATGAACGGAACTCTAATTTTGAAGGTGACTACGCCGAAGGGAGTGCAGACAATCGCAACGTATCCGACTACTAGTTAGTAGTACGCGACTTACAACGTGTGATTCGACCGGCCCCCTTGTGGGGCCGGTTTCGTTTGGTCAACCTGGATTCGACGATTCCGTTGAAAGAACCAACCGAAGGTAGAAGGACCGTTATGAAAGCAAGCATTCTCGGAGTTGCGTTGGCAGCGCCTATTCTCTTGAGTGTTGCTGCCGGCAGCCGCGCGGCTGTCAGCATTGGAGTCTCGGTGAATTTTGCCCCTCCTGCTCTGCCGGTTTATGAGCAGCCTCCCATTCCCGCGGACGGATACCTTTGGACCCCGGGCTTTTGGGCCTATGGGCCTGATGGATATTACTGGGTGCCCGGTACGTGGGTGGCGCCGCCGCAGCCGGGGCTTCTTTGGACTCCGGGCTACTGGGCGTTCGGCAGCGGTGGGTATTTATGGCATGGCGGTTATTGGGGTCCGCGGGTGGGCTTCTATGGCGGCGTGAACTATGGCTACGGATACGGCGGTGTTGGCTTCGAAGGCGGCTACTGGCGCGGCGGAAGGTTTAACTACAACCGCTCGGTCACCAACGTCAACAACTCGACCGTGGTGGTCAAGAATGTTTACAACAAGACGGTCATCAACAACGTCACCGTCAATCGCGTCAGCTACAACGGCGGTAATGGGACGAGCGCGCGACCCAACGCGGTGGAGCGGGAAGCGGAGCGCGATCGCCACGTGCAAATCACTGCGGGCCAGCGTGATCAAGAGCAGACCGCGAGGAATGATCGCTCGCTGCGCGCGTCGGTGAACCACGGCGCGCCTCCTGTAGCGGCCACAGAGCGTCCGGCAAAGTTTGATACGGCGGTGCCGGCGAAAAATAGTGTTCGGCCGGCCGGGAATAACGATCGCCCTGGGCGAAATAATGCGGCATCGGAGGCGCAGCGGATACGCGCTGATCGCCCGCCCTCAGCCAGTGGACAACCGGCCGTGAGCACGTCTCGACCTCGTGATCGGTTCGCGCCTAACGCGGCGCGGGACAGTTCCCGCCGCGACAACTCACCGCGCGACAACTCACCGCGCGACAATTTACCGCGGGACAACTCACCGCGGGACAGCGCACCCCGAGACCGCGGTGAGCCAAATAATCGCCCTTCTTCTCGCCCCGATGCGATGCGAGCTGCTCCAAGACATGAATCTGAGCGTGGTCAACCAAGGGGCGAGGGCCGGCCTCATGAAGGCGAGCGTTCCCATGGCGAGGAGCCGAGAGATCGCCGTTGAGCTACGCATGCTTCAGCGCCTAATCTAATTTTCACGCAGTAGGTCGCACGCGAGCCGCAGGTCGAGTGTGATCGGAGCGCCGTGATTACTGCGAGCTGCGGCAGTTATAGTGCGCGGCGTGCTCGACAGCCCCAACATTTTTCTCATTGGCCCCATGGGCTCGGGGAAGACCGCGGTGGGCCGGGCGCTTGCGCGCGCGCTACGCCTGTCTTTTTACGACAGCGACGCGGACATCGAAGAGAAGACCGGCGTCGACATCAATTTTATTTTCGAGAAGGAAGGCGAGCAGGGCTTTCGTCTGCGCGAGCGCGAATCCATTGATCGGCTGACGCAACTGCGGCGCATCGTGCTGGCGACCGGCGGTGGGGCGGTCGTTCGCGACGATAATCGGCGCTGGCTGGCCGAGCGCGGCACGGTGGTCTACCTACAAACCTCCATTGAGCAGCAACTCGATCGCACCAAGCACGGCAGGCATCGGCCGCTGCTTAAGGACACCGACCCGGAGACACGATTGCGCGAGCTCATGTCGCATCGTGCCGCGCTGTATGAAGAAATTGCAGACCTCATCGTGAAGACGGACGAGCGGCGAGCACAAGCGGTCGCGCAGGAGATCCAGCAGGCGATGCGCCGCTCGCGGGGTTAGCGCGAATAGCTCGGTCGAGACGTCTGAAGATTCATATACTTGCACCCCGTGCAAACGCTTTCCGTGGACGTGGGTTATACGTCGTATCCGATATGCATCGGACCGGGGCTCTTGAGCGACACCGCGATCATTTCGCGATACGTGCTTGGCGAAGCATTCCTTCTTGTCAGTAACACCACCGTCGCGCCGTTATACCTGCAAGCGCTGACGAAGGGTCTCGGCGGCCGGCGCGCCGCTGAGTGCGTCTTGCCGGATGGCGAGGCGCACAAGTCGCTCCAGACGGCGGGCTGGGTGTTCGATGCGCTCATCGAGCATCGGATCCACCGCGATGGCGTGGTGATCGCTCTGGGCGGGGGCGTGGTCGGCGACATCGCGGGGTTTGCGGCCGCTTGTTACCAGCGCGGTATTTCGTTCGTGCAGTGTCCGACGACGCTGCTCGCGCAAGTCGACTCCGCCGTAGGCGGCAAAACAGGCGTGAATCATCCAGGCGGCAAGAATCTCATCGGCGCATTTCATCAGCCTTTTGCCGTCATCTCCGATACCGCAACGCTGGCGACGCTTCCCGATCGTGAGCTGCGCGCGGGCCTCGCCGAAATCATCAAATACGGTTGTGTGTGGGACCCGCTATTTTTCGATTGGCTGATGAAAAACATGCCGGCGCTGCTTGCGCGTGATTCCGACGCGCTCATCTATGCCATCGCGCGATCGTGTGAAATCAAAGCCAACATCGTAGGTCAAGACGAGCGCGAGCGCTCGCTTCGCGCCATTCTCAATTTCGGGCACACCTTCGGTCATGCGCTCGAAGCGGCGACCCACTATCAAGCGTTGCTCCACGGCGAGGCGGTGGCGCTCGGGATGATCATGGCGGCAGATCTTTCGCATCGGCTGGGCCTCATTGATTTAGGCGCGAGCGAGCAGGTGCGAGAGGCGGTAGGCGCCGCGAGATTGCCCACGCAAGCTCCGCGGATCGGCGTCGGTCAGGCGCTCGATCTCATGCGCATGGATAAGAAGGTGGTCTCGGGCACCATCCGCCTGGTGCTGCTCGAGAAGATCGGTCGCGCTGTCGTGCTCGGCGACTACGGCCAGGACGCCTTGATTGCAACGCTCGAGGAGCATGTGGCGTGACGCTCGCGTCATACGCAGCGCGCGAGGAGACTTCGCGCGGGCGGCGCTATCAGGAGCCCAAGCCTGCGTATCGCAGCGAATTTCAGCGTGACCGCGATCGCATCGTGCACTCGACTGCATTTCGAAGGCTGGTCTACAAGACTCAGGTCTTCGTCAATCACGAAGGCGACCTCTATCGCACACGCCTCACACACTCCCTCGAAGTGGCGCAAATCGCGCGTACCGTGGCCCGCGCCTTGCAACTCAACGAGGAGCTGACCGAGGCAATCTCGCTGGCGCACGATTTGGGTCATACGCCTTTCGGTCACGCGGGCCAGGATGCATTGAACGAATGCATGCGTGAGCACGGTGGCTTCGAGCACAATCTGCAATCCCTGCGGGTGGTCGATGAGCTCGAAGAGCACTACGTTGATTTTCCCGGCCTCAATCTCACCTTCGAATGCCGAGAAGGCATCTTGAAGCACTGTTCGGCACGCAACGCGCGTGAGCTGGGAGCACTGGGCGAACGATTCTTGCGCCGCCAACAGCCTGGGCTCGAAGCGCAGCTCGCCAATGTCGCGGATGAAATTGCTTACAACAATCATGATATCGACGATGGCTTCCGGGCGGGGTTGCTCGACATCGAGCAGCTCGACGAGGTGCCCTTGTTCGCCGATTTGCATCGCGAGGTGGCGGCGGCGTATCCGGAGCTGCGCGGCCGGCGTTTGGTGTTCGAGATCGTGCGCCGGATGATCAATCGGTTGGTGAGCGATTTGATCGAGGCCTCGCAGGCGCGGTTGCGCGCGGCGGGAATCGTTCACATGGATGAAGTGCGGCAGCACTCGGGGCCGCTCATTGGCCCGAGCGATGCGCTGGCCGCGCAAAGCCGCGAGCTCAAGGTATTCTTGCGTGAAAATCTCTACAAGCACTACAAAGTCAAGCGTATGACCTCCAAGGCGCGCCGTGTGCTCGCGGCTCTGTTTCATATTTTTTTCGAAGACATCGCGTTGCTGCCGGTTGAATTTTCCTCGAGCGCGCGGCGTCTCGAGGCGCAGCACGGCGGTGCGGGGCGCGCCCGCGCCGTGGCTGACTACATTGCCGGCATGACGGACCGCTACGCCATTCTCGAGCATCGGCGTCTGTTCGATCCCTCGGAGCGAACGTGATTGCCGCGAACCGCGCAAGTCCCGCGCTCGAGAACGACTTGCTATTGCGCGCGCTGTTGCGCGAGCCCACACCGCGCCGGCCAATTTGGGTCATGCGCCAGGCGGGGCGCTACCTGCCTGAATACCGCGCAACCCGCGCAAAGGCCGGTGATTTTCTCACCCTTTGCATGACGCCCGAGCTTGCGTGCGAAGTCACTCTGCAGCCCATCGACCGGTATCCGCTCGATGGCGCGATTCTATTTTCCGACATCCTCACCATTCCGCATGCGATGAATCTGGGTCTCGAGTTCGAATCAGGCGAAGGACCGCGATTTGCGCGGCCCATCCGCCGCAGCGCCGACATCGATGCGCTCGGCATTCCCGATCCGCACCGCGAGCTCAAATACGTCATCGACGCGGTGGCGCTGGTTCGCCAGGAGCTCGCAGGCCGGGTGCCCTTGATCGGCTTCGCCGGCAGTCCATGGACCGTGGCGACGTACATGGTCGAAGGCGGCGGCAGCAAGAGCTTTAGCTTGATCAAGCGCATGCTGTATGAGTCGCCGCTCGATTTGCATCGGCTATTGGATATCCTGGCGCGCTCGGCCGCAGTCTATTTGAACGCGCAGATTGCGGCGGGAGCACAGGCCGTCATGATTTTCGATACCTGGGGCGGCATCTTGACGCCGGCGCAATACCGCGAGTTCTCGCTGGGCTATATGCAGCGCATCGTGGCCGAGCTCACGCGTGAAGCCGAAGACCGACGAGTGCCCAGCATTCTCTTCACCAAAGGCGGCGGCGCATGGCTCGACCACATCGCGGCCAGTGGCTGCGATGCCGCTGGAGTGGATTGGTCAACGGATTTGAGCGATGCTCGGCGAATGGTGGCCGACCGCGTCGCTCTCCAAGGCAATCTCGACCCAGCGGCGCTGTTCGCACCTCCGGATGTGCTGCGTGCGCAAGCGATGCGTGTGCTGGAGAGCTTCGGCCGCGGCCCGGGGCACGTGTTCAATCTCGGCCACGGCATTACGCCTGAGGTCGACCCGGAGCAATTGCACGTGCTCATCGACACCGTGCACCGCTATTCCTGTTGAACTTGCGCCTTGCGCCCTCATCCAAGCCAGCGTCTCTCGAGGAGATTCCACATGCAGAAGCGATCCTACGTGCAGAAGCAATTATTGAAGAGTTGGGTTTTAGGTTGCGCAATGGCGGTGACGGCATCAGCTTGGGCGGCCGACCCTACCCTTCATGAAGTGTATGAAGCGGCCAATTCTGGCCGAGTGCAACAGGCCGAGGGCATGATGGCGCAAGTACTACGCGACCACCCTGCAAGCGCCAAAGCTCATTACGTGGCCGCCGAGGTCCATGCGCGCGCTGGCCACTTCGATGCGGCGCGCTCGGAGCTTCGCGTAGCCGAGCAAATCGATCCGCAACTGTCCTTTGCGAACGCCGCTTCCGCGAGCCGGCTGCGCGCCGAGCTTGCGCCTCGATCGAGCATGCAGAACGGCATCAGCCGTGATTCGGGCCGCACAGGCATCTCGCTCGGCTGGATCGTGCTGCTCGTGGCAGGCGCACTTGCGTTCTTTTTGTTCCGCCGCCGCCGCGCCAGTTCACTTGCCGCTTCGGGATATGCCGCGCGCGGAGGCTACCCCGGCGCGGGAAATTATGCGGGCGCTGCGCCGGCGGGCTCGCCCTATCCGGGTGGCATGGCGCCGCCTGTCGGCGGCATGGGGGGCGGCTTCGGCAGCAGTCTTGCAAGCGGCCTTGCGGTGGGTGCAGGGGTGGTTGCGGGTGAGGAGCTCATGCATCGTTTCACGCAGGGCGGCGAGCACACGCGTCTGGCGGATTCGGGTCTGGAGGGGGCCGGCGGTGATCCGGCGAATTCCGCGTGGGATCAAAACGCAAATATGGGAGGTGCCGACTTCGGGGTGTCCGATGCGGGCTCGTGGAATGACGCGGGAGCGTCCAATGCATCCTGGGACGGCGGCGATTCCTCGGGTGGATCGTGGGACGGCGGCTCGGGCGGCGGCGACTGGACCTAGCCGCTTCTGCAAGGGGCTACGAGACGATCAACGCGGCTACGAGACGTTCAACGCGCTGCGTTGGCGCTTCGTAGCTCATCGCGCAACACGCGGCGCAGAATTTTTCCCACGTTGCTCTTGGGCAGCTCGTCGCGGAAGTAGATGTGCTTCGGCACCTTATAGGCAGTGAGCTTGCTGCGGCAGTGGGTGGTAATCGCCTCTGCGGTCAGGCCCGCATTTTTTTTCACGACGAATAGCGCAACGACTTCATCGGAGTGCGCGTCGGGTTGAGCGACTGCCGCGCACTCGAGCACGTCGGGCATTTCAGCGGCGACGCCCTCGACCTCGTTCGGGTACACGTTGAAGCCGGACACGAGGATCATGTCTTTCTTACGGTCTTCGATGAACACGAAACCGTGCTTGTCCATATGCCCAATGTCGCCGGTGCGCAGCCAGTCGCCATGCATGACCTTTGCGGTCTCGTCGGGACGGTTCCAGTATCCCGCCATCACTTGAGGCCCGCGCACGCAGAGCTCGCCAATCTTTCCCACGCCCAAATCATTGCCGTCTTCATCGCGCACCGACACTTCGGTGGAAGGTAGCGGTAGTCCGATCGAATCATTGAATTCGAGGTCCGGTGGATTCACCGTGACCACCGGCGATGTCTCGGTCAATCCCCAACCCTGGCTCAATGGGCACCCGGTGACCCGCTTCCATTCATCGGCCACGGCCTTTTGCACGGCCATGCCGCCGCCCATGGTGATGCGCAGCGCGCTGAAATCGACTTGATCGAATCCTTCCGTGTGCAACAGCCCATTGAACAGGGTATTGACCCCGCTGATGAATTGAAAACGGTTGCGGCGTAAATCGGCAACGAAGCTGCGGAAATCGCGTGGATTGGTGATGAGTAAGTTGCGCGCCCCCAGATGCATGAAAAGAAGGCCATTCACGGCGAGTGAGAAGATGTGATAGAGCGGCAGCGCCGTGATGGCAGTGCGGTCTTTCGCGGGCAAAGGCTCGGCGCAAAGCATCTCGGCGGATTGCAGGACATTCGCAACCATGTTGCGATGAGTCAGCATGGCGGCTTTGGATACCCCGGTGGTGCCGCCCGTGTATTGCAGGAACGCGATGTCCGCCGGCCCCACCGTGACGGCTTGGAAATCCAAGCCGAGTCCCGCCGCCAAGGTGCTCTTGAACCGCAGCGCGCCCGCGATATGCCAGCGCGGCACTTTCTTGTGCACGTAGCGCAAAACGGCGTTGGTGATCAGCCCGCGCGGGAAACCCAGTAGATCTCCCACCGCGGTGACCAGCACCTTCTCGATGCGAGTCCGCGCGAGCGCGCCTTCCAACACGTGCGCGAAGTTCTCCAGAATGACGATGGCGCGTGCGCCGGAGTCGGCAAGCTGGTGCTCGAGCTCGGTGGCCGTGTACATGGGGTTGGTGTTCACGACGACGAGGCCGGCCCGCAGGGCGCCGAACAGCGCAACGGGGTACTGCAGTAAGTTCGGCAACATGATGGCAATTCGATCGCCCCGCTGCAGACCGCTTTTCTGCTGCAGCCACGCGGCGAACGCGCGTGTGAGCACTTCGAGTTGAGCATACGAGATGCTCGCATTCATGTTGCTGAAGGCGGTGGACGAGGCAAACGTTTCGCAGGCTCTCGCGAATACCTCATTGAGCGAGCCAAACTCATCCGGATCGATCTCGGCGCGCACGCCCGGCGGGTAATGCTGCAACCAGATTTTTTCCACGCTAGCGGCCCGCTCCTCCGTCCGGATTGGCAGGCTGTATACCACTTCCGTAGACGGCGCGACACGAGCGAGTGCGCAGCACTTCAGCGCGCCCGAGACATGAGCCATGCTATTTTGCAGCCATGCAAATTCTTATCCGATGGTCGGCGGTGGTTGCCAGCGCCGCTCTTGGAGGCTGTGTGATCGGGCATGGCCGATGTCTTTTCCTCGCGCCGCTCAAGTCGCACGTGTCGGGCACGCTGCATTTCCGCAGTTACGGAGGCGCAGAAGCGGTGGAGCATGTACCCGTTCTGACGCTGGATCGCACGCAATACGTGTACGCGCCCGCGTTGAGTCGGCAATGTCAGTCGGCTTCCGAGTTGCAGCTCTTGCCGAGTGTCGATTTGCCGGAGAGTCTCGGCGAGCGATCGCACGTGCGGGTGAACGGCGCCGTGGAGGTCGCCGTCGAGGAGCATCAACGCACGCGCTTCGTATTTCGCGTGGACTCGATCGAGAGCTACAAATCGGCCGCGCCCTAGGAAGCTCTGTGCAGAGCTTTCCTGGCGATAGAGCCAAGCGAGGGTGCGTCGAATGACCGTGTTTTAATCCGTGCCGTGACTCAGCGGATTACAATCGCGCCGTCGATCAACCAGGAGTATCCATGAAACTAAAACACGTATTGAGCCTGTTGGCCGCGCCACTGGTCATCGCATCGTTGACCCCGAGAGTCCATGCGCAAGATGCGAGCTCGGTGACTTGCGCTGACGGAACCTCATCGACAGCCAAAGGGCGCGGCGCCTGCAGTCGCCACGGCGGTGTCAAGAAGGATTCGTCCGAAGCCGATTCGTCCGCAACGGCATCTTCGGCTCCGTCCGCGGCAACGCCGACTTCGCGCGTGAGTCGGCCTGAGACCGAGGCGGCTGCCGCCTCCGGCACGGGTGGATCCACTTGCAAAGATGGCACCACCTCGGCGAAGTCCGGGCGCGGTGCTTGTAGCGGGCACGGCGGCGTGGTCAAGTCCGGAGATGCCGGCGCAGCACCGGTAGCCGCTCCGATGAGCGCGCCCGCACCTACGCCTGCGCGTGCCGCGGCCGCTGCGAACTCAGCAACGACTGCGAGATCCGCAGACACCACGGCCACGAGCGACAGCGCAGGCAGAGCACCCACGATCAGGGCGTCCTCTAGCGATCCGCAAGGAGCGACCGCGAAGTGCAAAGACGGCACTTACTCGCATTCCGTGCATCACACTGGCGCATGCTCGCATCACGGAGGCGTGAGCGATTGGCTGACTAAGTAAGCTTCTTTCGATCGAGGTCGGCGGTGAATCCGCGAGGGTTCACCGCCGTTTTTTTTGGGCGAACGCAACACGGTGGACGGACGATAGGAATGCGAGATAGTGAATGGAACACTCGAATACGCGAGGGATTCGGCGCGGGGCTGGCCTTGATTCTTTTTTCGGTCTCCACCCAGGCGCGGGCCGATTGGCAGGGCAAAGGGGAGGCGGGGCTGTTGATCTCGCGCGGCAACGCCGAGGCCACTTCGGGAAATGTAAAGCTCGATATGAGCGAGGAATTCAACCGCTGGAAGAACTCGGCGTCCTTCAGCGGCCTGTATGGCCGCAATGCCTCGTTCAGCACGGCGCAACGCATCGAAGGCAAATGGCAAACGGACTACAAGTTGACCTCGCATGCTTTCTGGTTCGGCAGTCTGCGTGCCGAGCAAGACCGATTCAGTGGATTTGCTTATCAGGCGACCGCTGCGACGGGCGCAGGCTATGATTTCATTGCCAATCCGTCGACGCAGCTGACGGGGCTCATCGGCGCAGGTTATCGACGCTTGCGGCCGGAGATTCTCGTGCAAACTCCCGAAGGCGAGGTGATCAGCCGAACCAAGGAAGATTCCAGCGGCCAGGGTGTTGCCACGGTAGGCCTGAACTATTCGCACTCGATCACCAAGACCACCAAGGTGGTGGACAAGTTTTCAGTCGAAACCGGCGCTATCAATACATCGCTCGCCAACGACTTGGCCATTCAGGTCAGCGTGACGGATACGCTTGCTTTGAGCGTGGGCTACGGCGTGCGCTACAACAGTGCGCCGCCCGTGGGGTCGGTGCCCACCGATCAATTGACGACGGTGAATTTGGTTTATCAGATCAAATGATGCGCGCGTGCAGTCCTGTCCTCATTTGCGCGCCGCGTCCACTCATCGAGTCTTACTGAGAAGCGGCACGATTTGCGGCCACACGTTGTCGAGGAGCTTGGCTTGGCCGCCGATGTTCGGATGGATACCATCCTGCTGCATGAGATCGGTGTGCAACGCAATCTCTTCCAGAAAGAACGGCACGAGCGGCACGCGCTGCTCCTGGCTCAACGCGTCGAACACCGCGTGAAACCCATTCGTATAGGTCGCGCCGTAATTCGGTGGAATGCGCATGCCGACGAGCAGAACACGCGCTTGCGCATTCTTTGCAAGCTCGATCATGCGGCGTAAGTTGTCGCGCATTTGATCGAGGGGGAGCGCGCGCAGGCCATCGTTGCCGCCCAACTCGAGCACGACACATTGCGGCTGGTGCGTGGCAAGCGCGCGCGGCAGGCGCGCAAGGCCGCCCGAAGTGGTTTCGCCGCTGACGCTCGCATTGACGACACGATACGCATAGCCTTGGGCTGCGAGCCGGCGCTCGAGAAGCCTCGCCCAGCCTTGCTCCACCGGGATGCCATAGGCGGCGCTGATACTGTCGCCGAAAATCAAGATCGTGCCGGCCTGCGCGGTCGATGGCTCCGCCGATGGCGCCGCCGATGCCGATGGCGCCGCTGATGCCGCTGGTAAAGGCGCCTTCGAAGCCGCCGCCATGGAGGGCGCGCCGGTTGCAAGCAGCGCAATCGATCCCAACATTGCGCTGGTTGTCCGCATCAAGAATGCAAAGACCCGCATGAATGACTCCTCTGTGTTGCGAGCGCAAGACCTCGCCAAAATCGTTCCGAGCCCGTCGGGCAGCGGAGATGCGCCGCTCACGATTTTGTCCGATGTCAGCATTTGCGTGAATGCCGGCGATTCGCTCGCGATTGTCGGCGCATCGGGCGCGGGCAAGTCGACCTTGCTTGCGCTGCTTGCCGGGTTGGACTTGCCGACGAGCGGCCGAGTTCTTCTGGCCGGGAACGATTTGAACGCGCTCGACGAAGATGGCCGCGCAGCCGTGCGCGGCCGTCATGTCGGCTTCGTTTTTCAGTCGTTTCATTTGGTGCCTGCTCTGACTGCGCTTGAGAACGTCATGTTGCCGCTGGAGCTGGCTGGACGGCGCGATGCGCGGGAAGCGGGGCGTGAGGTCATGAGCGCAGTGGGGCTCGGCAGCCGTCTCGCGCATTATCCGAAACAGTTGTCCGGAGGTGAGCAACAGCGCGTCGCCATCGCGCGCGCATTCGTGACGCGGCCCCAAATTCTTTTCGCCGACGAGCCCACTGGGAATCTGGATACGGTCACGGGACAAAAAATCACTGATCTACTGTTCGATTTGAACCAAACGCTCGGCAGCACCTTGGTCTTGGTGACCCATGATCGCGACTTGGCCGGGCGTTGCCGCGATGTGCTCGAGCTCGAAGGCGGCCGCCCGGTGCAAGCCGCTTGAGGCGGGCAGCGGTGTTCGCGCTGCGCAACTTGTGGCGCGATCTCAAATCGCGCGAGTTGCTCGTGCTGCTGTTGGCGCTCAGCGTGGCCGTCACGGCCTTGACTGCGGTCGGATTCTTCACCAATCGCATTGAGCGGGGCGTGCGCATCCAAGCGGGCGAGGTGTTGGCCGCCGACTTGCGCATCGAGGCATCGAACGATTTGGCGCCGCGCTATTTTGCGGAAGCGCAGCGCCGCGGCGTGCGCAGCGCGCGTGTCGATCTCATGCCGACGGCCGTGTTCGCGGGCACGCAGAGTCAACTCATCTCCTTGGTGGCAGCCAGCGATGCGTACCCGCTACGCGGCACGGTGCGTGTGGCCTCGTTCCCCTTCGGTCCCGCGCAGGCCGTGACGGGCGTTCCCGCTGCGCAAGATGCGTGGGCTGACTCGCGCATCATGGCGCGACTGAATCTACAGGTGGGCTCACCGATCACCATCGGTGCGGCGACGTTTCGGATCACGCGCGTGCTGGACTATCGTCCTGACCAGGGCTCGGCCTTCGTCGGGCTCGCACCGCCGATGCTGATTGCACGCGGTTCTCTTCCGGCTACCGAGCTCGTGCAGCCCGGAAGCCGCGTGACATATGCCGGTTTGTTCGCAGGCGATGTCGAGCGGGTGGCCGAATTTCGCCGCTGGCTCGAGCACGCGCGCAAGCCGGGCGAGCGCATCGAGGAGATCGAAGAATCGAGCCGGCAGTTGGGCTCGGCCATCGAGCGCTCGACGCGATTTTTGAATCTCGCGAGCCTCGCCTCGGTGTTGCTCGGCGCCGTCGCGGTGGCCATGGGCGCTCGCCGCTACACGCAGCGGCATATCGATACCGTGGCGCTGATGAAATGCATGGGCGCGTCGCAAGCGTTCGTGTTGCAAGCCACGCTCCTCGAATTGTTGCTCGTAGGACTCATCGCGGTCGCAGCCGGCACCGGGGTCGGTTATTTCGCGCAAGAAGGACTTGCGTGGCTGCTGCGCGATTTGATTCGCAATCAATTGCCGCAAGCGACCTTTGCACCCGTGCCGCTCGCGTTGGCGACAGTGATTGCGATGCTTGCTGGATTTGCCCTGCCGCCGCTCCTTCAGCTCAAGAACACGCCGCCTTTGCGAGTGCTGCGCAAGAGTGTCGAGGCTCCGAAGCTTGCGCTGGGCGCAAGCTACTTGATTGGGCTGGGCGCCTTGCTCGCCATCGTTTGGGTCTTGGTGCGCGACAGTCTCCTGGTCGCCTATTTATTCGCTGGAGTCTTGGCGGTCGCCGCAGTGCTCGGGCTGGCCGGTGCCGGCCTCGTGTTCCTCACGCATAGGCTGCGCGGCGGAGTGGGTGTCGCCTGGCGCTACGGCCTTGCCAATGTGTCGCGGCGCGGCGCGGACAGTGTGGTGCAAATCGTCGCCTTCGGCTTGGGCCTGATGGTGCTGCTGTTATTGGCAGTAGTGCGCGGAGATCTGCTGCAAGATTGGCGCCGCACATTGCCCGACAATGTGCCGAACAATTTTCTCATCAATATCAAGCCCGACGAGCGGGCACCGCTCCTCGCGTATTTGCAAGACCGGCATTTGGGCACACCGCCGTTGTACCCGATGGTGCGCGCGCGCATCGTCGGCGTTAACGGCGTATCAGCGCAGAACCTGCGCGGGCTTGGCGATCGCGGCAAAGGCTTCATCGAGCGCGAGCAAAACCTCACCTGGAGCGATGCGCTGCCGAGCGACAATCGCATCGTCGCCGGCCGATGGTGGTCACATTCCGATTCCGGCCAAGCGCTCGTCTCGATTTCGAGCGAATATCAAGAAGATTTGCACGTCGGCGTCGGCGATATCATGCAATTCGACGTAGCGGGCGAGCCGGTGTCCGCGCGCATCGCAAGCGTGCGCAAGGTGCGTTGGGACACCTTCCGGCCCAATTTTTTTCTAGTCTTCCCGCCTGGGGTTCTCGATGGGGCGGCCGGCACTTACATGACGAGCGTATTCTTGAGACCAAGTCAAAGACCCGAGCTGGTCGGCCTGGTGCGTCAATTTCCCAGCGTGTCGGTGATCGACGTCGATGCCATCTTGAAGCAGATCCGATCCGTCATCGATCGAGCTTCGCTCGCCGTTCAATATGTTTTTTTGTTCACGCTGGCGGCGGGGTTCGTCGTGCTGCTCGCCGCGGTTCAATCCACGCGCGATGAGCGCCGTTACGAGAGCGCCATGCTGCGCACCTTGGGCGCGCGGCGCTCGACGGTGCTGCAAGGCATTGCGGCGGAGTTTGCGACCCTCGGCTTCCTGTCAGGCACGCTCGCCGCGGTGGGCGCATCCATCATCGGTTGGGTGCTGGCGCGCAAGCTCTTCGCCGTGCCGTACGCCTTCGATCCATGGCTTTGGCTCATCGGCCTCGCCAGCGGAACATTGCTAGTGGGACTGGCTGGGGTCTGGGCCACCCGGCGCGCCGCGAGCGCATCGCCTCTGCTCACACTGCGGCGGAATTAGCCGGCGCGGAATGAGCTTGCGCGGAATGAGCTTGCGCGGAATGAGCTTGCGCCAGAACGAGCGTGCGCGGGAATGAGCTTGCCATGTAATCGCGCCGCCGGCTCAATGCACGTTGAGCGTGAGCCAGCCCATGCCGATGGGTTGGCCGCGGAAGGGCAGGCCATCAATGCGAATATCGTATGTTCCCGGCGGAAGTCCCGAGGAATTGAACTCCACTTTCAGATCGCCATTCGAATCTTTCGCGAGGCCATCGAGCACGAGCGCGCGGCCTTGATTCGTCTTTTCCACGGTGACCTTGAAGACTGCGAGCTTGGTGAAGCTCATGTTGATTTTGAGCGCGATGAGCGTCGCGGCGGCGTGCGTCGCCGAGATGCTCGCCCCGCCCAAGCCGGGCGATCGATCCGGGTCGATGCGAACGGCGGTGATGCTCGAAGGCGCGAGCAGCGCGCCTTGCTTGGCGGCGAGCTTGGCATCTTCCAATCCTGACTTGACCCGCTCGTATTTACCCAACAAGAGAAAGAATGCGAGCAAGCTCGCCAAGGCGATGAGGGCCACTCCAATGTGCACATAGGTATTGCGCCACCAAGGCTCTGTAGGCTCGGCCAAGTCCGCGGGGCGCCCGCTCGCATCGAGCAATCGAAGCGAGGCTTGCGCGCGTTCCGCGATTTTGTGCTCTTCCAAGAACTCTGGATGCGTGCGGCACCATTGCTCGAGATCGCGCGCGCCCTTCACGGGCAAGGCAGAGCTCAAATATTTATCGAGCAGACCATGCTCGTCGATGAATTTGCGATCAAAGCGCGCCGCGGCAGGTGAGATTGGGGTGGTGTGCCCTCCGGACGGCCTGCCGGCCACGCTCGGAATGTCGGCCAGCTCCGCTGCCGGAGGCGGCGTTCCGCTTTCGAGCTCGCTCGCTCCACCCACTGAAACTTCCGCTGTTTTGAGGTTCGCGTTCATCGTGGACATACTTTTCCCGGGCCGCTATCGTGCCGCAGCTGACTCGCCGGCATATGTGAAATGCTACGCGAAAGGGTATTTGCTTTCTAACCCGAATGTGGCCCAGCGCACGTTCTTGCAAGCCGTGTGCGCGTGCACCAGTTGCTCGAGACTCATCATGAATCCAGTATGCAAATTGCTCTCGGCGGGAACCTTGGGACTGTGTCTGGCGGGTTACACCGCGCGCTCGGCGCCGGCTGATGGCTCGAATACCGCGCTGACCATTTACAGCTCGGCCGAGCCCGGCGCCATTCCGCCTGAATATTATCGTCCCATCATCGGGCAGGAGGTGGCCAACGCCAGCGCCGTGCCCGGGTATGCGCTGGTGCGGCAAGAACGCAAGATCGACATTGCGGAAGGCCGCAGCCAACTCAAGTTCACCGACGTGGCTGCCTTGATGGATCCGACCACGGTGCAATTCACATCATTGACGGATCCCGAAGGCACGCGTGTGCTCGATCAGAATTTTCAGTTCGATCTCGTCAGCACCGCAAAACTCTTGTCGAAGTATGTCGACAAGGCCGTCATTGCGCGCGAAGACTCCGGCAATCAATCGACGGAAGTTTCCGGGGTGCTTCTGTCGGCCTCCGACGGGCTCGTGCTTCGAGGCAACGACGGGCAGATTCACGCGCTGCGCAACTTCTCGAGCATCCGTTTCGCCGAGCTTCCCGGCGGGCTGATCACGCGGCCGACGCTCGTGTGGAATCTCATCGCCAAGCGCGGCGGTGCGCACGATGCCCGCGTCAGCTATCAAACCGGAGGCATGACTTGGTGGGCCGACTACAACTTGGTATTTACCCCGGGCGCCAATGCGAATGCGGGCACGTTGGATGTGGGTGCGTGGGTCAGCATCATCAATCAATCCGGCGCCAGCTTCGATCACGCCAAGCTCAAGTTGATTGCGGGTGACGTGCAGCGCGCCGGGCCGCCGCCGCCGAGAGTTCAGCAGATGATGGCCGCCGACGTGCGGGCCAAAGCGGCCCACGAGGCTTTCGTGGAAAAAACGTTTTTTGAATATCACTTGTATACCTTGGGCCGCTCCACGACGCTTGCGAACAATTCGACGCAGCAAATCGAATTGTTCGAGACGGCCAAGCGCGTGCCGGCGCGCAAGACGTTGGTCTATTACGGCGCCGAAGTCCCGCAATATGGCGCGACCATCGCGACCGATCGCGAGTACGGCGTGTCCAGCTCGAAAAAGGTGGATGTCTACCTGGAATTCAAGAATGACGAGAAGGACGGTCTCGGCGTGCCGTTGCCCAAGGGACGTATCCGCGTCTCCCAAGTCGACAGTGCAGATCAAAGTCTCGAATTCATTGGCGAAGACGTCATCGATCACACGCCCAAGAACGAGCGCGTGCTCGTCAAGCTGGGTTCGGCATTCGATGTGGTGGGTGAGCGCAAACAAGTGGATTTTGCCGTTGATCTGCGCGCGCATTGGCTCGAGGAGGAAATCGAGGTCAAGATTCGCAATCACAAGATGCAGCCGGTCGATGTGCTGGTGAAGGAAAATCTGTATCGCGGTGTGAATTGGAGCGTGAAAAGCAGCACCCGTCCCTTCGACAAACAAGATGCGCACACGATTTACTTTTTGCTCAAGTTGGCGCCCGAAAGCGAGGCAGGCGTGCGTTATCGAGCGCGCTATACATGGTAGCGTCCGCCGCATCGCCTGTTTCCGGGAAACCCGGGCGCACATTGCCCGCGGCCGCCGGCATCGGCTTGCGGACACCGCACCATGTGCAAGTGCTCGCCGAGAAACCTGAAGTCGGCTGGCTCGAGGTTCATAGTGAAAACTTTTTCGCGCAGGGCGGGGCTCGCATCGCCTATCTCGAGACAGTTCGCGAGCATTATCTCCTGTCGTTGCACGGCGTCGGTTTATCGCTCGGCTCGGTCGATGCGCTCGATCGACGGCATCTCGCGAGCCTCAAAGAATCGGTGCGACGTTTTGAACCCACCTTGGTGTCCGAGCATCTGTCATGGAGCTCGGTGGGCGGTCAGTTCGCTCATGATTTGTTGCCCCTGCCATACACAGAAGAAGCTTTGCGACACATCGCCGCGCGCATCGGTGCGGTGCAGTCCGAGCTCGGCCGGCAGATTCTCATCGAGAACGTGTCGAGCTACGTGCAGTTTGATTGTTCGAATCTGAGCGAATGGGATTTTCTGGTGGGCGTCGCGGCGGAGTCGGGCTGCGGCATCCTGCTCGACTTGAATAACGTTTTCGTGGCGGCAAGCAATCACGGTTTTGATGCGGACGATTACCTGCGGGGCATTCCGGCCGGTGAAGTGCAAGAGATCCACCTCGCGGGCCATGGCATTGCCGACCTGGGTGACGAGCGAGTTCTGATCGATACGCACAGTGACTTCATCTGCCCCGAGGTGTGGAGTCTGTATTGCCGTGCGCTGCAACGATTCGGTCCGGTGCCCACACTCATCGAATGGGACGCGCAGATTCCGGCGCTCGATGTGTTGGTGGGCGAAGCGCACAAGGCAGACGCCTTGCGCCGCGCACAGCATGCACACGCTGCCTGAAATTCAAGCCCTCTTCATGCGAGCCATTGCGGGAGGCGAGCACGTGTCGGCCGCGCGGCTGAGAATTGTCCGCGCTGAACATGCGGAGCGTCGCCTCGCGATCCATGCCCACAACGCATCGCAAAACTTCATCCAAGCTTTGCGCGCAACCTTCCCAGCGATCTTGAGGCTGGTAGGTGAGGATTACTTCGCTCGAGCAGCGCTCGACTACCGCCGCGAGGCCCCTTCACGCAGTGGAGACTTGCAATATGCCGGCGAGGGCTTCGCGGCCTATCTGCGCAAGCTTCATTCGAGCGATGCGTATCGATACCTTGGCGATGTGGCGCAGCTCGAGTGGCTGTATCAGGAATGCTCGATTGCGGCGGATCACGCGGCGCTTGATGTGACCAGGCTCGCGAGCGTGGCTCCGGCCGCTTACGATGCGCTGCGCTTCCTACTGCATCCCTCGGTGCGACTCATGTGCTCGGAATTTCCGGTACTCGAGATCTGGCGCGCGAATCTCGCCCCGGGCGAGCCGCCTGAAATAGACTTGCGGGCAGGCGCCGAGACACTGCTGCTTTCGCGCACCGCAGATGTCAGCGCCGAGCGGCTGGCTCGGTGCGAATTTGAGTTGACGAACTCGATACGGCTCGGCCGCCCGTTTGCCGCGGCCATCGAGGCTGCAATCGAAGCCGATCCGCACTTCGATGCCACCTGTGCGCTGCGCAAATTAATTACGCGCGGCGTGATCGTGGATTTTTCCGCGCGCTAGAAGTAGCGCCCATGCAATACAAATTATTTGGACGGGGCTTCGATCAATCGAGGACGCTGGGGCGATTCATGCGCGGTCCCGCCGCCGTCGGAAATCTTCAACCGAAAATCGTAACTGCCGTAGTGCATGTAATCGGCCCAATCGATGGAGCGTTGCTCGCGCACGGCGCGCCGGCCTCGATTGACTGCTTCTCCGAGCGCATGTCCGGCCACGATGGCGCTGTATAACGCAGTGGAGAACGCGAGCGCTGCGGAGTCTCCCACCGGCCAATACGTGCCGAGATAGTTTGCTACTCCGCCGCGCAAAAAAGACTCGGCCAGTCCGTCCCCCGTGGCTAAAGCTCGAGGCGCAGCCAAGCCGCCGCGAATTCGCCCCGATTCACAGGCATTGAAGAACACGAGCGCCGGCAAGCTATGCAGGTCGCGCAAGTCGCGGCCGCTCAACACCTCGCGGCCCGCACAGAGCAGTCCGCTGCGCGCCGCCGCCTTCGCATCGAAATAAGCGTGTCCCGCATAATGCAGCACGTCGAAGCTGCCCGATGCGAACAACTCCAGTAGCCGTGCGCGGCTGGCCTCGCGCCCCTGCACGATGTGCAGACGCACGTCCGTTCGGCCCGCCATGCTTTCAATCAGCCGCCGCGCTTCGATTTTCGCGCCGGGCAAATCCTCGGTGGGGTCTGCAACGACGAGCACATCGAGCGTCGAGCCAAGACGCCGCGCCTCGCTCCACCGCGCGACGGACAAATTCTCGGCGGCGTACAGGCGCGACAGGCCGCGCGCCGCGGCCGGCGCCCAGCTGCCGATGCACAGAGTCTCCCAAGGCAAACGCGCTAATTCGGCATCATGCACGATGACCAAGTGATCAGTCCGAACTTGCGGCAGGACTTTCTCGATGCGAAGGGGTAGAACGAGCCGCGACAGTCGAACGCCGAAATTTAGCAGCGCCGCTTCATTGGAAAGACGAGGCAGCTCTTGCAGCAGCGCATCGATTCGCCCCCGCTCGAGCGAGATCGCATCGGTCATGATGGCCGCCTTGGCGCCCGATGTGAGAAGTGATGCGCGCATGAGCGTGTGAGCACTACTCGATTGCTCTTGCGACACGATGAGATAACACGCGCGTTGCGCAGTCGATTCTGCCGCTGCTGCCGCACGGCGGGCGGCCGCGTGATTTCCGGCCGACTTCCGGGTCGCGCGCAGACGCGGTGTCCGTAGTGAGAGAACCGGCGCGGTGTCGGCGAATGCATCGCTTGCGCGTAAGGAGTCGAGCGCTGCGCACATGGCGGCGTAGCGGCGGCGATCGTTCGTGAACAGCTCGATACGCTGCAGGCCGAAGTCTGTGCCGGCGCGCGATAATGCATTGAAGTAGCCGCGCAATTGCGCTTGCAACGCTGCCTCCATGGGCAAGCCCGATCCCGTGCCGAGCAGGACTGCGGCAAAGCGGCTCACTCCGGATCGCAGCAGAAAGTGCGCGACATTTTCGCTGATGAAACGCAGAACGTCGGCATCGAAGCGGTCGAAATCCCCCATGCCGGTGATGAGAACATTGGCTGCATGCCGCAATGCCGGGCGATGTCGCGATTTCTTGCTTGGGCCCGTTGGAATATTGAATAGCTGGCCCGCATCGCCAGGCAACATACGGCGCGCAAAGTATTCGGCCAGCAAGCCGTTCAAGCGCCGATCGATCGAAGCCGCCGCGCCGCCCGGACGCACATTGCGAAAAACGCCCAGCACCAGCGTTTGCGCATCGACCGCCGCCAGGTCGCCGAACCGGGCTTGCACCGAAACAGGACCAGGAGAACCGCCCGCTGCTGTTCGCGCGCGGCGCCGATTCGCCGCGGGTGCGGGTTCCGCAATGCTGCCCGCCAGCTCGGCCATCACGCGCGCACGCTGTGCCGAATCGAGACGCCGCCAATCGATCTTGCGATTGAACTGCCGGCGCAGCTCGTCATCCGTCAAGGTCTTGCGTAGTGCGGGTATTGGCCGGCGCCGGCGCGGCAAACGGGTGCTGCGGCCGGAACGAATTAGATCGGCGACGCAGCGAATGACTTCCGCATTGCTGGCCAGTGAGCCGTGCTGTTCCTGGGTGTAATACGCGGGCACGCCGGATAGGAAAGCGGAGCTCAAGGGCACCGTGCCATCCCCACGGGGCTCGAGCATGTATTCAAACCCCCCCGATGCGCGCCGCACATCGACGATGGTGTCTTGATCGACGCCCAGCACTTGTCGAAATCGCGCATCGGCGGGTGCGAGCGAGTCGCGCGCGTGCGCCGCCTCGCGCAGTAATTCGGCATCGATGCTGGAATAGCGCGTGGGCCACTGCTGGGGATCGTATAGATCGACGCCCGCTTCGCGCGGCGGCGGCAGCAATTGATACAGCCCGGCAAACGTCGAGAACACGTGCTTGGAAAGCCATTCGGGCGAGTGGCGCAAATCCAGCATGGCGAGCTTACGCACGGTCGGGTAGGTACCGCATAACGCCTGCACCGGCGCGTAGGTGCCGCGATGCGGCGTGCCCAGCAAGATCACTCGAGTCACGGCACGGCGAGGCAGAAGATCGAGGCTGGCGCGCGCAACCAACCCGCCCATGCTGTGACCCACGACCGCAGTGGGTCGGGCGCTCGCGCTAATGTGGCTCGCCAGCGCGCGGCCTGATTCGGCTAATCCCCGACGCCAGTCATAGCCGAAGAACTGGGCATCGAAGCCGTCGATCTCGAGCAAGTAGCGCATCTTGGCGTACGCGAACAATAGAACTCCGAGCGGCGCGAGCGCATTGCCGCGCGGCAACGCAAGATCCGCAAGACCGCCGGCTGCGATACGCCACGGGTCGATCCACAGGATCTGCGCCCGGCTTCCCGCGCTCGAACGAGTGCCGAGACGCGAACCCATGATGCCCGGCACGATGATGACCCGCGGGGCTCGAGTGCGGCGCGAGCTGCGCTCACTGCGTGCCGCCTGGGCTTGAATGGCCAGCGCGCGCAGCTCGGCGTACGCGCCAAGGCCCAACATTTCGCGCAATGCGGACTCGTTCGCACCGCTTTCGAGCGAGCTCAGCAATTCGGCGTCGCTCAGTTGAAATGCCGATCGCGTCCCTGCCTGGCGCGAAGCTATTTTGTCGGCCGTCCGGCCTCGTCGCTGCTTCAAGCTCGCATGCACCGCTCGATGATGTCGCACACCGCATCGATGGCGGCAACGCGAGTCGATGTCTTACGCCACACCGCGCCGATGGTGCGGGTGGGTGCGGGCGCCGCGAACGGACGCACCGTGAGACCACGTTGTGATCCAAACGGTGCTTCAACGGCAAGCGCCGGCATGAGCGTGACGCCGAGCCCCGCAACCACCATTTGTCGCAAAGTTTCAAGACTGGTCGCGCGGAAGCCATCGACCTCGCGAATATCCATGCGGCCGCAAACCTCCAAGGCTTGGTCACGCATGCAGTGTCCATCTTCGAGAAGCAGCACCGTCTCGCCCTGCAAGTCGGAAACCTTGGCACGCGCGCGCTTTGCCAGAGCATGCCCTTCGGGCGCGGCAAGCCGAAATTCCTCTTCGTACAGCGCGCGAGATTTCAGCCGCTCGTCATGCACCGGCAGCGCGAGCACTCCCAAATCGAGCTCGCCGCGATGCAGCTTGTCGAGCAAGACGGCGGTCTGGTGCTCATACAGCATGAGGCGTAGCGAAGGCATGGCTCGCTTCGCCTTCTGCATGATGCGCGGCAGTAAGTAGGGGCCTACGGTCGGCAAAAAGGCGATTTGCAGGCGGCCACTCAGCGGGTTGCCGTGATCGCGCGCCAGCGCGACAATATCCTCGCTTGCTTTCAGCATCTGCCGGCCGCGGTCCACGACTTGCTTGCCGATTTCGGTCAATTTCAGATTATTGGGCTGGCGCTCGAGAAGCTTTGCACCGAGATAGCGCTCCAGTTTTTTGATCTGCGCCGAGAGCGTGGGCTGGCTCACGAAGCAACGCTCAGCCGCTTTGCCGAAGTGGCCGGTATCGGCCAGTGCAACCAGGTAGCGGAGATCTTTGAGATTTACCACGATAGATGCAATCTATGGCCTCGATAGCGACAATCAATTTTCATTATATGAGATGAGCTGGCACACTGCGTACTTGCTTTAATGAGGTGTTCACATGTTAGGCATTGGTCAAAAATTTCCATCGTTCCAATTGAAGGGTGTCGTGAGCAGCGACATCAAAACTGCGTTCAAGGACTTTTCGCTCGATAGCTACAAAGGCAAATGGAAAGTCATTTTCTTTTACCCCAAGGATTTCACGTTCGTGTGTCCGACGGAGATTGCCGGATTCGGCAAGATCAACAAGGATTTCGGCGATCGAGACACCGTGGTATTCGGCGTGAGCACTGACTCGGAATTCGTGCACTTGGCTTGGCGCCAACAAAAGGACGAGCTCAAGACGCTGCCGTTTCCGCTGTTATCCGACGTCAAGCGCGAGCTTTCCTCAGCGCTCGGCATTCTGGACCCGGCCGAAGGGGTCTCGCAGCGTGCGGCGTACATCTTGGATGAGGACAACATCATTCGCTTCGTGTACGTCACCGATTTGTCGGTGGGCCGCAGCCCGGAAGAAGTGTTGCGGGTGCTCGACGGCCTGCAGAGCGATGAGTTGTGCCCGTGCAATTGGCAGAAGGGCGAAGCCACCCTCAAAGTGGCTTGAAGCACTCGCCGCATGGCAGCTGGCCCGCGCGGGTCTTACTGAAAACTCAAGGCGTGCCTGGCCGTTGATCGGCTTTGCACGCCTTGATGCGTTGGAGTCGAGATGACTATTGAATCGATCAAAGAGCAAATTCCGGATTACGCAAAAGATTTGCGTTT
Source organism: uncultured Steroidobacteraceae bacterium (assembly GCA_964247385.1). GTDB lineage: Bacteria > Pseudomonadota > Gammaproteobacteria > Steroidobacterales > Steroidobacteraceae > TMP-86. Next base: position 111,949 of record CAXTUB010000006.1, on the reverse strand, counting down.
GAATTTGAGCTCGGTGCTGACGCCGCAGGGCGCACCCGGTCTTGATGAGCGGCAAATTTGGATGATTGCCGTGGCGTCGGCCATCGCGTCGCGGCATGTGCCGTTCGCCAAACAGATCGAGGCTCTCGGCGCCGCGCATCTGGATGAAGCCAGTATGAATGCGGCGAAATCCGCTGCATCCATTATGGGCATGAACAACATTTACTATCGTTTCGTGCATTTGGTGGACGACAAGGAATACCAAAGCATGCCGGCGCGCTTGCGCATGAACGTACTTGGCAATCCGGGCGTGGACAAGAACGATTTCGAGCTCATGTCCCTGGCCGTGTCGGCGGTGAATGGCTGCGGCATGTGTGTGAGCTCGCATGACAAGACACTCCGCGGCCATGGCATATCACGCGAGGCCGTGCAAAGCGCCGTGCGCATTGCCTCCGTCATCCACGCCGCCGCGGGGGTGCTGGAATATACTCACGCCGCATGATTCTAAAGGCCATGCCGATGAGGAGCTGACGCGATGCAATTCAGCGAGGCGGTACGTGTTTGCTTCCGCAAGTATGCCGAGTTCGAGGGCTACGCCTCTCGGCCCGAGTTCTGGTGGTGGGCACTGTTTTGTTTCTTGGGCAGTGCCGTATCGAGCGCGCTGAATTTTCGCCTTGGCAACGCATTTTCCCTGATCACGTTTCTGCCGAGCATCGCGGTAGGCGCGCGTCGCCTGCACGACACCGGACGCAGTGGCTGGCTGCAGCTTCTCTGGATCATTCCCATCATCGGTTGGATCTTGCTCATCATTTGGTTTGCCGAAGCAGGCAAGACCACGCGAAACGCTGACCCTGTAGCGCGTTTTTAAAATTGCCTTGTGGGCTCGAGCGCTGCCCCTAATCTCTTAGCGCTGCGGAAGCGCGTTGCGTGCCTCAGCGCCGCACGGCGCAATACGCACTGTTGCCGCCGTTGGGCCGCAGCACGTCCGCTACATAGCGGCGAGTCATCTCGGCCGCTTGGCGAACCTCGGGTTTGCTCAACTTGATGATTTGCCCCGCGAGCTGCGCCCATTCCGCGGCGCAATTTTCCGGCGTCTCATTGCCTTGCACGCATTGCGCAAGATACGCAAAAGCGGATCGATAAGCTTCGAGCTTCAGCCGGTCGAGCACAGGCCCGTGCCCAGGCGCGTAGATTTCGGCGCCGCTGCCGACGAGATCGGTGAGCGCCGCGAGCCAACCGTCCACGCACGCGGTATCCAGCAACGGTGCGGGAAAGGTCACGAGATCCCCCACGAATGCAATCTGCGTAGACGGATCCAGAACCCACACGTCAGCGGCCGTGGCGGCGTAGCGGGCAACGTGAAATTGCAGCTCGCGGCCAGCGAGCGTCAAGCGTTCGCTGCGCTCGATGACGATGTCGGGTCTCAATGCATCGCCGTGTTCAATCGTGCTCAAATCCGTTTGCAGCTCTTCCCTGATGGTCGGGCTCAAGTCGGCGCGGGCCAGCGCAGTGCGCGACTCTGCCGCGCTTTTTGCAAGAAAGCCCTGCAGCGCATCGTCAATGGCATCGGATGCATAGACTTGAACGTGGGGGAAGCGCTCGCGCAAGCCGATATTTCCCGAGACGTGATCCAGATGCCAATGAGTGTTGATGATGGCCTGCAACGGCTTGTGCAGCGTGTCGGCGAGAGACTCGATGTGCTGACGATGCGCGGCATGCCTGCCCGTGTCGATCACGATGAGGCCCGCGGGCGCCGCGATGACATAGCTATTGCCATCGGGCTCGCCACCCGGCCGCATGTCGCCCGCGATCTCGAACGTGTCGCGCGCGATGAGCTGCGGCGCCGTTGGATCTTGGTTGCGCTTGCCGGCATGCGCGCCCGGCGCGGCGAGTGCGAAGAGCATCAACATGGAGCCGACGCGCGCGGCGTACACTCTCGCCATCATTCGACAGGAGGCCCTCATGGCCGCTGATTCTCGCATGGATGACGATATCGCCGAGAAGAGTGCTTTTTATATTCCCGGATTGATCGCGCTCATCATCGGACTCGGAGGACTCGCGCTGCTTGGAAATGCCATCTGGTCCCGCTTACAAGTGGAGCCAGGTCATCCACCCCTCCTGCTGTTCGTCTCCGCGTTCCTGCTGTTATGGGCATTGACACGCGGCCTTGTCGTGCTCGAGCCCAATCAGGCTTTGGTGCTGACATTTTTCGGCAAATACGCGGGCACCCTGCGCCGCGACGGCTTTTGGTGGTTCAACCCTTTGAACGCACGCCACAAGATTTCCCTGCGGGTGGTCAACATGACGACCCCGACGCTCAAAGTGAACGATCTAAAGGGCAATCCCATCGAGGTGGCCGCAGTGGTGGTATGGCGCGTCGATGATACGGCGCGTGCCGTGTTTGCGGTCGAGAACTATCAAGGCTTCATTGCGCAGCAAGCCGAGTCCGCACTGCGCCAAGTCGCGGGGACGCATCCTTATGATGCGGAAGATCGGATGAAAAGCTTGCGCGCCAATGTGGAAGCGGTGAGCAACGAGCTCAAGGACACCATCGGCGAGCATGTGGCCATCGCAGGGGTGGAGATCGTGGATGCGCGTCTTGCGCACTTGGCGTATGCGCCGGAGATCGCCGGCGTCATGCTCCGGCGGCAGCAAGCGGACGCGGTGCTTGGCGCGCGCCGCATCATCGTGGAGGGCACAGTGGGTCTCGTGCAACTCGCCATCGACGACTTGCAGAAGCAGGGAGTGGTGCAGTTGAGCGAAGCGCAGCGCGCGCAACTCGTCACCAATCTCATGACGGTGCTGGTCTCGGACCGCGAAGTTTCACCGGTCGTACAAATGACGAGTGCTGCGAGCTGACGCAGCGCCGACCGAGCGCACATGCCGGCGCGACGTGCCGAGAACGAGAAGCACTGCCGAGGCGAAGTCCTCGTAGGCCGCTACCATCGCCCGCATCTCCACGCTCGATCAATGAGGCGAATGCATGGCAAAGCTGACCGAAGAGCAGGCGAAAGCGCACATTGTGAAACTGCTCACGGCCATGAGTCAGGCCGGCGGCTCGGATCTATTCATTTCCAAGGATTTTCCGCCGAGCATGAAGCACCAGGGCAGCATGAAGCCCTTGACTGGACAGAAGCTCACGGGCTCGGTGACGCGAGATTTGGCCGATGCGCTCATGAACCCGCGGCAGCGCGAGGAATTCGCGCGGGACCTCGAATGTAATTTTGCGATTTCGGTGCCGGGTGTCGCACGCTTTCGCGTCAATGTATTCGTTCAGCAGCAAAACGTCGGCATGGTGATCCGCACCATCGCCAACGAAATTCCGAACTTCGAAAAGCTCGGCCTGCCCGAAACATTGAAAGAGGTCGTCATGACCAAGCGCGGGCTCGTGCTCGTGGTGGGCGCGACCGGCTCAGGCAAATCGACCTCCCTTGCCGCCATGATCGATCATCGCAACCGCACATCGCCGGGGCACATCGTCACCGTGGAAGATCCGGTGGAGTTCGTGCATCAGTCACATCAATCGCTGATCACGCATCGCGAAGTGGGCATCGATACGAAATCCTGGCACAACGCGCTCAAGAACACGTTGCGCCAAGCGCCGGACGTGATTCTCATCGGGGAAATTCGCGACACCGAGACCATGGAGCACGCCATCACATTCGCCGAGACGGGGCATTTGTGTCTCGGCACCTTGCATTCCAACAGCGCGAATCAGACGCTCGATCGCATCATCAATTTTTTCTCGGAAGAGCGCCGCAAGCAGCTGCTGATGGATTTGTCGAGCAACCTGCGCGCCATCATCTCGCAGCGTCTCGTCAAGACGGCGGACGGCAAGGGACGCAAGGCTGCGATCGAGATTCTCATCAATACGCCCATCATCGCCGACAAATTGTTGAAGGGTGAGTTTCACGAGATCAAAGACATCATGTCGAAGTCGCGCGAGCTCGGCATGCGCACCTTCGATTGGTCGCTGTTCGAGCTCTATAACGACGGCTCCATTACCTACGAAGAAGCCATTCGCAATGCCGACTCGGCCAATGAGCTGCGCTTGAACATCAAGCTGAAGGGCACGGTGAAAGCTTCGGATACGCTGAAGCTCGAAATGGTGCCCGAGCCCAAAGAGGAAGACGAGGCGGCCTGACCTCGAGCGCGCGCGCGCCGCGGCGCGAGCACCCGTCAATTTCCGGCAGTTCGCGGCAGATTCGCAGCTTCACCTGCGCATCGCGAAAGCTCACCATCACGGCCCTCGTTCCACATTGCAAGCCATGGAGGGCTCATGAAATCTTCAGCGTCCGCACAAACCCAGCTCGGTCAAGGCATGACCGAATACGTCATCATCGTCGCACTCATCGCCATCGCAGCCATCGCGGTCTATCAATTTTTCGGCAACACGGTGCGCGATCAAACCGCGGCCATTGCTCAAGAGCTCGCGGGCGGCGATGGCACGGCGGCGCAAGGCAACGCACAAACGGCCGCCACCTCCGCCGAAGCCGACGCCAACACGCGGCGCAACCTCGGCAACTACACCGGCAACTCCGGACGCTGACGGAAGTAGCGGCGGCACACGGCGGGAGCGCCCAGCGTGATCAGGCCAGCTCGCGAGCGGCGCCAGAGTCCAAAGCACGGCCTCGGCCGGGCGTTGCGTCCGGCCCGAACGCGGAGTCTGGCCAAAGCGCAGGCTCCGGCCGGAGCGCGGAGTCTGGGTCGAGCGCGGACGACGGCTCGAGTGCGCACGATGGCTCGGGTGCGCACGATGGCTCGGGTGCGGGGCCAGGTGTTGCCTCTCGCCGTGTGCGGTCTCTTGGCGTGCTCTTTGCTGCTCGTGTTCATTGCAAATTCATCGCAATTGGTGGACGAGAAAATTCGGCTCGTCAATGCGGCGGACTCAGCGGCTTACAGTGCGGGCATCGTCGAAGCGCGCGGCCTCAACTATCTCGCGTACGCGAATCGCGCCATCATCGCCAATCAAGTCGCAATCGCTCAAGCCGTCTCGCTGGCGTCATGGACCAATTACTTCGCCGACCTCTGGATGAACCTGGGCGATGCCGAAGCGCGCTTGTTGGAGCTCGTGCCGCCGAGCGATCTGTTGCGCTGGGCCACGATTCAAGTCACGTTCGCGGGCGAAGCCTATGCCACTGCTTTCGGAGGAGTGGATCCGCGTCAAATTGCGCAGTACGTGAATACCGGCGCGGCAGCCATCATCACAGCCAGCGATCTGGCCAGCCAGGGGCTTGCCCTTTCTGAAGTTCTCGTGCGTGAATCTCTTCGCGGCGCGGAATTTCCAAGCTCGCCGGCGCGGCAAACGCGGCTCGGTCTCGAGGCCGCCCGCACGACCGATCCCGCAGCGAGCATCGAAATCGTTCCCCTCACGCACGGGTTCGATACGTTCGTGCGCAACTACACCGGGCATGCCCGCAGCCGCCTTGCCGATGTGGTGGAGCGGTCGCGCGACGGGTTCACGAGCGAGCGCGCTTGGACGCTCAACAATGCGCTGAGCTTTCTCGATGACAAACGCTATGCACGGCGGGGCGGCACGCATTTGCGCGGGTTCGATGCATGGACGGCTTCCGACTCACTCACATTCCGGTCAAGCGGCGGCCTTTTCGGCGGCGCCACCAAGGATCACATCGCTCGCAGCTCGATCGAGCTGAATTCAGCACCCACGAGCACGTCGCGCTCCACAGACTATTACCTTCCCGCTTTATATACCGGCTTGCCCTCGGTTTACGACGTGCGTGATCTCGCATCCTCCACGCCGCTCACCGGCTTGTCGGTTCTCGCGTTCAAGCCTCGCTCTTCTGCATCTCTTTCCCGCCGTGCGGCATCGAGTGGCAGGTTGCAACTCTTCGAATCGAGCGCCGCTCCCAGTGACAAAGCTTTGCCCATGGCGGCCCTCTCGCGCGCCGAAGTTTTTTTTGCAAGCCCCGCCGACCATGGCGGCCCGGTGGAGCTCGGCAGCCTCTACTCGCCCTATTGGCGGGTTCGCCTGGTTCCTCCCATGCTGGCCGACAAAGCTTTTGCCGCTGCTCGCCAACAGGGCTTGGCTTTGCCATGAGCCAAACGCTCGTAGAGCCGATTCGCTTGCCAAGGTCGTTTCTCTCGCCGGCGCCATCGCACGTGCATGTGCGCGGCCAAGCGCTCGCCGAATTTGCCGTGGCCCTACTTGCGCTGTCGCCGTTATGGCTTCTCGTACCCATGGTCGGAAAGTATGCCGATGTGGCGCAAACAACCGAAATCGCGAGCCGCTATGTCGCATTCGAGGCCTTGGCGCACGATCCCTTGAATGGCGAGTTGCACGATGACCGTGTCAGTGCCGACACCGCCCGGCGCTTTTTCAGTCGCTCCGATGTCCCCATTCGCACCGGAGAAGATCCGAGCAACGCCGTTGGCGAGCGCAACATGCTTTGGAGCGATCATGCAGGCAATCCTTTGCTGCTCGACCTGACGCGCGATATAGCGGCAAAAACCAAGGCGGGCACGCGCGATCCTTTCCCGGGTGCGCGTGCGTGGTGGCACGCGTTGGATTTGCGCGACCGCAACTTGATTACGGGCTCCGTGCAAGTTCAGTTGGCACATCTGCCGCAATTGCCACCGTTCGATGCACTGAATCTGCGCATGAGCCGGCAGACCGCGCTCCTCGTCGATGATTGGAGTGCGTTGGGCAGCAGCGATGTCAAGCGCCGCATCGAAGGTGCGCCCGCGCTCTACCCAACTGCCAAGCTCGACGAGTTGCTGCGCTTCATCGGCATGGCGCCGCGCCTATTGACCGATGAACCCATGAAGCCCGGGTTGCCGGATTGGCAAGTGGTGCCTTGTGATCGGCTTGAATCCTCATGCTGACGCGTGGTTTCGTTTGGCTTGCGCTGTCGAGCTTTGCTTCGGGGCCGTCCACCCACGTGCCGGCGCCGTCCGATGCGACCGAAGTGCTCGACATGCGTGTTCAGTTGAACGATGTGCCCACACACGTGCAGGAGTTGCACATTCGCTCGAGCTTGCGCGAGAGCCTCGCGTTTTATCGCAACTTGCTGGGCTCGAAGCATATCGAATTTGAGTTGCCGCAAGGCCGCCTTCTCGGTGCGCCGCTCAACGGGAGGTTCGTGACCGTGCAACTGCTCACCACATCTCTGCGTGAGACTCGAGCGCGCATCAGCGAGGCGGATCTCAATGCGCATCCTGCATCAGGCGAGAGCGTCGCCCTGCCGCCCTATTCCCAGGTGCTGAGCCGTATTGGCAGTCGCGAGGGCCTGCCCAGTTCGCGCACGGTGCTGGCACGTGCGCCAAGCGATCTAGAAAGAGTTGCGGCGTTTTTTCGCGAATCGTTGCGCTCCAATGGCTATGAGCTGCATGAGCAGTCTCAAGTTCAAACGCGTGAAGCCGCCGGAGTCATGCAGCGCTACGGCGGCCGCGGCGGAGCAGTCGACATCGTGCTCGTGCCGCGCGATGGAGCAACACTCATATGCGCTGTCCTCGCGGAGTCTGCTCCATGATTACATCGCGCAAACAAAACGGTCAGGCCATCACCGAGTACTTGATTGGCGCAACAGTGGCGCTCGCGCTCGTCGTGGGTATGGCGGGGCGGCCATCCGCGCTCGATGCGCTGGTGAATGCGGTACACCGAGGTTTCGCGCGCTTCGACGTGGCGCTTTCTCTGCCGATCGCACCCTGAGCCATACGTCAATGCGCATTTCGCCTCGCTGGATCGTCGCATCCGCCGCATTGGTTTTCGGCGGCCTTGCCGCGGTCGGCACGCATCGCACGATCGCAGAACGCATTGCGCTGCTCGAGAAGTCCAATCAAACCATCTATGTGAAGCAGGTGGTGGCGAATCAAGACTTGGCCGCTGGATCGCGTTTGAATGCGAGCACCGTCTCGGTGCGGCAGATTCCGAAGGAATGGGCGTACGCGGATGCTCTGACGCCGGAGCAGATCGACCGCTTCGACAACGCATCGCTCGATGCGCCAGCAAAACGGGGGCAGCCCATTTTGTGGCAGCAATTGGCTCCGCAAGCCCGGTCCTTGTCTGATCGCATCGAGCCGGGACGTCGAGCATTGACGGTACCGGTGGACGAAGTGAGCTCGCTCGCGGGAATGGTCGTGCCGGGTGATCGCATTGATCTGTTGCTCGCGGTGCGGCGTGCCAGCGGCGCCGCGCTCATTCCGGTGGTTCAGAATGCACTGGTGCTCGCCACCGGCTCCCGCTCGGACGCGCGGGCACCGGGCTCCGGCGAGGTCCGTGGGTTGGATGCGCGTGGTTTCAGCACATTGACCTTGGACGTCAGTCCCGACACGGCGCGCAAGATTTTCGCCGCTCGGGAAGTGGGGCAACTCACGGCCGCATTGCGCTCGCGCGCCGACGAAGAGAGCACGCCCATGCAGAAGACCGATGCGTTGCGTTTGCTCGGCTTGGCTGCGCCGCCACCATCCAGCGCTGGTGTGCAGGTGATTTACGCCGATCGACTCAGCGGCACGGCAGCCATGCGCAGGTTGCCGTGAGTTGCGCGCGGTGGATATCGACGAGCTTGCTGCTCGCGCTCGCTGCGAGCCAGGGGAGCCTGGCCGCAGCATCATCCAGTTCAGCGGCGCCCATGGTGCCAGCGGCCAATGCGCAGACGCTCAGCGCATCGGTGCCGCCCGCAACGACATCTCCTCCGCCGACATCCGTTCAAGTCCCCGCAACCCAAGAGACCGTCAATTCGCTCGAGCTGTTCCTCGGCGAAACCACCACGCTGACCCGATCGAGCGTGAAGCGTGTGATCGTGGGTAAGAGCGAGGTGTTGTCCGCGACGGCATTGCCGAATGGCGATGTGGTGTTGGCGCCGCGGGGGGCGGGCCGCACCTCGCTGGAAATACTCAACACGTCGGGCACGCGTGAGCGCTGGGTGGTGCGGGTGCTGCCCGTCGACACGGCGCGGATCGCCGCCGAGATCCAGGGGTTTCTCGGACAAATGTCCAATGTGAACGTACGCACCATCGCTGAGAAGGTCATCGTCGACGGCGTGGATCTGAGCGAGCTGCAGCTCTTCAAGATCGCGGAGCTTGCGAAGAGCTACCCACAGGTCGTGAACCTCACGGCGTTTCAGAAGGATCGTGCGTGGGAAAAAATGGTTCTCATCGACGTGCAAGTGGTCGAAGTCGCCCGCAATCACACGCGTGATTTTGGGATTCGGTGGGAATCCTCGTTCGAAGGACCGCATGTTCAGCCATTCAAAGGACGTATTGGCCTTGCAAGCGGCATCGATTCCACCATCGCGATCTTGGAATCACAGGGCGAGGCCATCGTGCTTGCCGACCCGCAGCTCGCCACCCGCAGCGGCAAGAAAGCCAGCTTTCTATCGGGCGGTGAAATTCCCTATCAAGCCATCAATCAAGACGGCTCGGCGCAAATTACGTTCAAGAAGTTCGGCGTGGAGCTCGAAGTCACTCCGCTGGCCACCGACTCAGGCTCCATTCTCTCGTCGGTTCGAGCCATGGTGAGTGAGCCCGACGCGAGCATCAATCCGCTGTCCGGCGTGCCGGGACTGCGCTCGCGCGAAGCCGACACCTGGTTTAACGTGAAATCCGGCGAGACCATGGTCATTGCCGGTTTACTGCAACACAACTCAGGGAAGAGCAGCGATCAAGTGCCGCACCTGGGCAGCATCCCCGTGCTCGGCCACTTGTTCAAAGCGAAGAAAAACGATCATCGTGAAACCGAGCTCGTGATTTTCCTCACCGCTCGCACCGTGGAACCGGGTGATTCATCGCTCGCGCGCGTCCAAGAAATCGTTCGGCGGGATGCCGAGCAATCCTTGAGCGAGTCCATTCCGGTGCCGATGCCCGAGGATGCGCCGTGAGTGCGCGTCCCGCTGATGATTTTTCGGCTTGGCGTGTGCGGGTGCACAGCCGACTGCTCGAAACCATCGACCTGAGACGGCGGGATCTCACCCGCATGAGCGATACGGAACTGCGCGCCGAGACCCAACATCTCGTGCACGAAATCGTCGCTGAGTTACCGAATTTGCCGCCGTGGCTGAGCCGTGATGATCTGGCCGGCGCGGTGCTCGATGAAGCCATTGGCTTGGGTCCGCTCGAGGCATTGCTCCGTGACGACGGCGTGACCGAGATCATGGTCAATGCATATGATGAAATTTTCATTGAGCGAAGCGGCCGGCTCGAGCGGCACCCATTGGCTTTCACGAGCGACCGAGCAGTGAGTGGCGTGATCGAGCGCGTGGTCGCGCCCCTCGGACGGCGCATCGATGAATCCTCCCCGATGGTGGATGCACGCTTGAAAGATGGCTCGCGGGTGAACGCCATCATTCCCCCGCTCGCGTTGAAGGGGCCGACGCTCACGATCCGCAAGTTTGCCCGCAAGCGGTTGCTCATGGACGATCTTGCGAAGCTCGGCACCCTGTCTCTGCCGATGGCTCAGTTCCTCGAGCTGTGCGTTCAGCTCCGCCAAAGCGTCATCGTGTCGGGCGGCACCGGCTCGGGCAAGACCACGCTTCTCAATGTGTTGTCGAGTTTCATTCCGTCCGCCGAACGCGTCATCACCATCGAGGATGCGGCCGAATTGCAGCTTCATCACCCGAATCTCGTTGCGCTCGAGGCGCGTCCTGCGAACGCGGAGGGACGCGGTTTGGTGGGCATTCGCGACTTGGTGAGAAATTCATTGCGCATGCGCCCCGATCGTATCGTGGTCGGCGAGTGCCGCGGCGGCGAAGCGCTGGACATGCTGCAAGCAATGAACACGGGCCACGAAGGCTCGCTCACGACGCTGCATGCGAACTCGCCGCGCGACGCGCTGATGCGATTGGAAACCATGGTTCTCATGGCCGGAGAGGCTTTGCCCTTGGCAGCGATCCGCGAGCAAATCGCCTCCGCGGTGGACATCATCGTGCAGCAAACGAGATTTTCTTGCGGCTCGCGCAAGCTCACGAGCATCGTCGAAGTGTGCGGAATGGAAAGCGGGCGTATTCAACTGCAAGAGCTGTTTCGCTTCGAACGAACCGGTGCCACGGACGCCGGCAAGACTCCAGGGCTCTTCACGGGCTGTAATGTCATTCCCGAGTTTTATGACCTGTGGCGAGCACGGGGTCAAGAGCTGAACCTCACGCTGTTCGAGCCCGCCCTACCGGCTGTCGCGGACACATGACATGCGCACTGTGGCCATTGCGCTGTGTGCGGGAGGCGCCACTGTGCTGCTGCTGATTCTGTTGCTCGAATGGGGCGCTCGGCGTCTCGCGCGACACCGCGCGCGAACGGCAGAACGCACGCGAGCCTCGCTGCTCCAACTATTTTTGTTCTTCGATGCAGACGTGTTGTACGTCGCGTCGGCGACGCTTGCTTTGTTGGTGGTCGTTGGCGTCTGGCTTGGAACCGGCCAAGGGTGGTTGGCCGTGCTCAGCGGCGCGGCAGCCACGGCGCTGCCGGCATGCGCAATTCTTTTTTTGCGCCGTCGGCGGCTGCATCAGCTGACGCAGCAGTTTCCCGACGCGCTCCTCATGCTTGCAGGCGCCTTGCGCGCCGGCTCCTCGTTGAGCTCGGCACTCGAGCATGTGGCGCGTGAGGTCACCGGCGCCTGCGGCCAGGAGTTCGGCTTGGTCTTGCGCGAGCTGCGCCTCGGAGTGTCGCTCGATACGGCGCTCGAATCGCTATCAAAGCGCATCGGGCTGGCGCCGGTGACCTTGTCGGTCGCGGCCATGCGAATCGCCAATGCGTCGGGGGGCGGCCTTGCGGAAGCGCTCGAGCGCTCGGCCGCCACCTTGCGCCAGACGCTCGCGATCGAAGCGAAAATTCGCGCGCTCACGTCGCAGGGCAAGTTGCAGGCGTTGATCGTGGGTGCGCTGCCGGCATTGCTTCTCCTCATTCTCATGAAACTCGAGCCACGCGAAGTCGCGCTCCTGTATTCGACTCGATTGGGTTGGGCCACGCTCGTCGTGATCTTGGCGCTCGAAGCAGCGGGCGTTTATTGCATCCGGCGCATCGTGCGCATCGACGTATGAACGTATGGAAGTGAGAGCTTATCGAAATGAGCACCAATCTGGTTGAGCTTGGGTGGGTCGCCTTCGCGGCAGCCGCGGCGGCGGCTGCATCCGCTGCGATGGCTGCGGCCGTGACCGCGCATTCGCTGGTGTACTTGCCCGCGGAAAATCGTGAATATCTGGATGCTCCACCGCGCGCGTTTCGTGCGTTATGGCTGCCGGTACGCGCGTTGGCGCCGTTGGTCTCGCGCTTCATTCCAACGATCGTGCGCTCGAAATTGTCTGATTTGCTGTTGCTCGCCGGGCTCGACTTTGCGCTCAGCGTCGACCAATTCCTGGCCTTTCAATGTTTGCTCGCTTTGGGCTGCGCCCTACTCGGCGTATTCGTCGCAACGACTTGGCATGCCTCGGCGGCCGCGGCAATTCTGTTGGGCGGAGCCGTCGGCTTCGCGCTTCCCTTGATGTGGGCTCGCGACCGCGTGCGCGCGAGAAGGCGCGCCACGCAAAAAACACTTCCTTTCATTTTAGATCTCATCACCTTGTGCGTTGAGGCGGGGCTGACCTTGCAGAGCGCATTCGCGCACACGGTGGCCAAGGGGCCGCACGGCCCGCTACGCGACGAGATCTCCCGTGTGCTGCGCGATCATCGCGCAGGCAAAACCCGTATCGAAGCGTTGCGCCAAATGGCAAGGCGCATGAACGATGCGGCCGTCGTCAATCTCACGACCGCTCTGATTCAGGCCGAAACGCTTGGCATGAATTTGGGACCCATCCTGCGCGCTCAAGCCGAGCAACGGCGTGCAGAGCGCTATGTCCGCGCGGAGAAGCTCGCCATGGAAGCGCCGGTCAAAATGCTATTCCCCCTGGTCGCGTTCATTTTCCCGTGCACGTTCATCGTTCTCGGTTTTCCAATCGCGATCAAATTCATGCACTCGGGTCTGTAGCGCTGTGAACGCTCGAATCGACATCGAGCCCGCAAGGGGATTTTTGGCGCGTCTGCGCGGGCTCATTCTGCGCGCCGCGCCTTTTGCCGGCACGGCGCTGTGGCTGCCGAACTGTCGCTGCATCCATACCGCCTGCATGAGCTTTGCCATCGATGTGATCTTCATCGATGCAGAAGGGTACATCCGAGACATTCGCACACGCGTGCCGCCCTGGCGCATGGTGGCTTGCCGGCAAGCGCATGGCGTTTTGGAAATGCAGGTGGGTGAGGTGCACCGGCTGGGACTGCGCTTGGGAGATCAAGTGGCATTGAATCGCGAACGGCCGAGGGCGGTCCAACCTCATGTGCGGCAGAGCGGGGCTGCGCTGGTCGAGTTCGTCATCGTCATTCCACTGCTGCTCTTCGTCCTCATGGGTATAGCGCAGGCAGCGCTTGGATTGCACGCGAAGAGCTCATTGAACTATGCGGTGTTTTCCGCCGCTCGCGCCGGGACTTTGAATCACGCGCGAATTGCGTCGGTGTATTCGGCGCTCGAACAAGCCATGAACCCTTACTACGGAGGCGGCACGACGCTTGGCGAGCTCAGCCAAAGCTCGGCGGCCGCCGCAATGGATTTCGCGCAAGGCGCAGCTCGCGTGGAAATTCTCTCTCCCACGGCGCAGAGCTTCGACGATTTTTACAGCCCGGAGTTATCGGCCGCCGCAGGCGTACGCGCCATTCCCTCGACTGATCTCATTCATCTCCGCTGCCCGCGCGACCGCACCGATTGTCCATGGAATTCCGCGTCGAATTCCTCGGGGCAGAGCCTTCAAGATGCCAACTTGCTCGCGGTCCGGGTGACCTACGGAATTCCGCCGGCCAAGCAAGTGCCGATTGCAGGGCGCTTTTATTCTTGGGCGCTGCAGCAGCTCGGCACGGGCGGCGACGATGAGTTCGTGCGAGAGCTGCTCGCGGCCGGGCGCATTCCGGTCGTTGCACGCACCACGTTGCGCATGATGAGCGATGCTTATGAGCCCGGCGCATTCTCGTATCGCGGCGGATCGGTGCGACCCGTTTCGCCGCGGCCGCCGACGGCGGCGTTACCCTCTTGTCCCAATTGGAATCCCGATTGCGATTCCGACCAGGGCGGCTCGCCTGGGGGCTCTGGCAACGCGGGCGGCGTTGGGGATGGCAGCGGCGGAACCTGGCCGCGCTGCAATCCACGCTCGGATCCTGGTTGCTTGCCGCATCACTGTCGGCCTGGGGATCCGCAATGCGATCCAAACTGCGGCGTGCGCATTTGTTGCACGGCAGCTGCGCCATGAGCTAACGGCCGATCAACTCTCATTTCCCAAGGAAGGGACCTATGACCATTCGCGCAAGGATCCGCGCACGATGGCTTGTTTATGCGGCTTCGATGCTATGCACCCCGCCGCAACTCGCACGCGCACTGCCCGCGGGCCCGGGCGCGGCGAGCTGCGGACCAAGCCCCATTGGCTCGACATGCGGCGGACAAGGGGTCGCAACGTTGGGCCGAGTCGGCGCCGATGTGGGTGCAGGAAACCCCATTGATGTGATGACCGGAAACAAGTTCCAACGCGAAGAAGACATGCCGCCGTTTCCGGGAGAGCTGGGTATCGAGGTCATCCGCTACTACAACTCGTTGGATCGCAGCACCGGCTCCGTCGGCGCCGGCTGGCGATTGTCGTATGACACGGAGTTGTTCGTCGGCACAGAGTCCATCCAAGTATTGGAGGCCGATGGCGGACGCCTCACATTTGCGCGCGATGCGCGAAGTCCGCGAAGCTGCGTCACAAAAGATCCTGCCAAAGGCCGCATCGAAATTCTCGACGGAGATGCAGAACCACGCTACCTATGGATTTGGCCTGACGGGCGCCGCCTTGAATTCAACTCTCGCGGCAAGCTGCGTCGCGTCGTATCGCGCTCAGGCGCATTCGTGCAGCTCGACCGCGGCGTGCGCGGCGAGTTGCTGCGCGTGATCGATTCCCATGGCCGAATGCTCGCACTTCATTACCCCGCTCGCGGTGCCGGCTTTCAAGGGGTATCGTCCATTGATACGCCGTTGGGTCGGATCGACTACGCGTACAACGACGCATCTCAAAGTGCAGGTTTCGGAAATCTCACGGGCGTCAGGCAATTCGGCGCCGCGCGGCGCAGCTATTTCTACGAGCCCGCAAGACAAGCGGGCCACCCCCATGCGCTGACCGGCATCGCGGTGGCGGCTCGCGGCGAGTGGCAGCGCATCTCGACTTACGCTTACGCGCCGGACGGCAGCGCCGTGATGTCGCAACACGGGTCTGATCGTATCCGCATCTCTCGCAGCGGCATGCCAGGCTCACTGGCCGCTCCCGCGGTTGCAATCGCAACCGACGCGACAGGCCGCGTCACGCGGTATGAGTTCGCTCTGTTGAATGGCGAGAACCGCTTGCTCGGCATGACGCCGGGCTGTGCAGATTGCAGGAGCATTCGCTATGCCTATGACCCGCTGGGGCGAGTCATCGTGGCCGGTGACATGCGCTCCACGCGCGATGCGCTCGGGAGGATTATTCGCATCGAGGGCCCGAGCATCGCTCAGGGCAAAGTGCATTCGTTCGAATACCTGTACGCAGGCGGCTCCGACCAGCCGAGCGCGCGCATCGAGCGGGGCTATGCGCCTGCCGCCGGTTCGGGCACGCCTCGCTCTGATGATATCGAACGGCGTTCGAGCTACGGCTACGATTCGTCGGGCCGCCTCGTACGCATCGATGGCCCGCTGCCTGGCGGAACGGACACCGTCAGATTTCGCTACGACGCACGAGGTCGATTGCTCGAAAGAATCGAGCCGGGTGCGCGCACCACGCGCTTCGAGTATGACGCGTGGTCGCGGCTCACGGTCTTGCGCTCGCCCGAGCACACTTTCCGTTATGAATATGACTCATTTTCGAGAATCGCAGCGATCGATCGAGATGGCCGATTCGAGCGCTACGCATACGATGCCGAGGGGCGCATCGAGCGGGTCACGACGCCTACTGGCGAGACGCTTTCTTACCGATACGATGCCGGCTCGGGCGTCGTGCGCGAGATTGTCGATGCGGCGGGGAGGAAAATCTCACTCGAGCGAGCCGATGACGCCAGCATCGCGAGCAGCTCGTTTCAAGCCGCGTCCGGCGAGCTGGTGTTGCGCCATGCCGCCGCCAAACCGCCAGCCCCGAACTCGGTCGGCGCGATGGCATTCGCAAGTGCCGTCCAGGGCGTCGTCGAGGTCGACGCATTCGACCAGCCGGTTTCATATGTTGATTCGAGGCGGGTGCGCTCGGGTTATGCGTACGATGACTTCGGCCGACTGCGGCGGATCGAATCGTCGGACGCAGGCGACACGCGGCTCGACTACGACGCATCGAATCATCTCACCGCAAAGCTCACGCCGCGCTCGAGCATTCATTACCTCCGTGACGATGCGGGACGGGTAGTTCAGAAGCGCAGCGCCGATGGCGTCACGAAAATCGAGTATGCGCAAAACGGCAAACCCCGGCGTATCCGATTCCCCGGTGGCGAGGAGCGCTTTGCTTACGATGCGCGCGCGCGCTTGATCGAGCACACCCGCGTGCTGGGCGGCCATAAGTACACCACGCATTTCGAGCACGATGAGCAGGGTCGGCTGATTGGCGAGACGCTGCCGGACGATCATTCGTTGACATACGTTTACGGCCGGGCGCCCGGTGTCGGCGCCGGGCTATTGAATCGTATCGATTGGCGAGCACCGAGCGGCGTCGAGCCGCTGGTTTCCCAGCTGGGGAGCGATCCCGATCCTGCGCATCGCTCAATGCGACTGTTGGGCCAGACTACAGTGCATCGAGATTTGGACACGCGTGGCCGACTTGCGCGTATGGGTGCACCTGCTATTTGGCAGGAGCGGTTCACGTATGTGGGCGCTGCACCGGATCCGTCCGGCGCGGCGATCGAATCATTTGCCGGCCGTGAGAATTTCGCGCTGCAGTTCGACGGGCAACGCCGGTTGATTCGGCGCGCAGGAGCTGGGGACCACGCCACTTTCCTGCGCTACGACGCAGGTGAAAACCTTCGTGCGCGATCCGGCGCGGAGGATGCAAATTTTTCCTTCGCGCCCGACTCGAATCGTCTGCTGGCATTGCGCGTGAGCGGCGCTCGCCCCAGCGACCTGACATTCGGCTATTCGATCGGGGGTGCGACCGTGCGTGCCGGCGCTCGTTCCTACGATTGGGATAGCGAGGGCAGGTTGAGCGGCGTGCGTGAGCACGGACACCTCATCGCAAGCTACTCGTATAACGCCATGAACGAGCGCATTCGAAAAACCGTCTATGAAAACGGCCGAGCCAGCACGACGTGGTATTTGTATGAGCGCAGCAAGGTCATCGGTGAAGTGGACTCCGCTGGCCGCGTCATGCGCACGTACGTGTGGCTGGACGACATGCCTGTGGCTCTATTCGAAGGCGGAAGTGTCTCGGCCGTCATCACCGATGCGGCCCTGGCTCCCCGCGCTCTCGTGGATACGCGCGGTCATGCGAGCAGCGCTTCGAGCCGCCTGAACCTGCGCGGCTCGAATCAATATTTGGACCGCGAGAGCGGCCTTCTCTACAACGGAGAGCGGTATCTAGATCCGAATACCGGCCGTTATCTGTCGCCCGATCCTCTTGGCGTGGCCGGCGGAGCGAATCCCTATATTTTCGCATCGAGCAATTCGCTGGCGCGGATCGATGTCATGGGATTGCGGCCGCAGCCCATTGCGGACGAAAGCGTGGCCGATTGGACGCTCGATCAAAAGTTGAGTTTTGTGTTTCGTTCGGCTGCCGATCAGATCCAGGATCATGATCTGGCGCAAGCACTGCGCGAGCTCGTTGCGCCCACTGCGATTGCCACCACGGCAGCCATCTTCTCGACGTGGGCAGTTGCGCAGTTCACGCCGTACGCGTGGGCCGCCGATATTGCGGCCGCCGGCATCGGGTCACTGTTCATCGGCGGCGCAGTGTGGGATGTGATTCAGACCAGCTATCGAGTCGCCCGCGGATTCTCCTCCGCAAAATGCGCGAGCGATCTCGAGCAGACCTCGGCCGATCTCTCATTGGGGTTGTCTCGCGCGGCGGCGGCGCTCGCGGCGGGCATTGCGACCGGCACGGCCGGGTCCCGCGTTGCGCGCTTGTTGCGTACGACCTTCGAACGAGACCTTGGCGCAGTCAATGGCTCGCGCACGCGCGCAGCGATCAACGAAAATTATTATGGCCGATTCGACCCGGACCGGGGACCATACGCCGGGTCCCAAGCAAACCGCGAATGGATTGCCAGACAACGCCAAGCCGGACTCAGCGATGCACATCCACCTTGGAGCACGACGCGCAGCGTGCAAGACACCTGGCTCAATCCGGGCGATACGATCTATATCATTCAGCGTCCCGGCGGAAGGCCCGGCGGATGGGGCACCCTGGAGCGATACTCAAGCATTGAGGAAGCTAGAGCGCGCCTTGCAATTTTGTATCAATTCAAGCGGTCCGAAGAGCCGCTGGTTATGCAGGAATACGTTGTTAAGTCGGCGATCCCGGCGCGCGAAGGGTTTTCGGGCCCGCAAGTCTCCGGTTGGCCCGCTTCTGAGACCTATCGGGGAGGCGGCCAACAAGTGCAGTTCTTACTGGAGATGACCGAAAACAACTGGCGTCAGTATCTCGCAGCCGTGGATTCCACTACGCCGTGACAGACTTTTGCTGTTTGGAGTATGTCACGCACAGTGGCTTGGCTGCACAGGTCGATGATCCTATCAATGATCCATACAAAGGTTCGTCACGTTCGAAGCTCGGAACAGCGATTTTCAACGAAGGTCCGGTCGCAATGCGTTGGCAATACAACTGCTTGGCTGTCGAAAAACGCTTTTCGAAACCGATTCAGGCACTCGTAGATCCAGACACGGCTCTCTTGCTCGTAATCGGTCACGGTACGTCGAGCATTGATGATTACCCGCTACCCAACAACGGCGTCGTCTATCGCCCCGACGGGACAGTTCACCGGCAAATCATCGCGCCGCCGTACATCCTGAGTCGGCGATATAACGATGGGCGGCCCGTGCCGCCGGAAGGCATCAGCCTCGTCGAGTCGAAGAACGGGCGCATCGTCTTGTGGCTTTCCTTTTGGCACGGCCAGTGGGAGGAGATGCGGACGTATCGCGCTGCGACGGGCGAGTGGGGAGAAGTGGTGGGCCAGTACAAGAATTGAAGCGTGAGAATCGAAGCGCCAGGACGAAGACGCAATCTCAGGACTCTATAATCCGCGCATGCCTCATCAGCCTCGGCTCTCTGCCGGTGTGGTCATCGTGCGTTCGGTGGATCGCAAGCTCCGCTTCCTTTTATTGCGCGCGTATCGAAACTGGGATTTCCCCAAAGGCATCGTCGAGCCCGGCGAGGAGGCCATCGACGCGGCCTTGCGGGAGGTGCGCGAGGAAACCCGGCTCGATGACATCTCGTTCGATTGGGGCGTGGTGTTCATGGAGACGGGCCCCTATGCGAAGAACAAGACGGCGCGCTACTACATCGCGCGCAGCAAGGCGGATCACATCGAGTTGCCGATCAATCCTGAGCTCGGCATGCCGGAGCATCACGAGGCACGTTGGTTCGAGCCGCTCGCTGCACTCCTGATCGTGTCGCCGCGTCTGAAGCCCGTCGTGAGTTGGGCCTACGAGGTCATTACGGGGACTGCCTTGAAATAGCGGCGCGGAGCTCGCGTATGTCTCGCGGCGTGGTTCCGCAGCAACCGCCGATGATGGCGGCGCCGGCCTCACGCCATTCTGCCGCGTACGAAGCGAGCGGGCGCGCGGCGGCGCGGCCGCGCCAACTTTTTGAGGCCGCATCGTAATGTCCGCCCGCGTTCGGATACACGATCACCGCTTTGCGCGTCGCGGAGCGCAGCTCCTGAATCAGCTCGGTGATGTAGCGTGGGGCGGTGCAGTTGGCGCCGATGGCGCTGATTCGATCGAATTCGCTGAGCTCTTGCGCGCACTCGGCGATGCGCTGACCTTCGTTCGTGTGTGCGCCATCGCGGCAGGAAAACGAGATCCATGCCTCGCATCCATCGAGCTCTTGCACCAGGTGCGCCAAGGCTTCGGCCTCGACGAGCGAAGGCACGGTTTCGAGCGCGAGCACATCGGCACCGGCCGCCGCCAAGGCCTCCAGCCGCGGCCGGTGAAAGTTCATGAGCTCGGTGAACGACAACCCATAGCGGCCTCGATATTCCGAACCCTCCGCGAGCACCGCACCGTAAGGGCCGATGGATGCGGCGACCAGCGGCCGCCGCCGGCCTTGCCGATGCGACTCGTCGGCCCAAAACTCATCCCGTGCCGCGACCGTGAGTGCCACGGACTTGCGCATCACCGCGGCAGCAGCGGCGGCATCGAGGCCGCGTCGAGCAAAACCCTCGAAGCTCGCTTGGTAGCTTGCGCTCGTGCCGATATCGGCGCCCGCGGCGAAATAGTCGCGGTGCAAGGCTTGAATGGATGCGGGATCTTCCATGAGAACCTTGGCCGACCAGAGCGGGTGGCCGAGATCTGCGCCGCGCCTTTCCAACTCGGTGGCAAGCCCCCCGTCGAGAATCAAGAAGTGCGAAGCGGCGAGCTCAGTGCGTAGTGGGCCTTGAACCATGCGCGCCGCGTCAATTGAGATCGTATGAGATTTTTCGTCGAGCTTCGATGAATCGATGTCCGATCATGAGTCAAGCCAAGGTGTGGAAGACCTTTTGCACGTCCTCGTCCTGCTCGAGCTTGTCGATGAGCATGAGCACCTCGGTGGCCTGAGCTTCGGGCAACTCGGTCGGCACTGAACAAATATATTCATGCTCGGCCGACAGCGGCGACAGTCCGCGCTTTTCGAGCGCTTCCTGCATGCGCCCGAAATCCGCGAAAGCGCAGCGAATAACGAGTTGCGGCTCGCTCTTTTCGCCCGTGCTCTCGCCCATCTCTTCGAGCCCATGATCGATCAGATCGAGCTCGAGCTCATCCGAGTCCTTGACCGCGGCAGGATCCAAGCGAAACACGCCCATTTTATTGAACAAAAAACCGACGCTGCCGGTGGTGGCCAGATTGCCGCCGCTTTTCGAGATCACGTTGCGCACGCTTCCGACCGTGCGCGTGGGATTGTCCGTGGCGGTCTCCACGAGCAACGCGACTCCGTGCGGTGCATAACCTTCGTAGATGATCTCCTGATAGTTCGCCGAGTCCTTGCCCATGGCGCGCTTGATGGCGGCATCCGTCTTGTCCTTCGGCATGTTCACCGCGCGAGCGTTTTGCAGCGCGCGGCGCAGCGAAGGATTGGAGGCGGGATCGCCGCCGCCCGCGCGCACGGCCATGTTGATGTCCTTGGCCACCCGGGTGAATTGCTTGGCCATGCGATTCCATCGCGCGAACATGGCGTGCTTGCGTACTTCGAAAATTCTTCCCATGTCTGCATGTTAGCGAAGCAGGGGTGAACGAGAATAGAATTTGGCGTCGTGGTGACACAGGAGAGCAACATGGCCAAAGGGATGGATCGAAAGAAAGAAGACAAGAAAAAGCCGTCGAAGTCGTTGAAGGAAAAGCGCGCCGCCAAGCGCGAGAAGCGCGGAAGCCAAGGCTGAGGCTCTTTGCACACTGCGCGACGCGGGCGCAGTGTGCTCTTTCACCTTTCGCAATGGTCAGACGACGCGGCCGCGCCGGCCGCCTGCAAGAAAATCCTCGACATTGGCCGCCATTTCATCAATACAACGCTGCCGCGCCTCGCGCGCGGCCCAGGCGATATGCGGCGTGACCACGAGGTTCGGAATTCCCGGCATCAGTAGCGGATCGCCATTCACCGGCGGCTCTTGCGGAAGCACGTCGATTCCGGCGCCGCCCAGGCGGCCGGCACGCAGCGCCTCGGCCAATGCGTTGCCATCGACCAGCGCACCGCGGGCCGTGTTGATCAACAGCGCATCGGGCTTCATTGATGCAAGCTCCGCGGCGCCGATCATGCCGCGCGTCCGCTCCGTCAGAGGGCAATGCAGGCTGAGCACGTCGGCGCGCTTCAGCAATTCTTTCAATTCGAGGCGCGGCGGCGAATTCGATTCGCTCGCCGAACCCTGCGCCAGGCTTTCTGCCGCCAGCACCTGCATGCCGAACGCCGCGCCGATGTTCGCAACGGCACGTCCGAGCTCGCCCCATCCGACAATTCCCAGGATCTTTCCTTGCAACTCCCGAATGGGCAACGAAAGCAAGGTAAACGAGTCGCTTCGCGCCCATGCGCCATCGGCGGCAAGACGCGCATGGTCATGCAAATGATGCGTGAGCATGAGAATGGTGCCCCAGACGTGCTGCGCGACCGAGCTCGTGCAATAGCCACGGATATTGCACACGCCCACTCCGCGACGCGCGGCTGCGGCCAGATCGATGTTATTGGTCCCGGTCGCGGCAAGCACCACCAGCTTGAGGCGGGGCGCGGCATCGAACACTGCGCCGCCGAGCACGGCCTTGTTCAAAAGCGCGATCTCTGCATTCGAGGTGCGCTCGAGGATCTCTTCTTCCGTCGAGTGCTCGAAGTAACGCAGCATCGGCATGACGCGATCGAGCGCGCCCGTATCCAGGTCGCCCCGGTTCACCGTGCCGTAGTCCAAAAACACTGCATTCATGTGCGAGTCTCGCGCGATGCGGCTCATAAACCCTACACTAGTGCGCATGAAAACGTCTGCGGTCAAGATTCTCATTGCGGTCAACGTCGTGGTGTATGTCCTGCAAGGCAGCGGCCGATTGCCGCTGGGATGGCTTGCGCTGTGGCCGTTGAGCGAAGCGGGCGAGCCGGGCAACTTTCGGCTGTGGCAACTGATCACGTATGCGTTCCTGCATGGCAGTTTTTCGCATCTCGCTTTCAACATGCTGGGCTTGTGGATGTTCGGCGCGGAGATCGAGCGCTACATCACCGAGAAGCGCTTCACGCTCTTATATTTCGCTTCCGTCTTCACGGCTGCCATCACGCAGCTCTTCGTGCCAGTGCTGTTTCACACCGAGCCGGCGCCCACCGTGGGCGCATCCGGCGGCGTGTTTGGTCTGCTGCTGGCCTACGCGCTGTTATTTCCGCATCGTAAGGTCGTGCCGCTGATTCCACCCATTCCCATGCCGGCGTGGCTTTTCGCCACTTCGTACGCAGGCCTCGAGCTATTTCTGGGCGTCACCGGCTCGCAGTCGAGCGTTGCGCATTTTGCGCACCTGGGCGGCATGATCGGCAGCGCCGCCGTCATGCTGGGATCGCGCGCTATACCGTTTCGCAGTAATCGAGCTCGCGATGGAAGGTCTCGTCCAGAATCAAGGTGGCCGTGACGGCAATGGCGACGGTGGTGAACCCCACGATGAGTCCTGAGCCGATCACTCCCCAGCTCGGAATCAGGTGCTTGAATGCGAACGACATGGGGATGGTTGCGCCGCGCACGAGATTCGGCACGCTGGTGGTGACGGTGGCGCGATAATTCGTGCCGAATTGCTCCGCGGCGACCAGCACGAACATGGCCCAGTAACCTGAGCCGCAACCCAACAAGAAGCACATCGTGTAGTAGGCCGTGACCGAGCGCCCGGCCACATGCGGATACGCGAGCAATAAAGAGGCGATGAAGCCCAATGCAATGAGAATCGCGGCGCGGCGGCTACGCAAGGCTTGCGAGATCAAGCCGACGAAAAGATCGCCCACCGCAAACCCGAGGTAGAGATACATGACCGCGGACGTGACCCGCGGCAGATCGGGCCCCATATGCAATGCATTCGAGAATTCGGGCGTGAACGTGACCAATACGCCAATCATGAACCAGATGGGAATGCCCATCAGCACGACGAGCGCCGCCCGGCCCATGAGGCGGCCACGCCGCACGAAAGCCCACAAATGTCCGCGCACCACCTGCGGCGAGCCGCGCAACTTCACGAACAGTGTCGATTCCTGTACGCCGAGCCGCAGCCCCAACAACAGGAGTCCGATGATGCCGCCGAGCAGATAGGCGTGGCGCCAACTGACGAGGTCGGCGACGAGCGCTGCCGCCACCGCGCCGAAAACGCCGACGGTTGCGATGATGGTGCTGCCGTAACCGCGAATTTTCTGCGGCAATAGCTCAGAGACGATGGTGACGCCGGCGCCGAGCTCACCCGCAAGCCCCACGCCTGCGATGAAGCGCCACACGGCATACGCATTGACCGAGTCCACGTAGGCATTCGCGATGTTGGCAATGGAATACAAGATGATGGAGCCGATGAGCACGGATAAGCGGCCGCGCCGATCTCCGAGCACGCCCCAGAAGATTCCGCCGACGATGAACCCTGCCATCTGCACACTGATGAGGAACACTCCGGTCGACAACATGGCGGCCGACGGAACTTCGAGATCGTGCAACGATTGCACGCGCACCAGCGAAAACAAGACCAAGTCGAACAGATCGACGAAATACCCGAGCGTCGCAATCAGGATGGTGAGACGAGTGCGGTCGGCGCGGATCACGGCGGCGATACCCTACACGCTCGCGGCAAGCTACGCTACGGGGCATGAAACTCAACTCCTGCTTGCCGCGGCGAATGGTGTTCCCGCGGCGAATCTCGCTCGTGCTTTTCGTGCTCGTGTGCGTGGGCGCCGCGCAGTGCGCGCGCGCCGAATGGGTGAAGCGCGTCACCGATGGCATCATGGGCACGCGAATCATCGTCGAGCTTTGGAGCGAGGATCACGCGGCCGCGCAAAGCGCAATCGATGCCGTCCTTGCGGAGATGCGGCGCATCGATGAGACCATGAGCACGTACAAGCCGGCGAGCGATGTGTCGCAGATCAACGCGCGCGCGGCGGATGGTCCCATGCCAATCAGCCAGGAGCTGTTCGACTTGCTCGGTACCGCGAAGGAATATTCACGCATCACTCAAGGCGCGTTCGATATCACCTATGCGAGTGTCGGCTATCTATACGACTTTCGCCGCCACGTGCGTCCAGACGAAGCCGCCATCGACAGCGCGCTGCCGGGCGTTGACTACCGGCATGTAGTGCTCGATGCGCCGCATCGCACGGTGCAATTCAGCCAGCACGGCGTCCGCATCGATCTGGGGGGAATTGCGAAAGGCTATGCGGTGGATCGAGGCATCGAGGCTCTGCAGGCGCGCGGAGTCACGCGAGCATTCGTCTCGGCGGGCGGCGACAGCCGCATCATCGGCGACCGGTTCGGCAAGCCGTGGATGGTGGGCATCCGCGACCCGAGCCGTGGCCCCGGAACGGTGATCACGCGTATTCCCCTGAGCGATGCCGCGATGTCGACCTCCGGAGACTACGAGCGCTTCTTCGAGGAGAACGGCGTGCGCTATCACCACATCATCGATCCGCATACCGGGCATTCCGCAAGCAAGGTACGCAGTGCCACCGTGATCGGCGAGCGCGCCGTGCGCACCGACGGTCTGTCGAAGACAGCGTTCGTGCTGGGCCCTGAAAAAGCAATGGAGATCTACAACAAGATCGATGACATCGATGCCATCATCGTCAAGCTCGACGGCAGCGTCATCTACTCGAAGGGTTTGGAGCAGCTCAAATAGGCTGCCTCGGCGGCCTCAATCGCGAAAATTGTTGAATTGCAGCGGTACGCCGACCTCGGCCTTGCGCAGGAACGCGATCGCCTCCTGCAGGTCATCGCGTTTTTTGCCGGTGACGCGAACTTTGTCTCCCTGGATCTGCGCCT
This sequence comes from uncultured Steroidobacteraceae bacterium, assembly GCA_964247385.1. GTDB lineage: Bacteria > Pseudomonadota > Gammaproteobacteria > Steroidobacterales > Steroidobacteraceae > TMP-86. Next base: position 86,377 of record CAXTUB010000006.1, on the reverse strand, counting down.
GGACTTTGAGCTTGGAGTCCTTGACGAGTCGCGACACCTTCTTGCCGGTATCGGCATCGATTCCATGACTGGCCACGATCTGCTGCTTCGCCTGCGCCAAGTTGATTTCGGGCTCCTGGATTTCGAGCGCCGCCACGTCGATGCCGCGCTTGGCCAGCCGCAACTTCAAGATCTCCAGCATTTGCTTGAGCTGAAATTCCGCGCCGGCCGTCATCGTGATGGCGAATTCCTCCAGCTCGAATCTGGCATCGGTGCCTCTGAAATCGAAACGTTGTGATAATTCGCGGGAGGCTTGATCCACCGCGTTGGTGAGCTCGTGGCGATCGATCTCGGATACGACGTCGAAGGAGGGCATGTGTGCTCCGGGTGGGGCGCGAAAGCGGGTCAGCGATAGCCGCGCGCTTGCAGCGTGAAGAGTTGCGCATAGCGTCCGCCGGCGGCCATGAGGGAATCATGACTGCCGCGCTCCACGATGCGGCCTTGCTCGAGCACGAGAATTTGATCGGCCACCCGCACCGTGGAAAACCGATGCGAGATGACGATGGCGATTCGATTACGCGTGAGCTCGCGAAAGTGCTCGAAAACTTGGGCCTCGGCGCCGGCGTCAATGGCGGCAGTCGGCTCATCGAGCACGAGAATGTCGGCGTCGGAGCGCATGAAGGCTCTGGCCAAGGCAATCTTTTGCCATTGCCCACCGGACAGCTCGCGCCCGTCTTTGAACCACTTGCCGAGCTGTGTGTGATATCGCTGCGGCAACTCATCGACGAAGCCAGCCGCAAGCCCCTGCTGCGCGGCGCTCTGCCAGCGCGCCTCGTCGTCGAAGGCGCGCACATCGCCCGCGCCGATGTTTTGACCCACGATCATCTGATACCGGGCAAAGTCCTGAAATATGACTCCGGTTCGACGGCGCAGCGTAGTCTCGTCCCACTCCGCCAGATCCACCCCATCGAGCAAAATGCGGCCGCTCGTGGGCGAGTACAGACGGGTCAGCAACTTGATGAGTGTGGTCTTGCCGGAGCCATTCTCACCGACCAGCGCGATGCTCTCCCCGGGGCGTATGTGCAAGTCGATGTCGATGAGAGCGGGCGCAGTCTCGCCCGGATAAGTGAACCCCACCTGCTCGAAGCGAATGCCATCGCCCGGCTCGGCGCCCGTGGTGATGGCGCCCGCGCGCACCGGCACGGGCTGCTCCAGATATTCATACAAGTTCGACAGATATAAATTGTCTTCATACATACCGCCAATCGCATTCAACGCCGCGGTCACCGCCGACTGACCCTGCCGCAGGAGAGTCAAGTACATGGTCATTTGTCCAAGCGACATGGCGCCTTGCACGGTGCGCACCGCAATCCAGGCATAGCCCGCGTAGAGAGCCAGCGTGCCGATGAGGCCGAGACCCAAGCCCCACGCGTCGCGCCGAATGGCGAGCTTACGGTCATCGGCATACAAGCGCGCGAAAATGTCTCGGTACCGCACCAGCAGCGGCGCACCGAGCTCGAACAATTTCACTTCCTTGGCGTGGTCCTCGCGCGCCAGCACCGATTCCAGGTACAGCTGCATGCGCGACTCGGGCGCGCGCCAGCGCATGAGTTTGAAGGCGGCGCCGGAAAACTTCGCTTCGGCGAGAAAAGCGGGCAGGCCTGCACATACCAGCAATGCCACCGCCCAGGGCGAGAAGCGCACCAGCAGGATGCCGATGGAGACGAGCGATACGAGGTTCTGCAATACGCTGAAGGTGCGCATGACCAGGCTCAGTGGGCGGCTCGAGGCCTCACGCCTCGCGCGCGCCAGCTTGTCGTAGAACTCGGAGTCCTCGAATTGGGTGAGATCGAGCGTGAGCGCCTTTTCGAGAATCATCACGTTCACTCGCTGACCCAGTTGCGCGCGCAGCAGGTTTTGCGCAAGCGACAGCGCACGCTGCGAGAACGCGATGCTTGCCATGAGCAGCGCTTCGATGCCGACGAACCAGAGTACTTGCTCGAGGTGGCGCTGCACGACGGCATCCACGATGAGTGCGCCGACGAACGCGACAGCGGCCGGCAAAACGCCCGCGATCAGCGTGAAAGCGGCGAGCGCGAGACTCAGCGCGCGGTGAGTCGTCCACACGAGCGCGAGGGCACGCCGGCTATAGTCGAACACGCCGGCAAAGCCGCGCACGCCGGTCGTGTCGGCAAGCGGTGCCCGCGCCGCGGCGGGGGTTCTCATGGATGGCTCGTCAGGGTAGGCGCACGTCTATAATCGGCCATGAAGTTTAAAGCACTGCTCGAAGGCTGGAAGAAGAAAGCCGGCCCGCCGAAAACTCGAGCTGCGTACTCCGTGCGGCTTCCGCTCGGCGACGCGGCGCGCATCCATGCATTGGCGGACTTGTTTCCGGGTCAAACGCCCGAGCATCTCATCACGGATTTGCTGCATGCGGCGCTCGATGAGATCGAAAGCGCCATGCCGTATGAGCGGGGTGTCCAGGTGATCTCGCAAGATGAGCAGGGCGACCCCGTATATGAGGACGTGGGAATGACGCCGCGCTTCCTCGAGTTGGCGCGGCGGCACAAGAAAACTCTCGCGTCGACCTGACTTGTCGATATACTCGGGCGCATGTCAGCGGCACATGACTTTTCTGCGCGGTCGGTGGTGAGCAAGCCTTCCCCGGCGCGCGATGTCCCGGCCGCGGCGTCGTGGCGTCCTTTCCTTACCGAGAGGGCGCCGGCGGCTTAAGTTCGCATCGAGCAGGTAGCAACGGCCCATCTCCGAATCAAGCGGACGATGGGTTTTTTTTGGCCTATGAAAACACCGTTCGACATCGCTGCAGATCTCGATACGCCGGTTTCGGCGTATCTCAAGCTGCAGCCGTTCAAGCCGCGCTTCCTATTGGAGAGCGTAGAGGGTGGCGAGCGGCTCGGCCGCTATTCATTCTTGGGTTTCGGCGAGGCGCTGGACGTACGGATCGATGCTCAAGGCATGCACGTCGATGGCGCGGCCGCACCGCTCCCTACGAGCCGTCAGCAATTTCTCGATGCGTTGCGAGCGGCCCTTGCGCGCGCGCCGCGCCCGTTGCCGCAGATTGCCGGCGTCCCGTTATCGGGCGGGTTGGTGGGCTACACCGCCTATGATGCCGTGCGATTTTTCGAGCGCTTGCCGGCGCGCTCGCCGGCGCAATCGCACACGCCGCTGGCACATTATCTCGCGCCCCGCTCGCTGCTCGTGTTCGATCATTTGACGCGGGGTGTCGCGCTGCTGCATGACGGCGCAGAAGATGAGCGGCAGAGCTTGCGGCGTGAAGTCATCCGAGCTTTGCGCGGCGCCATTCCCGCGGTGCAGCTCACCGGCAGCTTCGCGGTGGCAAAGCCTTCCATGAGCGAGCCTCAGCATGCGAACGGAGTGGCTCGAGCGCAAGCGCACATCGCCGCGGGCGATGTGTATCAACTGGTGTTGTCATCCCGGTTCGATGGCCGTCACTCATTGTCGCCGTTCGAAGTGTACCGGGCGCTGCGTTTGCTGAATCCATCGCCCTACATGTTTTTCTGTGAGCTCGGCGAGCTCACCGTGGTGGGCACTTCACCCGAGGCGCTGGTCAAGCTCAACGCCGGCCATGCGCAGCTGCGGCCGATCGCGGGCTCGCGTCCGCGCGGCGCGGATGCGCAGGAGGACGCCGCGCTCGAGCGCGAGCTGTTGCACGATGCGAAGGAAAATTCCGAGCATGTGATGCTGGTCGATCTGGCGCGCAATGATCTGGGCCGCGTCGCCGCGGCGGGCTCGGTGCACGTCGCGCCATACCGCATCGTCGAGCGATACAGCCATGTCATGCACCTGGTCAGCGGAGTGGCGGGAAGACTTTCGAAGGATTTCGATGCGTTCGATCTATTCGCCGCAGCGTTCCCCGCCGGCACGCTGGTGGGCGCACCGAAAGTGCGCGCCATGCAACTCATTGATGAGATCGAGCCGGTCGGCCGCGGCCTTTATGGCGGTACCGTGGGCTACTTCGGCCGGCAGGGCGACATGGATCAAGCCATCACCATTCGCACGCTCGTATTTCGCGGCGATGAGTATAGCTATCAAGCGGGCGGCGGCATCGTGGCGGATAGCCGTGCGCAGGCGGAGTATCAGGAAGTCATCGCGAAAAGCGCGGTGTTGCGGCGGGCCTTGCAGATCGCAGCGGAAGGGCTATGACGCCGCGAATTCTGCTCATCGATAACTATGACTCCTTTACCTACAACTTGGTGCAGGCATTTCTCGTGCTCGGTGCGCGCGTGGATGTCTATCGGAACGATGCCATCGATGTGCCCAGCGCCCGGTCGTTGCAGCCGACCCACGTGGTGATCTCGCCGGGACCCGGCACTCCCGCAGACGCCGGCGTTTCCATGGACATGATTCGCGCGTTCGCAGGCCATGTGCCGGTGCTCGGCGTGTGCCTCGGCCACCAAGCGCTGGTGGAGGTATACGGCGGCCGCGTGGTCCGCGCTCCGCGCCTGATGCACGGCAAGACTTCGATGGTGACGCACGATGGGCGCGGCGTGTTTGCAGGGCTTCCGCAGCCCGTACAGGCCGGCCGCTATCATTCGCTGATTGCCGAGCCGGAGTCGATCCCTTCGGTGCTCGAAGTCAGCGCACGCACGCCGGAAGGCGAAATCATGGGGGTTCGCCACCGCGAGCGGAGCGTGGAAGGCGTGCAGTTTCATCCCGAAAGCGTGCTGACACCGGACGGCCCGGCGCTCATGGCGAATTTTTTAAAATTTGAGAACACGGCGCGCCGTGCCGGCATCTCGGAGGGCGCGTGAACCAACTGATGCGCTCCAGCGAGTCACCACCACATGCCATGCTCGAAGCGCTGCTGGCGCGGCGGGATCTCGACGTTATCGAGGCCGAAGATTTATTGCGAATGCTCGCAAATAGCGCACTGCCTGCCGCGCTGGGCGGTGCGCTGCTTATCGCCTTACGCGCGAAAGGGGTGACTGCTACCGAGCTGCGCGGCTTGGCGCAAGCCATGCGCTCGCTCGCGAAAGCGCCGCGGCTTCCAGCTCGCGCGGATGCCATTGATCTCGTGGGTACGGGAGGCGATGCCTCGAGCAGCCTCAACTTATCAACCGGGGCTGCGCTTTTGACGGCGGCATGCGGCTTGCCGGTGATCAAACACGGCAATCGCTCGGTCTCCAGCCGCAGCGGCAGTGCCGATGTGCTCGAGCGCCTGGGCTTGCCCATGCCGCTCGATGAACACGCGGCGGGCACCTACTTTACGCGTGTTGGCTTTACATTTTTGTTCGCGCCTTACTACCACGGCGCCATGCAAGCGCTCGGCTCTGTGCGCAAGGCGCTGAAACTGCGCACCGCATTCAACTTGTTGGGGCCGCTCACCAATCCGGCTGCGCCGCGTTATGCCTTGATCGGCGCATACGACATCGATGCGGCGCGATTGATCGCCGAGGCCTTGCTCGGCATGGAAACCGAGCGGGCATGGGTGGTGCATGGATCCAATGGCTGGGACGAGGCCACACCCCTGGGGCCGTTCACGGTGTTTGACGTCGGCGGAGGCGCGGTCCGGAATTTCACGCTCGATCCCCTTGATCTTGGCGTTGCGCGCGCGCAGCCGAGTGCGCTGGCGGGCGGCGATGCCGAATTCAATGCCGCGGCCATTCGCGGTGTGCTCGAGGGCCGCGATGCAGGCGCGCATGCCGACGCGCTGACGCTGCAGGCCGGCATGGCGCTGCACATCGCAGGTCGCGAGCCCGATGTTCCAACAGGGATTTTGCGTGCGCGTGAGGCGTTGGCGTCGGGTCGAGCCGCGCGGTGGCTTCTCGATCTGGACGCGGCGACCGGGCACGCCGCGCCGTGAGCGGGTTTCTCGATGTAATGGCGGCATCGAGCCGTGAGCGTATCGAGGCCGCACGGCGCCTCGAGTCCGACGCTGCGCTGACCGTGCGCGCTCAGGCAGCGCCGCGTGCGCCGCGGCTCTCGCTCCACCGGCGCTTCGATGTCATCGCCGAGCTCAAGTTCACATCGCCCGCGGCCGGCGCATTGGCAAAGCCTTCGGAAAACTGGCTCCATCGGGTCGAGCAGTATGCGGCGGCCGGCGCGGCCGCGGTATCCGTGCTGACCGAGCCTTCGCGATTCGATGGCTCACTCGACCACCTGCGCCTCGCGGCGACGGCGCTACGCGAGTACGGGGTACCCGCCATGCGAAAGGACTTCATCATCGATCGCTATCAGATCGATGAGGCCCGCGCCGCGGGCGCGGGCGGCGTGCTTCTCATCGTGCGCATGTTGGATCACGCGCAGCTCGAGCACTTGCTCGAATACTCGCGCGCGCAAGAACTGTTCGTGCTGCTGGAAGCGTTCGATGCGCACGACCTGGACTCGGCGCGGCGCGCGCTCGATGCACTGAAGCTCTCGCGCAATGAGGTGCTGGTCGGGCTCAATTGCCGTGACTTGCAGACGCTGCAAGTGGATACAGCGAATTTCGAGCGGCTCGCGACTCACATGCCTGAGGGCTGGGCCAAGGTTGCGGAGAGCGGCGTGAGCTCGGCGCACGATGCGAAAAAAATGCGTGAGCTCGGTTTCGATGCGGCCTTGGTAGGCTCGGCGCTGATGGAAAGCGCAACTCCGCAGGCGCTGCTGTCGAAAATGTTGGCCGCGGGCCGCGCCTCATGAATTCGCAACTCCGGCGCAAGCGTAGCTGCGCGCTGACAGGTTTCAAGAGACTGATGGGTCACGATAATAGAGTGCCATGATGTGGATCAAGATTTGCGGATTGACGAATGCGGATGGCGTGGCTGCGGCCGTCGAGGCCAAGGTCGATGCGATCGGTTTCATTTTTGCGCCGAGCCCGCGTCAAGTGACGCCGAGCAAGGCGTCGCAGCTCGCGGCGCTGGCGCCGCCCGGTATTTTGCGCGTCGCGGTCGCGCAGCATCCATTACAGATGAAGGTGAACGAGATCTGCCAGATGTTGAAGCCTGATTATTTCCAAACTGACGTCGAGGATTTGCGCGAGCTCAAGATTCCAGCGCACATCAAGGTGTTGCCCGTGATCAGGTTCGGCCGCAAGACTCCCGACCCGCTGCCTGCGCGCATGATTTTCGAAGGCCCGATCAGTGGGATTGGCGAAGTGGCCGATTGGGGCCGCGCCGCCGAGCTTGCGCGTCAAACCGAAGTCATTCTCGCCGGAGGTTTGTCGGCGGCCAACGTCGCGCGCGCCATCGAGACCGTCAGGCCGTTCGGTGTGGATGTCAGCACCGGTGTGGAAAGCGATCTGGGAGTCAAATCTCCGGAGAAAATCGCCGAGTTCGTTGCCCTGGCGCGCGCTGCCGCCGCGCGGTTGGAGGAGTCCCCATGAGCGCGCTTCCGGATGCGCGCGGACGCTTCGGCGAATTCGGCGGCCGATACGTACCGGAAACGTTGGTGCCCGCGCTGGAGCGGCTCACCGAAGGCATGCAGCGTTACTTGCCCGATGTGCAGTTCCAAGCCGAGCTCGCGCGCGAGCTCAAGTCGTGGGTGGGAAGGCCGACGGCGCTCACCCGCGCGCACGCGTTGAGCAAGCGCTGGAATGCCGAGATCTGGCTGAAGCGCGAAGATCTCGCGCACACGGGCGCGCACAAGATCAACAACGCGCTGGGTCAAACGCTGCTTGCCCAGCGGCTCGGCGCCAAGCGCATCGTTGCGGAGACCGGCGCAGGTCAACACGGGGTGGCGAGCGCGGCGGCCGCGGCGCGGCTCGGCCTGCCTTGCACGGTGTACATGGGTGAAGTCGACGTGGAGCGTCAAGCTCCAAACGTAGGGCGCATGCGCTTGATGGGTGCCGAGGTCATCTCGGTCACGAATGGCGACCGTACGCTGCGCGCGGCCATCGACGAAGCGCTGCGCGATTGGGTGGCGGATCCCGAATCCACCTATTACGTTCTCGGCTCTGCGGTAGGTCCGCATCCCTACCCGCAACTCGTGCGCGAGCTCCAGGCCGTCATCGGAAGAGAGGCACGTGCGCAATTACAAGAGGTCGCGGGTGCCTTGCCCGATGCGTGCATTGCCTGCGTCGGCGGGGGCTCCAATGCCATCGGCATGTTCTACCCATTCATCGACGACGCCTCCGTGGAGCTAGTGGGAATCGAAGCCGGCGGACGTGGCGAGGGCCTTGGAGACAATGCAGCTTCGGTCACGTTCGGTACCCCGGGTGTATTGCACGGCACCTATTCATTGCTATTGCAGGATGCGCACGGTCAGGTGCAGGAGACTCATTCGGTGTCGGCGGGTCTCGATTATCCGGCGGTCGGGCCGGAGCACGCGTACTTGCATCGGAGCGGCCGAGTACGCTACGAGTCGGCCGGCGATGCCGAGACGCTCGAGACTTTGGCTGAGTGTGCAAGGCTCGAGGGAATTTTGCCGGCGGTTGAGACGGCGCATGCGCTGGTCGGCGCCAAACGCTACGCAGAGCAGCATCCCGGTGCGCGCATCGTCGTGTGTTTTTCCGGGCGCGGCGACAAGGACATGCCGATCTTGCAGCGAACTCTGCTACGGGATTCGCCTTGAGCGAACCGATTGCTGAGGCCATCCGCGCCGGCCACGCCGAGCATGGCATGGCTCTCGTCGGCTACGTGACGGCGGGGTTTCCTACCAAAGGCGATTTCCGACGCATCCTCGAAGAAGTCAGCGCGTGCTGCGACGTGGTCGAGGTGGGCGTGCCGTTCTCGGACCCGATGGCCGACGGCACGACCATTCAACGCGCAAGCGCGACGGCACTGCGCAATGGAGTCACTCTACCTTGGATCATCGACGAGGTGCATGCGAGCCGCCGCGGCGCGACACCCACCGTGCTGATGAGCTACATGAACCCCTTGCTTGCGTTCGGCCTCGATCGCTTGGCCGAGGCCTCGCAAGGCGCAGCCATCGCGGGCTACATCGTGCCCGATCTGCCCTTCGAGGAGTCCGAAGAGGTGATCGATTCATTCGCGGCCGCGCAAGTTTCGCTCATTACGATGGTGACGCCGGTGACGCCCGAACGACGGTTGGCGCGCTTGTGCGAGCAAGCGCGTGGCTTCGTCTATGCCGTCAGCATGACGGGAATCACCGGAAAGAATCTGGCCATGCCGAACGACATCGTGCGCTATCTGGATCGCGTGCGCGAGTTCTCTGCGGCGCCGGTGTGCGCAGGATTCGGTATTCGCTCTCCCGTGCAAGTGCGCGCGCTGTCGGGGCATGTGGACGGGGTAGTGGTGGGCTCGGCGCTGGTCGAAGTACTGGAGAACAAGGCGGATGCGACGCAATTTTTGCAAGGATTGCGTGCCGCGTAACATGGAATGCAGGCTTGGCCACGCGGGCCAATGCCAGTCATCAAGCTCGATCGATCGCTGTCGGACGAAGCACGACAACGAAGTCCATGTTTGGCGTCTTCTGCGCCGTGCGCATTGCGCCACAATGTAAAGCTTACAGTCCGTCTCATGCATCTCTAGTCAGACTCATTCATCAGATTCATTTGGCCCGGTCGAATCAACACATTGGATCCTAACCTCAAGTTCGCACGCGATTTGCTCGGCGAGTCCGATGCGCTCCGCGATGTCGTCCGGCTCATCGATCGAGTGGGCCCCACTGCCGCCCACGTTCTGATCAGCGGCGAAGCGGGCGTGGGAAAGGAATGTGCGGCTCGCGCCATTCACGCCCGCAGCGCACGCGCCCAGAAAGATTTTGTCGTGTTCAGTTGTGGCGCGGTGCCGCCGGGTCTCATGGAAGCCGAGCTGTTCGGCTATGAGAAAAATTCTTTCGTCGGCGCCGAGCGAGCGCACATCGGCGCATTGGAACGTGCCCAGGGCGGTACGCTTCTGCTCGATGAAATCATCGAAATGCCGCTGGACATCCAGGGCAGGCTCCTGCGCGCCATCGACACAAAAAAGTTTTACCGCATGGGCAGCATCACGGAGTCGCCGCTGGACGTGCGCATCGTGGCCACCTCAGTGCTGGCCCCGCGACAGGCGGTCAAGACGGGCCGCATGCGTGAAGAAATGCTCTATCGGCTCGCGTTCGTATTGCTCGCCATTCCCGCACTGCGAGACCGAAACGACGACGCGGTGCACATCGCGGCTCGCATCCTGTCACAGTTGAATGCGGCGAGCGGATCGAGCAAGGTATTCTCGGAACATTCCATGAGCGTTTTGAAAGAACATGGGTGGCCCGGCAATACGCGTGAGCTTCGCACTTGCATCGAGCGAGCGTTTCTTCTCGCGGATGAGTCACTGGAGCTGGTGCCCTTGGTGGCGGCATTCGAGTCGGAAGGGTCAGGCATCAGCGAGAAGCTCGATATTCGAGTAGGCGCCAGCATCGACGAGGTGGAAAGATCTCTCATCGAGGCAACACTGCAGCATTTCCGCGGCAACAAACGGCGCGCGGCCGATACGCTGGGATGCAGCCTTAAAACACTGTATAACAAGCTACACGGATATTCCCAAGCCGCCCAGGGGCTGGTTAATTCTTAAACGCACGGAGAGGTTGATTTGGCAAGAATTCTAATTGCGGACGATCATGCCGTCGTACGTGCGGGTTTGAAACAGTTTTTGGAGGGTGACCCCAACGTCAAGGAAATCGGCGAGGCGTCGAGCGGCAGTGAGACGTTGGACCGATTGCGTGCGAAAGAGTGGGATCTCGTGCTGCTCGACATTTTCATGCCCGATCGAAGCGGTCTGGATATCTTGCGCCACATTCAAGTGGGCTACCCCAAGGTCAAAGTATTGGTATTGAGCGGTTTGCCCGAACAGCAATATGCGGTCAACGTGTTGCGCGCCGGAGCCAGTGGATATCTCGCCAAGGATAGTGCGCCGGAAGAGCTGCTCAAGGCGGTGCAGACCGTGTTGGCCGGCCGCCGTTATGTGAGTGCATCGTTAGCGGAAATCCTGGTGGCCGATCTGGATGGCGACCCCGACAAGCCTCTGCACACGCGGTTGTCCACGCGGGAGTTTCAAATTTTCTGCAAGCTCGCGGGCGGCCGGGGTGTCTCCGATATCGCCAATGAGTTGTCATTGAGCGTAAAGACCGTGAGCACCTATCGAAGCCGCATCTTGGAAAAAATGAGCTTCAAGACCAACGCCGATGTGACCTCTTACGCATTACGGAACGGCATTATTCAGTAGGCGGTCGCCGCGTCTGCGTACGTGTGGAAGGGCCGCTTATTTTGTCCGACAACAAGACGCGCCTCTCTCCGGACACGCGCCTTTTGTCCCGCGCTTATCATTCCCGCGGGATGATTTCCGACGATTTTTCAAATCGGGGCTTGCGTGTACTCCTGGTCGAGGACTCCGTCGTCTTGGGCCAGCGTCTGCTCGAGGCAATCGAGCAGGATAGTCACGTCGGCGAGGTACGTACCGTCGACAATGAGTCGGCGGCAGTATCGGCTTTGCACTCCGGCCATATCGATGTAATGATTCTCGATCTGCATTTGAAGCAGGGGACGGGCTTCGGCGTCATGCGTGAAGCGGCAAAGTCTGCCGAAAGGCCTTCCATCGTCGTGTTGACGAATTACGATCTACCGGAATACAAGAGTGCAGCGCTCGCATTGGGCGCAAGCTTCTTTCTGGACAAGGCGCGCGATTACGATCGTTTGCCTGATGTGCTGCATCAGATCTCAACGGGGCTCAACGGAAATATTCAATCAAAAAGGAGAGGGACGTGTCAGTAAGATTCAAGTGTTACGGCATTGCGGTGGGAGCCGCGGCCGCTGTCATTGCCGCGTGCTCGAGCACGCCGCCCGCCGCCGAGAAACTCGCGGTGGCGCGTACCAGTGTATCGCGGGCTGAACAAGCTGGGGCCGCGCAATCGGCAGCCGCGGACCTTGCATCCGCTCGAGAGAAGCTGCAGGCCGCCGAAGCGGCCTCCGATAAGAATGATGCGAAAACCGCCAGCCGTCTTGCGGAACGCGCGGATGCGGATGCTCGCGTTGCCGAAGCCAATGCCGTGGCGGATAAATCGCACCGGGCGGCTGCTGAGCTCGATGCGAGCTTGCAGGCTTTGAGACAAGAATCCATGCGTGGCAGCACGTCCACGACGCCGTAGGGAGACGACACTATGCGTAAGTTTTTGACATTGGGCGGAGTTTTGCTGGCGGCATTGGCCGGTTGCGAAACCACCCCGAAAAGCAATGTGGTCATGGACAATGCCCGCGCGGCAGTGCGCTCGGCTGAGGCGGATCCCAACGTGTCGCAGTATGCGCAAGTTGAGCTCAAGGATGCGCAGGGCCAGTTGCAACAGGCCGAGGGTGCGTTCGCGAAGCACGATAAGGACGAGATGGACCAACGCGCCTATCTCGCAACGCAGGATGCCAAGGTTGCTCAATTGCGCGGCGGCGCGAAAGCCGATGATGCACGGGTAGCCAATGGGCAGTCGGAGCGAGATCGCATTCAGCTTGCAGCGCGGCAACGCGAGATCGATGCAGCCAAGTCAGCCGTGGATGCGGCCAAGTCCGCAACCGCCGATGCAGTAGCAGACCGCGATCGCATGAGGGCTGAGCTTGAGCAGCTGAAGGCAACCCAGACTACTCGCGGCTTGGTCATGACCTTGGGCGATGTGCTGTTCGACACGGGCAAGAGCGACTTGAAATCGGGCGGCGAGCGCAAGCTTGATCAGTTGGTCGAGTTCTTGAAGGCGCATCCCAACCGCCGCGTGCAAATTGATGGGTTTACCGACAGCGTGGGTTCTGACTCTTACAATCAATCGTTGTCAGAGGCGCGTGCGCAGTCCGTCAAGAATGCCCTGGTGGGCCGCGGTATCGACTCATCGAGAATTGGCGTGCAGGGGTACGGCAAGTCATTTCCGGTAGCGGGCAATGGCGATTCTGCCGGCCGTCAGCTGAATCGCCGTGTCGAGGTCGTCATCGGTGTGACTGACAACGCGGAAATCTCGCCGCGAACGGCGTCGATTGAGTAAGTCGATCAGTCGTAGCGTTCACTCGTAGCACTCAATATCGATGCAGGTGCAGCCTTCAGCTGGCGGCACCCGCATTTTTTTATACATCTTCTTTGCTTCCAATAGGCCCGCCGGCGCGTTCTGCGGCGATCTTGTCCAGTGGAAATCTCATTCGTATTACGCCGCTCCTTTGCCGGCCTGCACTGTGGTCGAGCGTTCCGCCGAGCTGGCTTACTTGAAATTCGAGCCAAGCGGCTCGAAGACGCTCATCTTCGCCGAGCAGGCCTTCGATTTCGTCGCCGTCCACTGCGTCCCTCGCAATCTCGATTTCCAAATATCCCGGCTTATTTGAAACCGTTAAATTGATTTGCCTTGGGGAACCACGCGAGCTCGCGTCGTCGAGGGCACACTCGATGAGCCGAAACATGCTCAGAGCGGCAACAGGCTTCAAAGCCATCTCGTCCACCGGAATCGACTCAACCAAGCTCGCGCCGATCTTTTGACTGGCAGCTTTGGCGCGCCAACGCACCGCAGCGAAAAAACCCATGTTGTCGAGCAGAGTCGGGCGCAACTCCTCTACCAATCGGCGCTTGAACTCGACCGCTGACGTCAAAGAGCTTTGGGCGCGAGTGAAGCGCTCTTCGAGAGCGGCCTCCTCAGGCTTCAGGCGTTGCTTCAACCAGGAAATATCCATGCGTGCCGCAACCAACAAGCCGCCGAGCTCGTCGTGAATGTCTCGCGACAGGCGCTGCCGCCTCGCTTCGGTCGTCTGTTCGACATAATTCGAGATATCGCTCAGGCGACGGATTCGCCTCCGATAATGCGCGACCACACCCACCAGTGCCGCGACGCAAACGAGGCCAAATGTCAGACAAAAATTCAATGTGAGGCAAATCCTACAATGGCCGTCGCGGCGAGCCGATGGCTCGAAGCAAAGTCATTCAACAGAATCGCCCTGCGATCGATCAACAGGGAACGTACCCCAACGGGAGAATTGTCATGCTTCATTATGCAGTCGTGTTTTTCGTCATTGCGCTTATCGCAGCGGTTCTCGGCTTCGGCGGAATCGCAGCAGGTGCTGCGGGCATCGCGAAGATTTTGTTCTTCGTCTTCCTGGTTGGCGCCTTGGTGACCTTCCTGTTTAGTATGACACGGCGCGTTTAACGGAGTTTCGCCATGGAAAGCACCTACGATACTGCTTCAGATAATGGCCGCAGCGGCGGCCGTCGCGTGAAGTCTGATCTCGCTGATGGAGTGCGTCACGTGAAAGACACCGCGACAGGCGAGTTCAAGAACCTCATCGATGATGTGCAGGATTTGGTGAGTCGAGTCTCCGACGTGAAAGATCCTGACATCGCCAAGATTCGCAGCAAGGTACAAGATGCGCTCGTGGCGGCGCGAGATGCGTTGACTGACGGCGCGGACCGCGTGCGGCGTCAGGCGAAGCAGGTTGCCAACACCACGGATGATTTCGTCCGAGATAATCCATGGCAGTCTCTTGGAATTGCAGCGCTCGTTGGTGTCGCGGTGGGATTTCTGGCCGCGCGCCGCGATTGATTGCTTGACGGAATCGAGCGGTTTGCAATGAGTGGCTGGTGGTCACTGCCGCGCGCGGCGCCGGCACTCCTTAAGCATGTAATTGCTTATCTGGAGCTTGCTCACCAGGACTTCGAGCGGTGGCAAACGGCCCTGCGTACACGGATCATCGCAGGACTCGTGGCGGGCATCTCGGCGTTGTTCGCATTGATTTTTCTTTGCGTCGCGGTGGTTGCGTTGACTTGGGATACGCCCTACCGCATGACCGCGATTTGGAGTCTGGTTGGCCTCTTCGTTGCGCTCACGATCATTGGCGGCATCTATGCGAGTAATGCCGCTTCGACTAGCCCGAAGATGTTTGCAACGGTCTCCAAGGAATGGCAAGCGGATCGTGTGGTCTTGGATGAGATCGTGGGGGGTGATCATCCGGTGCGCACCGTCGAGCGCACCGCGCATGCTTCGCATTAGCAGCCTTGGAGGCCTGTGCTCAGCCGCGGTACCAGCGGTAGAGTTCAGGTGTCGGCGGTAGATAAGTTCATTTTGCGGAAATTTCATGACTGACCGAACCAATTCCCCTTCTCCAGCTGAGCGGCTGGCCATTACGCGGGCTGAGCTGCAAGACATCTTCGAGCCGCAGCGCGAGCGAAGCGCCAATGCGGGGAGCGAAGCGGCAGAGGGCTTCCCCCGCAGCGCGATATTCAAGTTGCTTGGCAAGGGCGGCAAGGCGGGCGCACTGGGGATTGCAGGCATTGCGCTGCTCGCGATGCGTCCTTCCGTGGCTGCCAAGCTGCTGCGATTTCTTCCCATGGGCGCCATCACCAAGATCGTCGTGGCTCGTTTGATCAATCGCGGCCATCGCGGGGCTGCGCATTGAGCCGCATGAGCGACATCGCCGAATCGCGGCATGTGGGCCCGCCGCATCTCGTGCGTGGCGCTGCTTTCAGCGGCGATGGCGACAAGCAGTCGGTCCTCAAAATTCTCAATGAGGCGCTCGCGATCGAGCTTGCCCGGATCACCCGCTATCGACGACATGGCGATGCGTCGCAAGGCCTTTGGGTCGAGGCGATCAAAAGGCAACTCGCGAAGTATGTCGTTGAGGGCAGCGAGCACGCGGAATGGGTCGCCCGGCGTATCGTGCAACTGGGAGGCGAGGGCGAATATGGTCCCGCGGGCGAGTATGAACCGCTAGTCATGATTTCCAGCCCGAACCGATATTCGAATGGAGAAGCTATCGACGATGCGGGCGAGGACCTGGAGACGACGATCAGAGCGGATCTCATCGCAGAGCGCGCCACGATCGAGTCCTATCGCCAAATGGTGTCTTGCGTGGGCGACAAGGATCACAAGACGCGCCGGATACTCGAAAGAATTCTCGGGACGGCACAAGAGCATGTGAAAGATTTATCCAGCATGCTCGAGGATGTAAACAAGCTGGTCGCTTAATACTCCGCGTTGAATGATTACGCAGCGGTGACATCGACCCGCACTCGCATCGAAAGCTGAGCATCGCGAGGCCCAATGTAGCTTCCCGTGAGCGGCGCAGCTTGCGATGGGCGGCGAGCCACGGCGACTCTGATCAAGTTGCGGCCTCCGATCAGTGCATTGGTCGGGTCGAACTCGAGCCAGCCCGCCCCGGGCAAAAAAACTTGTAGCCACGCATGCGTGGAGCCGCCACCCACGAGACCGCTTTCCGCCCCGATCAAATTGGCATCATACAAGTAGCCCGAAACGAAATGCGCCGCGAGGCCAATGCTTCGTACGGCTTCCATCATGAACAGGGCAAAATCGCGGCAGCTTCCCGAACCCAGCCGCATGGTCTCGAGCGGCGGCTGCACTCCCATCTCTTCGCGCCGTTGATATTTGAACTCGTGGCGCACGGCCTTGGTCATCGCGATGAGCGTTTCGAGAGTAGGCCCCGGCCGCTCGGCCAAATGACGCGCCGCCCATGCACTGACCTGCCCATCCGGATCTGAATACTCGCGCTGCAGACTTGGAGCCAAATCGAGCCGGTCCTCGTCGCGATATTCGAATGGCAGACTCGATGCGAACGGCTCGAGCCACACCGTGGTTTCCGTGATGGGGTAGTGACGCGCCAAGAAAGTGGATTCGAAGGTGAGTACTTCGGTAGTCGCATCGAACTGGATGAGGGCAATGGAATTGCCGAACACATCGTGGATCCAGCGCACTTCTTTGGGCGCCGGGTCGACCGTCAGCCCCGTTTCCAAGAGCCGCAGATCATGGCTATCGCGCGGGCGAGACATCAAGCGATGCTCGCCCAAGCGCACCGGACGCCGGTAGCGATATTCGGTTACGTGACGCACGGATAACATCGTCATCGCGATGCAACCAGCAGCAGCGCGGAAAACCCGAGGATCGCAAGCGCCGCAAGACACACGGCCAACGTCGACAGAAATCGAGTGCGGACATGATGCCGTGCGATCTCGCGCCGCATCGCATCCAGCTGCCGAGCGCCGACGTTCAAGGAAAACTCGCCCTTGGCCGCAGCCCACACGCCGAGCTGCAGCACTTGCGGCAGAAGCTTGGCGGCTTGTATCAAATCTGGCAATTGCTGCCGGGTCTGGGCGAGCAAGGTGAAGGGACTCATGCGCTCTCGCATCCAATCTTTCAAAATGGGCTGCGCGGTTTTCCATAGATCGAGTTGCGGGTAAAGCTGCCTGCCCAGCCCCTCGATGTTGAGCAGCGTCTTTTGCAGAAGAATGAGCTGCGGTTGTATCTGCATGTCAAAGCGGCGTGCGATGCCAAACAAGCGAATGAGCACCTGGGCGAATGAAATTTCCGCGAGCGGCTTGTTCCAAATGGGTTCGCACACCGTGCGGACCGCCGACTCGAGCTCATCCGCGCGCGTTGCCGGCGGCACCCAACCCGATTCGACGTGAAGCGCTGCGATACGGCGGTAGTCGCGGTTGAAAAAGGCAAGAAAGTTCTCGGCCAAATAGTGCTGGTCGCGTTCTTGCAGCGTGCCGACGATGCCGAAATCCACCGCGGCGTAGCGCGGATTTTCCGGATCGTCCACTTGAACGAATATATTTCCGGGATGCATGTCCGCGTGGAAAAAGTTGTGCCTGAACACCTGAGTGAAAAAAATCTGCACGCCGTTCTCGGCCAGGCGCTCGAAGTTCACGCTCGCTTTGCGCAGCGAATCGATGTGGCTGATGGTAATGCCGTGAACACGCTCCATCACCATGACGTTCACGCGGCAAAGATCCCAGTACACCCGTGGTACGTACAGTTGTGTCGAGCCTGAGAAATTGCGCTTGAGCTGCGCGGCATTGGCGGCCTCGCGCATCAAATCGAGCTCATCGAAAATCGTTTTCTCATATTCGGCCACGACTTCGACGGGCCGCAAGCGCCGGGCTTCGACCCAGTACCGCTGCGCGAGCCGTGCGAGCGCATGCAGCACCTCGATGTCGCGCCGAATCAGTGCATGCATGCCGGGGCGCAGTACTTTGACGACGACTTCGTCGCCGCCTTTCAACGTCGCCGCGTGAACTTGGGCGATGGACGCCGCGGCGAGCGCATGGGTCTCGAACGACGCAAAAACCTCGCCGATGGGCGCGCCCAGCGCCGCCTCGATACCGGACGCGGCAAGCTCGCCCGGAAAAGGCGGCACGCGATCCTGCAGCTTGGCGAGCTCCACGGCGATGTCTTCCGGCAATAGATCCGGTCTGGTGGACAGAGCTTGTCCAAATTTGACGAATACGGGGCCAAGCTCCTCGAGCGCCAGTCTCAACCGCTCGCCGCGCGGTCGATCGGCGCTGCGCTGGAACCAGGTCCAGGGTGAAGCGCGAAGCAAGAAGCGCAATCGCCCGCCGACATGAGCGCGCGCTGCATACTCATTGAGCCCATGACGGATCAGAGCACGGTGAATCTCGATGAGCCGCGGCAGCACTCGCAGGCGCACTACAGCGCCTCGCTCGAATCCGAAGGCGCGTCTGAATCGCGGCCGCGATCTGAATCGAGGCGGCTGCTGTGCCGCTCCTCCAGGCGCGTGAGCCGCGCATCCACGCGGTCGGACAGCTCGCGCAATCGATCGACGCCGCGCAAGAATTCGTCGTGCTCGGTTCGGTTGACTAGCAAGCGTGCCTCTTCGACCAAGTACTCGGCGGTGTTTTCGCGCGCAGCGCGCAGCGCAGACAGGCTCCAGTGCATGCAGGCGCGCGCCGCCCTCGCGATGCCGTGCGCCGGTAAATCGCCCGTGAAACGGGCAAGCTCATGCTCGAGATCGGGGCGCAACGCGCGCAGCAAATCGCGGAAGCGGCTCGCGACCTCGGCATCCCCCCTCACGTGTGCATTGCGCGGGAGCGTTTTGAGAAGATTGGGCAGCGAGGCGGAAATGGCTGCATCGGCGGCCGGCTGCATCAAGCCCCGGGGCCGCCAGAGGACGATGCGGCCGTGCGCGATCCGCGCCGCCACGCGCGTCATTCCTACCGCCTCGAGCTCGAGCACTTTGCCTTCGAGGCCTCGCGCCAGTTCCTGCGCGTGGAAAGAGTCGGAAAGATTTCTGTTCAACGCAGCCTCGATCAACGCGAGCCACGCGGGGCTCTCACTCACGCGGGCGCGCGCCGCGATGGCTGCCTCGAATGCAAAGAACTGCGAGTCATGATTTGCCGCGAAGCTACAACTTGTAGCCGCGATGCACGGCGACGATACCGCCCGACAAATTGTGATACTGAGTTTGCGCGAAGCCCGCATCGACCATCATGTGCAAGAGCGTTTCCTGATCGGGATGCATGCGAATGGATTCTGCGAGGTAGCGATAGCTGTCCGCATCGCCGGCAACCAACCTGCCCATGAGCGGCAACACTCTGAACGAGTACGCTTCATAAAGGGGCGTGAGCCCGGGAGCTTGCGGCTTCGAAAACTCCAACACCAACGCTTGTCCACCGGGCTTGAGCACCCGGAACAAAGAGGCGAGAGCCGCCGCTTTGTCCGTGACATTGCGCAGCCCAAATGCCATTGCAACACAGTGAAACGAGTCTTGGGGAAAAGGCAGCCGCTCGGCATCCGCGGCCACATATTGCACGTGCCCACCCGCGCCCGCGTCGATGCAGCGATCACGCCCGCGCTCGAGCATGGAGGAGTTGATGTCGGACAAAACCACACGCCCGCCACGGCCGACTTGACGCGCCATGCCGATGGCGAGATCGCCGCTTCCCCCGGCGACATCCAACGCGCTTTGCCCCGGCCTCAATCCGGTCAGCGACAATGCGAAGCGCTTCCACAAGCGGTGCACGCCGAACGACATCAAGTCGTTCATCACGTCATACTTGTCCGCCACAGAATCGAACACCGCGCGCACCCGCGCCGCCTTTTCGTGCCAAGCCACGGTTTCGAAGCCGAAATGCGTGCGCCGCTGCATGGCCGGTATTTTAGAGAATGTAGCGCGACAAATCTTGATCGCGCGCCAGCTCGCTCAAATGGCGGTCGACATATTCCCGATCGATGCTGACCTCGGTGCCCGACCGGTCCGACGCGTCGAACGAAATGCTCTCGAGCAGCCTCTCCATCACGGTGTGTAAACGACGAGCGCCGATGTTCTCTGTCTGCTCATTGACCTCGAATGCGATCTCCGCCAGCCGGCGCACTCCCGCCGGGGTAAATTCGAGACGCACGCCCTCGGTTTGCAGGAGCGCGGAATATTGCCGGCACAACGACGCATCGGGCTCGGTCAAGATGCGCACGAAGTCATCGATGGATAACGGCTCGAGCTCGACACGGATCGGCAGACGCCCTTGCAGCTCGGGAATCAAGTCCGAGGGCTTCGACATGTGGAATGCGCCCGAGGCGATGAACAGCATGTGATCGGTTTTGACGCTGCCGTACTTGGTGCTCACCGTGCAGCCCTCGACCAAAGGCAGCAGATCACGCTGCACGCCTTCGCGTGACACATCGGCTCCGGCCGTTTCCTGCCGCCGTGCGATCTTGTCGATTTCATCGATGAAGATGATGCCGTTTTGCTCGGCGTTATCCACGGCCCGCAGTTTCAAGTCCTCCTCGTTGATGAGCTTGGATGCCTCTTCATCGAGCAACAGCTTCATCGCTTCCTGCACTCGAAGCTTACGGCTGCGCGTGCGCGAAGAGCCCAACGTCTGAAACATTCCCTGCAATTGCTGCGTCATCTCCTCCATGCCCGGCGGCGCCATGATCTCGACGCTCGCCGCAGCCGCCCGCAGCTCGATCTCGATCTCGCGATCATTCAGTGCGCCTTCGCGCAGCATCTTGCGAAAGCGCTGGCGAGTTTCCTGCTCGCGCGCGGTGCTCGGGTCATCGGATGAAGCGCGCGCGCGTGGCAGGAGCGCGTCGAGTACGCGCTCCTCGGCGGCGTCCGCCGCGCGATAGCGCACTTTGTCCATTTCGATCTCGCGAGTCATCTTGACGGAGACATCGATCAAGTCGCGCACGATGGAGTCGACCTCGCGGCCGACGTAGCCCACTTCGGTAAACTTGGTGGCCTCGACCTTGATGAACGGCGCCTTGGCGAGGCGCGCGAGCCGCCTCGCAATCTCGGTCTTGCCGACGCCCGTCGGGCCAATCATGAGAATGTTCTTTGGCGTGATCTCCGCGCGCAGCCCGGCGGCCACTTGCTGGCGTCGCCACCGATTACGCAATGCAATGGCCACTGCGCGCTTCGCGGATTGCTGGCCGACGATGTGCTTGTCGAGCTCTTCGACGATCTCACGCGGCGTCACGGGGCCGAAGCCACCGGCGCCTGGGCGCTCAGCGGAATCTCCTCGATGGTGACGTTGCGATTGGTATAGATGCAAATATCCGCGGCGATGTTGAGCGCCCGCTCGACAATGTCGCGCGCGCTCAGCTCGCCGGATTGCAAAAGCGCAAGCGCGGCTGCCTGTGCATAGCCTCCGCCGGAGCCGATGGCGATCAAATCGTGTTCGGGCTCGATCACATCGCCCGTGCCTGAGATCACGTAAGTGCTCTCGGCATCCGCGACGCACAGGAGCGCCTCAAGCCTTCGCAGGCTACGGTCCATGCGCCAGTCCTTGGCGAGCTCAATGGCGGCACGGGTCAAGTTGCCGAATTTTTCGAGCTTGCCTTCGAACCGCTCGAACAGCGTGAACGCATCGGCGGTGCCGCCTGCAAACCCGGCAATCACCCGGCCGCCATAGAGCCTGCGCACTTTGCGCGCGTTGGCTTTCATGACGCTTTGACCCAAGGTGACCTGCCCATCGCCGCCGACCGCAACCCGGTCCGCGCGGCGAACGGCGAGTATGGTGGTGCCGTGAATGGAAAAAGTTTTCAAGCCGAGCGGCATTTGGCGCGAGGGTGCGCCGAATCATACACTTTCGCCAGGTGCTGAAAGTCGAGGTGCGTGTAGATTTGCGTGCTCGAGACATTGGCGTGCCCCAAGAACTCCTGCACCGCTCGCAAGTCCTGACTCGATTCGAGCAAATGAGATGCGCATGAATGCCTGAACATGTGCGGGTGAACGTGCACCGGAATGCCCTGCCGCCGTCCCCAAGCGGCGATGCGCAACTGCACGGCGCGTGCGCCGATACGCGCGCCTCTCTCAGATACGAACAGTGCGGCCGCAGCGCCGCCCAGCCACTGCACGCGCTCTTCCAGCCAAACGCGCACCGCTTCGCGTGCGTGCGTTCCGAGCGGCACGATGCGCGTCTTGTTTCCTTTGCCGGTCACACGCACAGTCGCATCGCGCAGATCCACATCCGTGCAGTTCAAGCTCACCAGCTCGGCGAGGCGCAATGCCGATGAATACAGCAACTCCATGATGGCCTTATCGCGCCTGGAAAGCGCATCGCTTGCGCGAAATTCGAGCAAGCGCGACATCTGATCTGCGTCCAGCGCGCGCGGCAGACGGCGTGCGGGTTTGGGCGCACGCACCGAGACCGCCGGGTTGTCGCGAGCAAGCCCCTCACGCTGAAGATAGGCGAAGAAGGTGCGCAAGGCGGAGAGCTTGCGCTGAATGCTGCGCGGCGCCGCGCCTCGAGCATGTGCGCGCGCCGCGAAGCCGCGCACGTGTGCATGCGTCAGCTCGCGCCAGCTCGCCACTCGCTTGTGCTCGCAATACCCAATGACTTCGCCGAGATCTTGAGCGTAGCCGCTCACCGTGTGAGCACTCAAGCGCCGCTCCGTGCGCAAATGCGCTAGAAATGCATCGACGGCCTCGAGCTGCGCGCTCTGCACGCCGACGCGGCCGGTGACGGGTGGCAGAACGACCTAGGGCCGGTTCACGGCACTAACGTGCAAGCGCGATCCCGACGATCTCGGCGATGCGCGCGAGAAAATCCGTGCTCATGCCGGGATGAAAGCGCTGCGAATCGCTCGAGCCAATGGCGAGGATTCCCATGGAGCCCTGCGCGCCGATGGGCGCAAGCGCCGCAGAGCCAATTTCGACGGTGTCCTTGCCGAATAGGTAATCGCGCTGCACGTCGCGCGTCTGGCCGCAACGAGGCTTGCCGGATTGCAGGAGGGACTCGAACATTTTCATGTCGGCGCCATCGCGCTTTTCCAGGCGCAGGAAGCGATCTTCGGCGCCGCGCAACTCAAGCGTGGGCTCGAGAAACAAAACCAAAGCGGCATGCTTGGCATCGAAGTCTTCGCGGAGCGAGGTCTCGATGCCCTCGATGACGCCGCGCACGCTGCGCGCGCGCACGAGGCGCTGGCACAAGCGGTGCATGCGCTCGGCGAGTGCATCGTTCAGCCGCCCGACGTTGACCAGATCGCCGAGCTTTCTTTCGAGCGCAGCATTGCGCTCGCGCAGTACCTCGACCTGGCGCTCCACCAAACTGATCGTGGCGCCGGTGCGCGCATGCGGCAAGCGGAGCTTTTCCAACAGACCGCGGTGCCGCTCGAAAAAATCCGGCGTGCGTTGCAAGTAGTCGGCGATGCTCGCCTCGTTCGAGCCTTCGCTCGGAAGGCCACGCGCGATGTTTGTGTTCATGCCGTCCCCGCAAGAATATGCAAGTGCGCAAGCATAGCCCAAGACGGAGCGGCTGATAAAGCGTGCGGTTCTTCACGAGTTCACTCGTGCAACGAGCGTTGCGCGGTCGCGATACGTGCAGCGGTTCATCACCGTGAAGAGGCCGGCATGCTGCGCGCGCAGCGCCGCCTCCTCATGGATCACGCCGTCTTGCAACCATACGGCCCCAAGCTCGAGGCGAATGCAATCATCGATGATGGCCGGAACGAACTTCGGCAAGCGGAACACATCGACGAGATCGATGCGCACATCGGACAAGCCACGCATGGCCGCTTCGATGGTTGGCCAGCAGCGCTCTCCAACGACCTGTTCGAGCGATGGGTTCACCGGAACGATGCGGTAGCCAAACGCCTGCAACGCGCGCGCGACCGAGTGGCTCGGCTTGAATGCATCGGCTGAAATGCCGACCACCGCGATGGTGCGAATACGCAGTAAAAAAGCTTTAATTTGCGCGAGGGAGGGGTTGCTAAACGTGCCCATCAGTCGGTACCTTAGCGCAAATATCGCAATTCGGAGAGCGTATGCGGCACGTCATGGTCCTTAATGCGAAGGGCGGTTGTGGCAAGAGCACCATCGCTACCAACCTCGCGGTGCACTTTGCGCACGAAGGATTGCAAGTCTGCCTCGCCGATTACGATCCGCAACGCTCCAGTCTCGATTGGCTCGCAGAGCGTCCGGAGGATTTGCCGGGCATTGCCGGGGTCGCGGCTTATCAAGAAGGGTTGCGGTCGGTGCCGCGCAACACCGAGGTGCTGGTCATCGATGCGCCGGCGCGCGTGCACGGAACCGAGCTCAATGAGCTGGTGCGCCGCGCCGAGACCATCGTGGTGCCGGTGCTCCCGTCGAGCATCGATATGAAGGCTTGCGGGCATTTCATGGATGAGCTGCTCGAGATCGGCAAAGTGGCGCGCAAGCAGGCGCGTCTTGCGGTGGTGGCCAATCGCGTGCGCGAATACACGCTCATATACGATGAGCTCGATCAATACCTGTCCAAGCTCAAGGTGCCCTACCTTGGTTGCTTGCGTGAGGCGCAAAATTACGTGCGCGCATACCAGCGCGGCATGGGCGTTTCAGAATTGCCGGAATACCTTGCGTGGCCGGATTGGAAACAATGGAAGCCCATCGGCGAGTGGGTGGATAGCAAGCGCAGTCAGCCGCACTGAGCGCCCTGCGAGCGTGGATCGCCGCGCGCGCTGCTCATGCGCATCGTCATCATCGAGAATGAGTCCGAGCGCATCGTCGAATCTTCCGGCGGCACGCTGCTCGAATCGTGCCTCACGGCTGGGGTCAAAGTTCCGTATCGCTGCGCCAGCGGCAACTGCGGGTTGTGTAGGGCGCGCTTGCGAAGCGGCAAGGTCGTCGCGGCGCACGGCAAGGCCTCATTGGCTGGTGCGCCGGCCGCATCATGCTTCGGTGCACTGGAAAGCTCGATTCTCTTGTGCCAAGTGCGCGCCGCCAGCGATGTCGTCATCGAGTTGCCGTGCTCGGCGGAGCTCACACGGAATTCGCGCAGCAGACGCCTGCCATGCCGCATCGAAAGCGCCGAGCTTCTCGCGCACGATGTGCTGCGCGTGCTCTTGAAGCTGCCGGCGGCCGAAAATTTTACGTATCGGCCCGGCCAATGCATCGACGTCCTGCTGCCCGGGGCGCGTCGCCGGAGCTTCTCCATCGCGTCATGGCCGAGCGCGAATCACCGGTTGGAGCTGCACGTGCGGCGTGTGGCCGGCGGCGAATTCACTGAGTCGCTGTTCGCGCAGCCTCGCGGGACGGACTTGAGGGCCGCCGATCCATCGACGAGCAAGGTCCTCACCATCGAGGGGCCGCTGGGAGAATTTACCTATCGCGACCACGGGCGGCCGGTGCTCATGCTGGGTGGTGGTACGGGAATTGCCCCGCTTCTGTGCATGCTGCGTTTCATGGAGGCCCAGGGACGGAAGAATCCAACACAACTTTTCTGGGGCTGCCGCACGCGTCGCGATCTCTACATGCACGCTGAGCTCCAACAGTTCGATGCCCGCGCTGCATGGCTCGACTACACACCGGTGTTGTCGCAAGCCGAGCCTGATTGGCAAGGCGCGCGCGGCTTGGTGCACGCAGCGGCGCTCGATCGCGTTGCAGATCCTCGAGCGCACGATGTGTATCTGAGCGGGCCGCCGCAAATGATTGCCGCTGCGCTCGCGGGACTGCGCGAGCGCGGAGTGCCCGAAGATCAGATCCTCGCCGACCCTTTCACTTACTCAACCGATGCGCTCGCGTTCCATGCGGCCAAGGCGGCCGCCAAATCGTGATCTTGCGCCGTGCGTGAGCGCACGATGAGCCCGCGCGCACCGAGGGATTCGAGCGCGCCGGCGATGCGCTCGCTCGCCGCGAGCCAAGCCGTGCGAGCCAAGAAGTTGCGCCAATCGGCATGGTTTCCCTTCCATAGATTCTGCGCAATCTCGACGCTCGTTGCGGTCACCACGTGAATCTCATCGTGCATGAGAGCCCGCGCCAAGCTGTGCAGCCGGGCGGGGTCGAAATCCGGCGCCACGCGCTCGTACACATCCAAGCTCTCCACGTGCGCGCCGCGTGCGCCAAGCGCGGGCGCCAGCTCGCCGCGTCCGCCGCGCCCCTTGACGATGAGAACTCGACGCCCTTCGATGGAGCGCAAGCATGCGTGAGCGATCAATCCTTCCGAGCTGGCCTCTTCGCTGTCAATGATCTCGCCATGATTTTTGAGCGAGAGGCCATGCAATGCGGCGGCCGTGGCCGGTCCGATGGCAATCCATTGGGCATCGAGTTGGGCGCTCGCAATGCCCACTCCGAGTCGAGCGGCATTGGCGCTCGTGAAAATGACGAAGTCGGCCCTGCTCGATCGATGATCCGATGGAGATGGCGTGATGGGCAGAATTTCGACCGCGGCGAGTCGCGATACCTGAGCGCCCATGGCACTCAACGCGGCGCATAGCGATTGCGCTTGATGCGCTGGCCGAGTCACCAGCACACCCACGCCCGTCAGCGGCAATCGCGGCGCGGAGGTGCTCGGCATGCAATGCTTAAGCGCGCAAGCGCTCGAGCAAGGGTCCGGCGCCCAAGCTCATCAAGCGTTGCGCCAGTTCGATGCCGAGCTGCTCGGCGCGCTCGGCCTCCCCCTGAATGGTATCGCGCACGACCGCGGATCCATCCGGCTCAGCGACCAGGGCCTCCAGACTGAGGCGCTCTCCGTCAATCGATGCCAGCGCTGCAATCGGGGATTGACAGCTCCCGCCGAGTCCGCGCGCCAATGCGCGTTCAGCGAGGACTGCGCGATGCGCGCGTTCATCGTTCAATGCGCTGAGCCGGCGCTGCAGGCCGTGATCTTCAGCGCGGCATTCGATCCCGATGGCGCCCTGGCCGACGGCCGGCAAACAGATGGATGACTCCACGCGCTCCGTGATCACGCGTTCCCAACCGAGCCGCACGAGGCCGGCGCTTGCCAATATGATGGCATGCAAGCCCTCTGATTCCAGTTTGCGCAATCGCGTATCGACATTGCCGCGCAATGGCGCGATGCGTAGATCCGGCCGGTAATGTAGGAGCTGCGCTTGGCGGCGCAAGCTCGACGTGCCGACCTGCGCGCCTGCGGGCAGTGCAGCGAGACTCGAAAATTCCTTGGAGATCAGCGCATCGCGCGTATCGGCGCGCGGCAGGATGGCGCTGATGCACATGCCTTGCGGAAGCTCGGCTGGCACGTCCTTCATGGAATGCACGGCGAGATCCGCCCGCCCCTCATCGATGGCGATTTCGAGCTCTTTGATGAAGAGCCCTTTGCCGCCGATGTTCGCAAGTGGCCGGTCTTGAATGCGATCTCCCTGTGTGGTCATGGGCACGAGCTCGACGGTGAGATCGGGATGTGCGTGACGCAGCGCTGCGGCAACGTGCTCGGCCTGCCATAGAGCCAATGGGCTACGCCGCGTGGCAATGCGGACGACGCTCAACGATCCACCCATTTCAGCAGCCGCTCGGCGTAGCGCGCGCCGCGCGCCGCACCGGGCGGCGCGGCCGAGCTCAAGGATTGAATATCCGCCGCCCGCAGCTGCATCTCGGCGGCGCGCGCGTTCTGCTCGAGATATGCGCGCTGCTTGGTGCCCGGAATAGGCACGATGTCGGGGCCCTGCTGCAACAGCCAGCGTAGTGCGACTTGGGCCGGAGTCACGCCTTTCTGCGCGGCTATGCCGGCGATGGCCGCGGCGATGAACTGATTGGCATCGTAGTTCTCGCCCTGGAATCGCGGATCGGATTTACGGTAATCATCGGCGCCGTACTCTTCAGCGCGCGACACGCGCCCCGTCAAGAAGCCGCGGCCCAACGGCGAGTAGGCAACGATACCCACACCGAGCTTGCGCGCCGTAGGCAGAATGCCGCTCTCGATATTTCGCTCCCAGAGTGAGTATTCGCTTTGCAGGGCGCTGATGGGATGCACTGCATGCGCTCGCTCGAGCGTGGGCGCGCTCACTTCGGACAATCCGAGAAAACGCGCTTTGCCCGCTCTGACCGCCTCCGCCATGGCGCCCACGGTGTCCTCGATGGGCACCGCCGGATCGAGTCGATGTAAATACCAAAGATCGATGGTCTCTACGCCGAGGCGCTGCAACGAGGCATCGATGGCGCGGCGCGCATTGGCGGGCGAGCCGTCCATTCCGCTGATCGCGCCTTGGGCGCCGATTGCAAAACCGAATTTGCTCGCGATGACCGCCTCGCCGCGCCGACCATGCAGCGCCTTACCGAGCAACTCCTCGTTATGGAACGGGCCGTAGGCTTCTGCGGTATCGAAGAAATTGACGCCGATGTCCAGAGCGCGCTGAATGGTGGCGTGCGCTTCGCGCTCATCCACCGGCCCATAGCGCGACTGCCCGTTCGAAGCCGGCGACATGCCCATGGCGCCGAGACCGATCGCGGAAACGACGAGTCCTTGGGTGCCGAGAGTTCGAGTTTGCACCGCGAAAGCCTACCTCATGCGCAGCGCCGGCAGGCCAACTTCGCGCATCGCTCGAAAGGCTCAGCCTCGCAAGCGGCGCAATAATTCCGCCGCCAAGCGGCGGCTCACGGTGAGGCGGTCGCCGCCGCCCTTGACGATCACTTCCAGCTGTCCGTCCGCGCTGCGTTGCACCGATTCGATCATGTCAACGGCGACCAGGGCATTGCGATGCACGCGCGCAAATCGCTCGTTGAACTCCTCTTCCAGGCTCTTGAGCGATTCTTCGATCAAGTCCTCACCCTGAGCGTGCTTGATCTTCACGTACTTCTGATCGGCGAGAAAATAACGCACGTCCGACATCGAGATGAGCTTCAATCGATCGCGTAGACGCACGGCGAGATGTTTGCGTGCCGCAGGGGGCTCGCTCACGGTGCGCTCTTTCGTTGCGTGCTCGGCCGCCGCGTTTTGATCGCTCGCGGCGGCGCGTTGGCCGAGACCCATGAGCTGAGGCCGCGTCAATTTTTGCGCTGCCTGAAGCGCCGTGCGCAGACGGTCAAGCCGCACGGGCTTCAACAAATAGCCTATGGCCTGAGCGTCGAACGCATCGATGGCGTATTCATCGTAGGCCGTACTGAAAATGACGGCGGGCGGCGTGCCCAACAAGCTCAAGTGGCGCGCGGTTTCGAGCCCATCCATTCCGGGCATGCGGATGTCGAGCAGCACGACGTCCGGGGCGAGATCCTGCGCAAGCTCAATGGCTTGCAGACCGCTGGAGGCTTCACCCGCCACATCGATTTGCCCGATCTCCTCGAGCAAGGTGCGCAACCGCGCGCGCGCCAAACCCTCATCATCGACGATGAGAACTTTCAACTCTGCTCGTCCATTGGAGGAAAACGCAGCGTCGCCTCGAAATGGTCGGCAATGGCCCTGGCTTCGAGCGAAGCGCGCTCGCCAAACACGAGCTGCAAGCGCTGGCGCACGTTGTCGATGGCCATCCGATGGCCGGGTGCCCGCGGGCCCGAGGCAGGCGGCAGCGGATTCCTGACCGTCAGCTCGATCAGGCCGGCATTCACCCGCCCTTCGATGTGCACGGTGCCGCCTTGCGGAAGTTGCTCGATTCCATGATAGATGGCATTTTCCAACATCGGCTGGATGGACAGGCCGGGCACACGCGCCTGCAACGGCAGCTCCTCGATGCGCCATTCAACCCGCAGCCGGCTGCCGAGCCGCAACGCTTCGATGCGCTCGTAGGTGCGTGCGATCTCGATCTCTTCTCCCAAGGAAATGAGCGCGCGTTCCTCTTTGAGAGATGCGCGAAACAGATCCGCGAGGTCGAGCACGGCGCTTTCCGCATGTGCGGGACTCGATCTGGCCAGCGCTGCGATGGTGTTCATGCTGTTGAAAAGGAAATGCGGCCGGATGCGTGCCTGCAGCGCATCGATGCGCGAGCGCGCCTCCATCTGCACGTTGCGCCGCCACTCGTGAGCAACGTAAAAGTAGCGCAGCGCCAGAGCGGTAACGATGAAGGCAATGGCGCACGCCCGCAGAACGAAGGTGTTGCGTTCTTGTGGAAGCCACCCGAGCACTGCGGCGTTCGAGGACGCGAATCTCTCGATGCGCAGCGCGACTTCGCAGACGACTGCCGTCAGCGCAACCGGAATCGCAAGCGCAATGGGGGTGGCCGCGCGGCGTGGCAAATGCGCAAGCCGGCGGCGCAGCAAACAAAACACTCCGGCGCTCGCAAGGCCAATCCACAACAAGAACAAGCTGTTGCTGCCCAGATCGAGCCAGAAGCCGAGCCGGCGTTGTTCATGCGAAAAGCTGAGCAGCAGCGCCAGCAACTCCACGATGAGCACGATGGGGAGCGTGGCGCGGCTGGCGCAAAAATCCGGCAAGTAGAAATCGCGCGCAAGCTCGGTGGGCTTGGCGGGCTCGGCCACGCGATCAGCGCTCGAGCAACGGTGGGAATAAACGCTCGGCCAATCGATACACGGCGGAGATGTCTTCATCTCCGAAGCCCGCTTGCATCAACTCGTCGTACTGGGCGAGCGTTGCTTCGACTGCGGGAAGGGTCGCGCCGCGCCGCGCCGCCATGTCTCTGCAAAGACGCAAATCCTTGGCATGCAAGCGGACTCGAAATCCGGCCGGGTACTCGCGCCGCGCCATGTACGGGGCCCGGTGCACGAAGTACCAGCTCGAGCCCGCGCCTTGGCCGAGTGTGTCGATGAGGGCATCGAGAGGTAAGCCTTCGGCGCGGGCGAAGGCCATTGCCTCGGCGATCACGCTGATGATGCCTGCACACATGATTTGATTCGTGGCCTTGGCGGCCTGGCCCGCGCCAGATTCGCCGAAATGCGTCACGGTTTTTCCGAGAAGGGCCAACACATGCCGTGCGCGCTCGAAGGCGTCTGTCGTGCCGCCGACCATGATGGCCAGCGTCGCAAGTCTTGCGCCTTCAACTCCGCCGCTCACGGGGCAATCGAGGTAATGCCCTCCACGTTCACCGACTTGAGCTGCCATATCGCGTGCGGTTTGCGCGCCAATGGTCGAGGTATCCAGAATGAGCGCACCGGTACTTAAGGTCGGCAGCATGGCGCCGACGATCTCGCGCACGTCGGCATCGGCGGCCAAGGAAAGCACGATGCACTCGCACTGCGCCGCAAGCGCCGCGGGCGATTCGCACCGCGAAACGCCGAGCTCGACCTCAAGCTCGCGGGCTTTCGACTCGGTTCGATTCCAAACGGCGCGCAATGACCCGCCGCGGTGAAGATTTCGCGCCATGGGAGCCCCCATCGCGCCAAGGCCGATCAATCCCGTGTTCAGTGTCGGCAGTCTAGTCGGCGCCGTTGCATGCGACGTCGAGGTCGCGTTTCGCGTTCAGCCGCTCGGAGTCGATCTGTTCGCTCGTCAAATATTCCCGCTCGCCGTCTTTGCCGTTGCGGTACAGCCGACGCCCTTCGATGAGCACGCGATAACGCTCCTTGGCTTCGGTGCATTGCTTTTGCTTGGCCGCCGCCACGTCTTCCGCCACGGCTTTCTTCGCCGCATCATCGCTCGGCTTGGCGGCTGCCGTGGGCGTGGTGGTTGCCGTGAGTTTGGAAGCGGAAACGCCGGTGGAACGTGCGGGCGTTGAATTGCTGTGCGCCGTGAGCAGAGAGACCAGCTCAGCCTGCACCCCGTCGGGAGGCCGATCGCCATACTGCACTTTTCCTTGCGCGTCGGTCCATCGATACACCACCGCAAACGATGTCGAGCTGACCACGCACAGCGCTGCGAATAGCACGAGCCTTTTCATTGCATGCTCCCAGTTACGCGCCGACGATCTACAAAGCCCGCGAACCGGACTCGCCGGTGCGAATCCGGACCGCCTGGCCGAGATCGAGAATGAATATCTTGCCGTCGCCAATTTTGCTCGTGCGCGCCGCCTCGGTGATGGCTTCGACCACACGGTCGACCTGCTCGTCGTCGATCGCTAACTCTAGCTTGACCTTGGGCAAGAAATCGACCACGTACTCGGCGCCACGATAGAGCTCAGTGTGGCCTTTTTGGCGGCCAAAACCTTTGACTTCGGTCACGGTAATCCCCTGAATCCCTACCTCGGCAAGGGCCGAGCGTACATCGTCCAATTTGAACGGCTTGATGATGGCGACGACCATTTTCATCGGGCAAGACTCCAGTCCAGGATTAGTGAAGCTTTGACGCCAGTCTAGCAGCGGGAAAAGCAACACAGCAGGGCGCCTCTGCCAGAAAATGGGCTCGGCATAACTGCGCCACTCCACCCGTTTCTCAAGTTCGCGAAAGCACTTTTCGTGCCATATCATGCACATATTGGAAAACAATGGCTTAGGTGTACCTCGGGTCCCCCAGCGCACCGGAGCGGGTCAGCAAATCACGGTATGCCTACTCACAGGGCGGCTCATGAAAAATTTTGGTCCTGAATACTTCGATGACTTATCGAAGCGGCTTGCGGATTCGGTGCCCGAGTCGCTCAAAACGTTCGGCCGGGAAATGGAAGCCAATTTCAAAGCGGTCCTACAGGCGCAGCTAGGCAAACTCGATCTCGTCAACCGACAAGAGTTCGACGTGCAAGCCGCGTTGCTCGAGCGAACCACGGCGCGGCTCAAAGAGCTTGAGGAGCGCCTCAAAGCATTGGAAAGCAATCTGTAACTCGCCGGCCTGTATCGTTCTTCATCGGCGGCGGCCTCGTGCATATGGAATCGCCGGTGGTCAGCACGGTTCTCAGCCGTTCTTCCGACGGGCTCGACGCGCCGCTGGTGCGGGTAGAGGTTCATTTGGGCGCTGGGCTGCCCGCATTCCACATCGTCGGCTTGCCCGAGGTCGTGGTGCGAGAAAGCAAAGAGAGGGTGCGCTCTGCGCTGTTGAATAGCGGCTTCGAATTTCCTGCAGGGCGCATCACGGTCAATTTGGCGCCCGCCGACGTGCCCAAAATCGGCGGCCGGTTCGATCTGCCCATTGCAGTCGGCATTCTTGCCGCGAGCCAACGGGTGCCGGGGGTCATGAGCGCGCAGGTCGAACTTTACGGCGAGCTCTCACTGAGCGGCGAGCTGCGCTCGACGCCGAAGCTGTTGCCCGCGCTGGTTCTCGGCACGCGCGCGCAGCGCTCGCTCATTATTCCAAAGGCCAACTCGGGCGATGCGGCCGCCGCCGGCGGCATGAACATCATGCTCGCGACGTCACTCGGCGACGTATGCGCATATTTGAATGGGCAAGTTGCCCTCTCGCAGGCCTGCGCGCACAGCGCCGCGGCGGATGCACGGGAGGAAGCGGCCAAGAATTTTTCCGATGTGAAGGGGCAGACTGCGGCGAAGCGCGCACTCGAGATCGCGGCGGCCGGGGCGCACGCCGCGCTCATGGTAGGCCCGCCCGGAACGGGAAAGACCATGCTGGCGGAACGTTTGCCCTCGATCCTTCCGCCGCTCGAGGCCGCTGAAGCGTTGGAAGTCGCGTGCATCGCATCGCTTGCGGGCACGCCGCCGCCTTTGCGTGCATCGCCCCCGTTTCGGCAGCCGCAGCACACGGCATCGCTCGCCAGCTTGATCGGCGGCGGCGCGCAACTCAAGCCGGGAGAAATCGCCCTGGCGCATCGCGGGGTATTGTTTCTCGATGAGTTGCCGGAATTTTCACGCGACGCGCTCGAGGCGTTGCGAGAGCCCATGGAAAGCGGCCGCATCGTTCTTTCACGCGCGAAACGCAGTGCCGCATTCCCGGCCGAGTTTCTGCTGGTCGCCGCAATGAATCCATGCGCCTGCGGATTCTTGGGTGACTCTCGGCGTGCGTGCCGATGCACGCCCGAGCACGTCAGGAGATACCGCTCTAAACTTTCTGGGCCAATGGCTGATCGCATCGACCTGCACATCGAGCTGGCGCCGATTCCATTCGATGATTTGTCGTCAGATCAACACGTGGGCGAATCTTCCCACGTCATCGCGGCGCGCGTTGCGGCCGCGCGGGCCATTCAACTGAAACGCCAGGGGCGCCTCAACAGCCGCCTCACGGGTCTTCAGATGAACGAGATGTGCGCGCTTGATCGTGCAAGCAAGGCGTTGTTGGCGCACGCCATGGCGCGGCTTGGAATTTCAGCGCGCGGCTACGATCGCATTCGCCGAATTGCGAGAACTTGTGCGGACCTGGCGGGGTGCGAGCGCATCGGCACGGCGCAACTGGCCGAGGCCATCAACTGGCGTAGTTTGGATCGCGCGACGGCGCAATAACTTCCGTCGTTGGTCAGTCGTTATTTGTTCAACGACACCATATGGTCAACGGCTGAGCGAATGATCTCATCCGGCCAGGTGGTTCCGCCGCGCGCCGGCATCACGCCCTTGCTGCCGTGAAAGCCGGCAATGGCGTGCGAGTAGAGCACGTCCTTGCCCTGTGCAATGCGCGGGCCCCACGCCGCATGATCGCCGATCTTTGGCGCGCCGGCGACTCCCGTCGCGTGACACGACGAGCAGATCTTGGCATAGGCCGCCGCCCCATCCGCCGGGATGTCGGCAGCAGGCACCGCGGCGCCGGCGCCGGACTCGAGCTGCGCCAGCGCCGCATTGTCCTTGCCCGCAATCGCAACGTGAGCCACGGGCTCGATGTTCGACTGCACCGACTTCAGCCGCAAAGGCTCGATCTCGACGTTGCGCGCTTGCGCATTCCCGCCGATGACGCGCGCCAGTGCAAATAGCACGATGGCGAACGCGATGAGAACCCCCAAAACGAGACTGAATGAATTGAAGAAGTGAGTGTCCGAGTCCTGCTTTTTCGCCACGAATATCCGCCGTTGTGCCTCGAAGAACCGAGGCGCCAGTATACGGTACCATTCGCGCTCGACGCATGCGCCCGTAGCTCAGCTGGATAGAGTGTCGGCCTCCGAAGCCGAAGGTCACTGGTTCGAATCCAGTCGGGCGCGCTCTCGATTAAGGGTCCTACCTTGGCACATCGTTGACGATTGATACCGGGGACATCGCTGACACACTCAAAACCATTGCTGACATTGGCAGGAGACCGACGATGAAAATGACACCTATTTTCTTGGCGTTGGGCGTGCTGCTCACGATCGGGCCCCTTGCGATAGCCGGTGAGTCGGTCGAGCCAAAATTTAGTCATGAATTACCCAACGTGCCCGGTAAATCATTGATCGCCGTGGAGGTGTCGTTTCCGCCAGGCACCGTGGCGGCCCCGCATCGCCATCCTGCATCTGGTTTTATATACGTGTACGTTCTGCAAGGCGCAATTCGTAGCCAAGTGGAGGGAGAGCCTGCCAAGACCTACCATGCCGGTGAGAGCTGGTCTGAAGGTCCCGGCGCGCATCACGTGTTGGCTGAAAATGTGAGCAAGACGGAGCCCGCCAAAGTGCTCGCGGTGTTTGTCGTCGACAGCACTGAAAAGGCGCTGCTCACACCAGACGCCGCTGCAAAGCCATTGAAGTAGCTTACCCGTTGAATCGAGCAGGTCTGCGGCAAATCCACCGTGAAGAGGAGACCATGAGGCCGCAAAGACCGATCGTTGCAACGGTTGCCGCTATCGGGCTATTCGCGGCTTGCGAGCTGGGGGCGCAAACACCCACGAAGACCAATCTGGATGACATCAACGTCGCGGACACCCGAGAAGATCCGGCGTACGAGACGTCAGGTGAGGATTTGGCGCGGACTGCCGCTCGTCAAGTCATCGGTCAGCCTGCTCCCGTGGCGGTAATGAAGACGATCGATGGCGAGACCATCGATTTAGGGAAGATCTACGGGCACAAGCCCGTCTACATCAAGTTCTGGGCTACGTGGTGCGTGCCTTGCCGTCAGCAAATGCCGGCCTTTGAAAAAGTCTATGAAACGATGGGCGGTAAGATGCAGGTCATCGCTCTTAATGTTGGACTCAGTGATGATGAAGTGTCGGCGCGTAGGCTCCGGGAAAAATATGGGTTGAGGATGCCGATCGTGATGGACGACGGCCGTCTCGGTGCACTCTTTCATTTGAACGTGACGCCACAGCATGTCTTGATCGGTCGGGACGGGCGATTCGCCTACCTTGGGCACGCCGAAAATGCAGCGCTGAGCGCGGCGATCAACAATGCCCTAAGCAAACCCGCGGGCGCAGCCGCCGTCGCCACTGCGCAGAGCACAGAGCGGGTGATCAAGGTTGGAGAGCGGGTCGGCGAGCGGACAGTGACGACTACGGCCGGCGCTTCGGTCGCTCTGGGGAAAAATCAATCGGGCCGGCTTCGCGCCGTCCAGTTTTTCTCCAGCTGGTGCGAGTGGTATCTAGAGAAAACGCGTCCCCAAACCGCTCAGGGCTGCGCCCGAACGCGAGCGGCGATCGAACGGCTCGCTCGTTCGAACAAATCCATTGACTGGATTGGAATTGCGGGCGGGCCTTGGGCCACCCCTGAAGACCTCGCCGACTATCAACGGAAGCACAAGGTGACTATTCCGCTCGCGCTCGACAAATCCGGAGTGTTGTTCCGCGCCTTCGGCATTCGCGACATCCCGACGATTGCCTTGATCGATGCGTCCGGCCGCCTGCTGCGACTCGTGGGGCCTGATGAACAAGACCTCGCCCACGCGCTGAACTTGAGCAAGAGCGACGCCCCCTCTCCCCCAGTTTCGACCGGCGGATGACGGCGGCCGGCCACGGGTTCATCATCAATGGCTGGGGAGCCGGTACGGACACAGTCATTGGACCCTCCATGGCAAAGAGTTTCATCTACCAGATCAAGACGCATTATTCGAAAAGAGAGGATCAGGATCCCGCGTTTCACGTGCTCGACAACTCCGCGTGCGAGCGGCTGGACTGGTATGAATATTGGCCGATCCGCAATTTCTTGCTCAGCACCTCATTGGATGACGAGGCTTTCTACGGTTTCGTATCGCCGCGCTTCAAGGAAAAGACCAATCTCAGCGGCGCGGCGGCGGTCGATTTTTTAAACAGCGCGGGGGCGACCACCGACGTGGTGCTGCTCACGCCGAGCCTGCATTTCACCGCCTACTACTGGAACGTCTTTCAGTATGGCAATGCGTGCCATCCAGGCCTCCTGGAGATCGCCTCAACATTCTTTTCGCTGATCGGCGAGCCGACCGACCTGCATGAGCTGGTGACTCATTCGCAGAACGAGGTCTATTCCAATTACGTCATTGCGAAGCCGAGGTTCTGGCGTGCGTGGTTGGCCGTCACTGAGCAGCTCTTTGCCATCGCTGAACGTCATGATGAGCTCGGCGAAAAGCTACGGCAGAGCACGTCGTATCGCGGCCGCCGAGACGCTCAGATGAAAGTGTTTGTCATGGAGCGCATTGCAACCTGGCTGCTGGTGCGCGATGAGAGTTTCAAGGTCCGGGTTCACGATCCCTTCTTCATGCGCTCGCGGCTTTATAAATTGCCGGGCGCGATTCTCTGTGATGCGTTGAAGTTGGCCTACTGCGCAAGCGGAGGTCAGCCTAGGTATAAAGCACTCTTCAAATTAGTGAGCGCTGGTCGGAAAAAATTTGGCCTCTATATCAGGGCGGCCCACTTGCTCAGGCTCAAAAGAATTCGTTTGTTGTTGAGCGAAATTTCGCCACACGATTAGCCGAGCTTCGCGCCAGGAGCGCTTGCAAAGTTGCGGCAAGATTCCAGCGGCTCTCACTGCGCGAATTCGGTCTGCTCGGCTTCAACACTGCGCCGCGTGAAAACGCCGTATGCGAGTATGGCGGCGTAGCACAACGCTGGAATCAGCAAGGCGGCCTTCAAGGTCCACACATCGGCGATGTGACCGGTCATCAGCGGCACGACGGCGCCGCCGACAATGGCCATGCAGATGATTCCGGACCCTTCAGAGGCGCGCTTTCCCAGGCCTTCGCTGGCGAGGGAAAAGATCGTGGGAAACATGATCGAATTGAACAGCCCGATGGCAAGCAATGAGTAAGCGCTCACGGCGCCGGCGGTTTGTGCGGATACGAGCAGCAGGCCTATCACTCCCGCCGCAAACGCCGCAAGCACCTTGCCGGGCGAGAAGATTCGCAGCAAATACGCACCGATGAAACGTCCGAGCATGGCGCCGCCCCAGTACAGCGGCACATGCTTGCCTGCGGCCTCCGCCGTCAGGCCAAGCACGTCATGCTGCATTAGATAATTGACGATGAGAGAGCCGATGGCGACTTCGGCCCCAACGTAGAAAAAAATGGACGCAACGCCCGCGGCAAAGCGCGGCCGGCGCAGTAGACCGGCAGCGTGCAATGGATTGATGTGTGGATCATGAGCTTCGTGCAACCGCTTGCGTTGCGACCACACGACGAATGCAACCACGCCGATGATCGCAGCCAGAGCGCAATAGGCGGTGTCGATGACGTGCGATATCTGCTCAGTCTGCGAAGCAGGCGTTGCGAGCGTGGAGTCGCCCGACCCAGGCGCGAGAGACCCCAAAATCAAAATGGATCCGAAGTACGGAAAGAGGGTAGTGCCCAGCGAGTTGAATGCTTGAGCGAAGGTCAGCCGGCTGTGAGCGGTCGAGGGCGGTCCGAGCATGCAGATGAGAGGGTTGGCGACCACCTGGACGATGGTGATGCCCGACGCCAACACGAACAGCGCGGTCAGAAACATGCCGAACGTAGCGGATGTGGCCGCGGGTACGAACAGGAGGCACCCCGCCATCATGATGCAAAGGCCGGCCACCGCGGTGCGCAGATAGCCCCATTTGCTCACGAGTGAGGCGGCCGGGAGCGAAACGAGAAAATACGCCAGGAAGAACGCTGTCTGCACCAGCATGACGTCTCGATAGGTCAAGGTGAACAAGCCCTTCAACTTGGGAATCAACACATCGTTGAGGCTGGTGATTCCGCCAAAGATGAAGAACAGCGCAAACACGAACACTTGTAATCCGGGCGCGATGATGTGGGATGCGCGATTCGGCGCAGGCTCGTTGGACATCTGACTCGGCTCAAGCGCGCTCATGCGCTCACCGCGGCGCTCGACATGCGCGCTATTTCTCCACCCGGTAATTGACGCCGGCCCGCTGACTCAAGGTGCCTTGCACGGCTTCGAGAGAAAAGCGTTTGCTGATGCGATAGCGCAGCGTGACGACCTGGCCCGGCTCGAAAATTCCCACGCCGTAGCTCAAGTACAAGCGCGGCGATAGATATTGCCCGACCGTGAAGGCAGAGCCGCCGGCCTCGGCACTGTCTTCAACGCCAATTTCACTGATGCCGAGCCGCTTGCCCAGACTCTTGCCCAGAAGGTTGCCGGCGGCGCCGCCGAGCGAGCGCGCCGCGGATTGCACCAGGTCGCCTTCGCCGCTGCCGACTTCGCTCAACGGCTTGCCCGTCACGAGATAAGACAGCGCTTGGGTCTGCGGCATGGCGGGGTCGGCGGTGACTTCGAGGATGGGTTTTTTTGCGCTGCCCGTGACCGATAGCTTGGCGACGACGTTTTGCACCGTGCGGGTCGCAACCAGGTTCACCTGCGGATCGTCGATACGCTGTCCGCCGTAATAGATCTGGCCTCGCTCGATGGTGAGGTCTTGCCCGTAGGCCTTGTACTTGCCCGACACCCCGAGCTCACCGCTCGCGGTGGTGTCTTCATCCTCGACTTCATGCACTTTGAGGAGGCCCGTCACTTTCGCATCGAGACCGTAGCCCACGACGCTCACCTTGCTGCCCAACGAAACGGTGACGCTCACTTCGAGAGGGATTTTTTTTGCCGCCTGCGCGGCTGTACTGGCATCATCGATCACGACGACGTCGGGGGATGCGTTCTGCGCTCGTCCTTGCCGCGGCAGCTTCGAAAAATCAATGTCGGCGGTGGGTATGGCCACTGTGCCGTCGAGAGTCATACGATCGCTCGAGCGCGCAAACTTAAGCTCAGGATCGATGATCACCTTGGCTCCCGGTAAATTCGCGGCGGTAAAGCTCTTCCCCGTGACGTTCAGCTTGAGCGCGCTCGCCCGATCCGAGTGACCCCTGATGCTCACGCTGCCGTCGCCGGACGTGATTTTTCCGGTGACCTCGATGCCGTCCATTCCTGAGAGCGCCGCGTGCAGTTCGCCGTCTCGAAGAGCAATGCCAACTTGAGGCACATCGGCCGACAATTGCGCAAGATTGATCGAGCCTGTGACTTGCGGCGCGGTGAGCGCGCCGGCGAGTTGCACGCTGGCATCGCCGCGGCCGCGCACGTTGGCGAGTTGCGGAAGGAACAACCCGGCGGGCGATAAATCGGGAAGCGAAAGCTTGGCTTGGCCCGCGATGCTTGGTGCTGCGCTGCGCAGGGCGCTCAGCGTGCCTTTCGCATCCAACGAGCCTCGTTCATTGAGCTCGGCGTTGGCTGCGCCGCTCGCGGTATCGCCGGCGAGCGTTGCGTCGAGGCGGAAGTTGCGATACGTCAGCAGCGCATCCGATGCGTCGTCTGTGGGCACACCGCCCGCTTCGGAAATCTGCCCGACCGGAGAACTGACATGGGCTTCGCCGAACCACGCGCCGTCCGGGGCGCGGCGCACATGGCCTTGGCCCTCGATGACCGCCTCGATGGTGACGGGCAGCGTCGGCGCCGCGAGCGCCGCAACGATGCCGAGCGGCAAATGCTCGAGGCTAAAGCTCGCATGCAACTCGCGCGTTTGGCTTTGATCCGCTTGCAGGCATGCACCGATGCGCTCACCGGACAGACATGCGAGCGCCACGCTGAATTTTTGCGGCGACCAGCTCACCTCGACCGGGTTGCGCAACGCCAGCGGAGAGATGCCGGCCACACGGATTCCAAGCGCATCGAGGCTGCCGCTCCAGCCTTCGGCGCCGGCACGAGCGCCATGCAGCTTCAGATCGACGCTGAGGGGCTCGCCCCTGGCCGCCAACGAGAGTGCATGCGCATGCTCGTCGCCGGCAAGCTCTGCATTCACTTCATTGAAATTGAATCCAGAGGCGTCGATTTGCTTTGCGCTCAATCGCAGCATGCCTCGAGGTGCGCGTGGATTTTGCAGCTGCGCATCGATGTGCAGTGACTTCATGGTGTTCTGCCCGAATACGAAGCTTTCGCCATCGGCTGAGCCGCGGACCGCGAGCAGCGGCCAGTGGCCCTCGACGTGAAAGTCGC
Source organism: uncultured Steroidobacteraceae bacterium (assembly GCA_964247385.1). Taxonomy (GTDB): domain Bacteria; phylum Pseudomonadota; class Gammaproteobacteria; order Steroidobacterales; family Steroidobacteraceae; genus TMP-86. Next base: position 45,512 of record CAXTUB010000006.1, on the reverse strand, counting down.
CGCGTGCGCTGCCGGAAGTTTTCGGAATCCAATCATCGAGCGATGCAATGCGAAATTTCAGATCGAGATCGAGCGAATCGCCGCGCCGCCCCCTGAGCTCAAATGCGCTCTGACCGGATTGCAGTTGCGCAGAGCCTGCCAGAACTTGACGCGGATCGATGCTGAGCGAGGCGCGTCCCGCGACGGTGCGGCCGCGCAAACGGCCCGACAACTCGTGCAGCTCGAGATTTCCATCCGGTCCTTGCGCAGTCATGCGGCCGCTCGAATCCAGATCGAGCTGTATGGATCCGCCCCAGCCCGCAAAGATTTTCCCCGGATCGAAGCGTCGTGCTTGCGCGTGAAGTTTCCAGCCGATCTGCGGCTTGAGCGAGATTTGGCCGCGCACGTCGAGCTCTCCCGTATGCTCATCAATCCGCGCGCGGCGAATGGAAATTTCTTGCGGCGTGCCGGTCAAGTCGACGTCGATGTTGGCCAAGCGCCCCGGCGGGCCGAGCGCAAATGCACCCTTGGCGGCAAAGTTTTGCAACGTGCCTTGCGCGGCGAGCTGTCCATGACTTCGCAGCGGTTGTCCCACCCATTCGCGCGGCAGCGAGACATCGCGCCAGCTCATCTGCAATTTTGCGCTGAGCGCTTGGCCGGCTGCCGAATCGGGCAGGCGAATCTCGCCCGATGCTTGGAGCGAGCCGCGGCGTTGTGGGTCCAAGAGAGTCAGCTGATCGAGAAAGAGAATGCTGCCTCGAATGCGGCCGCTCAAAGGCTCGAAGTACACGGTCTTGCCGTTGAGGGTGGCTTGCCCGCGCAGCTCTGCCGTGGAGCGCGTGCCGCGGCCTTCGAATGTGGCGGCGAGACTTTCGATGGCCGCATCGGGCAATAAGCCCTTGCGCGGGTCGAAGCGGGGCACCGTGACCGAAGCCGACCATGGGAGCGATTCGCTCTCGCCCAAGTTGACATAGATTTGCGCGGCAAAGGGCTCGCTCAAGCGAACTTCGCTTCGCAGTGTCTGCCCGCGGCTCGATGCGGCGAGGCTCCCGGCAATCAGCCTCTCGCCGATTCGCCAATGAAACTCGCCGTCGGCTCGGCCTTCGTATTGGGGCTCACGACCCACCGTGCCGTTGAGTTGGATGCGGCCATCGGGCGAGTCGAGCACGAATTGCTCGATGGAAATTCCGGCGTCAGTCCAGTGCGCCGCGAGCTGCGCGGAGTTGATGACCAGAATTTGCTCATCGCCCAAACGCACGCGGCCGCGCTCGAGCGCCAAGCGTTTGATCGATAGATCGAAGGGCGCGGCCAGCGAGACCGGGGGCGAGGGCGGCTTGGGAGGGTGCGCGAAGATGTGCACGTCGACGCCGCGCGTCGAGAGCGCCTCGACTTCGAGGGCGAGCGGCCATGCGTGCTTCAGGCGCCATCGCAGTTGTGCTCGCTCGATTTGCACCTCGACCCCGGAAGCCGCGTCGAACCATCGCAGGTGCGATAGGTCCACCGGACCCCACAGCGTGCCGCGCAGCTCGCGCACTGCGAGCTTGCCGCTCAAAATGCTTTGCACCCGCGTGATCGCCCAGCGCGCGCCGGACTGTGTTCGCACGAGCCAACCCAAGGCCCCGACGAGAATCAGAAGAATCGCCGCAATCGCGAGGATCCAGCGTTTGGACGCGCGTCGTGCCGGATCGCCGACCGGTGCGCTCACAAGTCCGCGCCGATCGAAATGTGCAGCCGGATCGAATGCGCCAGATCGCTCTTCACGGGCTTTGCCACATCAACTCGCACCACGCCGACCGGCGAGCGCCAGCGTAAGCCGAGACCCGCGCCGAGATTTAAGTCGAACTCGCCCGTGCGGAACGCATCACCTCCGTCCACGAACAGCGCGGCGCCCCACTCGCGCCAGAAGTAATGCTCGATCTCTACGCTGCCCACCGTCAGATACGTGCCGCCAATGACTTTGCCCGCGGAGTTGGTGGTGCCCAGCGCTTGATAGTCAAAGCCGCGAATGGAGCGGTCGCCGCCCGCGAAGAAGCGCAGCTCGGGAGGCAACGCATCGAATTTTTGCACCGCCAACGCGCCGAGCGACGCACGAATCAATAGCCGGTCGCGCCTGGACAATGACCGGATCCACTTCGCATCCAAGGTGCCTTGAGTAAAGCTGGTATCGGAAAACACGGACTCTGGCGCCGAGCGGAGGCCGAAAGCCAACGAAAAGCCCTTGCGCGGAAAGAATAGGTCGTTGACTTTCTTCTTGGACAACGTGGCTTCGGCGAACAGCAGCTTCGATGTGTTGTATTCGTCGGCCACCTTGAAGGTGCTGTTCAAAGATTGCAGCCCAATCGTTCGAGTCCAGCCGCGCCATGTACGCGACTCGTTGGCGAGAATGCGCTCGGTGCGCGCTTTGCTGGTATCGGTGTTCTCATCGCGATAACTCACGCCGAAGTTCAGGCTTCGCTCGTTGGGTCCGGGCAGCGGAATCGAGTAAGTCGTGCCGATCGATTTGACCCGCTGCGCGATATCGAGATCTACGTTGAGCTTGTGGCCGCGATCGTTGATCCAGCGCCGTTGCATGCCCACTTTCGCGCCGGGCCCCGTATCGGTGCTGACGTACACGCCTGCGGTATAGACCGTGCGCTTCGCGGGCGCCACCTCGACATCGATGGGAACTTCGAGCTGCTGCACTTGCGTGAGGTCGGGCTGCACTGACACGGTGGCGAAATAATCGGCATCGACCAGCCGTTGTTGCAGTTGCAGCACCTCTTCCGGCGAGTAGAAATCATGCGCCTTCCAAGGTACGAAGCGCTGAAGAAAATCGGGCCTGAATTGACTGCCGTGAAATCTCACCGGCCCATAGCGCATGCGCGGGCCGCTGTCGAACTCGAGATCCACTGCCGCGGTGTTGGCGGCGCGCGAGACCTCCACCCGATGGCGCGTCGCGGCCGCACGCAAGAAGCCTTCGTTCAATAACGCCTGAGCCAGAGCATCTTTGCTGGCCTCATAACGGCCGTGATCCAGCACATCGCCCGTGCGCGGCCTGAAACGCTGAATCGCGCGCGCAACGGCGGGCCGCGCCAAAGCTTCGCCGCGCACCTGCACATTGACTCGATCGACCTTGACAGGCTCGCCCAGCGTCACTTGAAAGGTCGCGGTGAGGCCGCTTGCTTTCGATATCACGCGACTCGAAACGACTACGTTGTAGTAGCCGTAGGGCTCGAGCGAGGTCTTGATCTCATGGCTCGAATCGGGAAGAAGCCGGCGCACCTCGCCGGAGGTCACATCACGGGAAGTATAGTTCTGCAGCGTGAGATTGGAGCGCACGGCCGCGGCCAGCTCATCGCTCAATCCATCCATGATGATGTCGAGCTTGGCGGCGCGGGCTTGCGCTGCGACGACACCGAGTAAGGCGCCGACACAAATGAGCCTCTGAGCGCGCATCATCTTGTTGGGTAGGCGCCGCTCGAGGGCGACGAAAAACTACAGCCAGCCCTTCAGCCTGAAATACAGATAGGGAACCAGCATGGAAATCAGCATGCAGCCGATGGTGAGCGCGAAACCTTGCGGTCTCGCGATCAAGGGCATGCTGTGAAAGTTCATGCCGAAAATGCCCGCCAAGAGCGAAGGCGGTAGCAGCATGACCGTCACCACCGAGAAAATCTTCAGGATGTTGTTCTGCTCGATGTTGATCATGCCGAGCGTGGCATCGAGGAGAAAGGTGACCTTGTTGGCAAGGAATGAGGCGTGGTCGCTGAGCGAGGCCACATCGCGCGAAATGGTGCGGCTCTTGGCGCGCGGCTCTTCCGGCATGATGAGCTGGGACGCTTGATGCAGGAATGCAAGCAGACGACCCAAACTCACCAGGCTCTCGCGCGCTTTCGAAATGACATCGCCGCTGGAGCCTACGCGCGCCAGGACACGATTGAAATTGCGCCGTGCCGGCGCGGACCCATTCGATGCGAAGATCTCATTGGAGGTCGCATCCAGCTCGGCGCCGATCTTCTCCAGAAGCTCTGCCAGCCGATCGACGACGGCTTCGAGCAGGCCGTTGAGCAGTACGCCAGGCGACGAGCATGCGCTCGGATGCTTTTCTGCGTAGGAGACGAAGCGCGCGAATGGCACCGGGTCGGCATAGCGGTTCGTCACCAACACATCCTTCCCCAAAATAAATGTGACCTGCGAAGTTCGCGGATTGGCGGTGTCGATCTTGATGACGAGCGTGGCCGTCATGAAAAGCCAACCCTCGTCCTCGTAGAGCCGAGCCGAGGTCTCGAGCTCGCTCATTTCTTCGCGCGTGGGCACATCGATGGCCAGCGCCGCTTCGATGCGCTTCTCTTCATCGACGGTGGGCTCGAGCAAATCCACCCAAGTGGTTCCGGGCGGAATGCCATCGCCGCGGCCGTCCAACGTCTTCAAACCGCGCGAAGTCGCGGAGAAAAGCCTCAGCATGGCCCTGCGGGCGCCCGGAAAGTCGACCGGGCTAGCCGGTGCTCAGCGCGCGTGTTCCTGCGCTGCCAGGTCATCGATCAGACTGAAAATTTTATCGGGACCGCCGGCCGTGCCGACATCCGCGATGTATTTCCCATTGATGACAAACGTGGGCACGCCGGTCACGCGATAACGAAGGGTCAACTGCTCGGCGCGCTGCAGATTGGTTTCCACATTGAATGAATGGTAAGTCTTGGTGAAATCTTCTTGCGAAATACCGACGCGGCGCGCGAAAGCCAACTGCATCTTCTCGCTCTCGGCCGGGTCGGCACCGGCGAGAGGGTCGCCATTCACGTGAATTTCCTTGAACACGAGCGGGTGCAGTTGCTCGAGTTTGCCCAAATCCTGGAGCGTGTAGAAAAGCCGAGCGTGCGATCGATGCACATCGTTGTCCCACATCACGGGCACCCGCATGAACTTGATGTAAGCGGGCTTGCGCTTCTTCCATGCTTCCACCAGGGGGTCGAGCGCGTTGCAATGCGCGCAGCCATACCAAAACACTTCCAGCACTTCGACCTGATCGGAGCTTGCGCTGGTGGGCTGAGCCGGAACGAGCCGCGTGTAATTGGTGCCCTCTTTCCAGGCCGAGGGCGCGGCAGCGGCGGCGGCCACCGGAGCAAGCCCGCTCGCCACCGCCGCCAGCAGCGGATTTCGAGAAGCGGTATCGCCCGTATTTTCTTCCAGCGTCTGTGAGCCATCCTCGTTGAGCCGCGCGGACTTGGTGACTTCTTTCTTGACTTCCGCCGGCGTCTCCGGCGCTTTCGCGGGAGCTGCCGCGGGCGGAGAGGAAAGAGCGCTTTCCGGACCCTGTGTGCGCTTCGAGCACCCGGCGACGGTCAAGCAGCAACTCAGTGTGAGCAACAGACCCGCGCGTGCGGCGCTGCGGAGCACGCGCATGTTCAGCGGATCCCCTGCACATACGCAGCGACATTGCGGATGTCGTCGCTCGAAAGCCGCTTGGCGATGGTCGGCATGATGTTATTTGGCCCGGTTAGACGCGCTCCCGAGGCGTAGTCTTGCAATTGCTTGGCCGTGTAAACCGAATGCTGGCCGCGCAGCGCGGGAAACTTCGCAGCTTCATTGCCGCGGGCCGCCGGGCCGTGACACGCCATGCATGCTGGGATGTTGCGCTCCTTATCGCCGCTGCGAAACAATTTTTGACCCGCTTCCCAAAAGGAAGGATCAGCCTCGAGACCGTGATTGCGCTGCGCGCCGAAGTACGCCCCGAGATCTGCCATGTCGTCATCGCTCAAAGGCATTGCGTTGGGCGTCATGATGGGATTGTTGCGCTTGCCGTCCTTGAAGTTCTTGAGCTGCGTGGCGATGTAATCGGCGCCGAGCCCGGCAAGGCTGGGCCACTCGGGATTGACGCTGTTGCCATCGAGGCCATGACAGGCGGCACACACGGCGGACTTGGCTTGGCCCTGCTCGGCACTGCCGGCCGCCGCGGCGTCTTGGATTGCGAGCAACATCAAAATGGCTAACGCAGCGAGTCGAGTCTCGATCATGATGTGGAAATTGTACACCAACGACCGAAATGTCCGCTTCATCACGAGCGCCGCGACGCACTCTCAATTTCTCGAAGATACGGGTGCAGAAGTGGCATTTGCCGGGCGGTCCAATGCAGGAAAATCATCGGCCATCAATGCAATTGCGGGGCGCACGGGGTTGGCGCGCACGAGCCGCACGCCAGGACGCACGCAGCTCATCAATTTCTTCGAGTGGAACGCGCATCAGCGGCTGGTTGATTTGCCTGGGTACGGTTATGCCAAGGTGCCGCAGCGCGTGCGCGCCGGCTGGCTCGAACTGATGCAGACCTATTTCAACGAACGGGAATCTCTCGTGGGCCTGGTGCTCATCGTCGACAGCCGGCGCGGACTCAAAGAGGAGGATGCCGTCTTGCTCGAATGGATGCTGGCGCGAGATCGCAGCGCTCACGTGCTCTTGAGTAAAGCGGATCAGTTGAATCGAAGCGATGCGCAGCGCGTGCTGCGCGAAACGCGCGCCGCATGCGAGGACACCGCGATCACCGCGCAACTTTTTTCCGCGCGTGAGCACATTGGCATCGACACCGCGCGCGAGGTGGTCGACACCTGGCTCAAGACATGAGCTTGTGCACCGCGAAGAATGAGTGCGCAGCAGCGGAAAATGAGCGCGCGGCAGCATAGGATGAGCGCGCAGCGGGCAATGAGCGTTGAAAAAAAAAGCCCCGATGGAGCTTTCGCATCCATCGGGGCAGACCAACCCGGCATGGGGATGACAACCGGGTCTGATTCCTGTTCAGGGAGAAGAACAGGGAGCGTCCTAGCCGCTCACCGTGTTTAGAGAAAGCTCCCGACCGAAAGTTCAATCAACATGAGAAATAATATAACTGAAGCGTGCGGCCTCGGTCTGTAGGAAAGCGCCCACGATTCATACGAGCTCTGAGATGCCAGACTGCGAGTGCTGAGTTCCCCAATGCAAGACCGAACCAAACTTCTCGAGCAGCTGCGCATCGACCGCCCCAGTGCGCCCTCATCGAATCCGTTTGCTTGGAAAAAAGCCGCGGCAATCGTCGGTGCTCTTCTGATGCTCGTGCTCCTGACCGTGTGGCTGTGGCCAGTCAAGGTCAAGGTCGATTCGGCGGTTGCTCGAGCTGTCGGCGGCGGCCATGGTGGCACGGATGGCGTGCAGCTTGACGCGTCGGGCTACGTCGTCGCGCGGCGACAAGCCACGGTCTCATCCAAAATCACCGCGAAGGTCACCGACGTGCTCATCGAGGAAGGTCAGCACGTGCAACAGGGCGCAGTGATCGGCCGTCTCGATGATAGCAATGTGCGTGCGGCGCTGGCCGAGGCGCAGGCTCAATACGAATATTCCAAAGCGACTCTGGCGCAAGTGCGGGTGAATCTTGCGAATGCGGAGCGGGACTTGAAGCGGAAAAAGGCGCTGTTTGCAGGCCATTTCGTCAGTCAGGCCGATTTGGATACCTCCGGCACGACGCAAGAGGGATTGAGCGCGGAGCTCAACACCACCCTCCGTAGTGTCGAGGTGGCCGCCAAAGCGCTCGAGCTGGCCAGGCGAAATTTGGACGACACGCTGATCCGCGCGCCCTTCGCGGGGGTCGTGACCGTAAAAGCGGCGCAGCCCGGCGAAATGGTGTCTCCGGTCTCCGCGGGCGGCGGCTTCACGCGCACTGGGATCGGCACCATTGTCGATATGGATTCGCTCGAAGTGGAAGTCGACGTGAACGAGAATTTCATCTCTCGTGTGCATGCGGGCCAACCTGCCACCATCAAGCTCAATGCCTATCCGGACTGGCAAATTCCGGCTTACGTGATTGCCATCATCCCGACGGCGGACCGCAGCAAGGCCACCGTCAAGGTGCGGATCGGATTTCGTGCCAAAGATTCTCGAGTGCTGCCGGACATGGGCGCACGTGTCGCATTCCTCGATGACGCGCGGCCCGATCGCGCGCCGGACCGCGCCGTGCTCGTACCGGTCAGCGCGCTGGAATCCAGCAGCGGGGCGTCCAACGTCTTTGTGATTCACGGCAACAAAGTCGAGTTGCGCCGCGTGATCGCGGGCGCCCGTTCGGGGGCCGACCAACGCATCGAGTCGGGACTTGCGGCAGGGGAGCGCGTCGCCGTAAGCGATTTGGCCCAACTGACAGACGGGATGACCGTCGACACGGCTCATTGAGCATGCCGGCCTTGGTCGCATTGCATGACGTCGTCAAACGTTATGTCCGCGGCAAGCAACTCATCGAAGTATTGCACTCGCTCAATCTCGAGATTGCGGCTGGTGATTTCATTGCGCTCATGGGGCCTTCAGGCTCGGGCAAGACCACGCTTTTGAATCTTATCGGTGGTCTCGACACCGTCACTTCGGGGCAAATTGTCGTGGCGGGTGAACGCGTCGACACCCTTTCGGCGTCTGCTCTGGCGAAGTGGCGCGCTCGCCACGTCGGCTTCGTGTTTCAGTTCTACAATTTGTTGCCGCAGCTTTCTGCCGAGCGCAACGTCGAGTTGCCGCTTCTTTTGACGTCGCTGTCGGCGGCGCAACGCCGCAAGAACGTGAACATTGCGCTCGAGGTGGTGGGCCTTTCCGATCGCGCCAAGCACAAACCTGCGGAGTTGTCGGGAGGGCAGGCCCAGCGGGTCGCCATTGCGCGCGCCCTCGTGTCGGATCCGACGCTCTTGGTTTGCGACGAACCGACCGGAGATCTCGATCGCGATACGGCGGATGAGATCTTGAGCCTCTTGCAAGAGTTGAATCGCGAGCAAGGGAAGACCATTGTCATGGTGACGCACGATCCAAAGGCGGCTGACTACGCATCGCACCGCTTGTATTTGGACAAGGGCCGGCTCGCGAGCGCCGGCGGCGCCAGGTCGAGCGCTCCATCGTGAAATTCTTGCCGCTCATTTGGACGGCGCTGTGGCGCAAGAAAGTGCGCACCCTCCTCACGCTGTTGTCCATCGTCATTGCGTTCGTGTTGTTCGGCATGCTCCAAGGCGTCGACGCGGCGTTCGCTGCAACCGTGAGCCGCGCCAACGTCAACCGGTTGTTCGTTTCCAGCGCAACGGCGTTTACCGAATCGCTCCCGTTGGCTCATGAAGCCAGGATCGAAAGCGTGCCGGGCGTGGAGCGCGTCTCGCATCAAAGCTGGTTCGCCGGCTATTTCCGCGATCCAAAGAATTTCATTTTTTCCTTTCCAGTGGATGCCCAGCGCCTTTTGGACGTTTATCCGGAGTACGAGCTGCCGCCGGAGCAGATGGAAGCATGGAAGCGCACGCGCGACGGTGCCATCGTGGGCGCGGAGCTCGCCAAGCAATACGGCTGGAAGATCGGAGATCGCGTGCCTCTGCATTCCCAGATTTGGACCAAGGCGGGCGGCAGCTCGGACTGGGATTTCCAAATCGTCGGCATTTATTCCTCGCCCAACGATCCGGCCATCTCCAATCAGCTCTTCCTCAATTACGCCTACTTCGACGAGGCCCGCAGCTTCGGCAAGGGTCGGGTCGGCTGGTACATCGTGCGCGTCGCCGATCCGGCGCGTTCGGCCGAGGTGGCGGCGGACATCGATCGGCTGACCGCCAACTCGGTCGATGAGACCGAGACGAAAACCGAGAAGGAGTTCAGTCAGGCGTTCGTCAAGCAACTGGGCGATATCGACTTCATCGTCACGCGCATCTTGTTCGCCGTGTTTTTCGCGCTGCTGTTCGCCACCGGCAGCTCCCTCATGCAATCCGTGCGTGAGCGCATTCCGGAGCTTGCCGTGTTGAAGACCCTGGGCTTCACGGACACGAGGGTTTGGGTCTTGGTGCTGGTCGAATCCGCGCTGCTGTGCATTCTCGCGGCGTTGGCGGGGCTCGGCATCGCCACTGCGCTGTTTCCCGCGTTGAAGCGCGCCATCGGCGTGGTCTCCTTGCCGCCCGTGGTCCTCATTGAAGGCGTGGCCATTGCAATCCTCCTGGCGCTGCTCACCGGCGCACTGCCGGCGTGGCGCGCTCGCCAGCTCAACATCGTGGATGCGTTGGCAGGACGCTGAGCAGGCGAATCTGAGCGCTCTCTGGAATCAAATCGCAGCCGTCACGGCGAACAACGTGCGCAACATTCCTGCGCGCCTGGGTCTGTCCGCCGTCATTGTGATCGGGATTACCGTGACGGTCGCGGTGCTCGTGTCCGTGCTCGCCATGGCGGCGGGCTTTGGACGCACGCTCGCCAACACCGGCCACGTCGATCGAGTCATCGTGTTGCGCGGCGGATCGAACGCCGAGCTGACGAGCACCCTCTCGCGCGACAACACGCAGACCATCATGGATGCCGCGGGCGTCGCCATCGGGCTCGACGGCCAACGCGTGGCCTCTGCCGAGATCGTCGCGGTCGTAAACCTCAAGCAAAAGAAGACCGGCACCAAAGCCAATGTGACGTTGCGCGGCGTGGGCCCGGAAGGCATGGCGTTGAGGCCGGAAATTCACCTCGTTGCCGGGCGGCTTCATCGACGCGCGGTGCGCGAGCTGATCGTCGGCCGAGCGGCGTTTGTGCAGTTCGAAGGACTGGAGATCGGCAGTCGCTTGCTGCTTCACAATAGCGAGTGGACCGTCGTCGGAGTTTTTGAAAGCGGCGGCGATGTCCACGAATCCGAGCTCATCGCCGATAACGAGACGGTGCTGTCGGCGTTCAGGCGCAATCTCTTTCAGGACGTCGTGCTGCGGCTGCAGTCAGCCGAAACGTTTCCAGAGCTCAAGGCGGCACTGACGTCCAATCCAACCTTGTCCGTGGATGTGAAACGCGAGACCGACTATTACGCGGAGCAATCCCGGCAGTTGAGCACGCTTCTGTTCTTCATCGCGTACGTGGTCGGCGGCATCATGGCCGCAGGCGCCGTCTTCGGCGCGCTCAATACCATGTATTCCGCCGTCGCGACGCGCCAACTGGAAATCGCCACGTTGCGTGCGATGGGTTTTGGCGCGCTGCCCGTGGTGATTTCGGTGTTGGCCGAAGCCCTGCTGCTTGCGCTCGGCGGGGGCATGCTCGGCGCGCTCCTGGCTTGGCTGTTCTTCAACGGCAATGTCGTGAACACGCTCGGCGCGAACTTCACCCAAGTCGTGTTCAAGCTCAGCGTAACGCCCGCGAACGTCGCGAGCGGCATCGTGCTTGCGCTTGCGATCGGCATTGTTGGTGGCTTGTTGCCCGCATTGCGCGCCGCACGTCTGCCCGTGGCGCAGGCATTGCGAGCCAACTAAAACACCCGCCCCCGTGATCGCGCGCTCCATGCGCGGGCGCAGGCCGCCGGCCCTAGCGCTCCGTCAATGGGCTTCATCCCAATTGGCTCCGATTCCCACGTCCACCTTGAGCGGCACTGACAAGCTGGCGGCTTGCGACATGCGCTGACACAGCTCGACTGACAATGTGGATGCGGCAGGCTCTTCCACTTCCAGCACGAGCTCGTCGTGCACTTGCATGATGATGCGCGCCGGGAGTGACTCGCGCTCGATCCACGAGTGCACATCGATCATGGCGCGCTTGATGATATCGGCCGCGGTGCCTTGCATGGGCGCATTGATGGCGCTGCGCTCGGCATACTGACGGAGCGATGCGTTGCGGGACTGGATGTCCGGCAAATAGAGCCGGCGGCCGAAGACGGTCTCGACGAAGCCACGCTCCCGCGCCGAGCGCCGCGTCTCTTCCATGTAGCGCCGCACGCCGGGGTAGCGCCTGAAGTACAGCTCGACATATTGCTGCGCCTGACCGCGTGCGATGCCGAGCTGGCGTGCGAGACCGAAAGCCGACATGCCGTAGATCAGGCCGAAGTTGATGGCCTTGGCCGAGCGGCGCTGGTCGTGCGTGACGGCCTCGACGGAAACTTCGAACACCTCCGCTGCGGTCGCTTGATGCACGTCCAGGTCTTCCGCGAATGCGCGCAACAAACTGGCATCGCCCGACAAGTGCGCCATGATGCGCAGCTCGATCTGTGAATAATCGGCCGCGACGAGCACGCGGCCGGGCGGCGCGATGAAGGCTTGGCGAATGCGGCGCCCTGCGGCGGTGCGAATCGGAATGTTTTGCAAGTTGGGATCGGATGAAGACAAGCGCCCGGTCGCGGCAACGGCCTGATGATACGAGGTGTGAATGCGCCCGCTGCTTTCGTGGACTTGCTGCGGCAACTTATCGGTGTAAGTCGATTTCAGCTTCGCAACGCTTCGATAGTCGAGAATGAGCCGGGGGAGAGGAAAATTTTCCGCGAGTTCTTCGAGCACGTCCTCCGCCGTCGAGGGCTGGCCGGTCGGCGTCTTGCGAAGCACGGGGATTTGCAGCCGCTCGAATAAGATCTGCTGCAACTGCTTCGGCGAATCGAGGTTGAAGGGCGTGCCGGCTGCCGCGTGGGCCTGTTGCTCGAGCTCGAGCATGCGCGAGGCGAGCTCACTACTTTGAACCTTGAGCAATCCTCGATCGACGAGCACGCCCGCATGCTCCATGGCGAACAACACGGGCACGAGCGGTTGCTCGATGGTCTCGTAGACGGACTGGAGGCTCGGCTCTGCCGCGATGCGTGGCCAAAAGTGCTCGTGCAATTGCAACGTCACATCGGCATCTTCCGCCGCATATTCGGTGGCGCGGCCGGTCTCGACTTGATTGAAGGTGATTTGCTTTGCGCCTTTTCCCGCCACGTCTTCGAAGTGGATGGTGCGAAAGCCCAGATATTTCTCCACGGCCGCGTCGAGATCGTGCCGCGTCGCGACGCTGTCGAGCACGTACGATTCGAGCATGGAATCGTAGGCTGCGCCCGCCAATGACACGCCGTGATTTGCGAGCACGTGCATGTCGTACTTCAAGTGATGTCCAATTTTCGGACGGCTTGCATCCTCGAGAAGTGGCTTGAGCGCATCGAGCACGGCGCTGCGATCGAGCTGCGTCGGTGCGCCGGGATAGTCATGAGTGAGCGGAATGTAGGCCGCCGAGTTCGGCTCAGTGGCCAACGCGAGACCCACGATGTGCGCCCGCATGTAATCCAGACGGTCCGTCGCGGTATCGAAGACGAACAGCGGCGCAGCGCGCAATTTCTCGATCCATGCCTGCAATTGCTCATGCGTGGTGACCTGCTCATAGCGGCGCTCGGCGGGCGGTGCGCGCAGAGGCGCCGTGACGGCGAAGGCCGGGCCGGCAGCAGCTGGCGTGAGTGCGGGCGATGCTGCGGCACCGGCAGATCGGTTGGCCACGGAGCCGGAGGTTTCCGCCGCGCCTTCCGGATCCAGCGCTCGCAACAACGAGCGCAATTCCAATCGGCCGTACAGCGCTCGCAGCGTTTGAACATCCGGCGCGCGCGGGACGAGCTCGTCGGCGGTGACTTCGAGCTCGAGCTCGGTGTCGAGCAGCGCGAGCTTGCGCGACAGCTCGAGCGCCGCCATTTCGGCGCGCAAATTCTCACCGACCTTGCCGGCGACCGAGTGCGCGTTGGCGATGAGCCCATCGAGCGTGTCGAAACTCTTGAGCCACTTGGCCGCCGTCTTTGGGCCCACGCCATGGATGCCCGGAATGTTGTCCGATGAGTCTCCGACCAGCGCCAGGTAGTCGACGATTTGCTCGGGATGCACATCAAATTTGAGCTTGACGCCAGCCCGGTCGAGGCGAGTTTGCGTCATCGTGTTCACCAAGGTGATGCCTGGAGCGACGAGCTGCGCCATGTCCTTGTCGCCCGTGGAAATCAGCACTTCGTAACCGGATGCCGCGCCGCGGCGCGCCAACGTGCCGATGACATCGTCGGCCTCCACACCCGTCACGCGCAGGATCGGCAGGCCGAGCGCAGTGACGACTTCGAGGAGCGGTGCAAGCTGCGAGCGCAAATCGTCGGGCATCGGCGCTCGGTGCGCTTTGTATTCATCGAATAAATCATCGCGAAATGTGCGCCCGGGCGCATCGAACACCACGGCAACGCGGTCCGGCTGCTCTTCCTTCACGAGCTTGGTCAGCATGTTGAGCACACCGAGCACGGCGCCCGTCGGCTCGCCGCGCGAGTTGGTGAGCGGCGGCAACGCATGGAAGGCCCGGTACAGATAGGACGAGCCGTCAACCAGCAAAAGCTTTGCGGTGCTCATGCCAGACGCCAGCGCAGACTCAAGGCACTAAGGTCCGGTAGGCGAGGGCGCGGGTGCTTTGTCCTTGGGCTCGCTGGGTTGAGCTGAGCCGGGTGACTGGGTGGTCGGCGAGGGCGCAGGTGCAGGCAATGCGCTACTTCTCGTGGCCGGATTATGGGTGGACGTGCCGTTGCGAGTTGGCGATGAGCCGCCCGTCGCGGTACCGGCCGTTCCAGCGCCTGCCGCTGCGGAGACGCCCGTTTTGGAATCCGGCAATACCAAAGGGCCGCTCTGCCCACATGCCGCGAGAAGACCCGTGCCCAGACCCATCAGGGCGGCAGCGCGGACGGCTTGCCTCGAGACCCTCCGACTGCTCGAAGCAAGCAACTCGATCGAGATGCATGCGACCTTCTCGATCACGAAGCTAGCCGCTCTTGGGCGGCGCTTGCACACTGAGCAGCTCGATGTCGAATATCAGGAGCGAGCCCGGCGGAATTCCGGACGGTGAATTCAGATCGTAAGCGAGCTCAGGCGGCACGAATAATTGCCATTTCGCGCCCGGGCGCATCATGCCAAGAGCTTCCTGCCAGCCTTTGATGACCCGGCTCGCCTGAAACGTCGAGGGCTGGCCGCGGCCGTACGAGCTGTCGAACTCGGTGCCGTCGATCAACTTGCCTCGATATTGAACGACGACTTGATCGATGGGCTGTGGAGTGGGCTTGTTCGCATCGCCTTTGTCGAGCACTCGATATTGCAGACCGCTCGGCGTGCTCTTGACGCCTTTTTGCTGAGCGTTATCTGCGAGGAACTCGCGCGCCGTCTCCTTGTTTTTCGAAGCCACGTTCTCGCGAACCGAACGCACATACTGCGCGAGCTGTTGCTGATCATTCGCGCTGCTTCTCTTGCCATCGAGCCCGTCGCGCACTCCGCGTTCGACGGCGTCCATGGCGATATTCTCGCTCAAGCCCGCCATGCGCAGCTTCTCGCCGAGCGTCAGGCCGAAGTCGTAGCTCGCTTGTCCCGCGCCGATGGACGGGGCCGGAGGTGGCGCCGCCGGCGCCGTGCCCGGTGTGCTCACCGCAGGCTCAGCGCCCTGTAACGCAGCCATCAGACCGCACGAGGCGGCGATACTCATCAAAGCCCTTGCCCAATTCATTTTCGCTCCGCTCAACGCTGTTTGGGGGAATCGAGCTCAGCCGCAACGCGGCGGTACGCTTCCCGAAAGGCGATCCCCTGTTCAGTCACCAGCGCATTCGCGCGCTCGGCGGCATGGATCGCCGGATTGAGGCGAATCTTAGCAGAATCGAATTCCAGCCCATCGAGCGCCATGGGCAAGACTTCCAAAGTCGTTGCGCACGCATCGATGCTGCGAAACAGCGGCGCTTTGATGAGCTGCAAATCGCGGTGATAGCCGGAAGGGAGCTTGTTCGCGATGCCAAGAATTTCCAGCAAGGCGGCCTGAGCGATCGATGCACGGCCTCGCATGAGCTCGAACACGTCGGGGTTCCGCTTCTGCGGCATGATGGAGGAGCCGGTGGTGAAGCTTGCGGGCAAGCGGACGAAGCCGAATTCATCGGTGTAGAAGAGCAGCAGGTCCGATGCAAGCCGCGCGACATCTTGCGCCGTCAATGCGATCTCGAACGCCAGCTGCGCTTCGGCCTTGCCGCGTGATAGCTGCACGGCCGTCACCGGCTCGTGATTGACCGCGAATCCGAGAGATGCGCGCGTCGACTCGCGGTCGATGTCCAATCCCGGTGTCCCGTATCCGGCCGCAGAGCCGAGCGGATTCTTGTCGACTCGGCGAAGGCATGATTCGAGTCCTTGAGCGTCGTCGCGCAACTCGGCGGCAAAGCCGCTTGCCCAGGCCGCAACGCTCGACGGCATCGCGGGCTGCATGTGGGTATATCCCGGCAGCGCAACCCCTGCATGGCGTGCCGCCGCTCGATCGAGTGCCGCTGCGACGGCGACGCTCGCCGCGCTCAGCTCGGCGATGGCATCGCGCAAGTACAGGCGCAGGGCCACGAGCACTTGATCGTTTCGCGACCGGCCCGCGTGCAGCCGCTCGCCCGTTTCACCGCACTGCGCGACCAGCAAGTTTTCGATGGCGGTGTGGCAATCCTCGTCTTCGAGACGCACATGCCACTCGCCGCGCGCATGAGCCGCGCCGATGTGCTCGAGGGCCGCGCTCAACGCATCGAGCTGCGCATCGCTCAGCAGAGATTGCGCTGCGAGCATGCGCGCATGCGCAATGCTTGCACGCACATCGTAGGCAACCAGCCGATCATCGAGCTGATGATCGAGCCCTGCGGTATACGCGAGAACCTTCGCATCCAGCGGGGCGCCTTTGTCCCATAGCCGCGTCATGAGGCGACGCTCGTCACGACCGCGCCGCTCGATTCCTGACCGTGCCGCAGCCGCAGCGCCTCATTGCTCTGCGGCGCTGAGCAGCTGCACGTCGGCCACCACCAGCGTTCCGGTGCCTTCGTTCGTGAAGACCTCAGCGAGCAAGCTATCGGGTGAGTGATACGAGATCACATGTACGCGGCGCACGCCATTTCGAAGCGCATGCTCGATGGCTGCGGTCTTCGGCAGCATGCCGTCTTTCAAGCTGCCCTGCGCACGCAGCCGCGCAAGACCCTGCAAGTCCGTGTATGAGATGACCGAGAGAGGATCATCGACCGACTCCAGGATGCCATTGGCGCCGGTGCAAAGCAGGAGCTTTTCCGCGCCGAGCGCGCCGCCAATGGCCGCTGCCACCGTATCGGCATTGATGTTGAGCAGCAGCCCGGCCGCGTCCGCAGAGAGCGGGCTCACCACCGGCATCAAGCCATGATCGAGAAGGGTCGTGACTACGAGAGGCTCGACCGCCTCGACATCGCCGACCAGGCCATAATCGACCGATCCCACGCCGGACACTTCCACGGGCGGACGGCGGCGGGCGCGAATGAGACCCGCATCGACGCCGCTCACACCGACCGCGTCAATGCCAAGCTCGCGACACGCCGCCAGAATGCGGGTGTTCAACAGGCCATTCAAAATCATGGCGGTGACGTCGATGGACTTTTGATCCGTGACGCGCCGCCCGGCGACCATGCGAGTCTCGAGTCCCAAAGATTTCTGCAGGGCATCGAGTTGCGGACCGCCGCCATGCACCAGCACCGTCTTGATGCCGACTTGATGAAAAATCGCGACTTGCTGGATGAGCGCGCGCAAGGAGGCATCGTCATTGAAGACTGCGCCGCTCGCCTTGATGACGAACACTTTGCCCTTGTACATGCGGATGTACGGCGCGGCGCTGCGCAGCGCGCGCACGGCAACCGAAGGATCAGGCCGCGTGCGCATCAGTGCACCAACAACTGATGCAGAACCGCTTGCTGCACGCACAAGCGGTTGGCCGCCTGGCGCTGCACCACCGAGCGCGGGCCGTCGAGAACTTCATCGGCCACGGCGACGTTGCGGCGCACCGGCAGACAATGCATGAGCACGGCCTTCGGTTGACCGCGATCGAACCAGCGCTCGCGCACACACCAGTCTTTCGCCTGGGCGCGCAGGCGCGCGTCCGCATCGGTATCGCCGTAATGTGCCGTGCTGCCCCACTCCTTGGCGTAGACGACGTGCGCGTCTTTCAAAGCAGCATCGCGCTCGCTGGTCTCGCTGATCGAGCCGCCGGATGCCGCGGCGGCAGCGCGCGCCTTGTCCATGATCTCGCGCGGCAGCGCGAATCCTTCGGGCCTTGCAACCACGACATCCATGCCGCGCATCGCGGCCATGTGCACGATTGCGCTCGGCACTGCGAGCGGCAGGGCGCGCGGGTGATACACCCAGCTCAATACGAACTTTGCGTTGCGAGGCACTGCGAGATCTTCCAAGGTTTTCCAGTCGGCCAGAGCCTGGCACGGGTGATTGACTGCGGACTCTAAGTTGATGAGCGGCTTGGGGCACAGGGATGCGATGCGCTGGAACACACTTTCCTGTAAATCATCCGCAAGGTGAATGCCGGCCGCGAACGCTCGCACTCCGAGAACGTCGCAATAGGATGCGAGAACAGGAATCGCCTCGTTGATATGCTCGGCGGGCATGCCATCCATGACCATGCCCTCGCGAGTCTCGAGCTGCCATGTGCCTTGCCCGGCGGTGAGTGCGAAGCTGCTGCCGCCCAAGCGCGCCATTCCCGATTGGAATGAGGCCAACGTGCGCAGCGAGGGATTGAGAAAAAGCATTCCCAAGACCTTGCCGGCCAGGACGCCCCCGCCCGGTTGCAGCTCGAGCTGACGCGCGAGCGTCAGAAGCGCGGTCACGTCATCGCGCGCGAAATCCGCCAGATCGAGAAAACGGTTCACGCCGACACTCGCGCAAGCGCATCGCTCAACAAGTCGACATGGCTTTCGTTGATGATGTAGGCCGGCAAGAGCCGCAGCACATGCGCATCGCCGCTGGTGCCCACCAGAATGTCGCGCTGCATGAGCTCGGTTTGAACTTCCTTGGCGGGGCGTGAGGTTTTCAAGCCGAGCAAGAGCCCCGCGCCTTGAACGCCGGTGACCGGGCCAACTTGGCAAGTGGCGCGAATATAGCTCGACACCTGGCGCACGTTGGCAAGGAGCGATTCGGATTCGATGGTGTCGATGACGGCTTCTGCGATGGCGCATGCCATGGGGCCGCCGCCAAAGGTGGTGCCCATATCGTCATAACGAATCTGCGCAGCGAGCGCCCCGTTGATCATGAGCGCAGCGACCGGGAAGCCATTGCCGAGGGCCTTGGCGCAGGTCAGCATGTCGGGCGCCACGCCGTAGTAATTGGCGGCAAATGGTTGCCCCGTGCGGCCGACGCCGCATTGCACCTCATCGAAGATCAGCGCGGCGCCGGTTTCATTGCAGCGCTTGCGAAGCGCTTCAAGCATGCGCGCGCCCAAGTCGTAGGCACCGCCCACGCCTTGTATCGGCTCGCAAATGACGGCGGCGGTTTGCGAGTCGATGAAATCCTCGGCCGCTGCGGGGTTATCGCGCGGCATGAACGCGACATCGAACGGCGTTTGAGGAAATCCGTACCAAGCCTCTCGAGCGCGCCACGTTACCGCACCCGCCGCGGCCGTGCGTCCATGCCAGCCTTTCTCGAGTGCCACGACCTTGGTTCGCCCCGAAGTCTTGAAGGCGAGCTTCAATGCATTTTCGTTCGCTTCCGCGCCGCTGTTAATCCAAAAAATGGTATCGAGCCCGAGACCTGCGAAGCGGACGAGGCGCGCCGCCGCCTTTTCCCTCACCAGCATGGGAAGCGCGTTGGTTTGAAACGCCATCTGCCGCGCCTGATGCTCGAGCGCCGCAAGCCAGCGAGGATGCGCGTAGCCCAAGCCCGCAACGGCGTGGCCGCCGTAGAAATCCAGAATTTTGCGGCCATCGCGCGTGTAGAGCCACACGCCTTCACCGCGCACGGGCTCGAGCGGATATTGGGCGAAGACTTTCGCCAGATGTCCGCCGTCCGGGCTCATGTCCATCCTGGCGCGGGCGCCGTCAGCCCGAGCGTTTGATTCCAACCGAGAAGCCGATTCATCCACTGTAGAGCCCCACCCGCCGCGCCCTTGACGAGATTGTCGATGACGCACATCACGGCCACGCTGCGATGCTTGGTCGTCGCGCTCAAGTGCGCGTAGTTGCTGCTCACCACCTCTTTGATTCGCGGCGCCGCCGGCGAGACACGCACAAAGGGCGCGGCCGCATAGAAACGCGACAGCTCGCGCAAGACTTCATCGCCCTGCGCGGGCTCGGCGAGCATGGCCTGCACCGTGACGTGAATGCCGCGCGCGAATGGCCCCGAGTGCGGCACGAACTGCACCTCGACATTTCTTCCGGTGGCTGCCCGGACGCAATTCAGGATTTCCGGCGTGTGCCGGTGGGTGAGCGCGCCGTACGAATAAAAATCCCCGTGACGCAGCGGATGATGCGTGGCCGCCGTTGGGGTGCGGCCGGAACCGGTGCTGCCCGTGACGCCGCTGATGAACAACGGCCCCTGGATGAGATTCGCCGCGACCAAGGGAACAATGGCCAGGATGGCCGCCGTCGCGAAGCAGCCGGGATGGGCAACGTGTGCCGTGCCTATGTCGGCTGAATGCTCGGGCAATGCGCACGTGAACTCGGGCAGGCGATGCGGCGCCGGATGAGCGTGCCCATAAGTCGTCTCGAACGCAGCAGTCTCCGGCAAGC
Source organism: uncultured Steroidobacteraceae bacterium (assembly GCA_964247385.1). Classification (GTDB taxonomy): domain Bacteria; phylum Pseudomonadota; class Gammaproteobacteria; order Steroidobacterales; family Steroidobacteraceae; genus TMP-86. The sequence goes on along the minus strand of CAXTUB010000006.1, from coordinate 25,300 downwards.
GGAAATCCGCGGAAATGTCGACGCAGCGCACTTGGGTGCCGCTCGCTTCGGCCGCGCTGAGCGCACGGTCGATGATGCCCGCCGACACGCCGTGCGGCGCCGCCGATAAGAGCGCCACAGTGCGCTGCTCTTGAAGCACGCGCCGCATCTCGGATTCACTCACGAACGTGGCATCCGCAAATTGACAGGCCAAATGCGGAAACGCCTGCGCGATGGGTGTGCCGGGCTGACTGTCCGACATGATGGCGGCGAGCCGCAACTGTGGATGCCCGGAGATCAAGCGCAATAGCTCGCCCGCCACGTAGCCTGACCCGCCGAGCACGACTGCAGGCACACTGGTGGAATCTGCGCTCGCGGGCGCGTTCCGCATCACGCGCGCTGCACCGCCGGCACAAGATCGCGCAGCGGAACTTTTGAGATCACATAGTCGCCGAGCTCGCTCGGGTTGCTGACCGCATTGAACGCTTCCACTTGCATCTGCTCGCGGATGATTTGCACACCCACCTGATTGTCGGTCGCCGGGCCCGTGACCGCGGCCGGCTCGATTCCGAAACGCTCTCGCAGGAGCTTCACTCCGCCCCAGGCCGCCACGGGATCATTCGCGCAAAGCACGACGGCGCTCAAAGATGCGCGAATATCGGGCTGACGCAAGATGGACTCGACGCCGTACGCGCCGAGCAAACCATCTCCCAGCTCGAATACGATCGCGTCAGGCTTGCCCGAAGCCATTTCATTCAACATGGTGCGCGTGAGCGCGGGTCCGCACTTCGCCGTCGTAGTCACGATGCCCAGATCGGTGAAGATCATGGTGCGCCGGGCGCCTGCGTCTTCGAAGGATAAAATGTCGCGCCTGAGGGAAACGCCCGTGGCTTTGAATGCATCCACGGTGAAACCGCGATGCCGCATGCGGGCAATGATGGCGGAAGCGGCCGCGGTCTTGCCTGCTTCCATGCAGGTGCCGGCGAGGGCGATGACCGGCACGCCGCCCGCATCGAGCACGGTGTCGTAGTTCAACGTCTGACGGCCGACTCTCGCCGCCACACCAATGCGCTCCCCGAGATAGGGGAACGTGAGCACCGATCCCAGCACCTTGCAATCGAACGGCTTGCCCTTGTCGGGCGTGGCGGAGTCGCACATACCGAGCACTCCGCCAATGTTCAGCATCTGAATGACGTCGCCTGGCTGGAGCGCTGCGGGAATGTGCCCCGAATAGCCAAACAGCGCTTTGCGGTGTCCGAGCGCGCCCGCGACGATGTCCCCACGCGCAAGCTTCGCCATGCGCCCGCTCGTCAGCTCGAGCGTGTTGTACGTGGACTTGTTGTTGAGCACCTCGACGGCGATGACCATGCCTTCATCGCAGCGAATGTCGGGCGAGATGCGTGCATCGTGCGACAACGCGCACGCCTGAGTGACCGACGCGATCTTGTCGATGATGAGGCTACGCATGGCAGTCATGGGGTGGGCAAGGCGGTCAAGGCGACTGCGATTCGCTGCTTCGCACGGCGCTTTTCTGCGCCCCGCCCGCATGCTGTCCGGCACGCTGATAGAACTGTCCGGTCAGCGACAACATTTTCGAATAACCGAGCGCATCGGCCGCGCTCCATTCGCCCGCGCTTTCGCCGTACACGCCCTTGGAGGCCGCCATGAGCGAAAACGGCGAGCTCACCCCTTCGACGAAACAGCTGCCAGGACGGAATTGCACGCTGACCTCGCCGCTGACGCGGGTCTGCGAGGAGAGGAGCAATGCTTCGATATCGCGGCACGCCGGGTCCAAATGCTGGCCCTCGTGCACCCAATCTCCATACACACCGGCGACACTCTCCTTGACCCGCGCTTGCTTGCCCGTCAACACGAGTTTTTCCAGTTCGCGATGCGATTGCAGCAAGACTTCCGCCGCCGGAGCTTCGAACGCGACGCGGCCCTTCGTGCCGATGACAGTCTCACCCAAGTGAATGCCGCGGCCGATGCCGAAGGCGCCGGCGCTCGATTCGAGGCGCTCGATAATTTCCACCGGTGAGGCGCTGATGCCGTCGAGCGCGGCGGGAACGCCGGACTCGAACGCAATGCGATGTCTTTCGGCCGGGCGCGGAATAGTGAAGGCGTCTTTCGACAGCACCCACGCGCTTTCCGGAATGCTGCCGACGGACGTCAACGTTTCCTTGCCGCCGATGGTCACGCCCCACAGACCGCGATTCACCGAGTACGCCGCGCCATACGGCGGGATGGGCAGTGCGCGCGATTCCAGAAAGGCAAGTTGCTCGGGCCGCTTGAAGGCGCGATCGCGCACGGGGGCGAGAATTTCGAGACCGGGAGCCAGGGTGCGCAGCGCCACTTCAAAGCGCACTTGATCGTTGCCTGCCGCGGTACAGCCATGCGCCACACTTTGGGCGCCGAGCTGGAGCGCCGCCTCCGCAATGACCTGCGCTTGCAGTACGCGCTCCGCACCGACGCACAGTGGATAGAGCTGCCCGCGGCGCACGTTACCCATGAGAAGAAATTTCAGCACTTGATCGAAATAGCGTTCGCGCGCATCGATCAAGCGGTGCTCGGCGGCACCGAGCGTTCGCGCGCGTTGTTCGAGCTCGCGGCCGGCGGCGGCGTCGATGCCGCCGGTATCGACGGTGACCGTGATCACCGGCCGCTGATACGTGTCGATTAGCCAGGGCACGCAAAATGAGGTGTCCAGGCCGCCGGAAAAGGCCAGCACGATGGGCGAAGCACGCATGTTCGAGATTGGCGGCCGAGAGCTAACCGAGAAGGAGCGCGCTCAGTCGCTCGAGCAGTTTTTTCTGCTCGCGGCGGCCCGCGGTGGCGATGAATATCGTGTCATCGCCCGAAATGGTGCCGGCTACCTCTCGCCAGCGGGCGCTGTCCACCGCCACAGCAACGCTTTGCGCGGCGCCCACCGTGGTCTTGACCACCGTCAAATAGGGCCCCACGGGCAGAAGCGAACGCACGAAGCGTTTGAGCGTGCCGAAATCTTCGCGTACCGGCTCCTTGAGCACGTACCGGTCGCCCTGCTTGGCGACGCCGAGCTCGCGCAGATCCCGGCTGATGCTCGACTGCGTCGCTTCCAAACCGCGCTTGCGCAACAGCGAGACGAGCTCGGCCTGCCGGCCCACGGATTCACTACGCAAGATTTGTTCCAACATGCTGCGCCGGTCGGTGTGCATAAAGTTGCGCGCAGCGTGCATAAAAATGCAGAACTTGTCAACGGCCCGCGTGGCTGAAGCTGTATCCGGTGAAGCTGCCTGCCCGCAATCGTGGGCCAGGCCGCGCCTTGTTATGATTTGGCGCGATGAGCACGGAATCGAGCGATGCGATCGAGATAGAGACCGGCCCCCATCCGGACGCGGCAATCATTTGGCTGCATGGCCTCGGGGCGGACGGGCACGATTTTGCGCCGGTGGTACCCGAGCTCGTGCGCCGGGGCGAGCGCTCCTGGCGTTTCGTCTTTCCGCATGCTCCGGTGCGGCCGGTCACGATCAATGCGGGCATGCGAATGCGCGCGTGGTACGACATTCGCAGCATCGATCGCGGCGCGGCGGAAGATGCCGAAGGCTTCCGCGCGACGTTCGCTGCAATCAAGGATCTGATCGATGCGCAATCCAGACAAGGCGTGCCGGCGGCGCGCATCGTGCTCGCGGGCTTTTCACAAGGCGGCGCGGTATCTCTCTATACGTTGACCCGCTATCCGGAAACTTTGGCTGGCGTGGTCGCGCTTTCCTGCTATTTGCCGATGAGCGGCTCGCTGGCCGCGGAGCGTCTGCAGACGAACGATGCCACGCCGGTGTTCATGGGGCATGGAGTGCAGGATCCGCTCATTCCCCTGGCCATGGGCCGCGAATCGCGCAGCATTCTCGCGCGCGCCGGATATGCGGTCGAATGGCATGAATATCCGATGCCGCACTCGGTCTGCCCGCAGGAAATCGCCGATATTCGCGCCTTCCTGTTGCGCGTGCTCTAGCTTTGCGGCGCGGGCGCGCCCAGCCCCAGCACGACCGCCGTCACCAGAAGCAAGGCGAGCACCGCAACGAACTGGCCTAAAAGCCATGTCCCGGCCGCGCCGCGTGTCTGCATCCGGTGTACTTCGCTCAAGCCCATGACTTGCAGCACCACACTCCAGATCACTAGAACGCTGTGGCAGATGATCTGCGCGTACATCAAGAGAACTTCGAACAGCTCAGTGTCGCGCGGGGCCGAGCTCAAGAACGCGGCATTCCCCAGTAATAATGCGGCAATGCACCACATCGCGAGCGAGGCCACCAGCGGCGCGCCGCCGTACGCCAACACATGAATGACCTGCGAGCGGTTGGCCAGTCCACCAAACCGGCGTCCAAGCCAGGTGTAGATCCACGCCTGTCCCCACACCACCGCGAAGCCGCTGAGCGTGCCAAAAGTCAGAGCGCTGATGAAAATCGACGCCAGGTCGGCCTTCGCTCCCAAATTCTGGATGCGGCTGTAGGCAAGCACACCGATGATCCCCTGCGCGGCGCTGAGGAGATAATCGGCCTTGCCGACCGGAGTGTTCCCGAGCCGGCGGAACACGCTGCGCGGCCGCAACCATACGTCTTTGAACAGAGTCCATGCATCCGCGCTGGCAGCGCCGCCGTCTTGTTTTAAAGGCTCGTCGTTGGACATGGGACGAGGGTACGCAATTGCGCTGCATAGTGACAGCCGCGAGTTTACGGACTAATCTTCGATCGCAGGTTCCGATCACCAAGAGGCGGCAAGCATGGCGAAGAAAACTCGGTCCAAGGCACGTGCGAAGTCCAAGAGCGGCCCAAAGGCGAAGACCAAACTTCGCGCGGTATCTCAGGCGAAACGGCCTGCGAAGCAGGCCACGCGAAGAGCCAAGCCTGCGATGAAAAAATCTGCGGCAAAGAAATCGCCATCGAAAAAATCGACCACGAATAAGTCGGGTTTGAACAGGTCGGGTGCGAACAAGTCGAGCATGAGCAAGCCGGCGATGAGGAGGTCGATCGAGACAAAACCCGCCCCGAAAAAATCAGCGGCCAAGAAGTCTCCGGCAAAGAGCGTGAAATCCGGGAACACTCAGCGCAGTCAGCCCAGTCAATCCAGCCGCTCGGCCGGCTCTGCCTTGCATCAACCCCGCTCCAGGTCATCGGCCCCTGGGTCTTCGCCATCCCGCGCATCATCAAAATCGGATAGCGCCTCGCAGATGGACGTCGCTGCGGGCTTCGCGCCGGTTCGCAAGCCTTCCCGTCCCGCGCCCGCCGAGCCCGCCCCCGCGTCCTCGCCTGACGATACGTACTCGGGACCTTCGGTGGATATGAACGTCGAGAACTCAGGGCACTCAGTCGAATCGATGAGTTCCTGACAAGGAGTCTTTAGCGCGGCGCGACTCGCGCATTGCGTCCGCGCTTGAGAGTTCCTTAAGTGGTGCTCCTGGCATTGTCGGCGCAAATCTCTTCGAGTTTCCCCACGCCCTGGGCCTCGTACCAGTGTGCAATGAGGCAAAACGAAATTGAAGCGCGTGGCGGCAAGAAGCCCCCCTCGCGCCGCTGTAACGCCGCGATCTGCCGCGCGTCAAACCATTCAGCCTTCTCGAGCTCGGCGTCCAGCGGTTTGATCTGTGTGCTCAGAGCACGCGCATGAAAGCCGATCATTAACGAGGAGGGGAAAGGCCAGGGCTGCGAAGCAAAATACTGGCAATCGCCGACTTCGATTCCAGTTTCCTCCATGACCTCGCGCTTCACGGCATCTTCAAAGCTTTCGCCCGGCTCGACAAATCCTGCCAGCGTGGAAAAGCGGCCCGCCGGCCAACTGGCCTGTCGGCCGAGAAGGACGCGCGAGCCTTCGGTGACCAGCACGATGATGGCGGGATCGAGGCGCGGGAATTGTTCCAGCCCGCATGCGGAGCTCGTGCACCGAAGCACATGCCCAGCGCGAATCGACTCGGTCGGCGAGCCGCAGTTTGCGCAGAACCTGTGCTTGCTGCGCCAGCTCAAGAGGGCGTTGGCGTAAGCAAGAATCGCTGCATCACGCATCGGCAGAAGCGCGCCCAGCTCCCGTAGCTCGCGAAAGCGCGCCTGGCCTGCAAAAGCCGGCTCTCGAGACGCGGCGATGTCGTAGGCAAAATAATCACAGCCGCCGCGCCGGCCCAGAAATACCAGGTCGGCAAGTCTCGTCTGCGGTAGTTCGTCAAGCTTCACATAGACCGCCCGACCCTCATCGCCCGATATGAGATGCCGCGAGTTCCATACGGGCACGATGCGGGCGCTTTCGGCCCGAGCGGCACGCGATAAGGCCTGCTCGTCTAGACGTAGAGGGCTTGCGCGATCCAGCGGGTTCCCAGCGAATATCATGGAGCGCATGCTCACATCTTAGCGAGCGCCCTTCGCGGCCGCCGAGACTTTCAAAAATGCTCAGGCGTTCGTCATCGACACATGCTTTCGAGCGGGCGCGGGCGCGGTCAGCGGCAAATCATGGCTTCCCGTCTCGCAATTTCCGCACGGTGTGCGCCTGCGGGCGAGCAGATCGCGCAATTGCACACCGCCGCAGCGAGCGCAGATCGAAACGCCAATCTCTCGCCGCCGCGCAAGCGCCAGCAACAAGAACCACGCGTGCTCAAACGATAGCCGCTCTCCATGGGCGTGCAATTCCAAATAAGTTTCGTATGCGCGGCACAGCAGGACGCAGGATGAGATGACGCCGGTTTCGCAGCGGGACTCGACGGCGGAAGCCGAGACGCGCACGAGTCCGAACATGATGTAGACGCTTGCGAGCTGCACCGCCTGAAAGCAGCGCTCCGGACTGCGAAAAAAATAGGCCGACTGCCGCGGCGATTTGCCGCGATGCCGGACGATGCGCCGCGACCCCGAGTGCTGCACGTAGGTTCGATAGAGCCTGCGGATGCGATCTTCCGACAGTCCCGTCCATTCGCGGATGGTCAACGTTCGCGCCTCGTGTCGGATCAGCCGCACGGCGATTTCCATTTTGTTTCGCTCGCGGTTATAGCGGTCATCGGAAATACGCATGTTTTGCCGCTCCAACTATTTGACAAAATTTAGTCACAAAGTTTAAAAGGGATTCTACGTCCGGACGGGCGTAAGTTTTTGGCCGATTGCTGCGGATTCGTGCCGCAATGAGGGAGCTACGCATGCAGGACACCATCGTCGCAGGGCTCGCCAACGATCCCGTGTTGAGCGAGAGTTTGCTGCGCTCGCTGCATACGCTGAACAAGCTGTTTCTCGGGCTCGTGCGCACTCGCTCTGCCGAGGAGGCGCAGGACTGGTCGCTGCGCGTTCCGAGCGCCATCGCGCATCGCCTGAGTCTGCTTTCGGACACTCAGCGCGACGCGTTGGTGTCGAGTCCCTATGCGCTGTTCGATCTGCGCTTCGGCGATGACTCCCATTGGAGGCGCTTGCTCACGGAACCCGAAGCCGGAGTTCGCGATAGGGAGCCGCCTCGCGCGGAAACTGCGCAGTTCGTGTGGCTTGCGCTTTTTTACGCATGGCACGTGGCCAATAGCGCGCCCATGTCCACGCTCCTCGTGTTGGGCATGGGGGAGGCGACTGCGCGAGAGCTCGCGCAGCTCTCGCTCGATCGAGTTGCGGCGTTGGTCGAGCCGCAATCCGGACACTTGAGCCTGCGGTGGGCGCAGCGTCCGGCATTCTGGAATCGAGTCATCGAAACTGCCGGCGAGCCGCAATCATCCAACTTCCGCCGTGCGCAACTGTTCGGCTTGCAGATTGCAGCGGCCCAGCACCTGCCGGGCTCCTGAGAGGGCGTGCCGGCGGCTCATTGCCTCATGTTCGCTCGGCTCCGCGAGACTTCCGCGGCGTGATGCACCACACTAGGAGTCTGTGCAGAGCCAGCCGACCACTTGATGATTCCTGCTCTCGCGCTGCGCGCGCTTTCCAAGACATACAAGAACGGCGTGCGGGCGCTGCAACACGTCGATCTGCAAGTCGATGAAGGCGAGTTCTTTGCGCTGCTCGGGCCGAATGGCGCGGGCAAGACCACGGTCATCGGCATCGTGACATCGCTCGTGAGCAAGACGGCCGGCCAAGTCGAAGTGTTCGGCCACGACATGGACCGCGATCTCGAGGCTGCCAAAGCCTGCATCGGCGTGGTACCGCAGGAAATCAACTTCAACATGTTCGAGTCGCCCTTGACCATCGTCGTCAATCAAGCGGGCTTCTATGGCATTCCGCGCGCGGTGGCAAAGCAGCGGGCGGAAAAGTATCTGAGGCAATTGCAACTTTGGGACAAGCGCAACTCCATGGCGCGGGCTCTTTCGGGCGGCATGAAGCGCCGCTTGATGATTGCGCGAGCGCTCATGCATGAGCCGCGGCTGCTCATCCTCGATGAGCCAACGGCCGGGGTCGACATCGAGGTGCGCCGTTCGATGTGGACTTTCTTGCGGGAGATCAACGAGCGCGGAACCACCATCATTCTCACCACGCACTATCTCGAAGAAGCCGAGAATCTCTGCCGGCAGATCGCCATCATCGACGGCGGCAGGATCATCGAGCGCGACAGCATGTCGAACGTGCTGCGCAAGCTGCAAGCCGAGGTGTTCGTGCTCAATCTACGCGATGCCGTCGATACGTTGCCGGTGCTCGCAGGGTTCGATGCAAAGCGCGTGGATGAGCACACCATCGAAGTCGAAGTGTCGAAGGATCAGAACTTGAATGACATTTTCTTGGAGCTGTCGCGCCAGGGGCACTCGGTGCGCAGCATGCGCAATAAAGTGAACCGGCTCGAGGAGCTGTTCCTCCGGCTGGTCGACAACAAGGGCCACGCATGAGCGCGCAGGTTCCGCTTACGCAAGACCCGCCAGCAGAAGCCTCGCGCGCCCATGCCGATTGGATCGGCTTTCAGACCATGATCATCCGCGAGTTCAATCGCATCGCGCGCATTTGGGGCCAAACTCTGGTGCCGCCCGCGGTCACGGCGACGCTGTACTTCATCATCTTCGGAAGTCTCATCGGCCGGCGCGTCGGCAGCGTCGGCGGCTTTCCCTACATGCAGTACATCGCGCCGGGGCTCATCATGATGACCGTCATCACCAATTCCTATGCCAATGTGGTGTCGTCGTTCTTCGGTGCGAAGTTTGGCAAGCACATCGAGGAGCTGCTGGTATCGCCGCTTCCGAACTGGCTCATCGTGTGTGGCTACATCGGCGGCGGCGTGCTGCGAGGGATGCTGGTCGGCGCCGTGGTCACCGTCGTCGCCTTGTTCTTTACTCACTTGCAGGTACATAGCTGGCTTTCGACGGCAGCTGCCATTGTGCTCACCAGCATCGTCTTCGCGCTCGGCGGTCTGCTCAACGCGATTTTTGCCAAGAATTTCGATCAGATCTCTTGGTTTCCAACGTTCGTGCTGACCCCGCTCACCTACCTGGGCGGTGTGTTCTATTCCATCAATATGCTGCCCGATTGGGCGCATGCCGCCTCACATGCGAATCCCATTCTCTACATGGTCAGCGCATTTCGATTTGGTTTCTTGGGAATCAGCGATGTCGATTTGCGGCTTGCGTATTCCATCATGATCGGCTCGGCGGGGGCCTTGTTCGTGCTGGTGGTGACGCTTTTGAATCGTGGGACGGGCATTCGTGACTGATCGGCGCGAGTTGCGCCGCTGATTTTGCGCTGCTCGACAACCATCGCAGCGTCGCGCGCGCTGGGCTTAGCGCGGGCCATGATCGACTTTTGAGCCGCATCGATTCACAATCCGCGGCGGATCGCGCATGCACGAGAGCGCGCGTGATGTGCTCGAGCGTGCGTTCATGAATTCGCGAGGCCGTCGGGAGCGCCCAGGGGACAAGCGAATCGGAACGTTGAGGTTGCCGCCGCAGCACGCATGCATTCGGCGACGCGTTGGAAAGAGTCACTGCAAATCCGCAGCGAGCGGAGGCGCGCAAAACGAGGAATATCGATGAACGACGAAGCAAAGCAGCAAAAGTTCACGTCCAAAGTCCGTCGAGGTCTGGTTTGGGTGTACAAGACGGCGAGCGATGAGTTGAATCGGCGCAAGTCGGAGGCCAGCGGCTCGAGGCTCGATGGATTCAGCGCGGGCGATTTGGCCGATGTCGAAGCAGCGCTGACCTGGATTGCGCAAAATAAAAACGTATAGAGCGCGGCCTTACTTGCGCTGCCAACCGCTGCCATTGTTGTAATACCAGCCGGGCTGCGCGTTTGCGAGCCAGCGCTTGGCGAAGGTCGCGCGAATCTCACCGAGCCATTCCGGGTGGCCGTTGGCCTTCGCAATCTCGCTGTAGAGCGCGGCGCGATCCTGGTTTTCATCCTCTACGAGCTTCTTCGCGCTTGTCCGCTGCGCCAGCGGAATGAGCGTCGCGTCGCGGATCTCGATGAGCCCATCGGCCGAATAACCCACCGCGCCTGATTGGTAATACGGCAACAATTGCGCATGCCGCGCCTTCATCGAATCCGTAATTTGCCGGATCGCGGCCGAAGAAATATTGAGATCCGGTGATGCAGCGTTTGCTGCCGGCACCCAAGGCGCCAGCGCGGCGTTGAGCACCGTGGCGAATCTTGAGCTTGCGCGCAGCAACGAGCCCGTGGGCGGCGGCCCGGGCGCGGCCGCTGGCTTGCCGATCACATCGCCAATGATTTGGTCCGCCGCTTTTTCGGCCGCTGCTGCAGGAAAATATACATTGATGGTCACGCACGCCGCGATGACACATGCGGCAAGTGCGACTCCGAGCGCCATGGGCGCGGCCCATCGAGTCCGTTTCATGCCGATAACCTGAACGTCATTCGCGCGCGCGTCAAGTGGGATGCTCACGCGTCTCGAGCGGGTCTCACGCGCCTCAGCGTCGTGTTGCGTCTCGGCGTCGCGTTGCGCCTAGCGGTACGACGCGCCTCAGCAGCGTGTTGCGCGTCACGGCGGTGTGCCCACGGCGGCTTGCGAGCGCGACAGCTCGCGAAGGCTCGCAACGAAGCGCGGCCAATCGATGCGCGCGGCTTGCCCGATGACATCGATGCGTGGAATGCCGCGCCCCTTGACGAGATAAAAACCCGATCCCGGCGCGGCGCCCACGCCGCCCACGTGACACACGTCATTGACGAGCTTGCATGACATGCCGAGACGCTCGTAATTGAAATCCTGGAACATGCGCAACATGCCGCGTTGCAGAGCCGCGCCCGCTCCGCCGCCGCCCAAGCTCGAAATGTTTTCCACTGCGCGCTGGCTGATGCGTCGGCGCGAGCGGTCTCCGAGCGTTGAATGAATTTCCGCATCGAACGCCACGGGCTGCCAGCGCACCAACTCGATGCCGCGCGCCGCGCCGCTCAGTCTGCCGGTGATCCTTCCGACCGAGAAGGCGTGAGTCACTTGCTCGAGATCGAGCGCATCGAAGTCCAAGTCTGCCTGCAGTTGTGGACGCTCGCTGAAGGGCGCGCTCAATCGCAGCGCACCGACATTCACTCGTCCATTGAATACCGAGGCGCGCAATGTTCCGCCCACGCGAAGCACGCCGCCCTCGTACGTGGCCGCCGGAATGCTGCCAGCCAAAGTGCCGGCAAATTCCGGCCAACCGAATGCCTTGCACAACCGCGGCATGCTGATGGGCTCGAGCTGCCCGCCGAAGTCCACCCGCATCGGTCCGCCGGCGCTGTTCGCAGCCAGTGTTTCGATTCGCAGGGCGCCATCGAGCACTGGAATTCGAACGGCGTGCGTGACCGTCGCGCCATCGGGCCGAGCTCGAGCGCGCAGCTCACTCGCCCCAAACGGCAGACCGTAGAGAGAGCCGCCGGACCACGCGAGCAAATTTTCCCGCGCCTCGCCAGCGATCGCCGACCACCTCACCTGCCCGTTGAGGCCCGTGACGCCCAGTTGAGCCACCTCATCGCGAAGCTCTACGTCATGCAGGCGCAAGTCGAGCGCGGAAACCGCGCCGTTCGCCAGGTCGATTTCGCCGTTGACATCGCCGCGTCCCTGCAACTTCGAGATCGCCGAGCCGGCGAACAGCCCGTCTCGAGTCGCTGAAGGAAACGCCTGCAGATCGAAGTTCTCGATCGACACGCGCATGTGTGCCGGACCAGCGGGATTTTTCCGGTCGGTATCGGCGCTGACGAACGCGTTGAGTGTTTGCCCGAGCTTGAGCCGCAGCGCATGGAGCCACACGTTGCGCACGTCGGCCGTCAGCTGCGCGGCGGCTTCGGCGGGTTGTGCGGAAAAATTCCAGTAGTAGCGTCCGCTCAATGCTTCGCCGCCGTGCAATCCCAGCGACAGCGCACAGGTCCATGCCTCACTGGCATGGCTCTGCGCCGCAATGATTGCTTCGGCCTCGAGATGTTCTGCTGCGATCGAGCCGTCCGAGTTGGCAGCCGACGCTGCGCGCAGTGAGGCTTGCGCATCCCAGCCTTGCAGAGAGAGCGGCTGAATCGATGCGCCATGCGCATGCGCCTCGAATGATAGCGAGCCTGCCACGCTCAAGTCGGCGGGCATCTTCCAGCCGGAAAGCGTTGAGGCCAGACGGGTCAGCCGCGTCAAATCGAGCGCGCTCGCAACCACGGTTGCGTTCCATCCGCGCGGCGATGCATCGAATTGCAGCGTGCTTCTTCCACCGCTCAGCCGAACATCGCGAAAGCTCACTTGCAAACGCGAAATGTCGATATTCCAGGACACGCGAGCGTGGAAATGCTGCAAGCCGACGACGGGGAAATTTCCTTGCACCGTCGCATCCGCGCACGCGTAGCTGGGACCGGCCAATTGCGGATTCGCGCATTCGATCACGAGCGCGCGCGCCTTGACTCCCGAATCGCCGAAGGCCGCGGCTTCGATGCGCACCGTCATGGGGCTTCTCTGAACGTCCGGAACCTGCCAATCGATGCGCACACCGGTCAGGCGCAGGCCGCCCGCCTGCACATCGCCCACGTTCAAATGCATCGCATCGAGCGCATGCGGAGCGACGCCGGGATAGCTCAGTATCGCGAGCAGAGCAAAAATCCTTGGACGCGAGCCTTTGGGCAGCCGTCTCCACAGCTCACGGAAACGCTCGCGCATCTGCTGCGATACAATGCGGCGCATGGTCGGAAAGCGCGCGCTGATCGTAGACGACTCGAAGTCGGCTCGAACCATTTTAAGCCGCATGCTGGAGAAGTACGAAATCGAAGTCGATATGTCCGAGTCTGCGGAAGCGGCGATCGATTACCTCAAGCATCACCGGCCGGATGCGATTTTCATGGACCATCTGATGCCCGGCATGGACGGTCTCCAGGCCGTCAAAGCCATCAAGGGCAATCCGCAAACCGCGACCATTCCGATCATGATGTACACCTCGCAGGAAGGCGAATTGTACGTGGGGCAGGCACGCGCGCTCGGCGCCATGGGCGTGCTGCCCAAGCAAGTGCGGCCAGTCGACGTGTCCAAAGTGTTGTATGAGCTGCATTTGCTGCCCGATCGGCGTGATTCATCCGCGGCGGCTTTGCGTCCCGTGGAGATCGAGGCTGGCGCGGCAGCCGCGGCATCCGGGCGGAGCGACAAGGCTTCCATCGATGAGGTGAATCCCGAATGGAGCAAGCGCATCGAGGCGTCGGTGCGGGATCAAGTGGCGGAGCTGCGGCGGTTTCTGGTTGCGAGCCTCGATACGTTCGCCACGCGCATCTCGAGTGACGTCCGGGAGTGGACCACCACCGCGCCTGCAGCCGAGCCTCAGCCCCACAAGGCCCATCGCAACGTGTTGTGGGGTGCGGCATTGACGGCGGCAATCATCGGCGCCGTGGCCTTCGCCGCCCTATGGGCGAAAGATCGCGCGCAATTGCGAGACGATGCGTCCAAGCTCGCATCGCTCGCGGCCGCCAACGCTGATTTGCGGCGCAATCAGCAAGACCTGACCGAGTCGGTGCGAGAGCTCAGCAATGCACTGGCCAACGCCATTCCCTCGGGTGAGATGAGCGCGGGCGGGACGGCGTCTGCGGCGGGACAGGGCGTGGGGCCGGCGCGCACCGAGATCGTGCCCTATGGAGAAACCGCGTTGGATCGTGCGCGCGTGGACACGTTGCGCGAATTCCTCGGCGGCCTGGAATCGCAAGGCTTTCGCGGCACGGTGCGCGTGGTTTCGTATGCGGGGTCGTTTTGCCTGAGCGGGAGCGGCGTGGAGAGCTTTTCTCCGGCGCCGCCCAATACCCCATTGAACAAGTGCGATGTGATCGGCAATCCCTTCGATGAGGATCAAGACAGGGCGGAGCGAGAGTCGGTCGCTTTCGCGAATCTCATCAAGGGCGCACGGCAGCGCAGTGGCGGCGGCATCGTGGTGACCGTCGAGCATGCGGGGATGACGCGCCCGGCGGTGCAATACCCGGCGCGCAGTGAGACGACTCTGGCGGGAGATTGGAACCGGGCCGCGGCGGCCAACAACCGCGTGGAATTTACGCTCGAGCCTGCCAGCTGAATCGGCGGCGGCCGCTCAAAAAGCCACGCGCATGAAAAGCTCGGGCGCCGTGCTCTTGATGTTGAAGAAGCCGCTCTCGTCGCTCTGAGTCGATGTGATTCGAGCCTTTTGTGAAAAATATCCCGCGCCGATGGCGAGGTTGGCGCGCCATCGATACAGCGCGGACACTTCGAACAGAGTGAAAGAGCCGTCGAAGTCATCGACCGACGCCTTCAAGTATTGAAAGCGGCCATCCAGGTAAAAGCGCTTGCTGATGATCCAACTCGCATCGAGCCCAATGGTGGGAAACGGCCCGGCCACGTCTTCCCGCTGATCGATGCGGCGCGCCGGCTCTTGCACCCGCGCGCGCGCCGAAAAATCGAGCATGTTGACGGACAGTGTGGGTGCGAGCTCAAACTTCTCGCCATGAATGATGGAATAGCCGTAGGCGATCCCGAAAGTGCGCAAGCTGAGGTTGCTCCGCACTTGATCGCCCGGCGCCAAAACTGCGTTTCGGAACAAGATGGGCTGATCGAGCACCACGTCGCCGCTGCGATCAAGTTGGAAATAATCGAAACGCAAGCGATGGCGTTGGCCGGCGCGGATCAGCGCTTGGAATTGCGGCGTGACTTTCTTGTCATCGAGCCCGAAATCGTTTTCTCCGCTCACGGGCGTGCCGGCGATTGCCGCCGTACTGTCGACGCGTAGATTGGTCGTGTCGGAAGTCTGCCGCGCACCGAGCGTGATACGTACGCGCTCGTTGGTGGGGCTGATGTAGGGGCCATCGACGGCGTGGGCGCTCCCCGCCAAGACGAGGCCGGCGATCCAAACATGTCTCACGATGCGGTTCTCCTCAAACAGAGTTCATCGGTGCGCACTGTGCGCCTGCGGCGCGGGAGAGAAGTCTCGATTCGCTCCAACACCTGGCCGGCCGTGGCACGCCAAGCCGTCAGTTTGCCTCCATAAATGCCGACCACGCGCGGCTCGGCGTCACGATCGGCGATGAGCATGGTGTCACGCGAGCGGTCGAAGGCCTTGTCGTCGCCCGACGGCAACACGCGCAAACCCGCGAATCTTTGCGTGATCGCATCGCGTCCGAACGGGCGCGAAGCAGGAACGTAGCGATGTGCAATGTCGAGCAAATAGTCCTCTTCCGCGGGGAGCGGCTGCACTTGGTCGGGCTCGCCGTGAAACTCGGTTTCGGTCGTACCGATCAGGGTTTCCCCATGCCACGGCATGACGAACACGGCGCGTCCATCGGTTGGGCTTTCCACATAAAAAATTCCGGCCGGGGTTTCGTAAGGCAGCACGATGTGCGTGCCCTGGATGAGCGCGACGCGCGGAATGGCGATGGCGGGACGCACCATTGAAGCCACGTGCGGCGCCCATGGCCCCGCCGCGTTGATGAGCACGCGAGCGCGGCATTCGCGCATCGCGCCGTCGAATTCGTAGCCAATGCGCACGCCGCGCGGCTCGAGCTCGGCTTCGATGAAGCTTCCCGGCATGGCCAACTCGGCTCCAAGAGTACATGCGGAGCTCACGACGGCGCGTGTCAGCTCCGCATCGTCGGTCTGCGCATCGAAGTAGCGGATGACACATTGCAGATGGGTGCCATCCAGACCGAGCGCCTGCCACTGCGCACGCGGCACGGAGCCGAAGCGCGTCGAGCGGTGCAGGCCGCCGAGCACGGCGTACAATGCGAGCCCTAATCGAAGCTGCCATGGCCTGCGGCGCGTGTGCGGGTACACGGGAATGAAAAATGGCCGCAAGCTGACCAGGCCGGGCGCGATTTTCAACATCACGCGCCGCTCGGCCAGGCTTTCTCGCACCAAACGAAATTGACCGCTCTCAAGATAGCGCAAGCCGCCGTGAATCAGCTTGCTCGAGCGGCCAGAGGTGCCGCTGGCGAGCGCTCGACGCTCGATCAACAATGCGCGGCAGCCCGCCGCGGCGGCGGCTTGAAGAACACCCGCGCCATGAATTCCTCCGCCAACGACGACGACGTCAAACTCGTTCACGGAAGTTGAAGCACATGCGAATGAGCACGGCGCACCATATCGCAAAATTTGATTGCGGCGCGCGCCCGCGCTGCGCATTTTTCGCGGAAAGCTCAGCCGCGCTTTTCTTCGAAGTGCTCGATGGGCGCGCCGCTCGTGGTCGAGATATCGCCATCGACGATGGCGCCGCGCGCGATGGAAATCGAGCTCGCGCTCACGCGGCCATGGATGACTGCGCAATAGCCGATCTCGAGTTTTCCTTCGATGATGAGACTGCCGTACACGTGACCCGCAACCACGGCCTGGCGCGCATGCACGTGTCCATGCCAACGCGCGCTTGCTGCGAGGTTGAGACTTCCGTGAATGTCGCCATCGCCTTGCACGTGCCCATACACGACGAAAGTTCCCTTGCCGCGCACATCGCCCATGAGCTCGGTGTGCGCGCCGATCACAGTCGGCGTGCCGAGCTTTGCAGGCTCGAAAAATCTGCGGCGGAGCTTGCGAACTTTGAGCGCAACGGAATTTTCCGAAGGCGTTGCGACTTGCGATTTCAAAGCCTCGCTCATGCGTCGGGCATTATCTCATCGGCGCCTCGAGGTGATTGTGACGCGCGTAGCGGCGTGGAATACTCCCCATTTAACAGTGGCGGGAGTGCGGCATGGTGGGTGATACACGCAGTTCGTTGGCGATCTGGGCTGCGTTGCTGATTGCAATGACCTGCGGCTGCAGCCGCCAGCAAAGCGACTGGAAAAGCGCGCGCACCGTCAACACCGTCGAGTCGTATCAGCAATTCTTGAAGAATTATCCGGCTGGGGAGTTCACCGCTCAGGCGAAAGCGCGCGTCAACGAATTGTCGCAGGAGCGCGATTGGCAGAAAGCGCGCGACCTCGACACTGCGGATGCGTATCAAGCATTCTTGAAACAATATCCGGAAGGCAAATGGACCGACGAGGCGCGCATCCGGATCGAAAACTTTTCGCTCGCTCAGGCGCCGTCCGATGAGGGGAGCACCGGTGCGGCGGAGAGCGGCATGGCTGTGTCCGGCGCAGCAACGGCCGCGCCAATGACTGCGGCGACCGCGGCGCCCGGCGTTGAAGCCGATGCCGATTCACCGCCGAACAATGCCACGTCAGCGAGTGTCGAGGACGAGCCCTCGCCGAGCGCCTCGAGCGCGCCCAAGGCCAATGTGTCCCGCAAGACTCATGCGAGTACGCCGAATGCCTCAGTGACCTCCAAAGGCACTGCCAAGTCTTCGAGCGGCGGCGGCTACGCCGTGCAACTTGGCGCATTTGGCGCGGGCGCCGCGGCGGCTGAGCGCAGTTGGGCCAGTTTGCAGAAGGCCCAACCGCAGCTCCGCGGGCTCGGGCATCGTGTGGTCTCAGGGTCCGGCGGTCTCTACAAACTGCAGGCCGTCAATCTCACCCAGCGGCATGCGGAATCACTCTGCAGCGAGCTCAAGGCCAAGTCGCAGTCTTGCATGGTGATCCGGCCGTGATGTCGAACATGCGCAGCCGTTCGTCTCATTCAGCCAAGCAGCTTCCGGCAAAGTCGCTTTTCGCTCATTTTCCATTCCGCTTCCACTGCAGCCCCGAGCGCTTGCACGACGCCACCAGCTCGTCGCGCTGATTGTAGGCACGGTGGGCATAGGTGACGATGCCCTGTCCGGCTCTGGATTTCGACTCGCGCAATTCCAAGACCTCGGTTTCCACGCGCAAAGTGTCGCCGACGAAAACGGGCTTGGGAAATCTCACTTCATCCCAACCGAGATTTGCGACCGCGGTTCCGAGCGTGGTGTCCCCCACGGAGACGCCCACCATCAAGCCGAGCGTAAAAACTGAATTCACGATCCGCGTGCCGTATTCGGTACTTTCCATGGAATGCTGATCCAGATGCAGCTGGGCCGGGTTGTGCGTCAACGTCGAGAACAGCACGTTGTCCGTTTCGGTCACGGTGCGATGGATCGCATGCTTGAACAACTGGCCTACCTCGAGCTCATCGAACCACAGACCTGCCATGGATTTTTCCTGTGTCAGCGGAACTTCGCGTCGGTTTGACAAGTGCACTCTGGCATGGACGCCGTGGTCTGCGCAAAGTCCGCAGGCAAATTCATGTGCGCGTGATCAGCCGGCCGGCGATTCCTGGCCGTTCACCGCCAAAATGAAGGCGTATTCGCGCGCGATTTCCCGGTAGCGCTCGAAGCGGCCTGACTTTCCGCCATGGCCGGCCGTCATATCGACATGCAGCAGCAGCGGGTTCGAGTCCAGCTTCAATTCCTGCAAGCGGCTGACCCATTTCGCGGGCTCGAAGTATTGCACTTGGCTGTCCCATAACCCGCTCGTCACCATCATGGCCGGATAGTGCTGCGCCCTCACATTGTCATAGGGTGAATAGCTCAGCATGTACTCGTAATAGCGCGCTTCGCGCGGATCGCCCCATTCGTCATATTCGTTCGAGGTGAGAGGCAGATCGCCATCGAGCATGGTGGTGACCACATCGACGAACGGCACCTGCGCCACGATGCCCCGGTAGAGCTCGGGTGCGAGATTGGCAACTGCACCCATGAGCAATCCGCCGGCGCTGCCTCCCATGGCGAAGATGCGTGCTGGGTCGGCGTACCCGTGCGCAGCGAGGTGACGCGTGACCGAGATGAAATCCAAAAAGGAGTTGCGCTTGTTGAGTAATCTTCCCTCGTCGTACCAGTGCCGGCCCAACTCTTGTCCGCCGCGCACGTGCGCAATGGCAAATACGAATCCGCGGTCGAGAAGACTCAGGCGCGAAGCCGAAAAACTCGGGTCCATGGAAAGACCATAGGCGCCGTAGCCATACTGCAAGAGCGGCGCCGTGCCGTTGAGCGCTGTGTCTTTGCGATAGACCAACGAGACGGGAATGAATGCGCCGTCGTGCGCCGGCACGTTGAAGAACTCGCTCGCATAATCTTCGGGCCGGAAGCGGGGTCGGCCGCGCACGCGGTCCCGCTTCAGCAGCGTGCGCTTGCGGGTGCGCAGATCGTGCTCATAGATGCTCAGCGGAGTCTTGAGCGAGGTATAGGCATAGCGCAGCACGTGACTTTCGAAGTCCACGTTGAAACCGAGATCCATGGTGTAGGCAGGCTCGTCGCCTTCGAGCAGGTAGCCATCGTCGCTGGCTTCGCCCGGCATGGATTTGATGCGAATGTTGCTCAACCCCTGCGAGCGTTCTGAAATGGCGATGTGCTCGGCGAAGACATCGAAGTCCTGCACGAAGCGATCCGCGCTCGGCGACAGCACCTCGGCCCAGGCGCTCTCGTCCCGCGCGTTTGCGATCGGCGCGCGCACCAGTCTGAAATTTTGCGCGCCTCGGTTGGTGCGAAAGATCCATTCATCGCGCCAATGCTCCACTTGATACTCGTGGTCGCGCTCGGCGGGGAGAATGGTTTCAAATCGCAGCGAGTCATCATCTGCCGATGCATAACGCCATTCCGAGCTCACCGTGCTTTCCATGCCGATGAATACAAATCGCTCGGACTTGGATTTCGACACCGCGGTGTAAAAACTCGTATCGGTCTGATCGAACAGCAGATCGTCTTCCGCCGCGGGGCGGCCGCGCCGATGCCGCTTGACATACCGCCCGAGCAGGGTCTCAGGATGCTTGGCAACATAGATGAAGCTCACCGAGTCGTTCAGCCACGCAAGATCAGACTCTGCATTCTTGATCTCCTCAGTCAGCGTCTCGCCGCTCGCGAGGTCTTTCAGCCGGATGGAAAAGTTGCGCCGGCCGATGGTGTCTTCGCAGTACGCGAGCCAACGCGAATCGGGCGACACTTCGACCGAGCCGATTTGATAGAAATCGTGCGCGGCGGCGAGAGCGTTGATATCGAGCACGATCTGCTCCGGAGCCGCCATGCTGCCCGCGCGGCGCGCGTAGATGGGATGCTCCTTGCCCCGCTCGAACCGCAGGTAATACCAATAGCCGTGCTTCAGAAACGGCACGCTCTGGTCTTCCTGCACGAGCCGGCCCTTCATCTCGCGAAACAGCGCCTTGTCCAAGGCGCCGTGCTGCGCAAGCCAATACTTGGCATATGCGTTGTGCTGGCGTAAAAACTTTCGCACCTTGCGGCTGCTGCGTGAATCGTCACGCAGCCAGAAATAGGCATCCTGCCGCGCGCCGTGCGGGGATTGGATTTCATGCGGGCGCTGCGGCGCGCGCGGCGGTGAGATCGGCGCGGATTGGTCCATGGAAACCGGGGAAAAGACTGCAGTATACCGGCCGCCACGGCGCGATTGACGATGGGTTCGGCCGCGGTATCATGAGGATCGAATGGAGTTAGCGGCCGATGGCAGTGCAACGAGGTGCCGACGCGGACCCGCGCGCGCGGGATTTCGGACTGATGCGCACGCGCTACGAGCGCGACGCGTGCGGCTTTGGGCTCATCGCAAGCCTGGATGATCAAGCATCGCATTGGGTCGTCGAAACGGCCATCAGCTCGCTCAACCGGCTGACGCACCGCGGGGCGGTGGCGGCGGACGGCAAAACGGGAGATGGCTGCGGCGTCGCTCTCAAGCGGCCCACCTCGTTTCTACGCGCAGTGGCGCGCGAGCAGAACTTCCGACTCGGCACGCTGTTCGCGGCCGGCAATGTTTTTCTGAGTCAGGATGAGGCGCTCGCGCAGCGTGCCAAAGACGCGCTGGCCGCCGAATGCGCGCGCGAAAAACTCACGGTGGCGGGTTTTCGGCCATTGAGCGTGGATACAACCGCGTGCGGAACCGAAGCGCTGAAGACCCTGCCGCGCATCGAGCAGGTGTTCGTCAACGCAGCGCCCGACAGCGACGAGGCCGATTTCAACCGACATTTGTATCTGGCTCGCCGCCGCACGGAAAAATGCATCGAGCCTTCGGACCCGTCGTTCTATGTGCCGTCGTTGTCGGCGGCCACGCTGGTTTACAAGGGCATGGTCATGCCCCGCTATCTGGCGCAGTTCTACCCGGATTTGAAGGACCCGCGGCTGCAATCCTCGGTCGCGATTTTCCATCAACGCTTTTCCACCAATACCCTGCCTCAATGGCGCCTTGCGCATCCGTTTCGATACCTCGCACACAACGGTGAGATCAACACGGTGCAGGGCAACCGCAGTTGGGCGGCGGCGCGGGGTCCGATCTTGCGCTCACCGGTGCTGCCCGATCTCACCGACATCCTGCCCATCGTCTCCATGTCAGGCTCCGATTCGCAGTCTCTGGACAACATGCTCGAGCTGTTGCTCATGGGTGGGCTCGATCCCATGCACGCCATGCGGCTGTTGATTCCCCCGGCGTGGCAGACGGTGGACATGATCGATCCGGATTTGAAGGCTTTTTATGAGTATTACGCATCGCACATGGAGCCTTGGGATGGCCCGGCGGGCATCGTCCTCACCGACGGGCGATACGCGTGCTGCACTCTCGATCGCAATGGCTTGCGGCCGGCGCGCTGGGTCATTACCAAGAACCGGCACATCACCATCGCTTCCGAAGCAGGCGTGTGGGACTACACGCCTGCTGAAGTGGTGAAAAAAGGCAAGTTGGGCCCCGGTGAGATTCTCGCGCTCGATTTGCAAACCGCAGAGCTCATGGATACGAAGCGGGTGGATGAGCTATTGAAGACCCGCCACCCGTACAAGGCGTGGCTCAAGCGCGGCGTGCGCTATCTGGAGACCGACCTCATCGATCCACGGCTCGCGGCCGAGCCCATGGACACCGACACGTTGTCCATGTTCCAAAAGCTCTATGATGTATCGGCCGAGGAGCGCGACGAGATCATCCGCGTACTCGCCGAAGACGAGAGCGAAGCGGTGGGCTCCATGGGCGATGACACGCCCATGCCGATTCTGTCTCGCAAGGTGCGCTCGCTCTACGATTACTTCCGGCAGCAATTCGCGCAAGTCACGAATCCGCCCATCGACTCGTTGCGCGAAAGCATCGTCATGTCGCTGCAAACTCAGATTGGGCCCGAGTGCAACATCTTCGTGCCCGTTCCAGAGCACGCGAACCAAGTCGTGCTCAATTCGCCCATTCTTTCGCAGCGCAAGCTGCGGCAGATCATGGGGCTCGTGAATGACGGCGTGCCGCATGAGTTTCTCGATTTGCAATACGAGGAGTCTCGCCCCCTGCGCGCAGCGGTGGAGTCGCTGTGCGATCGCGCGGAATGCGCCGTGCGCGAAGGTAAGCTCGTGCTCCTGCTGTCGGATCGTTATCCCGTTCGGGGCAAGCTTCCCATGCACGCGCTTCTCGCCACGGGCGCGGTGCACCATCGCCTCGTCCAGACGGGGCTGCGCTGCAAGTGCAATCTTCTCGTCGAGACGGGAACGGCCCGCGATGCCCATCATTTCGCTTGCCTGATCGGCCACGGCGCCACGGCCATCTATCCATACCTTGCATATCAGACGCTGTTTGATCTCATGCGCAAGGGCGCGGTCAAGATGGATGCCGATACGCGGCTCGAGCTGGGACGCAGCTACCGCCGCGGCATTCGCAAAGGCCTTTTCAAGATCATGTCGAAGATGGGCATCTCGACCATCGGCAGCTACCGGAGCGCTGCGCTGTTCGAGATCGTGGGTTTGGCCGACGAGGTGGTGACGCTTTGCTTTCCGGGCACGGAGAGCCGCATTCAAGGCGCCGGCTTCGACGATCTGCAGGAAGACAGCCGCATCCTCGCGGAGCGCGCCTGGAATCCGCGTCTGCGCATCACGCAAGGCGGGCTCCTCAAGTACATGCATGACGGCGAGTACCACATGTACAACCCCGATGTGATCGCGACTTTGCAGGCGGCGGTGACGAGCGGTGATTACGCGCGCTATCAAGACTATGCGCGGCTCGTCAACGCACGGCCCGCTTCTTGCTTGCGGGACTTGCTGGCTTTGCGTTCCGCGAATGCTCCGATTCCGATCGACGAGGTCGAGCCGCCCGAAGCCATCCTCTCGCGCTTCGACGGCGCGGGCATGTCGTTGGGCGCGCTCTCTCCCGAAGCTCATGAAGCGCTCGCCATCGCCATGAATCGTTTGGGTGGGCGCT
Organism: uncultured Steroidobacteraceae bacterium; assembly: GCA_964247385.1. Classification (GTDB taxonomy): domain Bacteria; phylum Pseudomonadota; class Gammaproteobacteria; order Steroidobacterales; family Steroidobacteraceae; genus TMP-86. The sequence goes on along the minus strand of CAXTUB010000006.1, from coordinate 1,916 downwards.
CGAACTCGGGTGAGGGCGGCGAAGACCCCATTCGCTTCGGAACCGAAAAAAATTCCAAGATCAAGCAAGTGGCCTCGGGCCGCTTCGGGGTAACGCCCGAATATCTGATCAACGCCGACGTGCTGCAAATCAAGATTGCCCAAGGCGCTAAGCCGGGCGAGGGCGGGCAGCTGCCGGGGCACAAGGTGAACGAGATGATTGCGCGCTTGCGATTCGCGCGTCCGGGCGTGGGCCTGATCTCGCCGCCGCCGCACCACGACATCTACTCCATCGAGGATTTGGCGCAGCTCATCTTCGATCTGAAGCAGATCAATCCCGCCGCGCTCGTGTCCGTCAAGCTGGTGGCCGAGCCCGGCGTGGGCACCGTCGCTGCAGGCGTGGCCAAAGCGTATGCGGATCTCATTACCATTTCAGGCTACGACGGCGGCACCGGTGCCAGCCCGTTGTCCTCGATCAAGTATGCCGGCACGCCCTGGGAGCTCGGTCTCGCCGAAACTCATCAGACGCTGCGCGCCAATGATCTGCGCCATCGCGTGCGTCTGCAGACCGATGGCGGTCTGAAAACCGGACTCGATGTGGTCAAGGCCGCAATCATGGGCGCCGAGAGTTTCGGTTTCGGCACGGCGCCCATGATCGCGCTCGGCTGCAAATACTTGCGCATTTGTCACCTGAACAATTGCGCAACCGGCGTCGCGACTCAGCATCCGGTGCTGCGCACCAGATTTTTTCTAGGTCTGCCTGAGATGGTGATCAACTACTTCCAGTTCGTGGCGCGAGAAGTGCGTGAGATTCTGGCATCGCTCGGCGCCCGCAGCCTGGCAGAGCTCATTGGCGATACTTCACGCTTGCACACCGTGCCGGGCGAGACGGCCCGGCAGAGAAAAATCGATTTGAGTCCCATGCTCGCCGACACGAGCGCCTTGTCCGCGCATGCGCAGTTTTGCACCACACCGCGCAACGCGCCTGCAGATCGGGGCGAGCTCGCCGAGCGCATGGTCGCCGACGTACTACCGGCCATCGAAAAACGATCCGGCGGCGAATTTGCTTACGAGCTCAAGAATTTCAATCGCTCCATTGGCGCGCGTATTTCGGGTGAGATCGCGAAGCGCTGGGGAAATCATGGGATGAATGAGGCGCCCATTCACTTGCGCTTGCATGGTGCGGCGGGCCAGAGCCTTGGAGTGTGGAATGCGGGCGGTTTGTACCTGACCCTCGAAGGTGAGGCCAACGATTACGTGGGTAAAGGCATGGCGGGCGGCCGGATCATCATCAAGCCGCCCCGCGGCTCGAATTTTCTTGCGCGTGAGACCATTATCATGGGCAACACCTGTCTGTATGGCGCGACGGGCGGTGAGCTGTATGCGGCAGGCACCAGCGGCGAGCGCTTCGCCGTGCGTAACTCGGGCGCCACTGCGGTCATCGAGGGCTCGGGGGATCACTGTTGTGAGTACATGACTGGCGGCGTCGTGTGTGTGCTGGGCCGAACCGGCGTCAATTTCGGCGCAGGGTTCACCGGCGGTTTCGCCTATGCCCTCGATCTCGAGCGCGATTTCGTCGATCGCTACAACCATGAGCTCATCGACATTCACCGCATCTCGCCCGAAGGCATGGAATCTTACGTACAGCATTTGCGCGGACTCATCGAAACGCATTGCGCGGCGACCGACAGCGCTTGGGCCGCGCAACTTCTTAACGACTTTCGCAGCTACGTCGGGAAATTCTGGGTGGTGAAGCCCAAGGCTGCCGCCATCGGCTCGCTCCTCGAGAACCTGCGCCGCGCGGCTTGAGACTGCCTTGAGCCTCATGTTCCATCCTTCGACGCGCCGCGCGGCGCATGGGTACCATGGCCGATAAGCATTTGCAGTTTCTCGAGCTGCCGCGGCACGACCCGGAAAAGCTTGCACTGCCTGCTCGCT
>CAXTUB010000005.1:0-177900 GCA_964247385.1 uncultured Steroidobacteraceae bacterium | reverse complement strand
CAGCGCTGCTGAATCCATGTCATGCGCGGCCTGCTTCGAACAGCGTCCGCGCGACGGCGACGCTCGCGCCGCTCTCAAAAAGTCCTGGCCACGCACACGTCCTCGCCACAACGCCAAGCTCGACCTCTGCCGAGAGCAGGTAATTGGAAGGCTGCAACGGTGCTTCGGATAGCCAAAGCGAGATTAACTCGGGCGGAAAGACTTCGGATTTTCGATGATGCGACTCAGCACGTCACTCGACGAATCACTGAAGTAAAACTACGAAAAAAATGGTAGCGCCAGCGCAGCGCCTGGCTCTTGCTGATGCCGCTCATCCATGGCCTTCACGGGCTCATCCAACGAGCGGGTCGATACGCCTTGGGATATAGGCTTCTTGGATCACGGCCGCAAGCGCCTTCTCGGCGGTGCGTCGCGGCTCGAGAAAGCCGGAGAAATAGCTGTCTTTACGGAGCTTGAGATTTTCAGATCGACGCGCCCGGCGCGCGTCTCCCATAGCCGCTCGCGTTAGCCATTTGGGCTGTTCCTGCGGTCCCGATCCGGGTTCGTGTACGTTGAGATGTAGAACTCATGACCCGGGTTGCTGGCCTCTCGACGGGTGCGTAAGCTGATCTCATGAGCACGTTGGCTATTCAGCAAATGTCGTGGGAAGAGAAGCTCCGCACCATGGAAGAGCTGTGGGAGTCTCTAAGCCGGGACGGAGGCCGGCTGGAATCCCCAGCATGGCATGGTGACGTGTTACGCGAGACTGAGCAGCGTTACGAGGCAGGCCAGGAGCAACCGGTCGATTGGGCCGTCGCAAAGCGGGAGCTGCGCGAACGCCGCAAATGAATCTGCGAATACTGCCTTCGGCCGTGCAGGATCTTCACCGCGGCCGGGAGTTCTATGTCCAGCAAAGCGAAAGCTGGGCGACTACTTTCTCGATTCCCGGTTCTCCGATATCGACTCCCTGGAGCTGTACGCGGGAGTGCACGCCAAATTCTTTGGCTATTACCGTTTTCTCGCGAAGCGTTTCCGTTTGCCATCTACTACAAGATGGATGGAGATGTGTGCGTTGTCTGGCGCGTGCTAGATTGTCGACAGAATCCGGCAAGGATTGCATCCATCGGGGTTTCAAAAGATTGATGAATGAAGTCTTCCTCGATGACCTGCGCGAACGCGACAGCGCCGAAAGGCGCGAAGCGCGCTCGCGCAATTCCCGGCCGAGCTCATGCCCTCAGCGCACGGATCAAGCCCGACCCCCCAGCGCAAGATTCAATCTTCGCCGAGCTGCCGAAAATCGACACCGAGCGCACGGAGCTTGCGATACAAATGCGTGCGTTCCATGCCGACGCGTTTCGCGAGCTGGCCGACCTTGCCATTGCACAACTGCAATTGCTGCTGCAAATAGGCGCGCTCGAATTGCTCGCGTGCCTCGCGCAGCGGCAGCGCAAGCAAATCTTGTTTCACCAACGGCTCTCCGGCCGGTGCTTGCGCGGTGAGCTCGCGCTCGACGTCCTCCAGACTGATTTCTTCATCGCCTCCCAGAATGAGGAGCCGATGCACGAGACCGCGCAGCTCGCCGACATTGCCGGGCCATGGATAGTTGCGCAGCCGGTTCTGTGCGGCGACGCTGAAGCGGCGCAGAGGCAACTGTTGATCATCGACCAAACGATCGACATAGAAGCGCAGGAGCTCGGGTACGTCTTCGGTAAATTCGCGCAGCGGCGGCACGCGCAAGGTAATCGTACTGAGCGCCGCGAACAAATCGCGGCGCGTGTTCGCCGCTGTCTCGATTCCAGGCTGCGCCGAGCTCATCCATCGCACGTCGAGATCGATCACCGCCGATGAGCCCACGCGCGAGAAGCTCCTTTGCTCGATGGCGCCCACCAACAGCCGCTGAGTCTCGGCATCCAGATCTTCGACGCCCCGAACGAATAGAGTGCCTCCCGCAGCCTGCTCGAGCAGCCCAGGCTTGGAGCCCGCGGCGCCGAATAGCATGGAGGCAGCATCCTCTCCCGTGCTTGCGGCGATCAATGGAACGAAGGGCTGATCGAAGCGCGGACTGGTGGCATGCACATAACGCGCGTACGCCTCGCGGCCCGAACCTATTTCGCCCAACAGCATCACGGGCGATTCGCTCCGCGCGATCTGCGTGACTTGCTCACGCAGCGCCGCCGCGGCTTTACCTTTACCGATGGGAGCCACCAAGCTCGATCCGAGCCCAGTGTCCTGGCGCCGCTCACGGCGGCCCGAAGCGAGGGCCTTCTCCACGGTTCGCAATAGCTTGGCGAGAGACAAAGGTTTCTCGACGAAATCGAACGCGCCAAGACGCGTTGCTTCGATGGCCGTCTCGACCGTGCCATGCCCCGACATCATGACGACGGGACAGGCAGGCGAACCGTTCGCAGACCATTCGCGCAACAGACTGATGCCGTCGATGTCCGGCATCCAAATGTCCAGGAGGATCAACTCGGGCATTCGCGAGGCGCGCGATGTGCGCGCCTGCGCGCCATTGGCGGCCGCCTCGACCTCATAGCCTTCTTCCGAAAGGATTTCGGTCAACAGGCCGCGAATGTCGGCCTCATCGTCCACCACCAAAATTCGCGCTGCAGTCATGCGTGTTCGCGCCTCGATTCGTTACTGCGGGCGACCGAGTCACTCGCTGCCGCGTCGCCGCCCAAGGGCAGCATCACACGGATTCGCGCACCACCCGCGCGCGGATTGTCCGCCTCGATTCTGCCGCCGTGCTCTTCGACAATTTTTTTAACAATGGCGAGGCCCAAACCAGTGCCTTTGGTCTTGCTCGTGACATAAGGATCAAACACCGTGCCCAGGAGGTCGCGCGCGAAGCCCGGGCCGTTATCCGCTACGATGATGGATGCAAAGCGCGGACCCGGTGTTTGATTCGTCAGCGTGCGCAACTCGATTCGCGCAGCCTTTTTACCCTCCAGCGCCTCGAGCGAATTAGTCATGAGGTTGTTCAAAATCTGTCGCACGCGCACTCGGTCCGCCGCGATCGGCGGCAGCTCCTGATCGAGCGTCATATGAATCTCCACGCCGCTCGCTTGCGCACGATATAGATCGACCACCTCGGTGACGAGTTGGTTCAAATCGAAGCGGGATAAATACATGTCGGGCGCGCGCGCGTATTCAGAGAAGGCATTGACCATCTGCTTCATGGCGTCCACTTGGGCCACGATGGTGTGGGTGGCGCGCTCGAGAACTTGCGCATCTTCCGCGTTCATGCTGCTCAGAAACTTGCGCCGCATGCGCTCAGCCGAAAGCTGTATCGGCGTGAGCGGATTCTTGATTTCGTGTGCGAGACGGCGCGCGACCTCGCCCCACGCGGCATCGCGCTGCGCCTGCAAGAGTGTCGTGATGTCATCGAACACCAAGACCATGCCAGGCGCCGAGCCGGCTTCGCTCGGGATCGCCGTGCACGCGCACATGAGCGCTCGCTTGCCCGTGCTCGACGCGAGGTCGATCTGCTCGCGCCAGTCCGAGCGGCCTTCGAGTCGATCGGCAATGGCTGCATAGAATTGCGCGAACAACGCACCGTCCTCGCCGAGCTCGCGCAGCGGCCGCCCTACCGCTGCATCGCAATCGATGCCCAGAATGGCGCCAGCCGCTTGATTGGCGATGCGCACGGTCAGATCCGGATGCAGCGAAATCACGCCGGTCGACAGGCGCGCAAGGATGACGGCGAGTCCCGTGCGCTCTGCTTCAACCGCTTGTTGGCTGCGGCCTGCGTCCTCGCGCGCGCGCGCTAGACGCTTGGTCATATCGTTGAATGACACGACGAGATAGCCAAGCTCATCGCGAGAAGGCAGGGGCAAGCGCGTGTCGTAATCTCCTTTGGCGACTGCGCGAGTACCGGCGATGAGATCTTGAACCGGCTTCACCAAGCGATGCGCAGTGAAGAATGCGCCGTAAACGGCCGCGATCAACGAGATCAACACGACGAAGGTGAGAATGAGCGCGAGCGTCGACTTGAGCGGCTGGCGCAACTGCACGAGATTTGCATACTGGGTGTACGAGCGCTGCACGGTGTCGGCCAGCTGGCTCAGAGGCTCGGGCACTGGGTATAGAGCCACGAGAATGCGCGTGTTGGGGCTGCCTTCCGCATCGAGACTCGCGGCTGCGCGAATGACGTAGCCCCCGGCCGCCGTGGTGTCGAGGCTGACGTAGGGGCTGCCTCGCCGCACTTGCGCCAACACAGCGTCGGATGCAGGGGCGGGCATCACGTCCAAGGGCCGATCCGAGCTCATTGCGACGATGCGCGATTGCGCGCTGATCACGGAGAACTCATAAGCGCCCGTGGCGCGGCGCTCGCGATCCAAGGTGCCGATGAGATCGAACGAGCGCAAGGGTGCGAGCTCGCGCGCCACCGTTTCGGTGCGGCGCAGGAATTCGCGCACGCGCAAATCCAGCGCGGCGCGTGACAGCTCACGCGTATCCGCCAGGCCCTGCCGCACTTCGAGCTCGAACCAGCTATCGATTCCCTTGTTCAAGAACTGCAATGCGAAGTAGTACACGATGAGAATGGGCCCTACGGCCAACACCCCAAACAGACCCACGGTGCGCGCGGTGAGGCGCGAGCCCGGCACATGGCGGCGATAGTCCCGCAGCAGACGCAGCAGCTTGCCGGCCAACAGCACGAACAGGGTGATGAGCCCGGTGATGTTGATGAGCAAAAGCCAGGGAAGCCATTGGCCGAACTTGGCCGAGTTTTGCGCGGCGGACGCGAGCGTCAACAGGGCGGCGAGCCAAAACGCAATCGCCGCGAAGGCAAGGCTCGAGGACGCATGCCGGCCCACGAGCGCGGTGCACCGCCGGATCAGTGCTGCAATGTCCACGTGTACCAATCGCTTTCGCGGTGCCAATCATCCACCCAGAACATGAGCATGCGCATGGTCCATGGCACGGCGCCGTAATCCACCTTCGCGCGCACGCTCGCCTCATAGTGCCGGTCGGGCTCCACCAAGCTCCTGTCGAGCACCGGAATATCGCGAATCTCGGACAGCTGCTCGAGCGCCTCGTTTGCGCTGGGGTAGGAGCGTTGCTCGCCGCTATTGTCGTTGCGTAGAACATAGCGGTCGCTGACCGCGTTGTACTGCAAGTGATAACGTTGAGTGAGCTGCGCCACGGTGGCGTTTGGAATGAGCTGCCGCTCGCGTTCGATGGACAGATCGAGCTCGAGCGCCAGCGGCACACCTTCGGTGAGCCCTCGCCGCACGATGTGCGACACCGGCAACTCGAGCTTTACATTCATCGAGAAGACGTTTTCGCGCAAACTGAAATCCGCCGAGCGCACCTCGAAGCGTCCTTCCAAACCTTCTGCGCTTGCGGATTGCATCAGCGTCAGCGCAAGGAGCGCCCATATGAACGCACGCGCAAGAAAGATGAGCGTAAGAATGGTTGCGCCACGGTCCCGGAAAGCCGCATCGCAGCGCCCGCCATCGGCACCCGTCTCACGAGAAATCATGAGAGATCGGTTTCAGCATCGCAAAGACTGTGCACGAAGTTCATCCCTTGACGAGCGCAGCATAATAGAAGCCATCGCCACCCGCCTCACCCGGCACGAGCTGCACGCCAAAGTCATCGCAGATGCCGAGCGACGGCCAATTCGTCCATGCGCTCACGGGCAAGATCGCTGCATCAGGGGTGCACGCAACGAATGCCGCGAGCACCTCGCGGTTTTCACGCCACGTAACCGTGCACGTCGAGTAAACGAGCCGCCCACCGCGCGCAAGCAAGGGCCATGCACCGATCAGCAACCGCAGCTGAGAAGCAGCGAAGCGATCCAGATCGTGCGGCGTGCGCCGAACGCGAATGTCGGGATGACGGCGGATGACTCCAAGCGCCGAGCACGGCGCATCGAGCAGAATGCGATCGAACGGCGTGCCATCCCACCAACCGTGAGTTGGTGCGCCGGCATCGGCGCAGAAAACTTGCGCGCCCACATGCAGGCGGGCGAGATTCTCTCTTACTTTTTCCAGCCGCGCCGCATCATGATCGATGGCGGTGAGCGCTTCGAGCGCAGGCGCGCGTTCTGCGATCAAGCCGGTCTTGCCGCCGGGTGCGGCGCACGCATCGAGCACTCGCTGACCGGAGGCGAGCGCGAGAGGAATCGCCGCGAGTTGCGCATTCACGTCTTGCACTGAAGCAAGACCTTGCAAAAATCCCGGAAGTTCATCGACTCGCCGAGGCTGCGGCAGAAGCACGGCGCCCGGCACGTTCTCACTTTCGACCGCCTCGATTCCAGCATTGCGTAATTGCTCCAGGTATTCACCCGGGCGGATGCGACGCTGATTTACTCTCAGCCACAGCGGAGGCTTGGCATCGCTGCTCGACAAGAACTGTCGCCAATGTCCGGGCCACTCGCGCCGCCACTGCGCAGCCAACCATGCGGGACACGCGAACTGGGCGGCAGGATCTTGCTGGAGCATGGCGGCAATGTGTTCGCGCTCGCGCAAGTACCGTCTGAGCACTGCGTTGCAAAGGCCTGCCATCCGCGCAAGGCCCATGTGCCGCATGGTGTCGACGGCCGCATCCACGACGGCGTAGGGCGGGGTCTGTTCGTCTTCGAGCTCGAACAGCGCGACGCACAGTACGGCATGCGCCGCCGGCGCAAGCGAGTCGATGGGGCGGCTGAGAATGCGCCCTAAGATGGCCGCGTATCGATACCAGCCGCGAACCGCGCCGTAGCTCAGCGAGCTCGCCGCGGCGCGCCACGAATAGGCGCCGGCGCGCAACGAGTCCGCGATGGAGTTCGACGGGTTAGCGATGGGGCTCGACGGGTCAGCGACAGGGCTCGACGATTGCGCGGCGCTCGGCACATTCGCCGGTTGAGATGCGAGTTCTGCCGCCAGCGCACGCTCGATCGTCTCGCCTTCGAAGGCCACTCGAGCCACCACGCGCGCTGCGGAGGCACGTGGCGATGCGGCGCGCGCGCTCAAAGGTCCCCGAGGCGCGCACCTTGCAGCGATTGCGCATGCGCCAACTCGCGCGCATGCATGCGCTTGCCGCCGGCCCACTGCACTTGGGTCAGCTCGATCCATCCTTCGCCGCATGCCACGCGCAAGCCTTGCGCATCATGCGCAAGCACCGTGCCGGGCAGCGCGCGCGCAGGAGCCTCTGAGATCTTCTTTCCGGCGTCAGCCAGCTGCGACTCGAACACGCGCAGCGGACGGCCGGCAAGATGCGTGGACGCAATGGGCGCAGGGTTGAACGCGCGCACTTGACGATCGATCTGCGACGCGGATTCGCGCCAATCGATTTCGGCTTCCGCCTTGCTCAGCTTGGACGCATAGATTGCGCCCTCCGCAGACTGCGGCACGCAGGTCAAATCGCCGCGCTCGAGCGCATTCATGCATTCGACGATGGCGTGAGCTCCCAATACCGCAAGCTTGTCGTGTAAAGATGCGCCCGTCTCGCGCGCTTCGACGTCAATCCTTTTCTGCATGCACACGGGACCCGTATCCAGGCCCGCGTCCATCTGCATGATGCTGATGCCGGTCATCGCGTCCGCCGCGAGCAAGCAACGTTGAATGGGCGCCGCGCCGCGCCAACGCGGCAACAAAGAGGCGTGGATGTTGAAGGCTCCGTGACGAGGGATGCGCAGCATGTCCGCCGGAATCAATAAGCCATACGCAACGACCACCAGGGCGTCCAGCCGCCACTGCGCCAATAGCCGCAATGCTTCGGGGGTGCGCAGCGTAACGGGCGTTTCGATTTCGAGACCCAGCTCAACCGCTCGAGCCTTGACGGGCGTTGGCGTGAGTCTGCGGCCGCGGCCCGCGCCGCGATCCGGCTGTGTGAGCACGCCCGCCAGCACATGCCGCGAGTCGGCCAAGGCATTCAGCGCGTGCACGGCGAACTCTGGCGTGCCCGCAAACCCGAGCCGCAAACTCACAGCGCCCGCAAGCGAAAGCTGGCCCGGGGCTGGCTAGTAAAGTAATCCGTTGTGCAAGACACTACACGGCAACGGCAGCTCGGCCTTCACGCGTATTGCCCTGGCTCTTGCGCAAGCGCCGCGTGATGAGCTGGCGTTTGAGCTCGGATAGGTAGTCGACGAACACTTTGCCGTCGAGATGATCGATCTCATGCTGAATACATACGGCAAGGAGGCCATCGGCCGCGTGCTCGACGCTATTGCCCGCACGATCGAGACCCCGAACCCGCACGCGCTCGGCGCGCGCCACTTTTTCATAGATGGCGGGGACGGACAGACACCCCTCTTCTGTAATGACGCGGCCATCGGAGTCGATGATCTCGGGATTCGCGAGCATGAGCGGCGCATTCCGCGAGTCGCTCACATCGATGACGATGACGCGATGCTCCGCGTCGACTTGCGGCGCGGCCAGACCCACGCCGTTCGCGGCATACATGGTCTCCAGCATGTCATCCATCAACGTTTGAACGGCCACATTCACCGCCTTCACGGGCTTGGCGCGGCGCCGCAGACGGGTATCGGGATACTCCAAGATAGTCAGGCGAGTCATGGGGGTTATGAGAGCAATTTCGTGTTTTCAGTCGAGAATAGTTGCTACAGTGCCGCCGCTTAACTTAATGCCGCACGCGGCACCGCAACATTCGGCCCTTCGAGCTTCATAAAATGGGGAATGGGTGCTGGCGCGCCGAGGCGTAGGAACAGTATACAGCCAACTTCGATGGCGATGATGCGCAGGCTAATGGAGAACTCGATGCATCGGCACACGAGCGGGCATTTCACGAGCGTGACGAATGGGTTGGTCTGTGTGGGATTTGCCCTGAGCCTCGGCGGATGCCAGGCGACTTGGAATCCATTCCATAAGAAGACTCCCGAGCCGCCGCTCTACCCCATCAGCTCCGGCGGCAGCGCAGACGCAAGTGCGGGCCCGAGCTCCGAGCCCAGCACTGAAGGTGTGGTCGTCGGCGATGACCGCACCGCCATGGAGGCAGCGACCGAAGGCCGCTCCGTCACCCGGGCCATGCATACTCAAGCCGATGGACCTGCGCTTGCGCCCAACGCGCCGGACTCCTATGTAGTGAAGCGTGGCGATACCTTGTGGGGAATCTCCGCCACGTTCTTGCGCGACCCTTGGTACTGGCCGGAGATCTGGCAAGTCAATCCGCAAGTTCAAAATCCGCATCTGATTTATCCGGGCGATGTGCTTCGGCTCGTCTATGTCGACGGGCAGCCGCGAATCCAGCTCGAGCGCGGCGGTGCGGCATGGGTCCAGCCGCGGGTTCGCAGCCAGCCGCTCGAAGATGCCATCCGCTCGATTCCTTACGAAATCGTCGCGGCGTTCATGTCCAAGCCCTCGGTGCTCACGCCCGAGCAGATCAAGACGGCACCGTACGTGCTGGCAGCGCGAGACCATCACGTCGTCATGGCCGAAGGCAATACCGTGTATGCGCGCGGGTTCTCCGCGCCCGCCGCGGACGGCACTCATTTCAACGTCGTGCGCGTGGGAAATGCGCTGCGTGATCCCGACAACGGCGATGTCATCGGCTACGACGGCATCTTCACGGCGTCCGGGCATGTGACGCGGGCCGGCGACCCGACCACGTTGATCCTGACCGAGTCTGCCCAGGAAACCGTGGCGGGCGACAAATTATTCGCAGGCAAAGTCGACGTGCCGCTCGACTTCGTACCGAGCGCGCCCAAAACCAAAATCAAGGGTCAGATCATCTCCGTGAAAGACGGGGTGGAGATGATCGGGCAATATCAGGTGGTGGTGATCAATCGCGGCGCGCGCCATGGCCTCGCCGCTGGCAACGTGCTGAGCGTGTTCCAGGCGGGCGAGGTGATTCGCGACCGCGAAGCCTCGACCTTCGTGCACGAGCAGCCGATGTTCGCAAAGAAGGTCGCGCTGCCCGATGAGCGCACCGGCACGTTCATGGTGTTCAAGACGTTCGATCGCATCAGCTATGGGCTGATCATGGATGCGTCGGGCGCCATCAAAGTGCTCGACCGCGTCGAAAATCCGTAGCAATTCGCTCGCTTTGCGAGCGGCCCCGCGCAGCGCAGCGCCGCATACTGCGCCGCCATGGATGCGACGCGCATGGCGTGGATTCTGTTCACGCGCACGCCGGGGCTCACTGCCGATGCATTGATCTCGGCGCTCGAGCGGACCGGCGGTGCCCCTCAACTCTTGAGCCGCGGCGCTGCGGAGTTGCGCGCACTCGGGTTGCCGGCCGCAGCCTCCGAGTTTCTGGCGAGCCATGCAATGCGCGCTCCGGCTCAACAGCTTCTTGCCACGCGGCTCAATCATGCCGAGCACCGTTGGCTCGAACAGGGTGAGCATGCCGGGCAATCGTTGCTCACGTGCACTGACTCGAAATTCCCGCCCCTGTTGCGTCAGCTTCGTGATTGCCCCGTGGCCCTCTACGTCGACGGGCGCGCAGAGAGTCTGGCCGATGCGCAAATTGCCGTCGTCGGCAGCCGCAATCCCACGCCCAGCGGCCGCGAGACGGCATTTGAATTTGCACGATCTTTGGGGCGAGCAGGCTTTTGCATCACCAGCGGGCTGGCCGAGGGCATCGATGCTGCGGCGCATCGCGGCGCTCTCGCCGCGGACGGCGTAACGATCGCGGTCCTGGGCACAGGAATCGACACGGTGTACCCCGCGCATCATGCACGGCTCGCGCAAGAAATTTCCGCGAGCGGCGGCGTGTTGGTGAGTGAGTTTCCGCCTGGCACTCCTGCGCGGCGCGCGAATTTTCCGCAGCGTAATCGGCTCATCGCTGCTCTGTCGCTCGGCACCGTCGTCATTGAGGCCGCGCAGCGAAGCGGCTCGCTCATCACGGCAAGGCTTGCCGGCGAAGCAGGACGCGATGTGTTCGCAGTGCCCGGCTCCATCCATAACCCGCTGGCGCACGGCTGTCACCAGCTCATCCGCCAGGGCGCCAAGCTCACGGCCAGCATCAATGACATATTGACGGAGCTGCAGCCAGATCTCATCCGCGCCTGCTTCGAATCACCCGCTCACGAGGCCGGCGAGGCGCGGGCAAGCTCTGCGCCAATAGACAAGAATCGAGAAATCTTGTTAGATGCGCTCGATTTCGAGCCAGCCGGCGTCGACACGCTGGCGGTGCGCACGGGGTTGAAGTGCGAAGAAATCTCCGCCCAGCTCTTGTTGCTCGAGCTCGAAGGCCAGGTAACGAGCGCCCCGGGGGGCCGATTTTTGCGCCGGTAGGAGCGGATGATTTGAAAGACAGCGTTCTCGACTTGCTGATTTACTTGTTTGAAAACACGCTGCAGAGCGATGCCGAGCGTCCCGACCGCGAGTCCTTGCGACAACACCTGGAGCTCGCGGGTTTTGCGGAGAGCGCCGTCGAGCGCGCGCTCGAATGGTTCGATGGCCTGGCCGGCGAGCCATTCGGCGATGTCACGGCGCGCGCCATGCGCGTTTTCAGCGCGCATGAGCATTTCCGCCTGGACACGGACGTAAGAGGCTATCTCTTGTATCTTGAGAACGTGGGCATCTTGTCGGCGACGCAGCGCGAGCGCGTCATCGATCGGCTCATGGCGCTCGATGATGAGGACTTGGACATCGACCAGGTCAAGTGGGTCGTGTTGATGGTCCTCTTCAATCAGCCCGGCCAGGAATCAGCCTACGCCAAAATGGAAGGCTTGGTGTTCGAAGAGCGCTTCGACGCGGTGCATTGAGCGCCAATCTCGTCATCGTGGAATCGCCTGCCAAGGCGAAGACCATCAAGAAATATCTGGGCAAGGAATTCGAGGTTCTTGCCTCGTATGGGCACGTGCGCGATCTCGTGCCCAAAGAAGGCGCAGTGGACCCTGCGCACCGTTTCGCCATGAAGTATCAAATCATCGAGCGCAATCAGAAGCACGTCGATTCCATCGCGCGCGCGCTGAAGAAAGCCGACTCGCTGTATCTGGCCACCGATCCGGATCGCGAGGGCGAGGCCATCTCCTGGCATCTTCGCGAGCTGTTGCAGGAACGCGGCGAGCTCAAGGGCAAGAAAGTTCACCGCGTCGTGTTTTACGAGATCACGCGCAATGCGGTGCGCGAAGCCATGGCGGCGCCGCGCGATTTGTCGGGCGATCTCATCAATGCGCAGCAGGCCCGGCGCGCGCTCGATTTTCTGGTCGGCTTCAACTTGTCGCCGCTGTTGTGGAAGAAAGTGCGGCGCGGCTTGTCGGCCGGCCGCGTGCAAAGCCCGGCGCTGCGGATGATTTGCGAGCGCGAGGACGAGATCGCGGCGTTCGTGCCGCGCGAGTATTGGACCATCGAAGCGCAAGCGTTGCATGCCGAGCAGCCCTTCAACGCCAAGCTGACCGAGTTCGAGGGCGGCAAGGTCGAGCAATTCACCTTCACCAACGAGGTCGATGCCCGCCGCGCCCACGATGTGCTCACCGCCGCAGCGAACGGCATGCTCACCGTCGCGGCCATCGAGCGCAAGCAGCGCAAGCGCAACCCCGCGCCGCCTTTCACCACCTCGACCCTGCAACAGGAAGCGTCGCGCAAACTGGGGTTCAGCGCGCAGAAGACCATGCGGGTCGCGCAGCAGTTGTACGAAGGCATCGACATCGGCGAAGGGGCCGTGGGTCTCATCAGCTACATGCGCACGGATTCGGTCAATCTCGCGCAGGAAGCGATCAGCGACATCCGCGCGACCATCGCGAAGCTGTACGGCGGCGATGCGCTGTCCGAAGACGTGCGCGTCTACCGCACCAAATCGAAAAACGCGCAAGAAGCGCACGAGGCCATTCGCCCGACCTCGGCGCAGATCGTTCCGGCACATATCGAGCGGTATCTGGATGGCGATCAGAACAAGCTGTATGCGCTCATCTGGAGGCGCACGCTCGCTTGCCAAATGGCCCCTGCCATCTTCGATACGGTGGCCGTGGATCTTTCCCCGCAGAGCAGCGGACCGAAACACACGCTGCGCGCCAATGGCTCGACGCTCGTCAAGCCGGGCTATATCTCCGTGTATCAGGAAGGCATGGACGATGCGGCGCAGGACGATGCAGACCGTGTTCTGCCCGCCATGCAGGAGGGCGACCGCGTGCAGTTGCTGGCGATCGAGCCGAATCAGCATTTCACGGAGCCGCCGCCGCGTTACTCCGAAGCGTCGCTCGTGAAGGCGCTGGAAGAGTATGGAATCGGCCGGCCATCGACCTACGCCTCCATCATCTCGACTCTGCGCGATCGAGGTTATGTGGAGATCGAGAGCCGGCGCTTCACCGCGACGGACATCGGCAAGATCGTCAGCCGCTTTCTCACGCAGTATTTCACTCCCTACGTCGACTACGATTTCACCGCGAAGATGGAGGACGATCTCGACGCGGTGGCCGACGGCGAGCTCGAGTGGGTGCCGTTGATGGACCGTTTCTGGAAGCCGTTCATCGATTTGGTCAACCACACCGAGGGCAATGTGAGCCGCGATGAGGTATCGCAGGCGCGCGAGCTCGGCACTGACCCTGCCAGCGGCAAGCCGGTGTCGGTGCGCATGGGGCGGTTTGGCCCATTCGTGCAAATCGGCACCAAGGAAGATGTCGACAAGCCGAAGTTTGCGGGCCTCCGGCCTGGGCAGAAAATGGATGGCATTACCTTTGATGAGGCCATGGCGCTGTTTCAGCTGCCGCGCGCGCTCGGTTCCACGGAGGCCGGGGAAGAGATCGCAGCCAACATCGGCCGCTTCGGCCCTTACATCAAGTACGGCGCCAAGTACGTCTCGCTGAAGAGCGACGATCCCTACGTGATCGACTTGCCGCGTGCGCTGGAAGTGATCCGCGAAAAACAAATTGCCGATGCCAACCGGCTCATTCTCGATTTTCCAGACGCCGGCATTCAAGTGTTGAACGGGCGCTATGGGCCTTACATCACCGACAAGAAAAAGAACGCCAAGATTCCCAAGGGGCGCGAACCTCAATCGCTCTCACTGGCCGAGTGCCAGGAGCTCCTGGCCGCGGCGCCGGAGCGCGGTTTTGGCAAGTGGGGGCGTAAACCCGCCGCTAAAAAGGCGGCGCAGAATGAGACGCCCCGGCGAGCGCCGAGCGATGCCGACAAGACTTCTCGCTCGAGCGCGCCGCTGGCTCGCGCCGCCAAGCAAGCGCCGCGTCTCGAATCGAAAGCCACGAGCGAACGCTCTGCGCGTCAGCCTGTCAAGAACGCGGCCCCTGCAAGAAAGAAAGCATCCGCAAAAAAATCGGCCCCTGCAAAGAAATCGACGCCCGCGAAAAAGGCTGCGTCCAGCAAAAAGAAGTCCTGAGCATGGATGCAGACACGGACGCGGTCCGTGAGTACCTGCGTCTGTTGGCCGCCTCGATCACCACTGCCGTGGAGCAGCTCGACACCCAATCATTTCGCCGAGATTCCTGGAAGCGCGACGAAGGCGGCGGCGGTGAGAGCTGTGCGCTCGCGGACGGCACCGTTTTCGAGCGCGCCAGTGTCGGCTTCTCGCATATTCACGGCAAAGGCATGCCGATCGCGGCGAGCAGCCACCGTGCAGAGATGGCGGGCGCGCCGTTCGAAGCCATGGGCGTCTCGCTCATCATGCACCCGCAAAATCCGTATGTGCCGACGGCGCATGCCAACGTGCGCTTCTTGATTGCGAAGCCCGCCGGCAAGCCGCCGATCTGGTGGTTCGGCGGCGGCTTCGATCTCACCCCCTTCTATCCATTCGCCGCGGATGTGCTCCACTGGCATCGCACTGCCGAAGCCGCGTGCCGGCCGTTTGGCCCGGGTGTCTACGAACACTTCAAGTCGTGGTGCGATCGATATTTTTTTCTCAAGCATCGCAACGAGACGCGCGGCGTGGGGGGCCTGTTCTTCGATGACCTGAACGAGGGCGGCTTCGATCGATGCTTTGCGGTGATGCGCAGCGTCGGCGATCATTTCTTACCGGCCTATCGACCCATCGTCGAGCGGCGCAAGGACACTCCGTTCGGCGAGCGCGAACGCCACTTCCAGCTCTATCGGCGCGGCCGCTACGTCGAGTTCAATCTCGTATATGACCGCGGGACGCTGTTCGGGCTGCAATCGCAAGGCCGCATCGAATCCGTTCTCATGTCCATGCCGCCGCTCGCGCGCTGGGTCTATGACTGGCGGCCCGAGCGCGGATCCGCCGAGGCAGACCTGTACGATCATTACTTGCGGCCGCGTGATTATCTGAAGGAATTGACTGCGTCGTAAATGCAAATCGATGCGATCATGAACAAACGATACGATGATGATGAGTGAATTATGCGCATGAGTATCACGCTGGCAATTTCGCCGACGTCGCCAAGCACGTTGCGCTTCTTGCGTGCCTGCATGCGTTAAGGCGTAAAGAGCGTGCGTTTTTCGTGCTCGACACGCATGCGGGTGCGGGGTTGTACGATCTGCGCTCGAGCGAGGCCCGTAAATCGGGTGAGGCCGATGCGGGTGTCCGGGCACTGGGGGCTCACGCATTCCAAGCGCCTTGCATGGCCGATTATCTTGCGGCAATCGGCGCCAGGCCCGGCATCGCACCCGCAAGTTATGCGGGCTCACCCCTTCTCATCGCACGCGCGTTACGGCCGCAGGATCGCGCCGTCTGCGTCGAGTCCGAACCCAGCGTGGCGCGAGCGCTCGGCCGAAACCTGGGCTCTCACAGCCGCATCCGCATCGTTGCGGGAGATGCTTACGAGCAGCTCAAAGCGTTGCTGCCGCCGCCCGAGCGCCGCGGCCTGGTGCTCATCGATCCATGCTACGAAGAGCGCGATGAGGCACGCCGCGTTGCGCAGCAGCTCGCTGCTGCCCACCAACGTTGGGCCACCGGTGTTTATCTTCTGTGGTATCCCATCCGCGAGGCGCGGCAAAGAGCCGCGTTTCATGCGCAGATTCATGCGCTGCGGCTTCCCAAGACAATGTTCGCAGACCTCGCCGTACGCGCAGATGACGCCGATGTGGGGCTTGCGGGCAGCGGACTGATTCTCGTCAACCCCCCTTTCGGCGTCCCCGAGCTCCTGCGTGAAAGTTTCGACGCCATTCATCGCGCGCTTGCAGGCGATCGGGGCTATGTGGAGGTAGGCTGGTTGGTGGGAGAAGGGTAGCTCGGCCACGTCCGCGCTGATCGATTCGCCGTTCGGATGAACATGAAACCATTCGCCAATCGAGAGCCTGAACCGGCCGCCATCACCGCCGAGTCGCTGCGTCAATCGATCAGAGACCACGCGTTGGCGCCCGAGCAAGAATCCGTCGCCCGTCTGCTGCATCGTTTGGAGTTCACGGGGGATGCTCGCCAGCGCGCGGTTACGAGGGCGATGGCGCTCGTGGAAGGCGCGCGAGCGCGCCGCGACGAACGTCCGTTTCTCGACGTCTTTCTGCAAGAGTTCGGGTTGTCGAACCAGGAAGGCATTGCGCTCATGTGCATCGCGGAGGCACTGCTGCGGATTCCCGACGAAGCGACAGCCGATCGGCTGATCGCGGAGCAACTCGCTGCGGGCGATTGGTCCTCTCACGCCGGACGCTCCGAGTCCTTGTTCGTCAATGCCTCGACCTGGGGACTGATGCTCACCGGAAGAATTCTCGAGCTCGAGCCGGCGATTCAGTCCGATGCCGGCGGATGGTTCCGTAAGCTCACCCAGAAGGCCGGCGAGCCATTGATCCGCCACGCCGTGCGTCGAGCCATGCGCATCATTGGCGGGGAGTTCGTGGTTGGCCGGAACATTGAACAGGCGCTGGCTCGGAGTGCACACGAGCCGGACTTGGGCCTGTGTTCGTTCGACATGTTGGGGGAGGGTGCGCGAACCCTCAAAGACGCGGCCCGCTACCTGGCATCGTATACGCATGCCATCGAGGTGATCGGAGCGGCGGCCGCGGGGCGCGCTCCCCACGAAACATCCGGAATCTCCATCAAACTCTCGGCCCTCGAGCCGCGCTATACCCTCCTCCATCAGGAGCGCGTGATCCAGCGGTTGGTGCCTCAGGTGCTCGAGCTGGCGCGGCGCGCCGCCGAACTCGGCATCCATCTCACCATCGATGCCGAAGAAGCCGATCGATTGGATCTGTCTTTGGGCGTCGTCGAAGCTCTTGCGCGAGATCCCGCGACTCGAGCTTGGACGGGGCTAGGCCTGGCCGTGCAAGCATATGGCAAGCGTGCCTTGGATGTCATCGATTGGGCAGCGGCGACCGCACGGCTCAGCGGCCGACGCATGATGGTGCGATTGGTCAAGGGAGCCTACTGGGACAGCGAGATCAAGCGCAGTCAGGAACGCGGACTTGATAGCTATCCCGTATATACGCGCAAGGTTACGACGGATGTCTCGTACTTGGCTTGTGCCAGTCTCCTGTTTCGACACGCGGACGCGATCTATCCGCAGTTCGCCACGCACAACGCGCACAGCATCGCCTCGGTATTGGAGCTCGCGCCCCGGGGGGCGTCGTACGAATTCCAGCGTCTGCACGGGATGGGCCGCCTGCTGTATGCGGAAGCTGCGAGTCAAATCCCTTCGTTTCCAACGGTTCGTGTCTACGCACCGGTAGGCGAGCACAAGGACTTACTGGCGTATTTGGTGCGCCGGCTGTTGGAAAATGGCGCGAACACCTCCTTCGTCAATCGCTTCATGGACGCGCAAGTCGCGATGGCCGACATTGTTCGCGACCCGATCTCGGAGCTCACGCACCTGCCAAGCGCGGCGAATCCACGTCTGAAGATTCCGGCCGCTCTGTATGACGATCGCCGCAACTCTCGGGGGCCGGACTTGGGAAATCCGCAGGTGCTGGCGAGCCTGCAAACGGGGCTCTTCAGACTGCGTAATCAGTCTGCCAATACGGGCCCCATCATCGATGGAAGACACCACGCCGGCAACGCGCGGCCGGTCACCAATCCCGCTGACCGGCGCGATGTGCTGGGCCTGACATCCGATGCGACTGCGGATGACATCGTCGCCGCATTCGATGTCGGCGCCCGAGCCCAGCGAGCGTGGGACGCTCGTCGCGGCGCGGAACGCGCGGAATGTCTCGAGCGTGCCGCGGATCTGCTCGAGACGCGTCGCCTCGACTTCTACCATTGGTTGGTGCGGGAAGCCGGCAAGACCCTGCCGGACTGCATCGCGGAGGTTCGCGAGGCGGTGGATTTCTGTCGCTACTACGCGGTGCGCGCCCGCGAGCAATTTGGCGTATCCCAGAGCCTGGACGGCCCGGTGGGTGAGTCCAACGAGCTGTCTCTGCAAGGGCGGGGTGTGTTTGCCTGCATCAGTCCGTGGAATTTCCCGCTCGCCATATTCGCCGGGCAAGTGACGGCCGCGTTGGCGGCCGGGAATGCGGTAGTGGCAAAACCCGCGGAGCACACTCCAACGGTGGCCGCCGCCTTCGTCACGCTGCTACACGAAGCGGGCGTGCCGCCCGCCGTCCTGCATCTGACTCCGTCTCCCGGCCGGCTCTTCGGGCAAGTCGCGCTTGCACATCCCGCGCTCGC
This sequence comes from uncultured Steroidobacteraceae bacterium, assembly GCA_964247385.1. GTDB lineage: Bacteria > Pseudomonadota > Gammaproteobacteria > Steroidobacterales > Steroidobacteraceae > TMP-86. The sequence goes on along the minus strand of CAXTUB010000005.1, from coordinate 159,525 downwards.
CGGAGTCGCCATGACGGGATCCACCGCCACCGCACTCACGATCAATCGCAGTCTCGCCGCGCGGGGCGGCGCAATCGCGGCTCTCATTGCTGAAACCGGTGGCTTGAACGCAATGATCGTCGACTCGACCGCCCTTCCGGAACAAGTCGTCGACGACGTGGTGAGTTCCGCGTTCATGAGCGCGGGGCAACGATGCTCCGCGCTGCGTCTGCTGTTCCTGCAAGAGGACATCGCCGATCACGTCATCGAAATGATCGTCGGCGCCATGGATGAGCTGGTCATCGGCAATCCGGGTGAATGGCGTACCGACGTGGGGCCGGTCATCAGCGCCGCCGCAGCCGGCGAGCTCGATGCACACGTGCTCAAGATGCAAAAAGAAGCCAAGTACGTCACGGGCCTGCGGCTCGACGAATCGCACGTTCACGGCAGTTTCTTTCCCCCGCAACTCATCGAGTTGCGCAGCGCCGGCCAGCTGACGCAAGAGCAATTCGGGCCCATTCTGCATGTCGTGCGCTATCGATCGCGCGACATCGACGTGGTATTGGAGTCCATCCGCTCCAGCGGCTATGGCCTGACCTTAGGCGTTCAGACACGCCTGGAATCGTTTTGGCGGCATGTGTTCGCGAACACCCCGGCGGGCAACACCTACGTCAATCGAAACATGATCGGCGCGGTGGTCGGCGTGCAGCCATTTGGGGGAACCGGCTTATCCGGCACCGGCCCGAAGGCCGGCGGTCCCCACTATTTGGCGCGTTTCGCAACGGAGCGCACGCTCACCGTCAACACGACTGCCACAGGCGGCAATGCAGCGTTGCTGAACCTCGAGGCTTGAGACGCGCAGCGATTCCGCTATTCGTCCCATTGCACCGCCCGCGCGACGCGCGCTGCAGCTTCCCGCATCTCATCCGGCGAATCATCGCCCCGCTGTAAGACGGCAAGGCTTCCGTGGCCCGCGATGGGTACCAACAGTCCGTGATAGCCTGCTTCGTCGAAATTCTGCTCACGCGATATTGTTTCGTGTGAGAGCACCATGACGGTCACGGCGCCGCGGCCGCTCTGCAGCACGAGGTGCGGTACCTGATGACCGCGAAAGGCGCAGCTCTGCGCATAGCTGACTTGCGACAGGGGAGCCTTCAGCCGCAACTTCGATGCATGCAAAATCTCTTCGAGCCGCGCCGCGTCGACGCGCTCGGACGTTGCGTCCCACGCAGCAGGCTCCTCTGCCATATGCTCGATGACCGCGTGCGCTAAACCTGACCGAGGTGAGCTCAGCCATAGAGTCACGGCCAATCCCACTCCCGCCATGAGGCTCGCCGCCAGACCCAGCCAACGGGGTTGTGCGCGACGCAGCGCGCCGGCGCCGGCCGGCGCATCGACGGGAATGTGCAGCGCACGCTGCAAGCGCGACTCGAAGGCCTGCGCTTTGCGTGTGAAGTGAGCGCATTCGAGGCACGAGCGCGCATGTCTTGAGATCTCATCGCTCCGCCCCGCAGGATCAGCGAGCAATGCGCGGCGATACTCGGCGCAATTCATTGCATTCCCGGCTTCACGCTTCAACGCTCACATCGCCCTCGTACGGCGGATCGCCGGGGGCCCCTTCGCCGAGAGCGATGCGCAGCTGCTGCCGGGCGCGGAACAAGCGCGTCAGCACCGCACCTCGAGTAAGTCCTAGCTCGCGTGCGATGTCCTCGGTGGAAAACCCGAATAATGTCTGCATGACCAGCGGCTCGCGATATTCATCGGCCAGCTCGAGCAAAGCTTTGCGCAAATCGAGAAGCTCTGGCTCGCTGTCGCCGGCGAGCGCGGGCTCCTCACGCGCGATGAGCTCATGCAGATCAACGGTGGGCAATCGCTTGCGCTCGAACGAGCGCGCAAACTCGCGCCGCACGATGGTGAGCAACCATCCTTTGACCGCGGCAGAATTGACTAAGGTATTCCTCGCTTTCCAAGCCCGCAGCAAAGTTTCCTGCACCACGTCCTCGGCCACGGCGCGATCTCGCGCCAGCCAGAATGCAAAGCGCACCAAGTCCGGACGAAGCGATCTGCACAGCTGATCGAATTGGCTGCGCTGCGCATTACCGCCGAACTGGCCGTTCATGTATAACGAATGCCGATTGAGGGTGAGTGAGTGAAAGAACCAGCCCGCGGCGGAATTTGAGACGTTTTGACCCATGATCATAGCGATATGACCGGAGCGGCGGCACCGATATTTCCGGGAACCCGGTTGCGGCGCATGCGGCGCGACGATTTTTCGCGCAGGCTCATGCGCGAAACCACGTTGAGCGCCGATTCGCTCATCTATCCGTTGTTCGTCATCGAAGGGACACGCAAGCGCGAGACCATCGCTTCCATGCCGGGCATCGAGCGCATGAGCGTGGACGAGCTCGTGCGCGAGTGCGAGTCGCTGCTCGCGCTGCGAATCCCTGCGATCGCGATTTTTCCCGTCACGCCGGCCGGAAAGAAGACACTCGATGCGCGCGAGGCGTGGAATCCCGACGGGCTTGCGCAAAGCGCAACGCGCGCTGTCAAGCGCGCATTCCCCGAGCTCGGTGTGATCACCGACGTGGCGCTTGATCCGTTCACTCTGCATGGGCAAGACGGCATCATCGACGATTCGGGTTATGTCCAGAACGATGTCACCATCGAGGCGCTGGTTCGACAGGCCCGCTCACACGCCGACGCGGGAGCCGACATTGTCGCCCCTTCCGACATGATGGATGGCCGGATCGGCGCGATTCGCAAGGCCCTCGAGTCCGCCGGTCTCGTGCACACGCGCATTCTTGCGTACTCGGCGAAGTACGCATCGAGCTTCTACGGGCCCTTCCGCGATGCGGTGGGCTCTGCCGCCCAACTGGGCAAGGGCAACAAGCACACCTACCAAATGGATGCGGGCAACTCAGATGAAGCGGTGCGCGAAGCGGCCATGGACTTGGCTGAAGGCGCCGACATGATCATGGTGAAGCCGGGCATGCCTTACTTGGACATCGTGCGCCGAGTCAAAGACGAATTTGGCGCTCCGACGTTCGTGTATCAGGTGAGCGGCGAGTACGCCATGCTGTGCGCCGCGGCGCAAAATGGCTGGCTCGATGAGCGCGCGGCCGCACTAGAATCGCTGCTTTGCATTCGGCGCGCGGGCGCAGATGCCATCCTCACGTATTTCGCCAAGCGCGCTGCGCAATGGCTGGCCGACGCGGGGGCGCATTGAGCGAGGCGCCGCCGGAGCAGTACGGCGTGGTCGGCCACCCCATCGCGCATAGCTGGTCGCCGTTCATTCATGCCATGTTCGCGCGCGAGTTCGATCAGCAGATCGTCTACCGGCTTTATGACATCGAGCCAAAGAGATTCCGGCACGAAATGCTGCGTTTGTTCACGAGCGGCATCAAAGGATTGAATGTGACGCTGCCGCACAAGGAGGCGGCGGCTGAATTCGTCAATGAGCTGACCACCCGTGCGGCGCGCGCACAAGCCGTGAATACCATTGCGCTGCAGCCCGATCACTCGCTTCTGGGCGACAACACCGATGGCATCGGCTTGATGCGTGATCTTAAGACCAATCTGAATTTCAATCCCGCCGGCAAACGGATCTTGGTGCTCGGCGCGGGCGGCGCGGCGCGCGGCATTCTCGCACCGCTCCTGGAGGCGGCTCCGAGTCAGCTCATTCTCGCCAACCGCACTCTGTCGCGCGCACGCGCGCTCGCGGAGCATTTTCGCGAGGTGGGCACGGTGGATGCCCGCAGCTTTGGCGAAGTCGAAGGTCCGCCGTTCGATTTGATCTTGAATGCCACCTCGGCGAGTTTGCACGGCCAAATGCCAGAGCTGCCGGCCGGCCTCGTGAGTGAAGACACCTTGTGCTACGACATGGCCTATGGCCGTGGACACACGCCGTTTACGTTATGGGCGAAGGCTCTGCACGCACGTCAAGTGAGCAAGGGATGGGGCATGCTGGTCGAGCAGGCTGCCGAATCGTTCGCACTTTGGCGCGGCGTGCAGCCGAACACTCACATGGTGCTGGAAGCCTTGTCGCGCAATAGCTGATCAGCGCAAGGTGACGAGCTCTTCCGCGCTCGTCGGATGAATGGCGATGGTCTCATCGAAGTCGCGCTTGTGCGCCCCCATGGACATCGCCACGGCGAAGCCTTGCAGCATCTCATCCGCGCCCAGCCCGAGCACGTGCAAGCCAACAATTCTCTCTTCGGGCCCCACGCAGATGAGTTTCATTTCCGTGCGCGGCTTGCGCGACGTCATCGCGTAATACATGGAAACAAAATCGGCCAGGTATACCTTCACGGCGTCGCCGTATTGCGCGCGCGCCTCGGCCTCGGTCAAGCCGACGGTACCAATGGGCGGGTGAGTGAACACCACGGTGGGAATGAGCGAATAATCGAGCTTGTAATCCTTCATGCCGCCAAATATGCGGTCGCTCAGGCGCCGGCCGGCCGCAATCGCGACCGGAGTCAATGGCGCTCGGCCCGTGACATCGCCCAGCGCGTACACTCCGTCGACGTTGGTCGCTTGGAATTCATCCGTGGTGATGTAGCCTTGCGCATCCAAGGCCACTTTCGCGCGCTCGAGACCGAGATCTTGCGTGGACGGTGCGCGCCCGACGGCCCATAGCAGGCAATCGAATGTGCCGAAGTCGTGTTGGGGCATGGCCACGAGGTCCACTTGCTTTCCGGCCTGCCGCAGCTCCTGCGGCACGAACTTCTCGTGAATGAAGATGCCCTGCGAATGCATCTCGCGCTGCAGCCCGACGCCCAACATGCGATCGAAAATACCGAGCAGCTGCGTCTTGCGGATGAACAAGTGGACTTCGCTCCCGAGCGCGCGAAAAGCGCTCGCGAGCTCGCACGCAATGTAGCCGCTGCCGGCGACGGCGACCCTTTGCGGCCGCTGCGGCAGGGTAAAGAAATCATCCGACGTGATACCGAGCTCCGCGCCCGGCACTTGGGGTTTGATCGGGTAGCCGCCTACGGCAATGACGATATGCGGCGCGGTGAAAGACTCTTCACCGGCCTGCACGGTGTGCGCATCGAGAAACCGCGCGCGGCCTTTGAAATACTTGACGTGCCGCTTTTCCAGGTTTTGACGGAAGATATCGTTGAGGCGCGCGACGTAGGCATCACGCTTCTCTTTGATGAGCGCCCAGTCGCTGCCTTCGACTCGCAAATCGAAACCGTAATCGGTCGCATCTTCGAGCGCATCGGCGATTCCCGCGGCGTTCCACATGACTTTTTTCGGCACGCAGCCCAGATTGACGCAGGTCCCGCCAAGCCGGCTCGACTCGATGACTACGGCTTTGGCGCCATACCCGGCGGCGCGCTGCGCGCATGCCAAACCGCCGCTCCCTCCGCCAATCACGATCAGATCGAAAGTTTGCGTCACCTGTCCTCGCTTTCAATGCGCCGCGCCGCGGCTCGGGTTTGCACGGGAGATGATATCCCTGGCCCGGCCTCTGCACAGCGCTCCCCGGCGGGACTACACTGATCCAATGCAAAATCCCCTGCTCGACTTCGACTCTTTGCCTCCGTTCGATCGCATCCGGGCCGAGCACGCCTTACCGGCAGTGCGCGAAGTCATCGAGGACAACCGCGCAGAGCTCGCGCGGCTTCTTGCGGCCGGCACCGCTTCGTTCGAGAGCCTGGTATTGCCGATGGAGGAGCTTGCGCATCGATTGAACCGCGCATTCAGTCCCGTCGGACATCTCAATGCCGTCGCCAACTCTGAGCCGTTGCGAGAAGCCTACGGCGCGTGCCTTCCCCTGCTCACCGAATACTCCACCGAGCTTTCGCAAAATTCGGCCCTTTGCGCGGCCTACCGCAAGGTGCTGGACTCATCGAGCAATGAGCTCGAGCCCGCACAGAAAAGAATTTTGGACAATGCGCTGCGCGACTTCCGGCTTGCCGGGGTCGATTTGCCGGAAGAGCGCAAGGCACGGTTTCGAGCGGTGATGACCGAGCTTGCGCAACGGTCGAACCATTTCGCGGAGAACGTTCTCGACTCTGCCAAGACGTTCGAGCATTGGATTAGCGGCCGGGCGGCGTTGGAGGGGTTGCCGGACAACGCCATCGAGCGCGCCGCGGCTGATGCAGCCAGTCTTCATGCCGCGCCGGACGACTCGAGCGCGCTGCCCCGAGCCAAGACTGCCGATGACGCCAGCGTGGCGGGCGCAGTGAGCCCGCGCTCTGCGCGCGGTTCGTGGCTGTTGAAACTGGATCAGCCCACCTATTCCACGGTCATGACCTGCGCGCACAATGAGCCGCTGCGGCGCGCGTTGTATGTGGCGTGGGTAACGCGTGCATCGCCGCACGGCCCTGGCGGCGCGCGCTTTGACAATTCCGCATCGATCGAGGCCATTCTGGCGCTGCGCCATGAAGCGGCGCAGCTGGCGGGATTCGCTCATTTCGCCGATTTCGCGTTGGCGACCCGCATGGCAAAAAGCAGCGCGCAAGTGCTCGAGTTTCTCTATGACTTGGCGCAGCGGTGTCGCCCGGCCGCCGCGCGCGAGTTTGCAGAGCTCGAGGAATTCGCCGGCCGCAAATTGTCCGCATGGGATGTTCCCTATACCACCGAGCGCCTGAAGGCGAAGCGATTTCAAGTCTCGCAAGAGGCATTACGCCCCTACTTCCCGCTGCCCAAAGTTCTTTCCGGGCTGTTCGAGCTCGTGCGCCGCTTGTACGGGGTGAGCGTGCGCGAACGGCCCGGGGTCGCGGTGTGGCATCCAAGCGCACGCTTCTACGACCTGGCCGACGCCGAAGGCAGAATCTTTGCGGGCTTTTATCTCGACCCGTATTCACGCGCCGAGAAACGCAGCGGTGCGTGGATGGATGACTGCGTCGGCCGCAAGTCGCTACCGACGGGATCGGCGTTGCCGATCGCGCAATTGGTTTGCAACTTCACCCCGCCCGTGGCCGGCAAGCCGTCGCTTCTCACTCATGATGAGGTCACTACGCTGTTTCATGAATTCGGGCACGGCCTGCACCACATGTTGACGCGCGTGCAATATCCGAGCATTGCGGGCATCAATGGCGTTCCCTGGGACGCGGTGGAATTGCCCAGCCAGTTCATGGAGAACTTTGCATGGCGCCCCGAGGTTCTGCCGCTCATCTCAGCGCACATCGAATCGGGCGAGCCGTTGCCTCAACCCATGCTCGAGCGTCTCTTGGGGAGCCGTACGTTCGGAGCGGCGCTCGACACCTTGCGTCAATTGGAGCTCGCGTGCTTCGATTTCGAGCTCCACGCCCAGTTCGACCCGCGCCAGGGCGCGCGCATCGATGAGATTCTCGCGCAGGTTCGCGCGCGAGTCGCGGTGGTGCCGCCCGCCGACTTCAACCGCTTTGCGCTGAGTTTCTCGCACATTTTTGCCGGCGGCTACGCCGCGGGCTACTACAGCTACAAGTGGGCCGAAGTCTTGGCGGCCGACGCATTCGAGGCTTTCGAAGAGGCGGGCGTGCTCGACAATCAAGTGGCCAAGCGCTTCGTCGATTGCGTGCTTTCGCAAGGCGGCAGCCGCGACGCCATGGAAGCTTTCGTGGCTTTCCGCGGCCGCGCTCCGAACGTGGAGCCTCTCTTGCGGCGAATCGGCGTCGCGGCATGAGGTGTTTGTCTGCGGGCGTAGGCCTGTGGTGTTTGGGAGGAGCCGCGTGCATCGGCTTGTGCGTGGGTTTCGCGCTCGGCTATCAATGGTTCGCGCGCCGCATGAGACATAAATTCGGCGGCGTGCGCGTCTACTGACATGAGTTGCGACCAGCCAGCGGTGCTTTGACATAGTGGCCATGCCGGCCGATCAAGGCGCGACGGAGTCGCGTGGCGATGCGCATCCGAAGCGCATACACTGAGCCCACGATGCATGATTTGCGGCGCAACGATTACGACGTAACCAACGGCGTTCAAGTGAGCTCCACACAGGCCGTCATGGAGGCCGTGCATGAGCTGTTCTCAAGTCAGTGGCCGCGCGAGAATTTCGACCGCATCGCGCGCGCGTTCGAGAATTTCGATCAGCTCTTCACGGGCCGCATGCCCGGGTTTCGCGGCGTCGACACGGTGTATCACGATCGTCAGCACACCCTTGACATGACTCTGGCGATGATGCGCCTGATGCTGGGCTACGAGCGCAGCGTCGAAGAGCCGGCGCGCTTCGGCGCCGAGCGCGCGGCCATGGGGCTGATCGCATCGCTGTTTCACGACGCCGGCTACATCCGCGAAGACAGTGATACGAAGCATCATAACGGCGCGGAATTCACGCTGTATCACGTGGCGCGCAGCGCGCGCTTTCTCGCCCGCTACCTGCCTGCCAACGGCATGCAAGCATGGGTGCCGATCGCCACCCGCATCGTGCATTTCACCGGCTACGAAGTACCGTTCGAGGAAATTCATTTGGCGGATCGGCGCGATCGCAAGCTGGGGCATCTGCTCGGCACCGCGGATCTGATCGCGCAAATGGCGGACCGGTGCTACTTGGAAAAATGCCGCGACCGGCTCTACCCGGAATTCGTGCTCGGCGGCATCGCGGCCAGCATGGGCGCGAGCGGCGTCATCCATGTGAAATACAGCTCAGGGCTCGATTTGCTGCGGCAGACACCGGGATTCGTGCGCAGCGTGCGCGCGGAGCGGCTGGAGACCGAGTTCGAGCATGCATACCGCTACATCGAGCCGCTGTTCAATGGCCGCAATCCGTATATCGAAGCCATCGACCGCAATGTCGCTTACCTCGACAAGGTGCTGCGGGCAGCCCGATGGCCGCTACTGCGGCGCAAGCCGCCATTGTTCACCACCGAGGACAACCAACTCGCATTGGTGCGCGGGCTGATGGTCGATCACTTGAAAGCTGTGTGGGCTTGAGCCGCTAGACCCATTTCCCGTTACACCCAAGGGCCCGCAATGGTGCGCGGCGCATCGATACGCGCGACGTAGCGCTGATGCAGCCGATCGAGCTGCGCCAAGAGCTCGGCTTTGCCTTCGATATCGGCTGCTGACAAGGCGCGCTGCAACACCTTGGAAGTCAGCGCCTCGCGCGCGGGCTCTGCCAATGGCGCATAACTCCAATGCCACGGCTCGGCGGCGACGCCCGAAGCCTCGCCGCGAAAGGGTCGAAAAAATCCAAAGCCTTCCGCATGTTGCTCGAGCCACGCCCCGACTGACGCGAAAGGCCCGCGCGGCTCGAACTCGGCCGCGGTGAGCTGAGCGGCGTAACCCTCATCGAGGATGCGTCCATCGACGAAATCGAGATCAGTGCCCCAATGATGGCGGCTCGCGCCGGGCAGCGCCGACCAAATCAAGATGGCCTCGACGCGCGCGGCCGGATCCAGATCGCAAGCGCGAAGCGGCGCGCCGTGCGCGTCCAGTAAAGGCCGCCGCCCGCGAAATTTGTCATTCCACAAGCGCAACTGACGGTCGAAGCTGCGAAAGGCACTCAAAGGAAGAAGCTCGATCCCGTCTTCCGCCGCGGCCGCGCGCATCAAGCCGAGCGGCTCGAAGACGCCGCGATGCACTTGAAGCACCGCTCCCCTTCTGCCCGCCGAGGGCTCGATGTCACCGACGTGCTCGGCGCTCCGGCCGGTCAGCGCGGTCTCGCTGAGGGCGGATCTTTGAAATTGCATGCCGCATTATGGCGCGTCCGCGCCGGGTCAACCGCCGTGTCAGCCATGTCAGCCTTGCGCCGGAGATGGGCGCATCAGGCGTATGATTCACGACCGGAAGGGAGCGTCGCGTATAGTCCATGACTCGCAGCTTGCGTTCGACATATCTACTGTTCGCGCTGGGCGTCGGCGTGCTCCTCTGCGTGCTCGTGAGCGCATCGCTCTGGTATTACCAACGAGTTGATACCCGCCAGTTGAGCAGCGCGGCGCTGGGCGCCGTCGAGCAGAAGCTCAATTCCGACTTGCGCACACGCGCCGAAGACATGAGCCGGCAAATCGTGGGGCCGCTCAGTGCGTCCTTGAATGCGGGCGATGCGCCGAAGACCGCCGCGCTTCTTGCCGCGCTTCTCAAAGATCGGGACGTATTGAAAGTCGAATTGCAGGCGCCGGACGGCACACTCTTATATACCGTGGCGGCGGACCACCCGTCTTCGGCCGATCCGCCGCTCATCATCGGCACCTCCATTGCATTGCCCGCGGCGCATGGCGCTCTCGGGCGCGGCGCTGCGCTGCGCGACGGCGCGGCCCGCAGCGGGCAACGCAACGGCACCCTCGCGGTGTGGATGAGCCGCGCCTCCATCCGCGAGACCATCGGGCGATTGGGAACTCAAGTGGAAGGACAGCAGGCTGGGCACCTGCGCCAACGCCTGCGGGTTTTCGGCGCGGTGACTTTGCCGCTCTTACTGCTCGCGGTATTCGGAGCCGGTCTCATTGCGCGCAGTCTTTCGCGGCCGATTTCCGCCCTGGTGCGCACCGCAAATCGAATCGGCGAAGGCGATTACACGCGGCCCCTCGACGTGCAGCGGCGCGATGAGCTCGGCGAATTGCAGGACGCCATCGAGCGCATGCGTCAGAGCCTTTCGGAAACCACCATTACGAAAAACTATTTGACCACCGTTCTCAACAGTCTGGGCGATGCCGTGCTCGTGACGTCGCCCGATGGTCTCATCAAGAGCAGCAATCAAGCGGCGCATCAGCTGCTCGGATATCCACCGGCCGAAATCGACGGCAAGCCATTGCTCGATTTCGTCGACGAGCCGCATCGCGCGACGTTTGATTTGAACTCGACCGTCGGCGAGAGCCGCGAAACCGTGGTGCGTACCGCGAGCGGCCAGACCATTCCCGTTTCCATGGCAGGCTCGCCCATCACCACGGACGACCCGCAGTTCCAGGGCCGCATTTACGTGGCGCGGGACATCACCGAGCGCAAGCGCGCCGAGCGGCGCATTCGCTATCTCGCGCGCTACGACACCTTGACCAAGATGCCGAATCGCATGCAGTTTCAGCATCTCTTGCAGCAGGCCATCGCGCGGGCACGGCGCAATCAACGGTTGGTGGCGCTGTTGTATCTGGATCTGGACCGCTTCAAGGAGGTCAACGATACGTTTGGCCATGCCGCTGGCGATCGCACGCTCGAAATCCTGAGCGAGCGCCTGACTCGCAATCTCAACAAGGAGATGGTCATCGGGCGCCTCGCCGGCGACGAATTCGCCATGTTCGTGGATGCACTGCCCGCCGATATCGACCCTCGCGCTCCGCTCGCGGCGCTCGCGCGGACCTTGCTCGATGAGATCAGCCGGGCGTTCTACGTTTCACAGGAGGAGGTGTACCTCACGGCGAGTGTGGGCATTGCCCTCTGTCCGCATGATGCCGAAAACGTGATCGACCTCATCCGCAATGCCGATGCCGCCATGTACCACGCGAAATTGAGCGGCGGCAACTCGTACGCTTTTTACGTGCCCGACATGAATGCGGCCGCGGTCGAGCGGCTCATGTTGAAGAGCAAGCTCCGCCGCGCGCTCGAGCGCGACGAGCTCGTGATTCTCTATCAACCCAAAGTCGACCTGCGCGATGGGCGTGTGATCGGAGCGGAAGCCTTGTTGCGCTGGCGTCTGCCGGGTCACGGCGACATCTCGCCGTCGCAGTTCATTCCGCTGGCCGAGGAGACGAGCCTGATTCTGGATATTGGCGAGTGGGTCATGAATCGCGTGTGCGCTGATTTTCGCGAATGGCAACAGACGTTGCCGCAGCCCGGCCGCGTATCCATCAACTTGTCGCTCCGCCAGTTGAAGCAAATGAATTTCCTCGCGCGCTTCGCCGCCGTCTTCAAGAATCATGGGGTGTCGCCCTCGCATTTCGAGCTCGAGGTGACCGAGACCACGTTGATGACCGACGTGAAGCGCACCGTCCGGCTGTTGAACGAGCTGTACTCCATGGGATTGCACCTCGCCATCGATGATTTCGGAACGGGCTATTCATCGCTGTCGGCGTTGCAGCAGTTCCCCATCGACACATTGAAAATCGATCAATCGTTCGTGCGCGACGTGGCGGTGGATACCGACGACGCCGCGATCGTGCGCACCATCATCGACATGGGCAAGAGCCTCGAGATGGAAGTAGTCGCCGAAGGCGTGGAAGGCCGAGAGCAGCTGGAGTTCCTGCGCCGCCACGGTTGCTATTTCGCACAAGGCCGTTTGTTCGGCGAAGTCTTGGAATCCAAGAAGCTGCTCGCGATCTACGACGAGCAACGCGGCGGCGCCGCGCATTTTGCGGAGCTTTGCGCGCAGCCGAGCGGTACGTTCGTGCTGCGCCGTCTGCACTCATAGGTCTCGCCGCGGCGTCGGCGGCTTCGCGGCGCACAACCGGTGCGGAGGGTGTCTTGCCGCGGTAAGCGCCGCAGCGCGCGCTGCCCTACAATGAGCCGATGTTGTCGGCTCGGGATCTGACCCTGAGGCGTGGTCCCGAACCCTTATTCGAGCACGCCAATTTCACGATTTTTCGCGGCGAGCGCGTCGGACTGACCGGCGCGAACGGTGCGGGTAAATCGAGCCTGTTCGCGGCAATCTCCGGCGATTTGTCGCCGGACAAGGGCAGCATCGAGCGACCCGCCAAGATGACTCTCGCAATGGTCGAGCAAGAGATCAGCGCGCTCGAGCGCCCCGCCATCGAGTTCGTGCTCGATGGCGATCTGGAGTTGCGCCGGATCAGCGGCGACATCGCCGCGGCAGAAGCGGACGAGTCGCGCGCCATGGAGCTCGCGGAACTGCACTCTGAGCTCCTGGGCATCGATGGCTATCGCGCGCGGGCGCGCGCCGCCGCCATCATGCATGGTCTTGGCTTCGCAAGCTTGGAGCAGGAAAAGCCCATCGGCGAGTTCTCCGGTGGCTGGCGCGTACGGGCCGCCATGGCGCGGGCGCTCAACTCACGCGCGGACCTGCTGCTCCTGGACGAACCCACCAACCATCTGGATCTGGACGCCATCGTCTGGCTCGAGGAATGGCTCGGAAGCTTCCCCGGAACGCTGCTCATGATCTCGCACGACCGCGATTTCCTCGACGCCGTGATCGGGCGTGTGCTGCACATCGAGCAGGGCGAAGTGCACGCCTATTCCGGCAATTATTCTCAGTTCGAGCTGAAGCGCGCCGAAGAGCTCGCGCTGCAGAAAACCATGCTGGCTCGGCAGCAGCGGCAAGTGGCTCACATCACCTCGTTCATCAACCGATTTCGCGCCTCGGCCACCAAGGCGCGGCAGGCTCAAAGCCGCATCAAGATGCTCGCGCGCATGGAGCGCATCGTGCCGGCGCATGCCGATAGCCCGTTCGAATTCGAGTTCCTGCGCCCATTGAAGGCGCCGCGCCCGCTTCTTGCGATCGAGGATGGCGCGTGCGGCTACGGCGCGCGGCGCATCGTCGGCGACATTAACATTTCGCTCGGACCGCAGGACCGGGTGGCGTTGCTCGGCGCCAACGGCGCGGGCAAATCCACCCTGACCAAGCTGCTTGCGGGCGAGTCCGCGCTCTTGCACGGCACGAGGATCGCGGCTCCGGACTTGGTGGTGGGGTATTTTGCGCAACATCAGTTGGAGCAGCTGAACGTGGCCGAATCTGCGTTCTGGCACATGCGCCATCGCGCGGGCTCTGAATTTGCGCGCAGCGACGAGCAAACGCTACGCGATCATCTCGGACGCTTCGGTTTTGCGGGCGACGCCGCGTTTGCGTCCATCGGCCGCTTCTCGGGAGGCGAGAAAGCGCGCTTGACCCTGGCGCTGCTGGTTGCGCGCCGCCCCAACTTATTGCTTCTCGATGAGCCCACCAATCATCTGGATATCGAGATGCGCCACGCGCTCACGGTCGCCCTGCAAACCTATGAAGGCGGGCTGGTGCTCGTCTCGCACGATCGGCACCTCATCAAGATGACCGCAGATTCCTTGTGGGTGGTTGCCGATGAACGCGTGACGCGATTCGACGGCGACCTGGACGACTATCAAGCCAGCCTCAAGAATCGCCCCGAGGGTGCGGCTGCTCGGCCCGGGCGCGATCAGGGCACCCAAGGCGGCAAGCGCACGGAGAATCGCGCGCGCAAGCGCCGTTCGGCCGTGCCCGGCGTAGCGGGAACCGGCGAGCCGGCGCTCGGCAGTCCGGCGTCGAAACGCATCGCGGACATCGAGCATCGCTTGAGCGAGGTGCAGGGGCAACTGGCACGCATCGATGCGCGGCTTGCTCAAGCCGCAGCATCCACCGCACCGCGCCGCGACGAGCTTGACGGATGTGGCCGCGAGCGCAGCACTCTGGCCGCAAGACTCGATCAGCTCGAGCAGCAATGGCTGGAGGCAAGCGCGGCTCTCGAGCGCGAATCCTGATATATACGCGCGCATGGCCCCGCCGAGCGCGCTCGCACAGATACTGATCCTTCTCGCCATCACCGTGTGCGCGGTGGCGCTCGTCCATCGCGTCAGGCTCCCGGCCATCATCGGTTACTTGGCGGTCGGGATGCTGGTGGGACCGCAAGCGCTCGATGTGATCGAGAACCGCGAGGCGACGCAGCTGCTCGCGGAATTCGGCGTCGTGTTTCTCGTGTTCACGCTGGGCTTGGAATTCTCGCTGCCGCGCCTCATCGCCATGCGATGGGAAGTGTTTGGCGTGGGGGGCGCACAGGTGCTGCTCACGACGGGCGTCATCGCTCTGATCGCAGCCTTGGCCTTTCACATCCAACCCTCGATCGCCGTCGTCATCGGCGGCGCAGTGGCCATGTCATCGACCGCCATCATCGTCTCGCAACTCACCGAGCAATCGGAGAACAACCGCACACATGGGCGGCTCGCGGTCGCAATCTGTCTTTTTCAGGATCTCGCGTTCACGGTGCTTCTCGGGCTCGTCTCCGCAATCGGCGCCGGAGGCTCGGCGCTGGCGCGTCCATCGCGCATCGCGCTCGCCGTCCTGAGCGCAACGATTGCACTCGTGATCGTCATCGCCGCCGGCCGCTGGGCACTGCGCCCGCTGTTCATGGCCATCGCGGCGGCAAGATCCGCGGAGCTGTTCTTGCTTGCCGTGCTGCTCGTGGTGCTCGCGTCCGCCTGGGCTACCCAGGCTGTCGGCTTATCGCTCGCGGTGGGCGCGTTTCTCGCGGGCATGATGCTGGCCGAGACTGAATTTCGACACCAGGTCGAAGCCACCATCCGCTCGTTTCGCGATGTGCTGATCGGGCTGTTCTTCGTCACCATCGGCATGTTGCTCGACATCGGTTTGCTCACGCGGCATGCGCTGCTGGTCACAGCGCTCCTCGCCGGCATGCTGCTCATCAAGGCGGCTCTCGCCGCGCTTGCATCCAAGCCCGCGACAGGCAGTTGGTTCAAGGCCGTGCGGGTGGGCTTGGTGGTGGGGGCAGGCGGAGAATTCGGCTTCGCCTTGCTGACGCTTCTGTTGAGCAACAGTTTGGCGCCCGCCGATATCGTGCAACCTCTACTCGCGGCCACGGTGATCAGCATGGTCATCTCACCGTTGGTCATTCGGCACAATCGACGCATCACGCGCTTCCTGTTGCGCGAGCGCGGGCCTCCGCAACTCGAGCCGCGTGAGCTCGAGTCGACGCGCGCACTCGCCGAGCGCGATCACGTGGTCATCTGCGGCTTCGGCCGGGTTGGGCAGAACATCGCGCGCGTGCTCGAGCAACACGGCTTCGAATACATCGCCCTGGACTTGGATCCCGTGCGCATCCGCGCGGGAAGGCAGGCGGGCGATGCGCTCATCTATGGCGATGCGCGGCAGGTCGAGGTGCTCGAGAACGTCGGTCTTGCCAATGCGAGCTGCGTGGTCATCACGTTTGCAAGCCCCGCGATCTCGCTGCGCATTCTGACATCGGTGCGCAAGCTCCGCGCCGACGTGCCGGTGCTGGTTCGAACCCAAGACGACAGCAAGCTCGATGAATTGCAAAACGCGGGCGCCACTGAAGTCGTGCCCGAGACGTTCGAAGCGAGCCTCATGCTGCTGTCACATTTGCTCGTGTTGCTGGAGGTGCCGGTGCCGCGCGTGCTCAAGAGCATCGAGGACATCCGAACCCATCGCTACGGCATGCTGCGCAGGATTTTTCGCGACGAAGGGGCCGCGCTCAGCGGCGATCGCTCGGGATCTCGCGAGGCGGTCAGCAGCGTCATTTTGCCGCCCACCGCGTGGGCCGTGGGCAGGACCATTGGGGATGTGAATTCGCAAGGGTCGCGCGCCAATGTGAGTGCCGTCAGGCGAGACGGCATCGTCGGCCGAGACCCGGCCGCGGATACCGTCCTCAAAGAAGGCGACGTCGTCGTTTTGTATGGCACTCCGGAATCCTTGGAGCATGCGGAAGGCGTGTTGTTGATGGGATGACCTTGCGGGCGGGCCCGGACACCACGCTGATCCGAGGACCATTGCAGATGCGCGGACCATTTAACATTTGATGCCCAAATTTCGCTTTACAGCGACATGGGCTTCTGCGCATAGTAGCTTCGCTGTTCAAAGGCAAACTCGCCGAAAGGCGGGGACGCAAAGCCACCGGTCTAAGAGAGTCATCTCGCGGCAAGCCGCCGTGCGAGCTCTACGATAGCGGGGCCGCCAGTGCTCACCGCACTTTTTCGCGTTCGCCCTCGCAGCGTGGCTGTTCAAATGGGGGCTTCTATGGCATCGACTGTGAATCGTGCGGGAGCGGACGGGACGGGAACGTTTCGGCGGCCGAAAATCATTTTGCGGCCGAAGCGCACCGAAGATCTCGGCGTCGTTCTGGCCAACGCTCGCAGCTACCCATCGCCCGTGCGCCCCGTCGGCGCCGACTATTCGCAAACTCGCTGTGTCGGCAGCGATGGCGGCACGACGCTCGATACCTCAGCCTTCAATAAGATCATCGAGATCGAAGGCAATGAGGTGCGGGTGCAGGCGGGCGTGCGTGTGCGCGAGTTGGTCCTGGCGCTCGCCGAGCGCGGACTGGAGCTGCCGCTGACGCCCGAGATCGGCAACATTTCCGTAGGCGCCATCGCAACCGCCACACTGCCGCAGCCTTCTTGCCAAGAGGGCCTCGCCAATCTGTCCTCTTGCGTGACGTCGATGAAAATCATCACGCCGCAGGGCAAGCCCATGACCGTGACCAATCAAGATCCGGATCTCATGCGAGTGCTGCGCTCGAGCTTTGGGCTCTTGGGCGTGGTGCACGAGGTCACCCTCGCCGTTCGCGACATGCTCCCGGTTCGCATGGATTATCAGAGCTTCTCACTGAAGAGCTTCATCGCTCGCTTCGATGACATTGCGAACGGGCCCGGCGCCATTCGCTTGCACTTGTTTCCGTTCAGCGACCGCATCACCGTGGAGCGCCGCACCATCGACGAGTCGGCCAGCACGAGCCGATCGGGTATCTGGCAGATTCGAAATTCCGTCATGAAGAATGTGCTGCCCGCCTTCGGCTCTTCCGTTGGCGGCGTGTTGGCCGCGCCCGGGCTGCGCTATATGGTGCTCTCGGGAGTGGAGCGTGCCGCACACGCAACGCTCGATCGCGCCGCGCGCGGCGTCGTGATGTACGCCCATGAATGGATGCGGGATCTGCCGCGCGAAGCGTGGAAGGCGCGCCATACCTATAGCCTGTGGTCTTTTGCGCAGTGCGACTTTGCGAAAACACTGAGCGGCTACTTTGAATTCTGCCAAAACTATTATCGCGCGCACCGCTACCGCTGCAACGTGGTGCACGGCTCTTCGCGGCTGCACAAGGACCGCAACGCGTTGTTCTCGGCGAGCTACAACGGCGCCAGTTTCACACTCGAGCCTGCCTCGTCGGGAGATGCCGGCTGGCACGATTTTCTAATCGACTTCAACGACTTCGCCTCGCAAGCGGGCGGGACACCCACGTTCAACCAAACTCGGGGCCTGCAGCCGGAGCACGTGGCCAAGGCGTTTGGCGACCGGCTCAAGCTGTTCCGCGCGCTGCGCAAACGCACCGACACGGCCAATCGGCTGTGGCCCAGCTATTTTGCACACCTGTTCGGATGAACGGCGGACCAACTCGAGTTTCGCGCTGCAAGAGCGCTCGAAGCGCGCGGGCCGCGCCGGTGAGATGACTACAAGCCCGAAATGATGCGCGCCTTGATGGTCTCGAATTCAGAGTCGGTGATGAGCTTCGCGGTCAACATCTCGTGCGCCTCGCGCAACCGGCGCGCGGCATCATCCGGCGGCGCGGAGGCTGCGCCGGACGCGGCAGCCGCGAACTGCACTCCGCCCGACTTCGCGCGCAACTCTTCGAGCTCACGCACGCGCCGCTTTTCGCGCCAAGCCTGATCGTGCTGCTGGCAAATACGATAGAGCGACTGCGCTTGCGACTTGCGCAGGCCTTCGTAATGCCAAGAGCGCAGGCCTTGCGACGCGATGTTGAGATCAGCGCTGCCCTGCGCAGCGACGCTCAGATCCGCTCCAAAAATGCCGGCGCGGATATGCACCTCTTTCAAATCCTGCCAGCGAATATCAGCCGCATCGTAGCCGCCGATCAAATGCCGGGTGAGCGCGATGAAGCGCCCCGAAGTCGCGACGAGCACGATGCGGCGGTGGGTCAGCGCAAAAATTCGCCGCTGCGTGGCCCAGGCTTCGACGCTTTCACCCGGCGTGAGCAAGCTTTCAATGGTGGTCAGCGCGCTGCGTAAAGCGCCGTCTGCAGGATCCAGGTCTGCCATAGGCGCAACGATGCACTGACCGCGCGCCGCGGTCAACGCGCATCACCAGGCAACCTGCGAGCGAGCTGCGTTAGCGGCTGTGCTGCATCCCGAGGAAAAACGTGAAGTCGGGGCCGGTATTGCGCACGATGTCTTCCACGAATCCCGTTTGCACCTGCCAGCCTGCGGAGCCGCGCCACTCGACACCGGCTCCGAGGAGGAGCGAAGGACCCAGGAAGCGGATGTCCGTTCCGTGCAAGCGCGCAGTGTGTCCCTCGAGTTGCGCGCGGACCGTCCACGAGCGACTCGCATTCCAGCCGGCCGCGGCACGCGCGAACCCCGAATTGCCCTGCGCTCTGCCTGCGTAGATGCCATCGCCGTACGCATGAGTCCAGCCAATTTCGCTGGCGACATTCCAATGCGCCCATTCACGTCCGCCCGCGACCCAAAGCGCGCTGTCCCATGCGTCATTGCCTTCCAGCCGGCTGCGGCGGCCGGTGGGCGCCTCGACACCGGACCATACTGACCAATGCGAGTGCGCATTCTCACGCAGCGCGAATCCAAGCTCGGCTGCGATGTCTCCGACGCCGGTGTGGCTCCGGTCAAGCCGCGCCGCTCCGAAGCCCGAATACAGGTAATTCAGTTGGTTGTTTGCATGATCGGGCCGCGAGCCTTGCGGCAACCCGAACCAGCGGTGCCAATGATCGATGGTGGAATCGAGAACTCCGCCGCTGTCATGGATCACCGGCACGACGAGGCGCGCACGTCCGCGTGTGCCGAGAGGCGCCGCTGCGTTCAGGCGCAAGGTGGCCGCTTCGCCGTCGACGAACAATTCTTCACGGGATGTGCGCTCGATGTTGAGCGTATTCGCAATGGAACCCGTGATGTTGATGGAGGCCGGTGCGCTCACAGGGTCTGCGGGCAACGGCACATAGAGCCCGCGCAACAGCGGATTCTCATCTTTGATGGAAAAAAAATCCGCCGCTGGCATCGCTGGCGAAAACGACAGGCCCAGCCAAGCAGTAGCGCGCATCGCTGCGGCCAGGCTTGCGCGCTCCACGCGCCTCACGCTTCGCTGCGAAAACGGCGCAAGGCAATCGCACCAATGAGCATTGCGCCGCCGAGAGCGACACCCTGCCACAACGCAACGCTCATGAAGAACTGCTGCGGCGCCAATGATCCCCAGAGCGACTGCGGCAAGTCATGAACCCATGCGCCATGCGAGGGCGCCGTTTGCCCGCTCTCCAACTGGCGCAGCGAATCCGTCCAACCGCCATCCTTAAACGCAGCTTGCGAAAAGCCCACGAAGCGGTACGCGAGCCATTGAGCGACATAGTGGGTGCCCAGCACCGAGGATTCCGCGTAGCAAATGCCGAGCGGCACGAGAAAGGCCCACAGCGCGACGGCGCGCTTCGCCCATGCCGAGACGAGCAGGGCCCACGCATAGATCGGCAAGAACCAAAGCGCCGTGGTCAAGGCGAGGTAGATCCATAAGCCCTGGAGTTGCAACCAGACACTGGGCTGCCACAGAAATCCTTGCAACGACGCGTGCGTTCGCCATGCCACCGTCAAGGCGCCGACCAGCAGGGTGAGATCTGCGGCCGCCAAATAAATCAGCGGCACGATGAAGAGCGCCATGCTGAGCTTGGACAAGACGGTCGCGGTGTCGGAAATGGGAAGCGACTTCCAGAACAGCACGCTCCGATCTTTCCGGTCCGCATACAAACAGTCGAGCAAATACCAGCTGACGTATGCACTCATGATGGCGAAGAAGACCGTACCAACGCCGAGCGATCCCAGCAGCGCGACGGCACTTCCGTGCGCTTGAACCGGCTCGAGATCTCCCGAATGCAAGTTGACGCCCGCGAGCAACGCAAGCACCCAAAGCGCCAGCCCCACGGCCGCGGGCAGGAGCCACATCGCCCGGTTCTCCCATAGCTCGCGCCTGACCAGCCACACGTAGGTCTTCATGCATCACCTTGCCTGGACATTTTTGCGACGAACAAGTCGGCCACACTCGGTACGTGCACCTCACCCCACGATTCGAGAGGCGGGCGCTCGCGTGCGGTCAGATCGAAGTACAGATCGGTCTTACCCAAGAGCGGCCTGCTGTGAAAAGGCTTTGCGGCGAGCGCAGTGTCCAATCGATCGGGCGGGACGCTGACTGCGACGTAACGCGCCGCAATCTGCTCCACGGCCGCATCGAGCACCACGCGTCCGCGCTCGATGAACATGACATGCGTGAGCAGATTCTCGACCTCCTCCACTTGATGCGTGGTCAGGAGAATGGTGCGTGTCGCATCCATGTAGTCATTGAGGAGTGCATCATAAAATGCGCGGCGCGCGAGGAGATCGAGGCCTAGCGTCGGCTCATCGAGCACCAGGAGCTGCGCGTCAACCGCCATGGCCAGTGCGAGATGAACCTGAGTCTTCATTCCCTTGGAGAGCTCGCGCATACGCGAGGACAAATGAATCTGCGTCTTCGCCAGCAGCTCGCGCGCACGCGCGGGACGGAACCGGGGGTGGATGCCGGCGCAGAAGTCGATGGCTTGCTGGACACGCAACCAGTTCGGCAGCACGGCCACATCGGCGATGAAACAGGTGTACTGCAAAATCTCGGTGCGCGAGCGGAAAGGGTCCCGGCCGAAGACTCGAAGCACGCCGCGGTATGAAGTCAGCCCGAGAATCGCGCGTAAGAGCGTGGTTTTGCCGGCGCCGTTCGGCCCGATCAATCCCACGATGCGTCCGGGCTCGATGTCGAAGCTCACCCCATCGAGTGCCTTGAATCGGCCAAAACTTTTCTGCAGATCTTTCGCGTGGATGAGTGCGGTCATAGGAAGCTCATGTGTCACCATCGCGCGTTGCGGAGACGGACGGGGTTGAAGCCGGAGTGAGCGGCGTGGACGCTGGAGTGCGTGCAAACAATTCCTCGGCGCTGAACCCGAGTCTTTGAATCACCGCAAGAATCTGCGGCCACTGGTCATTCAAGAATCGCTCTCGCTCCCCCGCCAACAGCTGCCGCCGCGCGCCTTCGCTCACGAACATGCCGCGCCCGCGCCGTTTCTCGACCAGGTGTTCGTCAACGAGTTGCTGATAGGCCTTGAGAACCGTGAGAGGATTCAGCCGATACTCCGCCGCCACGTTCCTGACCGACGGCAGTGCATCGCCTTCGCGCAGCGCGCATTCGAGGATCAGCGCGACCATGCGGTCGCGCAGCTGCCGGTATATCGGCTGATCATCGTTCCAGTGCGGATCCATACTCTAACGTGCGTACGATTCAGCCCAGGAGCAAAAAGCTCAGGCCGCGACTCCAAGCCGCACTCCGCTCGCCGCTCGCATCAAGTGCCATCAAGGCCACATGACGGGTATGCAGTCGACCGTCGAACAGATAGCCAGCCGCAGCTAACAAGACGGTATTGACCGCGAACGCAAGCGTAAACGCTTTGATCCTGGCGCTAAACTCGTAAGTCATTGAAGTCTCCTCAGTTGGTCACTGCACCGTGCTAGTGACGTGGTGATATACTAAAGTAGAACACCAGATGACGCAAGCGCACTGATATAAAAACCTGATGACCCTTCGCTAAGGCTTGGCGCGTTCAAGCAACGGGATCTTTCGACCTGGCTAGAGCCTTCTTCCGATGTGTTACTGGAAACCCAATTGATGAGCGCCGGCCCGAATGCATTTTTGCTCCCAACTGCTTTCGAGAATCGCAGTATTCTGCATCGCATGGGCCCATTCGATGACGCCGCCCTCATGCTGCGCTACGCCGGCGGCGAGATCCGCGCTTTCGATTTGCTGTACGCACGAAACAAGGGACGCTTGTTTCGGTATCTGATGCGGCACGTTGGCCAACCCAGTGCCGCTGCCGATATTTTTCAGGAGGTTTGGATGCGCGTCATCGCCGCGCGCGATCGCTATCGGCCAAGCGCGAAATTTGCCACATTTCTTTTTCATATTGCTCATCATTGCGCCATTGATTATCACCGCCGCGTACGCGCCGCCCCGTTTGATCACGAGCGGGAAGCGGGCGATGCGATCGATGCCGCCCGCGCTCCGGAAGAGCAGCGCCCGGATCGCATCGCCGAATATCACGAGCGTGTCCTGCGATTCGAGCGTGCGCTGAGTCAGCTGCCCGCGGAACAGCGCGAGGTGTTTCTACTTCACGAAGAGTCGGGACTGGATCTCGCCGAGATCGCGGAGGTTACGCAGGTCGGAGTGGAAACAGCGAAAAGCCGGCTGCGTTATGCGGTTCGCAAGCTCAAAGCGTCTCTCCAGGATCGAGAGCCTTCGATGGCGGAGGCCGTGTAGTGCCGCGCGACGATCTGGAGGATTACTTGCAAGGCAGCGGCAAGCTGTCGCGGACGTATCGGCAATTGGGCAACCCGGTGCCGCCGGCTTCGGTGGAACGGGCCATTCTTGCGGCATCGCGCACCGCGGGTGGCGAAATAACGCCCCGTCCGAGGCGCGTGCGCTGGGCGCTTTCATGCGCAGCGGCGGCTTGCGCCATTTTTTCCGTCGGGGTCTGGTATCAGCTCGATCACGTCTCGCGCCCCGGTGTTGATTCGAATTCATGGCAATTCATTCATGCGGCAAGCAACGGCGAGCCTCCCGTCATACGGCATCCGGCCGTGCCGGCGCGGCGGCACCCCGCGTGGAGCAATGAGCCCGTTGCGCCGCTCGTGAGTCACCATCAGCTCTACACCACGGACCCGCCTCATTCTCGGCCGACACAAATCGAGGCCAATGCGGCCGGCCCCGAGTCGGGCGCGGCTGCGGGTGAAATGCCAACGGACGGCGAACGTGATGCGGCGGATCTGCGCGCGCGCGTGCGTGCGCTCGAGGCACTCGGTCGAACGGGCGAAGCGGCGAAGCTGCGGCGCGAGCTGGAGCGGCAGGTGAGACAGGACGCGCCGGCCGGCCGTTAAGCGCACTTGAGGCCGGCCTCGGGTAAGATGCCCCCCGCTTTTTTTGCGGACGGTCGAGCATATGAAACCACCTCTGAACATCACGATCACCGGCGCGGCCGGCAACATTGGCTACGCGCTTGCGTTTCGCGTGGCGCGCGGCGAATTATTGGCCGATCGCCCGGTCAATCTGCGTTTGTTGGAAGTGCCCGCGGCGCTCGGCGCGGTGCAAGGCGTCGTGATGGAGATCAATGATTGTGCATTCCCCGCACTCCATCACGTAAGCGCGACCGACGATGCCAAAGTGGCTTTCAAGGACTGCGATATTGCGTTTCTGGTGGGCGCGCGGCCGCGCGGCCCCGGCATGGAGCGCAAGGATCTGTTGCTTGCCAATGCGCAAATATTTTCCGCGCAAGGCAAGGCACTCGATGCGGTGGCAAGCCGCGGCGTGCGAGTGCTCGTGGTCGGCAATCCTGCGAATACCAATGCACTCATCGCGCAGCGCAATGCGCCTTCACTGGCACCGAAGAACTTCACCGCCATGACTCGGCTCGACCACAACCGGGCCATTGCGCAGCTGGCCGAGAAGACCTCATCGGCGGTGCGCGACATTCGCCGGATGACGATTTGGGGAAATCATTCCTCGACGCAGTATCCGGACATCAGTCAAGTGATGATTGGCGGACGCAAGGCGAGCGATCTGGTCGATGTATCCTGGTTTCGAGACACCTTCATTCCCACCGTGCAGCAGCGCGGCGCCGCCATCATCAAAGCGCGCGGCGCATCATCCGCGGCATCCGCGGCATCCGCCGCCATCGACCACTTCCGCACGTGGCTCAATGGCACCGCCCCAGATGACTGGGTCAGCATGGCGATTCCCGCGGATGGCAGCTATGCGATTCCCGAAGGCGTGATGTATTCCTATCCAGTCACTTGCGAAAACGGCGAATATCGCATCGTGCAAGGCTTGTCGATCGATGAGTTCAGCCGGCGAAAGATGGATGCAAGCGATGCGGAATTGCGCGAGGAGCGCGATGGAGTTCAAGAGCTCATCTAGGCCCGTCTACCGGCAGTCGGGGCGGAAATGCTGATCCCGGCAATCCTTTTTGCGGCGCTTCTCGGCACCGCGCTGATCTGTGCTTACCGGCGCGCAAGTCTCGCGCTGTTCACTCTGACATCGTTCGCGCTGTATCTGGCCTACGCGGTGCTCTTGCAGCCGCAGGCGGTTTGGCTTTGCGTCTGGGGCGCGCCACTGGCCGTTCTCGTCGTTTTGAACATTGCCCCGCTCCGCCGCGCCGTGCTCAGCGCGCCATTGATGCGGCGCTACCGAGCGCTCCTTCCGACCATGTCGGCCACTGAACGTGAAGCGCTCGAGGCAGGCACGGTGTGGTGGGATGGCGAGCTGTTCAGCGGCAAGCCCGACTGGAACAAGCTCATGCAATCCGCAGCGCCGGTTTTGAGCGCCGAAGAGCAAGCATTTCTCGATGGGCCGTGTGAAACGCTGTGCCGCATGCTCGATGATTGGGAGATCACCCACGTGCGCGGCGACTTGCCGCCCGAAGTCTGGGCTTATCTAAAGCAGCACGGCTTCTTTGCCATGATCATTCCGAAACGCTATGGCGGGCTGCAATTCTCCGCTTACGCACATTCATGCGTGCTCGCCAAGATTTCCTCCCGCTCGACCACCGCATCGTCCACCGTCGCAGTTCCAAACTCGCTTGGGCCGGCCGAGCTCCTGCTGCATTACGGCACCGAAAAGCAGAAGAGCGATTACCTGCCGCGCTTGGCGAGTGGTGAGGAAATTCCATGCTTTGCCCTGACGGGACCGCGAGCGGGCTCGGATGCCGCTTCGATTTCCGACACCGGCGTGATTTGCAGGGGCGCGTGGCGCGGTGAGCAAATCATCGGCATCAACCTGAACTTCACCAAACGTTACATCACGCTCGCGCCCGTCGCGACCGTCATTGGCTTGGCTTTCCGCTTGTTCGATCCGGACCATCTGATGAGCGAGCGTGAGGATCTCGGCATCACCTGCGCGCTGATCTCGCGCGACCTGCCGGGCATCAGCGTGGGCCGGCGGCATTACCCGCTGAATATTCCGTTTCAGAACGGGCCGGTGCGCGGCGAAAACGTATTCGTGCCGCTCGACGCCATCATTGGCGGCTTTGCCATGGCCGGCCAAGGCTGGCGCATGCTGGTCGAGCAGTTATCCGTGGGGCGCTGCATCTCAATTCCTTCGAGCGCCACCGGCA
Source organism: uncultured Steroidobacteraceae bacterium (assembly GCA_964247385.1). Classification (GTDB taxonomy): domain Bacteria; phylum Pseudomonadota; class Gammaproteobacteria; order Steroidobacterales; family Steroidobacteraceae; genus TMP-86. The sequence continues at coordinate 133,798 of CAXTUB010000005.1, read as the reverse complement.
GCGCGCTCGCAGGTGTATTTGCGAGCGGCGCATATGCGCGCCTACGCCGGCAGTTCGGCACCCCCATCGGCCGCTTCGAAGGCATCGAGCAAGTGCTGGCGCGCATGACGGGCCAGGCGTACATCATGGATGCGGCGCGCAGCGTGACCGCGGCGGCCATCGACGCGGGCGAGAAGCCGGCAGTGCCCTCCGCCATACTCAAATATCACTTGACCGAGCTTGCGCGCAAAGTGGCCAACGACGCGATGGACTTGCACGGGGGCAAGGCCATCTGCCTCGGGCCCAACAATTATCTGGGCCGCAGCTATCAAAGCGTTCCCATCGCCATTACGGTCGAAGGCGCCAACATTCTGACCCGCAGCCTCATTATTTTCGGGCAAGGGGCCATCCGCTGCCATCCTTATGTCCTGGCCGAGATCGAGGCAGCGCGCGAAGGCAAGGTCCACGCATTCGATCAAGCGCTGTTTTCGCACATCGGTTTTTTCATTTCCAATGGGGTGCGCGCCGCAGTGCGAGGCTTCGTGGGATGGCCGTCGCGGCCCGGCACTACGTCGTGGCAACGAATCATCGACGGCTACAGCGCGGCGTTCGCATTCGCGGCCGATGTCGCCATGCTGAGCCTCGGCGGCTCGTTGAAGCGGCGGGAGGCGTTGTCCGCGCGGCTGGGCGATGTGCTTTCTGATTTGTACCTCATGTCCATGGTGTTGAAGCATGATGAGAACCAGGGGTCGCCGGCGGACGGAACGGCGCTGCGTGAATGGGCCTGCCGCTATCTTGCCCATCGCTTGCAGGAAACGCTGATCGCGCTCATCCAGAACTTTCCAAGTCGCGCATTGGCGCATCTCTTGCGCCTTTGTATTTTTCCGCGCGGCGAGCTGGCACGGCCGCCGAGCGATTCACTCGGACGGGACGTTGCGCAACTCGTGATGAGCCCGACTGCGACGCGCGAACGCATGAGCGTTCACATCTATCAGACGCAAGAAGATGGAAGCCTGTTGGGCGCGCTACAAGAGGCGTTGCTCTTGGCCGAGCGCGCCGAGCCCATCGAGAAGCGCATCCGCAACGAAGGCATCAAGACCGGCAAGATCCGCACCCTGGATTATGCGTTGCAGATTGATCAAGCCGCGGCTGCCGGCATCATCTCGGACGCGGAAGCCGGCTGTTTGCGAGATTTCGATGTCAAGCTCATGCGCATCATTCAGGTCGATGATTTCGCGCCGCAAGATCTCGTCAGCCCGGCGCACCCAACGAGCGATTCAACGAGCGATGCCGGGCACGCGCCTGCGGCGGTAAGATTGCACACCCACCAACGCCTGCGAGGAACGCATCATGCGTCGTAACTCATTCATCGGATCTGCCTTGCTCGTGTTATTGACGTCGCCAGCCGCCCAGTCGCAGCCAATGCAGAAGGCGGCAGACGAGCCCGCCACAAACCAGTCCGCGGCAACCCGACCTGGGGCGGCGCCGCAAGCAGCGAAGCCGCAGTCCGCGCCCAAGCCGGCGGTGCCCGAGCTCTACTTCATCGCGCCCCGCAACGGCGCAACGGTGCATGGCCCGGTGACGGTGCAATTTGGCTTGAAAGGCGCGGGCATCGCGCCGGCGGGCGTCAAGTTCGACAATACCGGTCATCACCACTTGTTGGTGGATACGGATTTGAGTCAGATCAACATGAACGCGACTTTGCCCATGACCGACAAGATATTGCATTTCGGCAAGGGGCAGACCGAAACGGAGTTGAAGCTCGAGCCGGGCGAACATACTTTGCAGCTCGTGCTCGCCGACTACACGCACGTGCCCGTGCACCCGGCGCTGGTTTCGAAGCAGATTACGATTCACGTCGTGCCGTGACCGCGCGGGCGATTCTGCACGTCGACATGGACGCGTTCTACGCGTCCGTCGAGGTATTGGATCGTCCAGAGCTTCGCGGTACGCCGCTGATCGTCGGCGGCCTGGGAGGGCGTGGGGTGGTGGCCGCGGCGAGTTATGCCGTGCGGGCCTACGGCGTGCATTCGGCCATGCCGATGAGCCGGGCGCTGCGCCTGTGCCCGCACGCGGTCTGCGTTCGCCCGCGCATGTCGCGGTACCGCGAAATCTCCTCGCGAGTGTTCACTGTGTTCCGGCGCTTCACGCCCGCGGTCGAAGGCATCTCCCTCGATGAGGCGTTTCTCGACCTGACTGGCACGGCGCGGCTGCTCGGAACTCCCTCAAGTGTGGCGGTTCGAATCAAGCAGGCTATTTCGGAGGAGACCGGCTTGACTGCGTCCGTGGGATTGGCGGCCAACAAGCTGCTTGCAAAAATCGCGTCCGATCTCAACAAGCCCGATGGCTTTTGCCACATCGATGCCGGCCATGCCTGCGCGGTGCTCGACCCACTCCCCATCGGGCGCCTGCTCGGCATCGGGCAAAAAACCCTCCCGCGGGTCCAAGCCGCGGGCGTTCAGACCTTTGCCGATTTGCGCACCGCAAGCGATGCGCTGGTGTGGAAGCTCTTCGGCAGAGAGGGCGTGCGCATGCGCGAGCGCGCCGCCGGCATCGATGATCGTCCGGTCGTGGCGCACGCGGACGAAAAATCCATCAGCTCGGAGGAGACCTTCGCGCTCGATCTCACCGCTGTGCCTGCGATGGTCTCAGCGCTGGCGGCGCTCAGCGACCGGACGGCCTCGCGGCTGCGAGCCGCGCAGCTGCAAGCCCGGTGCGTCACCGTAAAAATTCGCCGCGCGGACTTCTTCACATCGACCCGCCAACATGCCGTACGCACGCCAATCGATGATACGCATGGGCTGTTCCGGGTGGCGCGCGAATTGTTGCTTGCGTGGCGGCTGGAAGAGCCCCATTCGCCGGTGCGGCTGCTGGGAGTCGGTGTATCCCAGCTTGCCGCCGCGATGCAGCCGGATTTGTTCGCAGCTGAAATCGCAAAGCCGCGCCGCGAGGACGCCGCGGTGGATGCCATTCGCCGGCGCTTCGGTGCTCGAGGCATCATCCGCGGCGCCTCGCTCGCGCTGCCCGATCCAGACAGCACGTTGAGCGGCGCGCGTGTACAGCGCGCGCGAGACTGACACACCGTGTACACGAGCTTCTTTGGACTCAGCGAAAAGCCGTTCGCGATCACGCCCGATCCGCGCTACCTCTATTTGAGTGAGCGGCACGCCGAGGCGCTTGCACACTTGCTCTACGGCATCAATGAATCGGGCGGCTTCATCCAGCTCACGGGCGAAGTCGGCACGGGCAAGACGACGGTCGTGCGCACGCTTCTGTCGCGCATTCCTCAACATGCCGACGTTGCGGTGATTTTGAACCCTCGCGTCACGCCGGCCGAATTCCTGCTGACGATTTGCGAGGAGCTCGGAGTCGCGCTCGCGCCCGAAAGCCGACAGAGCGTGAAAGACATCATCGATGCGCTGAATCGCCGACTACTTGCCGCGCACGCGCAGGGCCGGCGCGTCATCGTGATTGTCGATGAGGCCCAAAATCTCGCGGCGGACGTGCTCGAACAAGTCAGGCTACTCACCAATCTCGAGACGCCTACGCAGAAATTGCTGCAAATCATTCTGATCGGTCAGCCCGAGCTGCGCGATCTTCTGGCGCGTAACGAGTTGCGCCAGCTGGCGCAGCGCATTACGGGCCGCTACCACTTGAATCCATTGCTGCGCGAGGAAACGCGGGGCTACATTCGGCATCGGCTCAAGGTGGCGGGCGCGAGCGGAGAAATTTTCCAGCCCGCGGCGTTGGATGAAATCCACCGTGTCTCCGGAGGTATTCCGCGCATCATCAATGTTACATGCGATCGCGCGCTGCTGGGCGCTTACACCACCGAGACGCGCAGCATCGATGCCGCGCTGGTGCGCCGCGCGGCGGGCGAAGTCTACGGGCGCGGCATCCGTTCGCGTTGGATGCCCTGGGGGGTGGGCGCTGCCGGCATTCTGCTCAGTGCCGGCATCGTGGCAGCCGCTTGGCGTGTGTGGCCGGGCGCCGCGAACTCGAAGCCCGGCTCGAGCGCCAATACATTTCTGCGAGATGCATTGCCCGAAGCGCGCCGCAGCGCAGCCGCCGCGCAAAGCGCAGCCCGGAACGCCACTCGAGACGCCACTCCAGGCGCAATTCGGGGTGCAGCGGCTACGCAAACGGTGCAGGATTCTCTCGCCCCGATTCTGGCGGCACATCATGAGCAAACCAGCGAAGCCGCTGCATTCCGCCGGCTCCTGTCATTGTGGGGCACCGCGCTCGTCAGCGACAAGAATCCGTGCGCGCAAGCGGCGCGCGCGGGTCTCGCTTGTCTTGAAGATCGCGGCTCTTGGGGGGCGCTGCGGGCGTTCAATCGGCCCGTGGTGCTGAGTCTGCATGATGATCGCGGCGGCTTGTATTACGTCGTCATGACTCAACTGGACGAAGCCAGCGCCACGCTGGCTTTGGGAGAATATGGCCGCCAAGTTGCGTTGGCGGAAATCTCGCGCTATTGGCTCGGGGATTTCACGCTGGTATGGCGGCCAAAAATACCGCGGCCGCGCGAGCTATCGCTCGGTATGCGGGGAGATGAGGTACGGTGGCTGCGGCGCAGCCTCGCTGCGGTGCGCGGAGCGCCTTCCAACGTCGACGCCGTCAGCCTGTACGATGAGTCTCTTGCGATTGCCGTGCAGAATTTTCAGCGCGATCATCGTTTGACCGCGGATGGTGTGGCGCGATTGCAGACTCAGATCGTGTTGGACACGGCGCTCGCAGAGCCGGGCTCGCCGCTTTTGATCTCCAATGCCGCACGCGGCGGCTGACATACGGTCTATCCATGTCGTTCATTCTCGAAGCGCTGAAAAAATCCGAGGCCGAGCGCCAACGCGCGGCATCGCCGGGGCTGGTGACCGTGACTCCCGTGGCATCGCGTCAAACTGCGCGTTGGTGGATTGCCGGCCTCCTGACTCTGCTTGCCGTCAATCTTCTGCTGCTCGCGTTCATGTTATGGCGAGGCGTGACGCGCAGCGCGGCTGCTGCGCCCGCGAGCCCCCCAAGTGTGCCCGCCGAAACGCAGGCAAGCCGGCCGAGTGTTGACAGCACGGCGCGGTCGAAGGGCACGGCTCGATTGCCTGAAGCGCCCGCCAGTGCGCAAAGTGGATTGGCCGCGCCAGAGACTGCACCCGCCGCGCCCGTGTATGCGCCCGAAATTCCGCTGCTCGCCAGCGCACATCCCCGCGTCGCGGCGAGCGAGCCTGAAGCTACGCCCGCGCCGTCCGCAATGCGCGCCACGGAACGCGCCGTTTCATCTTCGCCGCCTCGGGTCGCGCGCGCAGCGCCGGCGAATGAGTCCGAAGAGAATCTGCCGAGCCTGGAAGAGATCAATGCAGGCAGCGCACAGAAAATTCCCGACTTGCACATGGACATTCATGTGTACGCGCAACGTCCGGTGGAACGCTTCGTTTTCATCAACAATCATAAATATCGCGAAGGCGCGGTGTTGGCCGAAGGCCCGACGGTGGAGCGCATCACCCGCGAAAGCGTGATTCTGAATTACAACAACGTGCGTTTCTCTCTGCCTCGGCAATAGCGTTCGGCCGCGCCAGGCTACGGTTTCAATGCGGGCTCGAACGGCTCGAGCTTGGCTCGCAGCGCTGCGCCGAAGAATGCGGTGGGTCGAGAAGGCCGCATGCGCTCACGATGCTCACGCCGGCCGATGGCCTTGCGCGCCCGCATGAAGGCATCATGCAGTGTGGCCGCACGGGGCAGCGCATCGCGGTAGAACGCCTCGCCGAAGTACGTAAGGTCGCGATCGTTCGTGCACCCGAACGAGGTGCGGTCGGCCGCCGCGGCCGCCAGGACGATGCTGTGCTCATCTTCGAGCGAGGGAATGAATCCGCCGGCAAAACACGAGGAGATGATCACCACTTTCCATACGACGCCCGCGTCGCGCAGCGCATCGCGTAAATCTCCAGGCCGGATTTGCCGCAGCGGCAACGTGCCGTTCGACACCGCGAGCTGCGGATCCGATGAGCCATGCGAGGAAAGCGCAATGATCAATATGTCGCGATCGGTGTGCATGCGCTTCGCAATCCCTTGGAGCGCGCGGCGCAAGTTGGCGAGGCTCGCAATGGGCGCGGAGTCTCGATCGCGTGCGTCGTTGATCAACTCCAAATGGCGCGGCCCCGTGCGGTATCTCGACTCGATCCGCTCGCGCGCCAGCTCAATCTCACCGGCAAACACCCTCTGTTCCGCGACTCCGGCAAACCCGAGAAAATAGATCTCCGCTCGATTGCCGGAAGGCGGAATCTTGGACAGCGCCGCGTCGACCCGGCCGGCTTGCAAGTCGAGAAAGCGGCTGTTCGCCGCGCTCGAGCTTGCGATAGCTCCGCTTCCAGCGCACGCAAGACCGGCGCAGCAGACAATGGCGATCAATCGGCCGCGTGCGATGCGGCGGCGCGAATACGGCGGCGGCTGGCGCATACTAAGGAATATGGCCCGCAGATACCTTGGCATGTCGAGACTTGCCACGCTCGCGCGAGCGCCAGGCATTCGCTGCGCAGTGCTTTCGGTCACCGGCTTAATTCATGCCTGCCATCATGGCCCATTGCCCACGGTGCCGGCGCGCATCGTCGCGGACTTTTCGCAGGGGCAGGTCACGCTGATGGGATCGCTTCCCAATCAAGCCCAGCACGAGCGGCTGCGCGATGAGGCCGAGCGGCGCTACGGCAAACCGCACGTGCGCGATCAAGTGAACGTGGACGAGCGCGTCATCCCGGCGCCTTGGGTCGAATCGGACGCACTGTATTTTCCCCTCATCGACAATCTGTTGAGTGAGGGCCAGGCGGCGTTCGATGGGGCGCAGCTGATCGTTACGGGAGAAACGCCGAGCCCCAGCATGCGCGCGCAGATCGAAGCGCGCATTCGCACACACGCGAACGCTTCCATTCGAGTCGAGAATCACGTACAGGTCTTGCCCTGAGCCACTCGTTCGAGGGCGGCTCCGGAGAGCCGGTGAATGATCCACTCCGGCATGGGTCGCGCTCCTAGATTTTCGTAGAAGTCCCGCGCCGGACGATTCCAATCCAGAGCCGTCCATTCGAACCGGCCCGCGCCTTGCGCGACTGCGATGCGCGCCAAATGCTCGAGGAGCGCGGTGCCAATGCCGCGGCCGCGAAACTTCGGCCGCACGAAAAGATCCTCTAGATAGATTCCCGGCTTGGCGAGAAAAGTCGAGAAATTTCGAAAGTACAGCGCAAAGCCCGCACTATTCCCGTCGACCCGGGCGATCGCGCAGAAAGCGCAGGGCGGGTCACCGAAAAGTGCGTTCTCCATCAATGCATGGGTGGCCGTCACTTCGGACTCCAGGCGCTCGAAGTGGGCCAGCTCGCGCACCAGCTCGAGCACCAACGCCACATCCGCGCGGGTCGCCGCCGAGATTTCGATGCGATGATCGTTCCCTCGAGCCTCGCCCGGCGGCGTCTCATTCACTGGCCACATACCAGCGGTTCTCGACCCGCGTCAGGACGAGTTGCTCGTACGGCAAACCTTCGCCATGCAGGTCATAGATGACGCGCGTGCCGCCGGACTCGACTCGAGGCGCACGCGCCGCCGCGAGCTCCAACCCCAAGCGGAATTTTTCGCGCGTGCGCTCATTCAGCTCGCATTGCTTCACGATGGCGTCGAACGACTTCTGCGTCATGCTCTTGGCGAAGCTGGGCTCAACGACATCGATGAAATACGTGAGACAGCTGCCGCGCTGCAACAGGTCCGACCCGCGCGCCAGCAAAGCGTCCCACTCCGGGTTTTTTGCGACGGCGGCGGCGGGCGCATCGACCACATCCGGCAGCGTGTCGGGCGCCGCCGCGAGCACATCGTCGATGAACGATTCGATGGGTGATGGCACCGCCGCACGCCATTCCTTGCCAGAAGGCAACAGTGTGACCACCTGCACGATGGTGCGGCGTTTCAAGCGCTCGACTTTTTCGAGCGATGCGCGCACGACCACGTGCATCACCTCGCCTTCCTTCACCACACCGAGAGCCTTGTATTGATCGTACGTCGTGGCGTGCGCCGTGGGCACGCGCGCGATGACGGCGAGCAGCAAATTCTCCGGCGTCATGTGCCGCACGTCGTCGAGGCTTGCGCCGGCGCCAAAAAGTGCCGTGCGAATTTGCTTGCGCTTGCTTTCAGCTTCCCGCTCGACGCGCAGCAGCACTTTGTCGTATACGCGCTGCACATCGCTCGGGTGATACAGCACGATGGCGGCGCTCGGGCCGTCGACCGTTGCGATGTGCACGAAGTCTTCAGCCGTCTTCTCCGGCGATGCGGCGCGCGCCATGCAGGCCGCGCACAACGCCAGCATCAGCGACGGCCATTGGATGCGCCTCAACATTGCTCGCTCCTGCTTTTCAAGATGAATTGCGACAAACCCTTCGCCGCGAGGCGACTGCGGCCGTCCTTCACGCCCGATCCGTTGTGCGATGATAGGCCATGCGCAAAATACTGGCTCTGACCATGCGTGGACTCGTCACGGTCTTGCCGCTGGCGCTCACCGTGTACGTGATCTGGTGGCTCGTGCACACGGTCGAGGGCATGCTGCGTCGCGCGCTGATCGGCCTCAACATCATTTCTCCCGAAAGCTATTGGCCCGGATTGGGGCTTCTCACCGCGTTCCTTCTGTTGCTCGTGATCGGCACCCTGGTGAATGCCTACGCCGGAAAGCTCGTTCTGAATTTTTGGGATGAGATGCTCGGCCGCATTCCGGTGATCAAGACCATCTATGGCGGCTTTCGCGATGTCGTCAGCATGCTGCCCTCGGGCAGCGGGGAGAAGCGCGATCTGCAGCGCGTGGTGCTCGCAACGTTCGGCGAGGTGCGCGCAATCGGCTTCGTGACGCGTGAAGATGCGCCAGCCGCCCTCGTGCCGCACGGGGCTGCCGATTGGTGCACCGTATATTTTCCGATGAGCTACGCATTCGGCGGCTATGCGCTGTATCTGCCGCGAAATATCCTGACGCCGCTCGAGCTCACCGTGGAAGAGGCCATGCGCATGGCCATCACGGCCGGACTATCCGCAGGGCCCCGCCGGGTCTGAGAGCGGTTTGCCGCTCGATGCGCTGCCGGATGCGCTCGAGCGTGCGCGCGCGCCGCGATGGCGCGACACGAATTGATTGTCGCAAAGAAAAAACCGGCGCTCGAGGTGCGCCGCCTTCGTGATGCCGATGCGCACGCTCGTGCCGATCTTTGCGCCGGCGAAACCGTCTTGAGCAAGCGACAACGGTCCGGTCTGTGTCATGTCGACGCCATCGAGCGATAAATCCACTCGCAACGCGCGCGCCAATTTGCCCGGCCCGTCGGTGAGATTGGACATGCGCCTGCCGCGCGCGCCACTTCCTGAGCCCGCAAGCTGAGCGAATCCACTAACGGGCTCGAGCCCGCGCAGCAACACTCCGCTTCCCTCGCCCGCATCGCCGCTCGTCACATTGAGCATGTACGAGGTGCCGTAGCACAGATACACATACGCATGCCCGCGCCGCAAGAACAATGAGCGATTACGCCGGGTCTGTCCAATGAAGGCGTGACACGCAGGCTCGTCTTGTGTGTAAGCCTCCGTCTCCACGATGCGCCCGCACAATCGATGCGTGTCGAACGTGCGTATAATCAATTTTCCGAGCAAATAACGCGCCAGCTCCACCGTATCGCACGGCAGCGCGGCGCGGCGCAAGAGTCGCGGCCGGGGCGATGGAGAGAGCACCTTTGGCATGATCGATCTCTACTATTGGACCACGCCCAATGGCTACAAAGTGGCGATGTTTCTCGAAGAGAGCGGTGCGCCGCATCGGCTCATTCCCATCGACATCATCAAGGGCGAGCAGCTTGCCGCGGATTTTGCGAGCATCGCGCCCAACCGCAAAATCCCCGCCATCGTGGATCACGAGCCTGAAGATGGCGGCGCGCCGATTTCGGTGTTCGAGTCCGGCGCCATCCTCCTCTATCTGGCGGAAAAGCTCGGGCGCTTCTTACCGCAAAGCCTGCGCGTGCAAGTCCGCTCGAAGGAGTGGCTGTTCTGGCAGATGGCGGGGCTCGGGCCCACGTCCAGCCAACTCGCACACTATGCGCGCACCGCGAAGGAAAAGATTCCCTACGCCATCGAGCGTTTCACGAAGGAGACGCTGCGTTTGTACGGTGTCTTGAATCATGAGCTCGGGAGTCGCGAGTATCTCGCGGGAGAATATTCAATCGCCGACATGGCCGTGTATCCCTGGGTGGTGCCGCACGAGGCCTTGAATATTCCATTGCAAAATTTTCCGCACGTGCGCCGCTGGTTCGATGCCATCGCAGCACGTCCCGCCACGGCGCGCGCCTATCAGCGCGCCGCGCAAGCCGCAGCCGCCAAGGGCTCGAGCTGAAAATCTCGGCCGGAGAATCAGGCCGAGCGCGCTTGGCGCGCGACCGAGGTGTATCGCAGGGTACGGCGCGGCTGCAATAGAAGCTGCCGCCGCAATCGATTGGCCTCGGCGCGCTGCTCGAGCATCGCCGGCTTCATGGCAGCGGCGAATTCCACGTCGCCAAAATATTCGGCGCGGCAATAATGCGAATAGATTTCGAAATACTGTTGGTACAGCGTGTGATAGCGATCCAGCAACAGGCGGCCCGCGCTGTCGTCCACCGCATCGGTGAGCACTTCGGCGCAGAAGCCGCTCGATGCGGCGAGCACATAGCGTCGATGTTCGGTGATCACCGCCGCCCGAAAGTCGACCGGTCCGTAGAATTGCTTGAACAACTGTTGCCGAAACTCTCCGTTGACCTTGAAGTTGCGCAAATAATCGAACAGCCCACGACGGTGGATGAGTTGCACGGCCATCTTGCGGAGCGCGATAGCTTGCTTCAAGCGCCGCCCACAGCCCGCGATATAACGCATTTGCGAGGAATGCAGCGCTTCCCATACGCGGTATTGAGAGCCGTTATCCAACAGCCGCGCCACGGGCACTCGGTAGTATTCGGGTTGAGCGTCGGTCTTCCACAGCGCATGCTCGGATTGAGTCATGAGCTGAACGAAGGTGACAGGAGTGTGCGCTAATGTCATGGTGACGGAATATGTCGCGTATGCGCTCGTAGTGTGCACGGCAAATGCAAAAGCGTCGAGCGGAATCCGGTTGCTCACCGGCTCGGCTAAAGGCCCGCTGCACGGCGGCCTTTAGGAAGCGATTCGAGAAGGGGCGTCAAGGTCCGTGCCGCGCGTGCAAGCTCGGGGAGCAGGGATGGCCGATAACAAGGTAAAGCTCGCAGCGTCGGCCAAAGAATCCGCCGCGACGGATTCACTCACCGAAAGCTCAGGGAAGCATGCTGCGGCCGCGCAACGCTCGGCGCAGACCATCGGCGCCAGCAGCGCAAGCGACATCGTTGAGATCGTCGTGGTCACGCGCGATGAATTCTTTTTGGGCACACTGCGCACCTCTTTGGGGCCTGCCACGCGTCTCTGGCACGTGCCTTCCGCCGAAAAAACCGCCGACCTTCTCATCGCCGGAAGCGTCGGCATCATGGTGCTCGATTTGACGGGGCTCGGTACGGGCAGCGCTCAGTTCATCGGGCAGATGCGTCGTCAATTTCCTGAGCTGGTGTTGCTCGCTGCTGGCCTGCGGGAAGACGAGGCGGCGATCGCTCCATTGGTCAGCGGCGGCCATGTGTACCGCTTCATGCATTTGCCGCTCTCCGAAGCCAGAGCGCGATCTTTCGTACAGGCCGCGGTGAAAAAATACACCGAAGTCGGCGCCGCGCGCAGCTTGCGGCCGCCATCGCGGATCAAAATCAAGGAGGCGGCGTCACAGAGGGCGCCACGGAGAGAGCAGCTCAAGTGGGCCGTGGCAGCCTCCGCAGCAGCGGTGGCGTTGATTGGCGCCTTCTTCCTCCGGCACGCGCACGCGCCCACACCTGTCGCACCGTCGATGCCACCGCAAGACGCGTTGCTCGAGCGCGCCGCGCAGGCCCTCGCTGCCAATCGGCTCACCGAGCCGCGCGGCGATAACGCGCTGCAGCTCTATCTTGCAGCGGTCGCCGCTGAACCCGCGGAGGAGCGTGCTCGCGCAGGTCTTGCCGAAGTTCGCGAGCGGCTCCTGGCTCGAGCTGAAAATGCACTGATCGAGGAGCGGCTGGATGATGCACAGGCGGCCATTGAGACCGCGCGCATGGCTGGCGTCGAAAAAGGACGCATTGCTTTTTTGACCGTGCAGCTGAGCAAAGCGCGGGAGTTTTCCAAAACGACGCCACAGCGAACACGGGCATTTGCCGATACGGCCGCCGCGGCCATCAAGTCCATGTCACAGAGCGCGCCGGGCACGCAGTCGAATCAAGCTATTTCGGCTGCGCATGCCGCACTTGCGCTGGAGCGCAGCGGCTTGCAAGCGGAAAATCGCGATCGCCTGCTGAGTCTTGCGAACGACCGCTTGCAGCAAGATCGTCTGATCGCGCCGGTCAACGACAGCGCCAAGTTTTATCTCGACTTGGCGCTCAAGTCCGATCCAGACTCCTCGGCAGCGGATGGCGTGCGGCGCGATCTCAGTGCGCGGCTCACCGCAAACGCCCGCCGCGCCTTGGATAGCGGCCAGATCGATGCGGCGCGCGCGTGGCTCGAAGAAGCTGCGGCCACCGGCACCACCACGAGTGATTGGACACGCGTCAAAGCCGACATCGACGCCCATCCGCGGTCCGGCGGCGCCAAGACGGCTGAGCCACGCTCGGTGCCCGCGCCACGCACATCGGCGGCGAGTGCACCGACGGCGAGTGCATTGACGGCGAGTGCGTCGGCGGCGAGTGCGTCGGCGGCGAGTGCGCTCGAAAATCCGGCGCTTGCCGACACGGCCGCATTGCCAAGCTCGAATCGCTCGCAGGCCACAGAGCTCGGGCGGATCACGCCGCCACGACCCATCTCCACTCCGAAGCCGCCCTATCCGCAACTAGCGGCGCAGTTGCGGACACAAGGCTGGGTGGATTTGCAATTTGTAGTGAAGGTGGACGGCCGTCTCAAAGACATCGTGGTGCTGCAAAGCTCGCCCGTCGGCGTGTTCGATGCGGCCGCGAGGATGGCCGCCCGCCAGTGGAAGTTCGATCCGGCCAGGCGCAATGGCGTGGCGGTGGAAGATACTGCGCACTTGCGTGTGCGCTTCAATTTATCTCAGTGACTTGCGCGCTCGCACGCCTTCGTGCCCGAGGCAGCCGCCAACCGAAGGCTACGCCGCGCTGCTCTGCGCGCGTAGCTCGGATTTCCCCTGCACCAGCGCACCGATCTCGGCGCCCAAGCGCAGATCATCGACGGCGCCGAATGCATGCTTGCGGATGAGGCCATCGCGATCGATCAGCACCAAACTCGGAGTGCCGCGCATTTGATAGCGGTCCATGGTCTGAGGAATGGGCGACCCGTCGACGGGCGTATCGACGCCGACCGGAAATTTGATGCGGTATTCGTACATGAACGCTTTGATGACGGCGGACGTGATGGCCGCGTGATGCTCGAACGTGGCATGCAGGCCAATCACCGCGACATCGCGCGGCTCGAACGTATTGAAGATCCGGATGGCCTGCGGCACGGCGACGGAAACGGAGTTTGGGCAAAGCGCCTGGAATGCCACCATGACGATCACGCGGCCGCGCAACGATGCAAGGTTGATCTGACGATCCGCGCCATGCCGGCTTTCGATATTGAACCAGGTGTGGACTGACCAATCGGGCGCGGGCGCGCTTGCCGTCACGTGTGATTTAACCCTTCGCTCCCCACATCGTGCGGATCATCCTATATTCCGCGCAGCTTTAGCAACGCGGCGCGAAGGGGCCTAGCTCGCCAGCGCTTCGGGCGCGCGGAAATTCTCCGGTGCGACCCAGGTACTGACGGTGGCCTCGAACACCGCCAGATCGTGCAATAAATCGGGCAAGGGTTGCGCCTTGCCCATGGCGAAGCCCTGGCCGTAATCCACGCCCAAGTCCGCCATCCGGGCGCGTAATGCGTCGGTCTCGACGTATTCGGCAATGGTCTCCATGCACATCACCTTCGCCAATTGCGCGATGGCCTTGATCATGGATTCCGAGCGCGTATTGATGAGCGCATCGCGCACGAAGGTTCCGTCGATCTTCAAATAGCTCACGTTGAGGGCCTTCAGATAGGCAAGCGAGCTGACGCCGGTACCGAAATCATCGAGCGCAAATTGGCAGCCCATGGTAGCCAGCGCATTGATGAACTGTTGCGCCTTTTCCAGATTGCCGATGGCGGCCGTCTCGGTGAGCTCGAAGCAGAGAATGGCCGGCGGAATGCCGGACGACTCGATTTGCTCGATCACGAAACCGAGAAACTCCTCGTCTTGCAGTGAGGCGCCGGAGAGGTTCACCGCGAACCGCGCGGCATCTTCTCCGAGCCCCAGAATATGCTCGCCGAGCTGCGCGCAGGCCGTTTTCACCACCCATCGATCGATAGCAGGCATGAGCTGGTAGCGCTCGGCGGCCGAAAGAAACTTGCCCGGCGGTATGATTTCGCCGCCCTCGCCAATCATGCGCAGCAGAAGCTCGAAGCGGGGTCGGCCGTAGCTGCCCCGCAGCGGAAGAATGGGTTGCGCATCGAGGCGCAAGTTGCCGGCCTTGAGCGCCTCGCGCACCGTGCCGACGATCATGATGTCCGATTGGTGCCGGATCATGCTCTGATCCGAATCCAAGTATTGCTCGACTCGATTGCGGCCGCGGTCTTTCGCGGTCTTGCACGCGATTTCGGCCATGGCCAGCGCGTGCGCCAGCGAATTGTTGGACGAGCTCAGAGGCGCGATGCCGATGCTCACCGAAATTTCCACGCGCGCCTTGCCGTTGCGCGGCTCGGTGGCCGCGATGGCGCCTCGCAACGACTCAGCGGCGACCGTGGCGGAGTCGAGCGAGATGCGCGGCAACAGCACCGCGAAGCGGTCGCCGGAAATGCGTGACGACAACGCCTTGGGCGGCAGAAGCTTCAACATCGCCTCGGCCACGCACACGATGACCTCATCGCCCACGTGCATGCCAAAGGTCTCGTTGATCACGTGCAGCCGGTCGATGTCCAGATATAAAAGAACGTGCTTGGCCTCGCCGAGCGGCGCATCCAGCGCTTTTACGTGCTGCTCGAAAGCGTGCCGGGTCATGAGGCCCGTGCTCGCATCGAACTGCGCCTGGATGATCGCGGTGGCTTTCTTCGCGAGAAGCTCGGCGACGCAGGCTTGTTGCTCCGCGAAATCGGGCGCGCTGGGCGGGTTGAACAACACCAGCGCTCCCATCACCCGTTCGGAAGGGTGGCGCACGGGGCACGCCAGAATCTTGTACGTGGCGCCGTTCTGAAACGCCGTATCCGAGATGCGATTCACCAGAAGCGTGCGCTGTTGCAGCAACATCCACGCCATCAAATGCTTTTCCATGCGCTCGATGATGCTCGAGGCCATGGGTTGGCCGCTGCGCGTGATGGTGATTGCGATTCCTTTTTCCGGCACCCAGATGGCGGCGAGCGATGCGCTCAAATGCTTGATGCCGGCCTTCAATACCGCACCGAGCTCATCCGTGTCGGAACCGAGTACGGGCTTGTTCGTCGACATTTCGAGCAAGAGCGACAAATCGCTTTCACGCGAAAGCAGATCGCGCTCGCGCACCCCCAGGCTTGCGCGCAACTCGAGCTCCCGGGCCAGGCATTCGAGCGCCGGCTCGACGAGCTGCTGCACATAGTTGAGCGGCCGCGAGCCGTTGCGCGACGCGGCGGTGCGGCTCATGAGCGCCATCACGCCGAGCGCCTTGCCGCCGGCGCGAATGGCAAATCCGTAACCCGATTCATCCGCGTTGAACTCGAGCATCGCAGCGGGCGCTTTTTGACCGATGGCACCGGGCGCGGCACGTACGGCGGAAACCAAGCGCTCGACTTGCGCAATCTCCCAGTCCTCGGAAGACCACAGGCATTCGCCTTCTGCGCCATACACGAAAACCGCTTGCACGCTGGGCACCAGCATGCGCAGCAGTTTTCCGTAAGGTTCGAAGGAGGTCGAAGGGGCGCCGGACACAGAAGAAATCAGGGGATCGGCGGCGCAATGCATGCCGCAATCTGCGGCCAAACCCACCATCCGCTCGTTGAACCGTGTCGCATTTCCGCGGAGATTTTCAGCCGCGTGTTCCGCTGTGATGCAGTTCCCTCAGAGGCCGTTCACGGCCTGGAGCGCCGCGCGAGCCAGCGCAAGAGCCACGCTCCACCGGGCATGCGAACCAACCTAAAAATACGTCTCCAGAAGCGGCGCATCCCCGGCGTGAAAGGCTCGAGCGGGAGGCTTTCGAGAACTCGGGTTTGCGGCGTATGCGCCCATGCAGCGCGCGCACTCGCATGAATCACCCGTATGTCTGAGACGAGCTCGACGCGAGCGCCGTCCTCGTGCCATTGCACAGCGACGGAATTCACCGTGGGCGAATCGATGGAGCCGCCTAGCTCGCGCAAGAAGATGATCACGCCGCGTCCGTCGCGACTGTGCAGCGACCAATCGCAATCGCCGTCGCGCCGCACATCGAATTCGACGCGCCAGTCAGTACGATTCATTCTTGCTCAGTGCTCGGCTATTCTCGCGGACCGCTATGAAAGCCGCCATGACTCTGCCGGGTCAACGTCTGGGCCCCGACGGCCAGACTCGAGTCGATTATCGGCTGATCGTGCGACTTGCGCTGCCCTTCATGCTGAACAGCGCCGTGCAAGCCATTCTCAACGCCACCGATACTTGGTTCGTGAGCCGACTGTCAACCGCGGCCACGGCGGCCATCGGCGCGGTGTATTGGCCCGTGCTGGTTTTCATTTTTCTCTTCGGCGGTGTCGGGCTCTCGGTGCAAACCCTGGTGGCGCAGGCGCATGGCGCGCGTCGTTTCGCACGCGCCGCGCAAGCCACTTGGATCGCATTGTGGGGCTCGCTCGTCACGGCGCCGCTGTTTGCAGTGCTCGCGTTCGGCGGCTCATGGCTGTTCGCGCCATTCGAAATTCCCAGCGAGACCTTGCCACTGGCGCTCGATTATTGGATGCCGCGGATGCTGTGCGCGCCGATCGGGGTCGCGCTGTGGACTTTGCTCGGCTTTTTCAATGGCATCGGACGGCCGCGCATCACGCTGGCGGTGACCGTGAGCGTTGCGGCCGCCAATGCGGTTCTGAACGAGCTGTTCATGTTTCACTGGAGCTTGGGCATCGCGGGCTCTGCTTGGGCCACGGGCGCCGCGCAGCTGCTGGGCATCGGCATGGCATTCGCCTTGTTCCTGAGCGCATCGCTCCGCGCACGCTACAAAACGCATTGGGTCGGCGCCTTGCGCATGCGCTTACTGACGGCGCAATTGAGATTGGGTTTTCCGATGGGGCTGCTGTATGCCGCGGATCTTTTCGGGTTCGCGCTGTTCACGTTGATCCAAGTCAACTTGAGCTCGGTGGATGGAGCAGCCACGCAAATCGTATTTGCATTGACCTCGATCTGCTACATGCCCGCGTATGGCATCGCGATGGCCGGCACCACGCTCGTCGGCCAGGCCATCGGCGCCGGGAACAAGGCGTGGGCCGCAAAAGTTGGCAATGGCATCGTCATCCTATGCGTGAGTTACATGGGAATCCTCGGATTGCTCCTGGCGCTTTCCGGTCCGGACGTGCTGCCCTGGTTCGTGAACTCATCCGACCCGCAGGCGGCAACGGTGGTGGCGCGCGCCACCGTTCTGCTGTGGATCGCCACGGGATATCAAATCTTCGACGGATTGAATATCAGCAGCGGCGCTTGCCTGCGAGGCGCGGGCGATGCGCTGTTGCCCGCGCTCATGGTCATCGCGTTGTCGTGGCTGTTTTTCATCCCGCTGACGCAAGCGCTCGCGTTCGCGCCGGGACACGCATGGGTGTCGTGGCTTCCCAGTTATGGCTATGGCGCATTGGGCGGCTGGATTGCCGCAGTGGCTTATATGATGTTGCTCGGAATCATGCTGTATCTGCGATGGTGGTCCGGCGCGTGGCAACGCATTGATCTGAAATTCAGCACCGGATGAGCAGGCGGCTGCGCAGCTATTTCGCCGCGGTCGTGTTGCTCGCGCTGTCGCGCGTGCGTGCGGACGAGCGCCCCCGCGCGGACGCGCCAGGTGCGCCGCGCGCCGTGCTGGCCGCTTTGGCCCAAGCGCGCATTCCAACGTCCGCGGAAAGCTTGGTGCTCATCGATCTGAGCACTTCCCGAACGGTTGCCGCCCTGAATACGGCAACGCCGCGCAGCCCCGCATCCACCGTCAAGGTGCTCACCACCTTCGCAAGCCTCGACATACTCGGTCCCGCCTATACCTGGCACACCAAAGCGCTGCTCAGAGGCGAGGTATCGAACGGAGTGCTCGACGGCGATCTCGTCGTTCAAGGCGGAGGCGACCCGTTCATGACGCTCGAGCGCTGGTGGAGCTTTGCGCGCGCGCTGCGCGGCCGAGGCCTGCGCAAGATCCGCGGCAATCTGGTGATCGACAATTCCGCTTATCTGTTGGCTGAGGATGATCCGGGCGCATTCGATGGCCGTCCGCACCGCGCATACAACGTCATTCCCGATGCGCTCATGGTCAATTTCCAGAGCATCGAGTTTCGGCTGGTACCGAACTCCGCGACCCGGAAAGTCGATATCGAGATGGACCCGGCGCTTCCCAACCTCGAAGTCGACAATCGCATCCGGTACAGCAGCGGCCGGTGCAATGGAGCGGCACGGCGCGTGGATTTCGATGTCGTCTCGCCGCGCTGGGACAAAGTGGTCTTCTCCGGAGCGCTCGCTCAAGACTGCGCGCCGCGCTCATTCTCGCGCGTGTTGATGCGGCCCGCCGACTACGCGTTTGGAGCCTTCTTGAATTATTGGCGCCAGCTCGGCGGCGAGCTGGACGGCAAACTCGAAGTTGCGCTGACCCCTGCGGCGGCGAAACCCTTTTTCAGCTTCGATTCGCTGAGCCTGGCCGAGATCGTCCGGCTCACCAATAAATTCAGCAGCAATTTGATGGCGCGGCATTTGTTGTTGACGCTCGGTCAAGAACGCTACGGAGTTCCCGCGACCGAGCAAAAGGGCGCGCAGGCCATCGCAGAATGGAGCCGAGCGCGCGGGTTGTCCTTGCAAGACGTCGACATCGATAACGGCTCCGGGTTGTCGCGCAACACGCACGTCACGGTGCTCGACCTCGCGAGTGTGCTGCGCGCGGCGCAGCGCAGCGCGTTTGCGCCGGAGTTCATGGCCTCTCTGCCGTTGGCGGGAATCGATGGCACCTTGCGCGCTCGCTTGCGCGACACGCCCGCGGGCGCCGCCCGCCTGAAGACCGGCCACTTGAGTGGAGTCAGCGGCGTGGCCGGCTTCGTGAGCTCACGAAGCGGAAAGAATTTTGTGCTGGTCTCGATCGTCAACCACGCGCGCGCCGACGATGGCGCGGCCGAGCCCGTGCACGCCGCGCTCGTGCAATGGGCGCTCGAGCAATAGCCTCGCGGTGGTGCTAGCTCGCGGTTGCGCTAGCTCACAGTTGCGTAGCTCGCGGTTGTGTTAGCTCGCGGTTGCGCTAGCTTGCCGCCGCGCAGCGCTCCAGCTCCCACGCGATCACGCTCACACCTCGGCGCACCCACACTCCAAATCCCAGGTAATCAAAATTCTTCGCAAGTCGCCGCCGATACCAGTCGCCGCCCCTGAGATGCACGCGGCCATCGGTGAGCGTGCGGTCGCAATGCTCGCGCCAATCCTTGCGAGTGAGCGCAGAGAAATGCAGTGCACTGCGCGTCAGCGCTGCGAAGTTGTCCAGGGCGCGCGCGGCCTCAGCGTCGCTCAGGTACTGCAGCACGTCGTAGCAGACGAGCAAATCGACGGGCCGCTGCAGCGTGAAAGTCTGCACCGCGCCTCGCAGCCAGCCGTAACGCCGGCATAAGTAGCCGCTCGATTCCATCCCTACGTACGAGGCCCGGGGCAGAACGCGCGCGAAGGCTGAGCGCAAGAGCCCGGTTCCGCAGCCCATATCCAAAATGCTGCGCACCGGAAGTTGCGCGGCGGCGAGCACCGCCGCGATCAGATTGGCGCGCCGCTGCATCTCGCGCGGTTCGGTGACTCGCGTCGCCGGATCGAAGTAATAACGGCGAAAATAGGCCGCATCGAAGCGGCGGTTGGACGCATCGCCCGAAGCACTCGGCTGGCGTTTCGCGCGTTGGCTTCGCCCAGCGCTGTCGCTCGACGCGGCATTTTCGCCGCGCGCGGCGCCTTTGCGTCTCGACTTACTCGACGGTAACGCTTTTGGCGAGGTTGCGCGGCTGGTCGACATCGGTGCCCTTCAACACCGCGACATGATACGCAAGCAGCTGCAGGGGAATCGAATACACGATGGGCGCCTGAAAGTAGCTGATGTGCGCCGGCATCTTGATGACCGTGATGTTTTGCTCGCTTTCGATGCCGGCATCCGGATCGGCGAACACGAACAGCTCGCCGCCCCGAGCGCGCACTTCCTGCAAGTTCGACTTCAATTTCTCGAGCAGATCGTTGTTCGGCGCCACGGTGATGACGGGCATGTCCTCATCCACCAATGCCAGCGGGCCGTGCTTGAGCTCGCCCGCGGCGTAAGCCTCTGCGTGGATGTAGGAAATTTCCTTGAGCTTGAGGGCGCCTTCCATCGCGATGGATGACAGCGCGCCGCGCCCGAGAAACAACGCGTGGTGCTTTTCGGCGAAGCGCTCGGCGAGCAATCGTACGGTGTCATCGAGGGCGAGCGTTTTCTCCACCAGCGCGGGCAACTCGAGAAGCCGCGCGATGAGCCCGCGCTCGCGCTCGACGTCGCCGTTGCGCTTGGCGAGCGCCACCACCAGCATCGACAAGGCCGTGAGCTGAGTGGTGAATGCTTTGGTCGAAGCCACGCCGATTTCGGGCCCCGCGCGCGTCAGCAATACGAGCTCCGACTCCCGCACCATGGAGCTCTCGGGCACGTTGCAGATGGCAAGCGTCGACAGATAGCCGCGTTGCCGCGCGAGGCGCAGCGCCGCGAGCGTATCCGCGGTCTCGCCGGATTGCGAAATCGTCACGAACAACGTATCCGGCGTCACCACGGGATCGCGATACCGGTATTCGCTTGCAATCTCGATGCGGGCCGGGATGCGGCAAATTTGCTCGATGAAATAGCTCGCGACCAGACCGGAGTGAAAGCTCGTGCCACACGCCACGATGTGCACCGCACGTGTTTTGGCGAAAACCTCGTGCGCCGCCGGACCAAATGCGGCATCGAGGAGCCGGCCGCCGGCCACTCGCTCCTCCAGAGTTTGCGCGATGGCGCGCGGCTGTTCGTGAATTTCCTTGAGCATGAAGTGCCGGTATTCGCCGCGCTCGGCGGCATCAGCCGGCAATTCGCTTTCGCGCACGGCGCGTGTTTGAGGGGCGCCTGCGACATCGACCACCTTGACTTCCTTGCGGCGGATCTCGGCGACATCGCCCTCATTCAAGAACATGAAGCGGCGCGTGACGGGCAGAAGCGCGGAGACATCGGAGGCGACGAAGTTCTCGTCGATCCCGAGTCCCACCACGACAGGGCAACCCTCGCGTGCGAGCACGATGCAGTCCGGATCGCGCTCGGACATGACCGCCAGCGCATAGGCGCCGCGCAGCTCAGCCACCGTCTTGCGCACGGCGGCGAACAAGTCGGGGGTGGCTTTCGTGTGGTAATGAATGCGGTGCGCAATGACCTCGGTGTCGGTCTCAGACGTAAATCGATAGCCTTTCTGTTTGAGATCTTCGCGCAGGGTCTCGTGATTTTCGATGATCCCGTTGTGCACGATGGCCACATCGCCACTGGACATTTGCGGGTGCGCGTTGCGCTCGCTCGGCACGCCGTGCGTGGCCCAGCGGGTGTGCGCGATGCCGGTATGTCCGCTGGTGCCATGCGTTGCCACGGCCTCAGCCAAATTCTTGACCTTCCCGACGGCGCGCAAGCGCTCTACATGGTGATCCGACTTGACTACCGCCAAGCCCGCAGAGTCGTAGCCCCGATATTCGAGCCGGCGTAAGCCCTCGAGAAGAATGGGAACCACATTGCGCTCGGCAACGGCGCCGACAATTCCACACATACGATTTCCGCGAGTCGAGAAGGGCACGCATTGTGCACGACTCACTGCCCTGCGAAACCAGGAAGTTCACAAGTGCACGCATTCATAGGCAGCGAATTCTGTCTAGCCTTTGAGGCAGTCATCAACTATTGTTATTTGACTTATAGTATTTACTTAATGATATTAGTGTCTCTGGGGTATGGATGTGAGCCGGGCACACTCCGATAAATTCCAAAAGGATCTGAACGGCGGTCTTGTCGCATTGGTTTTGCTCGCGGTACTGAGCCGCTCCACCGAGGATCTTTACGGCTACGAAATTGCTAAGCGGCTGCGCCACGCCGCTGCGGGCGAGGCCATTTTCAAGGAAGGCACGCTGTATCCCGTGCTTCGGGCGCTCGGCGCCAAGGGATTTCTCACCAGCCGCATCGTGCCGTCTTATTCCGGGCCGGCGCGGCGCTATTACCGCATCACCGACCTGGGCCGCGCCGTGCTCTCGGACTGGAGTGAGATCTGGCGCAGCACACGCACTTTCGTCGAGCGCTTTACCGAGCCGGCGGAGGGCTCGTGATCCGCTGCGGGCGCGCGGTCAGCTTTCGGTTTTCTTCATTGCTTGCTCGACGCGCTTTTGCTTTTGCGCTTCATCGAGCTTGGCTGGACGTTCCCAGGCATCGATGGCGGTCTGCCGTGAACGCTCGAGTGTGAGGGTGCCCGCTGGCGCTGCCCGGGTGATTACGGAGCCTGCGCCAATCGTGGCGCCGGAGCCCACGCGCACGGGAGCCACCAGCATGCTTCCTGAGCCCACGAACGCGCCGTCCTCGATGACGGTCGGCCACTTGTTCGCGCCGTCATAGTTGCATGTGATGGTCCCGGCACCGACATTCACATTCTTTCCCAGGCTGGCATCGCCGAGATAGCTCAGATGGTTGGCCTTGCTGCCAGCCTCGATTTCCGTATTTTTGACTTCGACGAAATTGCCGATGTGCACGCCTGCGTGGAGCTTAGTGCCTGGCCGCAAGCGCGCAAAAGGGCCGATTTCGCAGGCCTCGCCGAGCACGGCCCCATCGATGACGCAATGAGGCTTGATGCGAGTGCGTGCGCCGAGAGTGGCATTGCTCACACAACAGTTCGCGCCAATGCTCACTCCATCGCCAAGCACGACACGGCCCTCGAGCAGCACGTTCACGTCGATGAACACATCGGCGCCCAGTGACACTTCGCCGCGAATATCGATGCGCGCGGGATCAGCCAAGGTTGCACCCGCCTTCATCAAGGCCGTGGCTCGCAGGGCACGCAAACCCGCTTCCACTTGCGCAAGCTGCGCCTTGTCGTTCACGCCCAGCACCTCGAGCTCGGTGGGCGCAAGCAACGCATGCACCGGGGCGCCTTCGCTCACTGCCGCCGCGATGACGTCCGTCAAATAGTATTCGCCCTGCGCGTTGTCGGCCTTCAGAGCGGCAAGCCATTCACGCAAGCGCGCCGCGGGCGCCGCGAGGAACCCAGTGTTGGCTTCATGAATGCGGCGCTGCGCGTCATTCGCATCGCGCTCTTCGACGATGGCGCGCACCTCACCGTGTGAGTCACGCAACACCCGGCCATAGCCGGAAGGGTCTTGCATATGAACCGACAAAATGGCGAGCGCATCGGTTTTTGCGCGAGCGACCAGGCTTTCGAGCGTGGACGGCGCGATCAGCGGCACATCGCCATAGAGAACCAGCACCCAATGATCGTCGGGAATACCGGGCATGGCCTGTTGCACGGCATGGCCGGTGCCTTTTTGCTCGGCTTGCAGCACCCATTCGATGGGCTCGTGCATCATGGCCGCGCGCACTTGATCTCCGCCGTGACCATACACCACGTAGGTGCGCTCGGCATGGAGCGCTCGCGTCGTGTGAATGACATGCTGAAGAAGCGGCACCCCCGCAAGCGGTTGCAATACTTTGGGCAGGCGCGACTTCATGCGCTTGCCTTGCCCCGCGGCAAGGATAACGACGGATAGCTTCATGACGTGGTTGCGGGCAGCATCGAACGGTGAGTTAACCTTGCATTCACTAGAATGTCAATGATACATTTTGTTCATGAGAACGCCGCGCACGTCCGCTCTCGCCGCCGTGGCCGTGAAGGATCCGGCGCGGCAGGCGCAAGTCATTTCCGCCGCCGTCGCGCGGGTTGCCGAGCTGTGGCAACTCACCAATGAGCAGCTGGGCGATGTGCTCGGTTTGTCGCCCGCCAGCGTTTCGCGGCTGCGCTCCGGAGCTTACCGGCTGAAACCCGGTGACAAGCCATTCGAGCTGGCGCAATACCTGGTGCGCTTGTTTCGCAGCTTGGATGCCGTCGTGGGAAGCGATGACGAAACGGCCTCTGCTTGGCTGCGCACATCGAACGTGGATTTGGGCGGCCGCCCCATCGATCAGATCATGACCATCCGCGGCCTCATGGACGTCGCGAGCTATGTCGACGACTTCCGCGCTTCCGTCTGAACCGCGGCCGCATCCCCGACATTTCAGCCGATATCGGCGAGCGGTGTGGCGCGTAGTCGAAGCCCAGCATCGCATTTCCACCAACCGCCTCGCTGCAAATGCGGCGGATCAGATGCTGCTCGAGTCTTTGGTCGAGCAAGTCAAGCCCCCCTTTCCGGCCAGCGCGGTGCACCTGCACTACCTCCTGGCCACACCGTTTCGCTACGGGTATCACCGGGCATCCCGTTTTCGGCGCGCGGGGGAGCGCCCCGGCGTTTTCTACGCCTCCGAACACATTGCGACTGCACTTGCGGAAACCGCGTGGTCGCGCTTGTACTTCTTGTCTCGTTCGCCGGGCCTTGCGCCTCCGCGCGCAACCATCGAGCACACCTCGTTCACGGTGACCATCGACGCCGAGCGCTCGCTCGATCTCACCGCGGCGCCGCTGGACGGCGCAGCCTCGCTCTGGAAAAGCCCCAACGATTACACGGCGTGTCAGTCCTTCGCGGCGGACGCGCGCGCAATTCACACGCAAGCCATCCGTTACGCCTCGGTGCGCGATGCCCTGCATCGACCGAACATCGCTTTGTTCGACCCCGCCGCTTTTCGCGGCGCGCCGAAAATCGCGCGCACCTGGCACTTCAGAATCGAACAGAACGAGGTCACCGCGTTTGCGGCGTTTCCGAGCCAGCAGCGCTTCCAATTCAAGGCGAGCGAGTTCGGACTATGAACTCCGTTGCGCTCATTCGAGCAGTTTGATCGCGCCCGGCAAAATACTCTGAACGAACGCATCGCTCGCCGCTTGGCCGGGCGATATCAGTTTCAAATCGATCCTCTGCTCTCCGATGCGAGCCTTGATCGCCAGCAGGAGATCGATTTGATCGGCGTAAGAGACGGGCTCGCCGATCACCAAGAGATCGATGTCTCCGCCGCGCAAAGCGTCGTTCGTGCGGCTGCCATAAAGGTAGATCGTCCCCTGCGGAACCTTGCGCCGGATTTCATCTGTGATCGCCGCATGCTCCAACGGCGAGATCCTCACAGCGTGTTTTCGATCTGCAACAAATGTGGGCTCAGTTTCAACAGCTCTTGATACAGCTTGCGGTAATCCTCGGCGGTATATTCGTGCGCCGCGATGTTGCGCAACTCACGGATTCGAATCCAATCTCGCGCCGAATTCACCAGGCCCAATTTTTCCGAAAGATTCAACGAGTCGATCAAGCTACCTCTGAACGCAGGATCGCTCTGTTGAACTTTGAGCCGCAAGAATCGCGAGATGAACAAGTCAGAAAGCCGCGCGAAGCGGCTGGAAAAACTTTCAAGCGTTTCGAGCGTTTCCTCGCTCCAGTCTGCCGTGAAATCGATGCGGCCGACCTTGGCGTAGCTATATTTGAAGTGACCTAGAGCACTACGAAGGTCGCTGCGAATTTTTTCCTCGAGCCCGGACGACATGTCATTGAGGCAGGCGGAGGCGCGGCACGATCAACGCCGCTTGCGCAACCTTTCGATGGCGCGCAGCTGGGCCGCTGCGCGTGCAAGCTCGGCCTGCGCCTCGGCCAAATCGATGGTGCCGGCGCGATTCGCCATGGCTTCTTCGGCGCGCTGCTTGGCGGCAAGCGCCGCGGCTTCGTCCAGATCCGCTGCGCGGGCAGCGGTGTCGGCAAGCACGGTGACGAGCTTCGGCTGAATTTCCAGCGCGCCGCCACCAACAAAGAACGATTGCTCATCATCGCCCTCGGTTTGCACGCGCACCTCGCCCGCCTTGAGGGTGGTGAGCAGCGGCGCGTGCCGCGGAGCGATGCCGATCTCGCCTTCGGAAGCGGGCACGAACACCCGGGTGGCGTCGCCTGAAAAAATTTGTCCTTCGGCGCTGACGATCTCGACGTGAATGGTGTGGGCCATGGTGCTCGGAGACTCAGTTCGTGGTGCGGTTCAAGAGATGCGAAAGGCCGCTGCTATTGCAGCGTCTTCGCTTTCTCCACGGCCTCTTCGATAGTGCCGACCATGTAGAACGCCTGCTCTGGCAGGTGATCGTACTCGCCCGCAAGAATGCCCTTGAAGCCGCGGATGGTGTCCTTCAGCGGCACGATCTTGCCGTCTTGCCCGGTGAACACTTTGGCGACGTTGAACGGCTGCGAGAGGAAGCGTTGGATCTTGCGCGCGCGGAACACCGTAAGCTTGTCTTCTTCCGACAATTCATCCATGCCAAGAATGGCGATGATGTCCTGCAGCTCCTTATAGCGCTGCAATACCGCCTGCACGGCGCGCGCGGTGTTGTAATGCTCTTCGCCGACGACGAGAGGATCGAGCTGGCGGCTGGTGGAATCGAGCGGATCCACCGCTGGATAAATGCCGAGCGATGCGATTTGGCGCGACAGGGTCACGGTGGAATCCAAGTGCGCAAAGGTGGTGGCGGGCGACGGATCGGTGAGATCGTCCGCCGGCACGTATACCGCTTGGATGGACGTGATCGAGCCCGTCTTGGTCGAGGTAATGCGCTCCTGCAGCACGCCCATTTCCTCGGCGAGCGTCGGCTGATAGCCCACGGCAGAGGGCATGCGGCCGAGCAAAGCCGACACTTCGGTGCCGGCCAACGTGTAGCGATAGATGTTGTCGATGAAGAACAGCACATCGCGGCCACGGCCGTTAGCCTGCTTCTCATCGCGGAAGTATTCCGCCATGGTGAGGCCCGTGAGGGCGACGCGCAGCCGATTGCCCGGCGGCTCGTTCATCTGCCCGTACACCATCGCCACTTTCGAATTCTCGAGATGATCTTTGTCGATGACGCCCGACTCGATCATCTCGTGATAAAAGTCATTGCCTTCGCGCGTGCGCTCGCCGACGCCCGCGAACACCGACAGGCCGCTGTACTGCTTTGCGATGTTGTTGATGAGCTCGAGCATGTTCACCGTCTTGCCGACGCCTGCGCCGCCGAACAGACCCACCTTGCCGCCCTTGGCAAACGGCACGAGCAGATCGATGACCTTGATGCCCGTGACCAGCAGGTCTTGCCCGCCCGCTTGCTCGTCATAGCTCGGCGCCGGACGGTGGATGGGCAGATACTGCGTCGCGTTCACCGGGCCGCGCTCATCTTGCGGCGTGCCGAGCACGTCCATGATCCGGCCGAGGGTTGCGTTGCCCACGGGCACGGTGATCGGCTTGCCTTCCGCCTTGACCGCGAGCCCACGGCGCAACCCTTCGGATGGGCCCATGGCGATGGTGCGCACCACGCCGTCGCCCAACTGCTGCTGCACTTCGAGGGTGAGATCGACATCATCGAGCTTCAACGCCTCATACACCGACGGTATTTGGTCGCGCGGAAATTCCACGTCGATCACCGGGCCGATGATCTGCGTGATCTTGCCGCTCGACGTCGGACCATCGCCGATTTGCGATGCGCCGCCGTGACGATGAGCGGCCGACGCGGTGGTGGGTGTTACGCTGGACATAAGAAATCTCTCACTTAAGGATCTGGCTCACTCGGTCTCGAATCGAATTCAGTTTCAAACCGCGGCGGCGCCGCCGACGATCTCGGACAATTCTTTGGTGATGGCGGCTTGTCGTGCCTTGTTGTAGATGAGCTGCAGCTCATCGATGAGCTTGCCCGCATTGTCCGATGCACTCTTCATGGCCACCATGCGCGCCGCCATCTCGCAGGCGACGTTCTCGACCGCGCCTTGATACACCTGCGACTCCACATAGCGCATGAGAATGCCATCGAGCAGCTCGGCGGCGCTCGGCTCGTAAATGTAGTCCCACATCTCCTGCAAGTCCGCATCCGGAATGTCGGGCACGGGCAGCAGCTGCTTGGTCTCGCTCTTCTGCGACATGGTGTTGACGAATACGTTGTGCACGAGCAAGAGCCGATCGATGCGTCCCTCGCGGTACGCATCGAGCATGACTTTGATGGCGCCAATGAGGTCCGCGATTTTCGGTTTGTCGCCCAGATGCGTGACGGACGATGCAATGTCCATATTCAGCCGGCGAAAGAACTGCACCGCCTTGGTGCCGACCAGACTCAAATGCACGGCTTCGCCATTCGCTTGCGCCGCGCGCACACTTGCAATGGCCGACTTGAACAGATTCGCGTTCAATGAGCCCGCAAGTCCACGGTCCGTGGAGATGACGATGATGCCGACCGACTTGGATGGCCGCTCTTGCAAGAACGGATGTTTATAGTCGGGATTCGCGTGCCGTAAGTGGCCGATGACGCGGCGTATCTTGTCGGCATAAGGCCGCGCGGCGCGCATGCGCTCCTGTGCACGGCGCATCTTGCTCGCCGCCACCATCTCCATGGCCTTGGTGATCTTCTGAGTATTCTTGATACTCGAGATCTTGCCGCGGATTTCCTTAGCGCCGGCCATGCGTTACAAGCTCGAGAAAAACTCTTCGCACAGCTTTTTCAATTGAGCTTCGACTTCCTTGGTTAGATCCGACTTGTCGTTGATAGCCGCCAGCAACGCGCCGTAGTTGGTCTTCGCAAAGGTTTGCAGCGCCGCTTCGGTTTCCACGACTTTCTTGCGATCCACCTTGTCGAAAAATCCATTGTTTCCGGCATACAGAGTCAGCGACATTTCAGCCACCGACATGGGCGCGTACTGCTTCTGCTTCATGAGCTCAGTGACGCGTTGGCCGCGCTCGAGCTGCCGGCGCGTCGCTTCATCCAAATCGGAAGCGAACTGAGAGAACGCCGCGAGCTCGCGATACTGCGCCAGCGCCAAGCGCACGCCGCCGCCGAGTTTCTTGATGATGTTGGTTTGCGCCGCGCCGCCCACGCGAGACACCGAGATACCCGCGTTGATGGCGGGGCGCATGCCGGCGTTGAACAAATCGGTTTCAAGGAAGATCTGCCCGTCGGTGATCGAGATGACGTTAGTGGGCACGAACGCGGTGACGTCGCCCGCTTGTGTCTCAATGATGGGAAGCCCCGTGAGCGAGCCCGTCTTTCCCTTCACTCGACCCTCGGTGGCCTTCTCGACATATAGCGCGTTCACGCGCGCTGAGCGCTCGAGCAGGCGCGAGTGTAGATAGAACACATCGCCCGGATACGCCTCGCGCCCCGGTGGACGGCGCAGGAGCAGGGAGATCTGGCGGTAGGCCACGGCTTGCTTGGATAGATCGTCATAGACGATGAGCGCATCTTCGCCGTTGTCCATGAAATATTCGCCCATGGCGCAACCCGCGTAGGGCGCGAGATATTGAAGGGAGGCGGGAGATGAGGCCGACGCCGCGACGATGATGGTATGCCCCAATGCATTGTGCTCTTCGAGCTTGCGCACGACGTTCGCAATCGAGCTCTGCTTTTGCCCGATGGCGACGTAAATGCATTTCACGCCGGTGGTCTTTTGATTGATGATGGTGTCGATGGCGACCGCGGTCTTGCCGGTTTGCCGATCGCCGATGATGAGCTCGCGCTGGCCGCGGCCCACCGGCACCATGGAATCGATGGCCTTGAGGCCCGTCTGCACCGGCTGCGATACGCTCTGGCGGAAAATAACGCCCGGAGCCACGCGCTCCATCGGCGCTGTGCGCGTGGTTTTCACCGGGCCTTTGCCATCAATGGGATTGCCGAGCGCATCGACCACGCGGCCGAGCATCTCAGGGCCCACGGGCACTTCGAGAATGCGCCCGGTGGTCTGCACCGTGTCGCCTTCCGAGATGCCTTTGTAATCACCGAGCACCACGGCGCCCACGGAATCCTGCTCTAGATTCAGCGCAAGGCCAAACACTCCTTGCCCGAAATCGAGCATTTCGCCGTAGCGCGCATCGGCAAGTCCGTGCACGCGCACGATGCCATCGGTGACACTGACCACCGTGCCGACGTTGCGCGCCTCGGTCGCCGATTGAAACT
Organism: uncultured Steroidobacteraceae bacterium; assembly: GCA_964247385.1. GTDB lineage: Bacteria > Pseudomonadota > Gammaproteobacteria > Steroidobacterales > Steroidobacteraceae > TMP-86. The sequence goes on along the minus strand of CAXTUB010000005.1, from coordinate 103,489 downwards.
TCTCGATGCGCTCGCGAATGAGATCGCTGATTTCAGATGCTTTGATTGCCATATGACTTTCCGCCTCGTGACTAAATCTTGCGCGGCGCGCTACCGCAGCCCTTCTGCGCCAGCAACCTCAATGCGCAAGCTCGCTTTGCATGCGCGCGAGGCGCCCTTTCAGTGAGCCGTCGATGATGAGATCCCCATATCGCACCACGGCGCCGCCGAGGAGGTCCGGGTCGACGGCCGCGCTCATTTTGACATCGCGCTTGAAGCGCGTCTTGAGCGCGGCGGCGAGCTTGGCGCGCTGAGTTTCATCGAGAGGGACGGCAGAGGTGACCTCGATGTCCGCAACCTTTTCGGCGTCCGCTCGCAGCACCTCATATTGATGTGCAATTTCGGGCAGCAAGGAGAGCCGGCCGTTGGCGGCGAGCAGACGCAGAAAGTTAAGCACGTGCTCGCGGGTGCCGCCAGCGTCCGCCGTGGCCGCACCTGCCGCAAGCAAATCCACCAAGTCGCCGGCCTTGACATTGGGATTCGAGATGAGTGCCGCCACACGCTCATCTTGAGTCATGCCGGCAGCGGTCTCGAGCGCCGACGACCACGCCGCAAACGCGTTTTGGCCGCGTGCGTAATCGAACGCAGCGCGCGCGTAGGGTCGTGCGAGCGTGGCACGCTCAGCCACGGGCGATCTCGGTGGCGAGCTGATCGAGCAGATCCGCGTGCGCCTTGGCGTCGATTTCCCGGCCGAGCAGGCGCGAAGCGCCATTGACCGCAAGGGTTGCAACTTCCTGGCGGAGCCCCTCGCGCGCGCGAGTGGTTTCGAGCTCGATGCCCTCGCGCGCTTGGCCCAACAAGCGCTGGCCTTCGTTCATCGCAGTGGTTTTCGCATCATCCACGATCTCGTTCGAGCGCTTGCTCGCTTGATCGACGATTTGCGCCGCCTTGTCGCGCGCCTCGCGAATGATTTCCTGCGCCTTGACCTTGGCCTCGTCGAGATCCTTCTGGCCCCGATTCGCGGCCGCCAGACCTTCGGCGATCTTCTTCTGTCGCTCCTCGATGGCCCGGTTGATCAGCGGCCAGAACCAATGCATGAACGCCCAGGCCACCGCGAAAAACGCGAGACCCTGAATGACGATGGTGACCGTCAGATCCATGGGCTACTGGAGCGCGCCGACCAACGGGTTCGCGAACAACAACAACAGCGCAATGGCGACGCCGATGATGGGCACGGCGTCCAAAAGCCCCGCGACGATGAACATCTTGGTTTGCAGCATGTTGGTGAGCTCGGGCTGACGCGCCGAGCTTTCCAGAAACTTGCCGCCGAGCAGCGCAAAGCCGATGGCGGTGCCCAGGGCTCCGAGGCCGATCAAAAGGCCCGCTGCGATGACGGTCATGCTCAGCAGCTGAGCCAGTTGGGGAACGTGATCCATTTTTCTCTCCGAGTCGTTAAGTCAGTGAAAAGTCGTCAAGCATGAAAATAAATCCTGCATCGTTCGAGAATCAGTGATGCTCGGCTGCCATGCTCAAGTACACGATGGACAACATCATGAAAATGAAAGCCTGCAGCGTGATGACGAGGATGTGGAAGAACGTCCAGGCAAATCCAGCCACGAATTGGGCTGCACCGAACAAATAGGTCGAGAAATGGCTGAGGGATGCGCCGAGAGTGAGCACCGCAATCAAAATGAAAATGAGCTCGCCCGCATACATGTTGCCGAACAACCGCAGCGACAGCGACAAGGGGCGTACCGCCTCCTCGATCAACCGCAACAGCAAATTGGGAAATGCCGTCAACACTTTGCCCACGGCCCCGTGCGCGTGAAACGGCGCGGAAATGAACTCATTGAAGAACGTGCCGACGCCCTTGTGCTTGAGGCCGACATACTGAATGAGAAAAAAAATGCACAGCGCCATGCCGATGGTGGTGTTGATGTCGGCGGTGGGCACGATCCGCAAGTGCTCGACGCCGAGCTTCTCGGCGATCGAGGGCGCCCAGTCCACGGGCAGCATATCGAGAAAATTTTCCAGGAACACCATGCAAAAAATGGTGATGGCGAGCGGCGCGATGAGCTTGCTCCGGCCGGTGAACGTGTCTTTCACCAAGCCGTCGACGAATTCGACCAAAAGCTCGACCGCCGCTTGGAATTTGCCCGGCACGCCGCTGGTCGCCCGCCGCGCCAGGGACACGAAAACGACCAAAAGCAGCAGCGAGATGCCGAGCTTGAACAGCACGCTATCCAGATGAATGGACCAAAACGCGCCATGCCCCTGATTCACCGTCAGGTGGGTGAGGTGGTGCCTGATGTATTCGGTCATGCCGCCCGAGTCGGGCTCGCTCACTGCCATTACAAACTCTTACCTGCCTTCCCGACCAGCCCGAACCAAAACCCAAACTGCGCGACGATCAGCCCGACCAGCAGCGGCAATGGCGACAACCTCAGCCACGCAAATCCTAACCATAGCCCCGCCACCAGCCACAGCCATTTCAGCGCCTCGCCTGCGAGCATGGCTCGCTGCAAACGTGGCGCTGCCGCAATGCCGGGTGCGAACATGCGCCAGCCAAAGATTCCGGTGCCGACCGCTGCGATTGCCCCGCCAGTAAATCCCGCCAATGCCGCATGCCAGCCGCTGCCAGCGGCGAACAAGGCCGCGCACCCGAGCGCGCTCAATAATTGCAGCGCAATCACCCGCATTACCAAGCGCCGGGCGCGAGAAGCGGTTTCCTTCATTGTGTGGTAAGCCCGTAAGCAGCGGCGCGTTGATGCAACTGCAGTTTGGGCCGTGCGATCACAAAGCCGGCGCATTATAGAGACCGCGCCTCGCTGCTTCAAGTCGATGAACAGGCAGGAATTTTAGGTCTTGCAAGAGCCGTTCGTGCTCGCGCTCGATGTGACCCCACTGCTTTGGCCGTACACTACCTCAGCACCCGCCTGTGGGAATGGTCGTACGCGCCTTATGATGTTGAGCCCCTGGCGGGCCCCAAAGAATGGTTTAAAACATGACATGGATCAAAGGTAGCGCATTGAATATTTCTCGACTGACGTCAGTGGTTCGCCTGCCTTTGTGGAATCTGGCCGTTCTCATTTTCGTTACAGGATGTATGTCAACTCAACAACCGTTGCGGCCCGTGGCCCATGTGGACTTGCCGCGCTACATGGGGGATTGGTTTGTCATCGCCAATATTCCCTATTTTGCCGAGAAGAACTGCGTCGACTCCATTGAAAGCTATGCGCTGCGCGCTGATGGCGATATCGACAACTGGTTTACTTGCCGCAAGAAATCATTCGATGCGCCGCTCGAGCGCAAGGCGACGGCGAAGGCGGTGGTCGTCGACAAGAGCAGCAACGCAGTCTGGAAAGTCCGCTTCTTCAAAGTACTGTCGGTGCAGTACTTCGTGCTGAGCTTGGATCCAGAATATCAATGGGTCGTGGTGGGCCACCCGTCGCGAAAATATGCATGGATCATGTCGCGCTCTAAGGTGTTGGATGATTCGATCTATCAGAGCGCGTTGAAAAGCCTGTCGCAGCAGGGATTCGATGCATCGCGATTGCAGAAGGTGCCGCAGCAACAGGTTCGGATGAATTAGGCTCGCGCCGGCCGAATCGACAAGCCCCCCGGCCTCGGCTGGCTTTCCGCGCGGTTACCTTGTCGTTGACACAGCTTCTTTTGCTCGAGGCAGCCATTCTTGCCGCACTATTTGCGGCCGTGTGGGCCATGGGCCTTGGCATCAATAACTATGGTTTTCTCGATGTGACCTGGACGTTGAGCATTGGCCTGCTCGCTTTGCTGGATGCGATTTTTGGCGCGAGCGGGGGGAGTCGCCGCGTCGCGTTTGCTGCCGTCGGCGTAGTTTGGAGCCTACGGCTCGGCCTTTTCGTCCTCATCCGCGTGCTGCGACATCATCCTAAAGAAGACGTACGTTATCGCTCGTTGCGCGAGCGTTGGCCTTCGCCGCTGCAATTTCTATTGTTTTTCGAGCTGCAGGCCTTCATCGCCATGATCTTCTCTGCACCTTTTCTGTTGGCCGCGTTTGCGCGAGGTCAGTCCATCAGCATTTTTGAAGTAACGGGACTTGCGATTGCCGCGCTCGGGATCTGTGGTGAATCTCTCGCCGATTGGCAGTCGGCCGTGTTCAAGAAGGGCGCCGGCGCCAAGAGTGCGATTCTCGATAAGGGCCTGTGGCGCTACTCGCGCCATCCCAATTATTTTTTTGAGATCCTCGTGTGGCTGGGCTTCGCGATCGCTTCGCTTGATCTGCCCTGGAGCTGGCTCGCTGTGGTCTGCCCCATACTCATTTCTTACTTCTTGCTCAGGGTGACTGGTATTCCGCTGACGGAGAAACATTCCATTGAGCGACATGGCGAGGCGTACCGTGCCTATCAGCGCAGCACCAGCGCTTTGATCCCCTGGCCGCGCAAGCGGCTGACTCGCTAAGGCGGCAGTTCGGCTCGCGCCGCGCAGGAAGCGATATGATCTAAACGATCAGCAGGCGAGGATGCTCGACGGGGATGCTCATGCGCGGCCTGATGCAAGACCACGAATTATTGATCTCTTCGCTCCTTGAACATGCGGCGCGCGAGCATGGCTCGCGGGAAATTGTGTCGCGCGAGGCGGGCGGCGCCATCCGGCGCATTACCTATGCAAACGTCGAGCGCCGCGCGCGGCGTTTAGGCTCAGCGCTTTCCATCGCGGGAATACAGCCTGGCGATCGAGTCGCGACGCTCGCCACCAGCCGCTACCGTCATCTCGAATGCTTCTACGGTGTATCCGGCATGGGCGCGGTGCTGCACACCGTGAATCCGCGTCTGTTCGATGCGCAGCTCACCTACATCATGAATCATGCCGAAGATCGCATGCTGCTGTTCGACCCGGAATTTCTCGCGCTCGTCGAGCGCATCGCACCTTCGCTCGAGACGGTGGAAAGATTCGTGGTGCTCGGCGATCGTGCCGATGTACCCGAGAACTCATCGCTCTCGCTCGAGTTCCATGAAGAACTGATCGCCGCCGGAAGCGAAGGGTACGCGTGGCCCCGATTCGATGAGCGGCAAGCATCGACGTTGTGCTATACGTCCGGCACCACGGGTCACCCCAAGGGCGTGCTCTACAGTCATCGTTCGACCGTGATCCATGCGCTTTCGATGCTTCAGGCGGACGCCTTCGCGTTGCGCAGCATTGATTCGGTGATGCCCATTGCACCTTTATTTCATGCCACCGGCTGGTCGTTGCCGTATGGCGGCGCGATGGTGGGCGCCAAGCTCGTTCTGCCTGGACATCAGCTGGATGCCGCAAGCTTGTTCGAGCTCATGCAAGCCGAAGAGGTCACCGTGGGAGTCGCGGTGCCCACCATTTGGACCCTGCTGCTTGCATACCTCCAGCAGACACATCAGCGCCTGCCGAAGCTCGAACGTGTGATCGTTGCAGGCACTGCGTTGTCTCCAGCGATGCAGTCAGCACTACGGGACGAATACGGCATCCGCGCCATTCATGCCTGGGGAATGACTGAGACCAGTCCCATTGGCACGCTCTCCACGCCGACCGCGGCGATCGACGTTCTACCCAGCGATGAACGCACGGCACAGCTCCTCAAGCAGGGCCGCGTGCCCTGGGGTGTGGAGCTCAAGGTCACCGATGCGGAAGGCCGAGGCGTTGCGCGAGATGGCGAGACTTCGGGCGCGCTCTGGGTGCGAGGGCCGTGGGTAGCGAGCGGTTATTACAAAGGCGTCGGCGGCGAGATGCTCGATGTCGATGGCTGGTTCTCCACGGGTGATGTAGCCACGATCGATGCGCTCGGATTCATGAAGATTACGGACCGCGACAAGGATGTCATCAAATCAGGGGGCGAATGGATCAGCTCAATCGATTTGGAGAACCTCGCGGTAGCTCACCCACAAGTGAAACTCGCTGCTGCGGTCGCCGTGCATCATCCGAAATGGGATGAGCGGCCGTTGCTCCTCATCTTGCCCAAGGAGGGAGAGACGCCAACCAAGGAAAGCCTCCTCGAATTCTTGAGGCCGCGCGTTGCGAAGTGGTGGCTACCCGACGAAGTGGTATTCGTCACAGAGATGCCGATGACCGGCACGGGGAAGATAGTGAAGTCGGAGTTGAGGGAGAGATATCGCAATCACTTGACTCATGCCGAGCACGCACCGACTCAATGAACTCCAGCTGTCGAGCGCATGTCGAGGTCATGCTCAGTTGCCTTCGCCCCACACTCCATTGTTCGAGTACGCGTCCGGCCTGCTTGAATCCGATGACGTTGGCGCGTCGCCATAGCGACTCACTTGAGTGGGGGGACCCAAGCGCTGCCGGCACGTTGGCGTTTACAAAGTCTTTCCAGCTCGACTGGTCGGTTCCTGTGTAAGAGATGACTATCTCAGAGGAGCTTTGATAGACACCTGCAGAAAATCCCGTAATCGGATCGTTGGGAGCATATTGAATTTCGTTCCAGCCCGATGGCACAGGGGTGCGATTTTGGCTCGATACTTGATAAACAGTGTCTGCGAGTTGCGCGTAATCTAAAAGTGAGGCCATTTCACTTTCTCCTGCTGCGATCTTTCAAAGGGGGCGTCACCGGTGACCTGCACAGTTATTTTGCCAATCATCAATGATTCGCGAGTACTGGCGGAAAATTTGCGGATCTGACATCTCATTATCTTTGTAGGCAAGCGTCACAGGACTGTTTACGCCAGATAGAGGTATGGACGTCAACACGTTCGCCTCACGGCCGACCCAGCGCGTGGAAAAATCCACTTGACGCCACTCGGCATCCAGGAAGCGAAACTCTGCGTATGGAAACTTGGGTCTACCCAACCTAACCCACGATTCGCAAGTATAAAATGTCGCGAGCAAAGTCCACCCGCCGCCTTCCGTGCCACGCTCAAGTATCATCGGGATTAGGCCTATTGTGGACTCCCACTTGGGTGGGCTCTTTTCCAACTTTGGCTGGACAATTTCGAGGCTCTCGTAGGTAGGTTCATAGCCCCCCGCAGTTCCAATGCCGCCGAGTTCCTCCGCGGCGAACTTTCGATCAACAATAATAATTTCGCCAGTCTGCAATCGCACTTCTTCTTTGAAGTGGCGTGTGTGGTCAAAACCCGCGCAGGCGCTCAGAATAGCCGCGAATGCGACGACCGTCACGAGGCAAAAGCAATTCTTAAGTCCATGCATCGCAGACCATTTTGATCGGTCGGAAAGGGAAACTCTGTGACATCTCATCGCATTTCCAGGTACGCGCTAACTTCTGGCATACATGGACTCCCACTCGGCCACATGCCGCGCTTGGAAATCTGCAACCGCATTGTTCAGTTCGGAGCCGTGGCCTGGACTTGAATCTCTTGCGGCTTGTAGCGCAGCAACGCCCAATTTCTCCAAAGCCGGCTGATGAACAAAAGCTCGAAAGGCCGGTAGATCGCTCGCATATTGCTTTCTCAACGAGTCAAGCTTACTTCCCTCGATAGAACAAGCCGCACTGATGATCTGCCACATTAAAGAAAGCATGGCATCGGGCGCTTGAAACGGTGATCTTGAAAACGAGCTCTTCAGCGAAAGACTGAAGAGATCCCGTCGCGACTCGTCGAATCCGCTATGCGCCTCAGGCATAGTCGGCCTGATGGGGTCTGTTGATCTTGCAACCTTAACTACGTCCTCTATCGATCTATTGAATACGTCGTAAAGCGAGTTTTGCAACTTCACAAACCTTCGCCCTTGGGGAGAGCGATAGAAGCTTAGAAGGCGATCGACGTCTTCATCAGTCAGAGTGTTCATAACAAGCGCGCGCCACGCAACTCTCAGCGCGTCTTTTCTAAGCGCTATGTCTGCAGCGAGCTCTCGTCGAAACTGCTCACGAATCCGATTGCACACAAGTCTCCATTTAGCATGTGCGGGCCCCCAGTTCGAATCCATAGAAACAGATTTGCAAAGAGCAAGCACTAAAAATTCGGAGTCGACATCTCGAACTTCAAAGCCCAGAAATGAGATGAGCTCAGAAGGCTTGGTGCTATTCATACTGGGCTCGGCGGATCGCAGCGTGGGTGCGAAGATTGCAAATATAACTGACAAGAGCAGCCCGAACTTCAAGTCGACGATTTTGCGCTTCAAAGTCATGTTACGTTCGTAAAGATTTGCTGCGTCGATAGGCGCTCGTAGTCTCGGCTTGTCGGTTGTTGAGCACTGCCATTAATGAGGCAGGGCCGCATCCGAGCGAATGACGAGTAAAATTCATACTTGCACCGAGGTTTGCTTGTCGAACGGAATGCAGAGTTCTAATGCTCTAAGTACTTGAGGTGAGTAGACGGACAACGTTGCTGGAATAGTTCCAGTTGGTAGTCCTTCATGTCGAATCGTTTGTACGTCCGACCACCCGCTAGGCAGCGGCGTGCTGTTCTCGTCAGAAGCGACATAAACTCGGTCGGCCAATTGAGCATAGGTATCTGGAGTTGGCATGGGGATACTCGTTATAACTGACTTCAAGACTAAGGAGTCGGAGCCCGCCCTTGATGGGAGCAATTATTGACCCAGTCGTCTACAACGCGAACGTACTTTGGAGCGATTTGAAGGTCCGACATTCGTTGGTTTTTGTACGCGAGCGTCACCGGACTTGTCTCGCCGTAAAATCTTACCGAAGTCATGACATTGAATTCGAGACCCACGCGCTTTTGCGAAAATTCGACTCGCGCCCAATGTGATCCTTCGGCTTTGAACTCCGCATACGGATACTTGCTCGGCTGACCCATTTTGTCCCACGCGTCACACGCGTAGATCGTGGCGATCAGATACCACGTACCGTCGTCGGGATCACGATCGAAAATCATCGGTACGAGTCCAATCGTAGACTCCCATTTCGGCGGATCATCCGGACCTAGAGGCTTCACGATCTCCAAGCTCTCGTAAGTTGGCTCCCACCCGCTCGACGTGCCGATTCCGCCGAATTCGTGCGGCTCAAACTTCCGATCGACGACAACAACCTGTCCAGAAGATAGTTTCACCTCTTCTTTATAATGTCGCGTCTGACCCACATGGATGCAACCACTCAGAACTACGCCGAAAATGATGGGGAACAACTTTCTTAGGCTTGCACACATCACGTGTTTAATCTGTCCGCAACAAAGTCCTTACGGCTTGCTTCAACCCGGCCGACTAAGCGGCCGCGCTCTCGACTACCCTTTTGCATACAGTGTTTGCCACTCCTTTGCATGGCGTTCCCAGAACGAAGCGATCGCCTGCTGTATTTTCGCACTGCCCTCCCCCTGGCTAAGCTTCGCCGCTGCAGCCACGATCTTCTTGACGGCCTCCGAGCCGCAGAAGTCCTTGAATTGAGGCAAATCTGTGGCATAGAGATTCGCTATCTCATCAAGAGCTGGCCCTTGGTCGGTCATCGCTATGTTGATAACCGCTGGCATCAACATGAGAATCACATCAGTCGTATGAGATCGAGACAAAGAGCTTTTTAAAGAAAGTCCGAGCGTTTCTTGCCTTTCACTTTCATGGTCAGACGAATTGTCTGCCTTCGAAGACCCAGCGTTTTCCTCGCCCGCTGCGGCCTGTCTCGCGATGCTTCGCAACGACTTAAGAAAAACGTCGTACAGCGCGTTCTGAAACGCGATGAAGCGCCTGCCTTCCACGGATCGATAGAAATTTAATAGTGTGTTAATTTCTGATGCTGAGAGCGTTTCTTGCAGCTCAACATGCCAATCGCGAAGAATTTGCTCCTTACGTTTTGCAAGCAGCGGCTTCATTTCCTGCTCGAACTGTCGATGTACCGTTTTGCAGACCTTTGGCCAACGAGCGTGGCTCGGCCCCCAATCGTCTCTTATGGAGGCCGAACGACACAACGACAAAATAACGAACTCAAGATCGATGGTGCGAACCTCTAGGCCGAGGTTGCTCTCAAGCTCTGCAAGTTCTTTCGAATCGTAAGCAGCCGGATCGGAAATGGCAGACGTCGACAGCGTGCAAACCATAAAAAATATACAGAATCTAATCAAAATGAAAGTGACAGTTTCAGTCCTTTGGAAAAAAGTAATACCACGTTCAGGTGCACAAGGCTTCCGTCCAAGCAGTTGGCCAGGTCCGATTGTCTTTGGAGTCTTTGAAAAAGTTTTGGACTTTATTTCGCGCACATAGATTTACTTAGGCCTTGGTCGTCATCTCTCAGAACGGTCTGCAAGTAGCGCGTAATCGGTATCGCTAATCGTGCTTGAACGCTCCTTAAGTCCTTACTTCGGCGCGAGACTAGGGTTGTACGGTAGACAGTTATTTTGCCAACTGTCGACAATCCGTACGGAGTACTCAATATTGCGTAAGTCACCCATCTTTTCCGCCTTGAAGGCAAGCTTGACGAGTTTAGGCTCACCATCGGAATTCAAAGCCGTTAGAACGTTCGCCTCCCGACCAACCCATCTTGGCGAAAAGTCGACCATCTCCCAAAGACCACCCCGAAAGCGAAACTCTGCATATGGCAGCTTCGGCTCACCGACTGCTTTCCAAGACTCGCACGTGGAGATAGATGCGAGCAGAAACCATTCACCACTCGCTGGATCGCGATCAAAGATCAATGGGAAGACGCCTGCCGTCGATTCCCACAACGCTGGATTCAAGCCATTTCTGGGATTTGTAAGCTCTAAGCTTTGGTAGGTAGGCGTCCAGCCGCTCGCATGCCCAATGCCCCCGAGCACGCGTGACTCAAACTGACGATTCACGACGACAACTTCACCCGAGGACAGCTGCACCTCTTCTCTAAAATGTCTTTTCGAGCCTAAGCCCTGACATCCAACGTGCAAAATCATGGATCCTGCGAATGCAAACAGGAACGTTAGCCTAACTATCCGCACAGATTGACCTTCCAGTTGCAATCGTCACATACACGCCAGAACGGTCCATTCGTCCGAGCTGTCATCTTTCCTGACCTGCCTCACCGCTTATTCTCTCGACTGGCGAAAGCAGATATTCCAATACCGTCCGTTTTCCCTCTCTAATCTCCCCCGTCAGCTGCATCCCGGTCCTAGAGTCGAGCAATGCGGCTCCCTCTCGAATTTTGCTCGTATCTAGTTTGATCAACGCTTTATAAAGATTCGATGTTGGCGGGGGTTGATTATTTTCAGCCGTTGATGCCTTACGATCCGACGCCTCAGCACCCACATTCACCACCGTGCCATCCAGCATTCCGTATTTCTGAAACGGAAACGCCGCAAGCTTGACTCGAGCACGCTGGCCCACTTGAACGAATCCGATGTCCTCATTCTTGATGGACACCTCCGCGAGCAATGCCTCATTCTTGGGAACAATGGTTAGCAGCACTGTCCCAGGCTGCACAACAGCGCCGAGGGTTGTCGTTGCAAGGTCCTTGACGATTCCATCCTCGGGCGCACGCAACTCTGTGCGGGCACCGCGATAAGAATGCTTTACTACTACTTCTTGCTCGAGCTTCTTGACTTGCAACAGCGTCTCGCTGCGCTCTGACTCGAGCTTACTTCGATAGGCGCTCGTGGCTTGCGCAAGCTTTCTGGTCGCGCTGTCGATAATGGCGTTGGACGAGATCACTATGGCACGTTGGGCTGCCAGCGCTTGCACCTTCTCTGTCGCATCACGTCGCTTTTCCTGAGCCTCAAGGCGCGGCGTCAAGTTCTCTGCGGCTAGCTGCTCATATGCCCGAGCGGCTTTCTCATACGAGGGCAATGTTTGTTCGAGCATTTGCGCCGTCTCTTCGGCGCCGGCCAAATCCGCGACAGCCTTGTCGCGCGTTGCACTGGCCTCACCCACCGCGTCACGCAAGGCTTCGCGATTAGCGCGGTATTCCGCGCTGACCTGGGATACAACAACCGGATTGCTTGAGGAACTGATCTTCAGCGGCTGATTGAGAAGCTCCGCATCGATCCGCTCGAGTTCCGCCCTACGAAGTTCAAGCTCCTGTTCCGTCGAGCGCCCTTCCGCCGACACCAGAGTCTTATCCAGCCGCATTAGAACCTGGCCCGCTCGAACGACATCGCCTTCATTCACCAAAATTTCCGAAACAACGCCCGTCTCCAGTGGCTGGACGATCTTGGTATAGGTCTCCGGCACGAGTTTGCCTTCTGCCACAGCCACGATATCCAGTTTGCCGAAGATCTCCCAAAGAAGTAGAAGGCTGAACAGAGCGCATACTGTCCAAAGAACGATTCGCGGCGCGCGGCCCGGATCGCGCAACTCCACCTCAAGCAGCGCCGAGATGGGGCGCGGAATCAGCGCCTTCGGTTCAGGCGCAGTTGCGCTGAGTGACTGACTCATAGTTGCTGCACCGCTTCGACCTCCGGCACCACAACTTTGAGCTTCTCTCCAATGCGAATGATCTGATCGACCTGCAAACCCTTTGGCAATGCGTGTGAGATAAACAGCACGGTCATCTTGCCTTTGAGAGCATTCACCGTTTTCGCGAAAGCTTCTGCCGTAGGGGGGTCGAGATTGCTGGTGGCTTCATCGAAGATCAGAATCTTTGGACCTTTGAGCAGCGCGCGAGCAATCGCCAAGCGTTGCTTCTGACCTCCGGACAATCCCGCGCCCCTCTCGCCGATCTCAGTTTGATAGCCATTTGGCAATGCCTCGAGGGTTGAATGGATTTCCGCCATCTGGCAGGCCGCAGTGATCTACTCGAAGCTTGCGAAGGGGTTTGCCTGCGCAAGGTTGTCGTACACCGTCCCTGAGAAGAGCACTGTCTCTTGGGGCACCACGCCGAATAGCCCGCGTAGCTCATTTACCGTGAGGTAGCGGATGTCGATGCCATCAACTTTGATCACGCCGTCAGTCGGCGAATAAAATCCGAGCAAAAGCTTCGCGAGTGTGCTCTTACCGCAACCGGAAGGACCCATGATCGCCGCAATCTGGCCAGGCGGCACACGAACAGCGAAGTCGGTGAATAGCAGCGGCAAGTTCTCTGCATATCGGAAGCCAAGATCGGCAATGTCGATTTCGCCGTGTCCTTGTTGAATCCGTGACGGCTTGACGGAGTACGGCTCTGCTGGCGCGTTCATGATGTCGCCAAGGCGCTCGACGGAAAGCCTCGCCTGTTGAAACTGCTGCCACAGTCCGACGATTCTCAAGACAGGTTGGCTTAGACGTGACGAAAACATCTGAAAGGCGACCAACATGCCGATGGTGAACGCCGGCGTGTGCATGACGGTGTAGGCGCCCAACGTCAGTATCAGCAACGTCAGGAGCTGATCCAATGCGTTCGCGTACGTGTTGTAGGTATTGGCAAGCTGCCGAGTCTTGAAGCCTGATTCGAGATAATCGCGTAGATACGTTCGATAGCGCTCGTTGAGCTGCGGCTCGAGTTGCAGGCTCTTGACCGTTTCAAGGCCTGCGACATACTCCGTGACGAACGCTTAATTGCGGGCACCAAGGAGGAATTGCTGCTGCAGGCGAGATTGAAACAAAGGTGCCACCGCAAGACTCATCATCACGATGACTGCCAAAACTCCCAGCACAACGGCAGTCAACATGGCGCTGTAGAAAAACATGATGGCCACGAAAATTAGCAGGAACGGCACATCGAGAATGAGCGTCACGGCCGCGGAAGCGATGAAATCCCGAATCGTTTCGACTCCGTGCAGCCGCGCGGCGATGACGCCCGTCGGCCGATGCTGAAAATAGATGGGTGGTAACTTGAACACGTGCTCGAGCACGCTGCTGCCCAGCACGGCATCGACGCGATTGCCCGTGTGCAGAATCAAATACTGACGGACCCAAGTCAGAGCCGATGTAAAAATCAGAAAAATGGCCGTTCCAACAGCCAGCGCGATCAAGGTGCTCTCGGTGCGATGCACGACGACCTTGTCGATGATGGCTTGTGTAAAGAGCGGCGTGCCGAGCGCCATGAGCTGCAGTACCAACGAAGCCAAAATCACTTCTCGCCAAATGGAGCGATGCTTCAGCAGCTCGGGCACGAACCAGCGAAATCCAAACGGTTGGCGGTTCAATCCGGTGGCATCCGGATCCGTCGGTAGTGCACTCGCTAAACTGACGGACCAAGCTTCGCCGAAAAAGCGCAGGCAAAAGTCTGAACGAGATATGGCAACGGGCTCGGCCCGCCCCGGCTCGACATAGAGCACACGCTCGTCATCTGCTTGCAGCACAATCGCGACGGACGCGGCGTCGGAGCCTTCGATGCTTTCACCGGCGCTTGCAACCAATGGGAAGCGCTGCCGCGCAATCCTTTTCGGGTCGATCTTCACCTTGCGAAGGCGAAAACCTGCAGCCTCTGCTGCGCGCTCAAACGCGTCCGCGCTCAAAGGTGGCGGAAATTGTTTGGTGAATAGAGAGGGATCGAAGGGAAGGCGATGAAGGGCGGCGAGGCTGCCGATCAGCCAGCTGAGCTCCGCGGAGGTCAAGAAGCCACCCGCAGGCGCTGGCTGCGAAAAGTTAATTTGGCGGGCGGCCCCGTTGGCGGGCACTGCTGGCGTGACTCAACCTTGTTTCCGCCATCGCTTAGCCAAAGCTGCCGAACGCTACGCTCGAATGCTACTGGTAAAACGATGCTATCAAAGTCACGCGTTTGAAATAATCCGATCCGGGCGAGGTGACTAGGACGGTTGTCTCGCGAATCGGTGGGGCAATCGTCCTCGTCTGGAGACTTATCGTCACCGCTCAGGTCATCGAAGTCGTCCAATGAGATCGGGATGGGAGCGATACAAATATTTTGCTGCGGCCTGGCGACGGAATGATCGGCCGCAGAATAACTGAGCACATCCGGCGCAATCGAATAGCTTTCTTCGACCCCTATTGGAGGGTCGGCCATAACCGTGCCCAATCCGCCGAGGAACAACGGGTAAACTATGGTTGCCAGCATCCAGCAAATAACGGTCTTCCATTTCCCGGCGAGCAACCAACATCCCTCATCCCATTTTTCTCTCGCAAGCGTGCGCGTGAGACTGAGTAGTGTCAACGACAATTCGATGTCATCAACGAGATGAGTTGATAGCGCATCGAACAACGCTTGTCTGATTGCACCAGCCCTCATCGTGTGCGAGCTTTACATTCATGGCCAAGGGTCAGCTCGCCACATATAAGAAAAAGCGCGACTTCGGCAAGACCGCCGAGCCTTCCGGCGAGCGCGAGGTCAAGCCCGCTGCGCATTTGCGCTATGTGATTCAGAAGCACGACGCCACGCGCTTGCATTTCGATTTGCGCTTGGAGCTCGACGGAGTGTTCAAATCGTGGGCCGTCACACGTGGCCCATCCATCGATCCGGCGGACAAGCGGCTCGCGGTTGAAGTCGAAGACCATCCTCTCGATTACGGCGATTTCGAAGGCACGATTCCGCAAGGTCAATATGGCGGTGGCACGGTGCAGCTTTGGGATCGGGGATTTTGGCAACCCGAGGGTACTGCGCGTCCCGAAGAAGCACTGCGCAAAGGCGAGCTCAAGTTCATTCTGGCGGGTGAGCGCTTGCACGGCGGCTGGGTGCTCGTACGCATCAAGGGCCGCGCCAACGAGCGCCGCAATAACTGGCTCCTCATCAAGCACAAAGATGAATACGCGAAGCCAGGCGGCACGGAGCCGATGATGGCGGAGGATCGGTCCGTCGCTTCGGGCCGATCGATGAGTCAAATCGCGGGCGGCAAGGGCAAGGCGCCGAAGGCATTCATGTTGGGAGCGTCGGATGCACCGCCCGCCGATGCGGTTTGGCAATCGAAGCCTGCACGCGCTGCCGCTTCGACGCTCGATACCGCGTCAGCGTCGGCAGCCACGCCGATCAAGAAGAAGGTCAACGGAACGGCCAAGGGCACGGGCGAGAACACCCTTAAGGTCACGGGGAGCGGTAAGGCAGTACGCGTGGTCCTTTCCAAGCCCGACAAAGCGTTGTGGCCCAATGCGGGCGATGGCAAGCCCGTGACCAAGCAGGATCTCGCGGATTATTTCGCGCAAGTGCAGGATTTTCTATTGCCGCATCTCGTCGGCCGCCCGTGCTCGTTGGTGCGCGCGCCGGACGGCATCGGCGGCGAGCATTTCTTTCAGCGCCACGCCATGGCAGGCGGTTCCGAGGCCTTTACACTCGTGAAAGTGCGTGGCGACAAAGCGCCCTACGTGCAGATCGATCGGCCCGAAGCATTGACCGCGGCTGCGCAAATCGCGGCGCTCGAAATTCATCCGTGGAATTGCGAGCCCGACCATCCCGAGGTCGCAGGCCGATTCGTGTTTGATCTCGATCCTGCTCCCGATGTGAGCTTCGAGCGGGTCATCGAAGCGGCGCTGGAGTTGCGTCAACGGCTGACGAAAGTAGGCCTCGAGTCTTTCTGCAAGACCACCGGCGGCAAGGGGTTGCACCTCGTCACGCCGCTCGCGGGCGGCAAGCACGCCATCGACTGGGACACCGCAAAAAATTTCGCGCATTTGATCTGCGCGCAAATGGCGGCCGACAGCCCCAAGAAATACCTGGACACCATGGCGAAGAAAGACCGCACGGGACGAATTTTTCTCGACTATCTTCGCAATGACCGCCTCTCGACGGCGGTCAGCGTGCTATCACCGCGCGCACGCGAAGGCGCGCCGGTCTCCATGCCCGTGGAATGGAAGCAAGTGCGCAAGGGATTGGAGCCGAAAAAGTTTACGGTGCGCACCGCGCCCGCCCTGCTGAAGAAATCCAAGCCCTGGGCCGGCTACGCGAAATCCGCTACTCCTTTGAAAGCGGCCATTCAACGCGCCACCCAGTCCGCGCCGCGCCGCCGCGCATGAGACTCGCGCACGCGCGTGCGCATCATAGTAAGCATGCGCATCGAGCGAATGCACATCGAGCGAATGCACATCACGCATGCACACAGGGCTATTGAATGTGCGCGAGAATGCCTTCGAGCTCATCGAGACTGTTATAGCTGACAATCAGCTTGCCCTTGCCACCGCGCAGATGATGGAACGCGACTTTCGCCCCAAGCTTGTCGGCGAGCTCCAGCTCGAGCCGGCGAATGTCCGGATCCGCGGGCGCCGGCTCGGCAGGGTCGGCAGCGGGCGCTGACAGCCGGCGCACCAGCGACTCGGTATCACGAACGGAGAGCTGCTTTTTCGACACCAACTGCGCCACTTCGATTTGTTGGCGTCGATTCGAAAGGCCGAGCAGCGCGCGCGCATGTCCCATTTCGAGGGCTCTGGACTCGAGCAAGGTCTTGACCTCGTCCGCAAGCTCCATGAGCCGCAGCAAATTGCTGACGGCGGCGCGCGAGCGCCCAACGGCTTCGGCGGCCGCATGATGAGTCAATCCAAATTCACCAATGAGCCGTTCGAGAGCGCGCGCCTCTTCGAGCGGATTCAAATTTTCCCGTTGAATATTCTCGATCAGCGCCATCACCACGGCGGCCTCGTCGGGCACCTCGCGAATGACCGCGGGAATCTCGTTGAGCCCCGCGAGCTGCGCTGCGCGCCAACGCCGTTCGCCTGCAATGATTTCGTAGCGCAAAGCTCCGCCTGCCTCTCTGCGCGCGATCGGCCGCACCAGAATCGGCTGGACCAAGCCTTGCGATTTGATGGAGCTTGCGAGGTCGGCGAGCGATTCTTCGCGCATATCCACTCGGGGCTGGTATTTGCCGCGCTCGAGCAGGTCGACCGGTAGCACGGCGAGCCGTTCGCCCACGGCAGAGCGCGAGGCGTGCATGAACTCGGGCGAAGGCACGATGGCCGATGGCACGCTGCCCGGCGGCTGCTGATCTGCGCGACGCGCGAGGAGCGGGCTCAACTCCGCCAAGCCTCGCCCCAACGCAGGTTTTTTCAAAGACATGGCGCGAAAGTTTAGCGGCGCGTGTGCTCATTGGCGAGCGTGAAGAGTTTGCGCACCGTGTCCATGGTGTCCGCCTCGGCCGCGGTCTTGTCTTTTCGATAGCGCTTGACGCGTGCGAGCCGCAGCGCCATGCCGCCGGGGTAGCGCCGGCTCGCCTGCAAATCGCTGAACGCAATCTCGACCACCAACTCCGGCCGCACTTGCACGGTCCAGCGGTCGCGCGAAATTTCGCGTGCCAGGAAAGCCTCGGTTTGCCATTCAAGCATGGCATCCGTGAGACCCTTGAACGTCTTGCCCAGCATGATGAATTGTCCCGCGTGGGGCTGCGATGGATTCGTCTCCAGGGCCGCGAGATGCAAATTCGACAGCTTGCCTTCGCGTCTGCCGTTGCCCCATTCGGCTGCGATGACCACGAGGTCGAGCGTGTGCGCGCGTTTGATCTTGAGCCAACCCGCGCCGCGATTGCCGGCCTCGTAGGTCGAGTCCAAGCGCTTGGCGACGACGCCTTCGTGGCCCGCGCTCAATGCGCTTTCATAGAATGCGCGCGCCTCGGCCGCTGAGCTCGTGATCAAGCGCGGGATTCGCAGCGCATCGGGCACGAAACTTTGCAACGCGCCGATTCGATCGCTCAGAGGCGCATCGATGAGAACACGGTTCTCGAGCTGAAGACAATCGAAGAACAGTGCCCCGATGGGCAGCTCGGCGCGCATGGCTTCGATGTCGAGCTTGCGGCCAAACCGGCGCATGGTGATCTGGAATGGGTGCGGCAGGCCCGCGGCATCGGAGGCGACCGCCTCGCCGTCCAACACACAGATGTCGGCCGGAAGCTTGGCGACTTGCTCGGCGATTTCAGGAATTGCCGCGGTCACCTCATTGAGCGCTCGCGTGAAAATTCGCACTTCTGCGTTTTTCTTGTGCACCTGGATGCGCGCGCCATCCACTTTCCAGTCAAACGCGCAGGGCATCGGGAACGCGGCGATGGCTTCATCCACGCTCACGGCGGTTTGCGCCAGCATGGGCGCCGCGGGTGAAAAAATTTGCAGCGCGAAGCGCTCGAGGCCGGCGCGGCCTTCCATCAACACACTGCGGGCCAGCGCGCCAAGATTCGATGCGTACATGGCGGCGCGGCGCACGAGCGGCGGCGGAAGCTCTGCGGCTGCCGCCAATGCATCGGTCATGATCCCACCGAGCGCGCCCTGACGCAGCTCGCCGACGAGCAAGCGACGCAGGAAATCCTGCTCCTCGCGCGATGCGCTCGCAAACAGCTCACGCAGCAGTGCTTCACGCCTGCGCGCTGCGCCGGCGCCGCTCACGTGCGCAAGCAAATGCAGGGCGGTATCGACCTGAGCGATGGTGAGGCTCGGTTCGGACGCTGCCTGTTCGTCGCTTGCGGCGCGCAACGCCGCGTAGCCGATCTTGATGCGTCCCTGCCGCGTCTCCCCCGACAGGAACAAGACCGCAGCCTCGATTTCATCGGGCTCGAGTTGTTTCAAGAGCGCGACGAGCTCGCGAACTTTGGCGGTGCGCGCGCGCACCGCGCCGATGCGAAGCGACGTTCGAACCAGTTCGGTTAGTTTCGTATTATTTCGCCACGGCCGAGATGTGCCCCGTCTCTTCCAGCGTCGCCAGCTTGATCTCTTCGGGCTGCTCGTGTCCCAGTTTACGCAACCCCGCCAGCAGCTCGGCGCGGCTGATGCCTTCGTCGTTGAGAGCAGCCTCGATGACCCGGCCGTCGATGATGAGGGCGCGCGGCTTGCCGCGCACCAAATGACGCACGAACGAAGAACGCGCGCACAACAATGCAAGACCGCGGTGCAACGCAAACACCGTCAGCACGAACACGAGCGCATTGCTCAGCCCTTTTTGCAGCGCGGAGCTTTGCAGCACCACACCGAGCGTGATGAGCACGATGAGATCGAAAGTAGTGGTCTGGCCGGCGAGCCGCTTACCCGCAAGGCGCATCATGACAATGAGCGCCACGTAGTAGGCAGCGGCCTTGCCCGCCTGCATCAATAGTTCGGCAGGCATCGTCGCGTCGAAGCATTCAAGGTGTGCTGCGCCGTGGGCCCGCTAGCTCGCACCCACCGAGCAGCGAATCTTTTTCGACAAGGCATCGAGAGTAAACGGTTTTGCTAATACATCCATCCCGGGCTCCAACGAGCCCGCCCGTACCGCAACGGTGGCGGCATAGCCCGTGACGAACAATACCTTGAGTCCGGGCTGCAAGGCACGCGCCATTTCTGCCAATTGGCGTCCATTGATGACGGGCAAACCGACATCTGTGATGAGAAGGTCGATCGGACCGTGCCGTCGCATGAGCTCAATGGCATCCGTGGCATTGACGGCTTCGAGCTTTCGATAGCCGAGGTCGGTCAATACATCGCCGATGATCATGCGCACCGATGCTTCGTCTTCGACCAGCAATACGCGCTCTCCGGAGCCTCGCGCAATGTTCTCGTTAGAACTCTCATTCGCTGCCGGCACGCCTCGAGTCGACCGAGGCAAATACAGGCTCACCGTCGTGCCGCGACCTTCGGCGCTGGAAAGCTGCACGAATCCGCTGCATTGCTTCACGAAGCCGTAAATCATCGACAGCCCGAGTCCGGTGCCTTGCCCAATGGGCTTGGTCGTGAAAAACGGGTCGAACGCGCGCGCCTGGGTTTCTTCGGCCATGCCCACGCCACTATCGGTCACCTCGACCACCACGTAATCCCCCGGATGAAGCCCCGCGTGGGGTGACGGCGACTGGATCGTCGCGTTGCGGCTCTCGATGCGCAGCGTTCCGCCGTCCGGCATGGCGTCGCGAGCATTGATCGCGAGATTGAGCAGCGCGCTCTCGAACTGATTTGCATCGGTGAGTGCGGGCCAAAGCGCAGGCTCGGCGTGCGTGTGCACCTGAACGGAGTCTCCCAAAGTTCTCTCGAAAATTTCGCGCATGCCGCAGATCAGCGCGCCGATTTCTTCAGTGCGAATGTCCAGTGGCTGGCGCCGCGCAAATGCGAGCAACCGATGAGTCAATGCGGCGGCGCGCTGCGCTGCGGTGGTGGCAGCGTCCATGAGGCGCCCCACATCTTCCGTGCGGCCCGCATCCAGCCTCCGCCGGATCAGCGCAAGTGAGCCCAGCACGCCTGCAAGTAAATTGTTGAAGTCATGCGCAATACCGCCGGTGAGCTGGCCAATGGCTTCCATCTTCTGCGCTTGCCGTAACGCATCTTCTGCAGCATTCAAGTCGCGCTTGCGCGGCGGGACTCTTCGTTCTGCCTGGATGTTCTCGCCTTGGATGTTGTTGCTCTGGGTATTGTTGTCCTGAGTGACTGCGCTGCGCAGCTCGCTGCAAGCCATTTTCCGATCATGGATATCGGTATGCGTGCCCACCCATCGCTTGCCGAGGGTGCCTTCCAGCGGCGCGCCGCGTGCCAAATGCCAGCGATAGGCGCCGTAGGCGGCACGCAATCGCACTTCGGCTTCGTACGGCAGGCGATCTCGAGTGAGCTGCGCCCAGTGCGCGCGTGCGCACGCCCTATCGTCGGGATGATGCAAAAGCCACCACCGATCGCCGAGCAAATCATCCGGCTGCTTGCCGCTGTAGCGATACGTCTCGGCGTTGCACCAGTCGGTCTGACCCAAATCGTCGGCTGTCCATACATGAACGGGAATGGTGTCGGCCATGATCCGAAAGTGATGGTGCGCCTCTCGCTCGAGTACGGCGCGCGGAGCTTCTCTGCACGCCTGAAAGGCGACCGATGCGAAATCCGAGAAGGTGAGAAGCAGCCGCTGATCCTCCTGATCGAACAGCCGCTTCTCGTCATGCGACAGAGCCCATAGCGTACCGACGGGACAGCCGCCTTCGTGGAAAGGCGTCAGCAAAATTTCGTTGACATGCGGAGTCGTCGCAGCATGCGCGGGAAAGCGTGTGTGCATGTCCTGCACCAACACGGTCGCGTTCAAATCCATGCAAACACCGCACGGGCTTTCGCTCAGTATCCACGTACGATTCTTATGATGTGCCCACTCACCGGAGATGGCCGGCCAGCGCAGTCTACTGGCGCCGCTCTGATCCGTTTCCACGACACTGATGCCTGCCGAGCCCACGTTGCACTGCTCGAGCACCACGTCGCACAGAGTTTCCATGATGCGGCTGGGATCCGTGGCCAAGTCGCGCGCCAAGCGCCGGAAACTATGGAGCTCCGCGATGTGGTTCGCCTCGCGCAGCGGCCGGGTGCCGAGCTCTTGCGCGGTGGTGTTGGCGAGATATTCCCGGTCGAGCGATGCGTTCATGGTTTGCGTTTGGGGCGGCGATTTACAGCTCAACCGCCGGCACGAACGATCTAGATATCATGCGATGTGGCGGCAGATGACTCGCGCCCAGAGGGACCTACCGTCGGCGATGTCCGACCTCACTTTACATATTGCGCCGCTGGTTCACGCTCGCATCAACCACGAGCCATCAGCTCTTCTTTGCGCAATTGGAGTTGCTCACCCAGCGCCTGCAAGTCCATTTTCTTGGAAGCGCGCGCCTCGGCGAACATGCCGTCTTTCTGCTCTTCTTCCTTGACGTGATGCTTGATCATTTCAGACAGCACATGCACCTTTGAGTCGTAATAGTCATCGGCCGGACTCGAAGACTCGATTTGAGCAATCAACTCCTTGGCGCCGTTGTGCTCCACCACAGCCTCATGGTGCATGTCTTTATCTTTCGTGGCTTGAATGAACACGGGATAGAAGATCTCTTCCTCGATCTGCGTGTGAACGCGCAACGCTTTGCAGATGTTGGCTGCCAAAGTTTGCTTCTTGGAAGCAGAGCGAGCGCCTTCGAATTCCTCGAACCACTTGCTCACCTGCTTGTGATCGGCTTTCAACAACGACACGGCGTCTTGATTCTTGGGGGCGCGACGCGCTGATGGGCGAACTGATTTTCGAGCGGATCTTTTCTTGGCGGATGGCATGAAGATTCCTTTCTGGTCGTGAACATGCACTGCACGGCGTGGTGTAGCCGACGCTCGAGCAGCAAACAGTTCGCTACCTTATCTCGTTCGCAGGTGAGATTGCTGCGCAGAATGCTATGCGCGCTTTCCTACAGCGGGCATCTATAGACGCATCGATAGCTCGACGTCGCTGCCGAACGGCACCGTCAAATAATCATCCGTCGCGGCGCGTACATAGGCTACATAGTCCGGGCACATATCTGAATTATCCGCGACCACCAGCGCACCGCTCCGCAACCGCGGCTCGAGCAAGCGCAGGATCGGAACATACAAGGGTTTAGCGCCGTCCAATAACACCAAATCGATTTCGTCGGGCAAATCCTTGGCCAAGGTTTGCAACGCATCGCCCGCACGGATCTCGACCAGCGCACTCACGCCGCCTGCATCCAGGTTGGCCTGGGCGTTTGCAATTTTCGAAGGCTCGAATTCCGTACTGATGACTTTGCCGCCGCCGTTGTCCTTGATGGCCGCGGCTAGAAACAACGTGGAGATGCCGAACGAGGTGCCGAACTCGACGATGGCTCGCGCCCGCATGGCGCGCGCCGCCATGTAAAGGAAGCGGCCGGTCTCCGGAGCAATGGCAAGATGCATGTCCTTGAGCCGGGAAAAAAATTCGATGTAGTTGTCCGCAGACGATGTGCCCGAGGGCCCCGACCCGCGCCGCATACTGGCCGATGAACGTTCATCGTCGGCAAACAATTGCTTCAGTAACGGAGCCAGCGGCGGCGAATTGAGTGTGTTCATGAAGCTTCTTCTACAGGTGCAGCCAATGTTTTAAGAGTAACAGCCGAGGCGTCGTGGCCAACGCAAAAAGTTTGGCGTGCGAGCAATCTTGAGCTTACCTCATGAGAGGTGAGCTCATCGGCAAGAAACCAGAGCGGCGCGCGAGCCGCCGCGCAATCAAGCGATCAGTTCGGGAGGCGCGGCGTAGGCGCGGCTCGAGCTCTCCCTGACCGGCGAGGGTTGTACTGCGAACAATTCATGCAGCGGATCCGCTTCTGCACCGGGCAGCGTCAGTCCGTGCAATGCGAAAAGAGTGGGCGTGAGCTGCATGACATCGCCGCGTTCGGTGCGCGGCACCTGCGCAAATGCCGTACCGCGAGCGAACAAAAATCCTTCGGGACGGTGATTGCCCGATCGATTCTCCACCGGCTGTTGATGCAATCGGCCGAGCCGCGGCGACTCGATACAGCGAAGCGGCGCCGCCGCATTCCATACGATCACCAGATCCGGCAAATCTTTGGCAAGACGGCCCGGATAAAGTGTTTGCGGGCGATGAATTCCGGCAACGGCAGGCTGGCCCGTGTCTGCGTTTCGCAATGCATGGAATTCGTTTTCGAGCAACGTCAGAACACGCTCGTATTCAGCGCCCGGATCGACGATGCCGCTCGGTTCGCGCCCGGTGACGTTGAGCCGCAGATAAGTGTTGCGGTCAGTCGACAGCGAGAACACGGTGGTCTTGCCCCAATCGACCCTGGAGGCTGCGCCAAAGCGCGCGCGCAGAAAGCTCGTGCAGCGTTCCGGCAGCAGCCGCGCTGAGCGGCGAACTATTGCACGCAATACCGCTTCGACTCGGGCCACCTTGGAATATCGCGTATCCCCACCGAGGCGATCTTGCGAGCCTTTAGCGCACAGACCCAGGCGCGCGAGAATGGTGCTCACGAAATGATCCCCGCGATTGTTGGCTTGCATGCCGTGATCGGAAAACAGCAACAAGTGATCGCTCGGACGCAACGCCTGCACGAGGCCGGCGAGCGCGGTGTCGAGCGCCACATAGACTTCGCGCAGCGCGCCGCAGAGCTCTGGATCGGAGCCATCATGATCGAAATGCTGTGGATCGAAATAGCGCCAGAAGAAATGGCCTGCCTTATGGGCTTCGGCGAATACCACGAAAATGCAATCCAAGTCTGTTCGGGCGAGCAAACGTCGCGTCAGATCGGTCTTGGCCTCGAGGCTGCGTCGCAGCTTACCGCGTAGTTGGCGGTGGCCTTTTTTGTGGTTCGGCGTCGGCCCATAACCCCCTCTGGGCGAAATGAGCCCGTAACGATTCAGCAAGTCGGCCTTGAACGCCGAGGGCGACGCCTCGAAGCCCTGGTATTGAAACTCGCTCAGCCAATCGACGACGTGCACGCCCGCAAAGCCGGCCCGCGGCCGGTCGGTGGGAATATCGACGATGGCGCAGCGAAGGCCCGTGAGCTCCATGAGCTCATAGAAGGTTGGCAGGGTATTCAAGCTGCCGCGCACGGTGTCCATGCCATATGTTCCCGTCGTCAGCTGCGGGCTCATGTACGTACCGTGCGAGCCCGACTTACGGCCCGTCAAAATGTTGGGCCACACCGCGCCTTGCAGAACCGCCGAATCGGTTTCAAGCCGCACGGGCGCAGTCTGAGCCAGCAAGTCGCGAAAGAAGGGCAAGTAACCTTGCGCGGCCCAGTGCTCGATGAGCACGATGTCCGCCGAGTCCAAGCCAATCACGATGCTGCGCCCATGCGATCGAGCGCTCACGATGGGCTCGCCTGCGGGCACCCATGACTCCCGCGCGGCAAGTCAATCATGCCCGCGCCTCGGGCGGCGCTTTGTCGGCAGCCAGCGCACCGCGGATATGCGCCGCCATGCGCTCTCCGGTGCCATCCCAATCGTAGCGCTCGTCCACCAGCGCCTTGCCGTGGCGCGCAAACCGCGCGCATCTCTGCGGGTCATCCAGTAGATCTTCGAGCCGCTGAGCAACCGCGGCCGCATCGTTCGGCTCGACCAGATATCCGGAACGCTCGGGCTCGACGAAATCGGGGATCGCGCCGATGCGAGTGGCGATCACAGGAAGGCCGTGAGCGAACGCCTCGATGAATGCGATGCCGAAGGGCTCGACGAGGGTCGGCATGCAAAAAATCGAAGCCTCGCGGTAAAAGTCCGCGACCTTTTCCACGGGGACTTTGCCCACGACCCGCACGGAGTCGATGCGCACTTGCGGCGCCGCGCCCACGATGATCAATTCGGCGTCGGGGTGAGACTGCTTCACACGCTCGAATGCCTGCAGCAACACGGGCCCTCCCTTGCGCTCCCAATCGATGCCAACGAACAAAATCTTCTTGCGCGCATAGCGGGCCTCAGAGAAATCGACCTGTGTCGCGGAACGCGCATTGCTGCCGACGTAGATGCATTTCACCCGTTCCGGCTCGCATCCATACCGCTCGATGAGCGTGCGTGAGACGTTCGAGCTCATGGTGAAAACCATGCGCGCGTGGCGGTAGACCGAGCGCTCGAGATCGATCCAGGCTTGCGGCGCGAGCGCGGCTCGGTTCCATCCGGGATACTCGAGGTTGCTCAGATGCGTGTGGTCCGTGTACACGAAGTTTGCAACGCCGGGCACGCTCGCATCGAACAACGATTGAGTCTGTACGACGAACGAGTGGCCCTTGCCGCTCAGGCGTTCAAGCAGCGCGCGGCGCGCAGCGCGAAAGAAATAGCGGGTCTGCATGATGCGAGTGTGAAATGCGCCGGGGCGCGCAAGCGCTCCCGGGCCATGCTCGCGGGCGAGCTCGAACATCAGTCGCGGGGCACGGCTCCTTCGCACCAAACGCGAATCGGCAAGGTCGATCACCTCGCACCGCATGCGCGGAAACTGCCTGTGGAGCTGCTCGAGCATGTTCTTGTTCGTGTGTGAAAACTCGCCGAATTGCACGAAGGCAAAAGACGATCGCGGCTCTTCCATGGGGTGGGTGACGGGGTCTGCGCTATGTGCCATGGGAGTATTTCATTGCCTGTGTTGCCGAGAGGTGATGCGTGTCGCAGCGCTCATTTTTGCATTGAGTTGACAGAATCTGGCGGCCTAGGCCTGATGATGGGGTTGCGCCACCCGCGGCGCCGAATGGAACAGACTCAAGTGCCCCATCAATCCCCCGAAGAGCTCATCGATCGTTTCGTCGAGGCCTGGAATGTGCACGACATGCAAGCCTTGGGCTCGCTGTTCACGAATGACGCCAATTTCGTGAACGTGTACGGCGCTTGGTGGATCGGCCGCGACAAGATTCGTCGTGAGCACGAGGGCGTGCATGCGACGGTATTTCGCCACAGCGCGTTGCGCGCTCATGAGGTGAAATCAAACACGCTGGCGCCCGGGGTAGCGACTTTGCACTGGCGGTGGTCGTTGAGCGGCATGCGATTGCCGAATGGCGCGGAGCTTCCGAGCCGCGCCGGGGTCATGACGTTCGTGGCGATCGAGCGCGATGCATGGCTCATCGCCGCCGGCCAGAATACCGACGTGGTGCCGCCGCCTGGGACGAGAAGTTAGGGCCTAGCGCACCGCCAACGACACTCACGCATCACGGCCCGGCTCGCCATACGGGCAATGTGTAGGTGAACACGACATAGCCGATCGCCTTATGAGCGCCTGAGTTGGCAAAATACACAGCCGGGTTGAATTGAAACCGCTCGGTTACATTGCACGTGAAACCGACCGTGAAGTAGTTGTCGCGGCCGCTTTGATAATCGATCTGAGCGCGCCATCGATCATTGAAGTCGTGCGCCCAGCCTGCGAGCCATCGAGTGCGATCGTGAACCCGGATGGGGCCGCCCATCCATTTGTCGTGGGTGGTGTAGTAGCCGCCTTCCAAGAAAGGCTGTGGGTTGGTGCCGCGCGTGGACCAATTGATCAAGCCTGCGCTGAGCAAATAGGGTAGGCGCTGCACCAGACCGACTTCGGTGCCGAGAATTTGCTCGTTGGGCGAGAGGCCTTGGAATGCCGCGATTTCGAGCCACGGCGTCACACCCAACTCGCCCTGAAGCTGATACGGGTTATCGATCTGCCGATCCTGCGCTTGAAAGCTGAGCGACAACTGACCCACGGGCTGCAGGTCGGGCGTGACGATCTGAGAGAGCCCCTTGGTCGTGGCATGCGCCGCGCAGATGAGGGGTGCGGCGAGCAGGACAGCCTTCGTCCCGGCTCTCGAGCCGCCTGCGGCAAGTTCGCCAACGCGAGCCAGACTCATGAGTATTCCCGCAAGAATTGCCTGCAACTAGCGCGCCCCGGATCTGCCTGCGGCAGTTTTGTGCACACTTGATTCATGCGTGCGCGGAGCGCCGCGAGATCCGCTGCATGACGATGTTGCCCATCCCATTGCCGCAATTGAGCGTCGAGCTTTCCGAGCTTGACGCGAGTGCGCGCTTGAATACGCGCAGGTCCGTCCAGCTCCGCAATGACTTCGGAGCCGACGCGGCGTATGCGAGCCGCATCATCGGGCGCCAACCTCAGCAGAGCCATCAAATATCCGCTCCCCCACTGAAAGCGCGTCGCAGGCCCGCTCGCTGATGCATACGCTCGTTCGTACCAGCGCAACGCCGCCGCCCCGTTGCCGCGCATCTCTTCGCTCTCACCGAGCGCCTGCATGTAATAAAACGGCGACTGTGCGTTCTTGACTTCCTCGCTCGCAAGCGCCGCCAGCGTGTCGTTGTCACCGAGAGCCATATACACGTAGGCTGCAGCCTCGACGAGGCTCGAGTGAGCATACGGGCTCATTTTCTTTGCGAGGGCAGCGCTAACGCGCTCGCGCGCATCGGCGGCGACGCCGGCCGGCACTTGATGTGCGTCATCGAAGCGCTTCAACACGCGGATTTTTTGGCCGATCGCCATCAGCCGCTCCGCATCGATTCGTTGCGGGTCGTTCGCCGCGCGGTCCATGACATGAACCCAATCCGCCACGAATTCTTCTCGATGCGGCTGATCTCGTTTCTGCACGATTTCAAAAAAGCCATCATCGAGCGCGAACAACGCGCCCAAGGCCTGCACCGCAATTTCCGGAGATTGCAGAATTTCAGCGACGCGTGCCGCACTGCGTTCACTGGGCCCGATCACTGCTTCGAGGATGGCAAGTCGAGCACGCTCGGGTGCGGATAGACTCGTGCAGCGCGCCGCCGCCCGCTCAAAATCGACGGCCAACTTTTTTCTCGCCGGCGGTTCGAGACTTTGCGGATCCCACTCGTTATAGATGAGGCGCTGACAATCGCCACGCGACAGCGCGCCATGCTTCTGTGCCGAGCCTGCCAGTGAGGCGCGAATCTCGCCCAAGGGCCGGACATCGGCGAGCGCGAGATCCAGCACGTTGGCGTAGAACGCAAGATCAATGCTGCCCGAGATGCGCATGATCTCCACTTGATCGGAGCGCAACAGCACGAGAGTCGGGTAGCCCGACACCTTGAACTTCTCGCCCCACCGCTGGGCGCCGGGGTCATCTCCGTCTAGATAGACCGGGATGAACTGTCTGGATTTCGCGATGAAATCATCGCGCGAAAAAACCCACGCTTTCACCTCCTGACAGGGAGGGCACCATTTCGCACCCCAGTAGAGAAACACTGGCTTGCGTGCCTTTGCCGCGGCCGCGAAAGCATCTGCTACATCGCCATTGAACCAGGCAATTCCGGGAGCGTCCGCGTGAGGCCCAGAGGGCGCGGCCGAAGAAATCGCCGCTCGACCGAGAAGACAGAGGACAACGAGTGCCGTGCAGCTACGATTAGCGAGCACGCCGCCTCCACGAGGTCCCGGACGAGCGGCAAGTTGCTTAGTGAACGGCGGCGTCCGCTGCAGCCTTGGCATGGTGCCGGTGAGCGCGTGCGCTCGCCTTGTGCCCGGCGGCCTTTGCTTTGTTGATCGATTTGTCCGGCTCCGACGAGGCCGCAGCCTTGACGTTGTCGCCGGCTTGCTGAGTCGATTCAGCGGCTGCCTTGGCCGACTCCTTGACCGCGGGAACCACTTGAGCGAATGCGAGCGATGAGCCGCCGAGCGCAATCGCCGCCAACAAAATTTTCGCGTTCATTCCATCCATCTCCAACGAATCGCCGGTTGCTCCGGCAAGCCGCAATGTACGGGAAGAGTGCAATCATTGGTGCTTACAAAAACTTAAAGTGCGTGCTTCGTCAATCCTGCGCCGGAAACCAGTGCGCGTACGGCTCTGCTTCGCGCAAGGTGCGGCTGATCGACGGACGCTGGGCGAGATTCAGAAGATAGCCTGCACACGTGGGGTACAACGGCGCGAGCGGCGCCAATCGATTCGAATAATAGAGCGCGGGGAACGCTGCGCAATCGGCCAGGGTGAAAGGCTCTCCGGCCGGCCACTGGCCGCTGGAGAATTGATTCTCGACATAGGCCAGCGTGTGGTCGAGTGATGCCCGCGCGGCTTGCACTCCCGCCCTGTCTCGCTCGGCGGCCGGGCGCAGACGATCGCCGACGATTTTTTGCATGGCGATTTGAACATGCAAATCGAACACGCGATCGCGCAACCGCACTTCGAGCGCCTCATCAGGCGATGTTGGAATCAGCCAGCGAGCACGAGGATCGGTCTGCGCCAGGTATTCCAAAATGAGGCTGGCTTCGGGCACCGTGCGCGCAGCCTGCTGGTCGCGAAGCACGGGCATTTTACCGAGAGGCCAAACGCGCAGAAACGCGGCGCGACTGGCGGAATCCTGAAGATCAACGTGAATGGACTCGAATGAGATGCCGCTTTCATACAGGCCGATCAGCGCTTTCCAGCAGAAGCTGGAGAGCGGGTGGAAAAAGAGTTGCAAGCCAGCCGTCAACCAAGTTCCATTCGACGCGATCGGTCAAAAGAGTCCATATAGCAATTGCAGCAAACCCCATAGTGCAACCGCCCAGACGAGCGTGCGCACATACGGAACGCCGATGACATAGACCGGCAGATACACCGCGCGCGCCGCCAGATAAATCTGCGCTCCAAGGAGTGTATGCGCATTGTGCGCATTGGAAATGAGCGTCCCGAGAAGCGCCGCCGCAAAAAACGGAAAGGTCTCGAGAAAATTAAGGCGCGCACGATCTGCGCGGGAGGCGAGGGGAGACAAGGGTGTTGGCGCGCCGTCACGGTTGCCCGCATTCCACGCGAGCCCCCGTTCCCGCGTCGACAGGAAGGCGGCGAAAAACACATGAACGAGGCCGAGGACGATGGACCATCCGAGAATGGAAAGCTCGTTCGAGAACATTATTGAATCTTAGCAAAGCCTTGCGGGTCCACGTGCAATGGAAGGTACGAGCTTCTGACCAGCCATCTGGAAGCCGCAGCTTATTTTATTGACGCCGTGTTAGGCTCCGGACAGAAGTCATGAGCAAGTCGGAATCTGATCTCACGCCGCAGCCGCCATTCGAGCTGGCAATCGAGCGGTATATCGATGCGCCGCCCGCGGCCATCTACAGCATGTTCACCGACAAGTTAGAGGAGTGGTGGTGTCCCAAGCCTTGGTCTACCGAAGTCATCGAGCATGATCTGCGCGCCGGAGGCCGCTCGGCGCTCATCATGCGCGGACCTCAAGGTGAGGAGCACCGCATGGAGGGCGTTTTTCTCGAGGTGATCCCGAATCAGCGCGTGGTGTTCACGGACGCATTCCGGGCGGGCTGGCTACCTCAGAAGCCGTTCATGGTGGGATTCTTCGAACTGACTGCAGAAGGCCGCGGCACACGTTACCGTGCCGGCGCGCGGCACTGGGATGAGGCGACTTACTTACAGCATCAGCAAATGGGATTCACGGATGGCTGGACAAAGGTTGCCGCACAGCTCGCGGCCCTGGTCGAACCGACGCAGCGGCCTTGAGATCCGCATGCGTGGGAATGAGGTGCCGTTCATGCCGACCGCTTGAATGCCTGGTTCAAATCAATGGCCGGACGGCGCAGCGCGTCGAATCGGCCTTGCAAAAGGGCCTGCGCCGCTTGGATGAATCCAGACCATGCACTCGCAGCCAACGCACCGCCGACGCTCACGCGACGCACCCCAAGCCGCGCCATGTCCTGCAAGCGCACATCGCTCGGCGAGTGAATCAATACGTTGACCGGTTTGGGGGAAACGGCGTGCACGATCGCCGCGATGTCCTCGCTCTTCGCGACTCCCGGCGCGTAGAGGCAATCGGCGCCCGCCTGCGCATAAGCGCGCAGACGTTCGATGATCTCATCGATTGCGGTGCGGCCCAGGAGAAATCCTTCGGCGCGTCCGACGAGAAGAGCCGCTGGATCGATGCGATCGATTGCCGCGCGCGCCACTCGCACGCGCTCGGCTGCCGCATCGAGCGTGAACAGCGGCTGTGACGCCTCCTGCGTCGAATCCTCGATGGACAGGCCGGCAACACCGGTGTCCACCGCGCGCTCGACGTTGGCTGCAAGCTCCGCCAGATCTTGCGCGAAACCGTGCTCGAAATCCGCATTGACGGGAACACTTGTGGCGTCCACCAATGAGCGAAGATGCTCGAGCACCTGCTCGAGGCGGACACCGCCATCAGCGCAGCCCCGACTCCAGGCAAAGCCGGAGCTCGTGGTCGCAAGCGCCTTGAAGCCGAGCGATTGCAGAAACTTGGCGCTGCCGATATCCCATGGGTTGGGAATGACGAAGCAACCGGATGAGTGCATCTCGCGAAAGACGCGCCGCTTGGCAGCGATGCTTGAGCGGCGTTCGCGCGTGCTCACGGCCACTGGGGACACTGCGGAGCGCCGTCCGAGATTTCGTAATAGTCCGATTTGTCAGCCACGAAAATGTGCTTGATCACCTTAAGGCCGGTGGGCAGATCGAGACTTCCGGCCATGATGCTGATGTCCGGCGATTTCGGCTCGAGTTGACGCCAGAATAAGTTGCTGCCGCAACGGCTGCAAAAGCCCCGCTCTGCGCTGGGTGAGGACTGATACCACTTCAACGTCGTATCCGCGGTGAATTCCACTGCACTCGCCGGCGCGCCCGTTGCCGCGACGTGGTGCCCGCTGATCCGCCGGCACTGCGAGCAGTGGCACGCCCACACATCGCGCAATGGCGCCCTCACGACATAGCGGACGCTCCCGCATTCGCAGCGACCGGTGTGGGCTTGGTCGCTCATACCGCACTCCTCGAGTCAGAAATCTCCGCGCAATACGTTGCGCCATTCATCGCGCATATTCCACATCCCGCACGCCCATCGGCCGGCAGCCAACGTTCGTGAGGGCAGGCTGCGCTAGAATGGCGCATGCTCGGATTTATCATACGCGCGCTCATTGCCGCATTGGGGCTGTGGAGCGCGGCTTCCATTCTGCCCGGATTGCGCATCGACACGCCCACGCACCTGGTGCTTGCGGGACTGTTGCTCGGGGTCGTCAACGCCATTGTTCGGCCCATCGTCATCGTACTGACGCTGCCCGCGACGCTCGTGACGTTGGGCCTGTTCTTGTTGGTCATCAATGCGGCGATGGTGGGGCTGGTCGCGTGGCTGGTGCCCGGCATGCGCATCGATGGCTTTTGGACCGCGTTCTGGGCGGCGATCGTCGTGAGTGTGGTCAGCATGATCGGCTCCGCGCTGATCGGGTCGAAAGGCAAAATCGAGCTCGCAAGGAAGCGCTAGCAAGCCGCCGGTCTCGACATTCCTCTGGACGCGCTCGACATTACACGCAACCGTGTGCACACGCGGCTGACGCTTGCCGCGAAGCCGAGGCCGCTCACGCTCGCATTTCCGAAAGGTTGGCACGAGCCGAGCTTGCATGCACGATAGGCCGTCTATCCGAGCGGCCCTCAGTCTTTCGGCTCGAGAGCGTTGCGCTGCTCCGGCGCCAAACCCGCAATGGCCGCAATGCTGAGCGCGGCGCAAATGACGACTGAGGCCATCGCCAGGGAATAATTGCCGCCGTGGCTCTGCGCTATGGATGTTTGCAGCACGGCATTCGATGAGGCAATGAAGTTTCCGAGCTGATAGACGGTTCCCGGAAACGTACCGCGCGCATCGGGCGGCGAGAGCTCATTGAGATGCGCGGGCACGACGCCCCATGCGCCTTGCACGCAGAATTGCATGAGGAAGGCGCCCATCGCCAACAAGAATGCGGTGCTGGAAAAAGCCCAGAGATACACGGTGGGCAACGACAACAGCGCTGCAGCCACGATGGCGCTGCGGCGAGTAAAGCGCTGGCTCAATGCTCCGAACAGCCAGCCTCCTAGAATTGCGCCGATGTTGTAGATGATGGCGATGCTGCCCGTCGCGTGTGCATCGAGGCCGTGTTGGGTCTGCAGAAACGTAGGGTATAAATCCTGCGTGCCATGACTGAAAAAGTTGAAGGCGGTCATGAGCACGACGGCGTAGATCACGGTGCGCCAATGCACGCGCAGCGTGCGCCATGTCGCGCGCCAGCTCACATCGCTTGCGCGCCAAGTGGGGGATTCGCGCGTGTTTCTGCGGATGAAAAACACCAGGAGTGCCGGCAGCAGGCTCAAGGTAAACATGCCGCGCCAACCCAGATGAGGGTAGAGCCATGCGTAAGAGGCCGATGCCAGCAGGTAACCCGTGGGATACCCTGACTGCAGCAAACCCGACACCCATCCACGCGCGTTCGCAGGGATACTTTCCATCGCCAGCGACGTACCGATGCCCCATTCACCGCCCATGGCGATGCCGAACAGCCCACGCACGAGGAGAAAAGCCGTTAGATTCGGCGCAAATGCGGTAGCGAAACCAAGAATGGAATACAGCGCGATATCGAGCTGAAGAATGGGGCGCCGGCCAAACTTGTCGGCCAATCGCCCGAACAAGAATGCTCCGATGGGCCGCAGCGCCAACGTGAGCACGATGGCCCACGCGACGGTTTTCTTATCGACTTGAAATTCCGCGGCGACGTCCTTGATGACGAAGACCAGCAGAAAGAAATCGAATGCATCGAGCGCCCACCCAAGGAAGCTCGCGGCCACCACACCGCGCCGCTCGGGCGTCCACTGCCCTCTCTCCACCGGCGTCAGCTACGATGGCGTCGCGGCATCGCGAAAGGCGCTCGAGCGAGCGGCGCCGACTTACGCCGCTGAAGCGCCCGCGCTCCGCTTACTTCGTCGCCGCACCGCGCGGTGTGTACGAGAACTTTTGACCCGCAACGGAAATCTCCGCCATCGCGCCGCCCTTGACGATGGTGAACACCGCAAGGCCTTTGTAGTAATGATCGCCCGCCGTGGTCGCATCTTTCTTGCCGGCGCTGGCACCGGCGGATGCACCCGTGGTGCCTGCATTGCCGGTGGCGGCTGCGGTGATCACCACGGCGCTCACGCCCGCGCCGAACTCGAAATTGCCGGTCGTGAATTCATCCAAAGCGCGCTTGTCTTCAAAAAAGATGATTTGGCTGTACGCCTGCCCGCCTGCCTGCAGGCCCACGCTGAGTTGCGTCATGGCGGTATCGCCGATCCAACGCCCTTTTTCGTATACACGCCCTTTGCCATGGGCCGCACCCACCACGAGCCCGCCCTTGCCGATGGTCGGGAACACGGCATAACCATAGGCGCTGTTGAAAAACGATGCGCTCGCGCCCGAATTTTTGAACAGCGAAATCGTCGATGCCATATTACTCGCCGCGGAAGCCGCTCCCGCCCACACCAACGCAAGCCCCGCAAGCATAATTCGCACTGTTTTCATGACGCCCTCGTCGTTGATTGATTAAGCGAGCGGTTGATGCCCGCGCAGCGCCGTACACACGGCAACGCGAATCTTACACGCACGCTGCGGCTGCGCGCGTGAAAGTGCAGGGTCATGCCAACGACTGCGCGATGTAGGTGGAATCTTCCATCTACTGTGATGAGCCTGGCCGCGCCGCTTGCATGCTCTTCTATTAGGCGATGAAAGAATGGATCAACACCGGGAGGCCGATTCCTCCCGAGGCATCGGCGCGCCCGATTCCTCGAACGCCGGAGCCTGAGCCGCATCGGCCTGCGGGCTTTGCCCCTGAGCCGCATCCTCGGCGCGGCGAATCAGCTCGCCCGCGAGCGCAAGGTACGCGAGCGCGCCGCGTGAGTCTTTGTCATGGAAGAGCACGGGTTTGCCAAAACTCGGCGCCTCGGCAAGGCGCACATTGCGCGGTATGACGGTGCGAAACAGCCGCTCGCCAAAATGATCGGCAAGCTGCGCCGATACTTCGTTGGCGAGGTTATTGCGCGGATCGAACATGGTTCGCAGCACGCCGCCGATGGCAAGCTCGGGGTTCAGATTTTCGCGGATCTGCTCGATGGTGCCGGCAAGTGCCGTGAGACCTTCGAGCGCGTAATACTCGCATTGCATGGGCACGAGCACGGTGTCGGCCGCAACCAATGCATTCAACGTCAGCATATTGAGGGCCGGCGGACAATCGATGAGGATGACATCAAAGCGCTCGCGCACTGCGAGCAGCGCATTGCGCAGCTTGAATTCGCGGCCGGCGATGACGCCGAGCAGGCGCACTTCCGCCGCGGTCAAGTCTTGATTGGCGGGCATCACCATGAAGCCGCCGTGCGCAACCGGCAACAGTGCTTCGGCAGCCGAGCATTCGCCAAGCAGCACCTCGCATGTCGTGCGCACCTGCGAATGCTTGTCGATACCGCAACCCATGGTGGCATTGCCCTGCGGATCGATGTCGATGAGCAACACGCGGCGTTTGGTGGCCGATAGCGAGGCCGCCAAGTTCACCGCCGTCGTGGTCTTACCCACCCCGCCCTTTTGATTGGCCAGCGCCATGACGCGCTTCATGCGAAGGCCCGAGACTCACACCCCGCACATCCCTTACGGGAACCGGCCTTGGCTTGCGGCGATGCCTTCATGACGCCACGTTAACATGTCGCTGGATGGCGCACGGCATGGCCGACCTTCGATTCAACTGCGGCGAATATCGATGATGTGTCGTTCGGCTTCGAGACCGGGCACATAGACTCGATGGACGGCCTGAATGGCAACGCCGCGTGGCAGGCGCGCAAGCTCCTGGCGTGGAAGCTTGCCTTTCATCGCGAGGAGCCGGCCGCCCGGCGCGCACAGATGCGAGGCGCAGGCGATGAAACCCTCGAGCGAAGCCAGGGCTCGCGACAGTACGCAATCAAAGCGGAGCTCGGGACGGTATTTTTCTGCGCGCTCGTTCGCTACCGTGACATTCACACATCCAAGCGCCTCGGCGGCACGCGCAACGAAATGAGCCTTCTTACCCGTTGATTCGATCAGCGTAAATTGCCGGCTCGGATTTGCGATGGCGAGCGGCAAACCCGGAAAGCCCGGGCCCGTGCCCACATCGGCAATCCGCTCACCGTGCAAAAACGGCTGCGCGGTCAAGCTATCGAGCACGTGCTTGCGCAGCATGTCGCCGCGATCACGGATGGCCGTCAAGTTGAACTGGGCATTGCACTGCTCGAGCGCATCGAGCAAGCCCACCATGCGCTCACACTGCTCTGCATCGAGCGAGATTCCCAACTCCGCCGCGCCGCGCGCCAGCTCGTTCAGCTCTTGCTCGCGCGCGATTGGCGCGCGTATCGCAGCCGAGCTTGCAGCGACACTAGGCATTCTTGACCATGGTGGCGACGAACTCGTTCACAGGCATGGTCATGAGCTTTCGCTGATCGGCGAAGGTGGCCTGAATGAGCGCAGCCTGTCGCGGCTCGAAGTGCGCCGTTACGCTCGATTCGAATTTCTTCACTAGAACGGGCATGCCTTCGGCGCGCCGCTTGCGATGTCCGATGGGGTAATCCACGGCCACCCGCTCGGTCGCCGTGCCGTTCTTGAAAAACACCTGCACGGCGTTTCCGATGTAGCGCTTGTCGGGCGCGTAATACTCGGCCGTGAATGTGGTGTTCTCGCGCACCTGCATTTTCGCGCGTAAGGCATCGATGCGCGGATCGGCTGCAATGCGATCCTCGTAGTCGCTGCTGGTGAGACGGCCGAAAATGAGCGGCACCGCGGTCATGTATTGAATGCAATGGTCCCGATCGGCTGGATTCGCAAGCGGACCGGTCTTATCGATGATGCGCACGCCTGGCTCCTGCGTCTCGATCACGACGGTGTCGATCTCATCCAGCCGGTCTTTTACCTTGGGATGCAATTGCATGGCGCACTCGACCGCAGTCTGCGCATGGAACTCGGCCGGAAAGCTGATCTTGAACAAGACGTTTTCCATGACATAGCTACCATAGCCGCGCTGGAACGTGAACGGTTTGCCCTTGAACAGCACATCGTAGAAACCCCAGGTGGTCGCGGTGAGCGCGGATGGATAGCCCATCTCTCCTGTCATGGCGATGAGTGCAAGGCGCACGGCGCGGCTGGTGGCATCACCCGCTGCCCAGCTCTTGCGCGAGCCCGTGTTGGGCGCATGCCGATAAGTGCGCAGGGCGCCGCCGTCGAGCCAAGCATTCGACACGGCATTGACGATCTGCTCGCGCGTGCCGCCGAGCATTTTCGTTACGACGGCGGTGGATGCGATGCGCACCAACAGCACGTGATCGAGGCCGACTCGATTGAAGCTGTTCTCGATGGCGAGCACGCCCTGAATCTCGTGCGCCTTGATCATGGCCGTGAGCAAGTCGCGCACGGTGAGCGGCTTTTTCGCCTCATTCAACGCGCGGCGCGAAATGTAATCGCCGACCGCCAGAATGCCGCCGAGATTATCGGAAGGGTGTCCCCATTCGGCCGCGAGCCAGGTGTCGTTGAAATCGAGCCAACGGATCATGGCGCCGTTGTTGAATGCAGCCATGACGGGGTCGAGCTCGTAGCTGGTCCCCGGCACTCGCGCGCCATGCGTCATGGTGGCGCCCGGCACGACGGGCCCCAGGAGCCGTGTGCACGCGGGATACTTCAATGCTTGAAACGCACAGGCGAGCGAATCCATCAGGCAGTAGTAGGCGGTGTCGTACGCGTCGTGCGAATCGACGGTGTACGAGGCGGCGTATTCGGCGATGTCGAGCAATGCTCGGTCGAAATCGGGGCGGATCGCAGACTTGATATCGTGCAAAGACATGAAAAAAATCTCTCCTGGAACTAGGGAATCGGCGCTGCCGCGAAGCGCACCGCGTGCCACGCAGCGCGCTTCATGGTGAAGATCTCAGCGATGCGGGCGTTAGCGGCGCGCGTCGAGAGGGACGAATCGTTGCGCGTCCGGCCCCGTGTAATTCGCGCTCGGCCGGATGATCTTGCCGTCGATGCGCTGCTCGGTGACGTGCGCAACCCAACCCGTGGTGCGTGAGATGACGAACAGCGGAGTGAACATGGCCGTGGGCACTCCCATCATGTGGTAGGACACGGCTGAAAACCAATCGAGGTTCGGAAACATCTTTTTTTCTTTCCACATCACGGCCTCGAGGCGTTCCGCAATGTCGTACATCTTGGTGTTGCCAGCGGCAACGGACAGCTCTCTTGCAACTCCCTTGATGATTTGATTGCGCGGATCGCCGATGGTGTATACCGGATGGCCGAAGCCGATCACGACTTCCCTGCGGCCGATGCGCTCGCGAATGTCTGCCTCTGCCTGCGCAGGCGTTGCATAGCGCTTTTGAATATCGAACGCGGCCTCGTTCGCACCGCCATGCTTGGGCCCGCGTAGCGCGCCGATGGCGCCGGCGATGCACGAATACATGTCGGACCCAGTTCCGGCGATGACGCGCGCGGTGAAGGTCGATGCGTTGAACTCGTGCTCTGCATACAGGATGAGCGATGTGTGCATGGCGCGCACCCATTCCGCGCTCGGCGCACGCCGGTGCAGCAAGTGCAAGAAGTGGCCGCCGATGGAATCATCCTCGGTCTCGACATGGATGCGCTGGCCGTTATGGCTGAAGTGATACCAGTACGCCAACATGGAGCCCAACCGCGCAATCAAGGCATCGCCGATATCCCGGGCGCCGGCGGCTTCATGATCTTCCTTCTCCGGCAGAATGCAGCCGAGCGCAGAGACTCCGGTGCGCATGACGTCCATGGGATGCGCCGCGGCGGGAAGCGTTTCGAGAACGCCGCGCACCACGGCAGGCAAGCCACGCAAGCTTTTGAGCTTGGCTTTATAGGCATCGAGCTCAGCGCGCGTCGGCAGCGTGCCGTGAATGAGCAGGTAGGCGATCTCCTCGAACTCGCAGCTCTCGGCGATTTCCAGGATATCGAAGCCGCGATAGGCGAGGTCGTTGCCGCTTCGGCCGACGGAACATAGCGCCGTGTTGCCCGCCGGCACACCGGAGAGCGCCACGGATTTCTTCGGCTTGGGGGTGGCCCCCGGAACCTGGCTGGCTTGCCCGCTCTGGGCGGCGGCCTGAGTGGCGGCGCCCTGCGCGGCGGCGGCCTGCGCGGCGGCGGCCTGCGCGGCGGCGGATGAATCGCTCATGGTCTTCTGCCTTCTGCGAACAGTTGATTCAGTTTGTCTTCGTATGAGTGGTAATCAAGATAGCGGTACAAGTCCGCGCGCGTTTGCATGGCATCGAGCACGCCCTTTTGCGTGCCGTCGCGGCGAATGGCCTCATAGGTCTTGAGGGCCGCTGCATTCATCGCGCGATACGCGGAGCAGCAATACAAGATGAGATCGACGCCCGCCTGCCCAAGCTCCTCACGGGTGAACAGCGGAGTCTGGCCGAACTCGGTGATGTTGGCGAGTATTGGCACGCCCACCGCGTCTTTGAATTTTCTGTACATGCCGAGGTCGGTCACGGCTTCGGGAAAAATCATGTCGGCGCCGGCTTCGACGCATGCGCGCGCACGCGCGATGGCCGCTTCCAAGCCTTCGACCGCGAGCGCATCGGTGCGCGCCATGATGACGAAGCTTGCATCGCTTCGTGCGTCGACCGCAGCCTTGACTCGATCCACCATTTCCGCCTGGCTGACGATTTCCTTGCCCGGCCGATGGCCGCAGCGCTTGCTTTGCAATTGATCTTCAATGTGCAACCCGGCCGCGCCGGCCTTGATGAATGCGCGCACGGTGCGCGCAATGTTGAATGCGCCGCCCCAGCCCGTGTCGGCATCGACCAACAGCGGCAACGGGCATGCGTCGGTAATGCGGCGAATGTCCGTGAGCACATCGTCCATGCTGCTGATCCCGAGATCGGGCATACCCAGTGAATTGGCGGCAACGCCGCCGCCAGACAGGTACAGCGCGTTGAACCCCGTGGCGTGCGCCATGCGCGCCGCGAGGGCGGTAATGGCGCCTACGACTTGAAGCGGATGCTCAAGTTGCAGAGCCGCGCGAAAGGAAGCGCCTGCTGTGATGCGAGCGGACATGATGACCGGTTCCAATGAATCTGTTGCATCCCGCCACGAGCGAGCGGGCCGGCATCTTAGCATTCACTGACCGGAGTCTGATACCGGCCGAGAAGGCGTTGCTGCGCCCGCACGCTGTACGAGTGCATCGAATGCGGCGCGCGCGGCCATGTCGTACACCGCCACTGTGATGACTTGGCCCGGTTGATCGTCCGCGGATACGCTGGCTGAAAACGCGGTGCCGCCTTGGACTCCCGCACAGACGGCGGAATTCGTGCTGGCGGCCTTTGCGACGGGCAAAGGTTGCGTGCCTTCACGCCAGTCCGTACACCATCGCTGCGCACTGTCGGCAGGCGCGTCGGCGGGGAGCCGGAGCGCAGCTTCGACACGAAACAACCGCTCCTGAAAAAAGCACACAACATAATCCTCGACGTGCGCGCCGCGAAATTCGAGCGGGCTGCCGGCATTGGAGAAGCATTCTTGATCCTCCGCGTCTGCGCGCGCCGGCGCATCGCCCGGGCCGCGGTGGAACAGCAACACCTCGTTCATGGGAAACGGGACTTGCGCCACGCGGCTGCCGAAGGGTGCGGGCACGAGACTTCGCCAATGACCGTGCGCGGGCGAACCCGCCGCGGCCGAATCCGCCGCGGCCGGCGTGGGCAATGCGCGAGGCCCGGGAGCTGCGCACGCTGCGAGCAGACACGCAAGGCTTGTGCCGGCCGCGAGCGCGCCGGCCAAAAGCGCGCCCGGGCCGTACGAGACTAGGCCGCGCGTTTCAGCCACGCATCGAGTCCTGCGGCATTCAAATCGAGATCCATATTCAAGAGCTCATACGCATGCTCATCACCACCGTCCCACGCGTGCTCGCGCAGCCGCTGCGCATACCACTCATGTAACGATTCGCGAATGCGCCGACTTCGCTCGCTGGCGTCGGCGTGTTCCCGCGCGATGGCGACATAGCGGTCGATGTCTCGATGCAGATCTTCCGCCAAGCGACGGACGTGACTCACTCGGCTGTAATGTGTGAGGAACACGCTGCGCGGATTCAGGTTCTTGATGCGCTCGATCGAGGCATGCAGCTGCTCGGGATCGAACTGCGTGGGTGTGGTGGTGGCGATGACGAACTCGCCCTGCTCATTGTCCATCTCGCGATAGCTCACGCCGAAGGTGTCGCCGGCAAACACGTGGCCGGTCTCGCGGTCCACGAAGCACACATGATGCAGGGCGTGTCCCGGCGTGTGCAGAACCTCGAAGCGCCGCGCACCGAGATTGAAGCGATGTCCCTCCTCCACCGCAACGATGCGGGCCGCAGGAATCGGCAAGATGTCGCCGTAGATCTTCGCGTAGGCTGCTTCGCCGTAGACTTGTTTGGTCGCCGCGATGAGCTTGGCTGGCTCGGCGAGGTGACCCGCCCCGCGCGGGTGCACCAGTACTTTTGCTTGCGGACAGCGTTGCGCGAGCAGACCTGCGCCGCCCGCGTGATCCAGATGAATGTGTGTGAGCAAGATGTATTCGACATCGCTCACGCTTAGGCCTTGCGCGCAAAGCGCAGCCTCTAGATTCGGTATCGACGCATTGACGCCCGTGTCCACGAACGCCGCGTGCGCGCCATCGATGATCAAATGGCTGGCATCCATGCGCCGGCGCACGTATTCCGTATCGACCGCATGAATGCCCGGCGCCACTGGCTCGGACACTGGAAGCGCTCGCTGCTCGATATTGGCCATGCTTGCCATTATCCTCGCACCGCCATGCGAAAAGTCAGACTCTGGATTTGGACTATTTTGTTTTTCGGAACGTGCGCACACGCGGCGCGCGTGGAGCGCGGCAATCTGGTGTTCGATAACGTGCCGCCCGCCGATCCGGCGCTGAACGAATCGCTCGACCGTTATGTCAATGCGCGGCAGGCCACGCCGCTGTCGTGGTCGCCGGCGGGTGAGCTGCTGGTGGCGACGCGCTTCGGAGATACCGAGCAGCTGCATCTGGTGGCCCAGCCCAACGGCGCGCGCCGTCAGCTGACTTTCTTCAAGGAGCCGGTCAATACAGGCTCGTT
Source organism: uncultured Steroidobacteraceae bacterium (assembly GCA_964247385.1). Taxonomy (GTDB): domain Bacteria; phylum Pseudomonadota; class Gammaproteobacteria; order Steroidobacterales; family Steroidobacteraceae; genus TMP-86. Next base: position 60,798 of record CAXTUB010000005.1, on the reverse strand, counting down.
TTCAAGAGACGGCGCGCATCCGGCCTTTGTATTTCTCAAAGACGCCGGCGGCGATGAATACGATCAGCTGTATTACCAGCGGTTGGGCGAACCCACCGCCAAGCTCCTGACCGACGGTAAATCCTTGAACGCGAACCCCGTGTGGTCGAATGCGGGCCGCGAAGTGGCATTCGACAGCACGCTGCGCAACGGACGCGATTCGGACATCTACATCGTCGAACCGTCAGCCGGCACGGCGCCGCGGCTCGTATTTACCGGAGATGCGCCTGGGTGGTCGGTGCTCGATTGGTCGCCGGATGACCGCCGGCTCCTGTTGCGCAAATACCTTTCGATTGCGGACAGTCATTTATATGTGCTGGATATCGGCACGTCGCAGCTGCGCGAAGTGGATGCCGGGAAAAACAAGACCGCCATTCCGGTGGCGAAATTCTCGCGCGATGGCATCGGCGTCTACTTCGCTTCTGACCGCGATTCCGAATTTGCGCAATTGCAATTCGCGAATTTGGGATCAGGCGAGCGCACGGTGCTCAGCCGGCAAATTCCCTGGGACGTGGAGGATCTCGCCGTATCGGGCGATGCGCACTATCTTGCGTATACCACCAACGAGGGCGGCGTAAGCCGGCTCAATGTCCTGGACGTTCGCACCAAGCAAGAGCTCGCGGTGCCCGCCATGGGCGCAGGAATCATGACCGAGCCGGTGTTCGATGCGCAGAGCGCGCGCCTGGCGTTCGGATTTGCAACCCCCGTCGCACCACGCGACGCGTTCGTGCTCGATCTCAAGAGCCTGAAGGTCGAGCGCTGGACACAAAGCGAAGCGGGGCCGGTGGACACGGCCAAATTCGTGCTGCCGCGCCTTGCGCAGTTCTCAACCTTCGACCGCCCCGCAGGCAAGCCGCGCCAAGAGCCGGTGTACGTGTTCGAGCCGGCCTCGACCGGGCAAGGCATTCAGCGTCCGGTGCTCATCATGGTGCACGGTGGACCCGAGTCGCAATTTCGACCGGGTTTCGATGCCTGGCTTCAGTTCATCGTCAACGAGCTGGGCTTCGTCGTCATCGCGCCGAATGTGCGCGGCTCGTCGGGCTACGGCCGCACCTACTTATCGCTCGACGACGGGATGTCGCGCGAAGATGCGGTCAAGGACATGGGCGCCTTGCTGGTGTGGATCTCGGCGCAGCCGGGGCTCGATGCGAAGCGCGTCGTCATCTCGGGCGGCTCGTATGGCGGGTACTTGACGCTGGCAACCCTGGTCAATTTCAGCGATCGATTGCGCGGCGGCGTGGATGTCGTCGGGTTCAGCAATTTTCTGAGCTTCTTGAGCAACACCGCGAGCTATCGGCAAGATCTGCGCCGTGCCGAATACGGCGACGAGCGCGACCCGGAGATGCGCGCCTATTTGCGGCGCGCATCTCCGCTCACGAATGCCGAGCGCATCACGCGGCCGATGCTCATCGTGCAAGGCTTGAATGATCCGCGGGTGCCCGCGAGTGAGTCCGAGCAAATGGTGAACCGCTTACGCGCGCGCGGCGGCGAAGTTTGGTATCTGCTCGCCAAGGACGAAGGCCATGGCTTCAAGAAGAAGCCGAATCGCGACGCCTATTTGCAAACCTTCGCGCAATTTCTCGTGCGCATGAAGTAACCGCAGCGCGGCTCGAGTGGTCGTGGATCGAGTAGGTCACGCCTCAAGCGTTGACTCGAAGCGCTCACATCACGCTTTATTTGCGCGCGGTCGTCAGAGGCGAAGCTTGTCTCGAGAAATAGGCCGCCAGAATCTTGATGTCCTCCGGCTTGAGGCCCTGCGCCATTGCGCCCATCACTGCATTCTTGCGCCGGCCGTTTTGATACGCGGTCAGCGCTTGCTCGAGGTAATCATCATGCTGCCCTGCCAATACCGGCGGCTTGGGATCGAGCGGCGCTTCGACTCCGGAACCGTTCACGCCGTGGCAAGTTCCGCAGACGCCGGCTTGCGCAGGCGTGCTGCCGGCCACCTGACTCGTGGGCTTGATGGGCGTGCCCTGCAGATAAGCCGTGATATCCGCAATGTCTTGCTCGCTCAATGACACGGACTGGGCATGCATGGTGGCATGCGGCCGCTCGCCGCTTTGATATTCGTGCAGCGCCGAGCTCAAATAAGCCGCATGCTGCCCGCGAAGCTTGGGCACTTCGTAGTTTGGATAGGCATTGCGATAATTTTCAATTCCGTGACAGCCGTAACAGGTGTAAAACTTTTTCTCGCCCCGCACGGCATCGCCCGCCTCGCCCGCGGCTCGCGCCGCGCATGACATGACTGCGAACATCGCGACAGCCGCCATCACCCTGCTGCTTCTGAATCCCCGCCCCATTCGCGACTCCATGACTGATTTGCGGCAGCGATGTTACTGGCGGGCGGCGGGGGGGCGCAACCGCGCGCTCAAGGTTGCGCCGCGAGCGCCAGGGATTTGCTGTAGATGATGTTGAGCGGATTGCCGCTCCAGTGCTGAACCCGCGGAGCCACGAGATGTTTGCTCACGTAGAAGTACAAAGGCGCGATGGGCGCATCGGCGATGAGCACGCGTTCCGCGCGCTCGAGTAGATCCCGGCGGCGCAGCGGATCGAGCGAGGCGCCCGCTTCATGCAACAAGCGATCGTATTCTGGATTCGCATAGCCGGGCGGATCTATGCCGTCACGAGTGAACAGCGCGAGGAAGGTTGATGCATCGTTGTAGTCGGCGACCCAGCTGGCGCGGAAAGCCTGCACCTCACCACGCTGCACATCTTGCAGCAGCACCTTGAATTCTTCGACACGCAGCCGGGTGCGCAGCCCGAACGCTTCGTGCCACATGGAAGCCAGCGCGACCGCGATGGCCTCGTGCGGCTCTCCACTGTTGTAAGAGAGCTCGATCTCGCGCAAATTCTGCGCGCCTGACTGCGCGAACAAGGCGCGAGCGCGCTCGATTCGCACACGCGAGCTCCAGTGCGCATATTCAGGAAGCTGCGGCGTGTAGCCTTGAGTCTGCGGCGCGACCAGAGTGTAGGCAGGCGTTTCACCCATGGCGGTAATCGACTTGACGAGCTGCTCTCGGTCGATCGCCATACTGAGCGCCTGCCGTAGGCGGACATTGCCCGCGAACGGCGCGGCGCGTACGTTGAATCCGATGTAATACACCGCAAGCTGCGGCGAGATTTTGAGTCGATCGGCCATGTGAGCGCGAATCCACGGCAGCTCGCGCGGCGCGACGCTCGCGGTAAAGTCGAGCTGGCCCGCGCGGAACGCTTGCAATTCCGCACTCGCGGGCATGGCAAAGTACTCGACGCCGGCGAGTGCGTTGTGGGTGTCGTCCCAATAGAAGCCGTTTCGCACCGCGACGATTTTCGCGCCGAAATCCCAGCGCTGCGCCGTGAACGCGCCGTTGGAGATGAGCACACCAGGCCTTGCGAAACGCGCGGCGTGCGCAGCGAGCGAACCGCGATGCAAGGGGAACGTGCTGGGATGCGTGAGCAAGGAAAGGAAATACGGCACGGGCCGTTCGAGCCGCACGTGCAGAGTTGCCGCATTTTCGGCCCATACACCGAGCCGGTGCGTGGAAGCCAGTCCAGTGGAAATCGCGCGTGCGTTGGCCACATCGGCCAGCATGCCGGCGTAGGGGGCGGCGGTGCGCGGATCGAGGAGCCGTTGCCACGCAAACACGAAATCCTGAGCGCTCAGCGCATCGCCATTCGACCAGCGCAAATTCGGGCGCAGGTGAAACACGTACTCGAGACCGTCCGGCGAGATCGACCAGCGTTCCGCGGCCGCAGGCACGGGCTCGCCGCGCGCATCGACCGCGGTGAGGCCTTCGAATAAATCGCGCGCGATCGTCAGCGCGGCTTCGGAACGCGCCGACTGCGGATCGAGCGACTCCGCTTCGGCGCCGTTTCCCCGCCGCAACACGTGGGCTTCCGCAAGAGTTGCGTGCTGTGGAAGTCGAGCGATCGCCAGCACCAGGCCAACGGCGAGTAGCACACCCGCAAGCCACCCCACCATCCGGTGCAATCTCGAGCGACTGAATGGGCGCCGCGGATTCACCACACGGCTTCAAGCCGCATGCGTACCCCGCAAAGGCGGCGCCTTCAAGCGGCGTGCGCGCGTTTCTTCAAATGCACGAGAAGGAGCGACACCGCAGCCGGAGTGAGCCCCGGAATACGACCGGCTTGGCCGAGCGTTTGCGGGCGCACCTCGCTCAGGCGCTGCCGGGCCTCGTTGGACAAGCCGCGTACCGCGGAGTAATCCAGATCAACCGGCAAGTGCAATTCCTCATGACGTGCTTGGCGCTCGATCTCGATGTCCTGCCGCTTCAAATAGCCCGCATAAATTTCCTGGATCTGCACTTGGCGCGTGACTTGTTCCAGTAAACGCTCATCGTTTCTCAGGGCGGCATGATCTTGCGCCGCCCGCGGCGCCGGCTTGTCTGCTTGCAGGTCATCGAGCGCCGCGCGTTTGCGCTGAAAAAATTCCCAACGCTCATCGCCCACGAGCCCCAACTCACGGCCGCGCGCGGTCAGACGCAAATCCGCATTGTCCTCACGCAGCGTAAGCCGATACTCGGCTCGGCTCGTGAACATGCGGTACGGCTCAGGAGCGCCGCGCGTGATCAAATCGTCCACCATCACGCCGAGATACGCCTCGCTTCTGGATGGCGCCCAGGGCTCACGGCCGAGCACGTGGAGCGCGGCGTTCGTGCCGGCGAGCAAACCCTGCGCCGCGGCTTCTTCGTAACCCGTGGTGCCGTTGATTTGCCCGGCGAAGAACAGTTGCGGGATGTACTTACACTCGAGCGTGCGGCCAAGACCGCGCGGATCGAAATAATCGTATTCGATGGCGTAACCGGGCCGCGTGATGTGGGCGCGCTCGAAGCCCCGCATACTGCGCACGAACGCGGTCTGCACATCGAAGGGAAGGCTGGTCGAAATGCCGTTGGGATAGACCTCGTGAGTGCCCCAACCTTCCGGCTCGACAAAAATCTGATGCGAGGTCTTCTGCGCAAAGCGCACCACTTTATCTTCCACGGAGGGACAGTAGCGCGGACCCACGCCTTCAATGAGGCCGGTAAACATGGGCGAGCGATGCGTCGCCGCGCGAATGATTTCGTGCGTGCGCTCGTTCGTGGCAGTCACATGGCAGGGCAGTTGCGCGGGATGCACGGCACGGGTTTCAAGAAACGAGAACACCGGGCGCGGCTCATCGCCGCGCTGTTCCGCCATGACCGAATAATCGATGCTGCGGCCATCGATGCGCGGCGGCGTGCCTGTCTTCAGACGGCCCACACGCAAGGGCAGCGCACGCAAGCGGGCAGCGAGACGATTGGAAGGCGGATCGCCCGCGCGGCCGCCCTCGTTGCTATCCAAGCCCACGTGCATCCGGCCGCCAAGAAATGTGCCGACCGTGAGCACGACACAGCGTGCGCGCCAGCGAATGCCGCTCGCCGTGACCGCACCGGCAGCCGCGCCGTGCTCGATGATGAGATCAGCCGCCTCTTCCTGAAAAATACGCAAGCCCGGCTGGGACTCGAGCGCAGTGCGAATGGCCCGCTTGTAGAGTTGACGATCAGCTTGTGCGCGGGTCGCCTGAACCGCCGGGCCTTTACTCGCGTTGAGCGTCCGGAATTGAATGCCGGCGCGATCGACGGCGCGCGCCATGGCGCCATCCATCGCATCGATCTCTTTGACGAGATGGCCTTTGCCGATGCCGCCGACGGCCGGGTTGCAGCTCATTTGACCGAGGGTCTCGACATTGTGCGTGAGCAAGAGTGTGCGTGCGCCCAAGCGCGCAGCGGCAAGCGCAGCCTCGGTGCCCGCATGTCCTCCGCCAATCACCAGGACATCGAATGAGTCAGCTGATGTCATGGATGCGCATGGTACACGTAAGCTCGAGCGTCGCGGTCGGTGCGCGCCGGTCACGATTCCGGTTGAAGCGCGGGGCAATTCGCCGCGCGAATTCGCCGTGTGATAATGGGAAATGCAGCGCGGCGTGTTGTTCTCGCTCAGAGTTTCGGCGTTCTTTTGCTTGATGGCGGGGTATCCCGTGCATGCGCATGCCGCGCTGGCGCCCCTCGGCGCGCCGCTCGCGCTGCACGATTGCCGGCTCGAGCATCCATTGCATTTGAGCTCGGCGGCGGCGCGTTGCGGATCGCTTTTCGTTGCCGAAGATCGTGAAGACCCCCGCTCTCGGCGCATCCGCCTGTTCGTCGCCGTGATCCCGGCGCAGAGATCGGTCAAGGGCGCGAGCCCCTTGTTCTTGCTGGCGGGTGGCCCGGGGCAGGCGGCAAGCGATTTGTATGTGAGCTACACCGGGGCGTTCGCTCGCATTGCGCGTACACGCGATTTGGTATTGCTCGATCAGCGCGGAACCGGACGCTCGGCGCGCATGGATTGCGACTTCCCGGATGATTGGTCCATCGAGAGCAATTCGGCCGAGCACATTCGTGCCTCCACTCGAGCATGTCTCAACCGGCTCGGCGAGCGCGTGCGTTTCTACACCACATCCGCCGCGGTGCAAGATTTGGACGCGGCGCGCCGCGCACTGGGGTTTGGGCAGATTGCCTTGTACGGCGCCTCGTATGGAACGAGAGTCGCGCAGCTGTATGCGCGGCGTTTTCCCGCACAAGTCGAGGCCATCATTCTCGATGGCGTCATCGACCCTGAGCGCGCGATTGGCCCGAACACTCCGCAGGACGCCCAACGGGCGCTCGACTCCATCGTCGCGCGCTGCGGCCGCGATGCCGATTGCCGCAAGGCGTTTCCACATCTTGCTGAAGAGCTCGCGCGCCTGCGGTCACGTTTTGCCGGCGATGCGAGTGAGCCCGTGAAGCTGCCCGATCCCGAAAGCGGCGAGCCTCGCAGCATCGACATGAATCGATTGCTGCTCGCCGCGGCGCTGCGTTTTCTGTCTTACAGCGCGGTGGAGGCCTCCCTTCTGCCCGCGCTGCTGCACGCTGCGGACTCTGGAGATGCGGCGCCGTTGGCTGCGCAAGCCATCATGACGGCGCGGCAAGTGAGCGGGCAAATCGCGCTTGGCATGCAGAACAGCGTGGTGTGCAGCGAGGATTGGCCTTTTTATGCAGCGGCGCGCATAGATCGCGCCGCGCTCGTGCGCACCTATCAAGGCACTGAGCAGCTCGATGGGATCGACGACATTTGCGCGCTTTGGCCCCGTGGACCCGTCGATGCGGATCTGCATGCGCCGTGGATCAGTACGATTCCCGTGCTCCTGTTGTCGGGCGAGCTCGACCCGGTCACGCCGCCGCAAGATGCGCAGCGCGCAGCAAAGGGACTGCGCCGCCATCGGCACCTCGTATTGCACGGCGAGGGGCATGGACAACTCGCCACCGGGTGCGTGCCGCGTCTGATGGCGCAATTCCTGACTGCACCCGATCCCGCCGCGCTCGATGCGCATTGCCTGGACTCGCACGCGCCCGCGCCGTTCTTCTTATCCCCCTCGGGACCGGCACCGTGATTCCAAGCTTCTTGAGCCTTGCGCCATGATCGAGGCGCGCAACTTGTGCAAGCAATTCGGCCCGGTGCGCGCGGTGCATGAGGTCTCGTTCGCCGCGGCCGATGGCGAGATCACCGGCCTGTTGGGCCCGAACGGCGCGGGGAAATCCACTTGCTTGCGTTTGCTGTATGGAGTGCTCGAAGCCGATGCGGGAAAGTGTCTCATCGATGGGCTCGATGTGGCCGGCGAGACTTCGCTCGCGCGTGCGCGCCTGGGCGTTCTCCCGCACGGCGCGGGGCTGTATGGCAACCTCACCGCACGCGAAAACATCGGCTACTTTGGCTCGCTTCATGGCGTGCCTGCAGAGACGGTGCGCGCGCGCACCGAGGAGCTCGCCGAGCGGCTCGAGATGGGCGCATTCTTGGACCGTCGCGCGAAAGGCTTTTCACAAGGCCAACGGCTGAAGACCGCGTTGGCGCGTGCGCTCGTCCATCAGCCGAAGAATTTGCTGCTGGATGAGCCCACCAACGGGCTCGACGTAACTTCCATCCGCGCCCTGCGCGAGTTGCTTCACGCTCTGCGCCGCGACGGGCACTGCATCTTGTTCTCATCGCACATCATGCAAGAAGTCGCAGCGCTCTGTGATCGTGTGGTCATTCTGGGCGCAGGCCGAGTGCTCGCCGCCGAATCGCCGGCTCAACTGCGTGCTGCAGGCAACCATGCAAGCTTTGAAGAAGCGTTCGTGCATCTGCTGGAATCGGACGGCCCCCCATGACCGCGGCATCCGCTCGGGGAATATGGCGAGTGCTGTGCAAAGAGTTCGTGGAAAATTTGCGCGATCGCCGCACTTTGCTGTCAGCGCTATTTTTTGGGCCATTGTTCGGGCCAGTACTGTTCGGCGTCATGGTGTCGCACGAATTGAAAACTGCCGTCGCCGATGCGGACATGCCCGTGCGGCTCACGGTGTCGGGCGCCGAGCGCTCACCGAACCTCATGCGATTTCTCCAAGCGCGCGGCATTTCCACGACGCAACGGCCGCTCGATGAGGATGCGGCCCGCGCGGCAGTAATGAGCGGTGCGGAACATCGGGTGTTGATCGTGCCGGCGTTCTTCGCGGAGGAATTTCGGCACGGGCGGCCTGCCCCATTGCTTTTGGTCGCCGACAGCTCCGACTCGGCCGAGCGCAAATTCACCGAACGGGTTCGCGCCGTGCTCGAAGGTTATGCGAGCACCGTGGCGCAGTTGCGCTTGCAAATACGCGGGATTGAGCCGCGCATCGCCCTTCCTCTCGCCGTGCATGACCTCGACACGGCCACGCCCGCCGGAAAAGCGGTGGTGATTTTGGGATTCATGACCTACTTTGTGCTCTTCGCGCTGCTGATGGGCGGGCTATACCTGGCCATCGATACGACCGCAGGCGAGCGTGAGCGCGGCTCGCTCGAGCCGCTGCTGACGTTGCCGGTGGCGCGCTCCACGTTGCTCGGCGGCAAGATTCTCGCGACTTCAGGTTTCATGCTGCTGTCGCTTGCGCTGACGCTCATCGCCTTCGTGAGTGTGTTTCGCGTGGTCTCGTTGAATGATCTCGGCATGAGCTCGGAAGTGAGCTGGCCCAAGGCGCTGGCGTTATTCGCGATTTGCATTCCCTTCGTGCCGCTCGGCGCCATTCTCATGACGTTCGTCGCTTCATTCGCCCGCAGTTACCGCGAAGCGCAAACGTATCTCACCGGCGTATTGTTGATTCCAACGCTTCCCATTGCGTTCGCGAGCATCTACGCGCTCAAGGCGCGGTTGGGACTCATGTTCATTCCGTCGTTGAGCCAGCACTTGCTGATGACACGGGTTTTGAAAGGCGAAGGGCTGTCGCCGCTCGAAGTGGCGGTTGCCTCGCTCAGCTCTCTCGTGTTGGCAGCCATCTTGTTTGCCGCCACCGCGGCTCATTGGCGGCGCGAGTCGTTCCTGGGTTGAGCTGCAGTGGTTTGCGCGGCCGCGCGCTGCGGCTCGTCTCGCGCGAACGCCGGCGCGCACGAGTGCTTTGCCAGACACTGCTCGAATCGCGCCCGCTCGGCAGCGGCGAATTGCCGCGCCTCGACTTCGAACCGATTGCGCACGTAGCCGCGCTTGCAGCATTCCGCCAAGTAGCTGCGGCGCGTCAACCTGCCGGTCGCCCAATGCCGCAGAACGTGAAAATACTCGTGCAGGACCAGCTCGGGATCACTCAGGAAGCTGTGCATGCTGCCGCGCAAATAAATCGTATTCTTGCGCGTGGTGGCGACTGCTCGGCCGTGCCACTTCAGACGCAGCGCATGTGGTTTGATGGCAACCTGACTCGTATCGACTCCGAAGGTCTCATTGAGCGCTCGCGCAAATGCAAGCGGAAGGCGGCAATCGAGGGCCGAAGAGTTCACATGCGCGAAGCTGCGTCATGTCAGGTCGACGCGCAAGCTCAACTTGCGAACACTTCCTGCCAACCGGGACGTAACTCGCGATCTTGCATGAACGCCACGATGGCACGCGCTCCGAGAACGGGCGGGGGTGCACCAAGGTCGGGAAAGTTTTCGAGATTGCGTCGGGATTGCACTCCGTCGAACTGGTGACGCCACCGGTCAACGCTCGCCAAGGCGAGATCGAGCTCGGGCAAGTTTGTGACCACAGGGCCCAAATTCCAGGACGCAAAGTCTTCCCGATCGCGCCATTCCAACCCGCGCGGATTCAAGAAAATGCACGGCCTCGGCTGCATCGCGAACTCGAACGCCTGGCTGCTGACATCGCCGAGGTAAATGTCCGCCGCCATGCTGTAAGTCATATCGATGCTGTGATCCGAGCCCAGATCGATGCGCAAGCTCGAGTTCGAGCGAAACTCGTCGAACTCGTGCGCGTGCCTTGCCGCGGGATCGAACAGCCGCACATGAGGCGCGAAAATCAGATTGAAATCGCCGCGGTCGCGAAACCTGCGCAAAATCTGCCTTCCCATCAGCGGCCACGAAGATTTGTCCAACCAATGATGCGGGTTGTAGAGAACGATGGGCCGCGCGTCGAATCCCAGCCGATCGGGACGGCGGTGTAAACGCGAGACGAGATCGAATTTGCAGTAGCCGATCACGGCGGAGCGCTCGGGCACGACCCCCTGCGACCGGCGGATGCGCTCGAGACGGCGCGGACTTGATGCGAGCAGCAAATCGAATCGGCTCAAGCGGGGATCTTCCGCCCGGTCATGGCCGCTCGGGCCATGGAAAGTGTGAATGAGCTTTGGGCGACTCACTCCAAATCTTCGCAGGCGCACTGAGGTGCGCTCCGGAACAACCAGCGCATCGAAGGCATCGAGCCGCGAGCGGTTGATGAACAGCATCAGGTTTTTCGAAAGCGGCGAGGGACGCCGCCAGAAGCGCGCGAGCGGTGGAGAATGAAGCGGCTCGAACGTCACGCGATGCTGGGGGTAGAGACCTGCGAGGCGCCGCGCCAAGCTCAACTGGTGTTCGTCGCGGGTCAAGACCGCGACATGCGTATCGCGCCGCCGCGACAGTTCGCAGGCGATTGGCAAGCTGTGCAGCAGGTGATGGTTCTGCGCGTTATAGAGAAAGCCGATACGCACGTGAACCTCATAGCGCCTGATGCTTTCATTTTCCTTTCAATGGGTTAGGCAACTCGTACACGGCGGCCGTGTCCTACACCGAGTGCGAAAATTTGCTGAGCGATAATGCAGCTGCGCAAAGGTTGCATCCCGCGCAGAGCTGACTCCGCGCGAAGGCGCACCCCGCGCCGGCAGCCGTGGCGTCTAGAATTTCTCGCCAATGAACGAGGCTTGACCATGAAGCTTTTGGTAGTCGAGGACGATGAGTTGATCGCCAATGGCCTGCAACGTTGCCTGCAACGCGGCGGCAACAGCGTGGATGTCAGCGGCGAGGGGCACACGGCGCTTTACGCCGTGCAGCACGCGGATTACGACTGTGTGATTTTGGATCTTGGCTTGCCGGACATGGATGGAACGCAGGTGCTGCGGCAGATGCGTCAGAGCCGCTGCGATACTCCGGTCGTCATTCTCACCGCACGCGAGGACACCGCAGAGCGCGTTCGCGGCCTCGACTGGGGCGCGGACGATTATGTGGCGAAGCCTTTCGAGATCGAGGAGCTCGAGGCGCGAATACGCGCCGTGACGCGCCGAGCCATCGCCCGGCGCGGCGGCGACATCAACGTGGCCAAGCTGCGCTTGAGCCTCGCCAACAAGCAAGTCTTCGTCGGAGAGCGCAACGCCGATTTGCTGCCGCGCGAATTCGCCATCCTCGAGTGCCTGCTGCTGCGCCAGGGCCGTGTGCTCAGCAAGCGTCAACTCCTCGAGCAGATCAGCGGCTGGGATGAGGATCTGTCCGAAAGTGCCATCGAGCTGTACGTCCATCGGGTGCGCAGGAAAATCGAAAACTCCGGCGTCACCATCCGCACGCTGCGCGGATTTGGCTACATGCTGCAAGTCGATGGCGACTGATGAGGCGCCGCCTGCCTCGAGCCTGCGGGGCAGATTATCTTTGGCCTTGGTGGGCCCATTGATCGTGTTGTTTCTATTGGGCGGCGCGGCCGCGCTCGGCCTCGCGCAATTTTTTGCCAATTCGGTGTATGACGGCTGGCTGTTCGACTCGGTGAATTCCTTGGCTCAGGAAGTCGACGCCTCGCCGCACGGTCCGCTGGTCGACATGCCGGCATCGACGGAGCGGCTGTTCGAGTGGGACGTGGCGGACAGAACCTACTTTCGCGTGGCCGGCGAGCGGCACGGGCTCATCGCCGGCCGCGCAGATCTGCCGCAGGCGAACGGCGACGTCGACCCGTATGGCGGCACGCTGATCGCCGATCTGCTTGCAGACATCAAGGCGCGCTTGTTGCGCAGCACCCCTATCGCGGGACGCGGCGCATTGCTGTACGACGCGAAACTGGACGGCAAGGAAGTGCGCATCGCCTCTCTCGAGCTGCCCGCCGCCGCGTACGGTGAGATCGTGCACGTGCAAGTGGCCGAGACGACGCGCAAGCGCCGCGCGCTGGCGCGAGCGATTCTGTTGAGCACTCTATTGCCGCAGCTGGTGCTCATCGTGGTCGCCGCCGCAACCATCCGCCGCGCCGTCATTCATGGACTGTCTCCCCTACGCGCGGTAGCGGCGCGCGTGCAAGCTCGTTCGCATCGCGAGCTGCATCCGATTGCCGACGCGGGTGTGCCTGAGGAGGTGCGCCCGCTGACCGCCGCATTGAATGACTTGTTCGAGCGACTGGATAGGTCCTCTCAAGCACAGCAGCGATTCATCGCGGAGGCGGCGCATCAACTGCGCACGCCGCTCACCAGCATCAAACTGCAAACGGGGGAAATATTGCGCGCGCAGTCACTCGCGGATGCGAAGCCGTCGCTTGATGCGCTGCGCGGTTCGGCCGATCGCGCGGTGCGCTTATCGAATCAGCTGCTCACGTTGGCCCGCGCCGAGCACGACGTCAGCGCGGACGAGCCGCGCGAGCACTTCGATCTGGCGGCGCTGGTGCGTGACACCGGCGCGGAGTGGGCGCCGCGTGCGCTTCAAGCCGGCATCGAGATGCACTTCAGTTCCGTGCCGGAGGACTCACCCGTGATGGTGGACGGCAAGCCCGATCTGTTGCGCGAGGCCATCGGCAATCTCATCGACAACGCGATCAAATATCACGGCGGCCCGGGCGCCATTCAACTGCGGGTGCTCCGCACTCCACGATGCGTCGAGGTGGAAGACGATGGGCCCGGCATCGCACCCGAGCTGCGCGACCACATGTTGCGGCGCTTCGTTCGAGGCGCCGGCGGCGAAGGCAGCGGACTCGGCCTGCCGATCGCGCGCGAAATCGCAGAGATTCATCACGGGGCGCTGACATTGGAAACCGCTTCGGGCGGCGACGGTCTGTTGGTGCGCATGACGTTCACGGCATGAGCACTGCCAGCTCACTCCACAATCACCGTATGTTTGTGCCAGAAGCATCGCATGTCACGCCACGAGCACCGCATGTTCGCGCCATCGCATGTCAGGCTTGACCGCGCGGCGCCACCAGCCTGCGATACGCCAGTAAATGCCGCAGCGCCTCGCGCGGCTGTTGTGCTCGCTCGTAGAGGCGCGCGAGATTGAAATGCGCATCGGTGAACACCGGATCGAGCGCGAGAGCCGAGCGATAGTGCAGCATGGACTCGCGCTCGCGCTTCATGTCTTCGAGCAGAATCGCGAAGTTGAAATGCAGCATGGCATTGGGTCGTTTGGCTTGCATGTAAATGCGCTCGGCGCGTTTCAGCTCGCCCGCAAGATGCAGCAAGCGACCCAGATTGATGCGTGCTTCGAGATGGTCGCAATCACCCTCGAGGCACGCTTCGTACGCGGCGCGCGCCGCTTCGGCATCCTGCTCCTCTAGGTTGACCGCAGCGTCGAAGTGCACATAGGCGCCGGCAGCGGACGCCGCAACTCGTCTGCGGCGTCCACCCAGCAACACCACATTGGAAGGCAAAGCCGGCGGTGACAGCGGCAAATCAATTTGATCGGGAAGCGGAGCGGCGGCGCCAACCCGCGCCGGGCGCGTGCTGCTGGATGCCGCATGCGCATCCGCCGCGCCCATGCCCGGCAGCCGTTCGCACAGCGCAGATACCGCGCTCAACACATCATCGGCCGCAAAACCCGCGTTATGCAATAACCCCGCGATGGAGGCTACCAAACGATGGCGGCGTGAGGCGGTTCGAGGGCCGGCGCGGCCAGCTTCAAGAAATCCAGCTTGACTCAACTTTTTGAGCAAGCGCGGCGGAAGGGAAACAGCATGTGAATCAGCGCCGCGAGGTCTTGCGAGCCGCGCTTCGAGCGGGCGCTTCGGCGCCGGCGCGCTTGGGCCCTTTGCGTTCTTTGCTCTCACTGGCTTTTGCGCCGCCGGCATTCAAACTCGCCTTTAATGCTTGCATCAAATCGACCACATTGCCGCTCGATGCAACCCGCGGCGGCTCGGCCAGCGAGACTTCCTTGCCCTCGACCTTGCGCTGAATGGCTGCTTCGACGCGCGCGCGATGCTCGTCAGCATACTCATTGGGATCGAACTTCTTGGCCGCCAGCTGCTCGATCAATTGATTGGCGAGCTTGACCTCGTTATCCGATACGTGCATCGGCTCGACGCCGAGTTCCTTCATGGTGCGCACTTCGGCCTTGAAATGCAGCTGATGCATCGCGAGCCCATCGCTCATGGCGCGCAAAGCGATGATGTGCTCTTTGCCGCGCGACGTCCATCGGCAAATGGCGCAACGATTCGATTTTTGCAGCGCCGTGACCAACAGCGCGTAGGGCTTCGCGCCGCCTTTGTCCGGGGCGAGGTAATACGTGCCATCGAAATAAACCGGATCGACGCTGTCCAACGGCACGAACTGTTCGATGTCGATGGAATGTGAAGTGGAATCCTCCAGCGTCTTGAGCTCATCGGCTGAAAAAATCACATACTGATCTTTCGCAAATTCATAGCCCTTGGTCATTTCCGAGCGCTCGACCAGTTTGCCGTCGTTCACCGCAACGTATTGCTGCTTGACCCGAGAGCCATCTGAGCGGCGCAGAAGATTGAACGAAATACGCTCGGAGCTCACGGTCGCTGAGTACAACTTGACCGGAATCGCCACCAGCCCGAACGAGATGGTGAGAGATGCAATGGAGCGCGGGGCGGTTGCCATGTCGGCAAATTCTACCAACCCGCCCCTCAAGTCAATATCGAGACGGTCTCGCTTTTGCCGCAGCGCAAGACTTGCTGCGCGCCGGGCGGGCGCGTTGTGCTTTGCACTACTTCCCGATACAAAAGCTCGAGAAGATCTCGCCCAGCAAATCATCGCTCCCCACCGTGCCGGTGATTTCACCGAGGTGCCCATGGGCCAGGCGCAATTCTTCCGCCACCAGATCGAGCACGGCGTGTTGCTCGAGCAAGCTCGCCGCGGCGCGAATCCTCAAGCGAGCCGCATCGAGTGCGGCCACGTGACGCCGGCGCGCTGTGAACACGCCAGCCTCTGCTTCGGAATGCCCGGCGAGTGTGCGCAGATGAGCATGGAGGGCAGGTAGGCCCTCCCCGGTCAGCGCACTCACGTGGAGCGATGTCGGATCGAGCGAACAATGCACGGCTCCCTCGACCGCTGCACCGCGTGCCGCGACGAGATCGAGCTTGTTCACGATCACGGTCGATGCGACATGACTCGGCAAGGACGCCTTCAGCTCTTCGGAAAATTGAGGATGGCGTGCATCCACGACCAGCAGGATGTGATCGGCCCGCTGCATGGCCGCTTTGGCGCGGCGCACGCCTTCACGCTCGATCGGGCCATGGGCATCCCGTAGCCCGGCCGTATCGATGAGGGTCAGCGTTGCGCCATCGATGCGCACATCCTGTCTCAACACATCTCGCGTAGTGCCGGGAATCTCGGCCACGATGGCCACGGCCTCGCGCGACAGCGCATTCAAGAGACTCGATTTGCCGACGTTCGGCTCGCCGGCCAGCACCACTTGCAAGCCTTCACGCAACACAACGCCCTGCCTGGCGTTGGCGAGAAGCGAATCGATCGCGGCGGCCAAGTCGAGCACGCGCGCTTGCAGTTGGCTTGAATCGAACGCGCCGATGTCCTCTTCGGAAAAATCGATGCCTGCTTCGACCCGCACGCGCAGCGCAACCACCTCCTCCGCCAACGCGTGAATACGCCTCGAGAACTCGCCGGACAAGCTGCGCAGCGCGGCCCGCGCCGCTGCGGACGATGAGGCGTCGATGAGATCCGCGACGGCCTCGGCTTGCGCCAAGTCCATTTTGCCATTCAAGAAAGCGCGCTCGCTGAACTCTCCCGGCAACGCAGGCCGGGCTCCAAGCCCGAACAGCCGTTGCATGACAGAGTCGATGACCGCGGCGCCGCCATGCACATGCAATTCGAGCACGTGCTCGCCGGTGAAGGAGTGTGGCGCCGGAAAGAACAGCCCGAGCGCATGGTCAATGATTTCCCCGCCGCCATCCACCGGGTGAATTCGTGTCGCGAGGCGAGGTCGTGGGAGCTGCCCCAAAAGCTGTGCGCCGATTCGCGGCACCTCGAGCCCCGAGAGGCGAATCACCGCGATGGCGCTGCGACCCACCGCCGTGGCGAGTGCTGCGATGGTGTCGGAAGCCGGCATGCGAGTCGGCGCTCAGCGATCAAGAGCGCAGTTTGGCCGCCTCGCGCGTCACGACGTCATTCACCCGCCACTGCTGGGCGATGGAAAGAAGTGTATTGGTGAGCCAGTACAGAACGAGACCCGCCGGGAACCACGCCATCATGGCGGTCATGACCAAGGGCATGAATTGCATGATCTTGGCTTGGGTCGGATCCGGCGGCGGTGGGTTCAGCTTGAACTGCGCGAACATGGCGCCGCCCATGAGGAGCGGCAGCACGAAGAAGGGATCTCGCACTGACAAATCGTTGATCCAGAGCATGAAGGGCGCCTGGCGCATCTCCACGCTCTCGAGCAATACCCAATAGAAGGAGATGAACACCGGAATCTGCACCAGCATGGGCAGGCAGCCCGCGACGGGATTGATCTTCTCTTTCTTGTACAGCTCCATCATGGCGCGCCCGAGCTTCTCGCGATCCTCCTTGTAGTTTTCCTGGATCTGCTTCATGCGCGGGCCCACCGAGCGCATCTTGGCCATGGAGCGCCCGCTCGCCTGACTCAAGGGATAAAACGCCAATTTGATGAGAGCCGTCACGATGATGATGGCCCATCCCCAATTGCCGACCAGGCCATGGATCCACTTGAGCGCGGTGAACAGGGGTTTTGCGATGACGGTGAGCTTGCCGTAATCGGCGGTGAGCTCGAGTCTCGGGCCTGCGGCTTCCAATTGATCCTGAAGTTTCGGACCGCTGAATAGCCGCTCGGTGAATTTTGCATCCGCCCCGGAAGGCACATTCACGACGGGGCCGGTGGCGCCCAGCAAATAATCGCGATCCACCACTCTCAATTGATAATCGTAAGCCTGGTTCGCGTGCGGCACGATGGCCGAGACAAAGTGGTGCTGCATGGATGCGAGCCAGCCATTGGTGACCGAACCTGCGTATTTTGCATCGTCGTCATTCTGCACATTCAATTTGCGATAGCGCACGCCATCGAAGATGGCCGGCCCCTTGAAAGCATAGGTCTCGACATCGAAGTAAGAGCGCGATGCCGGGTCCCAATGCCGCACGAGCTGCGCATAGGAAGCAAGTTTTCTGGCGTGATCCGAGCCGTTGTGAACCTCGTACCGTAAATCGATGGAGTAGGAGCCGCGCCTGAACACGAAAATCTTACTGACCTTGAGGCCGGTGTCATCGCTCCACGTGAACGGCACCGAAAGCTCGCTCGCACCGGGTGCGAGAACGTATTCATTGGCACCGGTAGACCATTCGGCCAGATGATTGGGCTGCTTGCTCTCTCCATTGCCGCTCAGCCCTGTCTGCAATACATAAAATGTTGAGTCGCTCGAGCGATCGAACAATCGCACCAGCACATCAGGTTGGTTCTTGTGCACGGGGTAATGCAGTAAGTCGGCACGCGAAAGCTCTGCCCCCTTCGAATCAATGGTGAGATCCAGCACATCGGTGCGGACATGGATTGCTTGTCGTCCCGCGTCATCGCCATTCGCAAGGTGTCGATCAAAAGTGGAAGCGGGCGGCGCCTGGCTCGGCTGCTGCGCCGATGCCGCGCTCGCACCCTGTGCCGGCTCTCTCGCGCCGCTGACGTTGGGCACGGATTCCGTGAGCGCGCGGCTCGCCGCAGGCTGCGAAGGCGGTGCGGCTTGAGTGCTCGGTGAGACTGGCGGAGCGAAATCCCGCATCCACGACTCGTAGTTGAGAAACAGCAATGCGCCCAACGCAAGCCAGAGAAAAACACGCTGATTAGGCATGCGAATCTCGCGCAGGCACCGGATCGAATCCGCCGATGTGCCATGGGTGGCAGCGCAAAAGCCGACGCATCGCGAGCCACGCGCCGCGCCGCACCCCATACATCTCGATCGCGGTCTGCGCGTAACACGAACACGAAGGATAGAAGCGGCAGCGCGGCCCAAGCAATGGGCTTACAAACCACCGATAGCCAGTCAAGATTGCAATGGCGAGAGAGCGAAGCATGAAGAATTGCACCGGTGGATTGCTCAAGGTCTGGCATCGTCTCCGGCGCGGTGCGAAGCGATTCTTTTCCATAGCCCATTCAAGCTCGCGCGCAGCACAGGAGCGGCGCAATCGCGTACCGCCGCGCGCGCGGCGAGCGTTACGTTAACCGCGGGTAACTCGTACTGATTCAATCGAAAGGATTCACGAATCATACGCTTGATGCGATTCCGAGCCACCGCCCCCCCGCAAAGCTTGGTGGCAATTGCGAGCCCGAGGCGGCCATGGCCGCATTGGTTCGCCGCGACGAAAGCTGTGAAATAAGGATCACTGACACGCCGCCCGTGGCTTCGAGCCGCTTTGAATTCTGCTGGTTGAGTCAGGCGCTTACGCGCTTCGAACGTGGCGCGCCGCGCAGATGAAGCTACGGGATGAGTCGTTTGCGTCCCTTGGCGCGGCGCCGCGCAAGCACATTGCGGCCGCTCTGCGTTGCCATGCGCGCGCGGAAACCATGCACCCGATTGCGGTGCAAATTGCTGGGATTGAACGTGCGCTTCATAAACGGTGCGCAAGGGTACGAGTGCGATTCTGTACTGTCAATAGAAGAAAAATTCGTCGTGCGCTGGAGTGCGCCAGCAAGCTTTGGGCGTAAGATGAGCCAACCCTGTCGTATGAACTCAAGGAGCGCGACTCACGTGTCCGAGCCGCTGTGGTCTCGCTGTCTGCGCGTATTGGAAAGTGAGCTCCCTGAGCGGCAATTCAACACGTGGGTGCGGCCATTGCAGGCCATGGAGCGCGATGGCGAGGTGCAGCTGCTGGCGCCGAACAGGTACGTCATCGATTGGGTTTCGGAGCACGCGCTCGTGCGCATCCATGAGTTGCTGAAAACTTTTTCGGGCGACGAAGCACCGCATGTAAGTTTGGATGTCGGCTCGCGCCGTGCGCAAGAGCCCGTCATTCCTCCGCCGCCGCCGCCCAGCCGGCCGCGACCTGCCGAAGCGCAAGTGCTCGGCAGCCGCATCAACGCTGAATTCACGTTCGACAACTTCGTCGAGGGAAAAAGCAATCAATTGGCCAAAGCCGCGGCGATTCAGGTCGCGGGTAACCCGGGCCGCGCCTATAACCCCTTATTCATTTATGGAGGTGTGGGGCTCGGCAAGACCCATCTGATGCATGCCGTGGCCAATGCCATCCAGGCGCAGCGCAAGGACGCGAAGCTTGCTTATGTGCACAGCGAGCGCTTCGTCGGCGATATGGTGCGAGCACTTCAGCATCGCACCATCAACGAATTCAAGACCGCCTACCGCTCGCTCGATGCGCTGCTGATCGACGACATTCAATTCTTCGCGGGCAAGGAAGGCTCTCAGGAAGAATTCTTTCACACGTTCAATGCCCTGCTCGAGGGCCAGCAGCAGGTCATCATGACGTGCGACCGCTATCCTAAAGAGGTCAACGGTCTCGAGGAGCGCTTGAAATCGCGCTTCGGCTGGGGTCTCACCGTTGCTGTCGAGCCGCCGGAGCTCGAGACATGCGTTGCAATCCTCATGAGTAAGGCCGCAATTGCGGCGGTGGAGCTTCCTGACGAAGTGGCCTTCTTCATTGCCAAGCGCATTCGTTCGAATGTCCGCGAGCTCGAGGGAGCGCTGCGCCGTGTGGTCGCTAACTCGCGCTTCACCGGCAGGCCCATCACGTTGGAATTTGCTAAAGAGGCTTTGCGCGATCTGCTCGCCGCACAAGAAAAGCTGGTCACTGTCGAGAACATACAAAAGACCGTGGCCGAGTATTACAAGATTCGCGTCGGAGATTTACTTTCCAAGCGGCGCAACCGTTCGATTGCCCGGCCACGGCAAGTCGCCATGGCGTTGGCAAAAGAGCTCACGAACCACAGCCTACCGGAAATCGGCGATGCCTTCGGCGGGCGTGACCACACCACAGTTCTGCATGCGTGCAAGCGCATCAAGGATTTGCGCGAAAGCGAACGCCGCATGGGCGAGGACTATCTCAATTTGTTGAGAACACTCACGGGTTGATGTGCAAAAGATGTGAACGAAGCGGTAACCAAAAGTTACGCACAGCGCAATCACAGTTTTTGGTCTGATATTGGACAAATAGCGGGCACGATTTCAGCGTCGCAGCGGCCTGATTCTGAAACGTATTTTTTGGTTATCCACGAAGTTGTAGTGCTTCATAATCATCACTATCAATACCTTAATCTTTGAATTCTTTGAGAGATGGAAGAACAACTATGAAGTTTTCCGTTGCACGCGAAGATTTGCTGGCGCCTCTGCAGGCGGTCATCGGCGTAGTGGAACGCCGGCAAACCATGCCCATTCTCGCCAATGTGCTGCTCACCGTGAGAGAGTCGAGGCTTCTCATCACGGCCACGGACTTAGAAGTCGAGCTGGTGGCTGCATGCACGGTCGAGGTACAACAAGCGGGCGACATTACGGTGCCGGGACGGAAGTTCCTCGATATTTTGCGAGCGCTCCCCGGTCAATCCACGGTGAATGTGAGCCAGGAAAAAGACAAGGTCACC
Organism: uncultured Steroidobacteraceae bacterium; assembly: GCA_964247385.1. GTDB lineage: Bacteria > Pseudomonadota > Gammaproteobacteria > Steroidobacterales > Steroidobacteraceae > TMP-86. The sequence goes on along the minus strand of CAXTUB010000005.1, from coordinate 39,726 downwards.
ATCCGGGCTGGGCGTGGACGATTTACGTTGGCGTGCTTACCGGCGACGGAGTTTCCGGTCATCGAGGACATCAATGCACAGCAAAACGTCCGGATCGCGACCAAGGACTTGCGCGTTCTGCTCGATAAGACCCACTTTTCCATGGCGCAGCAAGATGTTCGGTATTACCTGAACGGCATGCTGCTCGAAATGGAAGACATGGCGTTGCGCGCCGTGGCAACCGATGGCCATCGCTTGGCGATCTGCGAAGTTGCGCTTGCAGCGAAAACCACCAAGCAGCAAGTCATCGTTCCGCGCAAAGGAGTGCTGGAACTGCAGCGGCTTTTGGAAGATGAAGGGGAAGTCGAGCTCGCCATTGGTACTAATCACGTTCGCGCCCAAATTGGGGATATTCGATTCACTTCCAAGCTGATTGATGGCAGATTTCCAGAATATTCTCGGGTGATCCCTGCTGCACCGCCGCATTCCGTATCGGCGGACCGCGATGTGCTGCGTCAAGCTCTGCAGCGGACCGCGATTTTGTCAAATGAAAAATATCGCGGTATTCGCATGTCGGTCAAAAGTAGCTCGATGACCGTCCAGGCACACAATCCTGAACAAGAAGAAGCGGAAGAGGAAATCGAGGTTTCCTATTCTGGAGATGAGCTTGAAGTCGGATTCAATGTGAATTATTTGCTGGATGCGCTTTCCGCCGTAGACGGAGTTGAAGTGGAGGTGGGGCTGACGGACAGCAACAGCAGTTGTTTGATCAAATCGCCGGGAGAAGCGGCTGCACGCTTTGTCGTGATGCCCATGCGTCTATAGTTCTCTTATGAGCCTGCGTTTTTTGCAGGTTTCGGATTTCCGCTCTATTCAGAAGCTGGAACTGGAATTAGCACCCAGCCTCACCCTCATTTCAGGGCCCAACGCGTCGGGCAAAACTTCGGTTCTTGAGGCGATCTATTTTCTGGGACGCGGCCGCTCGTTCAGAACGCACAAAACCGAGCACCTCATTCGTCGCGGCGCCAATCATTTCGTCCTGCATGCGCAGCTCTCAGACTCGTCACAGCAGCGCAGCGTTGGCATTCAAGGCGATCGGGCCGGAATTATCGCTCGTATCAATGCGCAAAAAATTCACTCGCTGTCTGAACTCGCACTGGAGTTGCCAGTGCAGGCGATTGATCCAGAAGTCCACGATCTCATCGAGCGAGGCCCGAGCCAGAGGCGCAGGTACCTCGACTGGGGATTGTTCCACGTGGAACCTGGTTTTATGGATCAGTGGAAGGGCTATGGGAAAGCGCTGAGGCAGCGAAATGCCGCTTTACAGACTCAAATGCCAAAATCCGTATGTGATGCATGGGATAGTGAAATCGTGCGCTACGGAACCCGCATGTCACAGATGCGCGAGTCTTATGTGGACCGGCTGCGCCCCAAGCTTCTGGATCTCGGACGGCGTATTCTGGGCGAGGACATTGAGGTCAGTTACCGCAGAGGCTGGTCAGCTGATCATACTTTGGATCAATCATTGATCGACCACTGGGCATCGGACCGCGATCGTGGGGTAACCCAAGTGGGCCCACATCGTGCGGAGCTTACGGTTTCAGTCCATGGCCTGTTGGCAAGAGATCGAGTATCTCGCGGCCAGCAAAAACTCATCGCGGCAACTCTGCTGCTTGCCCAACTAGAGCTCCTCGAAGCGCAGGCTCTTTCCAAACATCTTCTACTTCTGGACGATCCTTCCGCGGAACTCGACGCGGTGCACGTCGGCCGGCTCTTGGAAGCGCTGCCACCGCATGCCCAGTTGATTCTGACATCGCTCGATCCAGAATCCGCGGCGCTGAAGCGGGTAGTCGACAAGATCCCCGCGGCTCAAACAAAAAGCTATGCCCTGTTGGACGGCAAACTGAGTTAACGCACACGATGCGGTCGACTCAGTCATTGATCGCTCAGCAGAGGCCAGCATTCATGCCGCACCATGTTTCACGTGAAACATCGAATGGCGATCTGCGAGTACGCATGTCGTGGGAAGAGGCTATCGCCGCCTAGGGGAGTTCATGCAGGGATTCAGACGCCTTGAAGAGTCTGCCTTCATGCTCGTGCCGATCCACACATTTAACAGCATAAGCTGATGATTTATAAATAAATATCACCATCATGTGGTAGCATTGCGCATAACTTCCCCCTGGACATTGCATGCTCGAACCTGAAGTTTACGACTCCAGTAAAATCAAAGTGTTACGCGGCCTGGATGCGGTCAGGAAGCGTCCTGGAATGTATATCGGCGACACCGATGACGGATCGGGTCTCCATCACATGGTCTTCGAGGTCGTCGACAACGCCATCGATGAGGCGCTCGCTGGGTTTTGCGACTGCGTCAGAGTTTCCATTCACGCGGACGAATCAATCACGGTATCGGATAACGGCCGCGGAATTCCGGTCGATATCCACGAGGAAGAACAGCGCTCGGCTGCTGAAGTCATCATGACCGTGCTGCATGCGGGCGGTAAGTTTGATGATTCATCCTACAAGGTATCGGGCGGCCTTCACGGCGTCGGCGTGTCTGTGGTCAATGCGCTTTCCGATTATTTGGAGTTGATGATCCGTCGCGATGGCAAGCTTCATCGGCAGGAATATCGCTTGGGCGAGCCGGTTGCAGCGTTGGCGGTCGTCGGCGAAACCGACGAGCGAGGCACGACCGTCCGTTTCAAGCCGAGCGGGCAGATCTTTACGAACATCTCTTTCAATTACGACACGCTCGCCAAGCGGCTGCGTGAATTGTCGTTTCTCAACTCCGGCGTGCGCATCGAGCTCATCGATGAGCGCGATGACAAGAGCGAAGTGTTTCAGCACGAAGGAGGGTTGCAGGCTTTCGTCACTCACTTGAATCGCAGCAAGGCGGCGATTCATGACTCGGTGCTTTGGTTCCAAATGCGCGAAGGCTCGACTCAAGTCGAGGTTGCGATGCAATGGAACGACTCGTATCAAGAAAGCATGTACTGCTACACCAACAACATTCCGCAGAAGGATGGTGGTACCCACTTGGCGGGTTACCGGGCGGCGCTGACACGCACTCTGAACAGTTATATCGAAAAGGAAGCGGCCGGCAAGAAGGAAAAAGTGCAGACCACGGGCGACGATGCGCGCGAAGGGCTGACTGCCATTTTGAGCGTGAAGCTTCCCGATCCGAAGTTCTCTTCGCAGACCAAGGACAAGCTCGTCTCATCCGAAGTGAAGGGCGTAGTCGAGGCCGCCGTAGCGGAGCGGCTCGAGGAGTTTCTGCTCGAGCGCCCACAAGAAGCCAAAGCCATCGTCAACAAGATTCTCGAGGCAGCGCGCGCGCGCGAGGCTGCGCGAAAAGCGCGCGAGATGACGCGGCGGAAGGGCGCTCTCGACATCGCCGGGCTTCCCGGGAAGCTAGCGGATTGTCAGGAGCGCGATCCAGCGCTGTCCGAAATTTTTCTAGTCGAAGGTGATTCTGCTGGCGGCTCGGCGAAGCAGGGTCGCGACCGGCGCACGCAAGCCATCCTGCCGTTGAAAGGCAAAATCCTGAACGTCGAGAAAGCGCGCTTCGACAAGATGATTTCCTCAGCCGAGGTTGGCACGCTCATCACCGCGCTTGGCTGCGGAATCGGGCGCGATGACTTCGATGCCGACAAATTGCGTTATCACCGCATCATCATCATGAGCGTGGACGGCGAAGATCATGTCTTCGTGAAGCCACACACCGGCAGCGAACAACGCAGTCCGTTTGACGGCGTTCGAATGGTGAAAATCGGCCATTTCATCGACGCGATTCTGCATCGCGCGGATCCGCAAGGAAAAGTCGACAAACTCTCACGCTCGGATCTTGGCGAGGTCGTGTGCTTTGGGCTCCAAGATCATCGAGTGCGCTTGCGCCCGATCAAGAGCGTCATTCGCCATCCCTTGCGAGAAAAACTCTATCGGGTGAGTACGTCGTACGGCCGGAACATTCGCGTGACTTCGAGCCATAGCGTGTTCGTGCATGACGAAGGCGGCATCCGCTTGAAGCGCGGTGAGGATCTTCGGCTGGGCGATGAGCTGGTCGCGCCACGTAAAATCCGCTTGCCGAGCGATGCGCCTTCGCGAATTGATCTGTTCCGTGAATTACGTGCCATCCCGCGCGCCGCCACGCAAATTGAAGTGCGTGGCCCGGCGGTCGAGGCTTATTTTCGAGCAGGAATTCCGGAACATCGCTCGGCCAATTCGCAGCTCACCGAATCAAAGGTCGCCATCGGCGCAGACCGATGCTTGGTGGAACATGTGCAGCCGGCACCAGGTCGCACCGAAAAAACGTGGCAGGTCCAGTCCCGCGGCTCGGGCGGCAATTCGGTTTGCGATCACATGCTGTTGTCGGAGGTAGCGCCAGCTGAGCTCGATTGGTTCGGTGAGCGGGAGGATTTTCAGTTGAGCCCGCGGGATTTCTCCGCTCATGCGATTCCGCGCTTTTTGACGGTCAATGAAGATCTCATGACCCTGCTCGGTTTCTTTTTGGCGGACGGTTGCAGCTCGGAGCGTGGCGGAATTCGCTTGAGCTTGGGTCTGGGGAATGGCCACTGCTTGACTGAGATGGCGGAAAGGTTCTATCGAACGTTCGGGCTCCCGGCGGTTAGTTACTCATCCAAGCAAACCTGCGTGGAACTCAAACTCGTCAACCGAGTTGCGGCACTGACATGGCAGTGCATCTTCGGCTTTTGTGATGCCGATGCAAGCTCGAAACGGATTCCCGATTTGGTTTTCAATGTCTCGGATGATTTGCGCATCTCCTTCCTACGCGGATATCTCTTGGGCGGCGGCGATGTGGGAAGCAGCGAGATTGCCTTTGCAACTTCGTCGTACGATATCGCCAGCGGCGTCCTCTATCTCCTGAGCTCTTTCGGAGTCGTGGCCGGCGTGACGGAAGTTCAACCCGAGGGTGCCGCCCGACAGATTCGCGGAAAGGACGGCGAATCCAAAAGTCGTCGCTGGGTAGTGAATGTCTCTGCGAGAGAAGATTTACATCGGCTCGATGCCGTGTGGCGTGGTCATGTCAATGCGGCGCTTCTTGCAGAGTATTTGGCGAGGCCTGCTGAAACGAGCGAGCGGCGCTTCAAACCCATTGACGGCGACTTGATCGCATTGAAAGTCACGGAGATCAAAGAAGTCGAGCCCACCGGCGGGTACGTGTACGATTTTTCGGTTGAGGGCGATGAAAACTTTATCGCTGGGATGGGTGGAATCTGTGCGCACAATACTGATGCGGACGTCGATGGAAGCCACATTCGCACGCTGTTGCTGACATTCTTTTATCGACAGATGCCTGAGCTCATCGAGCGCGGACACGTGTATATCGCGCAGCCGCCGCTCTACAAAATCAAAAAGGGCAAGCAAGAGCTGTATGTCAAAGACGATAACGAGCTGAGCGCGGCACTCTTGAGCTCTGCCATCGATGGCGCCGCGCTGCATGTGAATGCGGATGCGCCTGCCTTATCAGGCACTGCGCTGGAGGCGTTGGCGCGCCGTTTTGTCGAGGTGCGCGCCATCGTGGAGCGATGGTCGCGTCGATATGACGAAAAGTTTCTCGAGGCTCTAGTGTACTTGCCGCCGGTCAGTGGAGACTCATTTGACCGCATTGACTGGCTGCGCGATTGGTGTCGGCGCGCCGAAGAGCGCATGAACTCGCTCGATGATGTGGCGAGACGTTACCGCGTCGAAGTGCAGACAGGTCCTAGCGGTGTTCAGCGCATTAATTTACTGCGCGCGGAGCATGGCCTGACCACCGAAAAACATCTGCCGCGGGAATTCTTCGAATCGGCCGAATATCGCCGCATTGCGGCGCTCGGTGAAATGTTGACGGATCTCATCGGTTCAGGAGCGTACGTGACGAAGGGCCAGGAACGGTTCGAAGCGCCGAGCTTCAAAGCCGTCATGACTTGGCTTTTCGATCAAGCGAAGAAAGGTCAGACCATTCAGCGCTACAAGGGTCTTGGTGAAATGAATGCCGAGCAGCTTTGGGATACCACCATCAATCCTGAGACGCGCCGGCTCATGCAAGTGCGAATCGAAGATGCCGTAGCCGCGGATGAAATCTTTACGACGCTCATGGGTGATTCGGTTGAGCCGCGGCGCGAATTCATCGAAAAGAACGCGCTGCAGGTCTCCAACCTCGACGTGTAGCGTCTGGCGTTTATGCGCCGCCGAGTGAGGCCACCGTGGCCTCGATCCAACGCTGAACGCGCTCTCCGGTGGCGCGTGGATCGTTCGGTGCGGGCTCGATCGGCTCGCCGATGACGACGCGAATTTCCCCGCGCCGCTTCAGTAGCCCCCGCCGAGGCCAATACTGCCCGGCGTTGTGGGCGACTGGAATGATTTTTGTGCGCGCCGCCGAAGCAAGCAATGCGCCGCTCGATCCATACCGTCGAGTTTCACCGGCCGCCATGCGCGTGCCTTCCGGGAAAATGACAACCCAGAGCCCGTCGGCAAGACGCGCGCACCCTTGTTCCACCACTTGAGTGATGGCCGTGCGTTGACTGTGTCGATCGATGGCGATGGGACGCAGTGCCGCAATGCCCCAGCCCAGCAGTGGAATTCTCACCAGCTCGCGCTTGAGAACCCACGTAGCCGAAGGCACCACCACCATCATGGCCACGGTTTCCCAGGCCGAGGAATGCTTCCACAGGGAGACGTGACTGCCTGGGGGAATATTTTCCCGGCCCTCCACGCGATACGACAGCCTACATATGATCTTGAGGGTCCAGAGCACGGCATGTGCCCAGCCGCGCACGGTTGCGTAGCGGAAACGTAAGGGCAAAACAGCCGTTGCCGCAACGATGACCGAATAAAGCGCGGTGAACACGAAAAAGAAGACCGTGAAAACCAGGGATCGGAAATATTGCATCGCGGCCTCGAGTGTCGAGCGGGCTAGCCCGGCAGCTGCGACAGATCCGCGATGACCAAGAACAGCGCTTGCACCTCACGCAACAGCGCGAGCCGGTTGGTGCGCAGCTTAAGATCCTCATCCATCACCATCACCGAATCGAAAAACTCGTCGGTGCTCGAGCGCAATCCGGTCAGAAGCCGCATCGCTTCAGCATAATCACGCACCGCAAGCGCCTGGTTGAACGGCACGCGAATTTGCTCGAGCGCGTCGTGCAGCGCACGCTCGGCGGGTAAGACAAGGTGCGTGGGATCGACTCGCACCGTCGCGTCGAGCTGCGTCTTTCTCAAAATATTTGAGATGCGTTTGAAGGCTGCGGTGAGATCTGCGCCGTGACTCGATTGCAAGAAGCTGCGCAGCGCTTTGAGCCGGGCGTCGATGTCCACCGGCGCGCGCGACCCGACTGCGAGCACCGCATCCAACATTTCGCCGCTGAATCCATGGCCGACTTCGAGATAGAGCCCGCGCAAGCGATCCAATAAAAATTGTAAGGTCTCGGCGACAGCGGCCGGCCGCTGCACTGGCTGCAACCCACATGCCAGGTCCAGTAATTCCCGCAGATCGAGATCGAGCTTGGCATCGAGCAGAATACGCAGCACACCGAGAGCGGCGCGGCGCAGCGCAAAAGGATCTTTGGCGCCGGTCGGCTTCAAATCGATTGAAAAAATTCCGGCCAATGTATCGAGTCGGTCGGCGAGCGCCAGTGCTCGTCCGGCCGTGGTCACGGGCAAGGTGTCGGCGGCAAAGCGCGGCAAATACTGTTCCTGCAACGCCGTGGCAACTTCCGCCGGCAGATGCTCTTGCAGTGCGTAATAGCGGCCGATGGTGCCTTGCAGCTCGGGAAACTCACCGACCATTTCGGTCAACAAATCCGCCTTGGCCAAGGCAGCCGCCTGCATGACCCACGCACTTCCGCCCAAAGCGTCGGCGATACGTCGCGCGAGCGTTTCGATTCGGCGTGTTTTGTCCGCATACGACCCGAGCTTTGTTTGAAAAGTGACTCGTCCCAGTTGCGCGGCCCGCTCGGCGAGGGAGTGCTTGCGATCTTGTGACCAGAAAAATGAGGCATCTTCGAGGCGGGGCCGCACCACGCGCTCGTTGCCCGCGCGCACTTTTTCAGGCTCGCGGCTTTCGATATTGGCGATTGCAATGAATTGATGGGTCAGTTGTCCATCGGCGGTCTCGACGGGAAAGTAACGTTGATGATGCTGCACCGTCGAGACCACGACTTCGCGCGGCAGCTGCAAAAACTTCGCATCGAAATTTCCTACGAACGGCACCGGCCATTCCACCAGCGCAGTCACTTCATCGAGCAAGGGCTCCTCGATGACGGCCTGCGACGGGCGAGCGTCGATGAGGATGCGGGCCGCTTCACTCGCAACGCTCTGACGAATGATTTCCCGGCGCTTCGCCACGCTTGCAACGACGTGTAAGCCGTGCAACAACGCCTCGTACTGCGCGGGTGTATCGATTGCTCTGCTCTGCGGCGCATGAAACCGATGCCCGCGGGTCTCGCGCCCGGCTTGCATTCCTAGAATTTGCACGTCGAGCACATCGGGCCCCCACAGCAGAACCACCCAATGCACGGGACGAACGAACTCGGTATCCCTGCTCCCCCAACGCATCCTGCGAGGAATCGGCAATGCATCGAGCGTGCGTGCAATGATTTGCGGCAATACATCGCGTGTGGATGCGCCCGCTTCGGTGCCGGAGAATGCAAGCCATTCGCCTTTCCCCGTTTTCACGCGCGTCAATTGCGCCAAGTCCACGCCGCACGTTCGTGCAAACGAAATGGCGGCTTGGGTCGGCGCACCCTTGCCGTCAAAGGCTTGGCTCACCGGGGGACCGCGGCGCTCGACGTGACGTTCGGGCGCATGATCGAGCACGGAGCTCCCCAGCAACGCGAGCCGGCGCGGCGTTGCAAATGGCTCGATGCGTTCGAACGAAATGCCCGCTGCGCGCAGTCCTTCGCCTACGCCCTGCGCAAGGCTCTCGCTGAGGGCAGTGAGTGCTTTTGGCGGTAGCTCCTCGCAACCCAACTCGAACAGAAAGTCACGCGTCATTGCTGGCGCAGTGGAAAGCCCAATGCTTCGCGGCTCGCGTAGTAGCTCTCGGCAACCGCACGCGCCAAGGTACGCACGCGCAGAATGAAACGCTGGCGTTCGGTCACAGAAATGGCTCGGCGCGCATCGAGCAGATTGAACGCATGAGACGCCGCGAGCATCTGCTCGTAGGCGGGCAGCACTAATTTCTCATCGAGCAGGCGGCGGCATTCGAGCTCGTCCGCATCGAATCGCCGCAACAGCTCGGGCACATCGGCTACTTCAAAGTTGTATCTCGATTGCTCGATCTCGTTCTGTAAGTACACATCGGCGTAGGTCACTTGGCCGCGCTCACTCGAGGCCCACACGATGTCGTAGACACTGTCTCGCGCCTGCAAGTACATGGCCAAACGCTCGAGTCCGTACGTGAGCTCGCCCATCACAGGCTTGCAATCCAGCCCGCCCACTTGCTGAAAGTAGGTGAATTGGGAAATCTCCATGCCGTTCAACCAGACCTCCCATCCAAGACCCCAGGCGCCGAGCGTGGGCGATTCCCAATTGTCTTCAACAAAACGAATGTCATGGACCAGTGGATCGAGACCCAGCGCCTCGAGCGAGCCAATGTACCTCTGCATCAAATCATCGGGTGAAGGCTTGATCGCGACCTGGAACTGAAAGTAGTGCTGCAGCCGGAATGGGTTGTCGCCATAACGTCCATCGGCGGGCCTTCGTGAGGGCTGAACATACGCGGCGCTCCAAGGCTCGGGCCCAATGGCCCGCAAAAATGTTCCGGCGTGAAACGTGCCGGCGCCCATGGCTTGATCATACGGCTGCAAAATGGCGCAACCCGCCTGTGCCCAATAGGTTTGCAGCCTAAAAATCAAATCCTGAAAAGTCGTCGGCGCACCGTTAGCCACGATTTACTTCAGTCATGAAAAAAGCCGGCTCAGTCATGGAAAAAGCCGGCGAGTATTGCACGGCCGGGCGTTGGAAGCCCGACATGATGCCGGCGCATAACGTGCGCAATTTGCGCGCACCGAAACGGCGCACGCACTAAAATAACGCGTGACGTGGCGCTCGCAAGAGTCAAGCCTTTGAATTTGCAGGCTGGTTGATTTGGCACAGTTGCTGCACCGGCCGTACACGCCTGTCTTCACATCATTATCGTCGACTGCTTGGAGAACCGCATGACTCCCGCTGAAGTGCTCGGATTGATCAAGGAAAAAGAAGCTAAATTCGTCGATCTCCGCTTTACCGATACTTTGGGCAAAGAGCAGCACGTCACCATCCCAGCGCGGCTGGTCGATGAAGGGTTTTTCTCCGACGGCAAGATGTTCGATGGCTCGTCCATTGCAGGCTGGAAGGGAATCAATGAGTCAGACATGATCTTGATGCCGGACGCAGCCACCGCCGTCATCGATCCTTTCTACGAAGAGACGACGGCGAGCATTCGCTGCGATGTGATCGAGCCCATGACCATGCAGGGCTACTCGCGTGATCCGCGCTCGCTCGCCAAGCGTGCGGAGGCCTATCTCAAATCTACCGGCGTGGCGGATACGGCGCTGTTTGGGCCGGAGAACGAGTTCTTCATCTTTGACAGTGTGTCGTATTCGTCCGGGATGAATGGCTGCTCGTACGAGGTCGATGCGTACGAGGGCGCTTGGAATTCCGGCAAAAAGTACGACGAGGGAAATCGCGGTCACCGGCCTGGCGTCAAAGGCGGTTATTTTCCTGTGCCCCCGGTGGATTCGCAGCAAGATATCCGCACCGCCATGTCACTGGCCTGCGAAGAGCTGGGTCTCAAGTTCGAGGTGCACCATCACGAAGTCGCGACCGCTGGGCAGGGTGAGATCAATGTGGCCGCCAACACGCTCACCAAGAAGGCCGACGAGGTGCAGATTTTGAAGTACGCCTTGCAGAACGTCGCGCATGGCTACGGCAAAACGTTGACCTTCATGCCGAAGCCCATCGTCGGCGACAACGGCAATGGCATGCATGTGCATCAATCGCTCCAGAAAGATGGAAAAGCATTATTCGCGGGCGATCGATACGGCGGTCTTTCCGACACGGCGTTGTTTTACATTGGCGGCATCATCAAACATGCGCGCGCTCTGAATGCTTTCACCAACGCAAGCACCAACAGCTATAAGCGCTTGGTGCCGGGATTCGAAGCGCCGGTGAAACTCGCCTATTCGGCGCGCAACCGATCGGCCTCCATTCGCATTCCCTGGATCGCGAATCCCAAGGCCCGGCGCATCGAGGTGCGCTTTCCGGATTCGACCGCGAATCCCTATTTCGCCTTCGCATCGATGTTGTTGGCGGGGCTGGACGGCATTCTGAACAAGATTCATCCCGGCGATGCGGCGGACAAGGATCTTTACGACTTGGAGCCCGAAGAAGACAAGAAAATACCGACCGTGTGCCATTCCCTCGACATGGCATTGGACTATCTCGACAAAGATCGGGGCTTTTTGAAAGCGGGTGGAGTATTCACCGACGACCTGATCGATGCGTATATCGATCTCAAGATGAAAGAGGTCACGCGATTACGCATGACCACGCACCCCATCGAGCTCGAAATGTATTACAGCTTGTGAGCTCGCTCAGAGGTCAGGCGCGCTTAAGTTAATCGGCGCAGCGGTTTCAGGTGACGCCGGTCACGGCGCTCAAAAGCGGGAGTAGGTATCGAAGGCCGTTGGGGCTATGCTGACGATCTATGCACCGAAACGCTCTCGCGATCGGCATCGGCGCAACGGCGTTGTGGTTCGCCGCTGCCTTGCCGGCGGCGACGGTTTACAAGTGGACCGACGAGCATGGCGTGATCCATTTTTCCGATCAGCCGACGCCGGGCGCACAGCGCATCGTCACGCAAACCGGCGCCGCGGCCGCTCGTTTCAATACGCCGCCGCCGCCGCGAATCAGCGGCGGAAAGCGTCCCGACGAGCCCAAGTCGGCGGTGGATTACGCATCATTCGCCATTGTCGCGCCGGAGCCCGAGCAAACTTTCAACGATCCCAGTGTCAATGTGCAAATCGAGATTGCGCCGGCGCTCAAGGCCAACCAAGTCATCGCGCTCATCCTGGACGGCAAGGTCGTCGAGAACCAATCGCCCGCGGCCCTGGATTTCAGTTTGACCGACTTGCCTCGCGGCGCGCACACGGTGGTCGCCACGGTGACCGACACCAACACCGGCGATACCAAGACGACGCCGCGCATCACGTTCTATATCCATCAAACCTCGATTCTTTCGCCCCAGTCTCCCCAGGCGCAATCTCCTTTGCGCCGCATCCCTCGACCGGCCATTCCGGCGCGCTGATCTCGAACACGCGGCGGGCGCGTGTCGGCTGAGTTGTCGACGCCGCTTCCGGTCGAAGCCAACGAGCTACTCGATGCGCTGCTGACCAGCGTATTCGTTCTGGACGAGGAGCTGCGGGTCGACTACATGAACGCAGCGGCGCAAACCCTGCTCGGTCTGGGCCCGAACCAAGCGTTGAGGAAGCGCATCACGGAGTTATCGCGCGGCATGGAAACACTGGTGCCGTTGTTCGAGCGAGCGCGTACCGGAGGCGAAGGCGTGGTGCAGCGCGAACTGTCCTGGCCGGGTAGCAATGGCACAGACCGTATTCTGGATTGCGCGGTCACGCAGATTACGCTCGGGCGTCATGGCTCGCGGCTCTTGGTGGAAATCGAAGACATCACGCAACACCGGCGGCTGACGCGCGAGAACGCCTTGCTCGCGCAGCTTGATGGGAGCCGGCTCATGGTTCGGCAGCTTGCGCACGAGATCAAGAACCCGCTCGGAGGACTGCGCGGCGCCGCACAACTGCTGGAGCGCGAGTTTCTCGATCCGTCGCTGCGTGAGTACACGCGCGTGATCATTAGCGAAGCGGACCGTCTGACGCATCTGCTCGATTCCATGCTGGGGCCCGGCCGTCCTCCCGCCAAGCAGTTGATCAACGTGCACGAGCTGCTCGAGCGCGTGTATCACTTGCTGCGCAGTGAAGCACCGGAGCGTGTGCAGATCGTGCGCGACTATGACCCAAGCCTGCCGGCGCTCACGGTCGACCCGAACCACATCATTCAAGCCATGATCAATCTGGGGCGCAATGCATTGCATGCGCTCGCCGGCAGCGATGAGGAGGCGCCGGCCTTGACGTTGCGCACGCGCGCCTCCACCGGAGTCAGCATCGGTGCGACGCGGCATCGCTTGGTCGCGTCCATCCAATTCGAGGATAACGGCGCGGGTGTGCCAACCGCCATTCGCGACACGATTTTCTATCCACTCGTCTCGGGCCGGCCGGACGGCACTGGATTGGGACTCGGCATCGCCCAAGATTTGGTGAGCCGTCATGGCGGCTTGATCGAGTTCGACAGCGCGCCGGGCCGCACGTTGTTCACCCTCTCTCTGCCATTGAGCTCGAAATGAGTGCGAAACCTCTGCATGTCTGGTTGATCGACGATGACGGTTCGATTCGCTGGGTGCTCGAGAAGGCGCTGAAGAGCAGCGGCATGCTCGCGAAGTCTTTCGATCAAGCCGACTCGGCGCTCGCGGCACTGCGCACCGAGACCCCCGATGTGCTGATGACCGACATTCGCATGCCCGGCAAGAGCGGCCTCGACTTGTTGCGAGAGATTCAAAGTATGCGCCCGGGCCTGCCGGTGATCGTCATGACGGCGCACTCGGATCTGGACGCCGCCGTCGCCGCGTATCAAGGGGGAGCCTTTGAGTATCTACCCAAGCCTTTCGACATCGACAAGGCCGTGGATCTGGTGCGCCGCGCGTCTCAGCAGGCAAGTGTGTCGACGGATGCGGAAGCGGGGCGCGGCAGCATTCCGGAGCTGTTGGGCCAGGCCGCCTCCATGCAGCAGGTGTTTCGCGCCATCGGCCGCCTGTCGAGATCCAGCATGACGGTGTTGATTACCGGAGAGTCCGGGACGGGAAAAGAACTCGTTGCACGGGCGCTGCACCGGCACAGCCCGCGCGCAAACGCGGCGTTCGTCGCGCTCAATACAGCGGCTTTCACGGCCGACTTGCTCGAGTCCGAGCTGTTCGGTCACGAGAAGGGTGCGTTCACCGGTGCCGACACCTTGCGGCGCGGCCGTTTCGAGCAGGCCGATCACGGCACGCTGTTCCTCGACGAGATTGGCGACATGTCGCCTGCGCTGCAGACCCGGCTATTGCGGGTGCTCGCCGAGGGAGAGTTTTATCGCGTGGGTGGACAGCTGCCGGTCAAAGCCGATGTGCGCGTGATCGCAGCCACGCATCAAAATCTCGAAGCGCGTGTCGTCTCGGGCCATTTTCGCGAAGATCTGTTGCATCGACTCAATGTGATTCGCATCGAGATTCCTCCCTTACGGGAGCGGCGCGAAGATATCCCCGAGCTGTTGCGGCATTACTTGCGCGAGGCTGCGGTGGAGATTGGCGTCGAGCCCAAGCAGCTGCGGCCGAGCGCCGAATCGGCGCTGGTGTTTTTCGATTGGCCCGGCAACGTGCGTCAACTCGTGAATGCGTGCCGGCGTCTCACGGTTACCGCACCTGGGCGCGAGATTCGCGGCGAGGATATTCCGCCGGATTTGGGTGGCCATGGGAATGGCGGCGCGCCGAGTTCCGAATGGATGAACAAGCTCGCCCACTGGGCCGAACAAGAGCTCGAGTCCGGAACACAGCGACTGCTCGATACGGCGGTTCCCGAGGTCGAGCGAATTTTGATCGGCGTCGCGCTGCGCCGCGCGGATGGCTTGAAGCAGGATGCGGCAAAACTTCTCGGTTGGGGACGCAATACCTTGAGCCGAAAAATGAAGGAGCTGGGGATGGAGGGTTGAACCGAATTTCATCAGCGGCACGGCGCCATTGCCTGTGGATGCGCGCTCGCCGTTGAAGAGCTCGGCGATGAGCGCACGGATCGCGATTAGCGCGCCATTCCTCTAGACTGAAAGCCCTATTTTTTCCGCAACCGCTCTCAACCCTGACGTGATCCACGAACTCATCCGCCGCCTGTTTGGCGTGTCTGAAACCGTAGCGCTCGGCAACACGCTGGTGGATTGGATCACGGCCGTGCTGATTTTCGTCGGCGTGTATTCGCTGCTCATGCTGATCCGCCGCGCGGTAGCATCGCGCTATACCCGTTTCACCGGCGCGCAGCATTCGCTCGCGGTGCGCATGATTGCGTACCTCGCCGGTCACACCAAGCAATTCGTATTCCTTGCCGTGGCCTTATACGCGGCGGAGGCTGTGCTCGAGCTGCCGCCGCGCCTGCATATCTTCAGCTCGAATGCCGTGGTGATTCTGTTGCTGCTGCAGGTCGGGCTGTGGGCGGCGAGCGCCGTCCAGTTCTACCTGCAATTCAAGCAGACGCGCGTACCGGAGGACGACCGCTCCTTCACGAGCTCGCTCGAGATCATCCGCTTCGTCTCGATGACTTTGATCTGGGCGCTGGTCACGCTGCTCGCCCTCGACAACCTGGGCGTGAACATTACTGCGCTCTTGGCAGGCTTGGGCGTCGGCGGCGTCGCAGTCGCCTTGGCGCTGCAAAATGTGTTGGGCGACTTGTTCGCATCGCTTGCCATCGCGCTCGACAAGCCGTTCGTGGTGGGTGACAACCTCAACATCGATACCTGCACCGGCGTCGTCGAGCGCATCGGCATCAAGAGCACGCGTCTGCGAAGCGAAACCGGCGAGACCATCATTCTTTCGAACGCAGACATTTTGAAGAGCCGCATCCGGAATCTGGGTCCTCACGAGGAGCGGCGGGCGCTTCTGACTTTGAACTTGGCGCACGAGACGCCAATGGATGCATTGCGGGACATTCCGAAACTGGTCGAGACGGCGGTGCGCGCCGAGTCGAACGCTCGCTTCGATCGCTGCTACATGAAAGCGGTGGGTGAGTGGTCGCTGCAATTCGAGGTCACGTTTTTCACCCGCGACGTCACCACCCGTCCGCTACCGGATCTGACGCAAGCGGTGAACTTTCAGATTCTCGATGCCATGCGCCAGCGCGACATCAAGCTGGCCCTGGCGCCCGGAGCGCCGCCGGCCAAGGCCTGAGCCGCGCGCTTCGACCGCGACACTGCGCGAAAGCTTTATAGCTCGGCTTCATGCGCGCTCGGCGAGCGCAAGCTTCCGCACAACGCCTTCAAGGGCAGGTCATGACGCTGCAGATAATCGACAACGCCTGCGTTGATTTTCTTGCACGCGAACGGATCGTAGAACAATGACGTGCCGACGCCCACGCACGCGGCGCCTGCGATCATGAACTCGATGGCGTCCAGCGCCGTGTGAATGCCTCCCTGACCCAAAATCGGGATGCCGTGGGCGCGAGCGACTTCCGCAACCTGCAAAACCTTGAGCAAGGCGATGGGCTTGATGGCGGGGCCTGACAAGCCACCCTGGACGTTGCCGATCACCGGAGTTCGCCGCTCTGCATCGATGGCCATTCCCATGATGGTGTTGATCACGGCCAACGCATCGGTGCCCGCTTCGATGCAATGCCGAGCGTTTTCACGAATGTCGGTTTGATTGGGCGACAGCTTGGTGATGAGGGGCTTCGTGGTCGCCGCGCGGCAGGCTTCGATCACGCGCGCCGACATCTCAGGATAGTTGCCGAACTGAACACCACCCTCTTTGACATTCGGGCACGAGATGTTGATCTCCATGGCATCAATGGGCGAATCATGGAAACGCCGCGTCACTTCGGCATATTCTTCAATGGTGGAACCGCACACATTGGCAATGAAGCGGGTCTCGCCGAAATCGAGCGTGGGGAGTATGTTGCGCACCACGTAATCCACACCCGGATTCTGCAGGCCGATTGCGTTCAGCATCCCAGAAGCGGTTTCGTATATTCGATGCGCTGGGTTGCCGAGCCGCGGCGCCAACGTAGTGCCTTTCAACACGATGGCGCCGGCATCTCGATTGGAAAAGCCCTCGACGCGCGTGTATTCCTCGCCGAAGCCCACGCACCCGGACAACAGCACGATGGGGGAATTCAACGTCAAACCGCAAAATTCGAGCTGCAGCGGATTCGATCGGCTTTCGCATGCGGCTGACATGAGTTTCAAGTATATCCGTATGAATTCTTATGAGTTCGCAGCGGCGGCGAGGCGTGTGGGGAGAGTCTTCGGACGACTTGATCGAGCGCGCTCAAGCGTGCGCGCAGCTTTCGCCTGCGCGGACGCGACTCGCGGGCACTCTGGGTCCGCCGACTCTCCCCCCACCTCTCGCCGCCACTACGGCTTCGTGCGACTCTAGACGTAAAGTAATGCATGTTTCACATTGTCTTGGTCGAGCCTGAGATTCCGCCGAACACCGGTAACGTGATTCGCTTGTGTGCAAATACCGGCGCTGAGCTGCATCTCATTCGACCTTTGGGGTTCACTCTGGATTCATCGAAGCTGAAGCGCGCGCAACTCGATTACGCCGAGATGGCGCGAGTCCACGTACATGCGAATGCCAGCGAATGCTTTGCGGCGCTGGCGAGCACGCGATTTTTCGGCATCGAAACGACGGGCACGCGCGATTACACGAGCGTTGAATTCAAGCGGGGCGATGCATTCGTGTTCGGGCCTGAGACCCGCGGCCTGAGTGCGACACCCGCGGCGAGCTTCATCGCGGCCGAGCATTGGCTGCGTGTACCCATGCGCGCAGGCTCACGCTCTTTGAACCTTTCGAATTGCGTGGCCGTCGTTCTGTACGAAGCCTGGCGGCAGAACGAATTCTCTTAGCCCCGCGGGCCCGGCGACAGCTACATTGCCGCAATCGCCATGGCCAAGAGATTTGCCGTGGCCACACGCGACACCGCACCATTCGCGGCTGCAGGGTTGGAAGTGGTTAACCCTTGGGAAAGCGAGTGAACAAGTTCGGAACGAAGAGCAGCAAGATCGAGCTATTCGATTGTGATAGGCCAAACGTGCAATGAGCTCCAGATGTCCGCGTTACTCGGCCTTTAGTCACCTTCGGCGCGTAATTCGCGCGTCATCAGCGCCCGCACCGCATCCATTGGCGGGCGCGATTCGTACAAGATTCGATAAACCTCGCTGCAAATCGGCATCTGGATATTCAGCCGGCGCGCAACGGTGTTGACGGCCTGCGCTGCGCGCACGCCCTCGACCACTTGTCCGATGGCTGCTTGTGCGTCAGCGACGCGTTCGCCTCTTCCGATGGAAATGCCAAAGCGGCGGTTGCGCGACTGATCATCGCTGCACGTCAGCACGAGATCGCCCAGGCCCGATAGTCCGGTGAAGGTCTCGCGCACCGCGCCCAGCGCAGATCCGAGCCGCATCATCTCGGCTAGACCGCGCGTGATCAGCGCAATGCGCGCATTGGCGCCGAAGCCCAGGCCGTCCGCAATGCCGACGCCGATGGCGATGACGTTCTTGACCGCACCGCCAATTTCGACCCCGAGCACATCGCTTTGCGTGTACGCGCGCAACGACGGCGCGGCGATGAGATGGGCCACATGCCGTGCATAGGCCGCATCGCTCGACGCAATCGTGAGAGCGGTGGGGAGTCCTGCCGCCACCTCTTTCGCAAACGTGGGTCCGGAAATCACGGCGAGTTGGCGTGCGCCCAACATCTCCACTGTAATTTCCAAAGGCAGCTTGCCGCTTTCGAGCTCGAAGCCTTTGGTGGCCCAGCAAACGCCGGCCATGGGCGGCAGCACCGGCTGCAACGCCGTCAGCGTTTCGCGATATGCAGCCGACGGTACGGCAATGATGATGCAATCGCGGTCTGCGAGCGCCTTGGCAAGATTGGCTTCGACTTCGAGCTCGGCGGGGAGCCGCGTGTCGGGGAGATATTGCTGATTGCGCCCTGCCGCGCGCACGGCACGCATGCGATCCGCATCGCGCCCCCACAAACTCGTGGCGAAGCCCTTGCGGGCGAAATGAACGGCGAGCGCCGTGCCCCAGGACCCCGCGCCGACCACCGCGATCCGTTCCATGGAGCCGGCTCCGAGCGTGTCTAGTTCATCGCGCTGGTCTGCGGAACTTGCGCCGCTTGCGCGAGTAACGCATCGAAGTTCACCAGCGGCAATAGAAAATTCGGAAAGCCGCCTTTGATGATCAAATCCGAGATGGCTTCGCGCGCGTAGGGGAACAACACGTTCGGACAGAAGCTTCCGATCAGCCGCTTCATGTCTTCATCCGATGCGTTGGCAATGGAAAAAACGCCCGCCTGCTTGACCTCGACCAGATACATGGTGGCCTCGCCCTGCTTGGCTTCCAACGTGACCGTCAACAAGACTTCGCGTACGTCTTTGTCGATCTCATCGCCCGTGGTGTTCATGTTCAGTTGAAACTTGGGCTCCCAACTCTGATTGTTGGGGAGCCGCGGCCCATTGGGCGACTCGTACGAGCAATCCTTCAAGTACACGCTCTGCAACGTGATCTGCACTCCGCCCGATTCGCCGCCCGACTCTGGTTCCATATTCGCACTCATGCTTGTAACAACTGATCCAACTCACCGCTTCGATCGAGCGCGCTCAAGTCATCGAAACCTCCGACGTGCCGCTCACCGATGAAAATCTGCGGCACGCTGGTGCGGCCGCTCTTCTCGCGCATCTGCGCGCGCGCATCCGGCGCCGACTCAACGTCGATCTCTTCGAAAGAGACGTTCTTCCGCTGCAAAAGATTGCGGGCGCGTTGACAAAAGGGGCACCAGGCCGTCGCGTACATGACGACTTTTGGCGCGCTCATCGAAAGTTTCCCGCGCTCACCGGCCGTTACCTCTGCCCGCCTTCACCACCGGCAGATTGTCTTTGCGCCAGGCATCGAGGCCGCCGGCCAAATTGGACACCTTGGTAAAGCCGAGCTTGTTCAGGGCACGCGCCGCCGCGCCGCCTTGCATGCCACTATCGCAATAGGTAATGACAGTTTTCTCGCGCCACCGCTCGACAGACTTGGGCTCGCTCCTCAATTCGGCCAACGGCACGTTGCGCGCTTCGCCGATATGTCCCGCATCGAACAATGTTTTGTCACGCACATCGAGCAACAGCGCGCCGCGGTTCATCATCTGCACCGCTTGCGCCGAGCTCACCGCAGCGAACGCATGCGCGCGTTCGCGCAGCTCGTTCGCGATGACCAGAATCGCCACGACGAACGTGGCGCCCGCGAGATAAGGATGATTGCCGAGGTAGAGAATGAGATGCTGCATGAGGCGGGCGGAAAATGTACTTGAGCCAAGGCAAGTATAGCATTCGAGGGTTGTATGCTTGCGGCACCCATGCGCTTCTCCCGCGGAGTCAACGCTTGTTTGTTCGTGCTGCTTGCGGGGCTCGCGCTAGGCGCCGACGAGGCGCAGCAAGTCTTGAAGCTGCGCGAGTTGCGCGAGCGCATGGGGCAGCTCGGCTCGCAGATTGAATCCGATCGCAAGCGGCGTGATGCCGAGTCTGAGAAATTGCGTAGCGCGGACCTCGCGGTGGCCGAGCGGCGGCGCGCGCTGGATGCCGTTCGAACCCAGCAAAAGCTTCTTGAGGCACGACGCGCTCAACTCTTGCTCGAGCGCAGGAGCGCGAGCGATCTGTTGCAAGGGCAGCGGCGCGAGTTGGCGAGCGAGCTGACCGCGGCGTATATGATCGGCGGCGAAGACCGCCTGAAGCTTTGGTTGAATCAAGATGATGCGGCCTTGCAAAGCCGCATGAGCACGTACTACGGTTATTTCGCCAACGCGCGTGCGCGGCTCATCGCTTCCATCGATGCGAATCTTGCACGGCTCGATGCGTTGCAAGGCGAGATCGCCGAGCAAGCGCGCGCGCTCGATGCGCTGGAGTCGGAGGCCAGCAGCCAGCTCATTGCGCTGAGCGAGGCGCGCAACGAGCGCAAGTCGGCGGTCGCGACGCTTCGCGCGCAGGTGCAAAGCGCGAGCGAGCGGCTGGCACGAATGAAACGCGAAGAGCAGTCCGTCCAGGCGGTCATCGAAAGCCTGCGCCGCACGCTGCCGTCTTATTCACTCGGCGCACGCAAGAGCTTCGCCTCGATGCGCGGCCTGCTTCCGTGGCCCGTCGCGGGTAAGATCACCGTGCGCTTTCACCAAGTGCGGAGCGTCGCGCAGAACGGTTCGGTGCTTTGGAATGGGCTCGTGATCTCGGCGCAGCCGGGCGTCAAGGTTCGAGCGCCGTACTATGGGCGGGTGGTGTTCGCCGATTGGCTGCAGGGCTTGGGTCTCATGCTCATCGTCGATCATGGCGGAGGTTTTCTCACATTGTTCGGGCGCAGCGAAGTGCTCTACAAGAAGGCCGGCGATACCGTGACGCCCGGCGATGTCATCGCCGGCCTGCACGACGAGAGTGACGCGGCGCTGTACTTCGAAAT
This sequence comes from uncultured Steroidobacteraceae bacterium, assembly GCA_964247385.1. Classification (GTDB taxonomy): domain Bacteria; phylum Pseudomonadota; class Gammaproteobacteria; order Steroidobacterales; family Steroidobacteraceae; genus TMP-86. The sequence goes on along the minus strand of CAXTUB010000005.1, from coordinate 18,465 downwards.
CAGGCAGGGCAAGAACCCCGTCGATCCAAGCAACTGGCTCAAGCGGACGCATTGATTATGGCTCGGAAATTCACTGCGCCCGATGCAAGCGCGCACGAGCATCGGCTCCTCGAGCCGAGTTGCATTGGAAGTGTTCGTGCCATGCTTTTCGCCGGAATGCTGGCGGCCTGCGGCACCGGCGCGGCAGCGCAAGGCTCATCGGAGGCGTTGCCGGTGGAAGATGCAAAAACACTCGCAGAGGTTCTTGTGCGGGTGAAAGAAGAATATGTCGAGCCGGTCAGCGATCATCAACTGCTGCAGGCCGCGACTCACGGCATGGTCTCCGCACTCGATCCGTTTTCCGAAATTCTCGAATCTGCGGATTTCGATGAAATCAAGATCGATACGCGCGGCAATTACTCGGGCCTTGGCCTCGAGTTGTCGGCGCAGGACGGCGACATCCTCGTCGTTACTCCGATCGATGGGAGCGCCGCTGCCCGCGCCGGTATCCTTCCCGGAGACGTGCTCGTCAGTATCGACGGCGTGGCGCTGGAATCGGCCACCTTGAGTGAAGTCAGCCGGCGCTTGCGCGGACCCGACGGCAGCAAGGTGCGGCTCATGATCGAGCGTGAGAATATTCTCGAGCCGCTCGAATTCATCTTGCAGCGCTCGCGAGTCGAGTTGCACAGTGTGAGCTCCGCATGGATGAGCGGCGAATTCGGCTTCGTGCGAATTGCTCAGTTCAGCGACACGACTGCCGCGGATTTGCAAGCGGCCCTACGCGGGCTCATCGCGCGCAACTCAGGCAAGCCATTGCGCGGCGTGGTGTTGGATCTGCGCAATAATCCCGGCGGGGTGCTCGAGTCGGCCGTCGCGGTGGCCGACCGGTTTCTAGACCACGGCGTGATTGTGACTGCCAAGGGACGGACTCAAGAATCCAATTTCGAGCTCGATGCCACTCCGGGAGATGACCTGCACGGCGCGCCCATGGTGGTGATGATCAATGCGGGCTCGGCTTCAGCGGCGGAAATCGTCGCCGGTGCGTTGAAGGATCAACACCGCGCCGTGCTGATCGGCCGGCGCTCTTTCGGCAAAGGCTCGGTGCAAACCGTCTTCCCGCTGAGCCAGGATCGCGCGCTGAAGTTGACCACGTCGCTGTATTACACGCCGGCGGGAACCTCCATCAATCACATCGGCATCGAGCCCGACATCGTATTGCCGCGCACGGCGAGCGATGACGTGCAGTCGGCGGCCGCGTTGGGAACGGACGCCGAGGCGCGCAGGGCGCTGCAGGAGCTTGCCCGCGCAGCACGCACGGGCGCCAGCGCGCAATGGCATTGAACGACGACGAAATCCCTCAGACGAGCGCAAGCAAGACAGGGCCGGGCGCGAGCGCGTTAGCCCATGAGCAGGGCCGTTCCAAGAGTCGCTGGTTTTCGTCGGCCTCTTGGTGCGCGCTTATTTTGATATTGAGTGGCTTGTGGGTTACGCAAACCATGACAACTCCGCTGATCAATGTGGCGCTGCTGCCCTTGATGATCAGCGCTCGTTGGCTCGGACGTACGACCGCGCTCGGGCAAGCGCTCGTCATTTGCATAAGCTACGGCGCCGCCGCGATCCATGGCCCTGCCGCGATCCACAGCTCTGCTGCTATCCATGGCTCTGTCGCCTTCCACGGCCTTGCTTTCGGTAGCTCGAGCGAGTGGCTCGTGACGGCAGCTGCGTTGCTGCCCTTTGTCGTTGCTGCCTTGTTGACCTCGAGTTTGTCGGCGGATGTCAGCAGCGCACGCGCGCAGCTGCGAATGCTCGACCATCACGATGCACTGACCGGCATGCTCAATTTGCATTCGTTCAATGCGAAGCTGCAGCGCCAGCACGCGCAAGCCGAGCGCGACAAGACGCCTTACGCACTGCTGCATGTCGATGTCGACAAGCTCAGGAGCATCAACGAAAGCTACGGTCTGGCCGCAGGAAACGAGGCCTTGGTATTGGTCAGCCGCTGTCTGCAAAGAAGCATTCGAGCGAGCGATGCCGCGGCGCGGCTCAGCGGCGATGAGTTCGCGCTATTGTTGGTGGATGCCGATCCGCAAGTAGCTGAGCTGGTCTCGAACCGGCTGCGCCACAATGTCTACAACACGACGCTCGACGTGCGCTCGCGCATGATTCGCATCAACGTAAGCATCGGTGTATCGAATTTCCCGAAAGATGCTCGTTCGGTGGGTGAAATGACGAGCCTCGCCGACCGGCGCAAGACTCGCGACAAAGAGCTGCGCCGCGCACCCGCGCGCTAGTCATCAGGCGCGCGGCAACGCCGCTCGCTAGCCGCTGCTCAAGCGCGCAACGCGTGCGCGACGGCCATGACCAGCCCGCCAACCAGAAGCGCCAGCACGGGTAATGCGGTGATCATGAAACCCAAACTGCGCTTGGCAGGGTTCTTGACGTAGCTGGCGGAATAGATCTGGCGGCCGATGAGATAGACCACGCCCAAAATGGCCGCCCAACGCGCGCTCACGTAAAAGCTGAAGATGTAGAGTGAGGGCACGAACATGATCAGCTGCTCGAGCGTGTTCTGCTGCACGCGAAAATAGCGCTCGAAAATTTCATGGCCCGAGACGGCCGGGGCCGCTACGTTGTAACGGCCGCGTGCGCTGCCTGTCTGAAAGCCGAACAGCATGAATTGAACGAGCGCCAATGCGGCAATGATGTTGACGAAATCCATGGGCGTGCTCCTCGGAGGAAATTCTAACATCGCGAACTTCCTCACGGCGAAGCCTTGCGCTGCTGGCACAATGGCTCGGCCATGACCTGCCTCATTCATCGAGCGCTTCCGTGAAGCCTGCCGCCAAACCGGAAGCGCGCACGAGCACCCGAGGCTATGCGCATCTGATCGAGGTTTCGGTGCCGGTCGCCCGCATCTGGCGAGCACTGTTGGATCCATCCTTGATCTTGATCTGGCGGCATGCGCCTGCGCAAATCGATGCGCGCCGCGGCGGCTTGTACCGCGTGGGCAAGACTCCAGCCGACCTGCGCGAAGCCCATATCGATGTGTTCGAGACCAACCGTCGGCTGCGCCTCATCTATCTGCCGAGCCGTCAATTTCCTCCGAGCGACACCGCCATCGTCGATGATTTCCTGCTCGATGTGAAAGGCGAGAAGAGCACGCTGCGGCTGCTCGGGTCCGGAATCTCGGAGGCCAAGGAGTGGGACAAGCATTACGTGCGCTTGCGCATGACGTGGGAGCGTTTGCTGGGCCGGCTGCGCAATACATTGGAGCATCCGCCCGTGCCCAAGGCGCCGGCTCCGCCCAAGGATCCACCGCTGCCGTTTCTCGACGACTAGTGGATTGCGAGCATCCGCACCGCTGTTGAGCGGTACTTTGAGCGAGTAGCTGGAATCGTGAGCGGCGCGCTCGATCAGACGGTGTGTCCGCCGCGCGCCGTGCCGGCGCGATATATCCAATAGCACAATCCGAACAGGAGCACTGCGGCAATCCATTGCCCCGCCGGCCATTCCCGGCCGAGCACCATGATGTTGGGATTATTACTGGCCCAAATCATGATGGCGATGAGAATTCCGATCAGCGCTTCACCCGTGATGAGGCCGGCCGCGAACAGCATGCCGTTTTGCTTGCGTTGTTCCAACATCGCGGGTGCGGTATGCCGCGCGTGCCAGCGATCGACGAACTCCGCCACCAAGCCGCCCGCCAGGATGGGCGTCGAGGTATCGAGAGGGAGATAAATACCGACAGCCACCGCAAGAACGGGCGCGCTCCAGCGCGAGCCGCGGCGCTTCAGTTGCAGATCGACCAAAACAATCAGCACGCCAATCACCGCACCGAAGGCAATCATGCCGAACGGCAATGTGCCGCCGAACATGCCCTCCGCCACCGACTTGACCAGATTGGCTTGCGGCGCGGGCAATGCCTTGACGCCGGCGTGTGCAGGCTCGCCGATGCCGTAGGCGAACAGCAGCACATTCATGATGGGCGCCATCACGGCGGCGCTCGCGAGCGCACCGATGGCGAGCATGACTTGTTGACGCCAAGGCGTTGCACCGATGAGGTGGCCCGCTTTCAGGTCTTGCAAGTTATCGCCGGCGACGGATGCAGCACTGCATACCACCGCGCCAATCAGCACCACGGCCACGGCGCCGATCGCCGCGTCCTTGCCGATCATGGACATGAGCACGAGCGATGCGAACAAGATGGTGCAGATGGTGATGCCGGACACCGGATTGTTGGACGAGCCCACCAACCCCGCCATGTAGCCGCTCACCGACGAGAACAGAAATCCCGCGAGCACCATGATGACTGCCATGGCAAGACCGACGCCTACGCTGCCGACCACCGCGCGATACAAGAGAAACAGCGGCAGCACGAGCACCGCGATGCCAATCAGCACACCGCCCATGGGCAAGTCGCGCTCTTGCTGCGCCACGGCGCCGCTCGAGCGCGCGGACACTCCGGAGCTCACCGCGCGCCACAGCGAATGACGCAAAGACCACATCGCCCAGAATGCGCCGGTGAGCATGCAGCCCACGCCGATGTAGCGCACCTTTGCGCGCCAGATCATGAACGCCGCGTCTTCGGCGCCCAGGCCGACCAGCTTCGGCGCAAGCACCGGGTCCGCTGCGGCGAAGTACACGTTGTACAAAGGAATGGCGAGCCACCAGGAAAAGAATCCGCCGAGCGCCACGAGCACCGCGACATTCAGGCCAACGATGTAGCCCACCGCCAGCAACGCCGGCGAAAATCCATAACCGAAAAATGCGATGCCGCGCGCGCCGACGAAGCTCTTGACGACGAGCGTCTCGGGCAGCCAGCGAAAACCTGAAGTGCAGAGCTTGAATGCCGCGCCGGCAAGCGCCGCGAGTCCGAGCGCCCGCACACCCTCGCCTGGATTCGCGCTGACCTTCAGCACTTCGGCAGCCGCCACGCCTTCAGGGAACAAGAGCTTCTGATCGATGATGAGCGTGCGCCGCAACGGCACCGAGAACAACACGCCCAGTACACCACCCAGTCCCACGATCATGAGAGTCCAGGCGTAATCGAAATGCGTCCAGTGATGCAGCAAGATGAGCGCTGGCATGGTGAAAATGGCGCCCGCGGCAATGGAGGCGCCGGCCGATGCGCCGGTCGAGACGATGTTGTTCTCCAAAATATTCGGCGGGCCGAACAAGCGCAGCACGGCCATCGCGATGACGGCTGCGGGAATGGCGGTAGCGACCGTGAGACCTGCGAATAGACCGACGTAGGCGTTGGCCGATGCGAGCACCACAGTCAGCACGACAGAAAGCGCAATGGCTTTGAAGCTGAGCTCCGCGGCCGGCGTCTGCGATACCGGGGCGCTCATGCCGCCGCCTCGAAATCTCCCATGAGCCGTTTCACATAACCGCTCGTCAGCAGAAGCACGAATCCGATGCTCATGGAGAAGAGCGCGATGCGCAAGTACTGCGCCGGCATGGCGGCGACGCTCTGCGCATCGAATTGGCCCGCGATCAGCCCCGCGAGCAGATTGCCCAACGACAGGGATAAGAACCAGATGCCCATCATCTGGCCGACGAATCGGCGCGGCGTGAGCTTCGTGAAATAACTCAAGCCCACCGGCCCCAAGCCGAGCTCGGCAATGGTGTGCAGGAAATACGTGAGGATGAGCCAATTGGGCGACACCCGTACACCGCCCGCGACCCGCGAGGCAGCGATCATCATCACCAGGAAGCCGCTCCCCATGATGACCACGGCCAAGCCAAACTTCGCGGGGGCGGAAGGGTCCAGCCCACGTCGGGCGAGCATGACCCAAAGCGCAGCCACCAGCGGCGCAAACACCAGCAGGAATGCAGGATTCAGCACTTGAAACCACTCGGTCGGAACGGTCAAGCCGAAGGCCGCGATATACCGGTCGGTGTAGCGCTCGGCAAACAGATTGAACGAAGAGCCCGCTTGCTCATAGCCGGCCCAAAACAAAACGCTGCCGAGAAACAGCACCAGCATCACCCAGCCGCGTTTCTTGTCAGCGCGCGACAAGTCCGCGAGGAAGAGGTAGTAGCCGAAAAATCCCAACGCGACCGCCAGGATCAGATAGCTCGCGGTTTGCGCAAGGCCCACGGCCTGCAATGGAATGAAGCCGAACCAGACGGCGCAAATCAGGCCGATGAATAATGCCGTGCCCACGATGAGCTGCCGCCGCGCGCATCGATGCGCCCTCGCATCATCACCGGGCGCATTGGCGCGCAATTCCGGGTGACTCGAGTGAGCGCGCAACCCGGCGCCCATCAAGTGATGCCGTGTGAGCAAAAACTGCGCAACGCCTAGAGCCATGAATGCGGCGGCGGCTGCAAACCCCGCGTGCTGGCCAAACTGGGCGCGTGCCCACGCGGTGACGAATGGTCCGAGCGCCGCGCCGAGATTGATGCCGATGTAGAAGACGGTAAAGCCGGCATCGCGGCGAGCGCCGCCTTCCGGATACAGGTCAGCGACCAGCGTGCTGACGTTGGGCTTGAGCAAGCCAACGCCCAGCATGATGATCACGAGCCCGAGATAGAAGGGCTTCGGGGTGTTGCTGAGCGCAAGCAGCGTATTCCCCGCGGTGATGAGCACGCCGCCGGCGATGACGGCGCGCTGTGCGCCAATGAGCCGGTCCGCGATCCAGCCGCCCGGCAACGCCGCGAGATACACGCCCGCGGTGTACAAGCCATAGATGGCCGTGGCACCCTTGTCGTCGATGCCAAAGCCGCCGGTGCTGACGGCGGAGACGAGAAACAGCACCAGGATGGCGCGCATCCCGTAGTAGGTGAAGCGCTCCCACATTTCCGTGAGAAACAGCGTGGCGAGGCCACGCGGTTGGCCGAGCCAGGTCGCGCCCATCGCGGGCGCTGACGAGCTCACGCGTCCTGCGCTTCGCGCTGCGCGATCTTGTCTCTGAGCAAGAGCTTCGACATGACGATCCCCAACTCATAGAGAATATACATGGGAATGGCCATGAAGCTCTGCGAAACCGCATCGGGCGGAGTGAGAAAGGCCGCCACGATGAAAATGCCCAGCAGCACGAAGCCGCGATTCTTGGTCAGGGTCTGAATGCGCACGAGCCCGGTCCACACGAGCAGCACGGTGGCGACGGGCACCTCGAAGGCTGCGCCGAAGGCGAGCACGAGCACCATGATGAAATCCAGGTAGCTGGCCATGTCGGTCATCATGGAAACGCCGGCCGGCGTCGTGGTGACGAAGAAACTCAGCATCACGGGAAACACCACCGCGTAGGCGAATGCCGCGCCCGCATAGAACAGCAACACGCTCGACAAAAGCAGCGGCACGGCAAATTTCCGCTCGTGCCGATACAGCCCCGGCGCAATGAACGCCCATGCTTGATACAGCACGAATGGCATGGCGAGGCCGATGGCGGCAACGAGCGCCAGCTTGAACGGCACGGTAAATGGCGCAACCACGCTGGTGGCAATGAGGCTCGCGCCGGCCGGCAACTTTTGAGTGAGAGGCTTGGCGACGAACGTGAACAGCTGGTTCATGTACATCGCGCAGGGCACGAAACAAATGCCGACCGCGAGAAGCGCCTTCAACAAGCGATCGCGCAGCTCCAATAAATGAGAGATCAGCGTGCCTTCGGCAAGGCCGCTGGAATTTTCAGTCATGCCCGGGCTTGATCGGTTCCGGTGCGCTCTCGGGTGGCGGCATGGCGATGGGTGCGGCCGGGATCGTATCTGGAATGGGCGGCACGGCGACGAGTTGGCCGGCGCGCGTTTCGACACCCGCAACCGCTTCGACGCCGGGGACCGTTGCGACGCCAGGGATCGTTGCGACGCCAGGGATCGTTGCGACGCCAGGGATCGTTGCGACGCCAGGGATCGTTTCAACGCTGGCGACGGTTGCGATGTCCACGCGCTTTTCGACTCCCGCGGGCAAGGTGGCGCCATGCACGGTCGAGCTCGCGGTCGGCGACCCCGCGTTCATTGCCTGATGGATGTCTTTACTGATGTCGGCCGCCTGCACCTCGCGCTCGAGCTGCTCGCTCAACTGACGCGCCATGACCCGCGCGCGCCCGAGCCAATTGCCGACTTGACGCGTGACCTTGGGCAGACGCTCGGGGCCCAACACCACCAGGGCGATGACGGAGGTCAGCAAGATTTCGGAAAAACCGATGTCGAGCATTCGAGAAAACGGCGTGGTGCAGAGCGCCGCAGATTAGCGGAGCTTAGTCACGATGTGGCCAAGTCCGGTGCGGCCGAATCGAGCGGGCATGCGAGGCTTGCACGCGGAAACTATGCGTTCGTCTTGGCCTTGGCCTCAGCCTCGCGTTTCGCCGCTTCGAACTCCGCATCGCGCTCTTGCTTGATCTGGCGCAGATGCTCATCGGACTCGCCCTCGTTCATGGCCTGCTTGAAGCCTTTCACTGCAGAGCCCAGGTCCGAGCCGATGGAACGCAAGCGTTTGGTACCAAACACCACCAGCGCAATCGCTAAAATCACCAGCAACATTTTTGAGTCAAACATACAGGCCTCGATACCGCGTAAAAACGCCTTGATCATACGCCAAAGCGGCACTTCGAACTGAGCCGCACCCAAAAACCTGCGGCCCCGGTCGCATTATGCGCGCCGCTGACTTTCGAGCCAGAAAGTCACCGGCCCGTCATTGGTCAGGTTGAGCTGCATGTGTGCGCCGAATAGGCCGTGCCGGACCGGATCGTGGGCTTGGACCGCCGCTTCCACGAGATGTTCGAACATTTCGCGTGCCGCCCCCGGTGCGGCCGATGACGAAAACGACGGCCGCAAGCCTTTGCGCGTCTCAGCGGCCAGCGTGAATTGCGGCACCAACAGGAGCGCCCCGCCAATGTCCTTGAGGCTCAAATTCATGCGCCCGGCGGAATCCGCAAAGACGCGATAGGAGAGAAGCCGCTGTAGCAAGTCGCAAGCGTCTATCGCCGTGTCGGATTTTTCCACGCCGACCAACACGGCCAGTCCGACTTCAATATGCGCAACGCATTCCCCGGCCACCGTGACGGATGCGTGTGATACGCGCTGCAACAGCGCAATCATCTCATTCGCCGCGAAGTCACTTACGCCAGATCATGGGCGAGAACAGCACTAATAAAGTAAAAATTTCAAGGCGGCCGAGCAGCATGCCGACCGAGCAGACCCAGGTTTGGAAATCGCTCAACACGCCATAGTTGCTTCCCGGCCCGACCAAGCCCAGCCCCGGCCCGGCATTATTTACGCAGGCGAGCACCGACGAGAGCGAAGTCATGAAATCCAGTCCGCTTCCCAGTTGAATGAACACCAACGTGACGATGCTGATGAAATACAAAAACACGAACGCAAGCACGGCAAATACGGTGCGGTTTTCGATGACGACGCCCGCAACCTTGAGCGGTCGAATCATGTTGGGATGCACGAGCTGGTTCAACTCGCGATTCGCTTGCTTGAACAAGACCAACGTGCGAATCATCTTGATGCCGCCGCCGGTCGAGCCTGAGCTTGCGAGGATGCAGCTCAGGAACATCATCCACATGGGCGCAAAGATGGGCCAGCGGTTGAAATCCTGAGTATGAAAGCCCGAGTCGGTGCCAATGGCGACCACGTTGAAGAGTGCATGGCGGAACGAGGTGCCCGGGTCGGCATACACTCCATGCAAGTATAAAAATGCAGCGATGCCGATGCAGCTCACCGCCAATACACACACGATGGCCTTGGCTTCCGCGTCGGCGAAATACGGTTTCAAGCTCGCCTGGCTCCACGCGAGATAATGAGTTGCGAAGTTGAGCGCCGCGAGCACTTGGAATAGCGTCAGAATCCACTCGATCGCGATGGAGTTGAAATGGCCGATGCTAGCGTCGTAAGTGGAAAAGCCTCCCAACGCGAGCGTCGAGAAACCGTGGCACACGGCATCGAACCAATCCATGCCGGCCAGTTTCAGGCTCACGATGCACGCCGTCGTGAGCCCCGCATAAACCGCCCACAGGAGCTTGGCCGTTTGGCCAATGCGCGGCGTGAGCTTGCGGTCTTTCATGGGGCCGGGCATCTCGGCGCGCACCATTTGCATGCCGCCCACGCCGAGCAACGGCAAGATGGCAACCGCCAACACGATGATGCCCATGCCGCCGAGCCAACTCAGCAAGTGCCGCCACAAATTGATCGAGCGCGGCAAATATTCGAGTCCTGACAGAACGGTGGCGCCGGTGGTGGTGAGGCCCGATGCCGCTTCGAAATACGCATCGGTGAAGCCGATGTTCAGATAGTTCCACAACGGGAAGCCCGCGACTGCGGGCAGCGCCACCCAACTCAGCGCGACCAGCATGAGTCCGTCGCGCGTCTTCAGCTCGCGCTTGAAGCGGCGCGTGGCGAGCCACAGCAGGGCGCCGATGGCAAATGTCGCGACTGACGAGACGATGAAGGACAACAGCGCCGGGTCGCCCCCCCAGATGGCCAGCACCAACGGCGCCAACATGGTTCCCGCGAACACCATGATCACCAGCGCAAACACGTGCGCCACCGGCAACAGAATATCTTTCACGAAGCGGCCTTGCGGGACCTCCGACCGGGCCCCCTGCTTGCGGGATCGAGGCCCGTTCTGGACAAGCTCATGGGCGGCTCACGCGCTCACAAGAACGAGGCCGAGCCTTGAAATATTTTTTCCACCGCTTCGATATGGCGGCGGTCGGTGGAGAACAGGATCAAGTGGTCATCGGCCTGCACCGTCGTGTCATGGTGCGCGATGATGACTTCGTCGCCGCGCACCACCGCGCCGAGCGTCGTGCCTTCGGGCAGGGAGATGTCCTCGATGCGCCGGCCGATGATCTTCGAGCTGTCGGCATCCCCATGCACCACTGCCTCGAGCGCCTCCGCGGCGCCGCGCCGCAAGCTATGCACGCGCACCACATCCCCGCGCCGCACATGCGCCAGGAGCGAGCCGATGGTCACCGTCTGCGGCGAAATGGCGACATCGATGGCGTCGCTCTCGATGAGATCTGCATAAGCGGGTTTGCTGATGAGCGCCATGACCTTGTGCGCACCCAGGCGCTTGGCGAGCATCGCCGACAGAATATTCGCCTCTTCGGAGTTCGTGACCGCCGCGAACACGTCGGTGCTGTCGATGTTTTCCTCGAGCAGCAGCTCCTCGTCCGCTGCATCGCCGTGCAGCACGATGGTGTTCTGCAGGCGCTCCGCCACGCGCCGTGCCTGCTTGTTGTCGCGTTCGATCAGTTTGACTTGATTCTTGTCTTCGAGCGCGCGAGCGAGGCGAAAGCCGATGTTGCCGCCGCCTGCGATCACCACACGGCGCGCAGGCGCTTCCTGCCGGCGCATCTCGTTCATCACCGAGCGGATATCCTTGCGAGCCGCGAGGAAGAAGATCTCATCGCCGTCTTCGATGACGGTGTTGCCTTCGGGCTTGATGCTGCGCCCGGCGCGATAGATGGCCGCCACGCGTGCGTCGGTTTTCGGCATGTGCTCGCGCAACGCGCGCAGCTCCTGGCCGACGAGAAGCCCGCCCTTGAGGGCGCGAATGCCGACGAGACGCACGCGTCCGTCCGCGAAATCCAGCACTTGCAGCGCGCCCGGGTAATGAATGAGACGCGCGATGTATTCGGTGACGAGCTGTTCGGGCGAGATCCACACATCCACGGCCACGGCGGTCTCGCCGAACAGATTCTCGCGCTCGGTGAAATCGGCGGAACGCACGCGCGCGATCTTTTTCGGCGTGCGATATAACGTCCATGCGATCTGGCAGGCCAGCATGTTGACCTCATCGCTGTTGGTGAGCGCCACCAGAATGTCGGTGCGCGCGATTCCGGCCGCTTCGAGCACCGCGGGGCTCGCCGCATTGCCGGCTACGGTGCGAATGTCGAGGCGGTCCTGCAGATCGCGCAAGGTCGCCTCATCGAGGTCGATCACCGTGACGTCGTTGGCTTCCTCGCGCGACAAGTGATAAGCGGCCGTACGGCCGACTTGTCCGGCGCCGAGAATGATGATTTTCACAGCCGATCCATGTTACACGACCTCGAGATTCGCATAGGACAGCATCAGCCACTTCGCGCCTTGTTGCTCGAAGTTCACGTGCACCCGGGCATGCGGCCCATTGCCCTCGAAATTCAAGACCACGCCTTCGCCGAACTTCGCGTGGCGCACGCGGCTTCCCATGCGCACGGAGCCCGTGGCTTCGGAAGCAAGCGCATCGCCGCGCTCGCGTGCGCCGAACGGGCGCCGTGCATTGAACAGCGGCCGGGCCACTTGCACGCGCGGTCGAACCTCATCGACGAGCGCGGGCGGAAGCTCTGCGATGAAGCGTGAGGGCAGGCCGAAGGTATCCACGCCGTGCAAACGGCGCGTCTCGGCATAAGTCAAAATGAGCTCGCGCATGGCGCGCGTCGCGCCGACGTAGCAAAGGCGCCGCTCTTCTTCGAGACTTTCGAGATCCGCGATCGAGCGCTGGTGAGGAAACAAGCCGTCTTCCAAGCCGGTCATGAACACGAGCGGAAACTCGAGCCCTTTGGCCGAATGCAGCGTCATCATTTGCACGCAGTCCTCGTACGGGTCGGCCTGCGATTCGCCCGACTCCAGCACGGCATGTGCGAGAAACGCCTCGAGCGGCCCGAGCTCGGCATCGGCCTCGGGCGTGAAGCCGCGCGCGGCGCTCACCAACTCGTTCAAGTTGTCGATGCGCGCATCGCCGCGCTCACCTTTTTCCTTCTTGTAATGCTCGATGAGGCCGGATGCTTGCACCACGGCATCTACTGATTGGTGCAAGGGAAGCCCCACCGTTGAGCCCGCCAGGCGCTCGATGAGCGACATGAAGCCAAACAGTGCTTGACCTGCCTTGGCCGGCAGATCGCCCACGATGGTTGCGGCCGCGCTCCATAGCGAGACGGCGTGCTCGCGCGCGTGGGCGCGAATGGATTCGAGCGTCTTCGCACCAATTCCGCGCGGCGGCAGATTCACCACGCGCTCGAAAGAGCCATCGTCGCTGCGGCTCGCCACCAGCCGCAAATAAGCGAGCGCATCCTTGATTTCGGCGCGCTCGAAAAATCGCAGCCCGCCGTAGACGCGGTAAGGAATGCGCGCATTCCATAACGCCTCTTCGATGACTCGCGACTGCGCATTCGAGCGATACAAAATGGCGGCTTCGCGCCGCGCACCGCCGCCTTGCGACCAGCGCCGCACGCGATCGACGATGAAATCCGCTTCGTCGCGTTCGTTGAACGCCGCGTACAGCTTGACGCGCTCGCCCTCCGCACCGCTGGTCCATAGATTCTTGCCGAGGCGGCCCGAGTTATTGGCGATGAGCGCGTTGGCCGCTTTGAGAATGGTGCCGGTGGAGCGATAGTTCTGCTCCAGACGAAAAAAGTGCGCCGCGGGAAAATCGCGCCGGAATTGATTCAAGTTTTCCACGCGTGCGCCGCGCCAGCGGTAAATCGACTGATCGTCGTCGCCCACCACGAATGGCAAACCTTCGGCGCCAGCCAGAATTTGCAGCCAGCGGTATTGAATGGTGTTGGTGTCTTGAAACTCGTCGACCAAGATGTGACGGAAACGCGCGCGATAGTGCGCGAGCAGTTCAGGGTGATCGCGCCAGATCTCGTAAGCGCGCAGCAAGAGCTCTGCAAAGTCGAGCACGTTGTTTTGCCGGCACGCTTCTTCGTAGGCTTGATAGATCTTCGCCATTTGCCGCCGGTTGGCATCGCCATCGTCCTTGAAATCCTTGGCGCGCAGGCCTTCGTCTTTTTGCGCATTGATGAACCAGGAAATCTCGCGCGGCACCCAGCGGGTCTCATCCAGGTTGAGAACTTTCAAGACCCGCTTCAAAAGGCGCGTCTGATCGTCCGAGTCCATGATCTGAAAGCTCTGCTCGAGCCCCGCTTCGCGCCAATGCCTGCGCAGCAAACGGTGCGCGAGCCCGTGAAACGTGCCGATCCAAAGCGAAGCCGTGGGCAAGTGCAGAAGACTCTCGATGCGGCCGCGCATCTCATTCGCAGCTTTGTTGGTGAACGTCACCGAAAGGATGCCGTGCGGCGACACGCCTTCCACTTGAATCAGCCAGGCGATGCGATGCACCAGCACCCGCGTCTTACCGCTGCCCGCGCCCGCCAAGACGAGCGCCGGCGCCAGGGGCGCCGTGACAGCTTGACGCTGCTCCTCGTTCAAGGAGTCCAGTAGATGCGATACGTCCATGCGCTATTCGGCGGCGTACTGCAACAAGACCAGGGCCGCGGACAAGATGATGGGACCCGCGATGATACCCACCGCGCCGAACGCGGAGATGCCGCCGAGCACGCCGATAAATACCGCGAGAGTCGAGATTTGCGCGCGCCCCGAGATCAACAGGGGCCGCAACAAATTATCGAAGCTCGAGAGCACCGTGCCCCACACCAGCAGGAACGTGCCGTAACCCCAGCGGCCTTGCATGAACAATGCGATGGCGCCGGGCACCCAGATGATGGCGGCGCCGCCCACCGGAAGCATGGAGAGCAGGGCGGCGAGCACTCCGAACACCAATGGCGAGGGCAGCCCGCAAATAGCGAAGCCGATCGCCACCATCGCGCCTTGCGCGGCGGCGGTGACCGCGGTGCCGAATACGATGGCGCGCGTCAGATCTCGAATGTGAGTGATGAGCGAGTTCTTGCGGCGGTCGTCGAAAGGAATCAGATCTTTAGTGCGCGCGAACATGACATCGCCATCGCGCAGGAAAAAGAACAGCAGCACGATCATCAGAAAAAAGCCGGTCACCGTGCTCAACGTGCCCAAGAAAACGAAACTGCCGACGCCTGCCGCGCGTTGCAGCAGCTCCTGGGTGCCGGATACGGCCCAGGATTGCAATTGCTGGGCGCTGACCGAGAACTGCTCCTGCAGCCAACGGGTCGCGTGCATGACCCAGGGAAATTGGCCCAAGTCTTGAAAGCCATGCACATCGAAACGCCGCGCCGCATCCTGCACTCGTTGCAGCAGGCTCGAGACCTGCAAGACGAACTGCACGGACACCGCCGAGAGCGGCAGCAGAATCACGATCGGCGTGAGCGTGGTGAGAATTCCGGCCGGCACGCCCTTGCGGCCGCGCATTTTGCGCCGCAGCCGCAAGTTGATGGGATGCAAGATGAACGCCAGCAAAATCGCCCACGTCAGTGCGCTCGCGAAAGGCGACAGAATCTGGAAAACCGCATAACCCACGAGTGCTGCAACGACGAGTGCGAACACCCGCGTGTACAAGCTCGCAAGATGGGCGCGTGGATTGGTCGGGTGATCGGAAGGTGCCTGAGTCATCACGTGCATTTTACGGCCGATGCGACGCCGTCCACAGTTTCTCTTGCGCCACGGCGCGTGATCTCGGTGGGTTCGGCAGAATTCACGGCTTCGAACAAGGATAAAGTCAAGATGGACAGCCGACGTATGCTTTGGCTCGTGACGGCCGCTTCTGTGCTCGCGGCGTGCGGCGGAGGACACTCCGGCGCATCTTCCAAGAGCGATGCGTTGAAGTGGACACCGGGCGTGTACCAACCGCAGGCGATGTTCGCGAATCAATGCGCCGCGCCCCGTTCGGGCACCGATCCCTTCACGGGGCAGAAATATCCCGACAGAACGGGCTCAGTGCTTGCCGAGAATCACTTCCTGCGCGCTTGGACACACGATGTGTATCTCTGGTATTCGGAAGTGGCTGATCGCAATCCCGCGGGCTACACCGATCCCGTCGACTATTTCGATGTGCTGAAGACCGCCGGGTCCACGGCGTCGGGAAACCCGAAAGACAAGTTCCATTTCACCTATGACACCGCGGCGTGGGAATCCTTGGCGCTGAATGGAACGCAGGCAGGCTACGGTGCCTATTTCGTCATCATCAATCCGATGCCGCCGAGACTCGTCCGGGTCGGCTATGTAGAGTCAGGGTCGCCCGCAGCCGGTGCATCGCCTGCCGTGATGAGAGGCGAGCAAGTCATCTCGGTGGACGGAGCGCAAGTGCTGGACACGGACGACGTCGATACGCTCAATGCCGGATTATTTCCTTCAAGCCCGGGCGAATCGCATACGTTCGTTCTCGGAAGCTTTGGCGCATCGACACCGCCGCGCACGGTGACCCTGGTGTCAACGGACGTGACCCTACAGCCCGTGCAAAACGTGCACACCATCGACACGCAGAGCGGAGCCGTGGGCTACATGCTGTTCAATGACCACCTGGCCACTTCCGAAGCGGCGCTGGTCGATGCGTTCAATACGCTTGCGCAAGCCCATGTCACCGATCTCGTGCTCGACATTCGCTACAACGGCGGCGGCTATCTCGATATTGCCAGCGAGGTGGCCTATATGATCGCGGGCGCCGCGCGCACGCAGAATCAAACCTTTGATCTGCTCCAATTCAACGATCAGCATCCAACGGTGGATCCGGTCACGGGCGACCCCATCACGCCGACTGAATTTCACTCTCTGACGCAAGGCTTCAGCGCCACGGCGGGACAGCCCTTGCCGACGCTCGACCTGCCGCGCGTCTTCGTCTTGACGACCGGCGATACCTGCTCGGCCAGCGAATCCATCTTGAATGGCTTACAAGGCGTAGATGTGCAGGTCATTCAGATCGGCACAACCACGTGCGGAAAGCCCTACGGTTTTTATCCGCAGGACAACTGCGGCACGACGTATTTCTCCATCGAGTTCCGCGGCCTGAACGCCAAGGGCTTCGGTGAGTACAGCGATGGCTTCGGCCCGAGCAACGCCGCAACGTCTTCTTCGGGCACGAGCGAATTCCTTCCAGGGTGCTATGTTCAAGACGACTTCGCGCACGCGCTAGGTGATTCAAGCGAGAACTTATTGGCTACGGCGCTCGCGTATCGTCAGGGCACGGCGGGGTGTCACGCGTTTGCCGGCGCGAGTGCCGCGGCACTCAAAGCCGGAGTGGGAGCGGGCTTGGCGCTCGAGCGCCCGCCATGGATGCAGAGCCGCATTCGTTTGCACACTCCACGCCGGCTCTGATCACGCCGGCCAAGCGTGAACTCGCTCGAGCCGGAGTTCCGGCAAATGCAAGCCTCGGGCATGATCGATGCTGCGATGGCGCAGCGTCTCATCGAGCACGCTCGCGGCGTTTCGCTCAACGTTCACGCCCTGATTCGCGCGCTGATGTACGGCGCGGTTTTCATGATCGTTGCGGGCGCAGGCACGTTGGCTTACAGGCACTATCAGCAGTGGGGGCCTCTTGGCATTTTTGCGGCGCTGGTTTGCGGCGCTGCTGTTTGCTACATCCCCACAGCACGCGCGCATTCTCGCCGGGCGCCGCGAAGCAACGCAGCGGATTACTTGCTGCTGCTGGCTGCTTCGCTGGCGAGCACCGCGGCGATCTTCGCGCGACTCCAGTTCGGTTGGCTTGCGTGGCTGGGAGATCGAGACTTGCTACTGCTCGCTCTGTTTCATGCGGCCATAGGCTACGTGCTGCGCTCACGCATTGTGCTCACTGCCGCACTCGCTTCATTGACCGCTTGGTTTGGAATCGATCTGTGGCGCGCAGCCGGAATCGCAGAGCCCAGCGGTTTGAATGCAAGCCTGCAATCGTTCAAGTGCGCGGCGATCATTGCGCTCTGGTACGCGGCTCATCGGCGCTGGGCGCGAAACGAATTCACCGATACATCGGGAGTCGAGTCGGCATCGCCCACGCGCGCCAGCCTTGGTGAGCCTTTCGAGCATTTCATCGTCAACTTGATGTTGTTGGGAAGCTTGAGCCTGTGTCTCGATCCCACGACGCGACTCATTGGCGCTGTGTTGCTCGCAGCCTTCGCGGCCGCTGTCGTGGCGCTGGCGTACCGCTTGCAGCGCGAATCATTCGTGATTTACGCAGTGCTCTACGCCGCAGCGGGCTTCACTGCTCTCGAACGCATGATCCTGCATGATTTCAAAGCGGCGTCCATTGCGAATCTCGTCACGCTCATCGCAGCCAGCGCGGTGTTCATCAGCGCCCGCCGCCGCATTCAAGCGGCGGTTGACGTCTGATCGGCGGCGCCATGCAACGCGGCTTGCCGAGCATCTCCGAAGAGCGCTGGTTGCAAGCGGCGGCCGATGCGCGCATTGACCGGCAACAACCTTGGATCGTGCAACACTGCGGCGGCTGGCATGTTGCATCCTTACGCGCCCGTGCGCTGCTGTTCGCGCTGGGTCTGCAGATCGCCGGCGCGGTGCCCTTCGCCCTGCAGTTGGATCGTGGAATCAATCTTGCAAGCTGCGGCTTGATCTTGGTCGTCGCAGCGGAATCGCTGACCCGTTGGCGGCGCTCATTTCACAGCGGCCTCGAGGAGGCGCTCGAGGTGTGCGGATTCCTCATGATCGCCGTCGGTCTACTGTGGCCCACTTCGAGCGCAACGTTGTTTTGCGCCGCCATTACATCGGCGCTGGCGCTCGCCGCATGGCGGCTTCTCAATTCTTTGTTCGTGGCGCTATCGCTGGTAGCGGCGTCCATCGTGATCAACACGCTGTTTCCGTCGCACCACCAACAGCTTTCCACTGTAATTGCCGGAATTT
>CAXTUB010000004.1:0-248737 GCA_964247385.1 uncultured Steroidobacteraceae bacterium | reverse complement strand
GTGGCGGGTTCGGCGGAGGAGGTGGCGGCTTTGGCGGCGGCGGCGCCTCGGGAAAATGGTGATGCGCACGTCGCGCGTGCTCAAACATGTGTTCGCCTCGGACTGGCTCACGCGACGGAAATTTTCCGCAGCGACGTTGGACGCCATTGAAGCGGCCATCAAGCAAGCCGAGAGCACGCATTGCGGTGAGATTCGCTTTGCGGTCGAGACTTCGCTTTCTCTGTCTCAGGTTTGGAACGATGTGCCGCCGCGTGAGCACGCCAAGCAGATCTTCACGCACTTGCGCGTATGGGATACCGAGCACAACAACGGCGTGCTCATCTATCTACAGTTGGCGGACCGCGATGTGGAAATCATTGCCGACCGCGGCTTGAGCGCGCGAATCGGCGCAACAGAGTGGGAAGGCGTTTGCCGGCTGATGGAGGGGCACTTCCGTGCACACCGTTTTCTGGAAGGGAGCGTCGCCGGAATCGATGCCGTGGGAAGTTTGCTCGCACGAAATTTTCCCGCCATGCTGCGCCCGTCGAACGATCTGCCGGACCGCCCGGTCTTGCTTTAGTTAAGAAAGTCGAGTTGAGGATGCACCGATGCGAGGGTTGAGATCCGTACTGGGTTGTTGCGTGCTGTTCGCCGGTTGCACCCTGTTCAGGCACGAGCCGAAGCCCGCGCCTGCACCGCCCCCACCGCCGCCCGCCCCGGTCTTGCCAGCGCCGCAGGCAACCCATCGCTTCACGCTGGACGATGAATCACAGGAGGTCGTCGGCTATCTCCAGAAGACCGTCGTCGGTAAGGACGACACGCTGCCCGACATCGCGCGGCGCTTCGACGTGGGTTATGAAGAAATGCTGCTCGCAAACCCAGGCGTCGACCCGTGGCTGCCGGGTGTGGGCACAGAAGTCGTCGTGCCGACGCAGTTCATCTTGCCGGCCGCTCCGCATCAAGGGTTGGTCGTGAATGTCGCCGCCATGCGGATTTTTTATTATTTGCCTCATAAAAAAAATGAGCCGCAAGTCGTGGTCACCCACCCAATTGGCATCGGCCGGGTGGGTTGGCGAACTCCGGAGGGCACGACACGTGTGGTGAGCAGGCAAAAAGACCCCGTGTGGATCGTGCCGCAGTCCGTGCGCGATGAGCACAAGAAAGAGGGCGATATTTTGCCGGCCAAGGTTCCTGCCGGCCCGGATAATCCGTTGGGGGCCTACATGTTCCGGCTATCCTGGCCGAGCTATTTGATTCACGGCACCAACAAGCCCTATGGCGTCGGCATGCGCTCGAGCCACGGGTGCCTGCGGCTGTATCCCGAGGATATCGCGGTGATGTATGACTTGATGCCCATCGGTACGCAAGTCACCGTGGTCAATCAGCCGTTTCTTTTTGGCTGGCATCACGCGCAACTGAGTTTTCAAGCGTACGTGGTGATGGAGGATGACCGCCGTGATTGGTCGAAGAATCGTCAGCGGCTGCTCGATAAGCTTCTGGCGCCCAAGCTGCGCCAGCGGATCAAGGCTCATGCGCAGGAGATTGATTGGGATGAAGTGGGCGAGATTGCCCATACTCCGCGAGGCGTTCCCGTTCCGGTCACGGGCGAGCGAAGCGGCACGGATACGGTGCTCGCGCAGGCGCTGAAAGTAGAAAATCGATTACCCGAGGGATCCAACTGGGATGGAAAGTCCGGTCTGTTGATCGATGAAAAAACTTTCAATGATTTGCTGGGCGGCCGTGCGCCGGCCGAACCTCCGCCGGGGAACTCGCCGGCGGACCCATCGAGTGTTCCGCCCGCACCCACTTCCAGCGTAACGCCGCCGCCCAAGCCAATGGCGAGTGCAGCAGACACAGCGCATTAGCGCATGATCGCCGGAGATCCCCTGCAATATGCTGTTCGCGCCCTAATCGCGCTTTGATCTCCCTCTTGAATGGCTGCGTCGCCTGATGCCAATGAGCGAGTGGCTCAAAGTCATGCTCGAGGAGATTGCGCGCAAGCAGGCCGAGCAGCATGCCGCGGCGCTCGAAACTGAGCGTCGCGGGTTGGAGCCATGCGAGCACAGGGTAGAAAAGGCCGAGCAATCGCGCGGGAATGGGAAAGCGAACCCCGATCCAGCGCTGTGATACATTGGCGTTCGTCGCGTGGTGCGGTGATCGAAGTCGTCTGACGATGGCGAATGCACTCGGAATCAAGGTTCGAGAAGAAAGTGGTCCCGAAGAGGCAATAGCGAAGTCCCCCACCGCGACCACCGCATTCGTTGGCCGCACCTTGCGCGGTCCCGTCAATCGCCCCGTTCGAATTACGAGCTTTGCTCAATTCGCCCAAGAGTTCGGCGGACTGTGGCAGCCCAGCCCTCTGGGCTACGCGGTCGAGCAGTACTTCGACAGCGGCGGTCGCGAGGCCTACGTGGTCCGCGTCGTCAACGGTGCGCGGCCGAGCTCTCTCACGCTGCCGACCGCCGATGGAGGTTCGCTGGTGCTGGAAGCCAAGCGGCCCGGCACGCGTGAATTCTTGCGCGCCAGCGTGGATTACGACCAAGTCGGCCCATCGGATTCACAATTCAACCTGACGATCCAGCGGGTGCGCGCGCACGGCACCGAGCAGGTCGAAGATCAAGAGACGTTTCGCGCTATTTCATTTGCCGCCAACGCGCAGCGCCCGGCCGTATTTGCGCTGCTGGATTCGGAATTGGTCAGCTTGCGGGCGCCGGCCCCGGCGGCGCGGCCGCTTTGCACCGTGGATCGAGCCAGTGGCTTTGCCGCTGGCTATGTTCTTTCGAGCGCGGACGGCGACGATGGCGCTCCCCTGACCGACTACGATCTCATTGGTTCGCAAGGCGAAAGCACCGGGCTGTTCGCGCTCGATCAGGTGGATGACTTCAATTTTTTATGCGTTCCGCCGCTGAGCAGGGAACAGGATGTGGGCGCAAGCACGCTGTTGGTTGCGGCGCGTTACTGTAAAACACGCCGCGCAATGCTCATCGTGGATCCGCCGCTCGAGTGGGCGACGGCCGATGATGCGCTGAGAGGCCTGCGGGACTTCGGCTTTGCGAGCGAAAACGCCTTCATGTTTTTTCCGCGCGTTCTGGCGCACGACAAATTGCGCGGTCGCTTCGAGTCATTTGCGCCGTGCGGCATCGTGGCCGGCATGACCGCTCGCGCAGATCAGGTATGGCCGGTGTGGTCAGCAGCCGAGATCGAAGACGCGGTTCTGCGGCCCGGCTTCCGCCCCAATTGCATGGTGACGGAAGACCGCCGGCGGCGCCTGGCGGCATTTGGCGTCAACTCGCTGCAAGCGACGCGCGCCCGTCCGCATACCGGCATACCGCCCCGCACCCTGGCCGGGCAGAGCGCCGCGTGCGCGGACTGGAAATATTTGTCGGCGCGGCGGTTGGCGCTGTTCATCGTCGATAGCATCGAGCGGGGCACGCGGTGGGTCATGTTCGCCGCGGAGCGCGGTGAGATCGCTGCGCGCGTCCATGCGCGCATCAGCGAATTTCTCGAATCGCTCGCAACCGAAGGCGCCTTCATCGGCCGTCCTGCGGAAGATGCGTATTACGTGATTTGCGATGAGCGCATCAATCCGCAACTTCACGACGATGCACGCGATTTTCGCGTGCTGTTCGGCTTCGCCGGAGCGCGGGAGGGCGCTTACCACAGCTATCTGATCACGCATGCGGTGACCGGCACCACAGTGAAGCCCGTGACCTTGAATCGGTTGCGCTCGGCCCGAGGCGATCTGCGAGACGATGAGGAACTGACTCCACAGGAGCGCGATTGGGTCACGCGGCTCGCAGGTCGATTCGCCGCGGCCTCACATTAGCGAGCTTGCACGGTGCTGCGCCCGAGCCCTCCGCGCTTGGTTATTCTTGGTGAGTGGACGGCGCCCTGGTATCCGGCGGTAAGACGGGCGCGGGTGGAGTCTGCTCGGGGAGCGGAGTGTCCTGCAGAGGCTTGGACTTCGGCGCCGGCACCTCGCGCGGTGGAGCTGGGGGCTTAGGCACACTCCCGGGCTTCACAGCGTTCCCTGGCGGATGGTCGCTCTCGGGTTTGGACAGGCTTCCGGCCTTCGACGCGGGTGCAAGATTTTGAGCCTGCGTTTGCGCAAGCTCCCGCAACGCACCGCCGATCTGTTCGCCGGCACGTTTCCCCATGGCTTTGTAGCCAGCCGCCATAGCCGCCGCATAGGCGCCGGCATAGCGCATGCCCGGTTTGGATTCGAGATACGCCACGATGGTTTTCAAATCCTCATCGCTCAGGTCGCGGTAACCATACGCCATGTAGCGACGAAGCGATTCGCGCATGCCGGTGGCCATTTCCGCCTGACCGGCATCGCCCGCACGCGCTTGCTCGGCCGCGGCGAGCGGATCGGTGCCGGCGCCGATCGCCGTGCCGATCGCAACCGCATCACTTAAGCTGAAAAATACTTCTGCCGCCGACTCGCTCAAGTGCGCGGCGCGCTCCAACTTTTCAAATAGCACATCGCGCCGCGGCGTGCCCGGCGCCTTGATCTCGCCGGTCATGACGCGATCGATGCTGGACGGATCGAGCGATGCCAGGGCCTCATCGGCCTTCACCATGCGCGCGCCAGCACCGCTCCTCAAGAACGCGAGTGCCTTTTTCGCACTTGCCGCATCAAAATTTTCCGCCATGGCAGACAGCGCCGACGGCTCGAACACGCTCACCGTAAAGCCGCGCGCTGCGGCTTGCTCGAGCGCATCGCCTTGCATCGGCGTCAACGTCGTCTTCGAACCCACCGCGAACATTTCGCGCATGCGCTTGGGAAGAGGCGTAAGTGTCGGACGCACTTGCTCGCGAATTGCGGCCGCTTCATAGATTTGTCCAGCGGTGTCCATGTCGATCGCGGCGCGGGCGCTGTACGCGGCCAGCAATGCAAAGAGCGAGACGCTGCAACGCCAAGTCAAGGTTTCATGTCTCATGAATTCGATTGTACACTCGGAATTTATCGCATCTTAAGGAGATGCCATGATGTTTCGCAGGACATTGTTTGCCGCGTCATGCGTGAGTATCGTCGCGGCCTGCGCGCCGCCTCAAACATCACCGGCGCCGCAGCCGAAGCCCGCGCCGCAATCCAATGTGTTCGATCCTCTGACGCACGACATCGAGCGCGCGAAGGCGGTGCAAGGCACGGTCGATGCGCAATCGGCGCACATGCGCGAGCAAGTGGCGGCGGCGGAAGGCAGCGGCGATTCTGCCGCACATTAGATTGACAACGCGCCTGCGACGGCGGGCACAGGCTAAGGACGAGCTTCCCTAGTCCCATGCCGCGCTGGCGCGGCTCTTCTTTCGCTGGGCTTGTAGTTGCTTGTCTCTGGCGCGACGCGCTTTCACCGCGCGGCTCACCTTGGTTGGCTTGCGCACGCGCGGAGGTTCGAGCGCTGCCTCAATGAGCGTAAGAAGCTTTTCGCGGGCGACACGGCGGTTCTGCTCCTGGCTGCGCGCTGTGCGTGAGATGATCAACACACTTCCATCCGCATTCAATCGATGCCCTGCGAGCGCGCGTAGCCGCTGCTTCACCTCGGGGGCGAGTGACTGATTTGCTCGTAAATCGAATCGCAGCTGAACGGCGGAGGAGGTCTTGTTGACATGCTGGCCGCCGGGGCCCGGTGCGCGCACGAATTTCCATTCGAGCTCGCGCTCGTCGAGCTGCACCGGCGCGTGATCAGTCGAGCCCGTTCGCGGCATGCAGCAACACTTCACGCTGCGCCACCGGGATGGTGATGGCGTGAACCTTGAATAACCGCCAAATGGCGCGATTCACTTCCGAGCGCACGTTATTCACGCCTTCTTGCGGATCGGAGATCCAGAATCTGAGCTCCAGATCGATACCGCTTTCGCTGAAGTGCATGAGGCGGGCCACGGGCGGCGGATCGGGCAGAACACGCTCTTGACCTTCGCAGGCCTTGAGGAGGATGCGCAGCGCCACCTCGGGATCGTCGCGAAATGAAATGCGCACCGGCAGCTTCAGCCGGACGCGTGGGTCGGTATAGCTCCAGTTGATCACGGGATTTTGAATCAAGTGCTGATTCGGAACCAGCATCTCCACACCGTCCCGATCGCGTACCACCACGTATCGGCCGCGCAGCTCCTGCACCCAGCCGAAACCCTCTGTGCTCGTGCCGGTTTGACCGGTGAAGCTGATGACATCGCCAGGCTTGATGGAGCGGTCCATGAGCAATACGAAGCCGCTGACGAAGTTGGCCGCAATGGATTGCAAACCGAAGCCGAGCCCCAGACCGATGGCGCCGGTGAGCACGGTGAGCGCGGTCAAGTCCACGCCCGCGGCGTTCAGTCCAAGCAAAATGCTGAGCCCAATCAGAAAGGCGTTCGCAGACTTGGAAATTCCAATGCGGGTCGACAGGGCGAGGGTGGTCACACTCATCATGCGCCGCTCGATCCAGCGTCCGACCCAAGTGGCGGCCACCATGAACACCGTCAGTGTGAACAGCAGCTTCAATACCGACCAAAGGCTGATTCGTCCCTTGCCTGCGGTGACGCCGATACTGTCCAAGCGTTCGACGATGGGGTCGAGCCAGTCGAGGATCTGCGCGGCGATGACCAGCCAGATGAGCAAAGTTGCGCGCACTTCACGTCGGCGCAGCCACGATTGCCCGCCGAGACTTGCGGAAAACACGAGCACGGCCAGGCGCACCACGGCATAGGCAGCGATCAGACGGATCGCAAGATCGATGAGCGTATCGTCGAGGTGCCAATCGAGGACAACGAGGCGGCTGAAGGTCAGCACGAGCAGCGCGATGACGAACGGCGCGATGACGAGACTTCCGCAGCGGCTGAGATAGCCCCATTTCAATGACGGTTCGGTTTGCACGACGTGCTGAGCGGCCCAGCGTTGCAGCAGGCTCGTGATCACCCAGCCGACGACACCAGCCAGGACGAGCGCGGCCAGCTCGGTCAGAACGCTACGCGTGAAGAGAATCTCGAAAAAGCTGCCCGCGCTTTGCTCGAAAGACCTCATGCATTGAGATCCGGGATCAGTTGACTTTCGAGTCTTGCGATTTGATCTTTGAGAAGAAGCTTGCGCTTCTTCAATCGCTTCATCTGCACTTCATCCACGTTGAAATCCATCGACAGCCGCGCAATGACATCGTCCAAGTCCCGATGCTCGATGCGCAAGCCGCGCAGGCGCTCGATATTCTTGAATAGATCGCGGTTGACGTTGTTGTTGTCGTCGTCGCTCAAAAACTGCATCCCCGCTCGATTGGCCGTGGCAGGCGGCGCGCCAAGTAGCTTAGCTCGCCAGGCCCACGGATTCCACGACCTGCCCCGCGAGCACGACGAACCCTTGCTCCCGGTCGCGGCCATTGGGGGTGTAATCGAATGTGTAGGTACGCAGGATACGAAAACGCCCGCGGGCATCGCGCCGCAAGCGAAATCCCGTGAATGCCACGGTCTCGTCAAGAAACTGCACGACTGCGCGCAGGCAAGTTTCGCGCGCAATCGCATTGGCGCGCTCGCGGGCCGCCAGCGCGCGATGCCAAAGCGTATAGACCGCGGCGAGCGCCGCAACGCCCAGGGCAAGAAAAAGCTCAGGATATTCGTTCACGGCAAGAGTGCGCAGACGCACGGCCAGGCACGAGCGCAATCAAAGCGGTCCTCAAACGGTTCGGCAGCGCCCGATCGATGCGCGTTACGCTACGCTGCGTCCGCTGTGCCACCGCCGCATCATATCAATCCGGCTCTTGAGCCTGTTGCGCATGCGCTCGACTGGTCTGGCATCGACACGGTGCTGCTCGACATGGACGGCACACTCCTCGATTTGCATTTCGACAATTGGTTTTGGCAAAGCCATTTGGTGCAGCATCACGCGCGAGTTTCCGGCGTTAGCGAAAGCGCGGTGCGCGAGCGCTTGATGGCGCGGTTTCATGCGTGCGCAGGCACGCTCGATTGGTACAGCATCGAATATTGGAGCCGCGAGCTCGCGCTCGATATCCTGGCGCTCAAGGAGAACGTGGCGCACGAGATCCGCTTCTTGCCCGGCGCGCTCGACTTTCTCCATCGGCTTGCCCGGACGGGTAAGCGGCGCGTACTCGCCACGAATGCACATCCGGCGGTACTCGCGATCAAAGCAAAGCGGACCGGTTTATTGGCGCATGTGGATGCCGCACACTCGAGCCACGAATTTGGTGCGCCGAAAGAATCGCCGGATTTCTGGCCGCGGTTACGTGCGAAAGAGCCGTTCGATCCGGCGCGCACCTTGTTCATTGATGATCATCTGCCGGTGCTGCGCGCCGCGGCCGCATTCGGCATTGCGCATCTGCTTGCAATCAGCCACCCCGACAGCGCGCAGCCGTGCAAACCGAACGCGGAATTCACGAGCATCGCGGGAGTTGCGCAAATTTCTTTTGATTAGCTTGCCGAGCTCGATGGACGGGGGCGGTGATGCGTGCCTCCGCGCGCACCAAGCGCACGAGCGCACGACGCGCTCGCACGGGTGCTGGCTCGAAGCCTCAAGGCGCTAGAATTTTCTAGTGACGGTGCCGATGACTTGCTGGCCCGCGCCATAGGTGCAGCCTGCGGGCCCAGAGCAGCGGGCCACATATTTTTTGTCGAGCAGGTTCGATGCATTGACGGCCAGCCGCCACCCGGGCGCATCGTAATGGGCAATGGCATCAAACAAAGTGGCTGACTCGCCGAAGTAACCACGGGGTTGAAAGCTCCTGGAAGCGAGCCCGCGCTCTGACTGTTGTAGCGCGCGCCGAGGCCCCAACCAATCAACGCCGCCTGCGATCAGCGTGCTCGACGCGTACGCAATCGAGCGGGGTTAGGTTCTCAAGAGTTAAGTGGTTGGATTGGGCGAGGAAGGCGGGGGCGTGCGGCTGCGACCGCCGCGCCCACCGCGGCGGCGGCGCTTGACTGGCGCGCCCGCCTGACCGGGCGCCGAATCCGCTTTGCTGCCGCTTCCCGCGCTGGCACCGGGAGATGCAACCACCGAAGACGTCGGCGGCCGATCGGCGCGGCTACGATGCGAGCGCCCACCGCCCGGTCTTGGGGCGCCGGATCGTTCGCCGCCGGGCCTACCGCCGCGCGGGCGATTCGAGTGTCCGCCGCGGCCGGCGCGCTCGCGCCAAACCGGCGGCGCGGCGGCAATGACATCGGCAAAATCCATGGGCTCGATCGAGGCGCGCGGTATTTGGTGCCCGATATATTTTTCGATCTCGGGCAGCGCGATGGCGTATTCCTCGCAGCCGAAGCTGATGGCATCGCCTTCGGCGCCGGCACGCGCGGTGCGGCCGATGCGGTGCACGTAGTCTTCCGCATCTTGCGGCAAATCGAAGTTGAACACGTGGCTGACGTCTGGAATGTGCAAGCCTCGTGACGCCACATCCGTGGCAATGAGCACGGCCAGCTTCCCATCATGAAACTCGCGCATCATGCGCAAACGCTTGTTTTGTGGCACATCGCCTGAGATCGCTTGCGCAACGAAGCCGTTCGCCATCAGCGTGCGTTCCAACATTTCTGCGACCCGCTTGGTGTTGACGAACACCATGGTGCGCTCGGCGCCGATGCGCCGTAGCAAGCCGATCAACAGCGGAACTTTCTCTTCTGTCGAAGGAAAATACAGCGCTTGGCGCACGCGGTCCGCAGTGATCTTGTCCGGCTCGATGCGAATGAGCTCGGGATTGTTCATGTGCTCGTACGCCAGCTCGAGCACGCGATGCGACAACGTCGCCGAGAACAACATGGACAACCGCGCCGTCGGGTGCGGGAGCCTGCGCAATAAGAATCGAATGTCCTTGATGAATCCGAGATCGAACATGCGGTCGGCCTCATCGAGCACCGCGACTTGAATATGACGCAAGTCGAACACATGTTGCTTGAAGTAATCGATGATGCGCCCGGGAGTGCCAATGATGACGTCGCTTCCGGCTTCCAGAGTGCGGCGTTGTTTTTCGTAATCCACACCGCCGAAAATCAGCGCAAGCTTCACATCGCAAAATTTAGCCAGGGCCGACGCATCGGCGTGAATCTGCACCGCGAGCTCGCGCGTCGGCGCGATCACCAGAGCACGCGACGCATTCTTCGGCCGGTTGGGCGAGGAGGGCTGCCGCAGGATTCGATCGAACAAGGCAATCAAAAATGCGGCCGTCTTGCCGGTGCCGGTTTGAGCCTGTCCGGCCACATCGCGGCCCGCGAGCGCAAGCGGCAGGGTCTGCGCCTGAATGGGGGTGCAGCGCAAAAAGCCGAGCTCGGCAATTCCCTGCTTCAGCTCGTCGGGAAGATCCAGGGAATCGAAACTCAGAGTTGTGAGATGGGCATCAGCCATAGACTTGCAAAGAAGGGGCGGACAGGTTCAAAATATGGCCAATCCAGGCGCGTTCAACCGCTCCCACCCTCAATATCGGCATCCTTATCAATTCAGTAATTAGGTTTTAAGCACGCCATTGTGCCCGAACCGGCGCGCACCGTCACTTTGCGCAGCCGATCCCGCAGACGCATCCGAAACATTTCATTCTTCATATAGGAGGCAATTCCGCAGTGAGTAGCCAAAGCATCGTCCATACCAGCGACGCAAGCTTCGATAAAGACGTATTGAAATCCGACAAGCCCGTGTTGTTGGACTTTTGGGCCGAATGGTGCGGGCCTTGCAAGATGATCGCACCCATCCTCGATGAAATCGCCGAGGATTACAAAGACAAGCTGAAAATCGCCAAGCTCAACATCGACGATAATCCGTCGACACCACCCAAATTCAACATTCGCGGCATCCCCACGCTCATCCTGTTCAAGAACGGCGCGGTCGAGGCGCAGAAAGTGGGCGCGGTCACCAAATCGCAGCTGGCGGCTTTCTTGGATAGCAATCTGTGAGAGGTTATTTAGGCAATCAGCCGCGCGGCGGTGGGCCCGGCGGCGGCAATCGGCCCAACAAGGGCAACCGGATGCGGGGCGATCACCGCAACGGCAATAACGGCCATCGGCCGCACGAAGACTATGGAGATTTGCCGGAAGGCGGCGACGACCTGGAGATCATCGCGCCGACGGATCTTGCGCGCAGCCGCAGCTCCATGAATCTGACCGAGCTCAAGAAAAAGCCCATTACCGAGTTGGTCAAGCTGGCCGAGACCATGGCGCTCGAGAACATGGGCCGCTCGCGCAAGCAGGACATCATCTTCGCGGTGCTCAAGGCGCACGCGCGCAAGGGCGAAGACATCTATGGGGATGGCGTGCTCGAGATTTTGCAGGATGGCTTCGGCTTCCTGCGTTCGGCCGATTCGAGTTATCTCGCGGGGCCCGATGACATTTACGTCTCTCCAAGCCAGATTCGCCGTTTCAATCTGCGTACCGGGGATTCCATTTCCGGGCTGATTCGTCCGCCGAAGGATGGCGAGCGCTATTTCGCGCTGCTCAAGGTGGGCGAGATCAACTTCGATTCGCCCGAGACGTCGCGCGGCAAGGTGCTGTTCGAGAATCTGACGCCGCTCCATCCCACCGAGCGCCTGAAGCTCGAGCGCGGTAACGGCTCGACGGAAGATTTGACCGCACGCACCATCGATCTGGTCGCGCCCTTGGGCAAGGGCCAGCGCGGCCTCATCGTCTCACCGCCCAAAGCCGGCAAGACCATGCTGCTGCAAAACATCGCGACCTCCATCGCGGCGAACCATCCGGAGTGTTATCTCATCGTGCTGCTCATCGATGAGCGGCCCGAGGAAGTGACCGAGATGGCGCGCACCGTCAAGGGCGAAGTGGTCTCCTCGACATTCGATGAGCCTGCGAGCCGCCATGTGCAAGTAGCCGAGATGGTCATCGAGAAAGCCAAGCGGTTGGTCGAGCACAAAAAAGACGTGGTCATTTTGCTCGATTCCATCACGCGTCTGGCGCGCGCTTACAACACCGTCGTGCCCAGCTCGGGCAAGGTGCTCACGGGCGGTGTGGATGCGAACGCTTTGCAGCGGCCCAAGCGCTTCTTCGGCGCTGCGCGCAATATCGAAGAGGGTGGGAGCCTGACCATTCTCGCCACCGCCCTGGTAGATACGGGCTCGAAGATGGACGATGTGATTTTCGAGGAGTTCAAGGGCACGGGCAACTCGGAGATTCACTTGGATCGGCGTATTGCCGAGAAGCGTACGTTCCCATCGGTGAATATCAACCGCTCGGGTACGCGCAAGGAAGAGCTCATCACGGATCCGGCCGAGCTTTCGAAGATGTGGATTCTGCGCAAGCTCCTGCATCCCATGGACGAGCTCGCGGCCATCGAGTTCCTGCTCGACAAGATGAAGGACACGAAAACCAACTCCGACTTCTTCGATGCAATGAAGCGCTAGCTGTCCCGGGCTCTCGTCGTGCAGTGGTGGGCATGGATCGCGATCGGGGTACTGCTGCTCGGCACGGAGCTTGCGTTCGTGGATGCGCAGTTCTATCTGCTCTTCATCGGTACGGCGGCGCTCTTCATGGGCGCGCTCGCCGTCAGCGGCGTGATGCTGCCGGAATGGCAGCAGTGGGCCGTGTTCATCGCATTGAGCGTCATCTCGCTCGCGGTGTTTCGCCGCCGCATCTATGCCCGGATCCGGCCGCAGCTGCCGCAGGTGAAGGACGGCTACACGGGCGAATGGCTCACCGTGCCCGTCATGCTGGCGCCGGGCGAGGAGTGCCGCGTCGAGTTTCGCGGCTCCACATGGAATGCAATGAATGGCGATGCGCACGCATTGGCCGCCGGGAGCACTGCGCGCATCGAGCGCGTGCAGGGCATGACGTTGGTGCTGCGCGCATGAGGCGCTAGGAGACTTCCATGGGATATTTCTTCATCGCCATTGCCATCCTCGTGATCATGGTGTTCGTGCGCACCGTCACTGTGGTGCCGCAGCAGAGCGCCTTCGTGATCGAATATCTGGGCAAGTACAGCCGCACGCTGCAGGCGGGCTTTCACATTCTGATTCCGTTCGCCGAGAAGATCGCCTACAAGCACAGCCTGAAAGAGCAGGCCATGGATATTGCGGAGCAAATCTGCATCACACGCGACAATGTGCAAGTGGGGGTCGACGGCGTTCTGTACATGCAGGTACTGGATCCGCATTTGGCTTCGTACGGCATCGCAAACTACACGTTCGCGATTTCTCAGCTCGCGCAGACCACCTTGCGCAGTGAGATTGGCAAGATCGAGCTCGATCGAACCTTCGAAGCCCGCGGCACCATCAACGCCAATGTGGTGAGCGAGCTCGACAAGGCGTCTGCGCCGTGGGGTGTGAAAGTACTGCGCTACGAGATCAAGAACATCACGCCGCCGAAGGACGTGCTCTCCGCCATGGAGAAGCAGATGCGCGCAGAGCGGGAGAAGCGCGCCGTGGTGTTGACGTCGGAAGGCGAGCGCGATGCCAAGATCAACTCGGCCGAGGGCGACAAGCAGCGCGTCATCAAGCAGTCCGAAGCCAACAAACAGCAACAGATCAACGAGGCCGAAGGGCAAGCGCAGGCCATTCTTGCGGTGGCCACCGCGACCGCCGAAGGCTTGCGCCGCGTGGGCGCGGCGTTGAGCGAGCAAGGCGGCATCGAAGCCATGCAGTTGCGCATCGGCGAGGAATACGTGCGCCAGTTCGGCAAGCTCGCCAAGGACTCGACGACGCTGGTCGTGCCCGCGAATCTCACGGATCTCGCATCCGTGGTGACCATGGCCACCAGCATCGCGCGCAAGCCGGAGGGCGGCGTGGTGGCGTCCGCGACCCCGCGACGATAACGGCCACGGAGTTTCAGGCCGGGATGAGCCGCCTGCATTCGAGGTGCTGCGCGCATCGGACCGCTCTGACTTCGTCTTGATTTGCCATCACGCCAGTCCGCGCATTCCGCGCGCGCTTGCATCTTTAGGCCTCGCCGAGCGCGAGCTCGCCATGCAAATCGCGTGGGACATGGAAACTCCGCCCAATCGCAAGCAGGAGCCTACATCGGCATGTCCGCGTTCACCTTGCTGCCAAGCTTCACTCGGCTGCGAATTGTCGATGCAAGCGGTTCCCAGCCGCGTCGTTCTGGATCTAGGAAGGCGCTCATCGAAACCTTGTCTTAGTCCTGAGAGCGCCGCGTATTATTCGTGATCGCTACGCCATCGCGAGTGCCTTCAGAACATGCGTGGGATCGCGGCTAATTGCCATCAAAAGCGCCTTGGCCGGTCCTGTAGGCTCGCGTCGGCCTTGTTCCCAATTGCGCAACGTGCCAACGTCCACGGCAATCAGCTTCGCGAAATTGGGCTGGGAAAGACCTAGCTTTGAGCGCAGCGCCTTGACCGACGATGCATCGACATGGAACTCGCGCGAAGGCGCACGCTCACCTCGCGCGATTTCATTCATCTGAGTCATGCTTTCGACGAGATCGGCAAACAGCTTCTTGTTCATAAACTTATTCCCGCCATTCCTGATTGAGTTTGCGGAGCGTCTTCTTCTCCGTCGGCGTCAGATCGTCTTTGACACCCTTGCGATAGATCAACAGTAGCCGTACTTGGGCATTCACTGCGACGTGAAAGTAGATCACTCGCACACCACTGCTCTTGCCGCGTCCGGATACTGACCAGCGAACCTTGCGCAGTCCGCCGGTGCCTTCTATAACGTCGCCCATTCGTGGGTTTGCAGCGAGGCACTGCTGAAACAGCGCGTAGTTTTCATCGGTCAGCAGTTCTCTAAGCTGAGCGGTGAATACTGCCGACTCAATGAAGACCACGGCGATCATGGTACGCCAATGGCGCACGTATGTCAATGACGTACTCCTGCGGAGTGATACCCGGTCTTCGTGGGCGGTACAAGAAGGACGTGGTCATTCTGCTCGACTCCAAGACGAACGACGTGATTTAGAAGAGCTCAAAGAAACGGGTAATTCCGAACCCACCTGGATCGCCGCATCGCCGAAAAACGCACGTTCCCATCGGTGAATATCAACCGCTGGTCGTGCCCGCGAATCTCACGGATCTCGCGTCCGTGGTGACCATGGCCACCAGCATCGCGCGTAAGCCGGAGGCAGGCGGGCTTACGCGCTCATCCCGTCAGTAGGTCTGCTCGTTCGTGGGCGTGCTATTGCTCATGGGCCAAATTCCGTTTTCGAATTTCATGACTAACAGGCCATTGTCCTGGCACATCGCGGTCAGCATGCGACGGGAGTAATCGAAGTCCAGGCGCGAGGTGCACCAGTCCGGCGCGCCTGGCTGCCATGGGCCCACCATGACGTGCGCGGAGCCCGGCTGCTTCGTCCGAGCCCCCGCAGGATTGAGATACGCAATTTCTTTGGGGCTTGCGGGGTCGCGAATATCGAACACCCGGATGCCTGAATTGAAGAAACTGCAGGCAAGCGCCGTGGCGTTTTGCCGGTTGTCGACACTGCAGTAGTGACTTCCATAGGAAAACGCGATCACGCCCGCGAGATCCGGAAGAATGTCATTGCAATGAGCGAGGTCGTGAGTCTCCAGCATGAGCTTCGATACGAGCTTGGGATTGCGCTCGTCGCTGATGTCAAAAATACGCGGCATCGGAAAGGCGGACATCTTGGCGCGGCAAGCGGCCACGACGTTTTCGCGGTAGACCGCGCTGGTGGACTCGTTTCCCGGCGCGATCACCGATCCGCCCTCGTCGGCGAAGACGAGATAGGATTTTCCTGCGATTTTGATTGGGAGAATGGCCTGCGCAAGGCTCCCGTCCTTGATCCGAACGCTGGAGATGAGCTTGATTTTCGCGTTGGGCTTGCGTGACTGCACTTCGCTGGTGTCGACGATGTAGAACCCATCCGACGACTCGTAATTGGGGTTCGACAAGTCAGCCTGCGTCTGAAAGGCCATTGAGGTGAAGTAGGCGCGGTTGCCGTCATCGCTGATCGATAAGCCGTGCGCCGTTCCATTCCCGCTCTTGGAAGTCAGCGGTGCATCCTTCAAGTCGAATTGAGCGATCAACTTCGGCTTGGTCAGATCCGTAACGTCCACCGCGTGATACGTGCGATTGACCGTATCCCCCACGTAATACGTCAAACCGTCTGGCGCAAAACCTCCCTCGTGTCCCACCGGAGCATTCGCAGGCTTCAGCCCGCCATCACTGCCGGTGCCGATCTCCGCACTCGAGAGCAATTGCGGATGGCGGCAATCGCCGGACAGATCGTAGAAATCGATGACCGCATTGCCATGAACCATG
This sequence comes from uncultured Steroidobacteraceae bacterium, assembly GCA_964247385.1. Taxonomy (GTDB): domain Bacteria; phylum Pseudomonadota; class Gammaproteobacteria; order Steroidobacterales; family Steroidobacteraceae; genus TMP-86. The sequence goes on along the minus strand of CAXTUB010000004.1, from coordinate 232,625 downwards.
CCCGGACCAAAATTGGCCGCCAGAACTTGCCGCCGCGGATTGACCCGCAGTGACTCCCATGCGTCCATCATGGCCGTCGTCGTCAGAGAAACGGTGCGCACCGGTTTCGCGGGATCGCTGATATCGATTACCGCCACGCCGGGTTCTTTGCGTGGAATCAACTCGCCGGTCATGAAGCTCTTTGGATAGCTGGTCGCGTAATAAGCGCAAACGTGGCCCGCGCGGTCTGCAAAGGTGGCCGACGACCATCCACCGCCTTCGCCCGTATATTGACCGACCAACTGCAAGTTGCAGTTGAACCCCTGGAATCCCGCGGCCCGCAAGGCGGCCGGCACTTGACCTTGAAGAGCCGTTTCAGGATGGTCGCCCGGCGCGCAATTCTTGACGATTGGCACGGTGAGGGGAGCCGGTTGCGCTGAAGGTTCGGTCGTCGAACGGCCACATCCGGCGAAGAGCAATACAACCGAAACAACACTCGCGGCCAAGCAGGCCGACTTCATAGCAACCAATTTCGTCTGTAATCGAGGTGCCCGCATTCGATCTCCTCACCGCGCCATGGGGTCGCTGGTTCAGGTTCGATATCATCCAAAACGTGAGTACCTAAGTCCATACATCATCGATGTCGGGCGTTGAATATTCGTCGAATAGTCGTGCGCGGACTCGAGGCTTAGTGTCTTGACGCGGTTGGGCTCTCGATGAGTGCACGATAGCCAATGTCGCGCCGGTAATGTGCGCCCGGCCATTCGACGGAATCGACGAGCGCATACGCTTGCTCCCGCGCTTTGGCCGTGTCGTCGCCCATGCCGACCGCGCAAAGCACCCGTCCGCCGGCGGTGACCACGCCCGCGCTCGTGCGTGCAGTGCCCGCGTGAAAAATCTTGCCGGGCATGCCGTCTGCGCGATCCAGTCCCGAGAGCACTGCGCCTTTCTCGTACGTTCCGGGGTATCCCGCCGCGCTCAAGACCACACCGAGCGCGACTTGATCGTCCCATTCAAGTGATGCAGGCAACCGGTGAGTGCGCAGAGCTTCCGCGCACACATGGGCCAAGTCGCTGCGCAGCCGCATGAGGATCGGCTGAGTCTCGGGATCGCCGAGGCGGCAGTTGAACTCGAGAACGTTGAGTGCGCCATCGGGCGAGATCATGAGACCTGCGTAAAGAAAACCGACGTAGGGCGTTCCCTGCGCCGTCAACGCATGCACCGCGGGCTGGATCACCTCGCGCAGGGCGCGCGCATGGACGAGGGATGTCACCACAGGCGCGGGAGAGTACGCGCCCATGCCGCCGGTGTTGGGGCCGGCATCTCCATCATCTCGTCGCTTGTGATCTTGGGAGGTCGCGAGCGGGACGATGTGCTCGCCGTGCACCATGACGATGAAGCTCGCCTCTTCGCCATGCAAGAATTCCTCGACGACGACGACGCGGCCGGCGGCTCCAAGCTCTCCGCTCAAGAATCCGCGCGCAACTCTCGCGGCCTCATCATGAGTGGAGCAGATGACGACGCCTTTGCCGGAGGCCAGCCCATCCGCTTTGACGACGATGGGAAGACGCTGGCGCCGAATGAACTTTTCATCGAACGTGCGTGCATCGAACCGTGCATACGCTGCCGTGGGAATGCGATTGCGTTGCAAGAACTCTTTGCAGAACGCCTTGGAGGATTCGAGCTGCGCCGCCGCCTGCGTCGGACCAAAGCAAAGCAATCCGCTTGCGTCAAATCGATCCACGATGCCCGCTGCCAGCGGAATTTCGGGTCCGACGATGGTCAGATCGATGTGCTCGTGCCGTGCGAAGTTTTCGAGTGCCGGCACGTCGGCCGCTTCAATGGCCACATTGCGAATTTTGGGTTCACGCTCGGTGCCCGCATTGCCCGGTGCAACCCACACTTGCGCGACGCTCGCAGACTGCGCGCACTTCCATGCGAGCGCATGCTCGCGGCCGCCGCCGCCCACGATCAGTACCTTCACTGCGCTACTCGGCGCCGAACGCGCTTCTCAATGCCTGAAATGTCGAATGCCGGTGAACACCATGGCCATGCCATATTCATTCGCCGCCGCGATCACTTCGTCATCGCGAATGGAACCGCCGGGTTGGATCACTGCCTTGATGCCGGCGCGCGCCGCCACGTCGAGGCCATCGCGGAACGGAAAAAAGGCGTCGGACGCCATGACCGCGCCGCTCACGTCCAGTTTCTCCTCGGCCGACTTCATGGCAGCAATTTTTGAGCTGATCACCCGGCTCATTTGCCCTGCGCCAATGCCAAGCGTCATGCCATCACGCGCGAACACGATGGCATTGGACTTCACGAATTGACACACGCGCCATGCGAACAATAAGTCGCTGATCTCGGCGGAGGTGGGTTGCCGTTGTGACACCGTGTGCAAATCAGCGGCCGCAATCGGCGCAATATCACGCGTCTGCGCGAGCAAGCCGCCGTTGACACTGCGAAACTCCAGGCTTTGCGCTCCCGCCGACGACAATCCGCTGACCTCGAGCACGCGGGTCGCGCTCTTCCCCGCGAGCACGGCGAGCGCCTCCGGCTCTAAGCGCGGGGCCAGCAGCACTTCGACGAATTGCGCTTCGAGAATGGCGCGCGCCGCGTCGGCGCTCAGAGGACGGTTGAACGCAATGATGCCGCCAAAGGCCGAGGTCGGGTCGGTGCGATAAGCACGGCCGTAGGCATCGAGAGCGCTTTCACCCAGCGCGACTCCGCACGGGTTCGCGTGTTTGACGATGACGCATGCGCATTCTTCAAACTGCCGCACGCATTCGAGTGCCGTATCGGCATCGGCGATGTTGTTGTACGACAGCGCCTTGCCTTGAATGCTGCGCGCGTGCGCGATGCCCACTTCGACGCTGCGCGGGTCAGCGTAGAAGGCCGCGTGCTGATGTGGATTTTCACCGTAGCGCAGATCCAGGCGCTTGCTGAAAGACAGGGTGAGATCATCCGGAAACGTGGGGCCAGCGTCCGTGCCTGCCACGCGCAGCGCAGTGGAAAAGTAATTCGCCACGACCGCATCGTATTGCGCCGTGTGCGCAAATGCCTTTGCCGCCAACTTTTGCCGCATGTGCAGACTGGTGCCGCCCTGGTTCGCGGACAGCTCATCGAGCACGCTGCGGTAGTCCTGCGGGTCGACCACCACCGTGACCGCCGCATGATTCTTCGCCGCCGCACGCACCATGGCGGGCCCCCCCACATCGATATTTTCCACGGCTGATTCGTACGTCGCCTCGGGCGACAACACCGTGGCGGCAAACGGATACAGATTCACGGCAAGCAAATCGATGGCGTCGATGCCGTGCTCGCGCATGACGGCCTCGTCCACGCCGCGCCGGCCCAACAATCCGCCATGAACCTTCGGATGCAACGTCTTGACGCGGCCGCCCATGATTTCCGGAAAACCGGTGTGATCGCCGACTTCTTTTACGGCAACGCCGTGCTCCACCAGCATTTTCGCCGTGCCACCGGTGGATAGAATCTCGATGCCACGCTCCTTGAGCGCGCGCGCGAATTCAACGATGCCGGTCTTGTCCGAGACACTGAGCAGCGCGCGTCCGACGCGCATCGCGCCGCACGCACGCGCATCTCGAGAGCCGCTCGAAGTTTCAGCGATCGAGGCCGAACTCTTTGAGTTTCTTTCGCAAGGTTCCGCGATTGATGCCGAGAATGGTGGCGGCGCGGCTCTGATTGCCATCGACATGTCCCATCACGACCTTGAACAGGGGCTCTTCCACTTCGCGCATGACCAGATCATACAAACGCGCAGGCCGGTGCCCGTTCAAAGTCTCGAAGTAACATTGCAAAGCCTCTTCGGCTTGTGAGCGCAGCGGTAATCCCTTGCCGTTGACCTTGATCTCGCGGCCGTCGAACGCTGCGGCCGAAGGCTGCGATGATTTCGATTTTTTGTTCATGAAAGTAGTGACAATTGTTGCGACGGCGTTTGTGCGTTCATCAAGAGCTTGCGAAACAGCTCTTGCTCCGAATGCTGACGGCAGTACCACGTCAAATGCTTTCTCGCCACCCGCACACCGGTGTCATCGCCATAAAATGCGTACAGCTGCTCGAGGTGGGCGCGCATGATATCACGGACTTTTTCTCGCGCCAGCAGTGGACGCTCCTCGCCGCTGGCCAGGAAAAAATTGACTTCATCAAATATCCATGGCCTGCCTTGCGCCGCTCGTCCGAGCATGACCGCATCGCACCCCGTGTCACGCAAGACACGGCGCGCGTGCTCCGCGCTCGCAATGTCTCCGTTCGCGATCACTGGAATGCGGAGCTCGGCTTTGATCGCCCGTGCGGTGTCGTGCTCCGCGGAGCCTGAAAATAAATCCGCGCGCGTGCGCCCGTGAACGGCAATGGCTGCGATACCGAGATTTTCGGCGAGCCGCGCGATGCGCACGCCGTTCTTACAGTCTCGGTCCCAGCCCGTGCGTATTTTCAACGTGACTGGCACGCGAGCGGCGCGGATCACCGCGGCGAGAATCGCGGCGACACGCGGCTCGTCTTTGAGAAGAGCCGAGCCCGCGGCTTTGCCGCACACCTTCTTGGCGGGGCATCCCATGTTGATGTCGATGATTTGCGCGCCTTCGTCCGCACAGCGCGCCGCCGCCTCGGCCATGACGGCGGGGTCTGCGCCTGCAATTTGCACCGAGCGCGGCTCGGGTTCGCCGTCGAGCACTCGACGCAGCGAAGTTTTCCTCGTCGTCCACAGGCGCACATCCGAGGTGATCATTTCTGCGGTCGTCATCGCTGCGCCCATGCGCTTGCATAGCAGCCGGAAAGGCAAGTCGGTGACGCCGGCCATCGGTGCAAGCAGCGCTCGCGCAGGAATGTCATGAGAGCCGATGCGCATGAGGTTCAGCGGGCGTTGGCCGAGCCCGCAGGCGCAGCGATGTTCGAATCGTTCGCGCAAGAAATTTTCTTGCGAGCCGATTTCGCGCAGACGTCGATTTCGAATCCTTCAGCATTCTTGCCCGGATCCAGAATCTCGATGGCCACGTCGACCCGCTCGCCAGGCTCCAGCGGCCGTAACGGCGGCGCGGGCAAGTACTCCGCCGGTGTGAAATCGCGCACGCCGATGCGCGTACCGAAACGGTCCGCCAGGACGAGCCGCAGCAACGGGTAGGGCTGCGGCTGCTGTGCGGTGTTGGCAAGGCTCGCGCGCATACGCAGGGTGCCATTTGCTTTCACATCGCCCGTCACGCCCCACTGACGCAAATCGAACGCCGCAAGATTCGTGCGCAACGGAATAGGCGCTCCAAAAATGGCGTAGCCAAGCCGCACGACGTTTCCCAAGCCAGGCCGATCGGCCAGGCCGATGCGATGCGCATGAATCCATTGCACGAAAAGGGTGAGACTCAAAACCACGGCAGCGGCAAGCCACACGCCGCGGTGCGGCTCATGGACCACTTCAAAAGGCTCCAGCGACTCGGGGCTGATTTCCTCGATGGTATGAAATGCATCCGACGTCGATTCGGTGGGTGCGCTGTCGATCGGATCTGGGATGATTTCCGCCGGCGCGCGATGCGGCGCTCGTGCCGCATCGATGAGGGCAGGCGACAGGCGCGCATAGGGTCCTGACTCGGAAATTTCGTCCGCGGCGGACGCGGGCGCGAGCCCAGCGCCGGAATCGGCAGACGAGGCATGCGCGGGTGCGTGAGGCGAGGCTTGCAGCTCCGCGCCCGGGTCATCGCGACCCTCAGCCGCTGGCTTTCGCAGCGGCTGCACCTCGAGCGTGACCACCGTGGGGGCTGAGACTTCCGCGGGCACCGCTCGTTGCGCCGCAGCCTGCGCCTGCGCGCGGGCGCGTAATGTCGCCGCGGCGGGAGGCGGCTCGAGCGGCACAAAAATCTTATCGAGCTCGCCCGGCGGCAGTGTGAACTCGAGCGATGGGTCGGGCTGCGCGCCCTCGCGAGTTGCCTCGCGCCCGGTCGCCTCGGCGCGCGCGCGCCCGGGGACCGCCTCGCGGGCCGGGTCGGGATCGGCTGCCGCGCTTTGATCTTGGTGCGTGAATTCCTCGAGATTCGAATCCGCTGCGGACTCCTCGACCTCCATCCCGGCCGTGGTCGGTGAGTCATCGTTCGATTGCAGAATGGATTCAGCTCGCGCCTCTTCATCCAGCGGCGATTCATCGTGGGAAAATCCGCCGGGCTCCTCCGCGAGGTTTCGCAGCGCGTTGAAAATCTCGCCGCATCTTCCGCAACGTACCTCGCCCGCCGCCGCGCGCAACACTTCCGCGGAGAGCCGGAAGACGGTTTGGCATTGAGTACACTGCGTATACACCGCTCTAATCCATTTTTCGTGACAGCTCGATGCACGCCCAACCGTCGCGCGCGGTGGTGGCTGTCATATCAAACCACGGCGCATACGCGCGCACCACTTCGTCCTTCTGCGACGCCAGAATACCCGAGAGAATCAATCGCCCGCCTGAAGCGCACGCTGAGGCGAGTTGCGCGCTGAGTTCGATCAAAGGCTGGGCGAGAATATTGGCGAAAATCAAACTGGCGGAAGCCAAAGCTGCATGCTCGTCGAAAACTTCGATTCGCTCGAGCAGGGTGTTGCGGCGTGCGTTGTTCAAGGTCGCGGTGCGCGCTTGCGGGTCCACATCCACGCACTGGGCATGGCGCCAACCGAGCTGCAACGCGCACAGCGCCAGAATGCCAGAGCCACATCCAAAGTCGATCACGAGATCACCACAGGTTTCGAGTCGTTCGAGCGCCTCCAAGCACAGGGCGGTCGTGGCGTGAGTTCCTGTGCCAAAAGCGAGTCCTGGATCCAAGCGAAGCACCGTTGCGTCTTCGAAAGGCGGATGAGTGCCGCTCGGCGCTACCCAGAGACGTGCGCCAAAGCGCAATGGTTGCAAGTGTCGCGAGACCTCGAGCGCCCATGCGCGATCGGGAATTTCCTGAGCCGAGGCCGAGCCCGGAGCGAGGCCCAACGTTTGCTCCACTTGCACGCATCGCGAGTGCGCATCGAGCGAAGTATCGAAAAGCGCGGTGACTCGAGTGCTTTTCCATAAGCGCACCTCGCCTACGCCGGGCTCGAGCACCGGGTCATCGGCCGCATCCGAGTAGGTGACCGCGAGAGCGCCGCAAGCAGACAGGGCATCATCCAGTGCATCGCTGTGCAGCGCGCTCCCTGATGCAGCGCCGCTGGGCTCCCTTTCGTTCGGAGCATCGTCGACCATCAGCGGAAGCGCGAACGCGATTTCGAGATAAGCCAAGATTGCGGCGGCCGCGCAAGCTACTTGAGGCCGAGACGGCGCTCCAGATAATGAATGTCGGTGCCGCCTTGACGAAACGCCGCGTGATTGCAGATTTCCTGCTGCAAGGGGATGTTGGTCTTGATGCCTTCCACCACCATCTCGGCGAGCGCATTGCGCATGCGAGCGATGGCCGTGTCGCGCGTGTCGCCATACGCGATGAGCTTTCCAATCATGGAATCATAGTAGGGGGGAACGTTGTAGCCGGTATAGACGTGGCTATCGACACGAATACCCGGGCCGCCGGGCGCATGCCACAGACGAATGAGACCGGGGGAGGGCATGAACGTTTTTGGATCTTCCGCATTGATGCGGCATTCGATGGCGTGGCCCTGAAATTCGATGTCGCCCTGCGAGAAGGGCAACTTTTCTCCCGCGGCGATGAGCAACTGCGTTTTCACGATGTCGATGCCGGTCACGAGCTCGGTGACGGGGTGCTCCACTTGCACCCGCGTGTTCATCTCGATGAAATAAAACTCGTTGTCCTGGTACAAGAATTCGAGAGTGCCCGCATTGCGATACTTCACCGCGCGGCATGCCGCCACACAACGCTCACCCATGGATTTGCGCTGACGCGCGGTGAGACCGGTGGCTGGAGCCTCCTCCATGACTTTTTGATGACGCCGCTGCATCGAGCAATCGCGCTCACCCAGGTGCACGATGTTGCCGTGATGGTCGGCCAGCACCTGAAATTCGATGTGCCGCGGCTTGTCGAGGAATTTTTCCATGTACACCTGATCATTGCCGAAGGCTGCGAGCGCTTCGGACTCAGTCACCGCGATCGCGTTCAGGAGCGATGCTTCGGTGTGCACGACACGCATACCGCGCCCGCCGCCGCCGCCGGATGCCTTGATGATGATCGGGTACCCCAATGAGCGCGCCATGCGGAAATTCTCATCCGGGTCCTTGCCCAGGGGACCATCCGAGCCCGGCACACACGGCACGCCCGCAGACTTCATTTTCTTGATGGCCGAAACCTTGTCGCCCATCATGCGAATCGTGTCCGCTTTGGGGCCGACAAAGACGAAGCCGCTTTTCTCCACGCGCTCGGCAAAGTCTGCGTTCTCGGACAGAAAGCCGTAGCCAGGATGAATGGCCACGGCATCCGTGACCTCCGCCGCGCTGATGATGGCGGGCATGTTCAAATAGGAGTTCGCGGACTGCGGCGGTCCGATGCACACGGTCTCATCGGCAAGCAACACGTGCTTGGTGTTGTAATCAGCCGTCGAATGCACCGCGACGGTTTTGATTCCGAGCTCACGGCATGCGCGCAAGATGCGCAGCGCGATTTCCCCGCGGTTCGCAATGACCACCTTCTCGAGCATGAAGGCGGCCCCTTACTCGATGATGAAGAGAGGCTGGCCGAACTCGACCGGGTCGCCATTCTTCGCAAGAATCGCGCTCACGGTGCCCGCCTTGTCCGACTCGATTTGATTCATCATCTTCATGGCCTCGATGATGCACAGGGTTTGCCCGAGCTCGACAGTGGAACCCACGTCGACAAAGGGCTTGGCGCCGGGCGATGGAGATGCGTAATAGGTACCCACCATGGGCGAGGCCACCGTGTGATCGGCGACGGCGTCCGCTTGAGCCGCTGAGGTTGGCGCTGCGGCCGCCTGGGTTGCGGGCGTGGGGGGAATGGCCGCTAGCGCGGGCGCCGAGACCGCGTGAGTCACGATGCCGTTGCGCGGGTGCCGGCTAATGCGCACGGACTCTTCGCCTTCGGAGATCTCCAGCTCAGAGATTCCCGATTCTTCGAGAAGCTCGATCAGCTTTTTTACTTTTCGGATATCCACGCTGTCTGTACCTCTCAATCTGCGCTCAGGATGCGGCGATCCGCCGGCAAGCGGCCTGCAATGCGAGCTCGTAGCTCAAAGCACCAAATCCCACGATGCATCCGGTGGCGATGTCGGACAAATAAGAGCGATGCCGGAAAGGCTCTCGCGCAAATACGTTGCTCAAGTGAATCTCTACGAATGGAATTGCGACGGCGAGTAGCGCATCGCGCAGCGCAATGCTCGTGTGGGTCAAGGCGCCCGGATTCAGAAGCAAAAACGCAAACCCCGCCGCGGGCGCGGCTTGTACCTGCTCGATCAGAACATGCTCGGCATTGCTCTGTATGCACTCGAGCGCATGCCCTCGGGCACGCGCCTGTTCCGTCAACGCCGCTTCAATTTCTGTAAGGCTCTCTGCTCCATATACCTCGGGCTCACGCGTCCCCAACAGATTGAGGTTCGGGCCGTTCAACAACAAAATGCGCGCCATCTTCGAGCCACACCCCCAATGCGCCGGCCGCCGCCAGCTACGCGATACTACGCGTATCCAGAAGGGAACGTTCAAGATTTTGCGTCGATCTACCGTTAACCGGAAAGATCCAGCAATTGCATTCGAGCGTTCGCTGAAAGCGCGGATCTCGCTTGCGTCAGACTCAAGCGGCCAGCGTCCACCTCATCGACGACATGCAAGATCGCCTGCGCCCGCGCTGCGTCCATCTCGCCAATGACTAGCGCAATGATTCGATGCCGGCGGTCCGTGAACACGCTGAAGGGGAACACCGGCGTCGGCACGCCAAGAGACGCGGCGAAATCCAATGCATCCTGGGCGCCGACGGCGACGGGGTAACGCACACCGTAACGCCGAACGAATTCCCGAACCTCATTCGCGTGATCTACGGCAATTCCAATCACTCGGAATGGAATTTGCCTCCGTTGGCTGACCAAGGACTGCAACAGCGGAATCTCGTGCCGGCATGGCGCACACCAAGTCGCCCAAAAATTGATCAATAGCGCCTCGCCGCGAAATTGCGCGGAGGTCATGGCAGTCCCGTCCATGGCCTGCAGAGAGAACGTCGGAAGTTGGAGGGGGATGGATTGCGTCAACTCTTCCGGGCGGCTGGACGCAGATGCGGGCGGTTCCAGCGCGGCACCGGGCGCTGTGGTGCCGCTGGATTGCGAACCTTGCGGACGCATCCACGCAGAATGCTGGCCTAACCACACGCCAAGAACCGCAGCCAGCGCCGCGAGTGCGAGCCACCGACTACGGGAGATTTCGCGACACTCCAGGAGCTGACGGCTCTTTTTTTCGCCGTAGCCACAACCCCGCCAGGAAAAATCCGCAGATTCCAGCGGCGACTCCCGCAACGACGCCATTGGGATCCAGGGACACATGGCCGGAGCTCCGTGAGCCCTGATTTCCCGCACTCGGCTGGACACCTAAAATCTTAACGATGGGCAGGTAACATAATCCAGCCTCAGCGCATCCTTGATAAGTCAACTTGACTTGCAATGAATGAGCCCCCGCATCGGCCTGCGAATAACCCATGACCGCCTCGACATCTTCCTTGTAGATTTCCTGAGTGCCAAGGTAAGGGTCATTCTTCATCTCGCCGCGTGGGAAATTGGCGGCTTCCATCTCGAGATCCGGACTCTCCGGGGTGATTTCGAAACGCGAGCGGTAAAGGTAATATCCCGGCGCGATTCGCCAGTGCACCCGCAAGAGGCGCCCATCTAGTCTGATCTGCGGTTGAAACGCTTGATCCGGAGCTAGAAAATCAGAGGCGGATGATCCGGGCTTGAGTCCGCTCGCCCACCAGGGCGCCGCCTCCGAAACGAGGGTCCACAGGAGCAGTCCCGCCAAGGCGCCAAGTATCTTCCGCTGCATACGGTCAGTGTAGACGGGGGCTCGAGTCACGCCAACCGCGCAGCCGCCAGCGGATTGCCAGACGATTGCGGACCATCGGGCGCGGCCCGCGCTGCCAGCAATTTCTCGCGTGCCCCTTGAATCTATCAGACCGGCCGCTATCATTAGCAGCCGCAACGGGGGAGTGCTAACAATCTCCCGCAAATTTTTTACATTGTTCAACCAGTTAGGAGTTGTGTCCTATGAAAATTCGTCCTCTTCACGATCGAGTGATCGTGAAACGCGAAGAAGAAGAGCGTAAGAGCCCAGGTGGAATTTTGATTCCCGATACCGCAACCGAGAAGCCGATTTTTGGCCAGGTCGTCGCGGTGGGCAAGGGCAAGATTTTGGAGAGCGGCGAGATTCGCCCGCTCGACGTCAAAGTGGGCGACAAGATCCTCTTCGGCAAGTACAGCGGTACCGAAGTGAAGATGGATGGCGATGAGCTCGTCGTCATGCGCGAAGAAGACGTCATGGCGGTCATCGAGGGCAAGTAGTACGCCTTCCCGTCCAAATTAATTTTTTAATCGAGGATCATTTAAATGGCAGCTAAAGACGTACGTTTCTCAGATGACGCCCGTCAGCGCATGTTCAAGGGTGTCAACATCCTTGCCAATGCGGTGAAGGTGACGTTGGGCCCCAAAGGCCGCAATGCCGTGCTCGACAAGAGCTTCGGCGCTCCCACCGTGACCAAGGACGGCGTGTCCGTGGCCAAGGAAATCGAGCTCAAGGACAAGTTCGAGAACATGGGCGCGCAGATGGTGAAGGAAGTCGCCTCGAATACCTCCGACGAGGCGGGCGATGGCACCACCACCGCGACTGTTTTGGCGCAAGCCATCATTCGCGAAGGTCTCAAGGCAGTCGCTGCGGGCATCAATCCCATGGACTTGAAGCGCGGCATCGATCAAGCCGTCAATAGCGCGACAGAAGAGCTCAAGAAGCTCTCCAAGCCGTGTAAGGATGCCAAGGCGATTGCGCAAGTCGGCACGATTTCCGCGAACTCCGACGAAAGCATCGGCAAGACCATTGCGGATGCGATGGACAAGGTGGGCAAGGAAGGCGTAATCACGGTCGAAGAAGGCTCGGGCTTGCAGAACGAGCTGGAAGTGGTCGAAGGCATGCAGTTCGACCGCGGCTATCTCTCGCCGTACTTCATCAACAATCAGCAGAGCCAGAGCGCCGAGCTCGACAAGCCGCTGATCCTGTTGGTGGACAAGAAGATTTCCAATATTCGCGAGCTGCTTCCCTTGCTCGAGAGCATTGCGAAGAGCGGCCGGCAATTATTGATCGTTGCGGAAGACGTCGAAGGCGAGGCGCTCGCGACTTTGGTCGTGAACACCATTCGCGGCATCGTCAAAGTCGCTGCGGTCAAGGCGCCTGGCTTCGGCGATCGCCGTAAGGCCATGTTGCAGGACATCGCCATTCTCACCGGGGGCACCGTGATCTCCGATGAAGTGGGCCTCTCGCTCGAGAAGGCCACCATCAATGATCTCGGCGAAGCCAAGAAGGTGTTGGTGGAGAAAGAGAACACCACCATCATCGATGGCGCAGGCAAGGCCGATGACATCAAGGGCCGAGTCGAAAGTATTCGTGCGCAGATCGAGGAAGCGACTTCCGACTACGACAAGGAAAAGCTGCAAGAGCGCGTCGCTAAGTTGTCGGGTGGTGTGGCCGTCATCAAGGTGGGCGCCGCGACCGAGATCGAGATGAAGGAAAAGAAGGCGCGCGTCGAAGATGCGTTGCACGCAACCCGTGCGGCAGTCGAAGAAGGCGTGGTGCCGGGTGGCGGCGTGGCGCTGGTGCGCGCGCTCAAGTCCATCGATCAGCTGAAAGGCGCGAACGAGGATCAGACCACGGGCATCAAGATTTTGGCGCGGGCCATCGAAGAGCCGCTGCGTCAGATCGTGACGAACGCCGGTGAAGATGCGGCTGTGGTGTTGAACCGCGTGCGCGAAGGTCAGGGCACGTTCGGCTATAACGCGTCGTCCGGTGATTTCGGCGACATGATCGAGCTGGGCATTTTGGATCCGACCAAGGTGACGCGGTTGGCGCTGCAGAACGCTGCATCGGTGGCGGGCTTGTTGCTCACGACCGAGGTGATGGTCGCTGAGACGCCGAAGGAAGAAGAGCATGCACATGGCGCGCCAGGCGGTGGCATGGGTGGCATGGGCGGAATGGACATGTAATCTGCTCGCGCGGGGCCTCGGTCCCTGCGCAGGTTCATGTCGAAGAGGAGCGGGCGCAAGCCCGCTCTTTTTTTTGCCTTTCAGTTTTGGCGGCGCTGGAGGAGTGGCCTGCCGTGCGTGGTCGCGCGGAATGCACCCTCACCGCCGCTGGCAGCGCGACACGCTCCCGGCCGCTTTGTATGAACGTTGCGCATGGGCGAGGGCCGGTACGCGTCGCGCTGCGAAGGCACAGCGGCGGCTCGGCCGCGCTCCAACACGCATGGCAGGCCACTCCTCCAGCGCCGCCACGGCTGGAACGACACAAAGAAGCGCAGGCCTTCTTCAGCTGCGCTGTGAAGCGCGCAGGTTACGCGACCCCAAGACTCGAGCTGAAAGTTTAGGGGATGATAGAAGACTTCATCATTGTGATGATCTTGTCCGCCACACCAAGAGCGCTATAGTTCGTTGGATTGCCGCTGTCTTACCATCCAACATCGACACCCGTCATTCCGTGGGCGAGAGCATGGACCTTTTGCCGTATGACTTCGACTTGCGTGTAGACATTCGTCGCGGGCGGCGCGTGAGGTGAGCGCGGCGCGGAACCTCTCAGTCGCGGCTGCGATGTTCTTGATTGCCGCTCTCATGGCCTCCTGCGGTCCGCGGGAAAAGTCCTTGGGCGCAGGTTACGTGCTGGTTGATGCAGACGGCGACGATCGAACGATAAAGTTTCGTCGGGATGATGGAGAGCTCGTCACCGTGATTCCTAAGCGGGTCAATGCCTATGCGACTCGCGGCGATGCGATCATCGTGCAGCGCCAGCCGCCCATCGCCACCATCGCCGCTGGAGGCCGGCAGTACGCAGTGCGGCAACTGTGCGAGCATTGGATCATCGACACCAAGACGCACACGGCGCATCGTACGACCGACCCAAGCGAATACAACATTGTGGCGTGCGACGATCGGTGATACTCGATCGACGAGCAGCGATCCGTTAGTTTCATCAGGACGTCAGAGGGTAGTTTTCTTATGAGCAGTAAGAACGAAGACCTTCGTCCAGAATATCCCGCCGAGTTGATTCCATCTGGCGTGCGGCAAGTGCGTCGATCGATTTCGAACTTGGCGCGAGAACAGATCGAGTATGCCGCTGCGAACAGCCAGCCCTCGTGCGTCCACAGGCAGGTAAAGTCTTGCGCCGATTTCTGATTGGAAGCAGATGTATTCTCGTCCGCCTTAACTCAGTGTAAGGAAAGTCAGCAGCACTCCTTAGCTGACAATGGATGGATCCTTTTCTTTTGGGCCATGCTGGCGCGAAAGTCCCTTGGCATTTTCGTTGCTGCCGCGCGAAATCTCTTCGCGCTCCGAAGCTGAAGACTTGGTGGACGACGGCGTCGGACGGGCGCGATGCCGCCGGGAACTCACGGACGGCTTCAAGAGCCTTGCGACCGCCCGAGGTCGAACAAAAACCGAGCGGTTTATGAGAAACATACGCGAACAACGATCGCGGGAAAGTCAGCGCCGCTTTGTTCAGTTGCGCTTCGATCGGAACACTGACTTGGGCGCTCACTCTTTCGATTGACCGGTTGTCTTTGGATGGCCGACGAAAATTTTTGAGAGCGGCGAAGAGGCGCCGTTCGCGCGGACGCTGTGTGAGCGCACCTTACGCATGGATCTCAAGGCTTGCAAACATTCCAAGTGCGCGAGTCGCGTCCGCGCAGGCGACGATGAGTGAACGCTGCGAAGCAGCGCGCTCGATCAATTTTCGTCGGCCACCCAAAGACGAGCGGGTTGACAAAGTGGAAGTGCCACAACACGCATGGATCTCAAGGCTTGCAAACATTCGAAGTGCGCGAGTCGCGTCCGCGCAGGCGACGATGAGTGAACGCTGCGAAGCAGCGCGCTCGATCAATTGTCGTCGGCCACCCAAAGACAAGCGAACCGGTAGCAGAGGTTGAACCTGCCCAAATTCGCGCTTCAATTGATTTTCGCCATCGACCCCGCACGCGTAGAGTAAATTCACGTTCCGCGCAGCCGAGACCACCGATGTTCCCCCACGCCGCTCCCATCGTGATGTTGATTGGATCCAATGTCTTCATGACATTCGCGTGGTATGGCCACTTGCGCTACCCCACGGCGCCTTTGCGTTGGGTCATTCTCGGCTCCTGGGGACTTGCCTTCTTCGAATATTGCTTGGCAGTGCCCGCGAACCGCTTGGGCCATACCGTCTACAACGCAGCCCAACTGAAAACATTGCAAGAAGTCATCACGCTCGTGGTCTTCAGCGCTTTTTCAGCCCTCTATCTGAAAGAACCGCTAACCGCGAGTCAATTTGCGGGATTTGGTCTGATTGCACTCGGGGCTGCGTTGATTTTTCGCTGAACGACGCCGATCTCGTGCTTCATCCGGCTCAAGTTTCCTACTGGATGATCTCCTGATGCGATCGATCGGCAGGGATGAATGCTTCTTGAAAGAATTCGAACTTACGGTGAACCATGCAGTTAATTCTGATCAACGCGCCCGTGAGCCATTCGAGCTGAATCAAGAGGTCTTCCTTGGAACTGACCGGTAAGTACGGCACCATCACGCTGCTGTTCGCCGGGGCCATCGCAGCCGCATCGCGGTTGCGCACGCACTACGTCATTGATGCCATGGTGGACGCGTTGATTTTGTTGGCCGCTGCGGCGGTTGTCGTGGGTTGGCCCATTCTTTGCGGCGCGCGTAAGCAACAGTTGGGCCGTCTCATCGCTCTCGTAGGGTGCGATGGCTCCGGCAAGTCCACTTTATCGAAAGACTTGCTGCATATTCTTTCGCGCGATCAGAATGTGGCTTTGTATTACCTCGGGCTCGGCTCGGGAGCAATCGGCAACCGCATCAAGCGCCTGCCCCTCATTGGTCCCGCCGTGGGGCGCAAGATCGATCGCAAGGCAGGCCAAACACGCAGCAAGGGTCAGAAAATCCCCGGCCTCTTGACCGCGTTGGTCGTTTACGGCTTTTCCCTCATTCGCTTGCATCGGTTTCGAAAAATGCTCGCCATGCTGGAAGCGGGGGTCACGGTAATCACGGATCGATACCCGCAGATCGAGATTCCCGGGTTCTATGACGGACCGGGCTTGTCCGCTGCTTTTACACGCAGCTGGATCATTGCAGCGCTGGCGCGTAAAGAGCGCGAAATGTACGAGTGGATGGCGAGCTTTCATCCTGACATCGTGATCCGCTTGAATATCGATGCGGCCACGGCGCATGCGCGCAAACCCGATCACGACTTGGCTCTGCTCTCGCGAAAAGCAGCCGTAACGACCACGCTGAGATTCGGCGGCGCGAATATCCTCGACTTCAATTCTGCGCAGCCTTATCTCACGTTGCGAAACTCGGTCGCCGAGGCGGTCTCTGACACGATGCGCGGAAGTCGTCCGGCCGCAGGAAACGCCGCTTCTTGTTAATTGCCATCGAGCGGGAAACCGCTTGGTATGCGGATTCACTGCCTCGTGACGAATCTTGAAAGTGGCGGCGCCGAAGCTGCCATCCATCGGCGCAGAGACGATGCGACGCGCCAAAAGTCCGTTTTCAACATGGTGCGATTGGATTAAAACGCGTCAACAAGCCGCGCCACAACCGAGCGATGTCCTCGGGTATCTCGATCGGGTCGCGATGATCATGGCCTGTGCCTTCCGATCTGCGTTGCACTAATTCATCATGCATCGAGCCCATCAGCCCGTTGATGGCGGCTAGATATCGCGATGTCTTGCGCAAATCTTCGCTGGGGCGAAGAGTCCGAAAAGTATCGATGAAGGACACATAGCGGCTGGCGATCTTGCGCAAGGAGTGGAATTCGCGGCCGCTCAAATGCGAATCACCCATCGCAGCGCGCACGGTGGCGATCTCCGCATCGAGGAAGCGGCAAAAGCCGCGCGCGTCGTCCAAGCGAACGCTGGCCGCCTCGCGCCTCAGCACCCACCAGCCGGGCTTTGACAGCAACAGGCGCAGTGCGAGCGCCAGCCCGATGACGGCGAGCCGGCGCCGATTGCGAAACGCATCCTGCAGATGTCCCTGCAACGCCGTCAGCCATTTGAAGAGATTGGGGCTGCGATGGCGTCGATCGTAAAGCACGAAAGCGAAACGCAAATGTTTGAACTTGGCGCGAGCATACTTATATAACAGCCTGTCCTGCTCTTCGAGATCGCCCTGTGCGATGAGCCGAGTGAGCAAGGTATTGAAGGCATTCGCGTCCACGCCTTCGCGCCACAACTGATGCGCCAGCGAGAAACAATCGGCCAACAATGCATCGCCTTGCGGCATCGGCAGGTTCTCCGGCAGCGTGACCTGCGCATCGACCACATCATCATCGAGAACCGCATCGAACAGCGCCTCGATGTGCGCCGCGGAAAATCGCGTCGATCGATTCGAAGTCTTCATATCCGATGCGTGCGCACGAGACTCAACGCACGGGGACTTCGCGCGGCGCACGCAAGGTCATTGCCGCGCCGGCAGTTCGAGTATCGCGAGGACGGCACGGAGGGCTTGCGCGATGACATCGGTTAGAGCGAGCTCTGCGTCGATCTCGACGATGGGCGCGCCCTCGAAGCGCAAGCGCGGCACATCGGCGATCTTGCGCGCAAGAGAGGAGGCGCGATGATCGGGCTTGCGCACCAGTGCGGTGTCTAGGCCGACATTCAGACGAATCACGAGATCGGGGCGATGCGCAACCATCCCTTCATAATGTGCACGCTCACGCCGCGAGAGCAGACGCGCGAGCCAATTGCCCTGCGCTGCGCTTGCGAGGCCCAAGCCGTCCATGGGTCCCGGCACCGCGAGCTGCGGAAATCGGTCGGCCACCACCGCGATTCCCTGGCTGCGCTTTCTGAGCATCCTGCGGAAGCGGCGCACGCGCCGCATGGAGAGCGCGTACATGACGAGCGCTGCAACGCTGCCGGGACTACCGCTCGATTGAGCTTTGACGGCCCGTTGATGCAGGTTGTGATCGAGACGGCGGCCGAACCCCGGCACGCGTGCAAGCCGGCGCCCAATGTTGCCGGTCTGTTTGCCAAGATGGCATATCACCGTGGGCCGTTGCTCATTCATCCATTCTGCGAGCGCGGCAACCACGGTCGACTTTCCGGATCCATCACACCCTACGACGGCAATGAGCGGTGGGGGACGTTCGGATGCAGTCACGGTGGAACGAAGAGGAGCGGTGCTCGCATTACACGATCTCTTGCGCGGGTAACGGCAGTCGCAGTGTATAGGTAAGCCGCACTATCGCAAGCGCGAGCGCGGTCTCAATGCCTCCGACGGATGATGTGGATCGACAGAGATTGACGGCGATTATCCATTCTGCATAATGTCTATTCATTCCATGGGATAGATAGGACTTGACCTGCTTATGGCGTATATGAATTTGAAGAACCTGCAGCGCGAGCTCGGCCGGGTGCAGCGTCGGGCTGTCGATCTCGAAACCAAGATCAAATCCAAAATGAAAGATCAATACAGCTCTTTACCCACTCGCGTGGGATTGAAATCCATTGATCACCTGATCGAGGCCTTGAAGCCCTACGCCTCGGCGAAATATCGGGGTGGAGACGGTTCTTCCGCCAGCGGCTCTCAGCACTCGGGCAACTCACACAGTTTGGGCAGCTCGCATCATTCGGGCCGAGGGCATTCGCAGCAAAGCCAGCGGTCGAACGCGCCGGCGGCGCGCAAGAATGCGCGCGGCTCTTCGCGCGTTCGTTATGGCGTCGATGTGAAAGATGCCATCAAGCGCGAGCTCCAGAAGGGTGGAAAAACGTACGGTCAACTTTCCGAGCAATACGGCCCTTCGGTGTTCTCCATCAAAGACTGGAAGAAGAGTTGGGGCCTCACCAAACCGCGCGCCAAGAAAAAGGCCGCGTGAGCTTGCGCCACGCCTGAGGGGTTTGGCCCGCAAGATATCGGCGGGGTATGACATCGGCGGGGTGTGAAATCAGAGACGCTGAGCGCAACTTAGGATAGCTGCGCCTTGCGTCCCGGCTCTCGCTCCGGTTTCGAGTTGCGCCGCCTCGTCAGCCACAGCGATGAGCTGCAGCGGCTTCTATCGCAATCCGATGAGTATATGGGCTCACTTTACCCCCCCGAGAGCAACCATCTCGAGAGTGTGAGCGACTTGCTGGCGGCCGATGCGTTGATGCTCGGCGCGTTCGACAACGGCCGGATGGTTGGATGCGGCGCAGTCAAGATTCTCGAAGATGATTCGCGCTATGGTGAAATCAAGCGCGTATTCCTACTCGATTCGCATCGCGGGCTCGGTATTTCCAAGGCCATCATGCAGTCGCTCGAGAATTACTTGATCTCATCGCAAGTTTTTCTGGTGCGGCTGGAGACGGGAATCAAGCAGAGCGCCGCGATCGGCCTGTACCACTCGCTGGGCTATTTGACGCGGCAGCCGTTTGGCAGGTATCGGCCCGACCCATTGAGCTTGTTCATGGAAAAGCGGCTCATTGCCTGACACGCTCCGATTGGCGGACCTGGCCATGGCGCCGACTTATCGCATCGAGCTGACTCCACAGCATTACGCTACGGCGATTCTGCGTTTCGAGCGGCAGCGGGCGGACTACTGGCGCAACAAGCTCATGCCGCTCGCGCCGCTGGCGCTTTCTCTTCTCGCAGCGGCAGTTGCGGCATTCACTCAGAGCGAGTGGGAGGGCTTCCTCATTCTGTTGTCGATTGGCGGTGCCGCGGCAGCTTTTCTTTGGTGGTTCATGCGGCGGCGTTTCATCGAGCGCATCGTGCGGCGATCACCGGAATTCGGCGAATCGATCGTGATCGAGTTGCAAGAGCGCGGCGCCCGCAGCATCGCGCGCGGCAACGCCACCCTGGTCGAGTGGGGCGCGTTCACCCACGCGACCGCATTCCCCGACGGCTTCGTGCTTTCGCAAGGCACCGTCAACAGCTGGCTTCCGCACGCCGACCTGAACAATGCCACGCCCGCAGAAGTGGCTTCTCTCCTGCGAGCGCACCTGCCGCGCGTGCAGGTCATCCATCCGGCGTGAGCCAAGTGTGTCAGCTTTCGGCGATACCGGACATTCTTCTGCCTCACGTCGAGCGCTGGTTCGAGCGCGCGCATGATCACGGCGCCATGGCCGGGTTGCTGCGCCAGTTTTCACACGATGGTTTGGAGTCGCTGCGGCGAGTCGTCGCGAGCAGCGAGTTTGCGGCGGCCGCGCTGTTGACCGAACCGCACCTCTTGGCGCAACTGGGCTCGAAAAACCCGCTGCCGTTCGTTGGCCTCGATGCGCTCGATGATTTTGCGGGCGCGCATCTGAGACGCTGGCGCCGGCATCACATGGTCGCCATCGTCTGGCGTGAGGTCACCGGCCAAATCGAAGTGGTGCAGACTCTGGAGGAGCTGTCCGCGCTGGCGGATCGAGCCATTCAGCATGCGGTGAATGTGGCACGCGCCGAATTGCGTCCCATGTTCGGTGAGCCCATGAGCGAAGGCGCCTTGGTCGAGTTCATCGTCCTCGGGATGGGCAAGCTCGGCGGCGGCGAGCTCAACTTCTCCTCCGACGTTGACCTCATCTTCTTGTATGGGCAGGGCGGGCAGACGTCCGGACCCCGAGTGCTGGACAACGATGAATACTTTACCCGCCTGGGCCGTGCGGTCATTCGCTTGCTCGATGCAAACACGGCGGATGGCTTTGCCTTTCGAGTCGATCTCAGGCTGAGGCCGTTCGGCGAAAGCGGACCCATCGCCGTGAGCCTTGCATCCTTGGAAAACTATTTGCAGGAGCATGGGCGGGACTGGGAGCGATACGCATGGGTCAAGGCCCGGCCCATCGTGGGTGCGGAACGCTATGCCGCCACTGATCGAGCGTATGTGCGGCCTTTCGTCTACCGGCGCTACTTGGACTTCGGCGTGTTCGACTCGCTGCGCGACATGAAAGCGTTGATTGCACGCGAGGTCGGGCGACGCGACCTGCGCGATGATTTGAAACTTGGAAGCGGCGGTATTCGCGAGATCGAGTTCATTGCTCAATCGTTCCAGCTGGTGCGCGGCGGGAGTGACCCGCGGCTGCAAAACGCGTCGATTCTCAAAGTGCTGCCCGTGCTTCGCGGCGAAAAACTCATGCGAAGCGGCATGGTCGATGAGCTGCTTTCTGCCTACACCGTGCTGCGCAAGGCCGAAAACGCCGTGCAAATGATCCGCGATGCGCAGACGCACGCGCTGCCGGTCGATGAGGCGGATCAAGCGCGGGTGGCTCTCATCATGAATATGCCCGATTGGGCGGCCGCCCATGCCCGCATCGAAGCGGCGCAATCCACCGTGGCGCGACATTTCGATGCGCTGGTTTTCGGCGCGGGCGCAAGCCGCGCGACGCCCGTCGAGGACTCGGTGGCATGGCTCGCTTCGAGCGCAACGCCCGTGCTCGCCGAGCTTCATGCGCGCAAGTTCAATGCCGCGAGCGCTGAGCCAACGGCGGCCGCACTCGAGAGTTATCGGGGAAGCCCCGCCTACCGACGTCTCGATGCTTCGGGCCGCAGGCGAATTCACCGGGTGTTCTCCGCAGTGCTCGAGTACGGCGCCGCTCGGCCCGGCGCGCATGAGCTCATCGCACGGTTCATCCGTGTAATCGAAGCCATCGGTGCGCGTTCCGCTTACCTGGCCTTGCTCAATGAACAGCCCATGGCGCTCGAGAGGCTGATTCAGGTGTGCGAGATCAGCGGCTTTCTTGCGCGTCAGATCGCCGAGTTTCCGCTGTTGCTCGACGAGCTGATCGATGCGCGCATTTTCGACGAGCCGCCCTCACGCGAAGAATTCGCGCGGCAGCTCGAGCTGCGCATGCAAAAGGTAGCCACCGATGAGCCGGAGCGTGAGGTCGAGGCGCTGCGGCAATTTCAAAAGGCCGCCATCTTCGCAGTCGCGCTTTCCGATCTGACGGGGCGGCTGCCTCTAATGAAGGTGAGCGACCGGTTGACCGACATCGCCGAGCTCATCGTGCAACGGTGCATGGCCCTTGCGTGGACGCAAATGACAGCGGTTCATGGAGTGCCGCGCTGCGGGCCGACTTCCGATCGCCTACGCACCGTGAACGTGGCGGTGATTGGCTACGGCAAGCTCGGCGGATTGGAGCTCGGCTACGGGTCTGATCTCGACCTGGTATTCGTGCACGATTCGCGCGGTGAGATTCAAATGACCGACGCAGCGCGGCCACAGGATAACGGGATATTCTTCCTGCGCCTCGGCCAGCGCATCATGCATTTGCTCACCATGCACTCCGCGGCGGGGCGGCTCTACGACGTCGACATGCGTTTGCGGCCCAACGGCAAGGGCGGCTTCCTGATCACGGGACTCGACGCGTTCGAGCGCTATCAGCGGGAAGAAGCCTGGACTTGGGAGCATCAAGCGCTGTTGCGGGCTCGCGCCATCGGCGGGGATGCGGGCCTGTGCAGCGATTTTGAAAACATCCGCCGCAGGGTGCTCGAGCAATCTGTCGAGCGCGATACGTTGCGGGATGACATCGCGCAGATGCGCAGCCGGATGCGGCGCGAGCTGGCGAAATCCCGCCCCGGTGAGTTCGACATCAAGCAAGACGCCGGGGGCATTGCCGACATCGAGTTCCTGGTGCAGTACTGGGTCTTGGCGCACGCGCGCGATGCGCCGGAGCTTACGCGGTACAGCGACAACATTCGTCAGCTCGATGCGCTGGCCGCCCGCGATGTCGTGCCTTTGGAAGTTACCCGCGAGCTCGCGGAAATCTACAAAACCTTCCGCGCCACCGTGCACCGCTTGACGCTCGAAGATCCAGACGCGCGAATCGCGCCAGCAACAGAGTTCGAGGCGGCCCGCGGGCGAGTGTCGGAAATCTGGCGCACGACATTCGGACCTGAGTTGACCTAGGTGGGAATCTCTTCGCGCACGCCGCGGCGCGCATTGCGCTTCACCAAAGCGGCGAGCAAAATGCCGCTTTGATTCGGCGCTTGATCAAGGCGGCTTACGGCCCTCGAGCGCCGCAGGAAATCTCGGTGATACCATGCATAGAATGCCCTCGTGGCGGAATTTCGCCGTGGCGTTGACCGGGCTCGCGGTGGGCGCGCTCGCATCTGCATCGCCCGATGCATTGCTGGCCAATTGGAGCGGGCCTTTTGAGGGCACGCCGCCATTCGACCGAGTGCGCGTCGCAGATTTTCAGCCCGCGCTGGAGCGCGCCATGCAAGAAAATCTGCGCGAGATCGATCACATTGCCGCGCGCAGCGATGCGCCCACGTTCGACAACACCATGCGGCCTTTGGAGCTTGCCGGCCAACGCTTGAATAGGATTCAAGCCATCTACAACGTATGGTCGAGCACGATGAATACGGGTGAGTTTCCGGCCGTCGAGACGGTGATGGAACCAAAGCTCGCCGAATTTCAGGACAAGATTTATCAAAACGCGAAATTGTTCGCGCGCATCAAGGCTTTGCATGACACACCCCCCGCCGGCCTGAACGACGAGCAGCGCCGTCTGATCTGGGTGTACTACGACAATTTCGTGCGTGCGGGCGCTGCGCTCGACGCGTCCGCGAAGAAGCGCGTCGCGCAGATCAATCAAAAACTCGCAGCTCTTTACACTGCATTCAACCAGAACCTCCTGGCCGATGAGACGGACTACGTCTTGTTCCTGAGCGGCGAAGCTGAGTTGGCGGGGCTTCCGGACTCTGTGAGGCAATCGGCGGCCGCGAGCGCAGCTGAGCGCGGCCACCCTGGGCAATGGGCCGTGCTCAACACGCGTTCATCGGTCGAGCCGTTTCTGACTTATTCTCAGCGCCGCGACTTGCGTGAAAACGTTTGGCGTGCATTTACCCAACGCGGCGACAATGCGAATGCCCACAACAATGCAGCCGTCATCGCCGCGATTCTGCAGTTGCGCGCCGAACGCGCGAAACTTCTCGGATTCGCGACACATGCACATTGGCGGGTCGCCGATGGCATGGCGAAGACGCCGGAAAACGCCATGGCGCTCATGATGCAAGTGTGGCCCGCGGCCGTGGCGCGCGTGCACGAAGAAGTCGCCGACATGCAGCGCATCGCCGATGCCGAACGCGAGGGCGTGAAGATCGAGCCGTGGGATTACCGCTTCTACGCTGAAAAGGTTCGCAAGTCGAAATACGACTTGGACATGAACGAAGTCAAACCTTATCTGCAGCTCGAGAAATTGCGCGAAGGGATGTTTTGGGCCGCAGGGCAACTGTATGGATTCTCGTTCGTTGAGGTGGCGGGCGTACCGGTGGCTCAACCCGATATCCGCGTCTGGGAAGTCAAGAATGCACAGGGCCGTCATGTGGGGTTGTGGTACTTCGATCCCTACGCGCGTGCCGGAAAGCGCTCGGGCGCATGGATGAACGAATATCGGACGCAGCGCAAAGTCGGCGGTGGGGTGGCGCCGATCGTCTCCAATAATTCCAACTTCACGAAAGGCGCGCCCGGCGCCGCCGTGCTGATCAGCTGGGACGACGCGGTCACCATGTTCCATGAGTTTGGACATGCCTTGCACGGCCTCAATTCTTCCGTGACCTATCCCACGCTCGCCGGCACCAATGTTGCGCGTGATTTCGTCGAGTTTCCCTCGCAGCTGAACGAGAATTGGCTGACCACGCCAGAGGTGTTATCGCGATTCTGTGTGCACTTTCAAACAGGTCAACCCATGCCGCAGCAACTCGTGGAAAAGATCGAGCGGAGCGACACATTCAATCAGGGCTTCAAGACTGTGGAGTATCTGTCTTCGGCGCTGGTGGATATGAAAGTGCATCTGGCCGGCGATCAAAAAATCGATCCCGATGCCTTCGAGCGCGCGACGTTGGAAGAGCTCAAGATGCCGCCACAGATGGTCATGCGTCATCGGCTGGCGCAGTTCGGGCATTTATTTTCGAACGATGAATATTCCGCCGGCTACTACAGCTATCTGTGGGCGGAAGTGCTCGATCACGATGCGTTCGAAGCCTTCACCGAAGCCGGCGGCCCGTACGATGCGCACGTCGCGCGCCGGTTGCACGATGACATCATGTCCATCGGCAACACCGTCGATGCGGGCCAGGCCTACCGCAACTTCCGTGGACGCGATCCGAAAATTGATGCCTTGTTGCGCGCCCGCGGGTTTGCGCCGGCGCCAACGGCATCGAGCGGCGGCGCGGTGGGTGGGGCGCCGGCAAGCTCCGCAACCTCGCTGCACTGAGCGCGCCGGGCCATGTCTGAAATTCCATCGAGCGAAGATGCGGCGCCTGCGCCGGCGCTCGCGAAGATCATCCCCGCCAATGCGCAGAATTGCTACGTGGTGTCGCCCGCGGACGTGCCTCTCTCCTGCCCCATGCCAGGAATGCAGCTGTGGAATTCCCACCCGAAGGTGTATCTGCCCATCGAGGCGACAGGCTGGGCCAAATGCGGCTACTGCGGCGCGGAGTACACCATCGGCATGCCCTGATGCCGGCGGGCTGTCACGGAGGCGAGCGGTAATCGCGGTACGATTTTTCCTCGATCAACGCGGAGCCTAGTTTTTCGTTGATGCGCTTTTTGAGTGCCGCGCGTTCATCGTTCTCGAAATACACCGCGCGTGCCAGCCGGACGAACTCTGCATCAAATTCGCGCGCGCGCTCCTTCTCGCGGATCTCGTCCTCGATGCTCCATAAGCGCTCATTCACCGCAAGCAGCGCGCTTTCCTCCGCGCCGATGTCTTCGTGAGCATAGGCGCTTTCGCGCCACACCGACTGCAGCAGATCCAGCTCCTTGCGTACGTTGCGCAGCTGCGCAGCGGACTTCATTCGCGCAGCCTTGATGCGCAAGATCGTGATCTTGTCGATGAGCTCACCGGGGGAGAGCGGTACCCGAATTTCGCTGACCATGTGATGCCACCACTTGTTCGAGCCGCGCTATGACTTGCGGCACTTTAATCAAATCCATGACGCCGGGCCGCTCGATTTTTTGGGTCCACGAAACTTGCGCGGCGGACTTGCCGAGAAACTTTCGGCACGCAGCATCGTACTCATCGACGCAATTGCGCAAACTGAAGTATGGGCCTGAGCGCAATGAGTTGGTGGCGGCGTACAGGCCGATGACGGGTGTGCCGACCATGCTCGCCATGTGCGCCGGCCCCGAGTCGGGAGTCAGCAGCACTCTGGCGTGTGACAGCACACACAAGAGAGCAGGCAGAGTGTCTTTGCCGATGGCATTGGTGATCTCGCCGCGCACGCGCCCCGGCAGTGCACTCGAAATTTGCGCGCCTAGCGCCTTCTCCACGGCAGAGCGGCCGCCGGCCAATAGCACGCGCATACCGAGCTTTTCCACCGCGTGTGATGCGACCGCGGCATAACCCTGAGCGTGCCAGTTGCGCGCCGGATGGCTCGATGCTGGGCTGATGACGAGCGTGCTGCGTTCGTCCGCAGCGGCGCGGTCATCCGCAGCGGTCAGAGCGGATGCGTCGGCATCTGCGCAAGTCCCGATGTTCCAGCGCGGCGCGCCTAGCTCGATGCCGCAGGCTCGTGCAAAGCCGAGCAATGAATCCAATACATGCTCGCGCGCCCGCGGCTCGATGCGCACGTTGCTGAACAACCATTGCAGCTCACGCGCGCGCGCGAAATCGAAGCCGACTCGGATCGGCGCATGCACCAGCGTGCTTGCCATGCTTGCGCGCAGCGCCAGCTGAAGGTGCAGCAGGACATCGAAGCGGCGCCCCGCGAGCACACGGCGCAGACTGCGCAGCGCGGCCAGCGAGTGGCGCTTGTCGAAAATGATAAACTCGACCTCGGGCAGAATGGCGCGCATCAACGTCGCTTCCGCGGCACCGATGATCCAAGTGAACCGTGCTTGCGGCCAAGCGTTTTGCAGCGCGCGCAGTAGCGCGACGGTATGGCAGGTGTCGCCGATGGAAGATAGCCGCAACAGACACACCGCTTGGGGCGGTTGATCGAATTGCAACGGAACGGCGCGCGCGGCAGTCATCTGTTCATCTTGTGAGTCAACGCAACGATTCAGCCGGCGAGGAACGAATCGACGTGCCTGGCGGCGCGGTGATCATCGCAGTCGATGCGCCGAGTGTACTGAAATCGCGCGTTGGAGCGGCGTTTGATCCGACGGGCTGGCAGGGCCTTGCGAATATAGAGCCCACCGGCGCAGGCCGCGGCGCAGCGTGGTTCATCGAGACACCGCAGTTCTCTTGCGTGCTGAAGCACTACCGGCGCGGCGGATGGGCTTCGCGGGTGTTCGTCGATCAATATCTGTGGATCGGCGAGCGCCGGGTTCGTTCGCTGGCGGAATGGCGGCTGCTGCGCGAGCTTTACTTACAGGGCCTGCCCGTGCCGCGGCCCCTGGCCGCGCACTATGCTCGCTCGGGCTGGCTGTATCGTTGCGACCTCATGACGGAGCGCATCGAGGCGCGCACGCTTAGCACTCATTTCACGCAGCGCGCATTCGCAGAGCCGGTGTGGAGATCCGCAGGTCAGGCGGTCGCAGCGCTGCATCGCGCGGGCGTTCGCCATGCCGATTTGAATGCCCATAACATTCTCATCGAGCCGGACGGGAAGGCCCACATCATTGATTTTGACTCTGCGCAGATCTGCGCGCCCGGCGCGTGGCGCCGACGAAATCTCGACCGATTGCTGCGATCACTGGAAAAATTGGCGCAAGGCTCGGGGATGCCTCTTTCCCGCTCTCTATGGCAGGCCTTGCTTGAAGGCTATCGTTCGGTGCTTCGAGACTGATGCGGCGCATTTACACCGTGCTCGCTTATTTGGCCGTCCCCATCGTGTTCACGACGGTGCTGTTTCGCGCCGTGCGCGATCGCGCCTATCGCGAAGGCTGGCGTCAGCGCTTCGGATTCGGCGCGGTTTCGCCGCAGCGAACCCTCTGGATTCACGCCGTGTCCATGGGCGAAGTGGCCGCAGCCGGCCCCCTCGTGCTCGCCTTGCGGCGCAGCTTTCCCGAATTCGAGTTGGTGGTGACATCGACGACGCCGGCCGGCGTGCAGCGTGCGCGCAGTTTGTTCGGCGACGTGGCGCAAGTACGATTCGCGCCATACGATCTGCCGGGCGCCGTGCGGCGTGCGGTCGAAAACCTTCGGCCTCACTTGGCGGTTTTTCTCGAGACCGAGATCTGGCCGAATCTGTATCACGAGCTCCAGCGCCGCGGCGTGCCGCGAGTCATCGTCAATGCGCGCATTTCCGATCGATCTTGGCCGCGTTACCGGCGTTGGCGAGGGTTATTTGGCCCGGCGCTCGAGTCGACCACGGTGCTTGCGCAAAGCAGTAAAGATATCGAGCGATTCGAAGCCATGGGCGCAAGCCCCGGGCTCATGCGCATTGCCGGCAACTTGAAGTTCGATGTCGAGCTGGCGGAACGCACCATGCGGCCCGATTCGGTGCGCGCCGAACAGTTTGCCAGCCGTGTATGTTGGGCGGCCGGCAGCACGCACCGCGGCGAGGAACCTCTTCTCATCGCCGCACACCAGAAGATTCGCAGCGTCATTCCTTCGGCTCTGCTTCTCCTCGCGCCGCGGCACGCGGCGCGCTTCGATGAAGTGGCGCAGCTACTCGAGCGCGAGAGAATCACCTACCAGCGCCGCAGCGAGCGTAAGGCGCTCGATCCGCGAATCGAGGTGCTGTTGGTCGATACGTTGGGTGAGCTGGTCGATTTTTATGCGATGGCGAGTGCGGCCTTCGTTGGCGGAAGTCTCGTGCCGCTCGGTGGGCACAATCTCCTCGAGCCATGCGCACTGGGCGTCCCGGTTGCCACGGGCCCGTCCAACGAGAACGCCGCGGATGTATTTCAGGTGTTGCTCGAGCGGGGCGCGGTGCAATGCGTGCGCGATGCCGAGCAAATTTCACGCGTGATGCAAGCATGGCTAGGCGATCCGCAGGCTGCGCAGGCACAGGCGAGGCGCGCGCTGGAGGTCATCGAGGCGAACCGCGGCGCGCTCGCCGTATCGCTCGCCGTCATCGAAAAACTGGTGCGTGGATCAGCGCGGCGCGTTTGAAGAGCTGGGGTCGGCCGGTGCGCCCGGCGCGGAGGAGATGGGCGGATTGAGTGGCTGCGCATCGGGCGCTGGGTTCATTGGCGAGATGATGGGGTTTCTCTCGTTGGGCGCAGGCTCTTTCAGCATGGCATTGATGGTTTCCAGACTCTGCGGCGTCAACATGCCGGCCTCATACTGCAGCCGCAGCACATTCAACAAGTAGTCGTAGCGGCTGCGAGAATACGTGGTTTGCGCGGCGATGAGCAGGCGGCGCGAATTGAGCACATCGACCGAAGTGCGCGTGCCCGCCTCATAGCCCGCCTCGGAGGCTTGCAACGCCGTTAAATTGGATTCGAGCGCACGCTTCAGCGCCTTGACCCGCGAGATCTCGGATAACACGCCGAGATAGGCGTCGCGGGTCTCGCGCTCGGTTTGACGCGCGATGCGCTCCATGCGCTCCTTGGCCGCACGGTGCCGGTACACAGCCTCGCGCACGCGAGAGGAATTGTATCCGCCCGAATAAATCGGGAATGTGAGCTGCAATTGAATCGAGCGCACGCGTTGATCGATGGTCGACACTCCGTTGCCGCCTTCAGTGTAGGTGACGTCTCCATCGCTCACGTTCTTGCCGCCGCTCGCGATCAAATCGAGCGACGGCGCATAGCTGCCGCGCGCGCCGCTGATGTTCTCGCGTGCGATATCGGTTGCGAGGCGCGTCGACAGCAGCGCAAGATTTTGCTCGAGCGATCTTTGTACCCATTGCTCTTCGTCTTCGGGGTTGGGGTTCGTCAGCTCGAACGAATCCATCGGGCGAGCGAGCGTTGCAAAGGTGTCCCCCGTGATTTCGCGCAAACCATCTTGCGCCGCAGCCAAAGTGCGCTTCGCCGCGATCACCGCCGCCACGGCGCTGTCGTGTGCGGCGCGCGCTTCTTGCACATCGGTCACCGCGATCAAGCCCACCTCGTAGCGCTGCTCGGATTGATCCAACTGCTCCTTGATGGCGTTCGCGGCCGCTTGCTGCGCATCGAGATCATCCTGTGCGGACAGCACGTCGAAATAGCGCTGCGCGACGCGCGTGACCAAATCCTGGCGCGCGGCTTGATAGTCCGCTTCGGCTTGCGCCACCTGCGCATCGGCGCGGCGCAACGCGACCCAGTTGTCCCAACGAAAGATGCTTTGCCGCAGATCGAGCGTGTAGCGATGACTGTTGGATGTGGCTACGCCGTTTTGATTGAAGATGAGCTCCGACACGGCATTGGGGTCATTCGGATCCGCGATGCGTTGGATCTGCTCGTTGATGCCGTTGGCTCGATCGTGCGTATAGACACCATTCGCCGAAAGCTGCGGCAAGAGAGCAGCCAATGCCTGCGGCTTGGCTTCGAGCGCCGCGAGACGGTTTGCTTCGGCTTCGCGCAACTGCGGATCATTCTGCAAAGCGCGTTGGTACACTTCGCTCAAGTTGGCCGCGGAGACCGGCGTCCCGCCGGCAAGCATCAGCGCCGCAAGATAGGCAGGAGCTTGGCCGCACCATAACCGCGCCGCCGCGCAACTCGCGAAACGCTCATGCATGCAAGGCATGGATCAATACGAGGGAATGCTCGGATCCACGTCGCGAGACCAAGCCAGCATGCCGCCCGTCAGATTGAACACGGAATCGAAGCCGCGCTTTGCGAGAAACTGTGCCGCCTGCATGCTGCGCCCGCCCGAGCGGCAGATGACCACGATTTCCGCGTTTGGATCCAGCTCGGCCGCGCGCGCGTCGAGCTGTCCGAGGGGAATGTGCACGAAAGGCGAAGGCGGTGGGGCGATATCGAGCTCCCAATCCTCGCGCACGTCGACGAGCACGATGTTTGCATCCTTGCGCCGCCGGTCGAGCTCCGCCGGGCTCATCTCGCGCACGCTCAAAACACGAATCTCGGCGCTTGCACCGCGTTTTCCAGCGGATCGATGACGGTTTCGAACAAGGTCTCTCGAATCCATTGCTGCGTATCGACTCGGCGCACCAGGCGCGCCTCCATCATCGGTGCAGTTCCCACGACCACGAACATGCGTCCCCCGATGCGCAATGCGCGCTCGAAACGCACATCGTATACCGGCAACGAGCCCGTCAATGCGATGACATCGTATTCACCCAAAGGCTCCGGCGAAAACACGTCGCGAACCTGAAGTTGAGCCCGGACTCCCGCAACGAAGCGCAACGCCTCGGCGGCCGCGGCGCTCAGCTCAGGATGGATCTCCACCGAGGTCGTCTGCGCGCCGAGCAGAGCGAGCGCCGCGGTGAGATAGCCCGTGCCCGTGCCTACCTCCAGAATTCGATCGAGCGGACTAATCTCGAGGGATTGCAGAATGCGCCCTTGGAGCTTCGGGGCCAGCAGGTGCTGACCTTCGCCGATCGGCACGGCGGCGTCCGCATACGCGATGCTCGAATAGGCTTTCGGCACGAACTTTTCCCGCGGAATCGCGGCCAACGCATCGAGCACGCGCACGTCCAGCACTTCCCACGTGCGCACTTGTTGATCCACCATTTGGCGGCGGGCAAATTGCGTATCCATCGCGTGTGATTATGGTGAATATAATCGAGCGATGCCATGAGGGTGCGTTATTCTGCCGGCCTTCATGCTGCAATCCTCTCTTCAGTGGTTGGTAGCCACCGCAAGTGTATTGGCATTGGGATTGCTCGGTCTATTCTTGTGGAAGCAGCGGCAAGACCGCGCGGTCGAGGAGCTCTCGAAGCAAATTTGGCGGCTCACACGCGACCCCGAGGCAACGGGCCGAATCCCCCTCGACGGCCGCCGCGATGCCGTCAGCGACCTGGGGCTCGCAGTCAATAAGTTGCTCGAAAGCCTCGAGTCCCGCGGCATTCGTTTGCAGGAGCGCGAGCTGTTGTTTCAGCGACTGGTGGAGAGCGTGCATGAGGCGGTGCTCGTGCACCGCGAAGTCATCCTGTTCGCCAACTCACGCTTTACCAGTTTGCTCGGCGTGACCGCCAAGGAGCTCATCGGCAAGCCTCTTGCGAATTTCGCAACGGCTGAGTATGCCGATCTCGTGCGCGACAACTTGCAACGGCGACTCTTGGGCGAGCCGGCCGCCGAGCGCTACGAAGTGGAGCTCGCCGCCGCGCAAGGACAAGTGACTCGCGTCGAGCTGTCTAACGTTTTGATCGACAGCGCCGGGGAGCCCGCGCTGTTGCTGACCGCGGTCGAGATGTTGCCGGCCGTGCTCGAGTCCGGCGGCGCTCGCCCGCGTGCCGCAGTGACGCTCGATGCCATGGGCGAAGGGGTCATCACCGTGGATACGGATGGCCGCATCGACTACGTCAATCGCGCCGCCGAGGCGTTGCTGGGACAGAGCTTCGATCACGTGGTCGGCCGCGAGTTCAACGACGTGGCGTTACTCGTCGATGAGTCCGATCGGCGCTCCCTCGGCGATCCCGTGCGCAAGTGCTTGAACACGGGTGGGCGCATCACCATGGGGCGGCGCGCGATGTTGGTTTCGACCGGCGGGTCGGAGGAGCATTCGGTAGAGCTCAGCGTCTCCCCGTTGCGCTCCGAATCGAAAGAGGTCATCGGTGTCGTGCTGGTGCTGCACGACACGAGCGAGGTTCGCGGCATCGCTCGTCAAATGTCCTACCAAGCGAGCCACGATGCGCTCACCGGGCTCGTCAACCGGCGCGAGTTCGAGCGGCGCTTGCAGGAAGCCATCGAGCTTGCGCAGGCGGGCGATGCCACACACGCGTTGTGCTTTCTCGATCTGGACCGCTTCAAAGTAGTGAACGACACCTGCGGACATACGGCCGGCGACAATATGCTGCGCGAAGTGGCCAGCATCATCAAGGAAACGGTGCGCGATTCGGATACCGTCGGCAGGCTGGGGGGTGATGAGTTCGCATTGCTTCTGTCCGGTTGTCCTTTGGAGAAGGCACGGCAGATTGCCGATAACGTGATTCGCGCCGTGCACGAATATCGGTTCGTCTGGAAAGACAAGATCTTCAACGTGGGCGTGAGCATCGGGCTCGTCGAGATCGGCCGCGAGGCAGGCGGCATCGAGGATCTGCTGAGCTCCGCCGACTCGGCGTGCTATATCGCGAAAAAACGCGGCGGTGCGCACATTCACGTGTACTCGGCTCGCGAGGAGGCCACTGCGCGGCAGAGCGGTGAGATTCACTGGCTGCAGAAGCTGCAAGGCGCGTTGCGAGACAACAAGTTCGAGCTGTACTTTCAACCCATCGTGCAGACCCAGGCGGATGTCTCGAACGGCCCGGCCATCGAAGTGTTCGTGCGGCTCGATGAAGGCAACGGCATCACCATCGCTCCCGCCGAGTTCTTCAAGGCGGCCGAACGTTACCGCCTCATGCCGCACATCGATCGCTGGGTAGTGCAAACGGTGTTGTCTGCGCTGGGAAGAGGGGGCCTCAAGCTTCCGGAAGGACGAAGCGTCGCCATCAACATTGCGGCGCAGACGTTGGCCGATGTGCAATTTCTCGAGTTCGTGGTCGATTGTTTCGATCACACCGGCGCATCGCCGCGCGACGTGTGCTTCGAGCTCACGGAGACCTCGGTGGTGGCCAACATCGAGCATGCGCGGCGCTTCGTCGAGATCTTGCACGGCATGGGCTCGGAATTTGCGCTCGATGATTTCGGCAGCGGCCTCGGCTCTTTCTCGAACTTGAAGATGCTGCCGATGGACTACCTGAAGATCGATGGCTCTTTCATCGTCAACTTGGGCAAGGATGCGGTCAACCAGGCGATGGTGGCGGCCATGATCGAGCTGTCACGCACCATGAATTTTCGCGTGGTCGCCGAACAGGTCGAAGACCAGAATGCGCTCGATACGGTCAAGCGCATGGGCATCGATTTTGCGCAAGGCTTCATCATCGGACGCCCGCAGCCTTTGCTGATGACGCCGCTATGACTTGCGCGGCCGCAGCGCGCCGCCGCGAGCCGCTGCGCACCATCGATGCCATGACCTTATAGCCAATTGAACTAAGCGCCCCTCAAGCGCGACAGCCGCAGGGCTTGGCTGCCCTGGCGCTCTTCCGCAGATCGGTGGAAAATTGGCGTCCATCAATGCAGGGCGCCGAGCGCCCGACGAGGACTCGCATGCCCGCATACGACGACAATTCCCAATCCATCGGCCACACGCCGTTGATTCGCATCAATCGTTTGGCGCCTAAAGGCGGCGCAACGATCTACGGCAAGATCGAAGGCCGCAACCCCGCGTATTCCGTGAAGTGCCGCATTGGCGCGGCCATGGTGTGGGATGCGGAGCAGCGCGGCGCATTGAAGCCGGGCATGGCCATCGTCGAGGCCACCAGCGGCAACACCGGCATCGCGCTCGCGTTCGCCGCCGCCGCGCGCGGCTATGAATGCGTGCTCACCATGCCGGACACCATGACCATGGAGCGCCGCAAGGTTCTCGCCGCATTCGGCGCGAAGCTCGTGCTCACGCCGGGCGCCAAGGGGATGAAGGGAGCGATCGCCAAGGCAGAGGAGTTGGCGGCCTCGGATCCTCAACGGTATTTGCTCGTGAAGCAATTCGAAAACCCCGCGAACCCCGCCATTCATGAGAAGACCACGGGCCCTGAAATCTGGGAAGACACGCAGGGCAAGATCGATATTTTCGTGGCGGGTGTCGGCACCGGCGGCACGATCACCGGGGTTGGGCGCTATCTCAAGAAGACGCGAAACAAGCCGGTCTTGATCGTTGCGGTTGAGCCCGCGCATTCACCAGTCATTACACAAACGCTGAACGATCAGCCGCTGACGCCTTCGCCGCACAAGATCCAAGGCATCGGCGCCGGCTTCGTGCCGCAGAACCTCGATTTGTCATTGGTGGATCGGGTCGAGCAAGTCACTAACGATGAAGCCATTGCCATGGCCCGGAGGCTTGCGCGCGAAGAGGGTATTTTGTGCGGCATCTCATGCGGGGCCGCCATGGTTGCGGCGCTGCGCGTTGCGCAGGAGCCAGCCAACGCCGGCAAGATGCTCGTGGTCGTGCTGCCCGATGCGGGCGAACGCTATTTGTCCGGCGCGCTGTTCGAAGGGCTATTCGAAGAAGTCGAAAAGATGCAGGCGGTGGCATAGATGCAGGCGCGCGCCCGCGGACGAGCGCGTGAAGCCCGTGCATAGGCACCCGCAAGTCTCGCGCCGGTTGGACGCAGGGCCGCGTTCGCAGCTCGCGGAGGATTTGCTCGCGAGCTATCGCGCCGACGAGCGCGCGCGGCGCATTTCGCGGCGCTACCTGCCATCGCGCGAAGCGATCGTCGAAGTCCTCGAGCAATTGCTCGATCTCATGTACCCCGGCTATTTTGGCCGGCGCGATCTGAATGACGAGAATTTGGCGGAGCACGTGGAGCAGGCGCTCGAGCGCTTGCTGCCGAAGCTCGAGCGCGAGGTCGAACACTGTTTGTGTTATGGGCGCGAGCGCGAAGATGCCAGCGCGGAGGTCGGCCCCTGCGCGCCGCGCGCGAAGGAGCTCGCGCTGCAGTTTCTCGGGCGTCTCGCATCCATTCGCGGCGTCATCGTCAAGGACGTGCAAGCTGCATACGATGGCGACCCGGCGGCGACCCACCTCGACGAGATTATCCTGGCATATCCCGGGCTGCTCGCCGTCAGTGTCTACCGGCTGGCGCACGAGCTGCAGAAGCTCGGTGTGCCGCTCATGGCGCGCATCATGACCGAGTGGGCGCATTCGCGCACCGGATGCGACATCCATCCAGGCGCGGTCATCGGCGCCGGATTGTTCATCGATCATGCCACCGGTGTGGTCATTGGGGAGACCGCGCACATCGGTGAGAACGTGAAGCTGTATCAGGGCGTCACGCTCGGGGCGATTTCTTTTCAGCGCGATCAGAGCGGGCATCTCATTCGCGGCACCAAGCGGCATCCCACGGTCGAACAAGGCTCGACGCTTTACGCCAACGCGACTGTGCTCGGCGGCAACACCGTGGTGGGCGAGGGCAGCGTCATCGGTGGGTCGGTATTCCTCACGCGCAGTGTTCCGCCGCGCTCGCGGGTCTCGGTGAAAGATCCGGAATTGCGCGTCGCGCGGCGGGATAGTGCGGTAGAGCCCGAAGCTTTGTATTTCGATATCTAATGCAAGCAACGCGGCGCTGCGTCATCAGTTCGCTCGCGGATGCCCAGTGGAATGTGAACGCGGCGGACGATGCGCGCAAATGAAGCCGCACTGGTAGGGCTGCGCGAAGCGCGGTCTTTATTCATGCCGCACAGGCGCCGCTCAAGCCGCCGCGCTGCTGCGCTCTGCCGCCGCAATGGTGTTTTCCAGCAGCATGGTGATTGTCATCGGCCCAACCCCGCCGGGAACCGGCGTGATGAACGAGGCCTTCTCGACGACGCCTTCGAAGTCCACATCGCCGGTGATCTCACCGTTGGGTAAACGATTGATGCCCACATCGATGACGACCGCGCCTGTTTTCACCATCTGCGGCAGAATCAATCGGGGCTTGCCTGCCGCCACGATCAAGATGTCCGCAAGAATCGTGAATTGAGCGAGGTCGCGCGTCTTGGCTTGACAGATGCACACCGTGGCGTCGCGTTGGATGAGCATCAACGCCATGGGCTTGCCGACAATATTGCTCGCTCCCACGACGACTACATTTTGTCCTTCCACATCGATGCGCTCATATTCGAGCAGCTTGATGACCCCCAGCGGCGTACACGGCGAAAAAATCGTGCTGCCGACTACCAAGCCGCCGACGTTGTACATGTGAAACGCATCGACGTCTTTGGTGATCGAGATGGATTCGAGCACGCGGCGCATGTCGATGTGCGCAGGCAGGGGGAGCTGCACCAGAATGCCGTGGACGGAAGGGTCCGCGTTCAACTCTCGAATCTTTGCCACCACGGCTTCCGTCGTCGCGGAGCCCGGAAAATCAAATTTGAAGGATCGAATGCCGACTTCCTCGCAGGCTCGAACCTTGTTGCGTACGTACAGCGCCGAGGCCGGGTTATCGCCGATCAGCACGACTGCAAGACCTGGCGTGGTCTGTGAGCTTGCACGCAACCGTGCGATGCGGGAGGGAAATTCTGCGCGGAGGGAAGCGGCGGCCGCGCGGCCGTCGAACACGCGAGCAACCACGGCGCAAATTCTACCGCTTCATGCCATGTGCATGCCGCCGAAAGCCAAAATTTCGCGCCGGTTGCATCCAGCTCGTCACGTTCGAGCAGTCCTCATCCGATCAAGCCATCGGAGTCGAGCGAGCAATGGGTTAGCAGCGCGCTTTGCGCGACGCCGCGGGCTCTGGATCCGGCGCCGGATCCGTTCGCGGCACGTGCTCCGTGCGGGGTTGATGCGAGCACGGAGGTTGCGGGGCGCCCTGCCTTGAAGGAGCGAAGCTCGAGCGCATGGAAGCTTGCATCCTGGCTCGCAGCTCCACAGGATCACCGTAGAAACGAATCAGGCTTTCGAGCAGCTCCATGCTCAACACGGGCGTGCCAAACTGCTCCTGGTTGGAAATGATCTGCAGGAGAATTTGGCGGGTTAGATCTTCGCCGCTTTTGTCATCGACCACCTTGACCCGGTCTCCGCATACGATCATTTTGCGAATGTCGCCGAGAGTGACGTGCCGACTGGAGCGTGAGTCATACAGGCGGCGGTTCGAGTATTTCCTGATCAGGCGTTCGTCGGACATGCGGTATCCTGCAAGAGCCTCTCAGTGTACTGTATGCAGCGCAAAAATTTTGCCGCGCATGGGTACTCCGCACGCCTCATGAAATTACGTTACGTCACGGTGGATGTATTCACCGACCGTCAATTTGGCGGGAACCCCCTCGCGGTCGTGCTCGATGGCGAAAGTCTGACCGATCGCCACATGCAAGCGATTGCTCGAGAGTTCAACTACTCGGAGACCACGTTCGTCTTGCCGTCGAAGAACCCAGACAATGCGGCGCACGTCAGAATTTTCACGCCCGTCACTGAGCTGCCGTTCGCGGGGCATCCGAGCGTGGGCACCGCCTATGCGATAGCCCGCCACACTCCCGAGAAGGTAGATGAAAGCGTCCTGCGTTTGGAAATGATCGCGGGCGTCGTGCCGGTGGAGTTGCGCTACTTTCAGGGGCAGGTGATTGGAGGGCAGCTGACGGCGCCGGAGATGCTCAAGCGGGGCAGTGTGTTGCCAGCCGCTGAAGTGGCTGGCGCGCTCAATCTACAAGTCAGCGACTTGCGCGTCGAAGTGCACGAGCCGCAGATCGTTTCGGTGGGTTTGCCGTTCCTCGTGGCCGAGGTCGGCACGCGCGATGCGCTACGGCGCGCCACTGCGAATCCAAACGCACTGGGAGAATTGTTGCCCCGGGACGGCGCCGATTCGATTTACTTCTACACGCGTGACGTTGCGTTCGACGAGCCGACATGCGATGTCTCCGCCCGCATGTTCATACCCTTCATCGGCGTCACTGAAGATCCGGCGACCGGGAGCGCAACGGCCGCCGCGGCGGCGTTGCTCGCCGAATGCGCAGCAGAGCCGCACGGCACATTCACATTGCGATTCCTGCAGGGAGTCGACATGGGTCGACCGAGCCAGTTGATGACTGAGGTCGACAAGCGCGAAGGCAAGGCGCAACGCGTGCGCGTGGGCGGCCGCTGCGTGCAAGTGATGGAGGGCGCCATCGAGATTTAACGCGCGGCCGGCCGATCACGAATCTTCGGAAAGAGCGCGCTCAGCCGAGAAGCGGCACCAGCAACAACGCAACGATATTGATGATCTTGATCAGCGGATTGATGGCGGGACCTGCGGTGTCCTTGTAAGGATCGCCCACGGTATCGCCAGTGACGGCGGCGCGATGCGCATCGGAGCCTTTGCCGCCGTAATGGCCTTCTTCGATATATTTTTTCGCATTGTCCCAGGCGCCGCCGCCGGTGGTCATGGAGATGGCGACGAACAAGCCCGTGACGATGGTGCCGATCAACAAACCGCCGAGTGCTTGCACACCCGAGCCGGGGCCCATGAGCCAGTTGATCACGAACACGAGCACGATGGGTACCAAGATGGGGAGCAACGAGGGAATGATCATTTCTTTGATGGCGGAGCGGGTGAGCATGTCGACGGCACGCGAGTAGTCGGGCTTCGCCGTGCCTTCCATGATGCCGCGGATCTCGCGGAACTGACGCCGCACTTCGTTCACCACCGAACCGGCCGCCCGCCCCACCGCTTCCATTGCCATGGCGCCGAAAAGATAGGGCACGAGTCCGCCGATGAACAAGCCGATGATCACCGCGGGATTGGATAGATCGAATGTCGTCGTGTGCCCCAATACATCGCTGAGCTTATGAGTGTAATCAGCGAACAACACGAGCGCCGCAAGCCCCGCTGAGCCGATGGCATACCCCTTGGTGACCGCTTTGGTGGTATTGCCCACCGCGTCGAGTGGATCGGTGACATCGCGCACTCTCTTGTCGAGTCCTGCCATCTCGGCGATGCCGCCCGCATTGTCGGTGATGGGGCCATAGGCATCGAGTGCGACGATCATTCCCGTCATGGAGAGCATGGCGGTGGCCGCAATGGCAATGCCGTAGATTCCTGCGAGATGGTTCGAGGCCCAGATGCTCAAGGCCACCGCGATGACGGGCAGTGCGCAGGCCTTCATCGATACGCCCAATCCGGCGATGATATTGGTGGCATGCCCGGTTTGAGACGCAGCCGCGACGTGCCGCACGGGAGAGTACTCGGTCGCGGTGTAGTACTCGGTGATGACGATCATCGCGGCCGTGAGCGCAAGGCCCACGAGCGAGCAGTACCAGTAGGTCATGGCTTGCGGGCCCATCATGGCCTTGCTCACGAAGTAAAACGCGACTGCGGAAAGCACGCCGGAGACCACGACCCCTTTGTAAAGGGCATTCATGATCTTGCCCCCTTCGCGCGTGGAAACGAAAAAAGTTCCGACGATGGAGCTGACGATGGACACGGCTCCAAGCACCAGCGGGAACAAGACCGCCTGCTGGCCCGCGCCGACCATGACGAGGCCTCCGAGCAGCATGGTTGCAACGAGAGTGACGGCATAGGTCTCGAACAAGTCGGCGGCCATCCCTGCGCAATCGCCCACGTTGTCGCCCACGTTGTCCGCGATGACCGCGGGGTTGCGCGGATCATCTTCCGGAATTCCCGCTTCCACTTTACCCACGAGGTCGGCGCCCACATCGGCGCCCTTGGTGAAAATCCCGCCGCCGAGACGCGCGAAAATGGAAATGAGCGAGCCACCGAAGGCGAGACCGACGAGCGAGCGCAATGCATCCTGCTCGTCGTTCACCTGGCCCTTCAGCACGTGAAGCATGAGCAGGTAATAGCCCGCGACGCCCAACAAACCCAAGCCCACCACCAGCATGCCGGTGATGGCGCCGCCGCGAAATGCGACCTTGAGCGCCGCGTTGATGCCGCCCGTGGCCGCCTGTGCCGTGCGCACATTGGCGCGCACCGAGATGAACATGCCAATGTATCCCGCGGCGCCCGATAAGATGGCGCCCGTGGCGAACCCTCCGGCGGTCGGCCAGCCGAGGCTCAAGCCGATGAGGACGAACAGAATGACGCCGACCAGCGCAATGGTGGAATACTGCCGATTCAAATACGCCTTGGCGCCTGCCTGCACTGCAGCCGCAATTTCTTGCATGCGCGCATTGCCCGCGGGCTGCGAGAGAATCCAACGCATCGATACCAGGCCGTATGCGATGGCGAGGCTCGCCGCGATGATCGCGATCCAGAGCGCATTACTCAACGTCATTCAGGAAACTCCCGCCGCTTCGGGTCGCGCGTTGGCCTTCTGGCCAACCGTGGCCAGCCAGGCTCGCGACGCCGGCGTCTTGATCTTTAGGTTAGAGAGAAAGAGGCATTGGAAAAAACGGCGCGGACTATAGCACAAAGGGCTTTTTCAATCGCTTGCGCACCCTGACCGCGCGCAGCGTTGCATAGGCCGGCAAGCCGCCGCGGTATGGCGGATAATCTTCGCCCGCGATCAACGGCGCGAGATAGCGGCGCGCCGCGGCCGTGATGCCGAAGCCATTCGCTGTGATGAAATTTGGCGGCACCTTTTTTTCTGCGTTTGCCACTGCCGCCAAGGGCGCCGAGCCAATGGACCATCGATAGGGCTGATCCGACTTGCGCACGATGATGGGCAGGACGGCATCTTGCCCCGCCATGGCCAGCTCCAGTGCAGCGCGCCCGACGGCATATGCCTGTTCGACATCGGTCTTCGATGCGATGTGACGCGCACTGCGCTGCAAGTAATCGGCTACCGCCCAGTGGTACTTGTAGCCGAGCGCATCTTTTACTTTCTTCGCGATCAGCGGGCCGACGCCTCCCAACTGTGCGTGGCCGAACGCATCCCGGGTACCGGCTTCCGCCAGAAATTTCCCTTGGGCATCCTGTAGACCTTCGGACACCACGACCACGCAATAGCCATATTTCTCCGTGCAGCGCTTGACCTCGCCGAGAAAACGGGCCTCATCGAAGCGTACTTCCGGAAACAAGATGACATGCGGCGCATCGCCCGCTTTTTCCGCGGCAAGACCAGCCGCCGCGGCAATCCAACCTGCGTGTCGGCCCATGACTTCGAGCACGAAAACTTTGGTCGAGGTGCGCGCCATCGAGGCGACGTCGAACGACGCTTCGCGCGTCGACACCGCGACGTATTTCGCGACCGAGCCGAAGCCCGGACAGCAGTCGGTCAGGGGCAAGTCGTTGTCCACCGTTTTGGGAATGCCGATGCAGCGAATGTCGTAGCCGAGCTCGCGCCCGATCTGGGACACCTTGTGCGCGGTGTCCATGGAATCATTGCCGCCGTTATAAAAAAAATATCCGATGTCATGCGCGGCGAAGACCTCGATGAGCCGCTCGTATTCGGCGCGATTGACGTCGAGCCCTTTCAGCTTGTAGCGCGCAGAGCCGAACGCGCCGCCCGGCGTATAGCGCAGCGCGCGAATGGTGGCGGCACTTTCGGCCCCGACGTCGATCAGGTCTTCGGTGAGAGCGCCCAGGATGCCGTCTTTTCCAGCAAAAAGCTTACCGACGACGCGCCGGTGCTTGCGTGCAGTCTCGATCAAGCCGCAGGCCGATGCGTTGATGACGGCGGTCACGCCGCCCGACTGCGCGTAAAACGCATTGCGAGGCAATGTTTTTGGCATGACGCGAGAATAGCGGAAGCGCGGTTCGCCGTGGAGCGACGGTGGCAGGGAGCGCCGCCGCGGTTTGACGCCCGGGTGGCGCGAAGGTAGGTTAGCGCGCTTCCAGCGATTTGCCGATGATGTTTCGAAGGACAGTCTGGGAAGCTCTGCACAGGTGACGCGAGCGCGACCGCGGCTTATGTCATCGCAGGCGCGAAAAGACGAGTGATATGTGCTGACAGCACCTGAGCGAGAGTGACAAAGCATGCGACGAAATAAGCCCTGTCCCACAAAACACGAGGTTCAACGAGGATTGCGTGCCGAACGACGCGCCCCTGCGTTGCGCGCCTTGACCAGGAGGCCCACGCCGGCATGCGGTGCACGCCTTGCGGCGCAGCGTTGGGCAAGCAACGCGCTTCGCATCACCTGTGTAGAGCTTCCCTAGGCCGCCTCATCATGCGAATCGTTCTGCTCGGTGCGCCGGGCTCCGGCAAAGGCACCCAGTCGCAACGATTGGTGGAAGCCTTCAGGATTCCGCAAGTCTCCACCGGTGATTTGCTGCGCGATGCGGTCGCGAAACAGACCGAGCTCGGGCTGCGCGCTAAATCGAAAATGGATGCGGGCAAGCTCGTCGATGATGACATCGTGCTGGGCATGATTCGCGTCCGTTTGAACGAGGCCGACGCT
Source organism: uncultured Steroidobacteraceae bacterium (assembly GCA_964247385.1). Taxonomy (GTDB): domain Bacteria; phylum Pseudomonadota; class Gammaproteobacteria; order Steroidobacterales; family Steroidobacteraceae; genus TMP-86. Next base: position 189,783 of record CAXTUB010000004.1, on the reverse strand, counting down.
GCGCGCGGATTCATTCTCGATGGCTTTCCGCGAAATATTGCGCAAGCGGAGAGCTTGCATGCGCTGCTTGCGGAAATACGTGCGCCTCTGGATGCGGTGCTATTGATGCAAGTGGACACGGAGGTTTTGTTGAAGCGATTGAGCGGGCGGCGAATTTGTCAAATCTGCGGCCGCGTATTCAACGTGTTTACTTCGCCGCCGGGAACTCCGCCGCATTGCGATCGGTGTGATGACGCGCAGCCTCTCATACAGCGGCCCGATGATCGCGAGGAGGTCATTGGCAAGCGGCTCGAGGTGTACGCAGCGCAAACCGCGCCGCTCATCGAGCACTATACAAAAATGGGCTTGCTGCGCAGCATAGACGCGGACGCCGACGTCGAGATCGTGTTCAATGCCATCAGAGGCGCGCTCAATGATGCGGCGCCTGCTGCGCAGTTTTAAGCCCGCGCGAGCCGCTCGATTCGTGAGGCGCTGATTCCCGCGCGCCGCGCGCCGCGCGGCGCTCAAATCTCGTGCAGCATGACGGCCAGCCGCGCGCCGATCTCCTCATAGCGCCAGCCTTGCAATAGCCGCTGGGGCGCATCGCCCTGGACCCAGCGTTTCAAATCAGCGCGCGTGGCCAGCAATTCGCTCGGCACGCACAATTCCGCGGCGCGCTCATCGACCGCGTGCGCAAGTGCATCGAGGCGAATTTTTTGCTCCGGGTCGGGCCGGATCGCGCGCTCATCCGGCTCGCCCCGCGCGTCGTCACTCCCGCCATCGTCGTGCGTCCTGACGATGTCGAGAATCGCAGGCGCGAGGCGTGTCGGTTGATCCAGAAGCTTGCTCACGTGCTCGAGCGAGGTCGGCCGGTGTTGCGCAAGCAGCGCGATCGCGCGATCCGATAGCACCCAGGCACGAGGCAAATTTCGCTTCACGGCCATCTCCTCGCGCCATGCCGCCAAGGCGCGGCCAACGCGTTGGCCGCGCTCACCCAGACCGACGAGCGCCTTGACGCGCATCCATGCCGAGGCAGGGTCCGGCGTGTACAGCGCGAGATCCTCGAGCTTCGCACACTCTTCCCGCACCCAATGCTCGCGGCCGAGCTGCCGCAGACGCTCACGCAATGCATCGGCGATGGCGCCAAGGTAACGCACATCGTCAGCGGCATACGCGAGCTGTTCGCGGCTCAAGGGGCGGCGTGCCCAGTCGGTGCGTGTGTGACCTTTCGCAAGCTCGACGCCCAGAAGCTCTTTGACCAGCTCCGCGTAGCCCGATTGCATTTTGAATCCCGCGCAGGCACCGGCAATTTGCGTGTCGAACAACCCGAATGTCTCGCGGCATGCGGTGCTCTGCAGCGCTTCGAAGTCCTGTCTCGCTGCGTGCGCAAGCTTTGGCTTCGCCGTATCCTGAAAGGCTGCGGCGAGCGCATCCAGCGCGACACCCAGGGTGTCGATGCAAAACACCGCTTCGGGCGTCGATATTTGCAGCAGGCACAAGCGCGGGAAGTACGTGCGCTCACGCATGAATTCGGTATCGAAGCCAAGCCACGGCGCGGCATCCATGCGGCGCGCTGCGCTTTCGAGCGCGGCGGCATCATCGATCCATAGGGGTTGCTGCGTTGGAGTCATATGTCTGGCGGCTAAATCCGGCGTGTACAATTTGCCCGAGCACCGGCCGGCATTATGACGGCCGTCGTACGGAAGTCAGGCAATTGCACGTCCACATTCTAGGCATCGGCGGCACGTTCATGGGCGGCATTGCGGCTCTCGCTCGCGAGCTCGGTCACCGCGTGAGCGGTTCCGATCTCAATGTCTATCCGCCGATGAGCACGCAGCTCGAAAAGCTCGGAATCGAGCTGACGCAAGGCTACGACGCGGCGCAGCTCGAGCCTCGTGCGGATGTCATCGTGGTCGGCAATGCCATGACGCGCGCGAAGCCGGTGGTCGAGGCGATGCTCGATCGCGGCTTGAACTACATCTCGGGGCCGCAATGGCTGCTCGAAAATGTCCTGCTCGGTCGACATGTGATTGCGGTGGCCGGGACTCATGGCAAGACCACCACCAGCAGCATGATTGCTTGGATTTTGCAGCACGCCGGACTCGAGCCCGGATTTCTCATCGGCGGTGTCCCCGGGAACTTTGACGTCACCGCACGGCTCGGCAGGTCGGAGTATTTCGTGATCGAGGCCGATGAATACGACACTGCATTTTTCGACAAGCGCGCAAAATTCGTTCATTACCGCCCGCGCACCGCTGTGCTCAACAACCTCGAGCACGATCACGCCGACATTTATCCGGACGTCGCCGCGATTCGCTGGCAATTCCATCAGCTCATCCGAACCGTGCCTGCCGGCGGCCGCCTGATTTGCAATGCCCTCGATACGGAGCTCGCCGCCACTCTTGCCATGGGCGCTTGGACGCCCGTGGACACTTTCGAAGTGGAGCGCCGTAGGTCCGAATCGCCTGTCATCGAGCCGGCGGGTGAGGGCCGCAAGTTTGAGGCGCGCTTTGCTGCGCAGCGCAGCGAAAGCGAATTCGAAATCTGGGAGAACGGCGCTCGCGCGGGAAGGGTCGCGTGGACTTTGATGGGTGAGCACAACATGGCCAATGCGGCGGCGGCCGTCTCGGCGGCGCGGCAAGCCGGCGTGTCAACCGAAGCCGCAGCGCGGGCCTTATGTGAATTTTCCGGCGTCAAGCGCCGCATGGAGATCCGCGCACGCATTGGCGGAGTGACGGTCTACGACGATTTCGCGCATCATCCGACGGCCGTCGAGACGACGTTGCGCGGGTTGCGCGCGCATTCGGCGCCTGGCCGCATCATCGCAATCCTCGAGCCGCGCTCCAATTCGATGAAGCTCGGCCTGCATCGTGAGCGGCTGGCCGAGGCTCTTGACCATGCAGACCAGAGCTGGATATTCACGCCGAAAAATTTGGGCTGGAGCATGGCTGAACAAGTGAAATCGCTCGGCGAGCGTGCGCAGTTGCGCGACGATGTCAATGAGCTCGCGGATGATTTGGCTCGCAACGCGCGCAGCGGCGATCACCTCGTCATCATGAGCAATGGCGGCTTCGGCGGCTTGCACGAAAAACTGATCGAGCGCCTGCGTGCGCGCTTCGCTCAGCGCGCGCTTGCCGCATCGTGAGCGGCGCATGATGAACATCCCGCTGTTCCCGCTGTCGATCGTGCTGTTCCCGCTCGGTCCGCTGCCGCTGCGCATCTTCGAAACGCGCTATGTCGATATGGTCAAGCAATGCATGCGCGAGGGCGCGAATTTCGGTGTGCTGCTGATTCGCGAAGGCAAGGAAACCGGGCCTTCCACCACATTCGATGTGGGCACGACGGCGCAGATCACCGACTTCCATCAGTTGCCGGATGGGTTGCTCGGGCTTTCATGCGTCGGCCAGCGGCGCTTTCGTGTCGACAAGCGCCACGTGCAGAGCGATGGGCTGCATCGCGGCGACGTCACGCTGCTTGCGGACGAGCCCAAGGTCGGTGTGCCGCCGCGGCATCAGCACCTGGCCGAGCTGCTGCAGAGCGTATTGCCTCAGCTGGGCGAGGTGTACAAGAACACCGAGCTTCGAGTGACGGATGCCGCATGGGTCGGGCATCGCCTGGCGGAGATTTTGCCCATCGATGCAACCGACAAGCAGTTCTGCCTGGAGCTCAACGACCCGGTGGAACGCTTGGACTTTCTCGCACCGCTCATTCAAATCACCACGGAAGATGACGATGAGGAAGCAGCTCGGGTCAACTGATCACGTTGGGCTGCGAGCCCGCGGCGCCCACGCGTTGCGCGTGAGCCAGAGGATCGCACCGATCGCCGCGCCCCACGGCACGATCCAAAAGCCCACCAAGCCATCGAAACGCGCGATCCAAGAATCCAACGCGGTGCCGGATTGGTAATGCGTGGTGAGCTGGAGTGCGCGTAGCACGATCACCCAACCGGCATGCAAGCCAACCGCCACGGCAATGTTGCCCGTGAGAATCCGCGTCAAACTTAGTACGAGCCCCACCACCAGCCACGACAAGAATGCATCGAGTACATTCCACGGCGCTAGGAGCGGCGCGAAAGACAACCCGATCAAATCAAATCCGCTGTGCCATGTGACTTGCTCGGGCGGGATGCGCACCTTGCCGAAAAAATGCACGATGGCGAACAGAGGAGCCGTCAACGCTGCAGCCGCCCAGCTCCCCGATTCGCGCTCGATGGCCGTGTGCAATGCACCGCGCATGACGGTCTCTTCGATGAGCGCCACGGCGATGCCCGATGAAAGCCCAATCAAGAGCACATGCAGCACGGCGCCTGCCGTGATCTCGAAGTCCGCATTCATCACGCGCGCGCCCAGGGCCAAGAAAGACGCTGCGGGGAGCGCTGCGCTGAACGCGCCGATCAGCATCCATTGCGCGCTTTGCGCAATGAATCTGCGCCACGGCAAGCCGAAGCCGAAGTCGGCTCTGGTGCGCAAGCCGAGCTTGCGCGTCAGCCAGACGAGCTCGATGGCCAGGATCAGCATCGCGATGCGACTCGCCACACGATGAAACGCAAAGTTTGCGAAACTCGAGGTCAAGAGAAAGGCGGGATATGAAAAGCACGCGCCCAGAACGAATGCCGCGGCGATGAGCGCCACGAAAAGAATGAACGCGCGCAATCGAGGCTAGCTAATCTGGTTGAGCATGCGCGTTCGTGCGAGCGATGCGGCGAAATGCACGCTGCGCCGCCGCGAACGTTTCTTCGAGAATGGCATCGGTGTGCGCCGCAGACACGAATCCCGCCTCGAATGCAGACGGCGCCAAATACACGCCCTCGCCGATCATCGCGTGGAAGAAGAGCTTGAATTGCTCGATATCGCACGCGGTGGCCTGCGCATAGCTTTGTACGGGCCCGCGCGCGGTGAAAAACAATCCGAACATGCCGCACACTTGATTGGTGGACAGCGGCACGCCCGCTTGTGCGGCCGCGGCCTCGAAGCCCTGGACCAGCCGCCGCGTCGCTACGGCAAGGCGCGTGTGAAACTGCGCATCGGCGATGCGCTCGAGGGTTGCCAATCCTGCGGCCATGGCGACCGGATTGCCGGACAGGGTGCCGGCTTGATACACCGGGCCGAGCGGCGCCAAACGTTCCATGATGTCGCGCCGGCCGCCGAATGCGCCCACGGGCATGCCGCCGCCGATGATCTTGCCGAGCGTGGTCAGATCCGGACGAATTCCATAGAGTTGCTGCGCCCCGCCGAGGGCGACGCGAAACCCCGTCATGACCTCATCGAAGATCAACAACGCGCCGGATGCATCGCATGCCGCGCGGAGCGCCTGCAGAAAGCCCGCGGCGGGCGGGATGCAGTTCATGTTGCCCGCGACAGGCTCGACGATGATGCACGCGATGCGATTGCCCATGCGCGCGAACAACTCGCGCACCTGGTCCGAATCGTTATAGTCCAAGGTGACGGTGTGCGCGGCGAGCTCGGCAGGAACGCCCGGCGAGCTCGGCACGCCCAAGGTGAGAGCTCCCGACCCAGCCTTGATCAAGAGCGAATCCGCGTGACCGTGATAGCACCCTTCGAATTTCACGATGGTGTCTCGGCCCGTGAAGCCGCGCGCCAATCGAATGGCGCTCATGGTCGCCTCAGTGCCTGAGCTCACGAAACGCACGAGCTCGATGGAGGGCACGAGCTCGACCACTTTTCTCGCCAGCTCAGTTTCCAATTCGGTGGGCGCGCCAAAGCTCAAGCCATGCGCCGCAACGCGAGTGACCGCATCCACCACACCGTCGTCCGCATGGCCCAGGATCATGGGCCCCCACGACCCCACGTAATCGATGAAGCGGCGTCCATCGGCGGAATGGACATGCGCGCCTTTGGCGCGCGCCATGAAAATGGGCTCGCCGCCGACGCCCCGAAATGCGCGCACCGGAGAATTCACGCCGCCTGGAATGTAACGGCATGCCTCCTGGAATAGATCAGCGGACGGTGCAATGCGAATCGTTGCGGACATGGCATGATGATAGCGTGCCGCTCGAAGTGCGCCCACCCGGGCGATCAGGCCGCGGGCAAGCGCAAGGCGACTTCCAATCCACCGCCGGGGCGATTCACGGCGGTCGCAGTGCCGCCATGAGCACGCATCACGTGGGCGGTAATGGCAAGCCCAATGCCTTCGCCGCCGCTGCCCCGGTCCCGCGCGGCCGCGACGCGATAGAACGGCTCGAAAATACGCATCAAGTGCGCATCGGGCACTCCCTCGCCGCGATCGCGCACGTAAACTTCCACGGCTGCACCGCCGCGCCGCTCCAATTCGACACGCGAGCCGGGCGGGGCATAGCGCACGGCATTGCGCAGCACGTTTTCCACGGCGCTGCGCAATAGCTCGCGATGTCCGGTGATGAACAGCCCGGAGGCGCCGATGAGGCCGACCGTACATTCTTTGGCGGCCGCTTCGAAGCGCGCATCGGCGGCCACTTCCTCGAGCAAGTCGTCGAGCTCGAGCCGTTCACGCTCTAAGCTCGCACCGCTCCCTTGCAAGCGCGAGAGCTTCAGAATCTGGCTGATCAACGCATCGAGCCGTTCGATCTCCACATCGAGGCGATCGAGTTGACGCGCCGGGTCCGCTCCCGGCTGACGCGCAATGCCCAGCGCCACTCGCATGCGCGCAAGCGGCGATCGAAGCTCGTGCGAAATATCGCGCAACAAGTCCGTACGCGCGGTGCGGGCCGCGCGCAGTTGATCCGCCATGGCATCGAAATCGCGCGCAAGCACGGCCAGCTCATCGCGCCGTCCCGCGAGCCCATCGCTGACTCTCACGCTCATGTCGTCCGAGGCCAATGCGCGCGCGCCGGCCTGGATGCGGCGGATGGGCGCGCTGAAATGCCGCGCAAGCCATAGGCTCGCCATGGCGCTGATGCTTAAGGAAATGCCCAGGACTGCGAGCGGAATGCCCGGCAGCGAGAGCGCTCCGAACAACATCGGCCGTCGCGGCGAGAACACCAGGGTATAGATCTCGCCATCCGGCGCGCGGATCTGCGGCCAAACAAACGGCCTCCAGGTCACCGCGCCGCGCGGCGGCGTCTGAAGTGAACCCATCTCTCGCGGCGGCGGGGACAATGAAATTTCTGGCGGGCGCGATGTGAATTGCGGCGGCGCTCGCGGTGCGATCTCCGGCGGCGCTCGCGATGCGATCGCAGATGGTGGCGCGCCGGGCTCCATTCCAGGCAGCGGATCGAGGCCGTGCAGCCACAGCTCGACTCGATGCGCGACCGGCTCGGAAAGTTTTCGATTCAACAGATCATGGCCGCGCGTATCGATGATGAAGAAGTCGCGCTCCGGTATGGCTTGTTTATTCTGCCGCAGCCACGCGCGAAGCTGCGCAACACCGCCGCGCGACAGGACTTGCGCCGCTTCGAGTGCGAGTGCGGGGCGCCGCTCGCTCGCGATGGGATCGTTTTCGCGTGAAGCGATGGCCGCCGTGAACGCCATGCTGCCGCCGACAATGAGCGCCATGGCCACCCAAAACGAGATGAATATGCGAAAGAACAGGCTGTGCAAACGGCTTCCCTCAGCCCCACGTGAGGGTATAGCCGGCACCGCGCACATTCTTGAGCCCGGGGACTCCTTCGGCCGTGAGGCCGAGCTTGCGCCGGATGTTGCTGATATGAGTGTCGATGCTGCGATCGTAAGGCACGAGCTTTCGTCCCAATGCCTGCTCGGTGAGCAGCTCGCGCGGCAAGACCTGTCCCTTCGAACGCATCAACAGTTCCAGCACGCGAAATTCCGCGCCGGTCAGCATGACCGCCGACTGATCCATCCACACTTGATGCGTGCCGGTGTTCAAGCGGATGCCGCCCACCTCGAGCTCCTCGACACTGACGCGAGTCGTGCGCGCCGAAACTCGGCGCAGAATCGCCCGCATGCGTGCAATGAGCTCGCGCGGGTTGAAGGGCTTGCTCAAATAATCGTCCGCACCCAGTTCCAGGCCTACGATGCGATCGACATCGTCGCCGCGCGCGGTGAGCATGAGCACGGGCGTTGCCGCTTCGCCGCTGCGCGAGCTGGCGCCGCCGTTCAATGAGCGCAGCACATCGAAACCGCTGGCGCCGGGCAACATAACGTCCAGGATGATGATCTCGAAGCATTCCGCGCGAATTTTTTCGATGGCTTGCGCGCCGTCGTAAACGCTTACGACATCGAAGCGTTCTGTAGTCAGGTACTCCGATAGCATTTGGCACAGCTCCCGATCATCATCGATCAGAAGCACGCGCGGATCGCCTTGATTTTGCGCATCGGAAGGCATAGCCGCACTTTCGCACAGTCGGGTGCGCGGCACGTGGAGTGGTGCGGAGTTTGACAATTCTTTGCAGAGAGTCGCTCATGTTCAAACATCGATGTTCAGCGGGGATGGTTCAAAGTGCTTTGGCGCTGTCGCTTATCGGCTGCGCCACCGCTACGCCCCCTCCCAATGTCCCTCCGGCCACCAGTGCACCGCCCCCGCGCGTTGCCTCTGTGGCGGCGCCATCCCGATCCGCGCGCTATGCACCCATGCCCGTCGCGGTGCAACGCCCTAATCCGGAGGTCTACTCGTACCCCACGCAGGGCCAATCACCCCAACAACAGGATCGTGATCGCTATGAGTGTTACTTGTGGGCCCGCAAGCAAACGGGCTATGACCCGAGTCTGGTGCGTGTGAATCCGCGCTCCAATCTGCGCGTATCGCCCGCACCTCCCGCCGGACGAGACACCGCGGTGGGCACGGTGGCCGGCGCCGTCGTCGGATCCACCGTCGTGCGTCCCCGCGATGCGACGGCGGGAGCGGTGATCGGCGCCGTTGCCGGCGCGGTGATTGGGGCCGCATCCGATTCTTCCCGGGTGCAGCGCGCGAAGGATGAGCAGGCGCGCCTCGATGCCGAACAAGCGCAGCGAGCGGCCGATGCGGATGCGGGGGTCTTATCGTATCAACGGGCCTTGCGCGCTTGCCTGCAGGGCCGCGGCTATTCGGTGGAGTGAGCCATGACTCGATTCATGCGAAATTTTTGGCTGGCGGCGGCGGTGGTCTCGAGTGCTGCGTGGTGTTCGCAGAGTGCGCTGGCCCAACGGGCCGACCCGGGGCACGGCCGCGGCATGATGTTCGACGGTCGCTACCACCATGATCATTACTATCCTCCTCGCGGCTATCGTGTCGCTGCATTGCCTAATGGCTATCGCACCGTCGTGTACGGGCATGAGCACTACTATGTATCTCGCGGAGTGTGGTATCGGCCTTACGGCCCGCGCTTCGTGGTGTTTGCACCACCGGCAGGTCTCGTCGTGTCTTTTCTGCCGGAGTCATACACCACGGTCTGGTTGGGGGGAGTGCCCTATTACTACGCCAACGAGACCTACTACCTATGGAATCAACAGGCCAATGGCTATGTCGTTACCCAACCGCCGCAGGAGGTGACGAACGGCGCTGTGCAAACCGCCCCGCAAACCGAAGATTTTTTCGTCTATCCCAAGCGGGGACAATCCGCTGATGAGCAGTCGCGCGACCGGTTCGAATGCCATCAGTGGGCGGTGGAGCAGACCGGGTTCGACCCGAGCGCCCCCGGGGGCGGAGTTTCTGATTCGCTCAACAATACGAAGCGCGCCGATTACCGGCGCGCCATCGCGGCGTGCCTCGAAGCCCGTGAGTACTCGGTGAAATGACGGCCGCGCGCAAAGACGAACGCGTGAGACGTCAACAAAACTTTGCACGGGCTTTGCGGCTGGTTGACACGAAATCCACCGCGGTTCTTCTAGGATGAAATGGTGCGCATCGCACGAGGAGTGAACCATGAATGCATTGAGGGCGGGGCTCGCCGCCGCGATTCTGGCGAGCAGTTGGACAGCAATCGGCCCAAGCTTCGCGGCAGATTCGCCGGTGCCGGGCGGGCCACGCATCGGCGGGCCGCGCGACTCGGGCCCGATGCGCGAGCGCATCTATGAGAAGCTCAATTTGACGGCGGATCAAAAATCCAAAGTCGATGCGATTTTCGATTCTCAGGGCGCATCCTTGAAATCACTGCACGAGCAGATTCACGGCAACATGCAGCGGCTGCACGCCGTAAAACCGGATGATCCCAATTACGCGACCACGGTTTCGGACGTGAGCCAGGCCAACGGCTCACTCACATCGCAAGCCATCACGGCCGAGGCAGACTTGCGCGCCAAAGTTTATGCGGTGCTGACTCCCGCGCAGCGAACTCAGCTGGAAGCCATGGAGACGCGAATGCACGAGCGCATGAGAAACGGCGGCGGGTGGCACCATGGTCCGCCGCCGCCCCCCGAAGAGTAATCAATCTTGCACGACGGTGTAGCCGTCTTTACGCAAGAGTTGGATGACGCTGTCAGGGCCGGCCAGATGACCGGCCCCGACCACGACCAGGTAGTTCTTGCGCTCGTTCAGAAACCCTTCGATTTTCGGAACCCAGCGGCGGTTGCGTGAGGAGAGCATGGCTGAATACAGCCTCGGGTCGCTCCCCAGCTCGCGTTCCAGCTGATTGCCGAACCACGCGGCATCGCCCGTGCGCCATGCACTCACCATGCGATCCACTTCACGCGGCAGGTTTTTTGACTCTTCGAGACTTGCCACCAGGTAGTCCGCCTGGCGCTGCGCATCGAGCGATTCGAACAACGCGATTTGCTCGTGCGCGGTTTCGAGCGCTCCCAGATCTTTGCGGTCGGCACGTGCTTGCGACGCCAGGTAGACATCGATCCCTGAGGTGGGTGAAAAGCCGAGCTCCATGAGTTGCAACTGCGAAATAGTTTCCGCGGCAAACCACGGCGCAAACTGATCGAAGTTATCGAGATCGAACCCAACTTCCTTGGCGAGCTCGGCGGCCCGTGCATAGCGCGCCGCGCCGAGCACATCGTGCAGGGTTTTTCCGTCCGGACCCGCCGCCGCGGCCATCATCTCGGCTTGAATCTCGGGCGACTCCATGTCATCGAGATTGATTTCGAGCACAAGAACTTGAGCCTTGGAGTAAGCATCCATCACGGCGGCAGGCAAGGGGTAATCCCGCTCGCGCAACACGTGAATCGAGCCGAGCAAGTACACCACGTTGCTGCGGCCTTGCACATGCCATAGCGTGTGATGAGCGCTATCTGCCCACGCGGCCGAACCGCACAAGCTGAGCAGCAGGGCGGCACGCAGCCCCCAGGCGATCGCGCGCGACATGCGCGCAAAGCCGGACGTTGCCCGCATCATCCCGCGGCGCGCCGCGCAGAGTGCAGCTGTGCCCATTCGACCTGGGTTTCGAGCCTGCCATCCGCATGCAACACGTAGCTGCGGAACGCGGGCGGGCGATCATCGATGGCGAACTGATCGCTGAACGGCAAGAACTGCGAGCAGGTCGAGGGCGTCGCGAGCAACTGCACCGGACCGCGCACGCTTTGCGCGGCTTGATGCACATGTCCCCAACTCACGCCGCGCACATGGTCGTGCGCATCGATCACGCGCCAAAAGTCATCCGCCTCGGCAAGTCCCACACTGTCCAGCCAGAGACTGCCCATGGGGACGGGATGATGATGCAGACACACCAACGCGTAGGCGGGGGAGGCAGACAATGCAGCCTCCAGGCGCTCGAGCTCTGCATCGCTCAAGCGGCCCCCCACTTCGCCGGGCACCACGCTATCGAGCAATATGATTTGCCATGCCTGCGCGCGCCACACTCCGCCGACTTGAAATGGCGCGCGCGCAAGCGCGCTTCGCATGGCCATCGGGTCATCGTGGTTGCCCGGAATGCACAGAACCGGCTTACCCACCTGCGCAAAGGTCTCGGCGAAGCGTGCATAGCCCGATGGATCATCTTGCACCAGATCGCCCGTTACCAAGATCGCATCGAAATCCGGCACGCTGGCAAACGCTTGCTGCACCATCGACCGCAAGCTCGAATAAGGCTCGACGCCGCGCAATGTGCGGCTGCTCTTGCCGTACAAATGAGTGTCGGTGAATTGCAATAATTTCATGCGGCGATCCTATCAAAGCCGGGTCTGACCTTACTTGAACTGAGTCAAAGCCCGGCGGCGCCTCGGGGCGCGGACAACAAGACTTGCGTCGCGTTTTCTCGTTGCCGGTCGCTGGCGCTTCGAGGACAATGTACGGCTGATTTTTCGTGGAGCTCATCATGCCGACCCGTCGCGAAATGGCCAATGCCATTCGAGCCCTGACCATGGATGCGGTACAGCAGGCCAACTCGGGCCATCCGGGCGCGCCCATGGGCATGGCGGACATCGCCGAAGTGCTCTGGCGCGATGTGCTGAAACATAATCCCGGCGATCCTCAGTGGTGGGATCGCGACCGGTTCGTGCTGTCGAACGGCCACGCCTCCATGCTGTTGTATTCGCTGTTGTATCTCACGGGCTATCCGCTTTCCATCGATGAGATCAAGCGCTTCCGCCAGTTCGGCTCGAAGACGGCGGGGCACCCTGAGCGGCAACCCGAGCTTGGCATCGAGACCACCACCGGGCCCTTGGGGCAGGGCCTTGCCAATGCGGTGGGCATGGCGCTCGCCGAGCGCACCTTGGCGGCGACGTTCAATCGGCCCGGACACGAGATCATCAATCACCACACGTATGTGTTCCTGGGCGATGGTTGCTTGATGGAAGGCATTTCTCATGAGGCCTGCTCATTCGCCGGTACGCAGCAGCTCGGCAAGTTGATCGCTGTCTACGATGACAACGGCATTTCCATCGACGGCAAAGTACAGGGTTGGTTCAACGATAATTCGCCGGAGCGTTTCGAGGCTTACGGTTGGCACGTCATTGCGAAAGTGGACGGGCAAGATGCGGATGCCGTGGCCAAGGCGCTTGCCGAATCGCGCGCCGAGACGCGCCGTCCCAGCTTCATTGCCTGCCAGACGGTGATCGGCTGGGGGGCGCCCAACAAGCAAGGCACCAAGGCCATGCACGGCGAGGCGATGGGTACGGAGGAGGTTGCGGCCACGCGCAAGGCGCTCGATTGGAAATGGCCCGCATTCGAAATCCCGGCGGATATTCGCGCGGCGTGGGATTGCCGCGAGAAGGGCAAGAAGGCCGAGAGCGAATGGAATACGCGCCTCGATGCATACCGCAAGGCGTTTCCCGATCTTGCCGGCGAGCTCGAACGCCGGATGCGGGGCGAGCTGCCGAAGAGTCTTGCGGACCTCATGACTTCAGAAGCTGCGAAGGCGCAGAAAGAGGGAGCTGCGCTCGCTTCGCGTCAATCCTCTCAAGCGGTGCTCAATGTCATTGGCCCGGTGTTGCCCGAGTTGCTTGGCGGCTCCGCGGATCTCACGCCCTCGAACGGCACGTGGCGCAAGGATTCGGTGACTCAAACGCCCGAAGAGCCGAAAGGCAACTATGTGCATTACGGCGTGCGCGAATTCGGCATGTCGGCCATCATGAACGGCATTACGCTGCATGGCGGATTCATCGCTTACGGCGGTACGTTTCTTACATTCTCCGATTACGCGCGCAACGCGGTGCGCATGGCGGCGCTGATGAAAATCGGCGTCGTGTTCGTCTACACGCACGATTCCATCGGCTTGGGCGAAGACGGTCCGACGCACCAGCCCATCGAGCAAATCGGCTCGCTCCGCTTGATTCCCAATCTCGATGTATGGCGGCCATGCGATTCGGTCGAGACGACGGTCTCGTGGCGAGTTGCCATAGACCATCGCGAGCGTCCGACGGCGCTCGTCCTGAGCCGGCAGTCGCTGCAGCCCGAAGCGCGAAGTGATGCGCAAGTGAAGGCCATCGAGCGCGGCGGCTACGTGTTGATCGAGCCCGAGGGCGGCGCGCCCGAGGCCGCGGTCTTGGCTACCGGCTCGGAAGTCGGCATCGCTGCGCAAGCCGTGCGTGGTTTGAACTCGAGCGGCCGGCGCGTGCGATTGATCTCCATGCCGAGCACCACGACGTTCGAGCGGCAGGATGAGAGTTATCGGCAGCAGGTGTTGCCGGACTCCATCACGCGTCGGGTTGCCGTGGAAGCGGGCGCCCGCGATACGTGGTGGCGTTTCGTCGGGCTGAAAGGGCGCATCGTTGGCATCGATCACTTTGGCGAATCTGCGCCGGCCAAGGATTTGTTCAAGCATTTCGGCTTTACGCCGGAGAATGTCACCAAGAGTATCGAGGCGGTTTTGAAGTAGGAGACCCATGGCGATCAAAGTTGGCATCAATGGATACGGGCGCATCGGCCGCAACATCCTGCGCGCTCTGTACGAGGCGAAACGCACTCGGGAAATTCAAATCGTCGCCATCAATGACCTCGGCGATGCCAACACCAATGCGCATTTGACGCGTTACGACACGGCGCACGGCCGCTTCGGCGGCGAGGTGCGCGTCGATGGCGACAGCATGGCCGTGAACGGCGACCGCATCCGGGTGATTGCACAGCGCGATCCTGCCAAGCTTCCGTGGGGTGAGCTCGGCGTCGATACGGTGCTCGAGTGCACGGGCTTTTTCACGACCAAAGCCAAGGCATCGGCGCATTTGACGGCCGGAGCCAAGAAGGTGCTCATCTCGGCGCCCGGCGGCGACGATGTCGACGCGACCATCGTGTTCGGCGTCAATGACAAGACGCTCAAGGCGAGCGACACCGTGGTTTCGAACGCCTCCTGCACGACGAATTGCCTGGCACCGCTGGCGAAAGTGCTGCACGAAAAGCTCGGAATCGTTGCGGGCGTCATGACCACCATCCACTCATACACCAACGATCAAGTGCTGACCGACGTGTATCACTCGGATTTGCGCCGCGCTCGCTCCGCCACCATGTCGATGATTCCGACGAAGACGGGAGCGGCCGCAGCCGTCGGGCTCGTGCTGCCGGAGCTCAAGGGCAAGCTCGACGGGTTTGCGATTCGCGTGCCCACCATCAACGTCTCACTCGTGGATTTGAGCTTCAGTGCGGCGCGCAAGACTTCCGCGGACGAGATTCATGGCATCATCAAGCAAGCATCCGACGGAGACTTCAAAGGAATTTTGGCCTACACCGATGCGCCTCTGGTCTCCGTAGACTTCAACCACGATCCGGCCTCTTCGACCTACGATGCAACGCTCACCAAAGTCATCGAAGGCACTCTCGTCAAGGTGTGCTCCTGGTATGACAATGAATGGGGCTTTTCCAACCGCATGCTCGACACCACGGTGGCGTGGTCGAAGGTGAAGTGACGCGCCGCCACGCGGCGCGCCGCCCAGCTCTCGCAGTTCGCGGTACGTGACGTGATCAAGCTCAAGAAAATGAGTTCGCTGGATTTGGGCGGGCGGCGCGTGTTGATCCGCGAGGATCTCAACGTGCCGGTGGAAGACGGTGTGATCACGAGCGATGCGCGCATTCGCGCAGCGCTCCCGACGCTCAAGCGCGCCATCGATGCCGGCGCGCGCGTGCTCATCATGTCCCATCTGGGCCGGCCCGACGAAGGTCAATATCGTGAAGAGTTCTCGCTGGCGCCGGTAGCGCAGCGCCTGTCGGAGCTTCTCGACGCGCCAGTGCTTTTGAAACGCGATTGGCTCGACGGCGTCGAGGTTGCGCCGGGTTCCGCGGTGTTGCTCGAGAACGTGCGCTTCAACGTGGGTGAGAAAAAAAACAGCGATGAATTGGCAAAGCGCATGGCCGCGCTGTGCGATGTATTCGTCATGGATGCCTTCGGCACGGCGCACCGCGCTGAAGCGAGCACGCACGGCGTCGCGAAATTCGCGCCGACCGCATGCGCGGGGCCGCTCTTGATGCGCGAGCTGACCGCGCTCGAGACTGCGCTCGAAAAGCCCGCGCGTCCGCTCGTCGCCATCGTCGGCGGCTCCAAGGTGTCGACCAAGCTCGAGGTGCTCGAATCCCTACTCAGTAAAGTCGACAAGCTGATCGTCGGCGGCGGCATCGCCAACACCTTTCTCGCGGCGAAGAGATATCCCGTGGGCAAGTCGCTGTATGAGCCCGACATGCTCGGCACGGCGGAGCGCATGCTCGCGCGGTGCGCCGAGCGCGGTGTGGAAATTCCGTTGCCCACCGATGTCGTCGTCGGCACCGAGTTTTCCGCGACCGCGGAAGCCGACGTGAAATCCGCGCAAGACGTCGCGGCGAACGAGATGATTTTGGATATCGGACCTGATTCTTCGGAGCGGCTGGCGGGTTTGCTCGATTCCGCCGGCACCATTATCTGGAACGGGCCCGTGGGCGTGTTCGAGTTCGAGCAATTCGGTGAAGGCACGCGCACTCTGGCGCTGGCCATTGCGAAATCCAAGGGTTATTCGCTGGCAGGCGGTGGGGACACCTTGGCGGCCATCGAAAAATACGGCGTGGAGCACGACATCTCGTATATCTCCACCGGCGGCGGCGCCTTCCTCGAATTCGTCGAAGGCAAGAAGCTGCCGGCAGTGGAAGTTCTCGAGCAGCGCGCGGCGTGAGGCCCGCGGCCGCGCGCGCCTCAGTTGTGCAGCCACTTCCGAGCAAACGCCGCACCAAGATTCTCGCAACCTTGGGCCCAGCGACGGATGATCCGGCGCTGCTCACCGCGATGGTCATGGCGGGCATGGACGTCGTGCGCATCAACTTTTCGCACGGTCAAGTCGAGGACCACGCCCGACGCATTGCCATGGTGCGGGAAGCCGCTGCGCGAGCCGGCCGATACGTCGGTATTCTTGGCGACTTGCAAGGCCCCAAAATTCGCATCGAGCGATTCGCCGGCGGGTCGGTGCATTTGCAAGAAGGCGCCGCCTTCGTCTTGGATGCCGCGCTCGGCTCTGAGGCCGGCAGCGCGGCGTCGGTCGGCATCACCTACAAGTCCCTGCCCGCCGACGTGCAAATCGATGACGTGCTGCTCCTCAATGACGGGCAGATCAGCTTGCAAGTCACGCGA
This sequence comes from uncultured Steroidobacteraceae bacterium, assembly GCA_964247385.1. Lineage (GTDB taxonomy): Bacteria > Pseudomonadota > Gammaproteobacteria > Steroidobacterales > Steroidobacteraceae > TMP-86. Next base: position 172,973 of record CAXTUB010000004.1, on the reverse strand, counting down.
GTGCAGGGCACGCGCATCTTGACCAATGTATTGGTGGGAGGCGAGCTCGGCAACAACAAGGGCATCAACCGGCAGGGCGGCGGACTGTCGGCCGGCGCGCTGACGAACAAGGATCGCGCCGATATTCAAGCGGCTGCGAATCTCAAGGTGGACTATCTTGCGGTGTCGTTCGCGCGCGATGCGGGCGACATGAATGAGGCGCGGGCGCTGCTGCGAAAGTCGGGCGGCCACGCGTATCTCGTCGCCAAGATCGAGCGCGCCGAGGCCATCAAGAATCTAGCCGAGGTGGTGCGCGCGAGCGATGCCGTCATGGTGGCGCGCGGCGATCTCGGCGTCGAGATGGGCTTTGCGGAGCTGGCGGGTTTGCAAAAGCAAATCATTCTCGAGGCGCGTCACCAGAACAAAGTAGTCATCACCGCAACGCAAATGATGGAGTCGATGATCGTCAACTCCATCCCGACGCGCGCTGAAGTTTCCGATGTGGCGAATGCCGTGATGGACGGAAGCGATGCGGTGATGCTTTCCGCCGAGACGGCTTCGGGCAAGCACCCGCTCAAGGTGATCGAGGTGATGTCGCAAATCATTGAAGGGGCCGAAAAGTATCAGATCGCACACTCGCGCTCCCGGCAGAGAAATTCCGGTTACTTCGGCAAGACGGACGAGGCGATCGCGGCCGCGGTCATGTACACGGCCAATCACTTGCATGTGAAGGCCATCGTGGCATTGACCGAGTCGGGCTCGACGACCCTGTGGATGTCGCGGGTGCGCTCGGACATTCCCATCTATGCGTTCACGCGCCACGAGATCACGCGCTGCCGTGTCACGCTATACCGCGGCGTGTATCCCGTTGCCTACGACGTGACGCATGGCGACCCTGAGGTGCTGTATTTTTCCGTCTTTCATTTGCTGCTCGAGCTCGCGCTCGTCGAGGAGAACGATCTCGTGATTCTCACCAAGGGCGCACTTTCGGGGGTGGCGGGCGGCACCAACAGCATGCAGATTCTGAGGGTCACGCGCAATTGAGCGAAGCGCGGTTCGCGGGGTCGGACCGCTACGTCGCAACCGATGAGTTGATGTCCGCGGTGAACGCGGCCCTCACGCTGTCGCGGGCGAGCCCACGGCCGATGGGTTCTATCATTTGGCGCGCACCTGCCTCATCAAGGATGAGCGCTATTACGACCGCTACGATCAGGCGTTCGCGCGCTTTTTCCGCGGCGTAAGCTCCTTCTTCGGCGTGCTCGAGCAAGACTTGCCCGCCGACTGGCTCGCCAAGCTCGCCGAGTCACAGCTGAGCGCCGAAGAAAAGGCCAAGGTCAAAGCGATGGGAGGCTGGCAGGAGCTATTGAAGGCTCTCGCCGAGCGCTTGGCCGAACAGAAAGAGCGTCATCATGGCGGGAGCCGATGGATTGGGACCGCCGGCACATCGCCTTTTGGCGCGTACGGGTATAACCCCGAAGGTGTGCGCATCGGCCAGCAGCAATCCAATAACCGGTCTGCGGTGAAAGTGTGGGACCGGCGCGAGTTTGCCCACTTCGATGATCGTCTCGAGTTGGGCATACGCAATATCAAGCTCGCTTTGCGCGGCCTGCGCAAGTTCGCACGCACCGGAGCGCCGAGCGAGCTCGACTTGCCGGACACCATTGATTCGACCGCGCGCGCTGCAGGCTTGCTCGATCTCAAGATGGTGCCGGAGCGGCACAACGCCGTGAAGGTCTTGCTATTGCTCGATGTGGGCGGCTCCATGGACGAGCACGTGCGTGGGTGCGAAGAATTGTTTTCGGCGGCGCGCAGCGAATTCAAGCATCTCGAGTCGTTCTACTTCCACAATTTGTTGTATGAGCGGGTGTGGCGCCACAATCGCAGGCAGGGAGATGATTTCTTGGCGACGGACACGCTCATAGAAGTTTCGGCCGCGACTACAAGCTCGTCCTGGTCGGCGATGCCACCATGAGCCCGTATGAAATCGAGCAACCCGGCGGCAGCGTGGAGCACTGGAATGCGGAGTCCGGCCGCGTGTGGCTGACACGCGTGCTGCGCCATTTTCGCAAGTTCGCATGGCTCAATCCGTCGCCGCAGGAGCGCTGGCGCCACACTCACTCCATCGGCTTGACGCGCGACATGGTGGATGGGCGCATGTATCCCTTGACGCTGCAAGGCCTCGGTGAGGCCATCGGCGCGCTGAGTTAACGTCATGTCTGACGCGGATGCCGAGCCGCTGACGGGTCTCATTTTGACGGGCGGCGGCGCGCGGGCTGCGTATCAAGTCGGCGTGCTCAAGGGAATCGCCGAAATGCTTCCGCCCGGCGCGCCAAGCCCGTTTCCCGTGATCACCGGCACCTCGGCCGGTGCGGTCAGCGCCGTCGTCTTGGCGCAAATGGCCAGCCGCTTCAGCCGTGCAGTGCGCGCGATCGAGCATGTCTGGCGCCAGTTCAGCGTGGATCAGGTGTTCAAGGCTAGCCCCGGCAGCATGCTGCGTTCCGGGCTTCATTGGATGCTCTCGCTCATGACCGGCGGATGGGGCATCAGCTCGCCGCGCGCCATGTTCGACAACGCGCCGCTGTGGGATTTATTGCGCCGCCATCTGGATTTCGATGGCATTGCGCGCAGCGTGCATCGCGGTCACTTGCACGCGGTGGGGATCTGTGCGACGTGCTACGCCGATGCGGAGTCGGTCACTTTTTTCCAATCGCGGCCCGATTTACCGCAGTGGCAGCGGGCATTTCGCCGTGGTATGCGAACGCAGCTCACCCTCGAGCACCTCATGGCGAGCCTCGCGATTCCCTTCATGTTTCGTCCCGTGCGCGTGCAGGATTCCTTTTTTGGAGACGGCGCAATGCGCCAGACCGCGCCGTTGAGCGCGGCGCTCCATCTCGGCGCGCAGCGCCTTCTCATCATCGGGGTGCGCGAACCGCGAGGCGAAACGCCTGCCCCTCTCAATCGATTGCGCGAGCCGACGTTTGGTCAGGTGTTCGGCTTCATGCTCGACACGTTGTTCATGGATCAGATCGTCGCTGACCTGGAGCGGTTGAACAGCATGAACGACGGCATTCCGAGCGCCGGCGTGGTCGAGCGCCATACACGCCAAGTCGATTCGCTGATCTTCATGCCGTCGCGTCCAATTTGCGATATCGCGCGCCGCCATCGAAAGGAATTGCCATTCACGTTGCGCGCATTGCTGCGCGTGATGGGAGCGGATGATGCGAGCGGACAGCAGCTCATGAGCTATCTGTTGTTCCAACGCGCTTTCACCCGAGAGCTCATACAGCTCGGCTATGAAGATTGTGTGGCCCGCGCGCAAGAGGTGCGCGATTTTCTGCGGATCCCCCGGAGACGCAAGTTCCGTACTCGCGCGAGGGTTGCACTGCCCGTATAGCTACGTCGATGGCGGCGCGCGCAGCCACGTTTGCGAACGGCCGAAAAGCGAGATGCCAAGGAAACCGCGCACCAGCAGGTGTTCCGGGTCCTTGAGGCGCATTTTGCAGCGGTACACATCGCCCGAATCGGGATCCAAGATGTCTCCGCCGGCAAATTCGTCGCCTTCCAGTTTCATATTGCGGATGATCATCAGGCCAAGGATCGGATGGTCCTTGCGCTCGTCAGTGCACTTGATGCAGGAGAGCTCGGCGGCGTCGGGGCGCGCCGCGCTTTCGATGCGGCCGAAGATCAAGCCGTGCTCTTCGTACAAGCGCACCACGGCACGTGCCTGGCCCGTGTGATCATCGATGGTTTGCCACCGGCCCAAGATCTGCGATCGCAGCTGCGAATCAGCCTGAGCCGGGGCAGCCCACCCCGCAACGCCGCAGGCCGCAACGAGGAGAGATGCGCACATGCCTGGGCGCATCAACTTTTCGCCAGCGAGTGGTGCCTGGTCAGAACTTCCGGAAACTGATTGCGAAAATGGCTTGCCAGGCTTTCGACCATGTAGACCGAGCGATGCTGGCCGCCGGTGCAGCCGATGGCGACGGTGAGGTAGCTGCGGTTGGCGCGCGCGAACTCCGGCACGCGCCGATCGAGAAAATCAGCGAGATCGTCGCGCATGATGCGCACGCTCTCATAGGATTCGAGATACTGCACGACCTCGCGGTCGCGTCCGGATAAACCCCGCAGCGAATGCTCCCAATATGGATTGGGCAGCGTGCGCACGTCAAATACGAAATCCGCGTCGGCCGGAATGCCATGCTTGAAGCCGAACGATTCGAACATGAGCGATAGACGGCCCTGGCGCCGGCGCTCGATGCGCTCGCGCACCAGCTCGCGCAGCGCATGGACACCCATGTGGGAGGTGTCAATGACGAGATCGGCTGCGAGCGTGATGGGCTCGAGCAGCTTGCGCTCAGCGAGTATGGCTTCCCGGAGGCCAATACCGCCCGCGCTCATCGGATGTTTGCGCCGCGTTTCGCCATAGCGGCGCAACAAGACCTCCTCGCTCGCATGCAGATAGAGAATCTCGCAGGCGATGCCGCTCTTGCGCAGCTCGTCGACCACAGCGGGCACCGTCGCGATTTCGTTGGGGCGATTGCGCGCATCGAGGCCCACCGCCGTGCGCGCATAGGCAGGCTCGGGGCCGCGGACATTGTGTGAAACCAGCGGCTTGAGCAGCGCCGCGGGGATATTGTCGACGCAATAGAAATCGAGGTCCTCGAGCATGTGCAGCGCCACACTCTTGCCCGAGCCGGACAATCCGCTGACGATGATCAGGCGCATGCGGAGGGAACCGCAATCCTCGGTGTCAAAGATCCGTTGGGCGGATGCGCCCGTCGAGCTCGCGCGCCTTCGTGATGTCGGCGGCATGATGATCGGTCACTTTTTCCTTGTGCTTTCTGACGCAGCGATCCAGCTTGTCGGCCAGCGCATCGATGGCGGCATACATGTCCTGCTCGGTCGCTTCGGCATACAGCTTGCTACCGCTCAATTGAATGGTGGCTTCGGCTTTATGGCGCAACTTTTCGACGGTGAGAACGCAGTGGACGTCGATGAGCTGATCGAAATGCCGGCTGATGCGCTCGAATTTCTTGTCGACGTAGGCACGTAGCGCTTGCGTAATTTCCACATGATGCCCGCTCAGATCCAATTGCATGAAGCTCTCCTCTCATCCACGGGAAAAAGGCAGGTCACGCACGCGCCGCCATGCGCTTGCGCTCGTTCGAAGGCTCGATCCGCATCGCTTCACGATACTTCGCCACGGTGCGCCGCGCGACCGGGATACCTTCCTGCGAAAGCACTTCTGCCAGTTTGCTGTCGCTCAAGGGGTTGTCGGTATCTTCCTGCGCGATCAGCTTCTTGATCTTTGCGCGAATGGCCGTCGACGACATCTCAGTGCCATCCGCCGCAGCCACGTGGCTCGAAAAGAAATACCGGAATTCGAATACGCCGCGAGGCGTGTGCATGTATTTCGAAGTGGTGATCCGCGAGATGGTGGATTCGTGCATTTCCACCGCATCCGCCACGTCCTTGAGAATCAGCGGCTGCATGGCCTCTTCGCCGCTTGCGAAAAATTCGTGTTGCCGCTGCACGATGCAGCGCGCCACCTTCAATAGCGTGTCGTTGCGGATCTCGAGACTGCGCAGCAGCCAGCGCGCTTCTTGCAGCTGACTCCGAAGCATGGCGTGATCCGCCGACCGAGACAGGAGATTCGCGTAGCCTTGGTTGACGCGAACACGCGGCACGGTGGCCGCATTGATCTCCACCGACCAGCCTGAATCGGTGCGCCGCACGAACACGTCCGGCACGACATATTCCGCCGGCGACCCCGCGATGGTGCTGCCGGGGCGCGGGTGACAGCCGCGCAGCAGTGCAACGGCCATCTCCAGATCGGCCTCCGAGCAGCGCAACTGACGGCGCAGAAGCGACCACTGCTGGCTCGCCACCAATGGCAAATGCTCGATCGCAATTTGAATCGCCAGCGCACGCGCGGGCGTTTGCGCCCCGAGCTGGCGCAACTGCAGCGCCAGACATTCACTCAAGGAACGCGCGCCGACGCCCGCGGGCTCGAGGCTCTGCACGATGGCGAGAACGCGCTCGACCGAGCTCACGGCAACGTCGATCTCGGGCTTGAGGCTCGCGCAGATCTCCTCGACGGCATCCTGCAAATAGCCATCGTCGTTGAGATCGTCGATGAGCACGCGCGCGATCGCGCGATCGAGGGCATCCAGCTTCGCCATCTCGAGCTGCTCGAGCAGCTGTTCGCTCAAGCTCATCTCGCGCCCATCGCTGAGCTCATGGGAGCGCTCGTCATCGCCGCTCCAAGACGATCCGGCGGAGGTGGTCTTTTCGCCCCATGCCTCATCGGCGATCTCGACTTCCGGCTGCTCGCGGTCGTCGCGTTCGGCCATCTCGTCGCCCCCCAACGCGCGGTATTCGTCTTCGAACGCGCGGGCCTCGGCCCTCGGCGCTTCGAGCACGGTGTCGCGCACCGATTCGAGCTCGAGCTCATCGCTGTTCTCGTCTGCCTCGAGCATGACGTTGGATTCGAGCGCTTCGCGAACGTGCGCCTGCAAATCCAGGGACGGCAGCTGCAACAAGCGGATTGCCTGCTGCAACTGTGGGGTCATCGTCAGCGTTTGCCCGATGCGAAGTTGCAGGCTGGGCTTCATCATGTGTCGGTCTTGAGAGTCCTCACTTCACAGCTCGAAGTCTTCGCCCAAGTACACCTCACGAACCTGCGCATTGGCAAGAATCTGTTCCGCAGTTCCGGTCGCGATCACCGTCCCTTGACTCACGATGTAGGCCCGGCCGCAAATGCCGAGAGTTTCGCGCACGTTATGGTCGGTAATCAGCACGCCTATTCCCTTTTCACTCAAGTGCTTGATTATTCTTTGAATATCAGAGACGGAGAGGGGGTCGACACCGGCGAACGGCTCGTCCAATAGAATGAAGCGCGGATCGGCCGCGAGCGCTCGCGCAATCTCGACGCGCCGCCGCTCACCGCCCGACAAGCTCATGCCGAGCGTGTCGCGCACATGACCGATGTGCAGCTCTTCCATGAGCTGGGATAAACGCGCGCGGCGCGCGCCGTCGTTGAGCGCGGGCCGCATTTCGAGGATGGCAAGAATGTTGTCGGCCACCGACAGCTTGCGGAACACCGAAGCTTCCTGCGGCAAATAGCCGATACCGAGTTGCGCGCGGCGATGCATGGACAGGCGCGATACATCGCGCTTGTCGAGGATGATGTTGCCTTTCTCGCATGGGATCAGCCCCACCATCATGTAAAAGGCGGTGGTCTTGCCCGCTCCATTCGGCCCCAACAGGCCCACCACTTCGCCGCTCGATACCTGAAACGACAAATCGCGCAGCACCTGCCTCGACTTGTAGCTCTTGGCGAGGTGGCGGGCTTGCAAGACACTCATTTCTTTTGCTGATCCGGCGGAGCGATCGTGATGCGGATGCGTTGCGAGCCTTGCTCAGCGGCCGGCGCTTCGACTCGCTGCTGGTTGACGTTGTACTTGAGCGACTCGCCGCGAATCTCGTTCTTGCCGTCGGTCAACCACGCGTTCTTGGTCAAGCGGACGCTGCCATCGCGCGCATCATAGGTGATCGAGTTCGCGCGGCCGCGAGCCATTTCGCCCGTTTTTTCGCGCGGTTGCTCGAACCGCGCCGGCGCCCCGGTGATCACGGCCTTTGCAAGCGCGTTGTTCATGAAGGTGATCTCCGCATCATCCGCGGTCAACAGACCCTGGTCGAGGCGCATTCGCACCCGGCCGCGAAAGGTCCAATGGCTATTATCGAAATTGACGCCGTTGGCTTGCGCCTGCTCGGCTTCGACCGACATATTGGCTTGCGTGATTTTGACATTGCGAAACACGATGTTGTTGTTGCGGTAATCCAGATCGCTCGAGTCTGCATCGAGCACGATGGGCGCCTGCAAATTGGGCTTGGGCACCGCCGCGTGAGTAGGGTGGGCGAGCATCAGGGCCAGCGCGAGCGTTGCGCCTCGCAGCGACCGCGGCGAAGTTGAGTCAGGGTAAGAAGCGGCCATTGACCTTCGATTCTAGCTTGACCTTGCGCGCGTTCAAATGCGCGACGAGACCGCGCGAGTTCAGGCGGTGGATTCCAAAATCCATGTGCACTTCGCGATCGGTGCGCACTTCGGTGGTGTTGGCGTCGTAAGTCATTTGATCCGTGGAGATGACCGCCGCGCCCGCACGCCCATCGCTCGTTTCCTGCAAGCGCACATTGCCGCTCATCTCGACGATCTTGCCGGTCGAATCCACCTGCGCTTGATCGCCGCGCATGTCCCACTGCTGCCCGGGACGCGGCTGATAGTTCATGCGCACATTGAATAGCTGAACTTGGCGCCCGCTGCCCACTTGCTCGATGCGATCCGCGACCAGCTTCATGCTCAGCGCACCCGACTCGTCGTAGCTCGTGAGCACTGCGTCCTTCAAATAGTAGCCGACCGAATTCTCATCAGCCGCGGAATTCGCGGGTCTGCTGCGCTTCGCCTGTGCGCCAAGATACCAAGCGCCGATCGCGAGCGACAACAGGACGAGCAGGGTCACGACTCGCAAGCGCATGCTCAGCCTCGTCCCCGCGCCCCGCGTGCGCGCGCAATCAATAGAGCATCGCACAGCTCGCGCACCGCACCGCGGCCTCCGGCGCTGGGCGAAATCCAGTCTGCCGCCTCGAGCACGAGCGCGTGCGCATCGCTAACCGCGGCTGCCAGCCCCGAGGCGGCCATCAGTGGCAGATCGAGCGTGTCATCGACCATGCACGCGCAGTTCGCGCGCGCGATGCCGAAACGTTGCGACAGCCGAGCGAGCGCGGCCACTTTATCGCTGCATCCTTGCACCAATGCATCGATCTCGAGCTCCTGCATGCGCGCCGCAACGGCGGGTGATCGCCGTCCGCTGATCACGGCCACGCGGATGCCGGCTGCGCGCAACAATCTCATGCCGTGGCCATCGCGCGCGTGGAACACCTTCAGCGCTTCGCCCCGGGCACCGAAATACAGACGGCCGTCGGTCAGCACACCGTCCACATCGAGCGCAAGCAGCTCGATGCGAGCGAGGTTCGTTGCGCGCCGCGCGCCCCTCAAACGATTCCCGCACGCATCAAGTCGTGAATATTGAGCGCGCCGATGACGCGCTGATTCGACTCGACCACGACCAGAGAAGTGATGCGATGCGCTTCCATCACGCTCAGGGCCTCCGCCGCCAGTGTTTCCGCTTCGACGCTCTTCGCATCGCGCGTCATGACCTCGTGCATTCGAGTCTTGTGCACATCCAGGCTGCGATCGAGCGCGCGGCGCAAATCGCCGTCCGTGAAAACGCCGCGCAATCGATCCGCCTCATCGACGACGGCGGTCATGCCGAGGCCTTTGCGGCTCATTTCGATCAACCCCTCGATCAAGAGCTGTTCACCTGCAATGCGCGGCACGGCCTCGCCGCTGCGCATGACATCTGCGACTTGCAAGAGCAAGCGCCGGCCGAGATTTCCGGCCGGGTGCGATTTCGCGAAGTCATCGGGTGTGAAGCCTCGCGCATGCAGCAACGCCACCGCGAGCGCGTCGCCCACCGCAAGGGCCGCCGTGGTGCTTGCGGTGGGTGCAAGATTCAAAGGGCATGCTTCCTCGGGAACGCTGATCTCCAGATGCACGGTGGATGCGCGAGCGAGCGAAGAATCGGCGTGGCCCGTCAAGGAGATCAGCGGAATCGCGAGCCTTTTGATGGCGGGCACGATGGTGAGGAGTTCTTGTGTCTCACCGGAGTTGGACAAGGCAATGACCACGTCGGTACGCACGATCATGCCCATGTCGCCGTGACTTGCTTCGCCGGGATGCACGAAGAACGCAGGCGTTCCGGTGCTCGCGAGGGTGGCAGCCAGCTTGCTGCCGATATGCCCCGACTTGCCCATACCCGTGACGATGATGCGTCCGGTGCATTCGAGACAAAGCCGGCAGGCTCGCGCAAACTGCGCGCCTAATTTCGGCACCTGCGCTTCCAGACCGCGAATCTCAATATGCAAGGCGCGTTGTGCCGCGGCGACGAGCGCCTCGTCGGTGCAATCGGGAAGCATTGCAGTAATGATACCCTTGATTGCATCGCCCCTGCGCCGCGCGAGCGGCCATCCTCGAAGGAGACCTCATGGATTCGCGGCAGATTGCCGAGTTGATCGAAGCGGGAATTCCCGGCGCAACGGCGCACGTGCAGAGCAATGACAACGTGCATTTCGAGGCGTTGGTGATCGCGCCCAGCTTCGAAGGCAAGCGCTCGGTGCAACGGCATCAGCTGATCTACGCAACGTTGGGTGCGCGAATGGGCAATGAGATCCACGCGCTCGCGCTGCAAGCGCTGACGCCCGCAGAGCATTCCGCCCAAGCTCATTAGCTTTCCGCGAAAGGGCGGCGTGCATGGATAAACTACAGATCACGGGCGGCAAGCCGCTCGACGGCGAAATCCGTATTTCGGGCGCAAAGAATGCGTCGCTCCCGATTCTCGCGGGCAGCATGCTGGCCGATGCGCCGGTCACCGTTGGCAACGTGCCGCACTTGCAAGACGTCACGACCATGATCGAGCTGCTTGGCCGAATGGGCGTGGCGGTGACGATCGATGAAAAGATGCGCATCGAAGTGGACGCATCCACTTTCAAGGAGCCGTTTGCGCCGTATCAGTTGGTGAAGACGATGCGCGCCTCCATCTTGGTGCTGGGCCCATTGCTGGCACGCTTCGGCCGCGCCGAAGTCTCGCTTCCGGGCGGCTGCGCCATCGGCGCACGGCCCGTGAACATTCATGTGGCAGGCCTGCAGGCCATGGGCGCCGACATTCATATCGAGAATGGCTACATCAAGGCGCGCGCCGACCGGCTGCGCGGCGCGCATCTCGTGCTCGAGACCGTGACCGTGACCGGCACGGAGAATCTCATGATGGCGGCGACGCTGGCGCGCGGCGAAACGGTGCTCGAAAATGCGGCGCGCGAGCCCGAGGTCGTGGATCTGGCGAATTTCCTCAATGTGCTGGGCGCGCGAATTACCGGCGCCGGAACGGACCGCATCGTCATCGAAGGCGTGGATCGGCTCGGCGGCGGCAGCTATGACGTGTTGCCCGATCGCATCGAGACCGGCACGTATCTCGTGGCCGGCGCCATGACCGGCGGCCGAGTGCGCGTCAAGCACGCGCAAGCGGCTCATCTGGATGCGGTGTTGCAAAAGTTGCGCGAAGCCGGCGCCGATGTGACGAGTGGCGACTCATGGATCGAAGTCGACATGCGCGGACGGAGGCCGCGAGCCGTGGACATTCGCACGGCGCCGTACCCTGCGTTTCCCACCGACATGCAGGCGCAATTCGCCGCGCTCAACACGATTGCTGACGGCGTCGGCACCATCATCGAGACCGTGTTCGAAAACCGCTTCATGCATATGCTGGAAATGCGCCGCATGGGCGCGGAGATCCGGCTGGAAGGGAACACCGCCATCATCAAGGGCGTGCCGCGATTGACCGCCGCGCCCGTGATGGCGACGGATCTGCGCGCTTCGGCCAGTCTCGTGATCGCGGCGCTGGTGGCCGAAGGCCGGACCGAGATCGAGCGGATATATCACATCGATCGCGGCTACGAAGCCATCGAAGAAAAGTTGCAGCAGCTGGGAGCACGCATCAAGCGCATTCCCTGACGTGTCCTCTTCAGGCTCGAGCGATTAGCGCTCGAGCGCGCCAGTCGCGGTGCGGTTCGAGCTGCCAAAACTCAACGCGATTGAGAACGATCGGAGCAGCTATTCGCTCATTCGCGTCTGCGTCGGCCGCTCGAGCACACGGATACGAGCGGAGCGCATGAGATCGCGGCGCCGATAGCCGACCTCGACGATTTCGCCGGGTCGAAGCGCGGAAATGCGCGCCACCAGCTGCAGAGCACTGCGGATTTTCTCGCGTCCCAATTGAGTGATCACATCGCCCGGCCGTACCCCCGCCTCGAACGCCGGGCTGTGCACCAAGATGTTTGCAACCACGACGCCGGGTCCGATATCGAGCTGCAGCTCCGCGGCCTGTTCCTCGGTCAGATCTTGCGGCTCGAGGCCGAGCCAGCCGCGCACCACGTGTCCCTTGCGCAAAATCTGCTCCATGACGCCGCGCACGAGATTCACGGGAATCGCGAAACCAATGCCTTCCGGGCCGCCCGAGCTTCGATTCAGCACCGCGGTGTTGATGCCAACGAGAGCGCCTTCCGTGTCGACGAGCGCACCGCCCGAGTTGCCGAGATTGATGGCCGCATCGGTCTGAATGAAATTCTCGAACGTCGCAAGGCCCAACTGCCCGCGCCCCGTTGCGCTGACGATGCCTTGCGTGACGGTTTGACTGAGGCCGTAAGGGTTGCCAATGGCGAGCACCACGTCGCCCACGCGGAGCGCATCGGAGCGGCCCAGCGGCATCACGGGCAAGTTGCCCAACGACAATTGCAAGACCGCGAGATCCGTATCCGGATCGGAGCCGATCAGCTTCGCCTGCGCCTCGCGTTGATCGCCGAGCTGCACACGGATCGAGTCTGCGTTCGCAATGACATGCTGATTGGTGATGATATGACCGAGCGCATCGACAATGACGCCGGAGCCCAAGCTGCGCTCGACGCGGCGCCTGAGGCTTGGCCAGTAATCGCCGAATAATTGCTCGAGCGGCGCCGGTTGCGAGCGCTCCGTGATGACCCTTGCAGTGTAGATGTTCACCACCGCGGGCGAAGCGCGTGCCACCGCATCGGCGTAGCTCGACACTGCGCGCACCGAGCCGCGAAGCGCCACGTCCGGTGCGCTTGCAGCAGCTAGGCTCGTCACATCCGGCGAGCTCGCGGAGCGAACCTCTGCTGCAGAGGGGCGCGACGGATTAGACGCCGCCACGAGTGCTTGCGGCATCAATAGGCTCGGCTTCCACCAAACCAGCACGAACGCGGCCGCCAAGCCCAGCACGATCGCCTTGGCCATGAATCGAATGCTTGCTCGCACAGTGCCCGTATTCACCTCGCGGATCGACGCTGCGCTGCGTAATCCGCAAAAACTTTTTGTGTATACTGCGGCGGATTTTGAATTTCCACGAGATCAAATTTCCACGAGTTCATTGAGCAGGGGCTGGTAGCAAGGGCGGCGGAGCGCAAAGATTTTGATGGGACACGATACTAAAACAGTTGAATGAGCGAGCTAGTTGACCAGAGCCGCCGGCGACTTCTCACGGCGGCTACCGTCGGCGTCGGTGCAGTCGGAGTAGCGTTTACCGCGGTTCCCTTCATTGCCTCTTGGCAGCCGAGCGCGCGTGCCAAGGCATTGGGCGCGCCGGTCGAAGTGGACGCATCCAAACTCGAAGTCGGGCAAATGATGAAGGTGGTCTGGCGCGGTCAGGCCGTCTACGTCGTGCGCCGTACGAAGGAAATCATCGATGCGCTCGGCCGGCACGACGCCTTGCTCGTTGATCCGCAACAAGACGGCTCGACGCAGCCCGATTACATCAAGGCCTCGGGCCCGGCGCGCGCCATCCATCCTGAATACTGGATCGGGCTCGCGGTGTGTACGCACTTGGGCTGCTCGCCGTTGGGAGCCTTCGAGCCGAACAACGCCGCGCAAGTCAACGGCGTGGATTTGGGCTCGGGTTGGCCCGGCGGGTTCTATTGCCCATGTCATGGCTCCAAGTTCGATTTGTCGGGCCGCGTGTTCAAAGGCGTGCCCGCGCCCAAGAATCTCACCGTGCCGCCCTATGCCTTCACGGGCCAATCGCGCATCGTCATCGGCGTCGATCCCGCGCCGAACGCTATCGCAGGCGGCGCATCTTCCAAGAGCACTTAATCTCGAGAATCGATAGACACGAGTCATGGCAGCATCTTTTCCCGAACCCGAGCGGCGCCCGAGCGGCAAGTTTTCGCAATGGATCAATGCGCGTTTGCCGGTCGCCTCGTTCTGGCGATCCCAGGCGAGTGAGTACTACGCGCCGAAAAATTTCAATTTTTGGTACTACTTCGGTTGGCTCGCGACCGTCATCCTGGCCAATCAGCTGCTGACCGGCATCTTCCTCACCATGAATTTCAAGCCGTCCGCGAGCGAAGCGTTCGCATCGGTCGAATACATCATGCGCGACGTCGACTGGGGCTGGCTCATCCGCTACATGCATTCCACCGGCGCATCGGCATTCTTCATCGTGATCTACCTGCACATGTTTCGCGCGCTTCTGTACGGCTCGTATCGAAAGCCGCGCGAGTTGCTGTGGATCATCGGCTGCGTGATTTTTCTCGTGCTCATGGCCGAGGCGTTCATGGGGTACGTGCTGCCCTGGGGCAACATGAGCTATTGGGGCGCGCAGGTCATCGTCTCGCTGTTTTCGAGCCTGCCGTATATTGGGCAGACGCTGGTGGATTGGATCCGCGGCGACTATTACATTGCCGATGCAACCCTCAACCGGTTCTTCGCGCTGCATGTGGTGGCGCTGCCTCTCGCGCTGCTCGTGCTGGTGGTGGTGCATCTCACCGCGCTGCATGAGGTCGGCTCGAACAATCCGGACGGCATCGAAATCAAGGACAAGAAAGATGCGGAGGGCATTCCGCTGGACGGCATTCCGTTCCATCCGTATTACACCGTGAAAGACTTGATGGGCACGGCGGCGTTCTTGGTCATTTTTTGCGGGGTGATTTTTTTCGCGCCTGCCTTCGGCGGTTTGTTTCTCGAAACGCCGAACTTCGAACCTGCGAACCCGCTGCAGACGCCGCCGCACATTGCGCCTGTGTGGTACTTCACACCGTTCTACGCCATCTTGCGCGCGGTGCCTTCGTTTTGGGGTACGCAAGTCTGGGGTGTGTTGGTCATGGGCGCATCCATCATCGTGCTATTTTTCATGCCGTGGCTCGACCGATCGCCGGTGAAATCCATTCGATATCGGGGCGCGGCCTACAAGATCGCGCTGGCCATCTTCGTCACGGCATTCGTTACCCTCGGCGTGTGCGGGCTGCGCCCGCCGGCGGGCATTTATCCGCTGCTCGCGAAGATCGCCACCGTCGTGTACTTCGCCTTCTTTCTGGGCCTGCCCTTCTATCCGCTGATCGAGCGGCGCAAGCCCGTCCCCGAGCGCGTGACCTATCACCATGCTTGAGCACCGGCTCGCTTTGGCGGCCGCGCTCCTGACGCTTCTCATGCCGTTCGCGGCCGTGTGGGCCGAGGAAGGCGGATTTCCTTTGCAGCCCGCAAGAACCAACATCAACAACGTGCAATCGCTGCAGCGCGGCGCGCGCGATTTCATCAATTACTGCTCCGGTTGTCATTCGCTGAAATATTTGCGTTATAACCGCATGGCTCAAGATTTGGGCATTCCCGAAGCCGAGCTCAAGGCGAATCTGATGTTTGGTACGGACAAGGCGTTCGATCCCATCAACTCAGCCATGCCGGCGGATGCTTCCGATTGGTTCGGTAAGCAGCCTCCGGATCTTTCGCTCATCGCGCGTTCGCGCGGACTCGATTATCTCTATTCCTTTTTGCATGGCTTTTACGCGGACAAGGCGCGGCCTTGGGGCGTCAACAATTTGTATTTGCCGGCGGTCGCCATGCCGCATGTGCTGCAGAGCCTGCAAGGACTGCAAAAGCCGGTCTACAAGAGCCATACCGATGACAAGGGCGAAGCGCACATGGAGCTCACCGGAGTGGAGATGATGACACCCGGGAGCCTGAAGCCGGAGGAGTACGATCATTTCGTGGGCGACCTCGTGAACTTTCTTGACTACGCGTCCGAGCCCATCAAGCCCAAGCGCCAAGCTCTCGGGGTGTGGGTCACGCTGTTCTTGCTCGTCTTTTTCGTTCTCACTTACCTGCTCAAGCAGGAGTACTGGAAAGAAGTTCATTAACCCATGTTTGCGCAGACGGAGCACTGATGGCGCGCCGCGCCGTAATGACGCTGTTCTCGGCGCCGACGGATGCGTGGAGCCATAGAACCCGGTTAGTGCTTGCGGAAAAGGGCATCTATATCGATGTCATCAGCTGCGAGCCGGGCCAACTGCCTGAAGATCTGCTCGATCTGAATCCCTATCACAGTGTGCCGACTCTCGTGGACCGCGATCTCGTGTTGTACGACTCGCGCGTCATCATCGAATATCTCGACGAGCGCTTTCCGCATCCGCCGCTCATGCCCATCGATCCCACCACGCGCGCGCAATTTCGCGTCGCGTTGTATCGGGTCGAGCGGGATTGGTACGGACTTGCGCGCGAGATCGAAGAGGATCGTGACGGCAAAGCCGGCGAGCGCAGCCGTAAGGTATTGAGCGAAGCCATTACGGCAAGCGCCGAAGTCTTCAAGGCCCGGCCATTTTTCCTGAGCGATGAGTTCTCGCTCGTGGATGCGAGCATCGCGCCCATTCTCTGGCGCTTGCCGCATTACGGCATCGACCTGCCGCTGCAAGCACAGCCCATCGTCAAATACGCAAACTCCATATTCACGCGTCCGGCGTTCGGCGCCAGCCTGACGCCCGCGGAGCGGAAATTGCGGCAGTGAAAGCGCGGCGTCCGTACTTGCTGCGCGCATTGCACGAATGGATTTCCGATAGCGGCGACACGCCGCACATCGTGGTCGATGCGAGCGATGAGTCGGTCTCGGTGCCGAAGCACTACGTCAAGGATGGCAAAATCGTGCTGAACGTGAGCCACTCGGCAACGCAGTTTCTGAAGCTTGGCAATGATGCGGTCACTTTCGACGCGCGATTCGGCGGCGTGAGCTTTTCGGTGCGAGTACCGATCAAGTGCGTGCTTGGCATCTATTCGCGCGAAACCGGTCAGGGCATGATTTTTCCAGAAGGCGACGCCGACCCCGATCCGGACACCACGCCCGCGCCATCCGGACCGGATCCCAAGAAAAAGCCGGACGTCAAACGTGCTAAGCTCAAAGTGGTGAAGTAACGCTGCACTGCTAGAACGCGTGCTTCACCCATTCGATCTGCGGATCTCGATGCGGCAAGCCATTCACCGCAACGACATCGAAACGGACGGGTAAATGCGCCCAATGCGGCGCGCGTTGCAAGAATATTTGCGTCGCCCGCGCGATCTTGCGCTGTTTCCATCGAGACACCGAGGCCAGCGCGCCGCCGAACTCGGCACTGCGGCGCTGACGCACTTCGACGATGACGAGCTCCCGGCCATCCAAGAACACGAGGTCGATTTCGCCTACGCGTGAGCGCTCGTTTTGCGCGACCTGCACCAAACCTTGCGCTTGCAGATAGTGAGCAGCCATGCGCTCGGCCGCATGCCCATGCTGCAAATGCCACGCAAGCTCTTCGATAGGTTTTGGCATTGGAACAGTGTGCGGGGCGGGCACGAGGCATGCATCGAATGAAATCGCGGCGTTTGCGCGGATTCGAATCATTTTGTTCCTCGCCGAGTGCGGTGGGGTTTCGCGGCGCTCGCGATCGAGTGCGGCAGCGAAGCGCTCCCGTTCCCGCGATCGATCGGGCGCTTCGCTCCCACGGGTCTCAGCGCATAACGATGCGAAACGCTGCTTCGCGCTGATCCGATCGATCGCGGCACTCTCTAAGCTCGCGCCGCAAAACCCCACCGCGCTCGGCGGGGCCTCACACTCATTCGAATCCCGGGCGAGCGTGCGTGCTACGAAGGGTTCGAGCACTTCCGGAGCGCTTTACGAGTGCGCTTCCTTGTATGCGGGTTGTCGGCGTGTTAAATACTGAACCACATGGTGCAGTATTCAAGTTCCCGTCTCGACGTCTCTTTCGCCGCGCTCTCCGACGTCACCCGACGCGGCGTGCTGGAACAGCTTGCCCGCGCGGAGGCGTCGATCACTCACCTTGCCGACAGATTCCGCATGACCCTCACGGGGATGAAGAAGCACGTCGGCATCCTCGAGGACGCGGGCCTCGTCACCACCGAGAAGATCGGGCGCGTTCGCATCTGTAAGCTCGGCGAGCGCCGGCTGGAAGACGCGGCGGCCTGGATTGAGCGGCACCGCGAGCTCTGGGCAGCGCGTTTCGACGAGCTGGACCGAGTCGTCGCGGAATTGCACCGGAAGGAGCGCGTCGACCGACGCAAGAAAACCAAGTGAGATCACGCCCATGAAGAATCTTACGACCGTCGAGCGAAAGTCCGATCGTGAGCTCATCGTCACGCGCACGTTCGACGCGCCCGCGCACATCATTTTCCAGGCATGGAGCAAGCCGAAGCTGTTTCGGCGCTGGTGGCTTCCGCGGTCCATGGGCATGACCCTCGTGTCCTACGAAGCCGACATCCGTACCGGGGGCCATTACCGCCTCGAGATCAGCCACAGGGGCTCGAAACCGATGGCGTTCTTCGGCAAATACATCGAAGTGACACCGCACTCGCGGCTCGTCTGGACGAACGAGGAGAGTCCCGATGGTCCCGTGACGACGGTGACGCTCGAGGAAAAAGGCGGCAAGACGTTGCTGGTTCTTCACGAGCTGCATCCGTCGAAAGAAGCGCTCGATGCGGCGGGCACCGGAGCAGTGGACGGGTTGAGTGAGTCGTTCGAGCAGTTGGATGAGCTCGTCGCGGAGTTGGACGCAGGCGAGGCCGGCTTATCTTAAAAAAGGCGTTCCACCACCGTAACTGACGCAAAGTCGGCTAAAATTTTTCTCGTCGGGTGCGCTACCTGGAGGTCGGCGTGTTGGTGCTCACGGAATTGACTCCACAGATCAAGAGATAGGGTTCGCCCGCGCCCGATCGCAGGCACACGATATCGCGCAGGGCGTCGATCGAAGCCGACGGTGCGGACACGCGCAATTCTCCGCTGGAGCGCGCGACGCGCAGCCTCATCGAATGCGAGGTTCGATGAGGCATGCCGTTTCCATCAATCGCGGAGGTGGAACTCGCACGATGGTTCCATCGAATAACTTTTTTTGGAGCAACCGACATTTCGCGGTTGTACCGAGTGTCGGCCCGAGTGCGCTGGGGATTGCCGCGTGAGCTTTGAAAGTGCCGCGATCGATCGGATCAGTGCGAAGCAGCGTTTCGCATCGTTACGCGCTGAGACCCGTGGGGGCGAAGCACCCGATCGATCGCGGGAACGGGAGCGCTTCGCCCCCTCACTCGATCGCGAGCGCGGCGAACCCCAGCGCACACGGGCGAACCCCAGCGCACACGGGCCGGGTGCTCCGACGCCGCTGTGATTACAGCGGATTCGCGACGCCGCCGCGAATTTCTGCCCAATCGAGGTCGCGGCGAATGCGATTTCGCTCATCCAATCGCAATCGACCCGTGAGCCCCGAGATGCCGGTGCCTTTGGTGATGCGATGCGAGCGCAACGCCGGCACGAGACGGTAGGCATCGAAGCCAAATGCATAGAGCCGGCCGCGCCGCGCCGCCCGCGATGGCCACGCCGCGCGCACATCCGCGCGCAGCTGAGCCGTTGCTGGTTCGGCCGAGATCATCCACGGCATGTCGGGAAATATCACTCCGTCCATATCCACATTAGCGCTCTGATCGGCATCGAACGCATCCGAAGTGCTATACATCGGAACATCGCCGGCATAGTGAAACTTGAGCTGGGGCCGGATCAGCCGCGCCGCCACCGGGGAGCCCGCGACGAAGATGAAGTTGGCATCCGTGCGGTGCGATGCGGGCTCGCCTCGCGCCTCTCGCACTTGCAACAAGCGGCGAATGGCATCGGAAAAATCGGCCTGCGTTGCGTCGTAGCGCACGCTGTCGAGCACCGCTCCACCTTGCTGCGTAAGCTCTTCGCTGAATGCCGCGAGCACACGGCTCCCAAACTCATTGGATGGCACGAGCACCACACCACGAGGCCGTCCATCCGCGACCACTCGGCGCGCCACGGCGCGCGCTTCATCTTCCGGCAGCAACGAGAACTGATACAAGGCGTGCTCTTGATCGAGCGCATCGCTCAAGAAATTCAACGCAAGCGTGGGCGTCTTGCCGGCGAGCGGCGCGATGGCCGCCACATCTTCCTTCAGCAACGGGCCGACGATGAAAGTTGCGCCGTCTCCCACTGCGCGCTCGTACGCTTTGCTGCCGCCCTCAGCCGCTTCATCATAAATACGCAAGTGCGGCCGCGTCGTCTCGCCAGGCTGCAGATATGCCGCGATGAAGCCATCGCGCACCGCCACGCCGCTCGCTTCCGCGCGGCCGGACAACGGCAATATCAGTGCAATCTGCGCCGGATATTCAGTCGAGCGCGCAACCGGAGTCTGCGGCGCAGGCAGTACGCCGTCGTTGGCCGGATGCTGCGGATAGCGCTCTCGCCAACGCGCCAGATCGCCGCTCGCGCCGGCGGAGCCGCGCTCGAGCTCGAGCGCAACCGGCGCCAGATCGAGCCAACCCGCAACGATCGAATCCGTGCGCGGCGGATATTTCAAGGACGCGCCTTGTTCGGCGGCTTGCCGTAGGTTCGTCAACAGCTCGTCCCGATTGGCTTTCACGGCATTGCCGGGCGGCAGCACGCGTTCGCGCTCGACGTAGGAACGCACCGCATCGAGCGGCCGCCCCGCGGCAAATGCGGCGCGCCCACGCAGCAACCAATAGCGCTGCAAATCATTGCTCTGCGTGGGCACGGGCAAGGCATCGAGCTCGCGCACTGCGCCCGCGGCATCGTGCTGCGCGAGTGCGAGCTCCGCACCGACGAGCGCACGCAACGTCGGCTGACGCGTGCGGATATCCGCCGGCAATGCGGCTAGCGCCTGTTTGGCCGCGGCGATATTACCCGCGGCAATCCATTCCTCCACGGCGCGCAATTGAAAAACTTCGCGTTGCGGACTGCCGCCGGCCGCGAGAGTGTTGTATTCGGCGGCCGCCTCCGCGTGCTTGGATTCACGTGCGAGCCGGTCGGCTCGATTCGGCGAGCCAGGCTCGGCTTCGTCCGGTTGCACTAGACTACAAGCGCACATCAGCAGTGCAATAGCGGACACGATACAAACGATGCGGGCTCTCGGACTCATCGCAGGATTATAGTGGCAAAGGCCGAGATGCCAGGCCGCGCGGGCAGGCTCAGCGTGGTCGCCACGCCCATCGGCAACCTGGGCGATTTTTCGCCGCGCGCGCGTGAGGTGCTTGCCGCGTGTACACGCATTGCGGCCGAGGACACGCGGCACACCTCGCATCTGTTGAATCATTTTGGAATCGAGAAGCCGATGATGTCGCTTCACGAGCACAACGAGGCCGAGCGAATCGACTCGATTCTGTCGGCATTGCGCGAGGGCGAGCACATCGCCCTCGTGAGCGATGCGGGCACGCCCGGAATCAGCGACCCCGGGTTTCGTTTGCTTCGCGCCGCCGCGGATTGCGATGTCGAGATCGAAGCGATTCCAGGCCCGTGCGCCGCAATCGCCGCACTTTCCATTGCGGGCTTGGCCACCGATCGATTCGTCTTCGAAGGTTTCATGCCGGTGCGCGCGGCGCAAAGGAGCGCCAAACTCGAGGCGCTTCGCGAGGAGCAGCGCACGATCGTGCTGTACGAAGCGCCGCATCGCATCCGCGATTTACTGGAAGCGTGCGTTACCGCGTTCGGCGCAGAGCGCGCCGCGGTGGTTGCGCGCGAGCTCACCAAGAAATACGAAAGCGTCTATCGAGGTACGCTCGGCTCGCTCGTCGAGCGCGCGGCGCAAATGACTCGCGGCGAGCTGGTGCTGCTGATTGCCGGAGCGCCGGCGCAAGCGCATGCGAGCGTCGATGAAAAAAATCTCGACCGGGTGCTGCGCATTCTCATGCCGCACATGTCCCTGAAGCAGGCCGCAAGCCTGGCCGCGCAGGTTTGCGATTGCGGCGGGAATCAAAGCTATCGCCGCGCGCTCGCGCTGCGCGAAGAAAGCTGATGCGTCCGGCGCGCTTGATCAGTCGGGCGCACTTGAGCAAATGACCGCGCGCTTTCGAGGCTCTGACGCCCGAGAGATTTCCACGCCCGACCGAGACGGGCAGATTTCCTCACGCCGAGTAGCGCGGCCGCGGCAAAGTGCGTATCGTGCGGCGCCGGAGTCGGCCAGGCAGCCGCTGGACGCTATGCGGCCAGAGGAAAGTCCGGGCTCCTTGGGCTGAAGGTGCCAGGTAACGCCTGGGGGACGCGAGTCCACGGAAAGTGCAACAGAAAGATACCGCCGGCGTGTGTCCTCGTGGCGCGCGCAGGTAAGGGTGAAATGGTGCGGTAAGAGCGCACCGCGGTGATGGCAACATCCACCGGCTCGGCAAACCCCACCTGGAGCAAGACCAAATAGGGAAGCGGCTCTCGCAGGAGAGCACACGGGCCCAGTGCGCTTCCGGGTAGGTCGCTTGAGAAGTGCGGCGACGCATTTCCTTAGAGGAATGGCTGCCCTCGACAGAACCCGGCTTATCGGCCGACTCCTTTTCTTGCGTCGCCGATCGGCGACATGCCGGTTCAGCGCGCATCTGGCCATCCATACAGCGCGATATGGGAATATATACAGCTCCTGCATGATTGTAATTTCTATAATTCCAAGCTAATCATTTGATTCATTTAGAGGCTCTTTTTGGGCGCCGTGGAACTGGTCAAAACGTGACCTAAGTCACTGTCGCCATGAGACTTTTCTTTACTTATTCATTGACAGTGCACTTTTCCCGTCCCTATAGTGGCGGCCAGTGGGAAAAAGTGGGAGAGAAGGGGTCGAAGAGGCCCTTCTTACAAAAATTGTTCCGTGGCGCCAACAAGCTCTCTCTCGATGCCAAGGGCCGCATGGTCATGCCGACCAAGTACCGCGACCGCCTGCACGAGCGGTGCGGCGGCCGCCTCGTGGTGACCGTCGATAAAGACCAGTGCCTGCTTCTGTATCCCATGCCGGACTGGGAGGAGATCGAAGCCCGGCTGATGCGGCTGCCGTCGCTCCAGCCGCAAGCTCGCCGCTTGCAGCGGCTCATGGTCGGACATGCCACCGATGTGGAGTTGGATGCCCAGGGCCGGCTGTTGCTGCCGCCCAACTTGCGTGAATTCGGTGGGCTGGCGCGCGATGCCATGTTGATAGGACAGGGTACGCGTTTTGAGTTGTGGGATGAGGCGCGGTGGATCGCGCGGCGAGATGAGTGGCTGGCTAGCGCTGAATCTGCAGCCGACTTGCCCGCCGAGTTGGACACGTTATCGCTCTAGCCGGCCGCCTGAGCGCGACCGCTTGAAGCCATGACGAGCCATGTCTTCAGTCACGAGGCCGTACTGCGAGCCGAAGTGCTGGAGGCCTTGGCGGTGAAATCGGACGGCATCTACTTGGATGCCACGTTTGGGCGCGGCGGTCATGCAGAGGCGATATTGAGCAAGCTTGGTCACGAGGGTCGGTTGGTGTGCATCGATCGAGATCCTGCGGCCGTTGCACACGCTCGCACGCGATTGGCAACCGATGCGCGGGTTGCGATCTTCGAAGCGCGCTTTTCCGAGCTCGCCCGGTGCGCTGACCAAGTCGAGCACGGTATGCATTTCGATGGCGCGCTGTTCGATCTCGGCGTGTCTTCGCCGCAACTCGATGATCCGCGCCGCGGCTTCAGTTTCTCGCACGATGGTCCTTTGGATATGCGCATGAGCGCCGAAGGCCTGCGCGCGGCCGACGTCGTCAATCGCGCGAGCGAGCCCGAGCTTGCGAAAATCTTTTTCGAGCTGGGAGAGGAAAGGCATGCGCGAAGAATCGCGCGCGCCATCGTCGCCGCTCGCAAAGCGCAGCCTTTCAAGCGCACGGCGCAGCTCGCAGAATTGATCACGCGTACTCTGCCGCGCTCGCGCGAGCACAAGCATCCGGCCACGCGCGCATTTCAGGCATTGCGCATTCATGTGAACGGCGAGCTGCAAGAGCTCGAGTTGGGGCTGTCGGCCGCATGCAAGCGCTTGCGTCCTCATGGCAGGCTCGCCGCGATTTCCTTTCACTCACTCGAGGATCGCATCGTGAAGCGCTTCATTCGCGGGCGTTCCCAGGTCGACCCCGTTTACGCGGGCTTGCCGGAAATTCCGCTGCATGCCCGCGCCACGCTGAAGCGTATCGGCGGTGCGGTCGCGCCGGGCGAAGCCGAGCTCGAATCGAATCCGCGCGCGCGCAGCGCACGGTTGCGCGTGGCGGAAAAGCTCGCGCCGGCGGAGCCTCGATGACTCACTCCAAGATTTTGCCCGTCGTCCTGCCGATTCTATGGATGGCGGTTCTTGCTTCTGCCTCTGCTGCCATTTACGCGCGCCACCAGGCGCGCGATCTCTTTGTGCGGCTGGAGAAACTCAATACGCATCGCGACGCGCTCGAGATGGAATGGGGCCGATTACAGCTCGAGCAGAGCGCGTGGTCCTCGCACGCCTTCGTCGAGCGCATCGCGAATACCAAGCTCAAAATGTCGCTGCCGCAGACGCGCGATGTGCGAATCGTGCGTCAATGAAGAAGCCCCGCTCCCCGACCGACGCGGCGGCTCGCAGCATGCGTTGGCGTTCCGCTCTCGTCCTCGCGCTCGTGTTGCTGGGCGCGAGCGCGCTGACAGTGCGCGCGCTCGAGCTGCAATGGCTCGATCACGGCTTTCTTGCGCGGCAGGGCGATCAGCGCAGCATGCGCATCGCGAAAATCGTGGCCCACCGCGGCGCGATCACCGATCGCAATGGCGAGCCCCTGGCCATGAGCACGCCGGTGGATTCTGTGTGGGTGAACCCCAAAGAGCTCGACGACAACATCGATCAAATCCCGCGTCTTGCCAAAGCATTGCGGCAGGAGCCGCAAGCCTTGGTGCGCAAGGTCACGAGCAATCTGGACCGCGAGTTCTTGTACATCGCGCGCCACATGCCGCCGGAGCAGGCCAGCTTCATCAAATCGCTCGGCATTCCAGGGGTGTACTTGCTGCGCGAGTACCGGCGCTACTACCCGGCGGGTGAGGTGTGCGGCCACATCGTGGGCTTCACCACGCAGGACGATCAAGGCCAAGAAGGCCTCGAGCTGGGTTTCGATCAAGTGCTCGACGGTGAGAACGGCGCCAAGCGCGTGATTCAAGACATGTTCGGCCGCTCGGTGCAGAACGTCGAGAGCATCCGCGCGCCGCGCCCGGGACGGGATCTGACCACGAGCATCGACCTGCGCATTCAGTATCTCGCATATCGCGAATTGAAAAGCGCCATGACCGAGTATCGCGCCCGCGCAGGCTCGCTCGTGACCATCGACGTGGATACCGGCGAAGTCATCGCGATGGTGAATCAGCCGGCGTACAACCCCAACGATCGCGACCAGCTGAAAGCAGGGCTCTATCGCAACCGCGCCGCCACCGATATTTTCGAGCCGGGCTCGAGCATCAAGCCTTTCATCATCGCAGCGGGCTTGGCGTCAGGACAGTATCGCGCTGACAGCATCGTCGACACCGCTCCGGGCATCATCAAGGTGGGCGGCACCGTGGTCGAAGACGAGCATCCGCTCGGCAGTATCGATCTTGCAACGATTCTTGCCCGGTCGAGCAACGTCGGCATGGCCAAGGTCGCTCTATCGCTTCGTCCCGAGCAAATCTGGAGCACGTTGAGTGAAGTCGGCTTCGGTCAAGTGACGGGCAGCGGCTACCCCGGCGAATCGGCAGGCATGCTCAGTCATTTCTCGCACTGGCGGCCCGTGGGCATCGCCACGTTGTCGCACGGCTATGGTTTGTCGGTCACGCCGCTTCAGCTTGCGCATGCTTACGCAACCATCGGCGCCTATGGGCTTGCGCGTCCCATCTCCTTCGAGAAAGTGGAAGGCCGCGTGCCGGGCGCTCAAGTGCTGCCGCGCCGCGTCGCGCGCGACTTGATCTCTCTCATGGAACAAGTGGTGGTGGGCGAGGGCGCGACCGGCAAGCGCGCCGCGGTCATGGGCTATCGAGTGGCCGGCAAGACCGGCACGGCGTGGAAGGCGAGCGCCGGCGGCTATTCCACCGACAAGTACATGGCGGTCTTCGCCGGCGTGGTGCCTGCCACACATCCGAAGCTTGCGACCGTGGTCGTGATCGATGAGCCGAGCGGCGATCGATACATGGGCGGCATGGTCTCGGCTCCCGTGTTCGCAAGCGTCATGACCGGCGCATTGCGGCTCATGGACGTGGCGCCGGACGATCTGCAAAACGTTCCGGCACGCATGGTGCAAGTGGCCGACGCGCAATGACCGCCGAACCCGCGGCAAAGAACCTGGCTGCATTGGCCGAAGGAATCATCGAGCTACCGCCGACGCCGAATGCAAGCGCGGTGCAGATCTCCGATCTGACCTCGGATAGCCGCGACGTGCGCCCCGGCGCGTTATTTTTCGCGCTTCGCGGACGCAACTCGCACGGGCTGTCCTTCGCGCGCCAAGCAGTCGATGGCGGCGCGCGCGCCATCTTGTGGGAAGAGGCGCCGGGCATCCAACCTCCGGCGTTCCCCGCGGGCGTCTATGCGGCGCCAGTCGCGAAACTGTCGCAAAGCGTGGGCGCTCTCGCCGATCGATATTTCGACCACCCCTCCCGCGCTTTGCGCATCGCCGGCATTACGGGCACGAACGGCAAAACCACCTGCGCCTATCTGCTGGCGGCAAGTCTCGAGAATCTGCACGCGGCTTGTGCATATCTCGGCACGCTGGGCGCGGGGCGCATTCACGCGCTGCAAGATTCCACCCACACGACGGTGGACCCGGTGCGGTTGCATCGCGAGCTTGCGGCGCTGCGCGCGCAAGGCGCGCGCTACGTGGCCATGGAGGTTTCATCGCACGCGCTCGACCAACATCGCGCGGCCGGTGTGCGCTTCGAAAGCGCGGCATTCACGAATTTGTCGCGCGACCATCTGGACTATCACGGCTCCATGCAAGCGTATGGCGAAGCCAAGGCGGCGCTGTTCGAAGCCGCGGGGCTTGCGCACGCGGTGATTCATTGGGGCGATGAGTTCGGCCGCGAGCTCTACGCACGCTGCGCGAGCAAGCTCGATGTGCTGGCCGTTTGGGCGAGCGATGAGGATGCGGCCCCCGATCCGGCGCGGAACGCTGCGCTCGAAAAGCATGCGCGCAAGCTGTTTGCGCATCATGTTCGCCCGGCCGAGCGCGGTCTCGAGTTCACCGTCGATGGAAGCGAAGGTCACGGGCAGGTGCGCACGGCGTTGCTCGGCCGCTTCAATGTCGACAATGTCGTCGTGGTGCTCGGGCTGCTGCTCGCCTTCGATATACCGCTGAGCGATGCCATCCGCGCCATCGAGCACGCCGCCGCTCCGCCGGGCCGGATGCAAACCGTGAGCGCGCCGGGCCGAGCGCTGGCCATCGTCGATTACGCTCATTCACCGGATGCGCTCGCGAAAGTCTTGCGTGCGGCGCGTGAGCACACTCAGCGGCATCTCTGGTGTGTGTTCGGCTGCGGCGGCGAGCGAGATGCGGGCAAGCGCGCCATGATGGGCCGCGTGGCCGATGCGCTCGCTGATCACATCATCGTCACGGATGACAATCCGCGGCGCGAGCCGCCCGAGAAAATCACCGCAGAGATTCGCGAAGGAATCGTCGCAAAGCCGGCGCAGGTGATCCACGATCGGCGGCTCGCCATCGATACAGCCTTGTCGAAGGCCGCGGTCAGAGATGTCGTGGTCATTGCGGGCAAGGGACACGAGCGCTATCAGATTTATGGCGAGCGGCGTGTGCCCTTCAGCGATGCGGCGGAAGTCGAGCGCGTGTTCGGAGCCGCGGCTTGATGCCGCGCACGCTGGCCACTGCGGCACGTCTTGCGCACGGAGTGCTGCATGGCGCGGATGCGGTCTATGGCAACGTTTCGAGCGATTCGCGCACGCTCGGTGCGGGTGAGTTGTTCGTTGCATTGCGTGGGCCGAATTTTGACGGCGAAGAGTTCATCGCCGGCGCGGCTCAACGCGGCGCGGTGGGGGCCATCGTCTCGCGCCATGTGCCGCAACCGCTGCCGCAGATCATCGTTCCGGACACGCTCGCCGCATTGCAAAGCTTCGCGCGCAGCTGGCGCGATCAATTCGAAATTCCAGTCGTTGCCGTGGCCGGCAGCAACGGCAAGACCACGACCAAGGAAATGATCGCATCCATTCTCGCGCAGAACGGCGCGACCCTGTCGACGCGCGGCAATTTGAACAATCACATCGGCGTGCCGCTGACCCTGACGCGGCTCGATGCGACTCATCGCGCCGCCGTCATCGAGCTCGGCGCAAACCGCGCAGGTGATGTCGCGCAACTCATGCAATGGGTGCGCCCCACCGTGTCCGTAGTCACCAACGCAGGAGCCGAGCATCTCGAAGGTTTCGGCGATCTGGCGGGCGTTGCGCGGGCCGAAGGCGAAGCGTTTGCCGAATTGAATGCCGGCGCCACTGCCGTCATCAATGCGGACGACGCATTCGCTGATCTTTGGCGCGAGCTTGCCGGGCAATGCGAGGTGAGCACCTTCGGCTCGAGCGAGCGTGCGCAGTTCACGGCGCGCGATGTCACGCAAACGAGCGATGGCGGGCGGTTCATCACGCGCTTTTCGCTGATAAGCCCACTCGGCACCCGCCCCATCACCCTGCACGTCGGCGGCAAGCACAATCTCGTCAATGCGCTTGCCGCAGCCGCGGCCGCAAGCGCCGCCGGCGCATCGCTCGATGCCATCGCGCGTGGGCTCGAGGCTTTCAGGGCCGTGTCGGGCCGGCTCCAGCTCAAGGCTGGCGCGCGGGGCACTTGGATCATCGACGATTCATACAACGCCAATCCCAGCTCGGTGCACGCAGGCCTCGATGTGCTGCGCGAGTTGGATGGCGCGACATGGTTCGTCTTCGCCGACATGGCCGAGCTCGGCGATTACGCCGCGGCCAGCCACGCCGAAGTCGGGCGGCATGCGCGCCGTTGCGGTGTCAGCCGCCTGTTCGCGACGGGCGTCGAGAGCTCTCGCGCTGCGGAAGCGTTCGGCGACGGGGCCGAATGGTTCCCTGACGTCGATGCGCTGATTCGCCGGGTCAGCTCGCAGCTCGAGCCGGGCGTCACGTTGCTCGTCAAAGGCTCGCGCATCAATCGATTGGAGCGCGTCGTACAAGCCTTGTCCGCTGATGAGCCGGCGCAAGCTCTATCCCCTGAAGTTCCGGCGCGCGCGAGTTAGCGCAGACCATCCCATGCTGCTCTTTCTGACCGAATACCTTTCCCGCACGCACTCCGCGTTCCGTGTCTTCCAATACCTGACGTTGCGCGGAATTCTGGCGGCGATGACGGCGCTGGCCGTGGCGCTCCTCATCGGCCCCGCGATGATCCGCGGTTTGAGCAAATATCAAATCGGCCAGCGTGTTCGCAGCGATGGCCCGCAATCTCATTTGCCCAAGGCCGGCACGCCCACCATGGGCGGCGTGCTCATTCTGGTCGCGATGGTGGTGGGCACGCTGTTGTGGGCGGATCTCAGAAATCGTTTCGTGTGGATCGTGCTGCTCACCACGCTCGGCTTTGGCGCCGTCGGTTTTTACGACGATTACTTGAAGCTCGTGGTCGGCAATTCCAAGGGACTCGCCGCGCGCTACAAGTATTTTTGGCAATCGGTGGTGGGCTTGTCGGCAGCCTATTGGCTGCACCGCGTGCACACGACGCCGGCCGAGACCTCGCTGTACGTGCCGTTCTTCAAGACGTTCATCGTGCCTATGTCGATGGCGAGCTTTCTCGCGCTGTCCTATTTCGTCATCGTCGGCACGAGCAATGCCGTCAATCTCACGGACGGTCTGGATGGCCTCGCCATCATGCCGGCGGTGTTGGTGGCGGCGGCGCTGGGCGTCTTCGCGTACGTGACGGGCAATGTGAAATTCGCCGGCTACTTGCAAATTCCGTTCATCAACGGCGTGGGCGAGGTGCTCATCGCGTGCGCAACGCTGACCGGCGCGGGCCTCGGATTCTTATGGTTCAACGCATACCCCGCGCAAGTCTTCATGGGCGATGTGGGCGCGCTCGCCATCGGCGCAACCCTCGGCATGATCGCGGTGATGGTGCGCCAGGAAATCGTGTTGTTCGTCATGGGCGGCGTCTTCGTGATGGAGACGGTGTCGGTCATGCTGCAAGTGGGCTCGTTCAAGCTGCGCGGCAAGCGCGTGTTTCGCATGGCGCCCATTCATCACCACTTTGAGCTCAAGGGCTGGCCCGAGCCCAAAGTGATCGTGCGCTTTTGGATCATGAGCTTTCTGTTCGTGCTGGCGGGACTCGCCACATTGAAAATCCGATGACGGCGCCGGCCCATTCGACCGGCACGCACGCTGTCGTGGCCGGACTCGGCAAGACCGGCGTGTCGTGCGTGCGGCACTTGCTCGCGCACGGTGCGCAAGTCGCCGCGACCGATAGCCGCGAACAACCACCCGGTCTCGTTGAGCTCGGCGATTTATCCAAGCGCATCACGCTGCGTCTGGGGCGCCTGGACGCATCCCTTCTCGTGGGTGCATCGCAGCTCTTGCTGTCGCCGGGAATCTCGGTGCGCGAGCCGATCTCGCAAGCGGCCCGCACGCGCGGTATCGAAGTGCTGGGAGATATCGAGCTGTTCGCGCGTTCCGTCAGAGCGCCGGTCATCGGGATCACGGGCACCAATGGCAAGAGCACGGTCACGACGCTCGTCAAGCTCATGGCGGAAGAAGACGGCCGCCGTGTGCTCGCCGGTGGAAACTTGGGTGAGCCCGCGCTCGATCTTCTGCGCGAGCCGCGGCCTGATCTGTACGTGCTCGAGCTGTCGAGCTTTCAGCTGGAGACTACTTCGAGCCTCGCGCTCGCGGCCGGCGTGGTGCTGAACGTGAGCCCCGATCACATGGACCGCTATGCAAGCCTTGCCGATTACGCCGCGGCCAAGCAGCGCGTTTTCTCGCACGCGGCCGTGGCCGTATTGAACCTCGACGATGCGCTGGTTGCGCAGATGCGGCCGCGCGCAGCGCGCACGCTCACCTTTTCATTGACGAACGCCGCTGCGGACGCGCACGTGCAATCCGGCGGCACGGACACCGCGCAACTCGTATTGCGCGGTACGAACGTCATGCCGGCGTCGGGCTTGCGGCTTGCGGGCCGGCATCACGTGGCGAACGCACTGGCCGCGCTTGCCTTGGGCGAGGCGGCTGGCTTCAGCGTGACTGCAATGCGCCGAGTGCTCGAGCGCTTCGAAGGCTTGCCGCATCGCTCGCAATGGATCGCTGAAATCGCCGGCGTGCGCTACATCGATGATTCCAAGGGCACCAACGTGGGCGCGACCGTGGCGGCCGTTGCAGGCCTCGATGGTCCGCTCGTTCTGATCGCCGGCGGCGACGGCAAGCAGCAAGACTTCGCGCCGCTCGCGCAAGGCATCGCGGGCAAAGTGCGGCACGCGGTGCTCATCGGCCGGGACGCACCGGCGCTCGACGCAGCGTTGCGCGACCACACCTCGGTGCACCATGCACGGAGCATGCAGAGCGCAGTCGAGGCTGCTGCGCGGCTCGCGCGCGCCGGAGAGACGGTGTTGCTGTCGCCGGCGTGCTCGAGTCTCGACATGTTCAAGGACTACGCCGAGCGGGGCGATGCGTTCGCGCGCGCGGTGCGCACACTGGCGGCGAAGCCATGAGCGCCGCCGTCATGAACTACGGCCGCAGCGCCCGCGAGCGCATGCCGTTCGCGTGGGATGGCGTGACACTGGGCCTGAGCGCCGCGCTCTTGCTGATCGGGCTCATCATGGTCACCTCGGCCTCGATGTCCATCGCGGCGCGCGATCTGAATGCGCCGTTCTTTTATCTCGAGCGGCAATTCCTGTTCGCTTTGTTGGGCACGGGTTTCGCGTGGCTTTTGACCCGCGTGCCCACGGAATTTTGGGATCGTTACAGTCTCGTGCTCCTATCGGTCGGGCTTGGACTACTCGTGCTGGTTCTGGTGCCGGGCATCGGCGCCGTGGTCAATGGCAGCCGGCGTTGGCTGCGCATCGGCCCGATTAATTTTCAGGTCTCGGAGCTTGCACGCGTGCTCGTGCTCACCTGGGTCTGCAGCTTTTGTGTTCGCAAGCGCGAGGAGCTCGAGACGACTCTGCAGGGATTGCTCAAACCCGTGGGGCTCCTGTTCGTCGCGGTGCTCCTGCTTCTGCTCGAGCCCGACTTTGGCGCAAGCACCGTCCTGTGCGCGACAGGCTTCGCGGTGCTGTTCGTCGCCGGTGCGCGCTTGCGCTATGTGATCGTGTTGGTGAGCGCCGCGGTTTGCTCGCTCGGTCTCATCGCAGCGCTGTCGCCTTACCGCATGAAGCGCATCACCGGCTTTCTGCATCCGTGGGAAGACCCGTTCAATTCGGGGTTTCAGTTGACGCAGTCGCTGATCGCCATCGGCCGCGGCTCTTGGTTCGGCGTGGGCTTGGGCTCGAGCGTGCAAAAACTATTCTATTTGCCCGAGGCACATACCGACTTCGTGTTCGCCGTGCTGGCCGAGGAATTGGGGCTCGCCGGCGTGGTGGTCATCATCGGCTTGTTCATGGCGTTGGTGTGGCGCGCCTTTCATATCGCGCGTCTCGCATCGCAAGCCGGCTTGCGTTTTCAGTCGCTCCTTGCGCTCGCGTTTGGCGCCTGGGTGGGTTTGCAGGCGGTGGTGAACATCGGCGTCAACATGGGCGTCTTGCCGACGAAGGGCTTGACGCTGCCGCTGTTGAGCTATGGCCGCAGCAGCCTGCTCGTGACGCTTGCCTGGCTCGGCGTGTTGCTGCGCATTTACCATGAGGCGCGCTTCCATACGCGCTCCACTGTGATGCGCATTCCCGGTGCTTCACGATGAGCGCGGCGGGCGGACCCAGCGCGGCGGCCGCAGGCGGACGCAATGACCATCGGCCCATACTCATCATGGCGGGCGGCACCGGCGGGCATGTGTTCCCAGCGCTTGCCGTAGCGCAGGAGTTGCGCGCGCGCGGCGTGCCGGTCACTTGGCTCGGCAGCGCCGGCGGCTTCGAGAACAAGATCGTGCCGGCGCATGGCATTACGCTCGAGCGGATCGACGTTACGGGTTTGCGCGGCAAAGGCGCGAGAACTTGGCTCGCCGCGCCATTGCGTTTATGGAGCGCCGTGCGGCAAGCGCGCGCCGTGCTTGCGCGCATTTCCCCGCGTGCGGTGCTCGGCGCCGGCGGATTTGCGAGCGGTCCCGGCGGCATCGCAGCGCGGCTTGCGCGCATTCCTCTGTTGGTGCACGAGCAGAATGCGGTGGCGGGCTTGACCAATCGCACGCTCGCCCGTTTCGCGACGCGCGTGTTCGAAGCGTTTCCACACAGTTTTCCGCGCAGCATCGGCGCACAGCTCATCGGCAATCCCGTGCGTGCCGACATTGCAGCGCTGCCCGCGCCCGAAGAACGCTTCGCCGGCCGCAGCGGGCGCATTCGTATGCTGGTGCTGGGCGGCAGCCAGGGCGCGCAAACGCTGAATCGCTTGATTCCGCAATCGCTGGCGCGTCTTGCGCCCGATGCGCGCCCCGAGATTCGCCATCAAGCCGGCGAGCGGAATTTTGCGGCCGCGGAGCGCGAGTATGCGCAGGCCGGCGTCGACGCTACCGTGCTGGCTTTCATCGATGACATGGCGGCAGCCTATGGCTGGTGCGATTTGGCGGTGTGCCGCGCGGGCGCGCTTACCATCACCGAGCTTCAGGCCGCGGGACTGGCCGCCGTGCTCATTCCGTTTCCGGCCGCCGTGGATGATCACCAAACGAAGAACGCCGAAGTCATGGTGCGCATCGGCGCGGCCCGCTTGGTGCAGGAGCGCGATCTGACGGCGGATCGTCTCGCGCCTCTGCTCGCGGGCCTCATGTCCGATCGCGCCAAGCTTCTTTCGATGGCGCGCGCCGCGCGTGCTTCCGCCCTCACCGACGCGGCACAGCGCCTCGCCGATGCATGCGTTGCTGCCGGAGCCTACGCATGAACGATCGTATGGGCCGCATTCATCGCATTCACTTGATCGGCATCGGCGGCGCCGGCGTGGGCGGAGTGGCGGAAGTGTTGTTGAGCTTGGGATACGAGGTGCAAGGCTCGGATCTCAAGGTCAACGCGGTCACTCGCCGGCTCGAGCGATTGGGCGCCACGGTATTCATCGGTCATCGCACCGAGAACTTGGGCCGCGCCGACGTCGTTGTGGTGTCTGCCGCCATCGGCGATGACAATCCGGAAGTTCGTGCCGCGATCGCCAAGCGCATTCCCGTGGTGCCGCGCGCCGAAATGCTCGGCGAGCTCATGCGTTTCCGCTACTCCATCGCGGTGGCGGGCACGCATGGCAAGACCACGACCACGAGCTTGGTGGCGAGCATCCTGGCCGAAGGAGGCCTCGATCCCACGTTCGTGATCGGCGGGCGTCTCATGAGCGCGGATAGCAATGCCCGCTTGGGCGCGGGACGGTATCTGGTGGCGGAGGCCGACGAGAGCGACGCCTCCTTCATGCACTTGCAGCCCATGATCGCCGTGGTCACCAACATCGATCACGATCACTTGGCCACTCACGAAGGCGACTTCGGCCGCTTGAAGCAAAGCTTCGTCGAGTTCCTGCACAACTTGCCGTTCTACGGTCTCGCCGTGCTGTGCATGGACGATGAGCATCTGCGCGATCTCGCAACGCACGTCCCGCGCACCGTCGTGAGCTATGGGCTCGAGGCGGGCGCCGACTTGCGCGCCGTGCAAATCCGCCGCGACGGACTGCGCTCGCATTTCATGGTCTTGCGCGCAGGCCATGCGCCGCTGCACGTCACGCTCAATTTGCCGGGGCTACACAACGTGCGCAACGCGCTCGCGGCCATCGCGGTCGCGAAGGAGCTGGACGTCGCCGATGCGGCGATCCAACGCGCGCTCGAAGGCTTTCAAGGCATCGATCGCCGCATGCAAATTCTCGGCTGGCTCCGTTTCGGCACCGCGCGCGCATCGCTCGTCGATGATTACGGACACCATCCCACCGAGATCGCGGCCACCCTCGATGCCGTGCGGCAGGCCTTTCCTGGCCGGCGCATCGTGCTCGCGTTTCAGCCGCATCGATTCACCCGCACTCGGGACCTGCTCGATGACTTCGGCCGCGTGCTGTCGGATGTGGATGTGCTGCTCGTGACTGAGGTGTACGCCGCGGGCGAATCGGCCATCGCCAACGCGGATGGCCGCGCCATTTGCCGCGCCGTGCGCAATCGCAACGTGGTCGAGCCCATCTTCGTCGAGCAAGTGGACGAGCTGGCCGGTGCGCTGCAGCTCATCGTGCGCGATGGCGATGTGCTGCTGTTGATGGGCGCGGGCAGCATCGGCGCCGCCGCGCAGGAGTTGCACGCACGCTTCGCCGAGGCCGCGGCTTGAGCGCCGCGCTTCGCATGGATTGGACTGCGCCATTCGAAAGCCGCATCCGCTTTTCCGAGCCCATGTCGCGGCACACGTCATGGCACGTGGGCGGGCCGGCCGATGTGTTCTTCGTGCCGAAGGATGCCGTGGACTTGGAGAGTTTCTTGAGCGCGGCGCCGGCGCAGACCGACATCGTGTGGATGGGCCTCGGGAGCAATGTGCTGGTGCGAGATGGCGGCATTCGCGGCGCGGTCGTTTGTTTGCATGGCGCGCTCAACACGTTGACTCGCCTCAGCGAGAACGTCGTGCACGTCGAGGCCGGGGTGCCCTGCGCTCGACTCGCCCGTCAATGTGTGAAATGGGGCTTGGGCCCTGCGGAATTCTTTGCCGGCATTCCAGGCACCGTAGGCGGCGCACTCGCGATGAATGCCGGCGCCTTCGGCGGCGAGACCTGGACGCATGTGCTAGAAGTCGATACGGTCGCGCGTGATGGTGCGCGCCGCACGCGCACACCGGCCGACTTTCGCATCGGCTATCGGAGCGTCGAGCATCTGCGCCTCGAGCCGTCGGTGCGCGCGCTCAGCGAGGGTTTCATCGCGGCGAGGCTGCGCTTCGAAGCAAAACCCGAAGCCCATGGCGATGCCATTCGAGACTTGCTCGCGCAGCGCCGCGCCACGCAACCCATCGGCGAATGGAGCTGCGGCTCGGTGTTCGCGAACCCACCGGGTGATCACGCGGCACGGCTCATCGAGGCTGCGTATCTCAAAGGCTTTCGCCGCGGGGATGCAAGCGTGTCGATGAAGCACGCCAATTTCATCGTCAATCACGGCGCGGCGCGCGCAGCGGATTTGGAAGCCGTGATTCTGCACGTGCAAGCGACGTTGCTGAAATTGTTCGGAATGCAGCTGCGCCCCGAAGTTCGCATCATCGGGAGCGCGCAATGAGCCGCCTGCGCACACAACGTGCCGATCTCAATGGCAAAGCGCCGCGTCGCGTCGTCCGCGCGCAGGACTTCGGCAAGGTCGCGGTGCTCATGGGCGGGGATTCGAGCGAGCGCGAGATTTCCTTGATCAGCGGCCGCGCCGTGCTTGCAGCGCTGCAGCGCCGTCACGTCGATGCGCATGCGTTCGATCCGCGTGAGCACGCCATCGAAGAGCTGGCGGAGCGAAATTTTGCGCGTGCCTGGAACACGTTGCACGGTCCGGGCGGCGAGGACGGCGCCATTCAAGGCGCGCTCGAGTGGTTGGGAATTCCTTACACGGGAAGCGGCGTGCTCGCATCGGCGTTGACCATGGACAAGCTCAAGACCAAGCGGGTCGCGGCAGGCGCGGGAGTGCTGGTGCCGCGCTCGGCAACTCTGACGGGACTTGACGATGCGCAAGCGGCCGTCGCAACGCTCGGCTTGCCGCTCATGGTGAAGCCCGCCTCGCAGGGCTCGAGCGTCGGCATCACGAAAGTCAAACACGCGTCCCAAATGCCGCAAGCCTATGCCGAGGCGAGCGCGATCGACGACATCGTATTTGCGGAAAGCTTCATCGAAGGCGATGAGCTCACGGTGGGCGTGCTCGGCGAGACCGCCTTGCCCTCGATCCGCATTCAGCCGGCCACCGAGTTCTACGACTATCAAGCGAAATATTTTCGTGACGACACGCAATATTTTTGCCCCAGCGGACTCGACGATGCGGCTGAAGCGCAGCTCCGAAAGGCGGCGCTCGCGGCGTTCCACGCCACCGATTGCCGCGGCTGGGGCCGCGTGGATTTCATGCGATCGCGCTCGAACGGCGATTTCTATTTCATCGAGATCAATACCACCCCGGGCATGACCGACCACAGCCTCGTGCCCAAGGCCGCGCAGCGCGCCGGCATCGATTACGAAGAGTTGGTGTGGCGCGTGCTCGAAACCAGCTTCGTGCGCGAGCCCGTGACCGCCGAGAGCATGGAGCCCGCATGATTCTCGATCGGTTCAAGCCGCATAACCGTTTCAAGCCGAAGCCCAAGTCGAGGTCGTCGCAGCGCTTCAAGCTTCCGGACATCGATTGGCGCAGATATGCGCAGCGCACCGCCGTGATCGCAATGGCCGTGACGGCCCTTGGCGCTCTCAATTGGACGCTCGATCGGCCCATCACCGCCATGTCCATTGACGGCAGTTTTCAGCGCGTGTCGCCGGGTCAAATCGAGGAAGCCGCGGCGCCGTATTTGAAAGCAGGCTTCATGTCGGCCGACCTCGATGCGGTGCAACGCGCCATCGAGAGCATCTCGTGGGTCGATCACGCGCGCGTGCAGCGCCGCTGGCCCAACAGCTTGCACGTGGCCATTGCCGAGCAAGTCGCGGCGGCGCGATGGGGCGATTCCGGGCTCTTGAATTCGCGCGGTGAAGTGTTCGTGCGCGCGGCAACCCATGTGCCGCCCGAGCTGCCGCGCTTGAGCGGCCCCGAGGGGAGTGAAGCGCAAGTCGCGCAGCGTTATCTCGCCGCACAAGGCCGCATGTTGGAAATCGGCATGCGCATCGTCGCCATGCGCTTGGATGCGCGCGGCGCGTGGGAATTCGACTTGGACAATGGCTCGACGGTGCGTCTGGGCCGCGCGCAAGTCGATGCGCGGTTCGCGCGTTTCATCCGCACGGCATCGCAAGTCGTCGCGCGTCGTGGCAGCGAAGTTTCGTTCATCGATATGCGTTATTCCAATGGCTTCACCGTGGGTTGGAAAGGCGCGCAGGGCAGCGCGCCTCCGAACGCCGCGACGCCGAGCGCATCCACGCCGGGCGCATCCACGCCGGGCGCATCCACGCCGCACGCCTCGTTGCCTGTGAGCTCCAAGCCTGGTGCGGCTCAACCCGAGGCGTCTGCATCACATGACGATTCGGACGCTTGAGTTTGAATTTCCGGGTATCGCACAGCTGATGTCAAAACGCTTCGATCGCAATCTCATCGTTGGCCTCGACATCGGCACGAGCAAGGTCATGGCCATCGTCGGTGAAGTGAAGCCGAGCGGCGAGCTCGAGATCATCGGCTTGGGCAGCCATCCCTCGCGCGGTCTGAAAAAAGGCGTGGTGGTGAACATCGAATCCACCGTGCAATCCATTCAGCGCGCCGTGGAAGAGGCCGAGCTGATGGCGGGATGCGAGATCCATTCGGTGTATTCGGGCATTGCCGGCAGCCATGTGCGAAGTCTCAATTCGCACGGCATCGTGGCCATCAAAGACAAAGAAGTCGGCCAAGGCGACGTCGAGCGCGTGATCGATGCGGCCAAGGCCGTCGCCATTCCTGCGGATCAAAAAATTCTGCACGTGCTGCCGCAGGAATACATCATCGATGCGCAGGAAGGGATTCGCGACCCCATCGGCATGTCGGGCGTGCGGCTCGAAGCCAAGGTGCACATCGTGACGGGCGCCGACTCATCGGCGCAAAACATCGTCAAGTGCGTGCAGCGCTGCGGTCTCGCGGTGGATGACATCGTGCTCGAGCAATTGGCCTCGAGCTATGCCGTGCTCACGGATGATGAGAAAGATCTTGGCGTGTGCATCGTCGATATCGGCGGTGGCACGACGGATCTGGCCGTGTTTGGAAACGGCGCCATTCGTCATACGGCCGTCATCCCCATCGCGGGCGATCAAGTCACGAATGACATCGCCGTATCCATGCGCACGCCCACGCAGTACGCCGAAGACATCAAGATCAAATACGCGTGTGCGCTGTCGCAGCTTGCGAATCCCGACGAGACCATCGAGGTGCCGAGTGTGGGCGATCGCCCGCCGCGCAGACTGGCGCGGCAAACGCTCGCGGAGATCGTGGAGCCGCGCTACGAGGAATTGTTCGGGCTCATCCGCGATGAGCTGCGCCGCTCGGGGTTCGAAGAGCAAGTGGCGGCGGGCATTGTGCTCACCGGTGGCAGCGCCAAGATGGAAGGCGCCATCGAGCTCGCCGAAGAAGTTTTTCATATGCCCGTCCGATTGGGCATTCCTCAATACGTCAGTGGCCTCACTGGCGTCGTGAGCAATCCGATTCATGCCACCGGCGTGGGTCTTCTCTTGTATGCGAAGAACAACGGAGACGTCGAGCGCATTGAAGCGCCGTTCAAAGCGGCTGGGATGAAAAATATTTTCGATCGAATGAAGACTTGGTTCCAGGGCAATTTTTAACGCTGAATTCTTGCGATTAAGGAGATTGATATGTTCGAACTGATGGATTCCTACAGCCAAAGCGCCATCATCAAAGTGTTGGGCGTCGGCGGCGGCGGCGGCAATGCGGTATCGCACATGGTGACGGCCGGACTCGAAGGCGTCGATTTCATTTGCATCAACACCGATGCGCAGGCGCTGAAGCACTCGAAGGTGCGCACGGCGCTGCAGATCGGCTGCAACATCACGAAAGGGTTGGGCGCAGGCGCTGACCCGGAAGTGGGCCGCCAGGCCGCGATGGAAGACCGCGATCGCATCATCGAGCTCATCGAGGGCTGCGACATGTTGTTCATCACCGCCGGCATGGGCGGCGGCACCGGCACGGGCGCCGCACCCGTGGTTGCGCAAGTGGCGAAGGAGCTCGGCATTCTCACGGTGGCCGTGGTCACCAAGCCTTTCGAGATGGAAGGCAACAAGCGCTCGCGCGTGGCGGACAACGGCATGCTCGAATTATCGAAGTACGTTGACTCGCTCATCACCATTCCAAATCAAAAACTGTTGTCGGTGCTCGGCAGCAACACGACGCTCCTCGATGCGTTCAAGGCGGCGAACACCGTGCTGCAAGGCGCGGTGCAAGGCATCGCGGAATTGATCACGCGTCCCGGACTGATCAACGTCGACTTCGCCGATGTGCGCACCGTCATGTCGGAGACCGGCATGGCCATGATGGGCTCGGGCACCGCGGCGGGCGATGACCGTGCGCGCGAAGCGGCCGAAGCCGCCATCTCGAGCCCGCTGTTGGAAGACATCAACTTGGCCGGCGCGCAAGGCATTCTCGTGAACGTGACGGCTGGCATGGATTTATCCATCGGCGAATTCCAAGAAGTGGGCAATGTCATCAAGCAGTTCTGCTCCGATGAGGCGACGGTGGTGCTCGGCACGGTGATCGACGAAGAGATGACCAATCAAATTCGCGTGACCGTGGTCGCGACCGGCCTCGGCCGGCCGGTGGTGAAATCACAGCTGCCGCAAGCCGCTCATACGCATGCGCACGCCCATCACGCAGCGCCGGCACAACCGGTTGCGCCGCCGCCCATGCGAGTGGTTCGGCGGGGCGCGCCGATGATGGCGAGCGACTACGCCGTACTGGATCGACCGACCGTGCAACGGCAGCGCGCCGTTGGCGATGGCTTGCGCAGTGAGATGGATACGGAAGACATGCTGGATATCCCGGCGTTCCTGCGCCGCCAGGCCGACTAGCGCCAGGAACTTGCGTGCGCGCGTCGGGTCGGCATCGGACGACGCGCGCTGTGTTAGCGTAGCGTTGTTTTTTCAGGACTTCTTGGGTCGAACGCATGCTATTGCAGCGCACGCTGAAAAATTCCATCCGCGCGACCGGGGTGGGGCTTCATACAGGCCAAAAGGTGCTGATGACGCTGCATCCGGCCGCGGCGGATTCAGGCATCGTGTTTCGGCGCGCCGATCTGCCGGGCACCGATGACATTCCCGCGCTCGCAAGCTATGTCGGCGAGACCATGCTGGGGACTACCCTCAAGAACGGCGAAGCGAAAATTTCCACGGTCGAGCATCTGCTGTCCGCGCTCGCAGGCCTCGGCATCGACAATGTCATCATCGATGTGGACGCAGGCGAAGTCCCGATCATGGATGGGAGCGCCGGCCCGTTCGTTTTCTTGTTGCAATCCGCGGGCATCGAAGAGCAGAAGGCCCCCAAGCGCTTCATTCGAATCTTGGAAAGCGTGCGCGTAGAGGAGGGCGACAAGTGGGCACGCTTCGATCCGCACGACGGCTTCAAGGTCAATTTCGAGATCGAGTTCGATCACCCGACGTTCAAGAAACACTCGCAATCCGGCAGCATGGATTTTTCAACTACCACGTTCTTGCGCGAAGTGAGCCGTGCGCGCACATTCGGATTCATGCGCGATCTGGAGAGCTTACGTGCGCACAATCTCGCGCTCGGCGGCAACTTGGACAACGCCATCGTGCTCGACGACAGCCGCATCCTGAACGAAGGCGGGCTGCGTTACGAAGATGAGTTCGTCAAGCACAAAATCCTCGACGTCATTGGCGATTTATATCTGCTCGGTCACAGCCTCATCGGCGAATTCAGCGGCTATAAGTCCGGCCATGCGCTCAATAACAAGTTGCTGCGCACACTGATCGCCACGCAAAGCGCGTGGCGTGAGGTCACCTTCGAAAGCCTGAAAGATGCGCCGATCTCTTATGTGCCGGTGGCGAGCCACGCATAATCAGGGCGGCGAATGGTTGCTGGCAATTGCTGCACGCGGTGACTTATCGAGGCTTGTTCGATTCCCAACTTCGCGCAGGACCGCGACGACTTGACGTTTTGACGCCATGATTTCACTATGAGTCAATGACCGTCCCTAAGCGCGCCACCGTTTATTTTCAGCCAGAAATCCACAAGGCGCTGCGACTTCGGGCGGCAGCCAATGAGCGGTCTATATCCGACTTGGTCAACGACGCGGTTCGAGTATCTCTTGCGGAAGATGTATCGGATCTCGCTGCGTTTGATCAGGGCAAGAAGGAACGTCGAGTTTCTTTTGAAAGCTTCGTGCGGAGCATGAAGCGTCGTGGTCTCATATAGCGTTTCAATCAAGAGTTCTGCGGGAAAAGAGCTTGCCGCAGTAGATTCAAAGTCCGCTCGTCAACGGATTATTACCAAAATCTCTGCGCTGGCATCTAACCCCCGTCCCCGGGGCTCGGAAAAGCTCGCGGGTTACGCGGATCGTTATCGCGTGCGTCAAGGCAATTTCCGGATCATCTACCACGTCAATGACCAGCTCCGCGAAGTAACCATTTACAAAGTCGCGGATTGAAAAGATGTGTACCGCTGATCCGTCGAACAAGGCGTTTGTAGGATTCATAAAAAACGCCATCCCCGCGCCGCAGCCTTACGTATCGTTAGACTTCGAAAGAATCACCCGCACCCGCACGCGTGTGATTCCGACTTCGCCCGCGCCGTTCAACGCGTCGCGCAGGTCGCATGCGACATAACGCAAACGATTCGCCCACGCGGCGGAGTGCGCTCCAAGCGTCAGCACCTCACCGCGCCGGCTCGCGCTCACCACGCGCTCGCGTAATTCCGCTGGCAGCGTGGCGCGCACGCTAGCCAACAGGGTGGCTCGATCGCGCCGCGCGACTTGGAGCGCTCCGATTGCTGACGATTGCCCCTCGAGCACTTCTGCGACTCGCTTAATTTTTTTGGAAATCAATCAGAGCTCATCTGACATATCGGTACGGAGTGTGCGACAAAGCGTTGGTTTTTGACGCAGTTTTGTTGCATAGTGCCGCCTGACTGTAAAGGCAAACCCGTTGTGAGGCGGGGACGCAAAGCTTCCGGTCTGCCGAATTGACTTATTGTCGGCACGATAGCGGGGTCGCCAGAAAAAACAGCGCATTGATGCGCGCTGAGTCATCAGGCGAGCTTTGCTTTTTGGCCGCACGGCTGGCAATACGACTCGAAGAGTCGGCTGCACGTCCGGCAATTTGCTTGTGTGAGGAGTGCGTTTTGCGGTTTAGGCGAGGGCCCGCTGCATGAATATTATTTTTGTTGGCCGCAACCCGAGCGCGGTCAAACAATTGGATCTGCGTCACCCTGGACTGATCTTGAGCGTCCTGGTAGCGATCGTCGTAGTTCTTGGAGGGGCGTTTGTCACGGGTCTTGCGCTGGGCTCGCACGACTCGCCCAAACTTCCGAGTCTGTCGGGCTTGACCGAAGAGTTCTCGAAGGAACGTGCGCAGATCGACGACACTCGCCGCGCGCTGCAGGAAAAGATCAACGCCATCGCCATGCGAGTCGGCGAAATGAATGCAAGCGTCATTCGCTTGGACGCACTCGGTAAGCGGCTCACGCAAATGGCGAACCTGGACAACGGCGAGTTCGATTTCGACAATCCGCCGCCGCAAGGCGGAGCGGAGACTGGCTCTGAGGGTCAGCCGGCGCAGATCCCCAGCCTGACCAGCATGATCGACGATTTGCAAACGCGCTTGAGCAGCCGCGAACAGCAGTTAGGCGTGCTCGAAAACATGATCTTGACGCGCGACCTCAACAAGCAGGTCTATCCGCAAGGCCGTCCCGTGGGACAAGGCTACATCTCGTCGTACTTTGGCAACCGCGCCGATCCTTTCACTGGATACACCGCCTACCATCGTGGCTTGGATTTTGCCGCGCCCGAGGGCACGAAAGTCACGGCGGTTGGCGCGGGCCTTGTGGTATGGGCGGGTGAGCGCTCAGGCTTTGGCGAGTTGGTGGAGATCAACCACGGCAATGGCTTATCGACTCGCTACGGCCATAATGAAAAACTGTTGGTGAAGGCAGGCGATATCGTTCACAAGGGCGATGCCATCGCGCTCATGGGTTCCACCGGCCGTTCCACCGGCACTCACCTGCATTTCGAAGTGTTGAAGAACGGCGCACAAGTCGATCCGCTGAAATATATCGGCGCGCTGCGCTAGCACAGCGCCGCAAAGCCGCGATTCCGAGCGCCATCTTCCCGGCGCCGGCGCTACTCGAAACGATTTACCGCCGTTCCGGTCTATCCGTACAATACCCGTTTGCCCTGCGTTCCGAGGAATTCGCCCGCCCGTGAGGAAGCTTTTAGCTCAAGTTTTCGGCAGCCGTAACCAGCGGCTCGTCAAAGAGTTCGGCCGAACGGTCGCCGCTATC
Organism: uncultured Steroidobacteraceae bacterium; assembly: GCA_964247385.1. GTDB lineage: Bacteria > Pseudomonadota > Gammaproteobacteria > Steroidobacterales > Steroidobacteraceae > TMP-86. Next base: position 129,083 of record CAXTUB010000004.1, on the reverse strand, counting down.
AATGCGCTCGAGCCATCGATTCAGGCATTGCGCGACGAAGACTTTCCGTTACGCACGCAAGCCCTCAAAGAGCGCTCGACATCCGGCGCCACGCTGGATGAGTTGATTCCCGAAGCGTTTGCCTTGGCGCGGGAGGCCGCGCGCCGCACATTGGGCATGCGCCACTTCGACGTACAGCTGATTGGCGGACTTGCGCTCAACTCGGGCCGCATCGCGGAGATGCGCACCGGCGAAGGTAAGACCTTGGTCGCAACCTTGCCGGCATACCTGAATGCGCTGACGGGCGACGGCGTGCACGTGGTCACCGTGAACGAGTATTTGGCGCAGCGCGACTCGGATTGGATGGGCCCGGTGTATCGCTTTCTGGGCCTGCAAGTCGGGGTCATCAAGAATGCGCAGTCTTCCGAGGAAAAACGCGCCGCTTACGCGTGCGACATCACCTACGGCACCAATAACGAGTTCGGTTTTGATTATTTGCGCGACAACTTGGCCTTCCGCTTGGAAGACCGAGTGCAGCGCAAGCTCTCATTCGCCATCGTCGATGAAGTCGACTCCATTCTCATCGACGAGGCGCGCACTCCGCTCATCATCTCAGGGCCCGCGGAAGAAAGCACCGAGCTGTACATCCGCATCAACGGTCTGATTCCGCGACTGCTGCGGCAAAAAGAAGAGGACGGCCCCGGCGACTACGCGGTCGATGAGAAGACCAAGCAAGCGACGCTCACCGAAGAAGGCCACGAGAAAGTCGAGCAGCTCATGGCCGAGGCGGGGCTCCTGCGCGATGGCGAGAGCTTGTACGACCCGAGCAACATCCGGCTCATGCATCACTTGAACGCGGCGCTGCGCTCCCATGCGCTCTACAAGCGTGATGTCGAATACATCGTGCGCGGCGGCGAGGTCATCATCGTGGATGAGTTCACCGGCCGCACCATGCCGGGCCGCCGCTGGTCCGACGGCTTGCATCAAGCGGTGGAGGCAAAAGAGAACGTGCGGGTGCGCGAAGAGAATCAAACCGTCGCGTCGATCACGTTTCAAAATTATTTCCGCCTATATTCGAAATTGTCGGGAATGACCGGTACCGCGGACACCGAGGCGTTCGAGTTTCAGCAAATCTACGGGCTCGAGGTCGTCGTGATTCCGACGCACAAGCCCATGGTCCGCGCCGACAAATCGGATCTGGTGTTCTTGTCGGAGAAGGATAAGTTTCAGGCGATTCTTGAAGACATTCAGGATTGCGTAAAGCGTGGCCAGCCGGTGCTGGTCGGCACCACCTCCATCGAGACGTCCGAGCGGCTCGCCGGGCTTTTGAGCGATGCGAAGATTCCTCATCAAGTGTTGAACGCCAAGCAGCATGAGCGCGAAGCGCACATTGTCGCCGAGGCGGGGCGGCCGGGCGCCGTGACGATCGCGACCAATATGGCGGGTCGCGGTACGGATATCGTGCTCGGCGGCAAGCTCGAGGCCGAGCTCGAAGGAATCGAGGAGCAGCCCGAGCAAGTTGAGGTGGCGCGTGCGGCCTGGCAGCAACGGCATGATCAAGTGCTCGCCGCGGGCGGTCTGCACATTGTCGGTACCGAGCGGCATGAGTCACGACGTATCGACAATCAGCTGCGCGGGCGGTCGGGGCGCCAGGGCGATGCGGGCTCGAGCCGATTTTATTTATCGCTCGATGATAACTTGATGCGCATTTTCGGCGATCCCGCGCGCATGAAATCTTTGATGACGCGGGTCGGCATGAAGCCGGGCGAGGCCATCGAAAGCGGCATGTTGACGCGGCAGATCGAACGCGCGCAGCGCCGGGTCGAGCAGCACAATTTCGATGCGCGCAAACAATTGCTCGAGTACGACGACGTGGCGAACGACCAGCGCCGTGTCATCTATCAACAGCGCACGGATCTCATGGCGGCGGAGAACGTTGCGGAGGCCATCGTTGGAATTCGCGAGGACATCGTCTCCCAGCTCGTGGACCAATATGTGCCGGCGGGCGTGCCGGAAGAGCAGTGGGATGTGGCGGGCCTCTCCGCAGCAGTCGAGCGCGACTTCGGCGTGACACTGCCGATTGCCGACTGGCTCAAGGCCGAAGAGGCAGGCGATGGCTCCTCGTTGCGCGGCAAGATCCAGGCCGGCCTCATCGCCGCCTATGATCAAAAATCCGCCAATGCAGGCGCCGAAGTCATCCGCTATATCGAAAAAGAAATTACGCTGCGTACGCTGGATCAGCATTGGCGCGAGCACTTGGCGGCGATGGATTACTTGCGCCAAGGCATTTCGCTGCGCAGCTATGCGCAAAAAGACCCGAAGCAGGAATACAAGCGCGAAGCGTTCGCGCTCTTTTCATCCATGCTCGATCACATCAAGTTCGACACCATTACGACCGTGTCGAAGATTCAGGTGCGCAGCCAGGCCGAGATTGAGCGGGAAGAACACGAGCGGCAACAGCGGCTCGCGCGAGCGCTGCATGCACAGCACGCCGATGCCGTCTCGTTGATCGGCGGAGATTCGGTGACGCGGCAGGATGCCGTGGAAACCGACGGCACCGTGCCTGCGCAATCTGCCGGTTCAGGGCGGGCTCCCTCGCAGGCCGCGGCCGCCGCTGCAGCGGCGCCATTCGTGCGTGCACTGCCCAAAGTAGGCCGCAACGAGCCGTGCCCCTGTGGCTCGGGGAAGAAATACAAGCACTGCCACGGCGCGTTGCAACAGGCCGGCTAGCATCGAAGTCATTCAAGTCGTCGCGGGAATTTTGCAGCGGGCGACTGGCGATGTGCTGGTTGCACAGCGCCCCGCCGGCACCCGATCCGCCGGACGTTGGGAATTTCCTGGCGGCAAACGCGAAGCAGGAGAGAGCGCGGAAGATACGTTGCGGCGCGAGCTGAGGGAAGAGTTGGGGATTGAGGTCGTGCGCTACCAACCGTTTATGACGCTCGAACACCAGTACTCCGATCGCAATGTGCTGTTATCAACTTGGCGCATTACGGAATGGGACGGCAGTCCTGTCTCTCTTGATGGCCAAGGATTACGCTGGGCGCATCCGGCCGATCTAGATTCCCTGAATTTCTTGGATGCGGATTGGCCGCTGGTGCGCAAGTTGCAAACCGAACAAATCAAGCCGTGAAGCATTGCGAGGCGCTGAGTGGTTCTCGGCTGAATCCGCGCTTCTACAGCAAAGAAATTCCTGCAAATGCCATTGGTTGAATGATTTGAGTGCTCTGACCAAGGACGGCGTCATCGAGACGTATGCCCGATGGGCGCCTAGTTACGATGCGACATTTGGCCGCGTTGTAGGCCACTACCATTGGCATATTGCAAATTTTGTAAAAGATGCCGGCGCGCGCCGCGTGATTGAGGTCGGAGTGGGAACCGGCTTGTCCTTGCGGCACTACCCTGCGGGGACTTTTGTTGTAGGCGTGGATATTTGCCCGCGCATGCTGGACAAGGCTAGGACGCGCCAGCAAAGCGGGTCAACTAATGCTGAGATAGAGCTGCAACTCGTGGACGGCGAGCAACTTCCCTACAAGGAAGAGACGTTCGATGCAGTGGTGCTGCCCTTTGTCATTTCTGTCACTCCCGATCCGAAGCGGTTACTGGCGGAAGCTTTTCGAATTCTGATACCGGGCGGGCATGTACTGATCGTCAACCATTTCGCCGGCGTTCGTGGCCTGCGCTGGCTGGAGAAGTTGTTTTCTCCATTCGCGCGGCTCATCGGATTTGAGTCCAACCTTGCTCTGTCGGCACTACTTGCTGATAGCTCATTCAAAATCGTTTCGATCAAGCCACTGCGTCCAATGGGCTTTTTTACGTTGGTCCATTTGCAAAAGCCATGATTGCGATACTAATCATGCTTGGATTTGGCTTGGCGTTTCTATACGCCTACGCGCGCGAGCTCGGCGAGCCGATATGGCACTTGTGGCATCACCTCGCAGTTCTAATGCCGCTGCTTATTTTGGGTTATGCAAGCGTTGGATGGGTCGGCCGCCTATCCAGTCGATTTGCGCGACTTGCGCTTGCCGGGCTTATATGTTGCGCGGTAGTTTGCCTGCAGCTGGGCTTTTATGCCGCTTGCTTGTTTACGCTCTATGGTTTTCACGATCTGCCAACCCGAACCATTGTGTTGGGATATTGGGACCAGATGGGAATCATCGTGGCTGCGTTGCCGATTACTCGCGGACTGCTCATCGCAACGATGGCGGTGGTTTTCGCACTGTTTCTGGCGTTGGCAGCGGTCTTTGCATGGCTGATGCTCCGCTCAACGACTGCTTACGATTTGCAGTCTCAAGGCAGATCGCGCGTATCCTGGCCGCGCATGGCTCTGGTTTCAGCGTTTGTTTTAGCTTTTTTTCTCTGCGATCCATGGGCTGGACTATCCGGAAATCGAGAGCCCCTTGTCAGTTCTTTGTATGACCACCCCTTGGTATCTAATCGCCAGACTGCGCAAGCGTATCCGGCGGAGATGGCGACCGACTTGAATCTTGCGGCAGCTTATCCACAATCGCCGCTTGGTACCCGTGCACACGTTGTTCTCATTTATATTGATGCGTTGCGAGCAGACGTATTGCAGCCTTATGGCGGTGAAGGAGAAATGCCATTTGTGACAAAGCTGGTCCGTACTGGGCAGCTTCAGCAATTCAATTCTGTGTTCTCTTCATGCTCGATGACTACGTGTGGAATAGCCTCCATATTGCAGTCGCGACCCGCAAACCATGTGGCCGCCGGCAAATTTTCTCTGCCAATGGTTCTAAAGCGGCAAGGATACGATCTTCGCTACCTCCTTTCCTCAGACCATGAACATTTTGTGGGGCTCAAAGAATACTACGGCCCCAATATCGATTATTACCTTGACGGCAAGGGGATGGATCCCAGTCGTAGCACGGATGATTTCGTAATGTTAGAGCATCTTTCCGGTTTGCCGATAACAGATGCGATTAAAGCGCCGCAATTTATAATGCTGGGGCTCATGTCTGTACACGTCCAAGGCATACGGCATGACCAGTTCCGATCTCACATGCCAGATAAGGTCTCTTGGGATAGTGGAATTCGGGGAGACATAGCGTTGCCGTATCGGAACAGCTATCTCAACGGTGTCCGACAAACCGATTATGTGCTCGAAAAAATTTGGCACTGGCTCGATGACGCCGGATATTTGCGACAAAGTATTGTCGTAATCACGGCGGATCATGGCGAATCACTTGGAGAAAAGCACATGATCGGCCACGCGCGCGATCTATCGACACCACAAATACACATACCGCTGTGGATGCACGTTCCAAAGGCTGCTTGGATTCAGCAGCCTTTTGCCTTTCAAACCGATATCGCGCCGACGATTCTCGATTGGCTGCATCTGCCCATACCTGCGAGCTGGGTTGGTCAATCTTTGCTGAGTCCCCGCGACAGACACAAGTCGCTACCATTATTTTTTCTCAACGGCAGCGACAAGTTTGGGTTGATCTTCGAAGACGGGCCTTTTCTTTACAAGTATCTATACGAACAGGCCGCAGATCATGCCTCATTGTTTGACCTGTATAGCGATACGGCTGATTCTAGGAATCTTCTTGGCACGTTGACCGTAAAACGATCCGCGGCTCTTAAAGCAAAACTTACATCTGAGTTCCGCCTTTTTTTGCGGCATTGAGTAATCGTCGCTCGCTCACCTGCGTGTCAAACATGCACATCCCGCAATTGCCCGCCGAGCGCCGCCGAAACGCTCGCAATAAACGCACCGATCGCCATGGAAAGCGCCATATAAATCGCGGCTTGCGCGGCTGACTTACGCGCAGTATCAGCGGCCGACTTCGCCTTCGCTTCCGCGTCCTTGGTGGCTGCAATGAATTCATCGACTCGTCGTCGTGCATCATCCTGCGAAACACCGGTCTGTTGCACAATCAAGCTCGACATGTAGTCACGATCGTTCGCCGAAACACCGCCGCTCGCCACCGCGTTCGCCAATATATTTCGCACATCCGTGCGTCTGTCCGTGGTCTGTGCATTCGTGGGCGACGCGTCGAGCGGCGTTCTGAACAGCTTGTCAATACCGTAGCTTGTCGCAGCAGATGTCACATTCGTGGCCTGCGACACCACCGCATCTGAAGCTCCATCCGCAGCGGCTCTTGCCATCGACAAAATGGAGCTGCCAATGACGGCCGCCAGCACGACGGTCGCCAGCGCCCAAGCAACCAACCCGTGCGCGGTATCTCGAAAAAACACCTCATGCGTATGGGTGCCGACCCAGCGCGTACGCATACGCCCTGCGATGTATCCGCCGAGGCATGCGGAAATCCATTGCGTCACGATGAGCCAAATCGCTGCCGAAACCGTGAATGCCTTGGCGGATACGCCCTCGGCCTCCCATGGTGATACCGATGCGAACCCCAAGCCTGCGCCAAGGGCGATCAAAATGAGCGAGCTCGCCGTCGCCACAAAAGCGCCCGCAAGGATCGAGCCCCATGACACGGTCGAACGCCCATGATCGACCACACCCGTACGATCCACGGCCGGGCGATCGATCACGGACACACTGTCGGACGAAACGGCAACGGAATCGAATGATGCCGCGCCTGATGGCGAACGCGCAGAGGATATGGGGTCCACGGAAATCTCCCTATCGAAATTAAATCAATGATGCGAGCACATCGCGAGCAGCAAGATGATGGGGAGGGGAATGCCGAGGAGCCAGAGCAGAAGTCCACGTCCGAAGCCCATGTGCAGATCCTTTATTTTGGTTGATCCCGCGCGGCGCTGGTATCCGCGTCGCGCGGCGGATTATGCGCGAAAATCACGGTGTTGAATTGGGCTCTTTGCCGCGAAGCGGTAGGGGCGAACTCCTACATAAGACGCCGTCATCCATAAGACACCGTCATCGGTCCGCGTGGCCTCTATCAATGCAGGCTTAACCGCACCCAACCAGCGAAATACTGTTCGCGCGCATTGCATGGCGGTATAAGGAGTACGCTTCGGCGCAATCACGGCAGGGAGCCTCCGCTGTCCGAAAAATTTCACATCGCATTTTATTCCAGCTTGTTGGCTTGGCCGAAGCCGTCGACCGGCGGTGTGCGGCCTTGGACGATTGCATTGGCTAATGCGCTGACCGGTCAAGGACACTCGGTCGATGTCCTAATGCACGCGCCCTCCCGACGACTTCTCGATGAGCCAACGCTCGATGTGCGCGTGCGTAGAGTCAACCTTGGGCGGACGGGGCTTGCGCCGATCAGACTGATGTCTTACGCGCGCAAGCATCCCGGTGTAAAGCTCGTCAGCGCGCTCGACCGCTACAACATTCTGATTGCCATGTTAAAGCGCAGGTTAACGGCACACGCCCATGCGCACGTGACGCTGACGCAGCACGAGATGCCGAGCGGAGACTGCGCATTTCTCAAGCCCATGAAGGCGCGCGTACTCAAGACTTGCGTGCGCCGATATTTCAATAATGCAGATGCAATCGTTGCTGTCAGCCAAGCCGTAGCCGACGACTTGTGCGTGGGCTGGAAGATCGAACGGGCGCGGGTTCGGGTCATTCACAATCCGGTGTTCGATCCACAGTTCTTCACCAAGGCAAGGGCAGCGCCGGTCCATCCGTGGCTCATCGAGGACGATTTGCCTTTGGTCATGGCCGCGGGCCGCTTGCATCCGGTAAAAGGGTTCGACGACTTGATTCGCGCCTTTGCCGAATTACGCGCATGGCTTCCGGCGCGGCTCATTATTTTGGGCGAAGGGGGCGAGCGCGCGAACTTGGAGTCTTTGATTCAAGAGTTGGGGCTGGTCGGTGAAGTGGCATTGCCGGGGCGAGTGGAGGATCTCGCGCCGTGGCTCATGCGCAGCGACTGTTTTGCGCTGCCATCCCGAAGCGAAGGCTTCAGCAACGTGCTGGTATCTGCGTTGAGCGCGGGTCTGCCCATCGTCGCAACTCGATGCCCCGGTGCGTCGGCGGAGATTTTGGGCGATGGAAAGTGGGGTCAGCTGGTCGAGCCAGGCCACGTATCTGAAATGGCCGATGCCTTGCATCGCGCACTCACATTGCGGCGCATCGAGCCCGCCGAGTTACGGCATCGCGCTCAGACGTTTTCGGTGGAACGCGCGGTGGAGGGTTATTTGAGCTTGTGGAACGAGACGGTCGCCGCGCCGAATTGATGCCGGCGCGATGCTGGTTTAGATCACTGCTGACCGAGCGGGCGCTCATTCTGATGCCGCGAGCGCGGCATCAGATATCGTACCTGCTTCTGGCTCGGCCGGCGCATCAGCAGCGATCGAATGCTTCTCTTCGAACCAAGCGCCTAAGTCAATAAGTCGGCAACGGTCGCTGCAAAAAGGCCGATATGGCGACACCGCTGACCATTCCAATGAGCGCTTGCACGTCGGGCAGTCAACGCGCATGGAACTCATCGATCCCCTGAACCATGGGCATCACGCACAGCACGTCAGCACGAACTTTGTGTCGGTGTCGATGTGAGACGGTAAGTGCTCTGCATCGCGCCAGCGCAAGAAGCGGATGGTGCAGCGGTGCTGGTTGCCGCTGATCTCAGGGAATAGATTGACGCTTGGATCGAGCGTAACGCGTACGAGTTGGCAAGGATGCTCGCGGTCGAATTGAAGTTGAAATACACCTTTTTGCGCGGTCTCGTCTCGCGGACGTGAATTTTCTCTTGTGAGCCATAACAGCTCGATGATGCCATCGCACAGCGGGCGGATGATATTCAGCCAATGCTCGAACTCGTTGGTGCGCTGATCCTGCGAATGATTCAGCCAGAACGAATATTCCGGCAAATCGAAATCGCACGTGCCGCCGGGGATGGCGCTGCGATGCTTGATGGCGCTCAAGAATTCCGAGTCGCGCAAAGGCGCCATGAAGTTCGCGCCCACTTTGGTCAAGTCGGCGCGGAGCCGCGTAATGTTGCCAATGAGCGAGCGCAAACGGCCCGCATCCACGCCGGGCTTCGTCTGAAACTCACGCAATAATTGGGCTTGGCGCTCGAGCTCTTTGAGCAAATCGCTGCGCGCATCACTGCGGGCCGTGATCGCGAGAATTTCCAGTAAGCTCGAAACTGCGGCTCGCAGACTCCACGGGCTGAGCGTCTCGCTGTGGTAAGTCGCTTGCGTATACAAGAACTCCAGCCGCAAGAAATTGCGCATGCGCTCATTGAGAGGCTGCTCATAAACCACCGGTTCGGGCTGGGGCTGTGCCTCAGGGTCGAACTGGAAGCTGTAATTCATCTCGCGAACCCTGTGCTTGGCTTGCGCACTATTCTGAGCCACGCTCGAGTGAGCGTAAACCTCTAACGCCGGATTTGGTTAAACGCGATGTTTCATTTCCCTGGCGAGGGCGAGATATTTTTTGTGCAACGCTGCCACGGACTGCCGCAAATCCGCGACAGTGCCCGTATTCGACAAGATGTCTTGAGCGGCTGCGCGGCGCGCATTGCGCGTCGCTTGAGCGGCTACAATGCTGCGCGCCTGACTCTCGCTCCCGCTGTCGCGCGCCATCAGCCGCGCAAGTTGTGTGGCTTCGTCGACGTCGACGACAAGCACACGCTCGACCTGGTCTTGCAGTTGATTTTCGACGAGCAACGGGATGGCGTGAATCTGATATTCGCCGCCGGCCGTTTCGGCTTGGTGTGCCATCTGTTCACGAATGAGCGGATGAAGAATATTTTCGAGGTCGCGCCGGAGGTCAGCGTCGGCAAACACCAGCACACGTAGCTTGGCGCGGTCGAGGTGGCCACGGCCATCTAGAATTTTTTGGCCAAAGCGCGCAGTGACGGCCGCAAGCCCGGGCGAGCCGGGCTGAACAACTACTCGGGCCGCGACGTCGGCATCGATAATCGGCACGCCGAGCGCAGCGAACGCTTCGGCTACGGTCGTTTTTCCACTCGCGATACCGCCGGTGAGTCCGACTCGCATCGGCCGACTCACGTGCAAGCCCTGACTAACGGGCGAGACCTGAAATGCGCAGGTAGCCGGCCATCAGCGGCTCGCCGTACATCAACGCAAGCCAACCTGCTGCGGCAAGGTACGGGCCAAAAGGCATCGGCTGCGCACGGTCGCGGCCGCGGAACACGATCATGCCGATGCCGAGCACCGCACCCGCGCCCGCCGACAGAATGATGATCATGGGCAACATTTTCCAGCCGAGCCAAGCACCGAGCGCGGCGAATAACTTGAAGTCGCCGTAGCCCATGCCTTCTTTGCCCGTGAGCAATTTGAATAAGTGGAACACGAGCCAAAGGCTGGAGTATCCGGCAGCTGCGCCGATGATGGCGCTCGACGGCGAGACGGGTAGAGGCGAGCCCGCAATGGGACCAATCGCAACCGCAGCGATCAGCCCGGCCCACATCAAGGGGAGGGTGATGTTGTCCGGCAAGAGCTGGTGATCAACATCGATCCCGGTCAGTGCGATCAGAGACCACGTTATGAGAAGAGCACAGGCCGCCGCCCCACCGGCACCGAAGTGCCAAGCAACCCAGGCGGAGACAAGAGCCGTCGCGAGTTCCACGATGGGGTAGCGCGACGAAATAGGCGCATGGCATGCGGCGCATTTCCCACGCAGCAACAACCAACTCAAGACCGGAACGTTGTGCCACGGATTGATGCGAGTACCGCAATTGGGGCAGGTCGACGGGGGAGTAATAAGATTGAAGCGATTGGGATGCGGGGCCGTTTCCGCGGAAACGCTCGGCGTCATCGCAACCACTGGCGCCTGCTCTTCAAGAGCCGCGCCCACTCCCACGGGCTCGTCGGCCATAAAATCCATCGCCTGCGCTTTCCACTCTCGGTCGAGCATGATCGGCATGCGATACATGACGACGTTGAGAAAGCTTCCGACGAGCGCACCGATGAGGAACATCATCAACGCGAAATCGATCGCGTTGTCGGAAAGAATGGACGCGAGATCGTTCATCAAAGCCTAACGAACTCGCGTCTGAACCGAAGACCCGAGGCCAGAATTAAATCGCAGCGCCGAGCTTGAAGATAGGGAGATACATAGCGATGACCATACCGCCGACCAAGATACCCAAGATCGCCATGATCAACGGCTCTAGCAGGCTCGACATACTATCCACGGCATTGTCTACTTCTGCCTCGTAAAAGTCCGCAACTTTAGCCGACATAGCATCAAGCGATCCCGATTCTTCACCGACCGCGATCATTTGGACAACCATATTGGGAAAGAGACTAGTGTTTTCCATCGCTCGCTGAAGTCTCTGACCCGTAGCAACCTCGTCCTTCATTCGAAGGGTTGCTTCCTCGTAAACAATATTTCCCGTCGCGCCTGCTACCGATTCCATCGCTTCAACGAGTGGAACTCCCGCGGCAAACATGGTCGCAAGCGTCCGCGCAAAACGCGCGATCGCGGCCTTTACCAAAATTGGACCAATGATTGGAAACTTGAGCATCACGCGGTCGAGCCACCGGCGCATGTTTCGCGACCGCTTTTTGAAATATATGAATGCATAAATTCCACCCCCAACGACGGCACCAACAAATAGTCCGTTGTGTTGCAGAAAACGCGACATGCTGATAACCATTTGAGTAAAGGCTGGAAGATCTGCTCCGAAACCTTTAAACAACGATTCAAATTGTGGAATTACAAAAATCAACAAAATGACAGTCACGATAGCAGCCACCACCAACACCGCCGTCGGATAAAAAAGGGCCTTCTTAATCTTTTTCTTGAGCGCTTCAGTTTTTTCTTTGTAAGTCGCGACCTTGTCAAGCAGACTTTCGAGAGCGCCCGCTTGTTCCCCGGCTTCTACCAAATTTACGAATAGATCGTCGAAATGAATAGGATGTTTTGCCAAAGACTCATGCAGAGTCGAGCCGCCCTCAACGCTTGCCTTAACATCTAAGATCAGTTTTTGCATCGACGGCTTATCATTTCCGTTTCCGACGATTTCAAAAGCCTGGACCAAAGGAATGCCAGCGGCAAGCATAGTTGCCAATTGGCGGCTGAACACTGCAATGTCCTCCGGCTTGACCTTTCCGCCCCCTCGAAAAGTATTGCTTTGGGTTTTTACTCGAGTCGGCGCCACACCCTGGCGGCGAAGTTCTGCACGTAGAGCGGTCTCGTTAGCGGAAAGAGACTTTCCCCGAACTAACTTTCCGCGACGATCTTTCCCTTCCCAGACAAACTGGATGTCCTTCTTCGTTGCGGTTGTAGATACGGCCATAGCTTCCATCCTCTCGATCAATCAATCCATCAATCAATGGTTACGCTGTTGATTTCTTCCAAACTGGTCAATCCATCCATAACTTTCTGCAATCCAGAGCGCCGCAAATTCCAAACTCCATCCTTGCTGGCTTGATCATCAATGCTCATCGCGCCTCCACCCTCCATGATAATTCGACCGATGGTATCGGTAACAGGCATAACCTGGTAGATCCCTACCCGACCTTTGTATCCATCAGTGCAAGCGCCGCAACCAACAGCCTTGAAGATGCGGAAACCCCGGTCGATGTCGCTTTGAAGAAACCCTTCCTTCAAGAGTGCTTCCGCAGGAATATCCATCGGTTGCTTACAAGCAGCGCATAATTTTCTAGCCAAACGTTGAGCAATGATCAGGCTGACCGAAGTAGCGATAGCGTAGGGTTTGACTCCCATATCAACGAGACGCGTTAACGTCTGAGGTGCATCATTTGTGTGCAGCGTAGATAGCACTAAGTGCCCCGTTTGTGCCGCCTTGATTGCGATCTCAGCTGTTTCAAGATCACGAATTTCTCCGACCATGATGACATCCGGGTCTTGACGCAAAAACGCACGCAATGCAGCCGCAAACGTAAGGCCAACTTTGGGATTGACGTTGACTTGATTTATCCCTGGTAAGTTGATTTCGGCGGGGTCTTCAGCGGTCGAGATGTTACAGTCTTCGCGATTCAAGATATTAAGCCCTGTATACAAGGACACTGTTTTTCCGCTGCCCGTAGGGCCTGTCACTAAAATCATTCCCTGAGGCCTCTGCAAAGTTTTGAGATATAGCTCGCGCTGAAAGGATTCATACCCAAGCGCATCTATTCCCAACATCGCGCTGGAGGGATCCAAGATTCGCGTAACCACCTTTTCTCCATACAAGGTGGGACAGCTGCTTACCCGGAAATCGATGGCTCGATTCTTGGATAGCTTCATTTTGATGCGCCCGTCTTGAGGCACCCGTCTTTCGGCAATGTCTAGGCGCGCCATCACTTTTAATCTGGCAACGATCTTTACCGCGAGCTGCACGGGAGGAAGGGCGACTTCCTTGAGCACGCCATCCAGTCGGGTCCGGATCCGAAAGTATTTTTCATAAGGCTCAAAGTGAACGTCAGATGCGCCTCGCTTGATTGCATCCAACAAAATTTTATTAACGAATCTAACGATTGGAGCGTCTTCGACATCATCACGTCCGAGCGCGCCTTCTTCGGCGTCATCGTCACCTCCGGTGACTTCCAGATTCTCTAGATCGAAGTCCTCCTCGGACAGCACGGGCATTGCGACATCAACCTGTTCGATGGCGCGAGAGACGGCATGCTGAAGTTTGTCATCCTCAACGACCACAAACTCGATGGCCATCGAGGTTTGAAATCTGATTTCGTCTAAAGCATGTAAATTGGTAGGATCCGCAACTGCGAGAAACAATCGCTTGCCACGCCGGAGCAATGGCAAAACGCGATGTTTCTGGAGCAACTTGTCGCTCACCACACGAACGGATTCGAGATCAGGTACGATTGCGTCTAAGTCGAGTAGCGGCACGCCAAATTCATTTGAGGCCGATATTGCAATGTCTCGCGCTGTAGCCAAATTCATTGCGACGAGATGCGTCACCAATGCCGTTCGCCGCTCTTTAGCCTTAATTATCGCTTCTTGCATCGTGGATTGATTAATTAAGCCGTCTTGGACCAAGCGCTGCGCTAGGCCGCCTAGCGCAACTTTTGAAGTGCTTCCGACCGATGCTAAGGCGTTGTCACTCATGGGTTTTTTCGGTGCGTGGCTCGATGCCCGAACAGTTTACTAGTTGCGCCATGGAATCAATTGTTAAATCTCGCGCATAGTCGCATACCGGCAGCTACGCCCTGCGTGATCAGCTTCCCACAAAAAAGGAAGCCCCTCAGAAGAGGGGCTTCCAACACTTGGATCAGATGCCTTTAATTACGCACGGCAGCTGGCTGGCAAGTACTTCGGAGCGATCGTTGTTAGACCAGCGGCCGCAGGAGCCGCCCCGGTCGGTTGATGCATCGCGCCAGCAGGCACGACCCTGTAACCGCAAACCCAGATCACATCTTCATTTCCGCTACTAGCAGCCGCTCCGCTCAGCGCAGGCTGAAGCGCAAACGCATTGCTTCCCGCAAGGCCAATTTTCTGGTTAGCGGAAAAGTTGCCAGTGTTTGAGAAGGTCACAACCAAAGTGCCGGCGCCACTGATATTCACACCGCTAACATACTTACCGGTTGGCACTGCGGCGTGACCCAGCGTGCCCGCGCCACCAGTAACTGCGGTCGGCCAAGCACCATACTGAGCATAGTATTCGGCAACTTCAGCCTTCAGCGCCGACGCTAGATTCATACCCTCCGTCACCTGCGCACGAATCGTGTAGTCCTGATAAGCAGGAATTGCGATCGCGGCCAAGATGCCGATGATCGCAACCACGATCATTAATTCGATCAGGGTGAAACCCTTTTGAACTGTCTTCAACATTTGAATAACTCCTAAAACCTTCTGGTCATGCAACGGCTTTCGCCAGTGCCTAGATTTAAGCAAAGCGCATGCCAACGACGGCGAGAATTCTTAACCTGCTGATTTAAGGACTTTTTGAGTCGGTTTGCGGCGACGCAGCGTAAGCGTCTTTTTTGGAACGGCTCACAATTCGTGTCAGTTTGCGTCACAAAGTGACAAAGATTGTCAGTCGAACTACCGACGTCAGCGGTGGGCTGGTTGCCCGTGTGTTGCCGCGTTATTCAATTCCCAACTTCTTGATTCGATACCTCAGCGCTCGAAAGCTCATCCCCAGTGTTTTGGCGGCCGCCGTCTTGTTATATCGCGCTTGCTCGAGTGCTTTGAGAATTGCGTCACGCTCGATGTCTTCGAGGTGATCGCCTAGACCCGTAGAGCCGGACACCGTCGAGGGCGGCGAAGCGCGGAGCTGGATATCGGCCGCGCGCACTTGGCCACTAATACTTAACGTAATGGCGCGTTCTAATATATTTTCGAGCTCGCGCACGTTGCCGGGAAACGCATAAGAAAGAAGTAGCTCGCGCGCATCGGCCGCCAGCTCGGGCTTGTCGATTTTCATACGGCGCGCCAACCGGCGCAAAATTGCGTCTGCAATTTCAGGCACATCCTCCGCGCGCTCGCGCAGCGATGGCACGTGCAGCTCGATGACATTGATTCGATAGAAAAGATCTTCGCGAAACTTTCCTTCCGCCACCAGCTCCGCCAGATTCTTGTGCGTGGCTGAGAGTAGCCGCACATCCACCGGCAGCTCCTTCTGCTCACCGACTGGACGTACGGCCTTCTCTTGAATGACACGCAGCAACTTCACTTGCATGTGCAACGGCAGATCACCCACTTCGTCCAAAAAGAGCGTACCGCCTTCCGCTGATTGAATGAGCCCGGGTTTGTCTGCGACCGCGCCCGTGAAACTTCCGCGCTTATGACCGAACAGCTCGCTCTCCATGAGCTCATTTGGAATCGCGCCGCAATTCACAGGCACGAAGCGGCCTTCGCGGCGCGGACCTGATTCGTGAATGAGCTTCGCCGCCAGCTCTTTGCCCGTGCCGGATTCGCCCGAGATGTGTACCGGTGCCTGGCTGCGAGACACTTTGAAAATCAGCTCCCGCAAATCCTGCATCGCTTTGGATGAGCCGAGTAGCCGCGGGCCGAATACCGCGGTGTCGCCCTCGCTGCCCGACAGTTTGAGCGCGCGCGCCACCATCTTGCGCAAATTGCTCAAATCCAGCGGCTTCGAAACAAAGTCGAATGCCCCGAGCTTCAGCGCGCGAACTGCCGTCTCGACATTGCCATGCGCGGTGATCACAGCGACCGGCACCGATGCTGCGTTTTGCTGCATCCATTCGACCAGATCGAGGCCGTCGCCATCGGGCAGCCTCATGTCGGTGAGGCACAAATCAAATTTCTTGCCAGCCAGCATGCGGCGCGCGAGCGCCACGGTGTCGACCGTGGTGGGCTCGAGCTCCATGCGTTTCAAGGTGATCGACAAGAGCTCGCACAGGTCGGGCTCGTCGTCGACGATGAGCACGGCAGATTTCGACATACCGCTATCTTAGCCTGCGCTTTTGTAGCCTGCGCTGTGGGCTTCCGGCTACCTCTCCTCCCACCGCTGCGGATCGATGAACACGATGCGGAACACGCTGCCGCCGCCCGCGCGCGGCTCATACAAAAGCACCGCCCGATTCAACTGACACAGCTCGCGGGCGATGAACAGGCCAAGCCCGGTGCCGCCTTTGCGCTCGGTGAAAAAGGGCTCGAAGATGCGCTCCACGGACTGAGGATCGATGCCGGGCCCGCGATCTCTCACCTCGAGGAAAGGCCTTCCGCTCGGCACCAGCCGCGCCAAAAGAATTTCAATGGATGGGACGAGGGTGCTTGGTCTTTGAACCGAGGCGTCAGTGGCGCTCGCCTTGCTTGCATCTTCGTCTCCCATCTCCGCCTGCGAATACTTCAGCGCGTTATCGCACAGGTTCCACACCACTTGATGCAGATGGCTGGGGTCGATACGAACCTCGAGATTGACCGCTTCGATGCGTACGCTAATGCGCGCCAGCGGCACTTGCATGGTCTCGCAGAATTCGCGCACGAATTCTTCCAGCCAATCTTCCAGCATGAGCCGCTCGAGACGCGTGGATTCGCGCCGCGATAGCTGCAGCACGTTATTGATGATGGTGCTGACGCGCTCTGAGTTGCTGCGGATGATGTCGGTCAAGCGCCTCTCGTCGCTCCCGATGGCGGGGCTCTCGGCCAGAAGCTGGCCCGCGTGGCTCATGGCGCCCACCGGGTTTCGGATCTCGTGCGCGATGCTCGCGGACAGCCGGCCGAGCGCCGCGAGCTTGCTCTGCTGCACGCGCTCGGCCATGAGGCTCGTGTCTTCGAGAAACACGAGTGCGGGTCCGGGCTCGGCTTGGCCAAGGTTCGCAAAGTGCGGCTGGATGACTCTCGCGCCGTCGGCCGCGACGAACGTCGCCGGACGGGCGCTGCCATTGCGCTCGTTCTGCCTCCAGGTCGAGAGCGAATACAGCAATCGCGGCGACACTTCGCCCAGCAGCGCTCCGGGAATCGCGCCGTCGCGTCCCAACATCTGTGCAGCAGACTCATTGATGAGTCGAATATGCTGATCGGCATCCACTACCAGAAGGCTCTCGCGCAAATGCTGCAAAATGTATTGCGATAACTCCGCCAGGTTGGCGAGATCGATATCCTTCTGTCGCACCAACGCTTCGCTTTCGCGCATGCGCGTGGCCAGAATGCTCGCGGTCAATGCCACGATGAGCAGCACGGCGCCGAGCACCCCGGCGTTCGCGTAGCTCGAGGTATCCAATCGGCCCACGATGCTCAGCCAGATGGTCTGGCCCAAGAGCGCAACGACAGTGAGCGCCGCGAAAAACAACGCGAGGCGCGGCGTGAGCAGAAGCGACGCGGCGCCGACCGGCACGATGAGCAACAAGCCTAATCCGCTCGCGATGCCGCCGCACGCATTCAGAATGAGAATCAGCAGCAGCACGTCAAACACGCCTTGCACGATCGATTGAATGCGCGCGGTTGCGATGCGGCGCTTGACCGTCAGAACGCACAGACAACCGAAGGCGAGATAGGCGAAGCACGCGCTCAAGAAAGCGCTGCGTGATTCCACACCCAACGCGCGCGCGCCACCCGCATACAGCACGCCGGTGAGCACCAACGGCACGAACACGCGGTACAGATTCAAGATTCCGAGCACGCGCCACGTCAGCGCAGGAGCAATCGGGAGAGCGCTGATCGCAGAGTCGCCCCGGCGAGGTGACTTACCCGTGCCGCCGGAAGCAGGGGGCGTTTGGCCCGATGCGGTTGGTTCCGCCGCTACGTTCAAGATGCCGCCCCGCGATGCTTTGCGCTGCAGCGAAGCTTAATTCAGAATAGCGCGCTGCCGCGACTTTCGCGTACCGCGCGACGCGTAATGCCGCGCAAAGACTCAAGAGGCCTGCATGAATCTGCACGAATTCCAATCCAAGCAGCTCTTCGAGCGCTACGGAATTCCAGTGCCGAACGGCAAGGTCGCGGCCTCGCCGGAGGAGGCGGTCGCCGCCGCCAAGGAGCTCGGCGGGTCGGTGTGGGTCGTCAAGGCGCAAGTTCATGCCGGCGGCCGCGGCAAGGCGGGCGGCGTCAAACTTTCGAAAAACTTGGACGCGGTGCGTGACCACACCAAGAAAATGCTCGGCACCACCTTGGTGACGCATCAAACCGGGACGCAAGGTTTGCCTGTCACGCAGGTCTACATCGAGACGGGCTCGAGCATTGCGCGCGAGATCTACTTGAGCGTGGTGCTCAATCGCGATGCCAGCCGCGTGGCGTTCGTCGCATCGGCCGCGGGCGGCATGGACATCGAGGAAGTGGCCGAGCATTCGCCGGAAAAAATTCTGCGCGTGAATGTGCACCCCGCCGCAGGGCTGCAGGACTTTCAGTGCCGCCAGCTTGCGTTCGGCCTCGGGCTCTCCGGCGCGCAGATTGCGCAATTCACACGCATCGCGCACGCGTTATACAAGCTGTATCTGGAGCAGGATGCGAGTTTGGTCGAGGTGAACCCGCTCATCGTCACGAGCGATGGCAACTTGGTGGCGCTCGATGCGAAGATCAACATCGAAGACAACGCGCTTTACCGCCACAAGGATTTGGTGGGCCTGCGCGACGCAAGCCAAGAGGACGCCATGGAGCGCGAGGCTGCATCGCACGAGCTCAACTATGTCTCGCTCGATGGCAACATTGCGTGCATGGTGAATGGCGCGGGCCTGGCCATGGCCACCATGGATCTCATCCAGCTGCATGGCGGATCGCCCGCCAATTTTCTCGATGTGGGCGGCGGCGCCACCAAGGAGCGCGTGGCTGCGGCATTCAAACTGGTTTTGTCGAACCCGCGCGTGGCGGCCATCCTCATCAATATCTTCGGCGGCATCGTCCACTGCGACATGATTGCCGAGGGCATCATTGCCGCCGTGAAAGAAGTTGGCGTGAAGTTGCCGGTGATCGTGCGGCTCGAAGGCACCAATGCCGAGATCGCGCGCGAACTGCTTGCGAAAAGCGGGCTCGCCATTACCGCTGCGAGTGACTTGACCGATGCGGCGACCAAGGCGGTGAGCCTGGCCGGGAAGGCGCGATGAGCATTTTGGTCAATAAAAATACGCGCGTCATCTGCCAGGGTTTCACGGGCAAGCAAGGCACGTTTCATTCGGAAGCGTGCATTGCGTATGGCACCCACGTGGTCGGCGGCGTAACGCCGGGTCGTGGCGGCAGCACTCATTTGAATTTGCCCGTGTTCGACACGGCGAAAGATGCGGTGGAGCAGACCGGCGCCAGCGTCAGCATGATCTACGTGCCCGCGCCGTTCGCGGCGGATTCCATCCTCGAAGCGGCGGATGCGGGCATCGAGCTCATCGTGTGCATCACCGAAGGCATTCCGGTGAACGACATGGTGCGTGTCAAGGCGGCTCTCTCGGGACGTGGCATCCGTCTCATCGGGCCGAACTGCCCTGGCATCATCACGCCGGGCGAGTGCAAGATCGGCATCATGCCCGGGTTCATTCATCAAAAAGGACGCATCGGCATCGTCTCACGCTCGGGCACGCTGACGTATGAGGCCGTGTTCCAAACCACCAACGAAGGCTTGGGACAGAGCACGTGCGTGGGCATCGGCGGAGACCCGGTGCGCGGCATGAATTTCATCGACGTGCTCGGGCTGTTCGAATCCGATGCGCAGACCGAAGGCATTGTGATGGTGGGCGAGATCGGCGGGAGCGATGAAGAGGCGGCGGCGGATTTCATACGCAGCTACGTGAGCAAGCCTGTGGTTGCTTATATCGCCGGCACCGCCGCACCGCCCGGCAAGCGCATGGGGCATGCGGGCGCCATTGTCGCGGGCGGCAAAGGCACCGCAGCGGCGAAGTTCGAGGCGCTCGAAGCGGCTGGTATTACCACGGTGCGTTCACCGGCGGAATTGGGCACGGCCATTGCGCGCCGTCTGCGCCGCGGCGGCAAGCGCAAGCCATCCCGTTCGGCGAAGCGCGTCAAGGCGAAACCTCGAAGCTCGCCATCGGCGCGGCGGCGCAAGCGCAAGTAGTGCGCGCTCACTCGTCGGGATAACCCATGGCAGCGAGCGCACGGCTGCGCGGCGTCATGGCGCAACTCAATCTCGTCGTCGGCGATGTCGACGGCAACACCACCCGAATCATCGAAGCAGCAGAGACTGCGCGCTCAAAATACAAAGCGCACTTCGTGATGCTGCCGGAGCTCGCGGTTTGCGGTTATCCGCCGGAAGACCTGCTGTTTCACTCCAGCATGCGCTTGCAGGTTGCGCGCTCTCTCGACCGTCTGAAGCGTGAAGTCCGCGGCATCACGCTCATCGTGGGCTATCCGGAATATGTGGGCGGCGCGATTTACAACTCGGCGGCGATTATTCGCGACGATGAGCTGATCGGCAATCACCGCAAAGCACTGTTGCCCAACTATCGCGTGTTCGATGAAAAGCGCTATTTCACGCCCGGCGACGAAGCCACCGTCGTCGACATTGAAGGAATCAAGGTCGGCGTCTTGGTGTGCGAGGACGTGTGGGGAAGAGAGCCCGCCATCCAGGCTCGCAATGCCGGAGCGCAAATGCTCGCGGTCATCAACGCATCGCCCTACGAAGTCGGCAAGCAGCAGTCGCGGGAAGTGACCGTGGTGCGCGAGCGCATTCGGGACGTGCGCTTGCCGCTGGCTTTCGTGAACTTGCTCGGCGGTCAAGACGAGCTCATGTTCGATGGCAACTCGTTCGTCATGGACGCGAATGGGGCCGTCACCCTGCGCGCGCCGGCCTTCGAAGAAGGCTTATATCCGATGGAGTTCGAGTTGGTGGGCGGCACGGTGCGTGCGGTGCCGGGCAAGACCGAGCCCTTGCAGAGCGAAGAGGAAAGCGTTTATTCCGCACTCGTGCAGGGCACGCGCGACTACGTCGACAAGCATCGATTTCCGGGCGTCGTCATGGGGCTGTCGGGCGGCATCGACTCAGCGCTCACGCTCTGCATCGCGGTCGATGCGCTCGGCCGCAAACGTGTGCATTCGGTTGCCATGCCGTCCTGCTACACCTCGCAAATGAGCAATGAGGATTCGGCGCTGCAGGCAAAACTTCTCGGCGTGAAGCACAGCGTCATTCCGATCGACGGCTTGTTCGAGGCGGCGCTCGAGGCCTTGCGCAAAGAGTTCGCCGGCTCCAAGCCTGACACGGCCGAGGAGAATATCCAGGCGCGCTGCCGCGGCCTATTGCTCATGGGAATCTCCAACAAGACCGGCAAGATGCTGCTGACCACGGGCAACAAGAGCGAGATGGCGGTGGGATTTTGCACGTTGTACGGCGACATGGCCGGAGGCTTTGCGCCCATCAAAGATTGCAGCAAGACGCTGGTCTATCGGCTCGCGCGATGGCGCAATCAGAAGCAAGAAGTCATTCCGCAGCGCGTGCTCGAGCGGCCGCCTTCCGCGGAATTGCGAGCCGACCAAAAAGACACGGACAGCCTGCCTCCCTACGATGTGCTCGACCCGATCCTCGAAGCATTCATCGAAGAAGATTTATCGGTGGACCAAATTTGTGCGCGCGGGTTCGATCGCGCGGTGGTGGTGCGGGTACTCGACCTCGTCAAGCGCAACGAGTACAAGCGGCGGCAGGCGCCGCCCGGCGTGCGAGTGAGCGGGCGTGCATTTGGCCGAGATTGGCGCTATCCCATCACCAGCGGCTATAAGACCTAGCGCAATCTCGAACGCCAGTTCAACCGATCAATTAAACGACCACCAATGTTTTTTCTTCTTCGCCAACTGCACATCGTCCGGAAAATTCTCTCGATAGACGCGCTCACTATTGGCCGCCAGATCATTCATCCCCAGCGCACGGTAGGCATCGACGAGCACTCGCAACGCCGGCTGGACGGCCGGGGCGCCGTCGTAGTTCTCAACGCAGTATTTCGCGCGATTCATGGCGCCCACGTACGCGCCGCGGCGCATGTAATAGTCCGCCACTTGCATCTCGTACGCCGCAAGCCGATTGCGCAAGTAAATCATGCGCTGGCGCGCATCCGGCGCATACTCACTGCGCGGATATCGCTTGATGAGCTGTGAGAACGAGTCGAACGACTTGAGCGCATCGGACGGCGCGCGCTCCGACAAATCAACCTTGAACCAGCGCTCGATGAAGTTGGGCTGGCGTTCGAAATACACGAGCCCCGTCATGTAATAGGCATAGTCCACGCGTGGGCTGGTCGGGTTTTCGCGAATGTACGATTCTGCCGCGTCGACCGCTTGCTCGGTGGCCCGATTTTTATAATAGGCGTAGATGATGTCGAGCCGGCCTTGGCGCGCCGCGTCGCTGAACGGAAAGCGCGAGTCCAGATTTTCCAACAGCTTGATGGCGTCGCCGAAATTTTGGCCTTTGAGCGCTTTGTTGGCGCGCTCGTACAGAATTTCCGGTGTGGCCTTGGCATCCTCACCGCGGTGCGAGCGGCACGCGGTGAGCACAAGCGCGACGCTCAAGAAAGCCATTGCCCAATGCAGCCGCGCGGGGTAGGAAATCTTCTGAAAACAATGCGGCACGCTCGAATCTGCGCTGCTAATTCTACTATGCTCCAGGTGAAAACCGGCGCGGCAGTATAGCGGATGACCCATCGCGTAGAATTTCGAGTATCCCATGAGCCCGGAGTTCCGCGAGATCGAAGTGGAAATCAGCGCTGAGCTGTCGGGCATGCGTCTGGATGCCGCGCTCGCGCGCCTGTTGCCCGACACTTCGCGCACGCAAGTGGCCGCTTGGATTCGCGAAGGCACAATCACGCAAGGTGGTGAGCCTTGCAAGGCCAGCCACACCGCCCAGGCCGGCGAGCGACTTCAGGTGCGTATGCCGGTTGAGCGCGTATCAGCAGATATCGAGCCCGAGTCCATGCCGCTTGCCATCGTCTACAGCGATGATCAGTGCTTGGTGATCGATAAACCGGCGGGCTTGGTGGTGCATCCTGGGGCGGGAAATTTGGCGCATACCCTGCAGAACGGCCTGCTTGCCTTCGACCCAGCGCTTGCCCGCGTGCCTCGAGCCGGCATCGTGCACCGGCTGGATAAGAATACGAGCGGGCTGCTCTTGATTGCGCGCACCGACAATGCGTTCGCGGCGTTGACCGAGCAGCTCGCCGCGCGCGAGGTGCGGCGTGAATATCTCGCCGTGTGCAATGGAGTGATGACGGGCGGCGGCGAGATCCGCCAGCCCATCGGCCGTCACCGGGTCGATCGCGTGCGCATGAGCGTGCGATCCGACGGGCGCCCGGCCGTGACCCACTACCGTGTGATCGAGAAGTTCCGTGCGCATACGCTCGTGCGGGTGCGCCTCGAGACGGGGCGCACGCATCAAATCCGGGTACACCTGGCGCATGCGAAGTACCCGATCGTGGGCGACCCCGAGTATGGCGGGCGTCCGCTCGTGCCTCGGGGCGCTAGCGCGACGCTTTTGCACACGCTGCAGAGTTTCCGGCGTCAGGCATTGCATGCGGCATCGCTTGGCTTCGTATCGCCGCACACTCACCAGTCCATCGACTGCAACGCACCGCTTCCTGAAGACATGCAGCATCTGATCGATGAGCTGCGCGTGGATTCAAAGGCGCACTCGGGCGGCTTCGCACACGGACTGCGCTCGGAACAGCGAATCTAGCGGCGCATGATCGAAACGATAATCCCCGATTGGCCGGCCCCGGCCGGTGTGCATGCGGCATTTTCGCTTCGGCATCATGGCGCGAGCGAAGGGCCGTATTCGAGCGCCAACATGGCTGCCCATGTGGGCGATGAATTGCCCCGTGTGGAAGAGAACCGCCGCCGCTTGCGGGCTGAGCTCGATTTGCCGGGCGAGCCCGTTTGGCTCAATCAAGTCCATGGGACCGTGGTCGCCGATCTGGATGCGGACGAGCGCCCGCTCAGCGCCGATGGAGCGTTGACACGAAATGCCGGTGTGGTATGCGCCGTACTCACCGCCGATTGCCTGCCCGTGCTGTTGTGCGACCGATCCGGGTCATGCATCGCGGCCGTGCATGCGGGATGGCGTGGGTTGGCCGCCGGCGTTCTCGACGCTGCGGTCGGCGCTTTCGCGTGCGATGCAGCAGAGCTGTTGGCCTGGCTCGGGCCCGCCATTAGCGCCGCTCGGTTCGAGGTGGGCGAAGAGGTCTACGAGGCCTTTTGCTCGGTCGATAGCATCGCCAATGCCGCGTTCGCTCCGAGCGGTCCGGGCAAGTTTCTCGCCGACTTGCCTTTGCTCGGCCGTCAGCGATTGCTCCGCCTGGGCGTGACCGGAATCTTCGGCGATGCCAGTTGCACTGACCTGGACTCGCAACGGTTTTTCTCCTACAGGCGCGATGGAAAAACAGGACGCCACGCCGCGCTGATCTGGCGGGAAACCGGGCCCAATCGTGGTTGAATAGCACTTTGGGCGACCCCACAAAAGCTGCTGTTCCAAGCTTTCAACCTTTTCGAATCGATAGGTATCTTCTATGCGAATGGACAAGCTGACCACCAAATTTCAGCAAGCCTTGGCCGATGCGCAATCTCTCGCCGTTGGCCGGGATCATCAATTCATCGAGCCCGTGCATCTCATGACGGCGCTGCTCGATCAAAACGGCGGCAGCGCACGCGCGCTCTTGGACAAGGCCGGCGCGCGTGTCCCGCAATTGCGCTCGGAAATGTCTGCCGCACTCGATCGTTTGCCGCAGGTGGAAGGAACGGGCGGCGATGTACAGATCAGTGGGGATCTGAACAAGCTCTTGAATCTCGCCGACAAGCTCGCGCAAAAGCGAAACGATCAGTTCATTTCCAGCGAGCTGTTTCTGTTGGCTGCGCTGGACGATCGCGGCGAGCTGGGCCGTGCGCTGAAATCCGTTGGACTGAAGCGCGAGGCGCTCGAGGCGGCCATCGATGATTTACGCGGCGGCGCGAAAGTGGACGATGCCGGCGCGGAAGAAAATCGGCAGGCGCTGGAAAAATACACCGTCGATCTGACCGAGCGCGCGACGCAGGAAAAGCTCGATCCGGTCATCGGCAGGGATGACGAGATCCGCCGCACCATTCAGGTGCTGCAGCGTCGCACCAAGAACAATCCCGTGCTCATCGGCGAGCCGGGTGTGGGCAAGACCGCCATCGTCGAAGGTCTCGCGCAGCGCATCGTGAACGGCGAGGTGCCGGAAGGACTGCGCAACAAGCGGATTCTTGCGCTCGACATGGGCGCATTGATCGCTGGCGCCAAATTTCGCGGCGAGTTCGAGGAGCGTCTCAAGTCCGTGCTGAATGATTTATCCAAGCAGGAAGGCCAGATCATTCTGTTCATCGACGAGATTCATACCATGGTGGGCGCCGGCAAAGCCGAAGGCTCCATGGACGCGGGCAACATGCTGAAGCCTGCGCTGGCGCGCGGCGAGCTGCATTGCGTCGGCGCGACCACGCTCGATGAGTATCGCAAATATATCGAGAAAGACGCGGCGCTCGAGCGGCGCTTTCAGAAAGTCATGGTGAACGAGCCGAGCGTGGAGGACACCATCGCCATTCTTCGCGGGCTCAAGGAGCGCTATGAAGTGCATCACGGCGTGGAAATCACCGACCCCGCCATCGTCGCGGCGGCGACTCTGTCGCATCGCTACATTTCGGATCGGCAGTTGCCTGACAAGGCCATCGATCTCATCGATGAGGCCGGCTCGCGCATCCGCATGGAAATCGATTCCAAGCCCGAGGCGTTGGATCGGCTCGACCGGCGCATCATCCAGTTGAAAATCGAGCGTGAAGCGCTCAACAAAGAATCGGACGAAGCTTCGCGCAAGCGCCTCTCCACGCTCGAAGAGACGTTGGCGCAGCTCGAGCGCGAATATGCGGACCTCGATGAAGTATGGAAGTCGGAGAAGGCTTCGGTGCAAGGGGCTGCGCACATCAAGGAAGAGCTCGAGCGCGCCAAGCAAGATCTCGAGATTGCGCGCCGCGCGCAGGATCTCGGCCGCATGTCCGAGCTGCAATACGGCAAGATTCCCGAGCTCGAGACGCGTTTGGCCAAGGCCATGGAAGTCGAGCAGAAGCCGACGCAGCTGCTACGCAACAACGTCACGGACGAGGAGATCGCCGAGGTCGTTTCGAAGTGGACGGGCATTCCCGTCTCTCGCATGCTCGAGGGCGAGCGCGAAAAACTCTTGCGCATGGAAGAAGCCTTGGAAAAGCGCGTGGTGGGCCAGAACGAGGCGGTGAAAGTCGTCTCCGATGCCATCCGCCGCACTCGCGCCGGCCTGTCCGATCCGAAGCGGCCGAGCGGCTCGTTCCTGTTTCTGGGTCCCACCGGCGTTGGCAAGACCGAGCTCTGCAAAGCGCTCGCTGAGTTCATGTTCGATACCGAAGATGCCTTGGTGCGCATCGATATGTCGGAGTTCATGGAGAAGCATTCGGTCGCACGCCTCATCGGTGCGCCTCCCGGCTACGTCGGTTACGAGGAGGGTGGCTACCTGACCGAGGCCGTGCGCCGCCGGCCGTACTGCGTGATCCTGCTCGATGAAATCGAGAAGGCGCACCCGGATGTCTTCAACGTGCTCTTGCAGGTGCTCGACGATGGCCGTCTCACCGATGGCCAGGGCCGCACGGTCGACTTTCGCAACACCGTCATCATCATGACGTCGAATTTGGGTAGTCACGCCATTCAAGAAATGTCGGGTGAGGCGGATTACGCCAAGATGAAACAGGCGGTCATCGCCATCGTTGCGCAGCATTTCAGGCCCGAATTCATCAACCGGATCGATGATATTGTGGTGTTTCATTCGCTCGGCCGCGAGCAGATTCGCGCCATCGTCGACATCCAGTTGGCCCGCTTGCGCAGCCGCTTGGCCGAGCGCGACATTCAGCTGCGGTTGGATGAAGCGGCGCGCGATCGGATTGGCGAGGCGGGCTTCGACACGGTCTACGGCGCGCGTCCGTTGAAGCGCGCGATTCAATCGCAGATCGAAAATCCTTTGGCGGAGCGGCTGCTGCGCGGCGACTTCGTGCCGGGGGATCGTATCATCGCCAAGGTGCACCGCGGGCACATGGATTTTGACAAGGAGCGGCTGCATTAATCCGCAGGGGTGCACGGCGGCATCCGCCGCCGCGCCCCCGCCTCCGCTATACTTTCGCGCGCAAATAAGCGCTTGTTTCGAGGAAATCATGCCGTTTTACGAGTATCAATGCGAGGCGTGCGGCCACGACTCCGAGGTCATGCAAAAAATCAGCGATCCGCCGATCACTGAGTGTCCCGCCTGCGGCAAGCCCACGCTCAAGCGATTGATCTCGGCGCCTGTGTTTCGCTTGAAAGGCTCGGGATGGTACGAAACGGATTTCAAATCAGACAAGGACAGCCAGCGCAATTTGGCCGGTAAGCCTGAGGCTGATGCGCCGGCCGAGGCGAAAAAAGACGACAAGAAGGACGAGAAAAAAGCTGACAGCACGCCCGCGCCCGCGGCGGCCGAAAAGTCTGCAAAGCCCGCGGCAGAAAGCGCGAGCAAACCCGCGGCGGCGCCGGCTTCGAAGCCTGAGGCGAAACCTGCGAAGGAAACTACGTCGAAGCCGGCGGCCGAAAGCAAGAAGCCGGCGAGCAGCCCGAACGCGGCAAGCTGACGCGCTGCGCCCGCGGCGCGACTCATCTAAGCTTGTCTCACATGCGGACTCATTATTGCGGCCAAGTTGGCCGCGCGCTCCTGGGTGAAACAATTACGGTTGCGGGCTGGGCGCAGCGCCGCCGGGATCATGGCGGCGTCATCTTCATCGATCTGCGCGACCGTGAAGGCTTGCTGCAAATCGTGTTCAACCCCGAGTTGGCCGCGGTATTTTCGCAGGCCGAACGGGTGCGCAACGAATATGTATTGCAGGTGCGGGGCCGTGTGCGCGAGCGGCCCGAGGGGACGGCCAACTCGCAATTGAAAACCGGCGCGGTGGAATTACTGGCGAGCGACCTGGTCATCTTGAACCGCTCCGAGCCACTGCCTTTTCAGCTCGATGAAGACGTGGGCGAGGAGCTACGGCTCAAGTATCGGTACCTCGATCTGCGCCGAGAAGAGATGCGTGAGCGCCTACTTCTGCGTCATCGCATCACACAGGCCATGCGCAAGTTTCTCGATGCGCACGGCTTCATCGACATCGAAACGCCTATGTTGACGAAGGCCACGCCGGAGGGAGCCCGCGATTATCTGGTGCCAAGCCGCACGCATCCGCAGAAATTTTTCGCGCTGCCCCAGTCCCCGCAAATCTTCAAGCAGCTGTTGATGGTGGCGGGCTTCGATCGTTATTACCAAATCGTGCGCTGCTTTCGCGATGAGGATTTACGCGCCGATCGGCAGCCCGAATTCACGCAGCTGGATATCGAGACTTCGTTTCTCGATCAAGAATCGATTCAGGCTTTGATGGAAAAGCTGTTCCTCGCCTTGTTCAAAGAAGTGCTGGGCGCCGATATCGCGGCGCCGCTCCCGCGCATGACCTATGCCGAAGCCATGCGACGTTTCGGATCCGACAAGCCCGATTTGCGCGTGAAGCTGGAGCTGGTCGATGTGGCGGATCTCGTGCGCGGGTGCGAGTTCAAGGTATTCGCGCAGCCTGCTTCTGACCCCAAAGGCCGGGTCGCGGCTTTGCGCGCGCCGGGCGGTGCGAGTTTCACGCGCAAGCAGATCGATGACTACACCGCGTTCGTTGCACGTTATGGCGCAAGGGGGCTTGCCTACGTGAAGGTGAGCGAAGCGGCACGCGGCCGCGAGGGCCTGCAATCACCCATCCTCAAGTTTTTGAGCGATCAAGCCATTCGAGGCATTCTCGATCGCACGCAGGCGCGCGACGGTGACCTCATTTTTTTCGGCGCGGATACGGCGAAGGTGGTGAGCGATGCGCTGGGCGCTTTGCGCCTGAAGGTGGCGCAGGATCTCGGCGTGGTCGAATCCGGATGGCGCGCGCTGTGGGTAGTGGATTTTCCCATGTTTGACTGGGACGCCGATGAGAAACGTTGGGTGGCCATGCATCATCCGTTCACGAGCCCGAAGAACGTCGATGCGGAAGCGCTCGCCGCCGATCCGGGCAATGCGTTGGCGCAAGCCTACGATCTCGTGCTCAACGGAAACGAGCTCGGGGGCGGGTCGGTGCGAATTCATTCGCAGGAGCTGCAGTCCGTGGTGTTTGGCTTGCTCGGAATTTCGCCGGAAGAAGCCCGCTCCAAGTTTGGCTTCCTGCTCGATGCATTGAAGCTCGGTGCGCCGCCTCACGGCGGCATTGCGTTTGGTCTCGATCGTATTGCCATGCTCATGGCCGGGGCTGACAGCATTCGCGATGTCATCGCATTTCCAAAAACGCAGACGGCCGCGTGCCCTCTTACCGATGCGCCCTCCGAAGTGAGCGATGCGCAACTCAAGGAATTGCACATCCGCACCGTTTCGCCGCCGAAGATTTAGAGCGTGCAATCGTGATGTCTACATCAGCCCGATGACGAACCCGCGCGAGGCGACCGTCGTCCTCGTGCATGGCTTGTGGATGCGCGGCTTCGAGTTCATGGTGTTTCGGAGGCTTCTGCAGCGGCATTATCGCGCGCACGTCAAAGCCTTTTCTTACCGCAGTGTTGCCAGCGGTGCGTGGGCCCAGGCTCGTGAGCTGCGCTTCTTTTGCCACGCACTGTCCACGCCGATGGTGCATCTGGTGGGCCATAGCCTCGGCGGGCTCGTGGTGCTGAAAGCGCTTGAAGACAACGAAAATCCGGACTCGGGCCCGGCCATTGCGCCGGGGCGGGTCGTGCTCTTGGGCGCACCGGTGCAAGGAAGTCTGGTGGGACGGCGCCTCGCGGCGCTGCCTCTTTTTCGGCGCGCCATGGGTGCGCACATGCGGTCCATCTCCGCCGTGGGCGAGCCGCGAGCCTACGCGGGACGAGAAGTCGGGGTCATCGCGGGAAGCGTGCCGGGCGGCGCCGGGCGGTTGATTGCCCGGCTCCCTCTTCCGAACGATGGCTCAGTGGCCGTCGATGAAACTCGCCTGGTGGGCGCCATCGAACACTTGGTGCTGCCCGTAACCCACACGACCATGGTGTTCTCGCGCGCCGTAGCGCGAGCGACCGGACAATTCTTGCAGGATGGATCGTTCGGCCTTTCGAGTCGAGGCGGTCAAAGTCATTGAGGCCGCCAACGCCAGTGAAGTGGCCAGAGTCATTGACACTGCCAATGCCATTGAAGCGGCCAGAGTCATTGAGGCTGCCACTGCCAGCGATGGCGGCAACGCCACTGAGTGCGCGAGGAATCTTGGCGGTCAGGTCAACGGCGGTTGATCGAGAGACTTCATTTCATAGAGCAGATCGAGCGCTTGACGTGGACTCAAGCTGTCGACATCGACGCGGCGCAAGCGCTCCAGCGCCGCCGCAGGTTCTACATGGCGCGAAACGCTGGCGCTAACGCTCACGTCGGCAACGATGTTCGGGGCAACTTCATCCCCGCTTGAACTCTCCACGCCGCCACGCCCAAGCTCCAAGTCAGCCAGCATGCGCCGTGCGCTCGAGATCACATCGGGCGGCACACCGGCAAGTGCTGCGACCTGCAGCCCGTAACTGCGGCTAGCGGCGCCCTTGTTCACTCGATGCAAAAAGACGAGTTTTTCTTCGTGCTCGACCGCAGCAAGGTGAACGTTGGCGACGCCTCGGCAACACTCGGCAAGCCGCGTCATCTCGAAATAGTGCGTGGCGAACAGGGTGAAGGCGCCGATATGTTCCGCAATGAATTGCGCGCTGGCCCACGCCAGTGAAAGGCCATCGAACGTGCCGGTGCCGCGGCCCACTTCATCCATGAGCACGAGGCTGTTCGCCGTCGCGTTGTTCAAGATACATGCCGTCTCAGTCATTTCGAGCATAAAGGTCGAACGGCCGCCGGCCAAATCATCCGCCGCGCCGATGCGAGTGAAAATGCGATCGAGCGGGCCGAACACGGCCCTTTGCGCGGGCACGAACGAGCCCGCATGGGCCATCACGGCGAGCAAGGCGGCTTGACGCATATACGTGCTTTTGCCGCCCATGTTGGGCCCCGTGATGACCAGCATGCGCACCTCATCATCCAGATCCAGATCATTGGCGATGAACCGGCCGCGCGCCGCGCGTTCGACGATGGGATGCCGGCCCGCCGAGATTTTCAGTGAGCGCCGTGCAACGAACTCCGGCCGGCGCCAGTCGAGATCGACGGCATTGCGGGCGAACGCGGCGAGCACATCGATCTCGGCAACCGCCGCCGCGCTTTTTTGAAGCACCGCAAGGGTTCGCGTCAGATCGGCCAATATCTGGGAATAGAGCTCGCGCTCGCGCGTGAGCGATTTTTCACGCGCTCCCAACACGCGGTCCTCAAATTGCTTGAGCTCGGGTGTGATGAATCGCTCCGCAGACTTGACAGTTTGCCGGCGCAGATACTCCTGCGGCACACGCTCGGCTTGCGAGCGATTGACTTCGATGAAAAAGCCCTGCACGCGATTGAATCCAAGCCGCAGGCTCGATAACCCAGTGCGCTCGCGTTCATTCGCCTCGAGCTGCGACAGAAACTCTTCGGTGTTGCTCGCCAGCGCTCGTAGCTCGTCCAGCTCGGCATCGAACCCGGCAGCAATGACGCCCCCGTCCTTCAACTGGTGCGGCGGCGACTCATCGATGCCGCACTGAAGCAGCTCGAGCTCTTCCTGGTGAACGCTCACCGACTGCGCCAGCTGAACGACGCGGACGTTTTCGCTCACCGCCAATGCTCGGAGCAGCGACGGAAGCGCAGCCAACGCATTGCGCAAATGCACGAGATCCCGTGGACGAGCCGAGGTCAGCGCGATGCGCGCGAGGATGCGTTCCATGTCGCCGATCTGGCGCAGCGCCAGTCCGAGCTCCGCACGGATCGTTGCGCCCGACAGCGCCGCGACCGCGTCGTGACGCGCGGCGAGCTCGAGGTGATCTCGAATCGGGCGCGTAAGCCAGCGCCGCAATAGCCGCGAACCCATGGCCGTGACCGCCGTGTCCATGACTCCCGCGAGCGTGAGCTCCGATCGACCCGCCAGGCTTTCGGTGATTTCAAGATTGCGCCGCGTCGCGCCGTCCATGAACAGGGCGTCGTCGCGCCGCTCGGGGGTGAGCGCGCGGATGTGCGGGAGCGACGTCTTTTGGGTTTCACGCACGAACGCAATCAAGGCGCCGGCCGCACCCAGCGCGAGCGACCAATGTTCGCAGCCGAAACCTGCGAGGTCGCGCGTCGCAAACAACTCACACAAGAGCCGGTGCGCAGCAGCGGTATCGAACTGCCACTCAGGCCGCGCCCGCCACCCGGGCCGGCCCTCGGCAAACTTGGTATGAGTATCTGCAGGAACCAAGACTTCCGCGGGGGCGAGCCGTCCGAGCTCGGCCTCGAGCGCGTCGCGCGTCTCGAGCTCGATGATGCGAAAGCTTCCCGCGGCCAAATCGAGCCAGGCAAGCCCGATGCGCTCACCGGCACCGCAGCACACGCTCGCCAGCAAGGTCTCGCTGCGCTCATCAAGAAGCGCCGCATCGGTGACCGTGCCCGGCGTCACGATGCGCACCACTTCGCGCATCATCGGGCCCTTCGCAAGCGAGCTTTCGCGCGCTGTCTGCTCGCAAATGGCAACCGACTCACCCAGCCGCACGAGCTTGTGCAAATATTGATCGACACTCACCGCGGGCACCCCGGCCATGGGGATCGGTGCGCCCGCCGATGCGCCGCGCTGCGTCAGCGCAATATCGAGAAGCTCGGCGCCGCGGCGGGCGTCGTCATAGAACATCTCGTAAAAATCGCCCATGCGATAGAACAGCAGCACATCCGGGTGCTCTGCCTTGATGCGCAGGTACTGCTGCATCATGGGGGTGTGGGCGGCGTGCGGGCTTATATCTGTATCTTTCAATTTATAATCAATAGTTTACTGAGTTGCCGAATTTACCGATGGGGTGATTTTGGGGTACTTTTTCGAGACTTGTGGAATAGACCGATTATTTCTTCGTTTCTACCGAGTCGCCCGACAGGCTTACTTCCGCCCTAGAGACGCTTTCCCTGCGCATAGGTCGGTGGAATGTGACGAAACCTCTGCTATATTTCACGTCTAGCAGAGGAAACGTCACATTGAGCGCGATTAGCACGCAGCGCACCCAAGTCCTCGAACTGCTGGGCGCCCGCCCCATAATGCGACGCAAGGATTTTGCCGCCCACGGCATCGGCCCGGAGACGCTGGCGCGTCTGGTCCGAGATGGCGTCGTTGTGCGTCCGGCGCGCGGGCTGTACCAGCTTGCCGATGGGTCGGCCGATGCCCGTCGCACGCTGGCCGAAGCCGCGGCGCTCGTGCCCAAAGGCATCGTCTGCCTGGTGTCGGCGATGCAGTTCCACGGGCTGACCCTGCAGATGCCGTCGAGCGTCTGGATGGCGATCGAGCGTACTGCTTGGCGCCCGCGGATCGACTATCCGCCGATCCGCTTCGTGCGGTTCGCGGGATCGGCGCTGACCGAAGGTGTCCAACGCCACCGCATCGAGGGCATCGAGGTGGTGATCACCGATCCGGCGCGGACCATCGTCGATTGCTTCCGGTATCGCGCCAAGGTTGGCATCGACGTGGCCATGGAAGGGCTGCGCGAGGGTCTGCGCCAGCGCAAGGCGACGAGCGATCAACTGTGGCGATACGCCACGAAGGCTCGGGTCTGGTTGGCCATGAAGCCCTATGTCGAAGCGACGGCAGCCGATGGCACGTGAACCCCTGAAGAACGTCGGTGCCTCGGTGCGTGCTCGGTTGCTGCAACGATCACGCGACGAGCGCGCCGATTTCCAGATCCTGCTGACCCGCTATGCACTGGAAAGGTTGTTGTATCGGCTGAGCCAGTCGGAGCATCGCAACAGATTTATCCTCAAGGGCGCGATGTTGTTCGTGACATGGGTTGAAGCGCCGTTTCGGCCGACGCGCGACCTGGACCTGCTCGGCTATGGTGAGAACAATCCCAAGGCGATTGGCGAAACCTTTCGCGCGATCCTGACCCAGCCCGTTGACGACGACGGCGTGCTCTTCGATGTCGCTGGACTCGAAGCCGCGCCGATCCGCGAGGATTTTGAGTACGGCGGCGTGCGCGTACGCACCCATGCCGCGATCGCCGGCGCGCGCATCCCGATCCAGGTGGATGTAGGCTTTGGCGACGCCATCACTCCCGGTCCCATCGAGATTGACTATCCCGCGCTGCTCGATGCGCCGCCGCCGCACCTGCGGGCCTATCCGATCCAGACAGTAGTCGCCGAGAAGTTCCACGCCCTCGCGACGCGCGGTATTACCAACAGCCGGCTGAAGGACTACTACGACCTGTGGTTGATCGCCGAGACGTTCGAGTTGGTGAGGGCGCCACTCGCTGCGGCAATTCGTCAGACCTTCGCGCGACGAGAAACGGCGCTGCCGCAGAAGAAGCCGACCGGATTCAGCGAGGCATATATCGAGACCTGGGGCGGCCAGTGGCGGACCTTCCTGACCCGTGAGCGGATGGCGGCGGCACCCGAACAACTGGTGACGGTGGTCGCCGATCTAGAGCGATTTCTGCTGCCGCTGATCGCGGAGGTGGAAGGGGATTGGGACTGGAAGCCCCGTATAGGGTGGCGTCATCGGGCGAACTCGCCAGATAGCATCGTCAACCGCTGAAATCGCATCTTGCTTCAACGAAGCGAGCAGCTCCGCGCGGTCTTCGGGGCTCAATTCTTCAGGAATCCATTCAGCGGCGCGCCGCTGCATTTCCTTTTCATTGTCCTTCAGCCATGCGGCGAAGTCATTGCGGTTGAGCAATCCTATGCCCGAGCGAAATTCGGAGACAGTTCCTAGTACCGAGAACAAATCGTGACGTTGCGATTAATCAATTTCGGGCCAGCCTTTCCTGGTAGTAACACTGAAGCAGGAATGCACGGATGTGTCTTTGCACGATGTCCCGGTTGTCCAGAGTTAGGCGTGGATCGACGACATCGCCGCAGATCATCCCGTCCGGCTCGGAGAAATAATGCTCGTCGGTGGATCGAGCGATATTCGCGACCGACACTTGGTGTCGTTCGTACCAAACCTCACGAAACCGTCATCAGCCGCAGCACGCGTTCAGCGGGCTTGTATTCGAGGGCAGCTACCATGCGCTCCGGATGCCCGCTCTGCCGCTGGAATTCGAGCATGATGTTGAACTTGCTGAGCTGGTGCGTGGGCTCATCAACCCATTCCATGTTGTACAGGTAGCTCATCCGCAGCTTCTCGCGGATCGCTGCCTCTAGCTCAACCCTGGTCAACTCGGCGAGGCCAGCCTTCTTCAGCTTTCCAAGTTTCGCAGTCTTCAAATACTTCGCGAACTTGTCGTCCGCGATGACAACCGTGAACTCGGTCAGCGGGGCCACCACCTCGGACATTGCCCGCAACGCGATCTCAAGATCGTCGTCCGACTCCTCCATGAACATCCGCTCGGGTTTGTATGATAGGAAAACGCTGAAATACATCGACTGGATGCTCTCCAGCCGGAGGCCAAGGGCCGCGTAGTCGTAGAGATGCAGGTTATGGTTCTCGGTGTTCGGTCGGTCATCTTCATGTCCGAGGATCACGGTGACGCCGTGCTTGATCACCAGGTTGACGAGGTGCATCGACACAAAGGTCTTCGCCAGGCTTGCGTAGGTGCACGGGACGTAACCGAGATAGGCCTTATGCGCGCGCAGTTTGGCGTCGATGGCGGAGACATTGCCCTCGGACAGATTGTTGACGTAGAGAACGTAGCAGAAGCATGGATGCTTGAAATCCAGATCCTTGGCGACAACCGCTGAACGGCGAAGCAGTGGGCGTGCAATCTCATCCCGGTCATCAATCAGCTCGCCGCCAAGAATGCTGTGCGTCGTTGTGGGGTCGAGCGCCTTGAAAAGTGCGTCGGCGCATTCCACGCCCGGAACGAATGTGTTGTCGCAGCGGTGCTCGTCAAACAAGAACGCTGCCTCATGCTTCGTCGATTGGGGGGTCAGCGCGCTTCGCAAAGACGTGTAGTCGATGCCCTTCTCACGAACGATGTCGAGGAGGTCGCTGTGGAAGCGCTGAATCTCGTGGAAAGTTCGAGAATCCGTCCAGGAGTAATGCTCCCGGAGAACCGGGAGCATTACGTTGCCGCGTGCGTTGAGCGTATGGATGCCAGCCATGTTCAGAGCAGAAGAGAGGCGTAGTATCTGGTCAAGGTGCTGTCGGAGGCTGATTCGACGACAAACCCGACGTGCTGGAGTGAGACTCAAGGCGTGGCTCAGAGTGGTCCGGCTGTTTCCCGCGTAGTACGCCAACACATCTTGGGATGCCCCGGTTCGCGGGAAACATTCTTGCGGTAATTCATCGCCAAACCATGGCAATCCACGCGTAAAACGCGCTCCGGCGTAGAATGGCGTAGATGCACCAAACCCAATAAACAAGAGAAAAACGTGCATTCGGCCTGATTGACGCATATCCCTAGCCACACAACAGGGGTGTGCTGAAGCGGGGCAATGCTCGACA
This sequence comes from uncultured Steroidobacteraceae bacterium, assembly GCA_964247385.1. GTDB lineage: Bacteria > Pseudomonadota > Gammaproteobacteria > Steroidobacterales > Steroidobacteraceae > TMP-86. Next base: position 92,371 of record CAXTUB010000004.1, on the reverse strand, counting down.
TGGCGGCGCGCAAGCGTAGCATGCGCGCATGAGTGACCTGGACGCTCTGAGCCGCAAAGTGGGAACGTACTTGCAGGCGCGCGGCTGGCAGATCGCCACTGCCGAGTCTTGCACCGGAGGTTGGGTGGCGAAAGTGCTGACCGATACTCCCGGCAGTTCCCAATGGTTCAACACAGGCTGGGTGACTTACTCGAACAACGCCAAGAGATTGCAATTGCAAGTATCCCGCGGGGTGTTGTTGCGGCATGGCGCCGTGAGCGAAGTCACCGTCCGAGCAATGGCGCGCAAAGCGTTGAATCTGAGCGGGGCAGCGGTCGCGATCGCGGTGAGCGGCATTGCAGGGCCCGACGGCGGAACTCGACTCAAACCGGTGGGAACGGTGTGGTTTGCGTGGGCGCTGCGTCGAGGCAGCCGTTGCTTCGTGGTTGCCAGAAGAAAAAAATTTTCAGGCTCGCGTGATGCGGTGCGGCGAGGTGCGGTGAAGTTTGCGCTGCGCGAGGTGCTTGGGCTCGAGACGCTCATCCAGTAAGCCAAGCTCGTACTGACTGTATGGAAATTCACGCGGTTGCAAATGTGCGAATTTCACGATGAAAAGCCCGCATTTTCAAGTTTCGCCGCAAGACAGATGTGAAATAATAGGCGCATCTTTTGAAGGAAATTCTCGATGGAAGACACTCGCAAAAAGGCGCTTGCCGCCACTCTGGGTCAGATCGAAAAGCAATTTGGCAAAGGTTCGGTCATGCGTCTGGGCGACGCGGCCGCCAATTATGAAGTTGAGACCATTTCAACCGGCTCACTCGGCCTGGACATCGCATTGGGCGTCGGTGGTATTCCGCGTGGGCGCGTCATCGAAATTTTCGGGCCCGAGTCGTCGGGTAAGACCACATTGACGTTGCAAATCATCGCTTCCGCGCAGCGCAATGGCGGCACTGCGGCCTTCGTGGATGCAGAGCACGCCTTGGATCCTGTGTATGCGGAAAAGCTTGGCGTGCGGGTGGATGACTTGCTGGTTTCGCAGCCGGACACCGGCGAGCAAGCGCTTGAAATCACCGACATGTTGGTTCGCTCCGGCGCGGTCGATGTGGTCGTGGTGGACTCGGTCGCAGCATTGACGCCCAAGGCGGAAATCGAGGGCGAGATGGGCGACTCACATATGGGGCTGCAAGCCCGTCTCATGTCGCAGGCGTTGCGCAAACTCACCGGCAACATCAAGCGCTCGAACACCATCGTGATCTTCATCAATCAAATCCGCATGAAAATCGGCGTCATGTTCGGCAATCCCGAAACTACCACGGGGGGCAACGCGCTCAAGTTCTATTCCTCGGTGCGCATGGATATTCGGCGCATCGGCGCCATCAAGTCGGGCGAAGAGGTGGTGGGCTCTCAGACCCGCGTCAAGGTGGTGAAGAACAAAGTGGCGCCGCCGTTTCGCGAGGCTGAATTCGAGATCATGTACGGGCACGGCATTTCTCGAGAGGGCGAGCTCATCGAGCTTGGCGTCAATCACAACTTTGTGGAAAAGTCGGGCTCTTGGTATAGCTACAAAGCCGAGCGCATTGGGCAGGGCAAGGAAAACGCGCGCGTGTTTTTGCAGCAACACCCCGAGGTCTCGGCAGATATCGAGTCGCAGCTCCGAGCCAAGCTGGTTCCGGAGAAGGCCACCATGACGCGTCCTCTGCCAGAGGCACGCGAAGCCTAAGCCATGCGCGCTCGAGGCCGCCGCGAACCGGCTGGGCGGCGCCCAGCCTACGGGGTGCGGCTTGATGGTTCATATGAGGCGCGGCTGATCGTTCGCTAATTCGCTGCGCTTGGGGTGTCGATGGGAAAGCGCGTTGCACCAACCTCTCGCTCGGCGCGCGAAGCCGCAATCGGGCTTCTGAGCCGGCGCGACCGCACGCGCCGCCAGTTGATCGTAAAGTTGATCAATCAAGGCTTTGATTCCGCCGCGGCCACTGCCGCGGTCGCGGAGCTGGAAGCTGAAAATCTCGTGAACGACGGGCGGTTCATCGAGCATTTTGTCGCTTATCATGCCGAGCGCGGCGACGGCCCCATGAAGATACGTCATGCGCTTCGCGTGAGCGAGGTCGATGCGGCTCTCGTTGAGAGCGCACTCCAGGGTGTCGAGGATTGGCCTGCTCGTGCGGCTCGGGTGCGTGCCAAGAAGTTCGGCGTTGCGCCTCCCACGCAGTACGCGCAGAAAGTTCGTCAAGCGCGTTTTCTGACGGGGCGAGGTTTTACTGGCGCGCATGTGCGAGCCGCATTGGATTTCGATCATGATGAAACGTGACCTCAAGCAAAAGCTCATGAGCAGTGCGGAGATTCGCTCCAGCTTTCTAGAATTCTTTCGAAAAAGCGGGCATACGGTGGTGGCGTCGAGCTCGCTCATCCCGGGGAATGACCCCACTCTGCTGTTCACCAACTCGGGCATGGTGCAATTCAAAGACGTCTTCTTGGGAAAAGAAAAGCGCGACTTCTCGCGTGCCGCGAGCTCGCAACGTTGTCTGCGTGCCGGGGGCAAACACAACGATCTGGAAAATGTCGGCTACACCGCGCGCCACCATACGTTTTTCGAGATGCTCGGAAATTTCAGCTTCGGCGACTACTTCAAGCGCGAGGCCATTCACTTTGCATGGAATTTCATCACGGGCACGCTGGCCATTCCGAAAGATCGGTTGTGGGTGACGGTTTTTCAGGACGACGATGAGGCGCATCGGATCTGGACCGAGGAGATCGAAGTCTCACCCACGCGTTGCACGCGCCTCGGCGAGAAATCGAATTTTTGGGCGATGGGCGAAACCGGCCCTTGCGGCCCTTGCACGGAAATTTTCTACGATCACGGTTCGGATGTTCCCGGAGGCCCGCCCGGCTCACCCGATGAAGACGGAGATCGTTTCGTGGAAATTTGGAACCTGGTGTTCATGCAGTATGAGCGCTCTTCGGATGGCGTGTTGGTCCCGCTTCCGCGCCCGTCGGTGGATACCGGCATGGGTCTCGAGCGAATCTCGGCTGTCATGCAAGGCGTGCATAGCAACTACGATATCGATTTGTTCCGCTCCTTGATCCGCGCGGCAGCCGAAGCAACCGGTACGCAAGATCTCGAATCGTCCAGCCTGCGCGTGATCGCCGATCACATTCGCGCGTGCGCTTTTCTCATCATGGATGGGGTCATGCCTTCGAATGAAGGTCGCGGCTATGTGCTGCGAAGAATCCTGCGTCGCGCCATTCGGCACGGCTACAAGCTCAAGCAGACGGAGCCGTTCTTTTACAAGCTTGTGCCTGCACTCGTGCGAGAGATGGGCACCGCGTATCCCGAGCTCGTCGAACGCGCCAAGCGCATTTCGCAAACCATCGCGCAGGAGGAAAGTCGTTTTGCAGACACGTTATCGACTGGAATGACGCTGCTGGAAACCGCGATGGCGAAGCTATCCGGCACGGTGATTCCGGGTGATGTGGTGTTCAAGCTCTATGACACTTTTGGTTTTCCAGTCGACCTGACCGCCGATATCGCGCGTGAGCGCGGCTTTGGCATCGACCAGCCTGGCTTTGATGCCGCCATGGAGGCGCAGCGCGGCCGTGGCCGCGCCGCCAGCAAATTCGCGGTGGATTTAAGCGAAGGCGTGAAGGTCGAGGGCAAGACGGGATTTGTGGGCTACGATCGGCTGACCGATGCGGCCAAAGTTACCGCGATCATCGTCGACGGCGCTCACGTGCAGAGCGCGGCATCCGGCACGAGAGTGCAGGTGGTGCTCGACCAAACGCCGTTCTATGCAGAAAGCGGCGGGCAAGTAGGCGATTCGGGAGAACTGGTAGGCGAGAGCGGGCGCTTCCGGGTCGACGACACACAAAAGCTCGGCACCTCCATTGCGCACGTGGGCGAGGTCATGAGCGGCGAGATCCACAGCGGCGAGCGCATCCAAGCGCACGTGGATGGAAAGCACCGGGCGGCTGTCGTGCTCAATCACTCCGCCACGCATTTGTTGCACGCGGCGCTGCGCCAAGTGCTCGGAAGCCACGTGGCGCAGAAGGGCTCGCTGGTCGCGGCCGACAAATTGCGTTTCGATTTTTCTCATTCCTCCCCCGTGACGCCCGATGAGTTGCGCGAGGTGGAAAAAATCGTCAACGAGCAAATTCGCCGCAACTCGGCGGCCGAGATCAAGATCATGCCGTTCGATGAGGCCGTCGCTGCCGGCGCCATGGCATTGTTCGGAGAAAAGTACGAGCCATCGGTTCGAGTCTTATCGCTCGGCGATTTTTCGGTTGAGCTTTGCGGCGGAACTCACGTGGGCCGGTCGGGCGACATCGGACTGTTCAAGATCACGAGTGAATCGGGTGTGGCGGCTGGTGTGCGCCGCATTGAGGCGGTGACGGGGCAAGTCGCACTCGACCTGGTGGCCGACAATGAGCGCGTTTTGCGCGAATTGAGTTTCACTCTCAAAGCCGGCCGCGGTGAAGTGCAGGACAAATTGCGCGAGGTCATGGAGCGACTGCGCAATCAAGACAAAGAGGTTCAGACGCTCAAAGCCAGGCTCGCCAGCGGGCGCGGCGCCGATTTATCGGCGCAGGCCATCGAAGTCGGCGGTGTGAAGGTGCTCGCCACGCAAGTGGACGGCGCGGATGCGCGCTCGCTGCGTGATGCGGTGGATACCCTGAAACAAAGTCTTGGTTCATCAGTGGTCGTGCTGGCGAGTGTGGAAGCCGGCAAGGTCGTGCTGGTCGCTGGCGTGTCGGCCGATTTGACAACGCGCGTCAAGGCCGGCGATATCGCGGGAGAAGTGGCCGCGCAGGTCGGTGGCCGCGGCGGCGGCCGTGCTGATTTTGCCCAGGCCGGCGGAACGCAGCCGGAGAAGTTGTCCGCTGCTTTGTTGAGCGTCGAGTCGCTCGTCCGAAGCCGCCTTGCCGCCTGAGCGCGCCGTGCCGCGTGAGCGCGCCTTGCCAACCGAGCGTTAAGGCGGGGCGCCGGCTCCGCTAACGCCCTAGCCGGCTCAATTGCAATTTTTATCAATGCATGTCGGTGTTTTGCACCCACAAGATCGCGCCGCGCGCGAAAAGCAATCAAGTTGCGATTACAGTATTCTCGGGCACATCAGCAATAGCCGATCGCGGAGTGCGCAATGTTGATTCTTACGAGGCGAGTGGGCGAGACCGTGATGATCGGCAATGAAGTGACGGTCACCGTCTTGGGTGTCAAAGGAAATCAGGTGCGAGTCGGCGTCAACGCGCCGCGCGAAGTGTCGGTGCATCGCGAAGAGATTTATGCGCGCATCAAACGCGAGGAAGGTTTGGAGAGCCGCTCTGCGGCTGACCATTTGAGCGCGGCGGCCCCGTGAACATTCGCTCCTAGTTCACGGGTAGAGTTTCTCGCCGGCAGCGCCAGAGATGCAGCAGCGCATAGCTGCGCCACGGCTTCCAACGCTGCGCGAGTTTTTCGATCTGCATTTGAGATAATCCGCCCAAGCGAGCGCGGACGGCTGCATCGCCGGGCGGAAATGCGTCCGGCCAGCGCAGGGCGCGCATCGCTATGTAGTGCGCAGTCCATGCACCGATGCCGGGCACCAGGGCGAGCCGCTCGATTTCCATTTCGGGCTCTTGATGCATCGGCGGATCGAGGCAGACTAGACCTTCGACGTTTGCTTGTGCGAGAGCAACCATGGTGCGCGCTTGGGCACGGCTGATTCCCAGCTGCGCGATTTCCGAATCTCTCGCTCGAGCGATGCGCGCTGCCGTTGGAGCGAGTCGATGCAATTCGGCGAATGGAGTCGAAATCGACTCACCGAACGCTTGAGCCACCTTCGCGGCGGCGGCGGTTGCAGATCTCACGGTGACTTGCTGTCCGAGAATGGCACGCACGCCGATTTCGAAACCATCGAAGGCCCCGGGGACTCGCAAACCGGGCTCGCTGCGCACGGAACGTTCGAGATACGGATCGCGCTGCAAATGCCGTTTGATGAGATCGGGCCGCGCATCGAGATCGAACAAATTGCGCACTCGCGACAGCAGCATAGGCAATGCCGGCACCAAAGAATGGCTGAATTGCAGTTGCAGCGCGTGAGCCTGGTACGCCGGCGTCACGCGAATCCACCCCCGATGCCGGCCAAGCTGCGCCGTCCGTGCATAATGTGATTGCGTGATCCACTCCACGCCTTCGAGACGGCGTGCCATAAGAAATTCAATCATGGCTCGCCAATCAAAGGGCGGCCGGTACGCGAGTTGCAGCGTTGAAGCATCCAAACGATTGCTCGGATCGCAGCTCGCCGCCGCTGCGCGCTGACTCGTTGCCATAGCGCTGTGGCGCAATCTGGAGGGAGCCATTTGGTAACATGTTTTGAACGCGTCATTGAACCGCCGCAAGCTCGCAAATCCGCTCGCGAAAGCAATCTCTGTTATAGGCAAGGCAGTCTCTGTGAGCAGGCGTTTGGCAAGCAGCAGGCGTCGCGTGAGGACGAGCCGTGACGGCGGCACGCCGAGCTGTTGCTGAATGATCCGCCGAATATGCCGCGAGCTCAGTTCGAATCGATCGGCAACGGCCTCGAGTCCCCCATCATCCGCCACGTTGCCGTCTTCGATGAGCAGCACGATGGCTTGCGCAACGTTTTGTGCTCGGTCCACCGGCGCATTACCCGGCGCGAGTTCCGGGCGGCAGCGTAAACACGGCCTGAACCCCGCTTGCTCGGCCAGCGCCGCGCCGCAGTAGAATCGGCAGTTTGCAAGTTTCGGCGTGCGCGCAGGGCAGATAGGACGGCAGTAAATTCGCGTCGAAGTGACGCCGACGAAAAATACGCCGTCGAAGCGGCGATCGCGCGCGCACAACGCACGGTAGAAACTTTTGTTGCTGGGCGTCGTCGGCTGATGGTTCGCCACGAAATCCACTCTAATCTCCGCCGGCCGCCTGCACTAGCCATTTTCGGACATGGCTATTCGGCGCTCAGGCGTCCGAAAACGGCGAGCATGGCGTTCCGCCATGCGTACACTGCCTCCATGGCAGAGGAACCCACCGTATGAGCCCGATGAGAAGCGTCTTCAAGACCGCGCCCTCGCCCGTGGGCGACCTCACGCTGATCGCCAACGCAGCCGGGTTGTCCGCGATTCTGTGGGAAAGCGATGCTCAGCAACGCGTCTCGCACGACGCATGCAGGCGGGATGATGAGCATCCGCTGTTGCGCGACGCCGAGTTGCAACTTAGCGAATATTTTGCGGGGCGGCGAAAAACTTTTGAGCTGCCGCTGGATTTCACCGGCACCGAATTTCAGCGTCGGGTGTGGAACGCCCTATTGAAGATTCCTTATGGCGAAACTCGCTCCTACGCACAGATTGCCCAGTACATCGGCAGCCCGCGCGCTGTGCGTGCGGTGGGCGCCGCCAACGGAAGAAACCCCATCTGCATCGTGGCGCCATGCCACCGGGTGATCGGCGCCAACGGCAAGCTCATCGGTTTCGCGGGTGGGTTGCACAGAAAGGCGCACCTGTTGCAACTGGAAGGCAGCGCTCGAGCGGGTCATTCGGCTCCAGCCTAGTCGGGAACTTCGCTCAAGCGGTCGGGTTCCACCAGCAGTTCGCCGCTGGTTTTCTGCCGAAGTGCAGCCAACCTCTGATAAACAAACAGGCGCGCACGCATGATTTGACCGAGCGGCTGGTGATCGCGAATGCTGTTCGCAGGGTTGAACGAGAGTCTCTGATCGAAATATCGGCGGCGCGCCGCCGAGTTGCAGTCCTGCGGCTCGAGGGTCAGAGTCGCAACGGTGCGGTACGGGCTCTGGTCTTCAGGCCACTTCTTTGCGGCGTTCTCCACCGGCATATCGTCGGGATTCAATGCCAGCTGCACGCGGAGCTGGAAGGTGGCGCCGCGCGCGCGAAAGTGCTCCGACATGGCATTGCGAAAAGCATTCGCATCGCTCGTGTCGATCTTGTATTCAGCAAGAGACTCGAGCGTTTCTTTGGTGGGAAACAGGCCAATTTTGGCAATGTAGTCGCCCCAACGGAGCGGTACCTGCGAGTAATAATTTTCCGCCAGCGGATGCACCGGGCGGTGTCCAAAAAAACCCAGCGTGTTCGAGCTCAGGCCGACAGATTGTAGCGCGGTGTTAGCCCCGCGGGCGAGTGTTGAGACCGCGTGCTTTGCTGCATGCGGCAGCTTCGGCGCGTTGGAGACGCCTGCGCGCAGGTTGAGCAAGAACGTACTCGCATTAGCGTTGAGAAACTCCGTGCTCCCCCGCTTCGAACAGCCAGTCTTGCGTCAATCGTCCGATGCTTTCTGCGATGCGCGGCTCGCGCACGTTCAATATTTTGATTGCCATGCCTCGATGGGTCGAGGTGTCGTCATCGAGGATCTCGCCGGGACCCTGGGCAAACCGAATCAGTACCTCGTACTCAGCGGGCTTTGCAAACAGACCTTGGGCAAGATCGGCCGGAAGACCGGCCGCAACCGTCAAGTGTGCCTTGATGAGCGCCGTGCTCTTGGCGTGAGATGTTCGGATAGCGCCGCTGCCTTGGGCTTGCGTGGACGCGGCGATCGCGGCGAACTGATCCGCAATTTTTTGAAAGGTCTCTGTCTCGCTCGCCTCGATCGATTCGACAGCCTCTGAATAACGCTGCGGGCCGGTCGAGCCCGTGCGCGAAGCATCGTCTACAGCGGGAGCCGGTTCATGCGCCATCGAAACATTCCTAGATCATGCGCTCAGCGCAGGGCACGCCAGGGTACGAGCGAAAGCACTGATCGTCTTGCCGGTGCACGTCGCTTGAGTGCGTAAGACTCCGGGATGACGATCTCACCCGATGTTTCATAGCGAATGCCTCGAGTGATTCACAGCGCCCGACTGCTTCAGCATCGAGCGCTTCATAGCATCGAGCGCTTCATAGTAAGGACCTCGCCAGCCGGACGGTGCCGAGCCCGCACAGGGTCATCAAAACGCTTCCCGTTACATGCACAGCCACCGTGAGAATCGCCCAGACGCTTTGGCCTTCCATGATCGCAGTGACCACTTCGGCGGAAAAAGTCGAAAACGTAGTGAGCCCTCCCAGAAAACCGGTGACCGTCAGCAATCGCCATTGTGGCGACAGCGCCGGATTGGCTACGAACACGGCCATCGCAATGCCGATCAAGTAACCGCCCAGCATGTTTGCGATGAGAGTGCCTGGCGGTAAGGCAGGGAAGAGCGCATTCCAGCGATTCGCAAAATACCAGCGCAGCAGTGCGCCTAACGCTGCGCCGAGAGAAATCACTCCAATGGAAAGCATCATTCGAGATCCTCGCGGGGTGGGAGCCGCGCTGTTGTCATCACCCGCGCTGAGCTCACCCGACGTCGTTCCGCGGCCAAATTCCCGCGCATGCTTGCCGTCACTCGAACTCACGATTGAGCCTTGATCAAAGGGTGCTCGCTTGCGTGGCTAACGCCGCGAAATCACGAACAAGCCTCCGGCGATCAGCGCCGCACCCGCAACCTTTTTCAATGAAAGAGTTTCATTGAGAACCCAAGTCGCCATCAACACCGCGACGACGACACTCCCTTTATCGATCAGGGCCACCGTCGAAACGTCGCCAAGCTTGATCGCCTTATAATAAAAGACCCAAGAGAAGGTCGTGGTAACGGCAGATAGGCCGAGCCAAATCAGATTACTCGACGTCAGCACGCTCAGTTCTGCCCGCGGCACCACGGCGGCCGCGAATGCAAGCACGAAAACAAAAACGAACAGTGTGCGAATTGCAAGTCCCAAATCCCCCGAGATGCCGACCAGCCCAAGCTTGGCGATGACTGAAGTGAAGCCGGCAAAAATCATTGAGATCAGTGCATAAATGATCCATTTTTCCATCGGCATGCCTCATTCAGTACGCGCATCAGCCGCTCTCTGCTACGCATTAAACAACGATAGCTTCCTCGAGTCGGGAGACGTAGAGGGGAAATTGTACTGCGCATGATGCAACTCGGATCGATCCCCGCCACGAACCCCTCCGATCGCAGTAGACTTAAGCGCGTGAACCGAACAGTCTTCAGGTGGGGTAGTCACCCGCTGCTTGTGACGCTGTTGATGACGGCGTTTTGCGCACGCGCGTTGATTCCGCTCGGATTCATGCCAGGTCCCGAAGGCTTGGTCCTATGCCCCGGATATGCCTCGATGCATGGATTGAGTGCACCGCCCGCCATGTCTCGCGAGATGGCAGGGATGGCCGGTGTGGACATGTCGGGGATGGACATGTCGGCGACTGACATGCCGGCGACTGACATGTCGGCGATGAAGTCTCATTTCTCGCACGATGGAATGCTAAAGCATGGAAGCCTGAGCCTTTGTCCCTTCGCCGTCGCTGCGACGACCATGGTCAGTGGTCACGCGAGCGTGATGGCGGTGGTCTTGCTCCTGCCGGTCGCTCGAAGCATCCAGCCTCCCTCTCTTCCTTTAGTTCCTCGCACGGCTTTCCCTCCTAACCGCCTTCCACGGGGCCCGCCGACTCCTGCCTGATCTCTTGAGAGACCACGCAGTCGCAGCTTTGTAAGCTTGCCGACGTGCCCTGCGGCACGAGGCATCTTTCCGCACGAAGATCGCTCCATAGGCAAGTCCTAGGGCCGCGTCTTGGCGGCGAGCCTGCTGATCGCTAAGCGACTCGAAACTCACTCTCCCAGACATTGCTCCTGATCAAGGCGGCCAGGGTCGCCAAGATTGGCGCGCCTGGAGAATCCATCGATGCGGAGACGAAATAATGAACCAGTCGAAATTGCTCGTCCAGGTTGCGCGGAAATCGCGGCCCCTCACCTGCGAGCTGAATGAACATGCGACACCATCGGCACGGCGTCACAGGGACGCGCTTTGCCTTTTCTCAATCACCACGCTGAGTCTTGCGCTCTCCGGCGTGTGCGCGGCACAAGTCTCGACCGAGAATCTGGACGAGGTCACTGTCACGGGATATCGGTTCCTCGATGAGGATACGAGCGGAATCACCAATCTACCGCTGCCCATTGACAAGATTCCGCAGTCGATCAGCATCGTCAACAACGATTTCGTTGGCGCTGCCGATCTCAAGGATGCGAGCGAAATCGCGCAGTACACGACCGGCGCCATGTGGGGGAGCTATAACCCAAGCGATGCCAATGAGTTCTGGATACGCGGGTTTTCCGCAAACTACGCCATTGATGGGCTGACCGTCGGCTATCAAATTCCCGAGCCGGACGCTGCGATCCTCGCGCGTTATGAAGTGGTCAAAGGGCCGGCCTCTGTTGTGTATGGCGCGCAGAGCCCGGGCGGCATCGTGAATCTCGTTTCCAAGAGTGCCTCATCGGACGTGCGAAGCTCTGTGGAAGTACTCGGGGGGTCTTTCGGGCGCTACCGCGTCGAAGGCGAGCTCGCTCAGAGCTTGAATGCCGCGGGCACGGTTCGCGGCATTGGCGTTGCGGCTTACGAGGATCAGGGCAGTTTCGTCGACTTCGTGAAGAAGAATCGCGCGGTAGCCTACATCGGACTGGATTTTGACGTGAACCCCGCCCTGACTGGCTACTTTCGGACCAGCTATCAGCGCACGAAAAACACTCCTTACAACGGCATCCCCACGTTCGAAGACGGATCTTTCGTGAAGGTACCGCGTTCTTTCTTCATTGGTGGTTCGGACCTGAACAACGTGAGCCAGACCTTCCGCGTGGACTCGGGACTTTCATGGAATCCCTCCAACCTTTGGTCTTTCGACTTGAAGGCTCTATACCACCATCTGAAGCACCGCGGCGGAAACCAGTACAACTACAGCTACGTGGCGAGCGATGGGAGTTTCCCCTATGGCGGCGAGCGATTCATCGATTGGCACATCGAGGATTATTCGCTCGCGGTCTCGGCCTCCCGGAAGCTCGATGATCTCGGTCTCGACGACAGCTCAGTCTCGGGCAGCATTCGCTACCAACATTACGAGTACGACAATTACGAGCTGACAGGCGGGGGCCCCGGGCCGAATCCGAATATTTTCGCGGGCGATGCGGCGATCAACGACATCTTCAACGCGTTCACGCCCACCAATACCTATCAGCAAGATCAAAGGATGAACTACCTGACCGCTTCCACTCAGGCCGTGATCAAAGTGTCGCGCCCCCTGACATTGGTCGGCGGTGTGGCTTATTCGCAGCCTAGAATCGACCAGCAGCTGTATTTCGGATCGTTCAATAATTTCGATCCGGGAAATCAGATGAATTACCGCGGCGCCGTTCTTTACGAGCCCATCGAAAGATTGGATCTCTACGCGTCGTATAGCGAGTCTTTCCAGCCGAACTTGCGCATTGATAGAAACTACCGTGTCCTGGCGCCGTTGTCGGGCACGCAATATGAGATCGGCGCGAAGTATCGCCCCCATCAGGCCATCCTGCTGACCGCAGCAGCGTTTGAGATCCGGGAAAAAAATATTGCCGTGTTCGACTTTGCCGACGTCAATGGCGAGTCGCTCTATCGCGCCGAAGACGTGCGGCATCGGGGCATCGAAGTGGACGCAACGGGCCGGGTGACTCGACGCTGGCAAGTGCGCGGCGGCTTCTCGGTCCTGGATCCGAAGGTGACGAACGACCCCAATCATTCGGTGAACAACGGAGAAACGAGGCCGTGGATCCCACGCGTCACGGCGAACCTCTACACGCTCTACGAGATCAGCGAACGGTTATCTGTAGGGGGCGGCGCGCGCTACGTGGGGGAGGTCAAGACCTACGACAATTCGGATACCTCGTTTGCGACGCCGGATGGAAAGCCCTTGCTGAAAGAGATTCCCTCCTACGCCGTCTTCGATGCAGCCGTTAATTATTCCTTCGACCTCTGGCGGCTGCAGCTCAACTTGAAGAACATCGGCGACAAGCACTACGCCGTCTCGACGCCCATCTTCCAGTCGCTCGCTGCCGGACTATTTCCCGGCGAGCCTCGAAGCTTTGCGGTGTCAGTACGAAGAGACTTCTAATGGACAGAATCCCTGCAATGGAAATTGGAACGCCCGCGCTCGATCCGGCAGCCACGCGCCCGGCGCGTGGCCGATCCTGGCCAGCCTATCCGGCAGTGTGGCGCTGGCATTTCTACGCGGGGATTTTTTGTTTACCCTTTTTTTTCTGGCTCGCCATCACCGGTTCGTTTTATCTCTTCCGGCCGGACATCGAGACCTTTCTTGACCGCCCTTATGAATCGCTTGCTTTGATATCGCCCCGTGCCTCGCCTTCCAGCGAGGCGCGGGCAGCCTTGGCCGCCGTGCCGGGCTCAACCTTCAGCCATTACGAGCCGCCCGCAACACCCACGGGCGCCGCACAGGTGGTTGTCGCGCGGGATGAAAAACTCTTTCGGGTGATTATTCATCCGACTTCACTCCGGGCCATGAGAGTTCAGCGAGATGACCATCGGCCGATGGAGGTCATCTCGCATCTGCATGGGCAGCTATTGCTTGGAGACCGCGGGTCAATGATCGTGGAACTCGCAGGCTCTTGGGGCGTGATCATGATCTTGACTGGCCTCTACCTCTGGTTTCCGCGCGGCGGTCGGCTCGGTGGAACGCTCTATCCCCGCCTCAAACTTCGAGGCCGGCTTTTCTGGCGCGATCTGCACGCCGTCACCGGACTTTGGCTCTCGCTTGTCACGCTGTTCTTGCTCTTGAGCGGACTTCCGTGGGCGGTGAGCTGGGGAAATTATCTCACCTGGGCGCGAAATCACTGGTCCGCCACCGCCGGCACGCCGGACTGGCCCATTGGCGGCGTACCGCTTTCGCAAGACATGCTCGCTCACAGCATGCCCGCGATGAGCGCCGCCGAGATGGCGAAGATGTCGCCCTCTCACAGGCAGGTGACCGCGAAGCAACCACTGACCGATCTCCAAGCGCTGGACAGGCTGTTGCCGGTCGCCGAGAGATTGGATGCGCCTCGGCCGGTCTGGATCTCGCCGCCGGCGCAAGGAGAGCGAGACTGGACGATCTCCTCCCATGTCCAGAACCGTCCGTTACGGGTGACCTATCGGGTCGATCCGGAAACGAGTGCAATCACGGGCCTCGACAATTTCGCACGTAAGAACATTGTGGATCAGGTGGTCAATGTTGCAGTCGCCACCCATGAGGGCCAACTTTTCGGCCGAATCAACCAAGCCATCCTGTTGTCCACTGCATTTGGACTCGTTGTGATGGTCACGAGCGCTGCAGTCATGTGGTGGCGTCGTAAGCCCTCCGATAAGCTCGGCGCGCCGCCGGCGGCAGCACGGCCTCAATTCTCAGCGGTGCTCATCGCCGCGATCGTCGTATTGGCGGCCGTGCTTCCGCTATTCGGCGTATCGCTCGTGCTGGTATTGATCATCGATCTCATCCTGCTGCGTCGACTTCCGAAATTGCAGCATTGGCTCGGGCTGACCCCATCGACGTCTCAGCGCAAGGACCGCGCCGTGATTTGAAAGGCTTCTGAAAGCCTCTACGAGCCTCGCCTGGGTACGCTTGGATGTAGTGGCGAATCACGCCATGCCACCCTCAAATGCACGCCCTTGCAAGGCGTTCTCGCACTTTAATGTTGATTGATTTTCGCCGCTCTGAAGCCAAGCCCGCGTTAGACATCGACTTTTGCATCATCGGCGCAGGCGTGACAGGAATCGGTCTTGCGCGCCGTTTGATGGGACATGGCAAGCGGATTGTGCTGCTCGAATCAGGCGGCGCTGACTACGAAGCAGACACCTCCGAACTCAACGCAGGAGTCAATCGCGGGCTGCCATATTACGCGTTGGAAGATGCGCGCTTGCGCTTGTTTGGCGGCACCGCATCGATCTGGGGCGGACGCTGTGTGGAACTCGATGCAATCGACTTTGAGCCGCGCGCATGGGTGCGTTATAGCGGCTGGCCTTTTTCGAAGAGCGCGCTTCATTCGCACTATGACGCCGCGCGAAAGCTACTGGGTGTGGAGGAGGCCGGCAGTTCTGAGGACCCGAAAGTACAACTTGGGATTGACTCTTTGCATCTCGGCGATGGCGTGCTGTCCACTGAGCTGTGGCAGTTCGATGATGCATGGGATCGGTTTGGGTTTACGCAGAATAAGGATCTCATCGAGCATCCAGACGTTACCGTTTATTTGCATGCCACGGTCCTCGCCTTGCATCTCAACGCAGAGGGTGGAGCGATTAAGAGTGTCGAGGTCGCGAGCTTGAGCGGACACCGGGCTCGACTGTGCGCGAAAGTATTCGTCCTTGCGGCCGGCGGCATCGAAAACCCGAGAATTTTATTAGCCTCGCGTGGCCGCGATTCGAAGGGCATTGGCAATGCGCACGATGTCGTGGGTCGCTACTTCATGGAGCATCCACACGCACGCGGGGGGCGCTTGCATGTACTCGATCTATGGAGAACTTTGCGAGCGTTTCGCTCATCGCATTGGGTGAGCGGCAATCGCTATGCCGCCTCGCTCCGTGTCGATGATCGTTTGCAACGCGCAGAGCGCATCCTCAACAGCTCCTTCACGCCCCGCGTGCGGCCGCATACGGGTGGTAAGCGTGCCGCGGTGGAGCGCCTTTATCAAACCATAAAAGAGCAGGCCGCCCCGACGCGAAATGCGCGCGGTGCGCGGCACTTAGCGCGAAGCGCCCCGCGCTCGGCAAAGCGACTGAGCGATCCGCTCGCACCTTGGTTGGCGTTAAGAACTCGCGGGAAAGGTATCTATTTGGCGGTGCGGGCCGAACAAGCGCCAAATCCCTCCAGCCGAGTGCATCTAATCGATGACCAAGATGCGTTGGGTATGCCGCGGGTCGCGCTCGACTGGCGCTTGAGTGACATCGACAAGCGCACCATTCAAGTCTTGGTGAAGAAGCTCGATGCGCAAATGCGCGATTCGCGCCTCGGGCACGTCGATCCGGCACCCTGGTTAACGCAACCCGACGTTCTTTGGGAGCACGATGAGCTCGTGAGTTTGCATGCGATCGGCGGCTATCATCATATGGGCACGACGCGCATGGCCAACGATCCGCGGTTTGGCGTCGTTGATGCGAACTGCCGCGTGCACGACATATTGAATTTATATGTCGCGGGTAGCTCGGTCTTTCCAACGTCCGGCTGGGCGAATCCTACCCTAACAAGCCTTGCGCTCGCGTTGCGGCTCGCCGATCACTTACTCAACATGATCTCGTACGTCGGCTGCGTAGCAGATGAAAAAGGCCGCGCTAAGCCGGATGAATCGCACCGGCTGCTAGCGCAGGAAAAATGAGCTGAACGCGCAGGCCACCATTATTCGTACTTTCATCAAGTACGAGCTCTGCCCGGTGCAACCGTGCAATCTCCAAGGTGATCGGTAAACCGAGTCCTGTTCCTTCGCCGCGTGCGCCACGCGCGAAGCGTTGCAGCATCGTATCGCGCATCTCAGGCGCAATGCCAGGCCCGCTGTCTTCGACGGTAATCGTGGGCGAAGGCTTATTCGAAACCGATAACGCAACGGTCCCTGAGCCCTCGTGATACTTGATCGCGTTGTCGATGAGATTGCCAATCGCTTCCGTCAACAAGTCCTCGTCGGCGCGCACGAGCACACATTCTTGAGAAGTGAAAAACTGCATCTCAATCCCCGCTGCTAACGCTCGAGGTGCCCAACGAGCACCGGTTTCTTCCACGAACGTCGCCAAATCGAGCGTGTTTAAAGGTTTGATATAACCGCTGTCAATCTCCGCACGCGCCAGCGACAAAAGCTGATTCGACAAACGCACCGCGCGATCTGCGGACCCTTCGAGGGATGGCAAGATGTCGTTAATGCCATCAAACGTCGATTCGCGCCGGAGCTCCTGGACTTGCAATTTGATATCGGTCAGAGGGGTGCGTAATTGATGAGCCACGTTCGCGATAAAGCGGCGCTGCGCGCTCTGTGCATCGCGAAGGCGCGCGAGCAAATCGTTGAGTGAGCGGGTCAGAAGTTCTATTTCCCGAGGCGCATCATCACCAGCGATGGGTGAAAGAACGTCTTGATTACGTTTTCCTAACCGCGCTGCGATGAGCTGCAGAGGCATGAGTCCATGACGCACCGCCCGGCGCATGGCAACACCTACCGCAACCGTGAGAAAGAGCTGCGGGATCAGCGTGCACAGCAGAATCACTCCGGCGAGCGCTTGACGCTTGCGCGTCGTCTCCGCCACTTCCACCGTGATTTTCTCGCCGAACTTGCGTTCTGGCAGGTCGAGCCGGGCCACGCGCACATCTTGCCCATCCAGATCACCGTCATAGATCAACGCACCGCCATGCCAGTCCGGTTGATCACTAAAAATCGAGCGCAGGTCAGCAAGTAAATCACTCAGAAAAATCCCGCGATACGGGTCGATGTCGCCTCCAAGCGGAGGCATATCCGGCCGACCGGCGAGAAGTCCTTTTTTCGCACCGAGGATTCTGAAATAGGTCGTATCCATGACATCCCATTCAAACAGGCGCTGTGTCGCAGCGGGCATATCGACAAAAGGACCTTTGGGCGTGTTATCGACTTCAAGCGCGAGCGAGTTGACGGAGTCAAACAGCCAGCCATCGTATACTCGGTCTGCAAAATACTGCGCGAGACCATAAGATCCAGCACCACCCACCAGCAGCAAAATGGCGAGTGGGATAAGCAGGGCGGCCATTAAACGGCCGCGAAGACTCCGGCGAGGCTTAGGCGTCGGATTGCTGCTCATCGAGCTGCAAGAGGTATCCAAACCCGCGCAATGTGCGAATGATGCAGCCGGAGTTTTCAATCTTGCGGCGAATGCGATGAACATAGAGTTCAATCGCCGTTTCAGACAAATCCGCATCCCAGCCCGCAATCATTTGCAGGAGACGGCGCTTACTGACCACCTGCCCCTGACGCAACAGCAAGCATTCGAGCAGCGCAAATTCGCGCGGCAATAAGGAAATCATTCGATCGGCCACGTAGGCCGTACGTTCGCTCAGAGACAAACGTAGCTCACCCAAGATTACATCGCCGCCCCGCCGAGCTGTAGAACGGCGCGTCACGGCGCGGATGCGCGCTTCAAGTTCACCCAGATCAAAGGGCTTGGGCACGTAATCATCCGCGCCCAGATCAAGACCTAAAATCTGATCTTGGGGGTACTCACGCGCACTCAAAATCAATACCGGGGTGTGCTGCTTCTGCTGTCTCATTTGCTGTAACACCTCAGTGCCATCGATATCGGGTAACCCAAGATCCAATATGACGCAATCATAGTCTGTGCCATCGATCGCGCGCAGCGCGGAGCGACCGTTGGGACTAATATCTACCGCGCTGCCGCTACGCCGTAAAGCACGCTGCAAATTAGTCGCGATCGAAGCATCATCCTCGACTAAAAGAAGTCGCATCCTCGAGGCGTGGACCATTTTATCTGCCGTAATTTCTGCTGACCATGATGAACACTGATGGTTTTGCCGTGAAGATGTCTGTCAGCGCATCGCGGGAAAAACGACTGGGCAACAGGAGCTCGGCATCTTTGAATGCTGCCATCCCTTGCTTGTGCGTTCGCGAATTAATGCAGATCTTTTTCGTAGATGCGATACTTTTTGTACGGCTTGGTATCAAGCCCCTCGATAATTCGCCGCATGGGGAAGTTATCCTCGAGAATCCAAGACAGCTCAGATTCGACCATCCCGCGCCGTAATGCCTGGGTGCGCATGCGATCGATAATGAAAAACGGTGCCGCTTTGCCAATGATTGTGTTCGAAAACGCCCGCCGCACGCCCATTAACGGCACGCGGCAGCTACGAGTCCCGCGCTTTAAGCGGACAAGCAACTTGAGCCAATTAAAAGGCAGGAGCTTGCCCTCAAAGTCTTGGATGGCCTCGTTCAGGTTCGGTAGCACGATTCCAAACGCAACGGCTTCGCCATTGGCGTCATTAAAGATCGACCGAACCAATTCGAAATCTGCCTCATAGCTTCGCTTGGTGGGGTGGCGAATGCGGAGGCCTCGCCGTTTTTGGCGGCTGATCAATCGGCGTGCAGCAAGAGGCACATCGCGCTTCAAGTCATACCGATAGGCGATCAAGTCTTTCACTTTCGAGTACCGACCGTGCTCTATAAGAGCCGGAATGTACGAGGGATTGTGAGCCATGAAGACGTTGGGTGGCGTATCGAATCCCTCGATTAACGCACCGGACTCTTCGTTGATCGACAGCGAAAAAGGTCCACGCGCTCTAGTCTTATCCCGAGATTTCAACCAATCTTCGGCGGCGGAAAATAGCGCTTGGCTGATTGCCTCATTGTTCACAGCTGCAAACGACCCGAAAAAACCCAGGCTCGGATCTTTTTCTAGCGTGTCGACTTGAGCGCTAATGCGCCCCAGATCCACGCCATCTAGCGAGGCGATGAAAAATTTTGCCGATTGACTTCGACCAGTTTGATCTCGGCGGCACGCAGCGCCGCTCCTTCTTCGTGCGCCGGCATCTTGCGGCAGGTATCGAGCGCGCCTTGACTGGCACGTTTAACTCGGCAGCCGATTGAATCCCGCGCCGACTATGAGGGTTTGGCAGACGGCATCAGAGAGGCGCCGGCATCCCATCGGCGGCTCATCGAACCTAAAGGTTCGAACCCCACTCTCGCATCTTGAGCTGAGGTCGACGGCCCTAAAACGCCCGCCGACCTTAGCTCAATGGCGGAGAGAGAGGGATTGCTCGCGGCTGGGGCCGCTCGTCCCTCGCTACTCGCTCGGGACCGCCCGCGCGAAGACGCGCGTGCGTCCTTCGCCGCCGCTGGGGCGGCGGCTCGTCGAACCTAAAGGTTCGAACCCACTCTCGTATCTTGAGCTGAGGTCGACGGGCCTAAAACGCCCGCCGACCTCAGCTCAATGGCGGAGAGAGAGGGATTCGAACCCTCGATGGGCTTTTGACCCATACGCCCTTAGCAGGGGCGCGCCTTCGACCACTCGGCCATCTCTCCGTTCGCGGTGGAACGCAGGGGGCCATGATAGCGGCGGCGGGCGCGTGGATCAAAATTCGGGGTTGCTCCCCTTGAGTTTATTCAATTGGCTCATGCATTTCCGCAATGCTAAGTTCGATGCCTGTCAAAAGCTTATATGTTCATAGTCAAAGATTCGTAGGGTTTGCCGAGTCCTGCGCCCGTGGCGGATCAATTTCATGACAACATCTGGAAATCGCTAGCGGGCGCACATTTTGCGCATCCAACGCGCCGCATGATGCGCGTAGCGCAAAGCATTGCCGTGTGGTCGGCAAGGATGGCGTGAGGTGAAGGTCTCTACGAGTTCGGTCGAATCCGGTTTCGACCTCAGCGTGAATCCGCAGCGGCGAACCGATGTGTTGACTCTGCTCGTGGCTGCAACGATCCACGGCTCGTTCATTCTCTGGAGTTTATTTTTCACGCGCCTGCCGTTGTGGTTTGCGGCGCCGTTCGGTGCGATTTTGCTCGCTTGGTACGGCTCGCTGCAGCACGAGACCATTCACGGCCATCCCACGCCGTCGCGCCGGGTCAACGCATGGCTCGCCGGCTTTCCCTACACCCTCTGGATTCCCTACGCCGTGTATCGCGAAACGCATTGGCAGCATCACCGTTACGGCGGCCGGCGCCTGACGCAGGTGGGCTACGATCCTGAATCTTTTTACGCGCCTCCCGGAGCGCTGGGCAAGGCAGGGCCGATTCGCCGCGCCATACTGCACGCCAACACGACGCTGGGTGGGCGCATGCTGCTGGGGCCGGCGATCGCAGTGTTTTTACTGTGGTCGCAGGAAATCCGCATCTTGCGCGGAGGCGACTTTCGTCGTGCATCGGTGTGGCTACGGCATCTACTTGGCATGGCTGCGGTACTGACGTGGATCGGGGCGGTCTGCCACATTCCGCTTACGGCGTATTTGCTTTGGGTGGTGTATCCAAGCATCTCCATCACGCTCGTGCGGTCCTTCGCCGAGCACCGCGCGGACGAGCTCGCGGCGCGGCGAACCAATGTGGTGGAAGCGCATCCCTGGTGGGCACTGATCTTCCTCAATAATAATTTGCACGTGGCCCATCATGCCTATCCAGGTTTGCCCTGGCACCGCTTGCCGCGTGCATGGAAGGAGTTGCAAGGCACGGTGGATGCGGGGGTCGTGTTCAAAGGCGGCTACGCTGAAGTGTTCCGAAAGCATTTTTTTCGCCCCTTCATCAGCGCCGAGCATCCATCTCGCGGCTTATCTGCCGAATAGCTTCTCGAGGACGCCCGGTCGAGCTCCCGCGGCTTCACGCATGGATCGGGAGGGGCTGAGATTTCTGCGCTTGCCATGATCGCGTCGCTCCCGATGTATGACTTCGATGAGCTGCGTGTGGCTCACGAGACCTTGTGGAGCTGCATCGCCTCGCGACTTTCGGCGCATGGCTTCTCTGATGCGCCCCGGCGCCTGACTCGGTCGACGAGCGAACGTCGCGTCTGGGGCGATTCCCAACTGCTGTTCGGACAAGCGTGCGAGTATCCGCTCGCTCGATCGTTCGCAAACAAATTGCAGCTCATCGCGACGCCGTGCTACACCGCACCGGGTTGCGAAGGCGCCAAATATCGCAGCGCCATCGTGGTGCGTCGAAGCGACCCGGCGAATTCATTGCGCGACTTGCGCGGGCGGCGCGGCGTCGTCAACGATTGGGAATCCAATAGCGGGATGAATTTGTTGCGCCATGCGGTTGCGCCGTTTGCCGTAATGGGTCGATTCTTCGGAGAGGTCAAAGTGAGCGGTGCGCATCGGCGCAGTATGCGAATGATCGCAAGTGGCGAGGCGGATGTTGCGGCCATCGACTGCATTACGTTCGCGCTTTGTCAGCGTGTCGAGCCTGCGCTGACCAGTGCGTTGCGCATACTCGAGTGGACGGCGGCAAGCCCGTGCCTGCCCTTTGTCGCAGCCATTGGGGTGGAGATGCCGGTGGGGTCGCTTCTCCGCGCAGCGCTTGCGCAAGTCATGGTCGACCCCGCCCTGCAATGGGTGCGCAATGAATTGTTGCTCGCAGGGGTCGACCTCGCGCCCGATGTGCACTTGGCCGAGGTGCGAGAGCATGCGCAGCGCGCAGCCGGCTTCGGATATGGCATCTTGAATTGAGTCGGCTGTGCCGCTGATTTGAAATCGCCCGGCCCGCCCACCGGGAACGCCGAAACTTAAGAATCCAGATCAGCGTGTTGCTCGACGCGCGAGCGGGATTTTCCTAATTCAGCGCGCCACAGTATCCTTGGCGAATGTTTTCTTTGGATACGCGCATGAATTTGCAAGCCACGGCGGCGCACGCTGCGGCCAATGATGCCGAGCTTTGGACGGTCAAGCAGGCGAGCGACATCGTATCGGATTTGCAGCATCCATCGCCTGTCATTTACTGGACGGATTTTCTCCTCAGCGTCACTGCCGCGTGGGGATTCACTGCTCTGTACTTCTTGGCGCCAGCGTGGTCATTCGCGCAGATTGCCGGCTTTCTCGCAGCCGGCGTTTTGTTTTTTCGCGCCGGCACCTTCATTCACGAAATCATTCATTTCAAGCGCGGTGAGATGCGCTGGTTTCGACGCGCGTGGAATGCGCTGATGGGTATTCCGCTGCTGATGCCGTGGATTTTTTACCGCAATCATCTGGATCATCACAGCGCCTTGAGCTTCGGCACGCGCGATGATGGCGAGTATTTGCCGCTGGCTTCGGCGCCGGTCAGAGAAATTTTCATTTATCTTGCACAAGCGCCGAGTTTGCCGTTGCAAGCCCTGCTGCGCTTCGGTTTGCTGGGCCCCGTGTCCTGGCTCATGCCTCGCCTGCGAGCCTGGGTGTTATCGGGGGCCACGGCGGCCGTCTCCAATCCCTATTATCGCAAGCCCTTTCCGCAGCGCGACCTTCCGCAACTGGTGCTCGTCGAAGCGCTGTGCTTCGGGTATTTGCTCGCCTTGATCGCGCTGCTCGGTGCCGGAGTGATCGGCTGGAAGCATATCGGTATGGGGTATCTGCTCGTTGCTTGCACGCTGACGCTGAACTGGGTGCGCAATCTTGCGGCGCATCGCTACGGTAACCGCGGTGAGCGCATGAGCCACGCGGAGCAATTCGTGGATTCCATCAACGTCACGGGCCAGACCTGGCTCACCATCCTGATTTTTCCGGTGGGCCTGCGCTACCACGCGTTACATCACCTGTTTCCCGCCCTGCCTTACCACAATCTCGGCGAGGCGCATCGCCGGTTGAGCGCTCAGTTGCCCGCTCATTCGCCCTACCACACCACCAATCGCAGCAGTTTTTTTGCGGCGGCCGCGGAATTGTGGCGGGCCGCGCGCCGCACGCCGGCCGATGATTCGGCCATGTCCCATTGGCGGCGGCGCTCCGCGCAACCCTGAACGCGGGCTCGGCGGACGCGCTGGCCGCTGTGCCGGCGGGCGTCAACTTAGTGGCCGACTCCGTGGTGCTATTTGCCAATCCGCGCAGCGCTCGCGCTTCTCGTCATGTGCTGGCGCATGCCCGAGCGCAGGCTGAACAGCAGGGCGCGCACTATGCTGAGCTGCGCGATTGGCCGCGCTTGTACTCGATGCTCGATGAGTGGCGCGCGCAGGATCACCGCCAGCTCTGGGTACTTGCAGGCGATGGCACTGTGCGAGCCATTCTGCAGTATGCGCGCGATCACGGTTGGCATCCGCAGTTGCTGGTGTTGGCTGCGGGCCGCTCGAACACCATCGCGCGGGAATTTGGCGCGCGCAACGTTGCGCACGTCCTCGATGCCGCGTTTGCGCGCCGTGCGCACGGCGCGCCTCTGCGGGTCGAGCGTCGATGCCTGCTGGAGGTTGTGCCGCAGCGCGGCGCCGAAGCGAAGGTTGGTTTTTTTTTCGCCGCCGCACTCGTCGAAGCCGCGATTCGCTTGTGCGCGGAGCATCGGGAAGCCGCGACGGGCTGGCTGCATACTGGCGTATTGAGCAGTCAATATCGGCTGGCGAAGCTCGGCTTGGAAATGATGATGGGAAAAAATCCGCTGCCGTTGCAGCCCCGCATGCGTATCGAGACGGAGCAGGGCGCACTCGATGGCATTCTCCGTGCATTGGTCGCCACGACGTTGCGCCAACGCGGGCTGTTCAGTCCGTTTCGTGAGGCGGGGCGCGGCGCGATTCGTCTGACCGCGGTCAGCCAAGAGGCCGCGCATTTTTGGCCGCGATTGCCGCGCATGCTTGCGGGTCGCTTCAGCCAAGCAATGGAGCCGGCCGCGGGATATTTGAGCGGCCGATTCGAGCGTGTCACATTGTCAGGCATCTCACGCTATTCATTGGATGGCGACTTGTTCGAAGTCGATGCATCGAGCTCTTTGGAGTTGCGCTGCGGCCCTTGGGTCGAGTTTCTCACGCTTTGACACTCGCAACGTCACATTGGCCGGGCACGGGCGAGCGGGGCGCGCTGAACATGCTGCGTGTATTCGCTCGCGCATATCCTGCGCGCAGTGCATGGGCATTGATTGCGATGTTCGCCGCAAGTCTGCTCGATGGGCTGGGCATCTCGATGCTGCTCTCCATGTTGAGCGTGCTTTCGAAGACGGGCGCGCCGCCCTCGGCGCCGCAAAAAATCGCGATGAATCTTACGGGCTTGATTGGCATCGCGCCGACCCCGGCCAATTTACTGCTGACCGCGGTCGTCTTGATCTCGCTCAAAGCGGTGATGGCCCTGCTATCCAATCGCCAGGTGGGTTACGCAGTCGCGTTCATCGCAACTGATTTGCGCCTGGCGCTCATTCGCGCCGCCATGAGATCGCGTTGGCCGCACTTCGTATCACAGTCCGTGGGCCGCCTTTCCAACGCCGTGGCCATCGAGGCGCAGCGATCCTCCGAAGCCTTTCAATGGGGCGCCGAAATGCTCGCCATGATGCTCATCGCAGCGATCTATCTGTGCATTGCCATGTCGATCTCCTGGCGGGTTGGTTTGTCGACTCTGGTTGCAGGCATGTTGCTGTTGCTGTTGCTGCGGGTGCTGATTCGCACATCGCGCCGCGCGGGTCAAAGCCAAACGTCGCTCCAGAGCTCGCTCCTTGGAGTCATCAGCGGACAACTCCTCGCGGCCAAGCCATTGAAGGCGATGGCGCGCGAAGATCATGTGGATGCGCTGCTGTCGGAGCAGACGAGCAAGCTCGAGAAGGCGCTGCGTGAGCAAGTCATCAGCCGCGAAGCACTGAGCGCTCTGCAGGAGCCCATTCTCGCCATCATCGTCGGCTGCGGCTTTTTTCTGGGCATCGGGATCTTGCGGATGCCCATGCCCGAAGTCATCGTGATGTTGTTTGTGTTGGCGCGCTCGGTCGGATATTTGTCCAAGGCGCAAAAGGCTTATCAACAAGTCGTGGTGCGCGAAAGCGCCTATTGGGCGATCCATACCTCGATCGAGCAGGCGACTTTGGAGCGCGAGCCGAGCGGCGGTACTCACGATGTACGGCTCACGCGCGAGATTCGCTTTGAGTCGGTCAGCTTCGCACATGACGGCGGGCGCGGCAGCTTCCTGCAACAGTCCTTCATCATTCCGGGTCAAGGCCTCACCGTGTTATGGGGACCGTCCGGGGCGGGAAAGACGACGCTGCTCGACTTGGTCGTCGGGCTGTTGAGTCCCAGCGAAGGAAAAATTTTGGTGGATGGAGTTCCGCTGAACGAGATCAACCTGCGCGCATGGCGCCGCCAGATCGGCTATGTGCCGCAGGATTCGGCCATGGTCGATGGATCGGTCGCCTACAACGTGACTTTGGGAGAGCCGCTCTCCGACGATGCAATCCGCGCTGCGCTGCGCGCCGCCGATGCCATGGAGTTTGTCGAGGCCATGCCGGAAGGGCTCAATACTCGAGTGGGCGAGTCGGGAGCACTGCTGTCGGGTGGGCAGCGGCAGCGGCTCGCCATTGCACGTGCGCTGATCCACGAGCCAAGTCTGCTCATTCTCGATGAAGCCACCAGCAACCTCGATCCTGAGTCCCAGGCGGCGGTGCTCGAAACGGTGAAACATTTGAAAGGACGCCTCGCGATCCTTGCGGTGGCCCACCAAGCCAGCATGCTGCAAATAGCCGATCGCGTTTTGCGCGTGGCGGGCGGACAAGTGCTGCCTCACGAGAGCGCGCGATCGCACCCGCTCCATGTTTGATGGCCGCGGCTGGCCGCGTCTTCAACGGCATCTGGGTTTCGTCGCGTTGCGCGCGGCAGTGCGCCACGCGGGGTTCGAGCGGCTGGAGCGTTGGGGCCGCCTGGCCGGCGATGTGCATTTTTTCTGGCAGCGTGGACGCCGCCGGCAATTATTGCGCGATCTCGCGCAAGTGCTGGAGCGCCGGCCCGATGATCTCGCCGTCGTGGAATCCCTGCGCAGCGCGTATCGCATCAATTCGGTGGCGGTGCTCGAGGTATTGAGCATGCTCGATCAGAAGCTGAGCCTCGAGACCTTGCGAGAGCGCTGTAGACTCGAAGGTCTCGAGAGGCTGTCGGCGGCGCGCGCGGGAAATGGCGCCATCTTATTGCTGACTCATGCGGGCAATACGCTGCTCCTTGCAGCGCGTCTTGCCGCGGAAGGCTGGCCGATCACGTCGATCTATCGAAAGTCGAAGCTCGTGCCGCAAGACTTTTTCAGCCGTGGGTTGCAGCAGTACGGCATTCAGGATGTGAAAGCCAATGAAGGGGTCGCGGCGTATGCAAGCATGCTGCGGGCGCTGCGCGATGGGCGGATCGTATGCGTGACCATCGATCAGGGCGTGAATCGCAGGAAGGAAGGCATTCTCATGCGCTTCCTCGGCAAAGAGATGCCCATGCCCGCGGGGCCCGCATATCTTGCGAAAGCCACGGGCGCGAGCATTTTGCCGGTTGCAACGCTTTCGGCTTCGCCTCACTGGCACTTCCGCATCGAAGCGCCCGTGCAACCCGACCGCGAGACCGGCGTTGCAGATCTGACGCGCACGCTGCTCGACATCAATGAGCGGCAGATCCTCGCGCGCCCGGAGCTTTGGAGCTGGCACCACCGCCGCTGGCGCAAGTTTCCCATCGCATCGTGACGGTCGCGGAAGGTTCGCGGGATCGAGCGGAAGCAGGCATCGCGTCGAGCGAGCGCCTTGTCGTAGCGGTAACCGGCGCCAGCGGATTCATCGGCCGGCGCCTGGTGCCCATGCTGGTGCGCGCGGGCTGGCAGGTGCGCGTGCTGATGCGGCGCGACCCGCTATTGCCCGAGTGGCGCGGGCTGCGTCTGCAAGTGGTTGCGGGCAGCATGGGCGATGCACGAGCCCTCGAGCGCCTGGTCAGCGGTGCGCATCACGTGGTGCATCTCGCCGGCCTCATCAAGGCTGCGCGCGCGCGTGAGCTCTTCGCCGTGAATCGTGATGGCGCCGTTGTCCTTGCGAACGTCATGGCACGCTGTGCGCCGACGGCGCATTGCCTCGCGGTGTCCAGTATCGCGGCGCGAGAGCCCCAATTATCGGATTACGCAGCCAGCAAACGTGCGGGGGAAGATGCGCTCAAGAGCGCGCTTGGCGCACTTTGCACGGTATTGCGGCCCGCCGCCGTCTATGGCCCCGGAGACCTCGAGACTCTGCGTATTTTCAAGCTTGCCGGTGGCTCGTGGGTGCCCTTGCTTGGCGCGGCGCGCGCGCGAGTCGCGCTGATTCACGTCGACGATTTGACCGCGCTCATCGCCGCTCTGTCGAGCGCGATGGTCCGCGCCGAGTTCTCTTGCGCGGCGCCGGTGACCGCCGCCGATGCGCATCGCGAAGGCTACACGTGGCAAAGCCTGATGAGCGCCGCCGCGCGAGCCGTGGGCAATGACACACCGCATTTTTTTTTCGCCCCGCGCGCGCTGTTGCATGCAGTGGCGTGGAGTGGGGACCTGGCGCGCGCCATGGGGATCGATTCGCTCGTGTCGCATCAAAAACTGGGTGAGCTCATGCACGCCGACTGGTCGGCGCGCGATCCCATGCCGGAAGTCGGCGGCTGGCGGCCGCGCTTTACTCTGCAACAGGGGTTCGATGACACCGTGGCTTGGTATCGCGCAGCGGGTTGGCTCAGCCCTCGAAATGCGACGAGCGCCAAGCGGGCCAGCGAGTGTTCAGACTCGAGTGATTCATGAGCGCCGCTCAAGCGAGTCAGCGCCTGGATGCGGCGTGACCAGAGTCGCTCGTCAGCGGAGCACTCCGCGACGCCGCAGCTGCCAGTAGATGGCTGGCGCTGCGAGCAGTGGAAATCGACGCTGCCACGGCTGCACGTCGATTTGCACGCCCGAGTGACGTTGCACTTTCCACGCCACATAATCGGCTGCGCCTTCGAATGTGAAGGCCGCCTTGATGAGGCGCAGGAGATTGAGAGGCTTTGCACACCGTACGCGCACGCGCCAGCCTCGAGCGCCGGCGGCCTGTTGCTTGGCGCTCATCTTCGGCGCAACCTCGCCAAGATGCTCATCGAAACTCAGGTCGAGTGCTCGCCACGCGGGCCTCAACACGGCATCGAAATAATCCGCGCGCCGGCTTACCAGTCCGCTGCTGCGCTGGCTGCCCTCGACGCGGAGCTCGGCGGCGTAAGTGCGCGAATACACGGCGCGCCAGAAATCAGTGGGCGCACCCTGAAACGGCCCGAGCACCGCGCCCCAGTAGGCAGCCGTCAGCACCGCGCACTCGACTGCGTCGCTAACCTCCCGCGCTGCCCGAGCAGAGCGTTGCCACACACAGATCGATGGCTGTGAAAAACGCGCCCACAGGGTCGTGTCCAGCGCCGCGCGCCGCATGCGATGCTTGAATTGCGAGTGTCGCATCAGGGCATATTTGGCGCTCAGCTGCGTCTCTTCGAACCTGCCTTGCAAATAACCCACCCTCGGGGGCAATGCACGATGCGCCAGCGCGCCGAGACGCGAGCCAGGCCACGGCGATTCATCGAGTAAAACGTAGAAGTCCAAAATGCCGTCGAGCGTTGGCGCGGCCAGCGCCGAGCCGTAAAACAGCACGCTGTGCGCGCCGGGGCCGGCGCGGCGCGCAAGCTCCGCCGCAAGAGCGAGCACCGCAGTGGGCGCAGTGCGATTGAGCTCGGCGCCGACGAGGTCTCGCAGCGCGCTCGGCTCACGCTCACTCGAAGCACGCCCACTCGAAGCACTCTCACTCAGCGCACTCTTGCTCAACGCATCCTCACTCGATGCACCCTCGCTCGATTCATTCATGAAGAGATCTTCGGCGCACGCGACGGCACGCGCTGCGCCTCATCGAGCCAGGATTGGAGCGGCCCTGCACGCCGCGCCCAGGCGGCTTGCGCGATCCGAACGGCGTGGATGAGCAAACAAGCAGCAACCCAGACCGCCACGATCTCGATGCCTCGATCGGGCCTTCCAACGAGTACCGCCGCCGTCAGGATCACCAGGTTGGGATTACGGCGCGCGGTGATCAATCGAAAAAAGCTATCGAAGCGCCGCCACACGTGCATATCCATTTTGAAGGAGAGGATGAACGCGCCTTCCTCGAGCCTTTGCAGTACGTACCCCGCCACGATGACCGCGAGCACCGCACGCGGGGATTCCAACGCAACTCCGCTCGCAGGCAGACCCTTGATCCACGCCCACCACCAAAATGGCGGATGCACGAGATCGATTGAATGATCAAACGCGTTGCCCCATGTGGACGAGCTGAGAGTCACGCGTGCAAGCTTGCCATCCACCGTATCGAGAAACGTCATGCACCACGCAGCGACCAACCCGGCCGCGTATTCGCCGCGCCAAAACGCCCAGAATGCGAGCAGAACGCACACCAAGCTCACGCTCGTCACCATGTTGGGTGAGACGCCTCGCCGCGCGCACCAACGCGTTACGGCGAGCGCGGGGCGCGGCCATACGAAGCGTGTCACGAGGTCAGTGACGCCCTTGTAAGACGCGGCAAAAATGCGAGCTTCGATGGCCGCAATGTCGCGGCTCGTCAAGCGAAGCAAGAATGGCTGCTCGCGCTTGCGCAATGCTTCGTCGTAGCCATGGGTCAATTGGTCCACGGTCACTTGCGGCAGCGTCTCGGCTCGACCATTGGCGAGCTGCGCGCCGAGCCGGGCGGCATCGACCGCAGGCACCGCAGCGGCCGCGCATTCCCCATCCGCTGCCATTAGAGCCACGGGACTGCGCGATGCGACCAGCGCGCGCACGATGGCATCGTGATAAACCCAATCACTGCGCAACAACACCATCCGGTCATGCCGAGGCAATGTGGGTTCGGCGCGAGATGGCGCGGCTGCGTCCGTCAAGTCAACGCCAACGCTTGCGAGATCCGCGCCGGCGCGAGTCAGTTGCTTGCGCAATCGCTCGGTTGCGTCACGGCCCCACAATCGAAGCGGCGTATCGCCGATCACGACACCCAAGGGTCGAGTAGCAAGCGCGGGCGTGCGCTGGGCCTGTGGCATCATGGCATTATTGATGAACACGCTGTCGATTGCGCATTTGTCGGATTTGCATCTGCCGCACCGCGTGCACTTACCGTGGCAAGCGCGCCTGTCCAAACGTCAGCTGAGCGCTTGGTCCTGGCGCCGCCGGGGCACCATGCAGCGCCCGGAAATTCTGCATGCGCTGATCGAAGACTGGCGCGCACATGCCACTGATCACATCGTCATCACCGGCGATATGGTTAATTTCTCGATGCCCGAAGAGTTTGCCAACGCGGTCGAGTGGCTGCGCGAGCTCGCGCCGGCCGATCGAATCAGTGTGGTGCCGGGCAATCACGATGCGCTGGTGAGCGATGCGGCCGGCGAGCTTGCCCACTGGTCGAATTGGACGCGCGCTGCAACCGGTTGGCCCTCGGTGCTTCGCCGCGGCGAGATCGCGCTGATTGGCTTGAGCTCTGCGCGTCCCACGGCGCTGCTTCTTGCGCGCGGCGAGCTCGGTCGGGAACAACTCGAACGCTTGCGATGTGCATTGAAGGCGGAGCGCGAGGCGGGGCGCATGCGCGTGCTGTTCCTGCATCATCCCGCCGCCGCCGGCGCGGCGGCCTGGCGTCGGGCGCTCGCCGACTCACATGCGTTGCGCGAGGTTCTGCGAGATTGCGGCGCCGAGCTCATCTTGCACGGCCATGCGCGCAATGCGCGCCTGGATGCGATTCCAGGGCCTCACGGCCCGATTCCGTGCTTGTCCGTGCCCTCATCGTCGGCCTTGCCGAGCGCGCATGACGAGGGCGCGCGCTGGCATCGCATCGTGTTGCGTTCGCAGCGCCCCTGGGCCGAGGTCGAGGTCAGGCGCTGGTCCCTTGCCGAAGAGGCGTTCGTACCTGCCTTGCATTACGATTTGGCGCTTTAGAGCGCGCCGCCGCGGCGAGGCCGCGCGCTGAAATTTCGAGGAGCCCCATGGACCCGCAACGCATCAACGCCACCGCTGTCAAGTTCGGCGACCCTGCGACACGGCTCGGCGAAACCGATCGATGGCTGGTCTTGGTGCGCCCACAGCAGCCCACACTCGGCTCGCTTGTACTCGTGTGCAAAGAGCCCGTGACGGCGTTTTCGGCGGTGAGCGAGCGCGGCTTCATCGAGTTGCGCTGCGTGGTGCGTCAGGCCGAACGGATGCTGCGCGAGGTGGTGGATTACGAGCGCATCAACTATCTCATGTTGATGATGGTCGACCCGGACGTTCATTTTCACGTCATTCCACGCTATCGAGAGGCCCGTACATTCGAGCAGGCGGAGTTTCACGATGCCGGCTGGCCGAAAAGCCCCGCGCTCGAAAGCGCCGTGAAGCTGGATGACGCGCTGCGCGATGCGCTCGTGCTGCATTTGCGCGCGGCCTGGCTGCGCGCCGCGGCATGAGAAGGTTTCTGCCGGACCGTCTCGATTGCTACATCCTGGTCGCGCTCGCGGGGCCGCTGGCTTTGTGCCTTGGCATCATGCTCATTGCGCAGTTGCTCGAGCGGCTCTTGCGGCTATTCGATATCGCCGCGGCCACGGGCGCAGGCCCTGCGGCCGTATTGTCCATGGCGATGCCGCTCGTGCCGCACTATCTCGGCTTGTCGCTCCCGAGCGCGTTTTTCGCAGCCATCTTCATCGCCGTTGCACGGCTCGGCGACGACAATGAGATCGATGTCATGCTGGCGACCGGCCGCTCCATCGCGCGCATTTCCGCGCCGTGCTTCTTCGTGGCGGCATTGATCAGTCTGTTCAATCTTTATTTGTTCGGCTACTTGCAGCCGTTGAGCCGCTATCGATATCACGTAGCGACTCATGAGGTGCTCGAAGCCGGATGGAACGCGCGCGTGCAGGACAAGCGCTTCGTTAACACCGGGCATGGCTTGACGCTCAGCGCGGATTCATCGGGAGCCACCGGCCGCGATTTGCAGGGCGTATTCGTCGAGCGCCGCATCGAAAACGGCGAGGAGATCACGACAGCTCCCACGGGCCAGCTCGTGCAGGCGCCCGGCAGCAAGCGCCTCTCGCTGCACTTGAATGAGGGCATGACCGTGCGCGATGAAGAGGGCGGCGGTGCGTCAGTGGCGCGCTTCGCAAGCGGCGATGTGAATGAGGATTTCTCGGCGAATGCGCCGCC
Source organism: uncultured Steroidobacteraceae bacterium (assembly GCA_964247385.1). Classification (GTDB taxonomy): domain Bacteria; phylum Pseudomonadota; class Gammaproteobacteria; order Steroidobacterales; family Steroidobacteraceae; genus TMP-86. The sequence goes on along the minus strand of CAXTUB010000004.1, from coordinate 60,027 downwards.
GTATCGGCCGCGCGGCGACACGGTGCGCGAATTGACGTTTCCTGAGTTGCGCGAACGCGCGCTCAAAAAGCCGGGACTCGATTTGAAGCGTGAGCGGCAGCGGCGTCGCGGAGAATTCAACGGCCGTCTGGCGCGCGCATTGGTGCCGCCCATGCTGCCTCTCATGGCGTTCCCGCTCGGCATGGCGGCCAAGCGTGGCCGGCGTGCGCCGGGAATCGTGTTCGCGGCGCTTGCCTTGTTGCTCTTGAATCAGGCGCTGCAATTTGGCACGGGGCTCGCGCAGAGCGGGCACGCAGGCAGCATCGCAGCGGTGTGGATTCCCTTCGGTGTGTTCGGCGTCATTGCGGCGTGGCTGTTTCGCGGCAGCCTTTTGTGGCCCGGGGACAACCCCGTCATGCGTGCGGTGAATTTGATCGAGGCGGCCTTCGAGGGGATGGCGCGCGGGCGGCGTAAGGCCTCGGCATGAAAATCATCGCCGGCTACCTGCGCGGCAGAATGGCGATGCAGACGGTGGGCGTGCTTGCGGTGCTCGTCGGCCTGATGCAATTGCTCGAGCTTCTCGATGTGACGAGCGATGTGCTCGAGCGGCACCTGGGGTTCAAGGGCGTGGCGCGTTACGCGGCATTGCGGCTGCCGAGCGAGTTGGTGGTGGCGCTGCCGCTGGCGACGTTGTTAGGCGCCATGACCGCGTTCTATGGCCTCGCGCGCAGCCGGGAAATTACCGCGCTGCGCGCTGCCGGCGTGAGCTTGTCGCGCATGCTATGGCAATTATTGCCGGTGGCCTGCGTGCTCGCCTTGTTGTATGTGGCCTTGACGCAGTTGCTCGTGCCCGTGGCCGAAGGTCGGCTCGCGGCCTGGTGGGAATCGACCACGCCGGCGGGCGACGTGCCGCCCGAGCCGACGTGGGCACACACGCGCGAAGGCCCCGTCTCGTTCGAACGGCGCGCGCAAGGCGGCCGGCATTTGCAGCAGCTGCGGATTTATCTGCGCGATGGGAACCGACTCTTGTCGATGCGCAGCATGGCACGCAGTGCGGATTGGGCGGGTGACCATTGGGAATTGCACGACATCACGGACCTCACGATCGACGCAGGCGCGGCGACGACCTCGCATGCGCAGACGCGCTCCTGGCACACCAACTTGCGGCCCGAAGACGTCATGCGGCTCGGAAGCGCTCAACCCTATCTCTCGAGCAGCATGCTGGCCGACGTGATTGGCGGAGAGCGTGTCGGGACGCAGCCCTTGAGCTTTTATCGCACGATCCTCGCGCGTACGTACAGCGCGCCATTCGGCATCCTGCTGATGCTGCTGCTGTCGATCCCTTGCGCAACTATTTTGTTTCGAAGCGGCGCCGGCGGCGGTGCATTGCTCTGGTCTCTCGCGCTCGGTCTTAGCTTTCTATTGTGCGATGGCGTCGCCGCCGCGCTCGGCACCAGCGGACAAATTCGGCCCATGGCGGCGGCACTGGCTGCGCCGCTCGTGTTTGCGGCAATCGGTGTGGTGCAGCTTGCCGTTTGCGAGCGTGCGTGAGCGCAGAGCCCGTCATCTGGATCGATGCGGAAGGAGTGACGCCGCAGCATCGCCTGTTCGGCGTGTCGACACTCGAGCGGTTGCGTCGCACGCTCAAGGGCCGGCGTGTGATCCTCTCGTCGTCACGGCCGCTCGAGCTCGAGCCACCGTGGCCCGGTGCTCAGGCGGATTGCAGCTCCGAGCCGCTCGGCGCGCGGCTGCGCCGCGCCCTGGCCGGGCACGCCGCGCTCATCGCAATCGATGGTACGAACGCGGTGGACCCGCGTCTTTTTCGTTTCAACTCGACCGCGGACAGCTGGATCGCCGAGCGCGGGGGCCAGGGAGGTCGGGCGGTCGCCCTAAAGCTGAATTCATCGAGTGCGCCCAGCGTACCGCCCGATGCGCACGATTTGCCCGCGGTCGCCGATGCACTACGAGCCTACGGCGCCGTGCCAATCCTCGAGGAGCGCGAGTTTCCTTCATACATCGACAAGCTCCGCCGCAGCATTCCCTTCTGGTTGTATCCGCTCAATGACGCGAAGTCGCGGCGCGCGCTCGAGCGCCGCTTGTTCTGGGATAACTACAAAGGCTCGACGGATCTGCTCACTGCCTATGTTTATCCGCCGCTGGTATGGCCTTTAGTTCGATTCAGCGCGCATTTCCGGATCCATCCCAACCTCATCACTGCACTGTCGGTGTTACTGGCATTTGCCGCGGTGCCTTTATTCGCGCGCGCGCACTGGCTCGGCGGATTTCTATGCGCCTATGCCATGAGTATTTTGGACAGCGTCGATGGCAAGCTTGCGCGTTTGACCCTGACCGATTCCAATCTTGGCAACACGCTCGATCATGGATTGGATCAGATTCATCCGCCGTTTTGGTACGCCGCGTGGGCCGTCGGTCTGGGCGCACGTTCGACCCATGATGTTTTGATGCAAGTCGCGATGTGGTTGATCGCCTTCTACATCGCCGACCGCATCGTGCTCGGCATTGCCAAGCGACGGTTGGGTCATGCGTTGCATTCGTCCACGCGTCTCGACGAGCATGTGCGAGGCATCATCGCGCGGCGCAATATCGTCATGACTGTCTTTGGCGTCGCGCTCTTGCTCGGCGCGGGACCCGCGGGACTCTACCTCGTCGCGCTGTGGCAGACGCTGACCTTCGTTTGGCATGGCTTTCGCACGTTGTGGCTTGGATTTCTGAGCCCGGCGCATTCACGCGCGCGTTTTCTGCGGTAGCACGAAAAGAGCTCAACGTGTCGGCGGTGCAGGTCATTCCGGTTAGCAAACGGGCCGGGCTCACGCGCTTCATTCGAGTGCCATCGCGTCTCTACGCTTCCGATCCGCAATGGATCACGCCGCTCGAGGCGGAGCGCCGCGCCGCATTGAGCGTCGGGAGAAATCCTTTTTTTCAGCACGCCGAGGCCCAACTGTTTCTCGCGCATCGCAACGGCTCAGACATAGGACGCATCAGTGCGCAGATCGACCGGCTGGCAAGCGAGCCCGAGTTGGGGTTTTTCGGCTCGCTCGCCGCTGCCAATGAGGCGCAGGTGATCGATGTCTTGTTCGAGGCAGCCGAGTCCTGGCTGCGCGAGCGTGGCAAAACGCGCGTGCGCGGGCCATTCAATCTCAGCATCAACGAAGAGTCAGGTCTGCTCGTCGCCGGATTTGACACGCCGCCGATGATCCTCATGCCGCACAATCCTGCATATCTCGCGGCGCACGTCGAGCGCAATGGCTATGGCAAGGCGAAGGACCTCATCGCCTATTGGTATGACTTCGGCAAAGACTTGCCCGCCGCGGCGCGCCGGCTCATCGACCGTCAGAAGCGCAGCGGTATTCGCGTGCGCACGCTGGACACGCGCGCTTACGACGCTGAGTTCGAAACGATCAAAAGCTTATTGAATGATGCGTGGCGCGAAAACTGGGGCTTCGTGCCATTCACGGATGCCGAGTTCGAGCACCTCGCCAAGGAGTTGAAGCCGCTTCTGGTCCCGGATCTGCTCGTCATCGCCGAGATGAGCGGCGAGCCGATCGGCTTTGGTTTGCTCTTGCCGAATCTCTACGAGCTCATTCGAGATTTTTCCGGCCGGCTTGCGCCGTTCAACTGGCTGAAGCTTTTGCTGCGCTTGAAGCGCGGCGCAACGAGCGGGCGGACCGTGCTCATGGGAGTCAGGCGCAGCTATCAGGGCGGCCTTGCGGGCGGAGCGGTGCCGTATTTCATGATCGATACTCTCCGCAAAAACGCCCTCGCTCATGGCATGAGGTCGGTTGAGCTATCGTGGATTCTCGAGGACAACATGCCCATGCGCCGCATCATCGAGTCTCTCGACGCGAAAGCTTACAAGACCTACCGCATCTACGAGAAAGCGTTGACATGACCGCGCAACCGCTCACGGCCGTGGTTCTGGCGGGCAGCCGCACCGATCCAGATCAACTCGCGCTCGCAGCCGGCGTCCGCGACAAAGCGATGATCGACGTGGGCGGCAAGCCCATGCTCTGGCACGTTCTCCATGCGCTCGCAGGCTCACCCCACATCGCACGCATCGTGGTCGTGTCGGAGCGGCGCGAATTACCCGATGAACTTGGCGAGCTTGGCGAACTCGGCGAATTCGGTGTGCTCGGCAAACCGATCGAATGGAGCAGCGCGGCCCGTGGACCCAGCGCGAGCGTGGCGCAGGTGCTGCGTTCGCACGGCGCCCCTCTCATCGTGACCACGGCCGATCATCCGCTGCTGCAAAGCGCATGGGTCGACCGCATGGTCTCGGCTTCGCCCGTGGAGGTGGATGTGGTGGCTGCGCTTGCGCGCCGCGCTCATGTGGAAGGCGCATTGCCCGGCACGAAGCGCACCTACTTGCGCTTCAAAGACGGCGAATTTTCCGGCTGCAATTTATTTTTCTTGCGCACGCCCGCTGCGCTCGGGGTCGTCGAGTGTTGGTCGCAGCTCGAAGCCCATCGAAAACGGCCGCTGCGCTTGCTGGGCCGGCTCGGCGTGGGCTGGGCATTGCGTTACCGACTCGGGCTTCTGCCGCTGAGCTCGGCGCTACGCCGCCTGGGTCAGCTTGCCGGAGCGAGGCTAGCGGTGGTCGAGCTGGCCGATGGACGTGCGGCCATCGATGTGGACTCCGCCGCTGACTTGGCTGCGGTGCGCCAACTATGGCGTAGCTGCCCGAGGTAAGGGCTCGGCACTCTTCGACAGCCAAAGCGCGGCGACATCGCGGCAACGCTGTAGATCTGCCGGATAATCGAGCTCAGCCCAAGCCAGACCTTCGATCGACAGTACGTTGATCGGCAGGCGCTGCGCAAGCCGATGAATGATCGACAGATACCAAAGACGTGTGCCCTCGGGCGTACGCATGACTTGATCGAGCTCTTCGACGAAGAGTCTTGCGCCCATCTCATCGAAACGCAAGAATCCGATGGATTCGCCATTCACCTGCGCCATGGGCAGCTTCTTGCCGATGGCGCGCAGACGATCGCCGTCGGCGGTGATTTTCATATCGTCTTCGTCGTAAGCCGCCTTGCGATCGATGGTCACGACCACATGCGCAGAGCTAGGCTTGCAGAGCCGCGCCGCAATGCGCGCGTCGAACAAGGTATCGCCGTTGAGAATCAGCACGGGACCGGTCAACTCGTGGCGGGCCATCCAACAGCTCGCCAGGTTATCGGCCACTTGAAAAAACGGATTGAACAGTGCGCGAACCTGCATGCCGGCCGGGCTGATTTGCGACAGGCGGCGCTCGACGAGCTCCGTGCGAAATCCAGTCACGATCACGGCTTCCGTCACGCCGGCCTGCCGCAGTCCGAGAAGCTGCCACTCGAGCAGGCTGTGCCCCGCAATATCGAGGAGGCACTTGGGAACGCTCTCGGTCAATGGCAGCAGGCGGCTTCCTTGCCCCGCGCTCAAAATGACCGCCTTACGGGCGCCAAGCGTTTGAATCACGTGCAAATCCCGGCTTTGAAGCTTTGTTTCGCGGCAGTTTGAAACATATTTCACCTAGTCATCCAAAGCCGCATAGCACATCGAGTTTACAAAGAAATTGCGTTACCGCCCCGTGAACATTAGATTTACACGTTGCCCAGACGTTTATGAAAAAATTTCGGCCGAGGGAGCGTGCCTCGCGGGACATCCTGACGATGGCGCGAAACGGCGGAATGCGAATACTGGACGGTAGCGTGCAAGACGAATCGAACGAGTCAACTCCAACAACAAGTGGGATCAAGCTGCGTTGCGCCGAATTCGCGACCCTGAGCGATGCGCTGGATTATGCCGCCGAAGGCCGCACGGGGTTCAACTTTTACGACGGCCGCGGCGAGCTGTCGGCTTCACTTCCATACCGCGTACTGCGCGAGCGCGCCTTGCGGCTGGCGCGCCGTTTGCGGGCCATCGAGCGAGGCAGCCGTGTTGCGTTGGTCGCGCACACCCATCCGGATTTTCCCGTGATGTTCTTTGCCTGCCAATACGCCGGTCTCGTGCCCGTGCCGTTGCCTGCGGCCATTCATCTGGGCGGCCGCGAAGCGTATGTGTATCACCTGCGGCAAATGGTGCTCGATTGCCGCGCCTCGGCTGCGTTCGGTCCCGCTGAATTCATCGACTTGTTGCGCGAAGCCGTGGCGGATCTCGGCATCGCGCATGTCGGCACGTTGCAAGAATTTGAGGCGTTGGAAGAAGCCGGCCATGAAGCTGCGCCGCTGGGGGTGGGCGAGCTTGCGTACTTGCAATACACCTCGGGGAGCACGCGTTTCCCTCGGGGCACCATGCTCACTCAATCGGCGACCCTGCACAATCTGGCCGCGATTTTCAATCAGGGCTTGAGTTTGAATGAGTTTGACCGGCCGTTTTCCTGGCTGCCTTACTATCACGACATGGGTTTGGTGGGGCTTTTGCTGGGCGGCGTCGCGACGCAACGCTCGGTGGATTTCCTGGGATCGCGCGAATTTGCGATGCGCCCGCGTCTATGGCTGAAGCTCATGTCGCAGAATCGCAGCACCATTTCTTTCGCGCCGCCGTTTGGCTACGCGTTGTGCGCACGGCGCCTGCGCGAAAGCGATACCGCGGCGCTGGATTTGTCGGCGTGGCGTGTGGCGGGCGTGGGCGCTGAGATGATCCACCCGGAATGGCTCGAAGCTTTTGCCACCGCATTGGCGCCGACCGGCTTCAGGCGCTCGTCGTTCTTGCCGTGCTACGGCATGGCGGAATGCGCATTGGCCGTCACGTTTGCGCCGCTCGGCTCCGGTGCACACAGCGATTACGTCGACGGCGAGCACATGTCGGCTTCCGGCGAGGCCAAGCCGATCGCAGCGAATTCCGGCTCGCGGCGGCGCGGCTTCATCGATTGCGGTCCGCCGCTGCCGGGGTTTGTCATCGAAGTGCGCGACGAGGACGGCCAGGCGCTGGCTGACCGGCGCGTGGGTAGAATTTTCCTGCGCGGCCCGAGTGTCATGTCCGGTTATTTCGGCAACGCGCAAGCGACGCTCAAGGTGCTCTCATCCGACGGTTGGCTCGATACCGGCGATCTCGGGTACTTCGCCGGCGGACATCTGTTCATCACCGGGCGCGCCAAGGATTTGCTCATCATCAACGGTCGCAACATCTGGCCGCAGGATCTGGAAAGCCTGGCCGAGTTGCAGCCCGAGGTCAGGCCGACGGATGCGTCGGCATTTTCGGTGCCGGGAAATGACGGAACGGAATTGGCCGTGCTGGTCGTGCAGTGCCGCGAGCCCAATTTGCGCGGTCTTGATTCTCTCGCGGATCGGTTGCACGAGGCCATCGCCGCCGAGTTCGGCATTCGCTGCCTGATCGAGTTGGTTCCACCAAGAACGTTGCCGCGAACTTCTTCCGGCAAACTGTCGAGAAGTGTCGCGCGTAAGCAGTTTCTCGATCGGCACTCGGTCGAGCAATTGATGGGAACGCCGCCGCGCGGTTTCTTGACCAGCGACGGCGGCCGGCAAGTTGCGGCGTAGCGCTCGCCGCTCCTTCTGAGCTGCGTTCGAGGTCAGTCATGGCCGTGCGGAACGCCGACGTTGAGCAGGTGGTGCGCGAGGCGCTGCAGGCCGTGAACCCCGCCGCCGCGACTTTGGACCGCAACGCAAGACTTGCGAGCGAGCTCGGCATGGATTCGGCGCAAGTCATGGACTTGATCATGGAGATCGAGGATCGCCTGGACATTTCGATTCCTGTGTCCACATTGGCCAATGCGCACACTCTCGACGAACTGTGCGCGGGGATCCGCCGCTTGACCACCGCATGAGCTTGCTCGAGAAGTTCGCGCCGTTGCGTGCGCTGCAGTCCTCGCTCAACACGCGCGGCGAAACTGCACCCATCGCAACGCCCATGGACGAGGTGCATTCGCCGACTGAAGCCGTGATCGGCGGACGACGCGTGCTGCTTGCGGGCACGAACAACTACCTTGGCCTCACGTTCGATCCGCGCTGCCGAGCGGCGGCGATTGCCGCGGTCGAAGCGCTGGGCACCGGCACCACCGGCTCGCGCATGGCGAGCGGGAATTATTCTGGCCATCGCAAGCTCGAGCGAGCATTTGCCGATGCCTTTGGCTGGCCCACCGGCATCGTGTTCTCCACGGGCTACCAAGCAAACCTCGGCGCCATTTCGGCGCTCGCGGGTGCGGATGACTTTCTTCTCATCGACGCCGATAGTCATGCAAGTATTCATGATGCCGCGCGTTTGTCCGCGGGCACGACGATTCGCTTTCGCCACAACGATCCGCGCGATCTCGATAAGCGCCTGACGCGGCTCGGCAGCGACGCGCGCCGTACGTTGATCGTCGTGGAGAGTCTTTATAGCACCCTGGGCGATCGGGCGCCGCTGGCCGAGCTCGTCGCCATCAAGGAAGCCCACGGCGCGTGGCTGATGGTGGATGAGGCGCATTCGTTTGGCGCATTCGGCGCGCGTGGCTCGGGGCTGTGCGAGGAGCTCGGCTTACTCGAGCGAGTCGATTTCATCGTCGGCACATTTTCCAAGAGTCTTGGCAGTATCGGCGGTTTTTGCGTCAGCCGGCACGCCGACGCCGAGTGGCTGAGGCTTGCCAGCCGTCCCTATATTTTCACCGCCTCGCCGCCACCGCCCGTCATTGCGGCGACGCAGGCCGCGCTGGCGCGATTGCTCGATGGCGCGGATTTGCGCGCCACGCTTTGGCGCCACGCGGAGCGGCTCTATGGAGATTTGCAGCGGCTCGGGTTTCATCTCGGCGCGCCTCACCCGGGCCCCGTGATTGCGTTGGTATTCGGCGAGCGCGAACAAGCGGTGGGCTATTGGCGGGGTTTGCTCGACAAGGGAATTTATACGAACTTGATGGTGCCTCCGGCGACGCCGGCCGGGTTATGCATCGTGCGCATCAGCTTATCGGCGGCGCATAGCGATGCGGAGATCGCACGCATCGCCAACGCGTTCGCCGAGCTCGCCGCAGACGTCAAAGTGAGTTTGCCGCAGTTCAACTCGCTGGGCACGCTCGGTACCGCAGGCTAGCGCGACCCATTCATGGGGCCACGCCGCTCACGGCGGCGTCCAACTTAAATCCTGTTTGGAACGACCGGCGTAGTACAGACTCGTGAGCGATTCCACTTTTCCATCGCACGCACGCGCCGTCGTGGTGGGAGGCGGGATCATCGGCACCTCGGTGGCTTATCACTTGGCGCTGCAAGGATGGCGCGATGTGGTCTTGCTCGAGCGCGATCGTCTGACCTCAGGCAGCACATGGCATGCCGCCGGGCTCATGGTCACGTTCGGCTCAACCTCTGAAACATCGACGCGCATCCGGAAGTACACGCGCGACTTGTACCAAAGACTCGAAGCCGAGACCGGGCAGTCGACGGGGTTCATGCCCATCGGCTTTATCCAGGTTGCTACGAGCGCCGACCGATTGGAGGAGTATCGGCGCGTCGCATCTTTCAACCGGTATTGCGGCGTCGACGTCCATGAGATCTCGCCGCGCGAAGTTCAAGATCAATTTCCGCTCGCGCGCGTCGATGATGTGATGGCCGGCTTCTATGTGAGAGAAGACGGCCGGGCCAACCCGGTCGATGTCACCATGGCGCTGGCGAAAGGCGCGCGTCAACGCGGCGTGAAAATCATCGAAGGCGTTGCGGCGCTCGGCGTTGCGAAACGCGGCCGGCGCGTCGCAGGCGTGCGCACGAGCCGCGGCGAAATCCGCACGGACATCGTCGTGAACTGCGCGGGAATGTGGGCACGTCAGCTTGCCGCGGTGGACGGCGTGGCGCTCGCGAACCAGGCGGCCGAGCATTACTATCTCATCACTGAGCGCATTGCCGCGCTCCCGCAAAACATGCCGGTGCTCGAAGACCCTTCGAGTTATGGTTATTACCGTGAAGAGGGTGGCGGCCTCATGGTGGGTCTGTTCGAGCCCGAATGTGCGCCATGGAAGGTGGAAGGCGTTCCTGCGGATTTTTCCTTCGGCGAGCTCGAGCCCGATTGGGAGCGCATGGCGCCATATCTCGAGAAAGCGATGGCGCGCGTGCCTATCAGCAACGAGATGGGCATCAAGAAATTCTTTTGTGGGCCTGAAAGCTTCACGCCGGATTTGCGTCCCATGGTGGGTGAAGTTCCAGAGCTCGACGGTTACTTCGTTGCGGCGGGCATGAACTCAGTCGGAATCCTCACCGGCGGCGGCCTTGGCCGCGTGCTCGCGCATTGGATCGAGCACGGGACCGCCGATGTCGATGTCACGGGCTTCAATGTGGACCGGCTGCACGCCTACCAATCGAATCCGGAATACCGCCGAGCACGCACGGTCGAATCTCTCGGCATGGTGTACCGCTGCCATTATCCGCACAGGTGTTTGGCCAGCGCGCGGAACGTGCGGCGCTCGCCATTTCACGACCCGCTGGCGAGCGCCGGCGCGCATTTCACAGAAGTGAGCGGCTGGGAGACGCCCGATTGGTTTGGCGAGCCGGGGTCGCGGCCCGAGCCCGGCCCCTTGTCCTGGGGTCGGCCGCAGTGGTTCGAGCGCTGGCGATATGAGCACCTGCAGGCTCGCAGCGGTGTCGTGCTGATGGACATGACGTTCATGGGCAAATTTCTCGTCCAAGGGCGAGATGCGGGGACATGCCTGGAGCGCCTGTCGGGAAATCGTGTGAATGGGGCCGCCGGCCGCATCACGTACACGCAATGGATGAACACTCGCGGATTGCTTGAAGCAGATCTCACCGTGATCAAGCTCGAAGAAGAAAAATTTCTCGTGGTGGTCACCGACACCATGGTGCGGCACGTGCACGCATGGATGACTCGCCACTTCCCGACCGATGCGCATGTGACCATCACCGACATGACCTCGGCGTTCGGACAGCTCAACGTGCAAGGCCCGCACTCGCGTGCGCTTCTGCAAAGCGTGAGCAGCGCAGACCTTTCCAACGAAGCTTTTCCGTTTCGGACGGCGCGCGAAATCGACATCGGCTTCGCCCGCGTGCTGTGCATACGCACGACCTACGTGGGTGAGTTGGGCTACGAGCTGCATATTCCGGCCGAGCAGGCCGTGCACGTCTACGATCGGCTGCATGCGGCGGGCGCAGTGGCACATGCAGGGCTCAAGGCGCTCGGTAGCTTGCGCATGGAAAAAGGCTACCGTGATTACGGCCACGACCTCGACAACACCGACGATGCGCTGGAGACCGGGCTGGAGTTTGCGGTGCAGTTCGACAAGAGCGGCGGCTTCATCGGGCGTGAAGCCCTGCTCGAGCGCAAGCACAGGGGGCCGTTGCAGCGTAGGCTCGTGCAAGTGCAGGTGCACGATCCGCGGCCTTTCTTGTTTCACGCCGAAGTCGTGCGCCGCGATGGCGTTGCGGTGGGCTACATACGCTCTGCGTCCTATGGGCACACCCTGGGCAGCGCCATCGGGCTCGCCATGATCGAGCCCGGGTGCGAGGTAAGCGGTGAGTATTTATCGTCGGGGAAGTGGGCAGTAGAAATCGCCGGAGATCTATTCCCCGCGCGCGTTTCGCTTGGGCCGCTCTACGATCCGCAGAGCCTTCGAGTCAAGAGCTGAGCGGCACCGGCAATCGGTCGGTGAGAAGCTGCTCGTGGAAACCGCCGATGCACTTGTCGCGATCCACGAAATGAACCTCGTAGATCCAATGAGTCTGATGCCCATCGCGATTGGTCGTGTGAATGCGCCGCGAGTTTTCGGGGCAAAGCAAGCTCAACTTCCGGTCTTCGCCGATGACCCGCTCGTGCGGAAAACGGCCGACATGGTGCCCGCAATGCGCACCGCCGAATTCCCAGCCACGTTCACGCGCCCAATCACTCGTGAATTCGAACAGCTCCGCCGCCGTCATCTGCGCATTGGAATGCACCAGCTCATGGCCGGCGCGCCAGCCCGCATCCACATCGCGTGCCAGGCGCTGCTTATCCGGATCATTCCCCAGCACATAGGTGCGGCCGAGGTCCGCTTCCCAGCCGCGAAAAACCGGCCCGAAGTCGAGAAATAAAATATCGTCTTCTTGCAGCACACGGTCCGGCGTCCTGACAGCGTATGGGCTCAAGGTGTTCACACCGGAGCGCACCAAGCGCCGGTGCCAGTGTCGCCGTGTACCAAACAGCTCGTGCCCGAGATCGTAAATGTTGGTGCTGACAGCGCTTTCACTCAGGCCCGGGACGATCAAGCCCCGATCCACCGACTCTTGAAACAGCCTTTCTGCCTTGTGTTGCGCATCGAGCAACGCCGTCAAGGCGTGCCGGTCGTGCTCGGCGTCCATCTGCGGATTGAGAGACTGCTGCATGACTGAATGCGACCCCAATTTCCATAATGATGCGCGGCCGTTCGACCTACGCTGAGTGAAAACGCAGCCAGCGTTGCTCAGCTCGCCATTCATCGCGTAGTCTTCGCGTCCCGTCCGAGCTACAAGTTCGAAGGAGTTGGCGATGGCGAAGATACTCTGCGTACTTTACGATGATCCGAAGGGCGGCATGCCTAAAACCTACGCTCGGGATACCGTACCGAAAATCGACCATTACCCCGGGGGTCAGACCACGCCGACTCCCAAGGGCATCGATTTTACTCCGGGCCAATTGCTCGGGTGTGTTTCCGGCGCGCTCGGGCTGCGGAAATTTTTGGAATCTCAGGGACATCAGCTGGTCGTCACCTCGGACAAGGATGGGCCAAACTCCCAATTCGAGCGTGAGCTGCCCGATGCCGACGTGGTCATTTCACAGCCGTTTTGGCCGGCGTATCTCACCGCCGAGCGCATCGACAAGGCCAAGAAGCTGAAGCTCGCCCTGACGGCAGGCATCGGCTCGGACCATGTCGATTTGCAGGCCGCGATGAAGCGCGGCATCACGGTCGCCGAGGTGACGTTTTGCAACAGCATCAGCGTGTCGGAACACGTGGTGATGATGATCTTGGGTCTGGTGCGCAATTACATTCCCTCATACCAGGTGGTCGTCGAAGGCGGATGGAACATCGCCGATTGCGTGGAGCGCGCGTATGACTTGGAGGGCATGAATGTGGGCACGGTCGCTGCGGGGCGTATTGGTCTGGCAGTACTCAGGCGCCTGAAGCCATTCGACGTCAAACTGCACTACACCGATCGGCATCGTCTACCCGACAGCGTCGAGAAAGAGCTCAACGTCACGTTCCATCCGCAACTCGAGTCCATGTTGAAGGTGTGCGATGTCGTGACCATCAACGCGCCGCTTCATCCCGAAACGGAAAACCTGTTCGATGCGGCGATGATTGCAAAAATGAAACGCGGCGCATTCATCGTCAATACGGCGCGCGGCAAGATCTGCAACCGCGACGCCATCGCCGACGCACTCAAGAGCGGGCAGCTCGCAGGCTACGCCGGCGATGTATGGTTTCCTCAGCCGCCGCCGCAGGATCACCCGTGGCGCTCCATGCCTCATCACGGCATGACGCCGCACACCTCCGGCACGACGCTGTCTGCTCAGGCGCGCTATGCCGCTGGCGTGCGGGAGATTCTCGAATGTTGGTTCGAGAATCGTCCAATTCGCGATGAGTATTTGATCGTTGACGGCGGCAAGCTCGCCGGCACCGGCGCGCATTCATACAGCGCAGGCAATGCCACCGGGGGCTCGGAAGAAGCGGCGAAATTCAAACGCGCGTAGCTCTTGCGCGAAAATTCCTCGCTACGCGCACCGTCTCAAGAACGAGCCAGTGAGCTTGCAGCGTAAATACGCGTGCGATGTGGCCGAGGCAATGCGGCGCGCTTTGATATCATAGCCGGCTTGCGCCCGTAGCTCAGTTGGATAGAGCACCACGCTACGAACGTGGGGGTCGGGAGTTCGAATCTCTCCGGGCGCGCAATGTCAGTAGACTGATAGGAAGAACGAAGATGAGGGCTACCGCGCCGCCCTTGCTTCGGCTGCTGCACGCAGCCTTGACTGTAGCTTCCGTCAGGGCGCATTGTGGCGCGCCTTCCGCATAGCCGTCGTTCACCAAGGAAAATTTTATGAGAAGCGTTGCAGCCTTTTTGATCTTGAGTCTGCCATTGGTTGCTGTGGCCAAGGATGCCACTCCCGATACGCCGTTTTATAAGGATGCTGCCGAAGCAGGTCTTGCCGAAGTCAAGGCGGGTAAGCTGGCATCGACCCACGGCGCGAGCGCGGACGTCAAAGAGTTCGGGGCGATGATGGTAAAAGATCATGGCGCGGCGAACAAAAAGCTCGCGGCGATTGCGAGCACGAAGGGCGTCAAGATGCCCACGGAGCCCGGGCTGATGCACAAGGCGTCGGAAAAAATACTCAAAATGAAATCCGGCGATTCTTTCGATAAGAGCTACATTGAAGGTCAGATCAAGGATCATGAGGCGACGGTCGATCTCTTGAAGAAAGAGATTGCCAATGGACAAGATCCTGACGCCAAAGCATTTGCCTCGGAAGTTCTGCCGAAAGTGGAAATGCATCTCGAGAAAATTCGCAGCATCGCCACGGCCCATGGGGTTTCTCAAGGTTGAACTAGAAATTCGCACGCAGTGGTCGTGCACGGGCATGGCCACTGCGGCGAGAAGCGGCGCCGTGACTTGATCCCGGCGGGCATGCTCGTCATGCAGCCTGAAGCTTCGTAGCATTTCCAGGATGGCGCGGCCTTCACCAGGCTCAGTGCGCAGGATGCGTCCGCTCGCTGCCTTGGCAATTTTTTACATCGCCTTGGGCGCCGCACTGCGCGTAGTGCTTTGGGCGGTGTTCGCGCGACGCGATCTGGGCGTGGCGTCGCTTCTTTGGGTGGTGCCTGTGGGCGCGGTGGCGGATTTTCTGCAAGCGCTTTATTTGCTTGCCCCGCTGGCCCTTGTTCTATGGCTCGTTCCAGACCGATGGCTGCGGCTCACGTGGCTGCGCGGCGCAATGCTCGCAAGCGCGTTCGTTTGGATCGCCGGCCTCGTTTTCGTCGCATTCATCGAATATTACTTTTTCGCCGAATTCGACTCGCGCTTCAATCTGGTCGCGGTCGATTATTTGATGTATCCGACCGAAGTGATCGGCGACATCGAAGCCGAATATCCTCTGACGGCGCTGCTCATTGCCGCTGCATCGATCGGCGCGGCCTCTCTCTTTTTACTGCGGCGTCCCTTGGTGCAATTCGACTCGATCAGCACGTTGCGATCACGCACGCACGCGTTCGCCGGCTACCTGCTCGCGCTATTGGCTTGCGTGTTTTTTCTCGACACCAGCTTCCTGGCGCACTCGAGCAATCGGCTCGCCAATGAGGTCGCCATCAATGGCGCCAGCAGCTTTTTTCGCGCGCTGCGCACGAGCGAGCTCGATTACCGGGCGTTCTACCGCTCGCGGGACGCGCAAGACAATCTGCGTCGTCTGACTCGGCAGCTCGTCGCCGGCGGCGGCACGCTCGAGCCGATGGCGATGAATCCCTTGAACCGTAGTTTCGCGGCCAAGCCGGGTCTGGGCCGGTTCAATATCGTGATCGTGATGGAAGAGTCGTTGGGCTCCGAGTTCAGCAAACTGTTTGATGGCGCGCGCGACCTCACGCCGAATCTTGACCGCATCGCGCAGAAAGGCTTGTGGTTTTCGAACGCCTACTCATCGGGAACCCGCACGGTGCGAGGACTCGAGGCCATCACCGCATCGTTCCCGCCCACTCCAGCCGAATCGATTGTGAGAAGGCCGGGAAATGAAAACGTTGCGACCTTGGGGAAAGTATTGCGCAGCGCAGGATATTCGACGTCGTTCCTCTACGGCGGCCGCGGCTATTTCGACAACATGAATGCGTTCTTCAGCGGCAACGGTTATGAAGTCATCGATCAAACTCAGATCAGCCGCGTGCGCTTTCAGAACATTTGGGGCGTATCGGATGAGGATCTGTTCGACAAAGCGATCGAGCACTTCGATGAGCTGGCGGCGCGCGACAAGCCATTCCTGGCGCAAATCATGACCACGTCGAACCACAAGCCATTTACTTTTCGGTCAGGGGTGCCGGGGGTGCCACCGACGGGCGGGGGGCGCGAGGCCGGCGTGCGCTACGCAGATTTCGCGCTGGGTTATTTTTTGCAACAGGCGCGTCGACACGCGTGGTTCGAACGCACGATATTCGTCGTGGTGGCCGACCATGGCGCCCGGGTCTACGGTCGCGTCGAGATTCCGCTGAAGACCTATGAAATTCCCCTCATCATGTGGTCGCCAGGGCACATCGCCCCGCGCCGCGTCGATACGTTGACGGGACAGATCGACATTGCGCCCACGCTTCTCGGTCTTCTCGGCATGCAGTACACCGCGCCATTCTTTGGCCAAGACGTCTTGGCGCCGAGCGCCGCGCCGCGCATTGCGCTCTTCAATCACAATTTCGACGTGGCGCTCTATCGCGACGGACAGCTGGCCGTGCTCGGACTGCAAAAGCAGTCGTCCACTTACACCTACGAGCGCAGCACGAATGAATTCAAACGCGTGCCGACCAATTCGGAGCTGGAAAATTTGGCGATTGCGTATTATCAAACCGCGTTCGAATTGTTTCGCGCGCACCGCTATCGATGAGTGAGACCCCGAGCTTCAGGTCATCGAGGAAGCATGCCGCCGAATCCGCCGCGTCTGTGCCGCGTCATGCGCCTCAGCGCCGAGCTTGCGGGATGCGGAACATATTGGTCGCGTCTAACAAATCCTCATCGGCATCGAAGGACAAGAGAGTTGTTGTGCCGGCCAGCACGGTTTCGCGCTTGCGGCCCTCGAGCCATGCCTCGATTTCCCGGGCCGGCATGGGCAGGGCGAACAGGAAGCCCTGCGCCAGATCGCATCCGAGCCCCTGTAGTCGGCTTGCCGAGTTTTCACTTTCGATGCCTTCGGCGACCACCTGCAGCCCAAGGCTATGACCCATGTCGATGGCAGCGCGCACGATGGCGGCAACGTCCTGATCTTTCTCGAGTCCTTGCACGAAGCTGTGATCGATCTTGACCTCATCCACCGGCATGCGAGCGAGATAGCTCAACGACGAATATCCGGTGCCGAAATCGTCGATGGATAGGTGCACGCCGAGCGCTGCCAGTGATTCGAGCATGCGCAACGCCCGGGTCGGATCTTCGATGAAGCCGCTTTCCGTCACTTCGAGCGTCAGCATCGAAGGCGGCAACTCGTGCAGCGACAGCGCCGCTGCGACACGCTGGTCGAGCAAGGGGTCCGCAATGTCCTCGGCGCTGATGTTGACCGCGATGGGCAGCGGCTTGCCGGCGCGATACCAGGCGGCGGCCTGTGCCGCGGCCTTGTCCAGCACCCAGCGTGTCATGCGGCGAATGAATCCGGTTTGCTCCGCGAAAGGAATGAAGTCGATGGGCGAAAGCAGGCCGCGCACCGGGTGACGCCAGCGCAACAGCACTTCGGCTCCAGCCACTTGCGTGGTCGCCAGATTGATTTTTGGCTGAAAAT
Organism: uncultured Steroidobacteraceae bacterium; assembly: GCA_964247385.1. Lineage (GTDB taxonomy): Bacteria > Pseudomonadota > Gammaproteobacteria > Steroidobacterales > Steroidobacteraceae > TMP-86. The sequence continues at coordinate 42,663 of CAXTUB010000004.1, read as the reverse complement.
GCAGCTCGAGCTGATCGTCATCGATGGCGCGCTGCAGTTCGCCGAGCAGGGATAGTTGATCGCGCGCAATCGGTTTGAACGCGGCTTCATAAATCATCAAAGGCCGTTTGGCATCGCGTGCCCGGGCGAGAGCGAGCTCGGCGCAACGCATGAGCGCCGGCGCGGCCGATGCATGAATGGGCGCAATGGCAAGACCCGCAGTGCCTGACAGATCGATGGGCTGCTCCTGCACCAAGATCGCATTTTCGAATCTGGCCAGGAGAGACGCACCCCATTTCTGCACCGTGGTGCCTGGCGCGAGGCGCGCGAACGCAGCGAACTGATCCGCGGCGAGCCGCGCGACACCGTCCGCGTCGTGCGGCTCGGCCGTCAGGCGCGCAGCGATATTTTTCAGCACCTCATCTCCCACGGCGTATCCGAGACACTCATTGATTCGCCGGAATCGCTCGATGTCGATGATGGCGACCACGACCGCGCCGCTCCTGCGGGTCGACAATGCGCGATCGAGCGCTTGCACGAAGGCGGTGCGATTCATGAGCCGCGTCAAAAAATCTTCGTATGCGAGCTGATAGATTTCTTGATCGCGTGTGCGCACCGCGTGATGCATGACGTGCAGGCCCTTGGCGAGGGCGCCGAGCTCGTCGGCTCGATCCAACTCGAGCGGCGCTGAATAGCGGCCGGTGCGCATCCGGTCAACCGCCGCCGTCAGATCTTGCAGGGGCGACGTGAGGTAATTCGCGAGCGCAAGACCCGCCAGCGCGCACACGAGAAAGCACACGATCGCGGCAACCGAGATCGCCAACGACTCGCGCAGGATAATGGCGCGAACGTCCGTATGCCGGCGCGTGACCACGAGCTCCATCCGCGGCTCCGAGCCGCTCAAGATCGCGCGCTGCGCAGAGCCCGCGGCGGTCTCCTTGCTGGGCTCGCTCGACACTTGCCATTCGGTGCCGGTGCCGATGGGCGAAAGCGCGACGCTTGCTCCGGCGAGCTCGCTCCATTTCGAAAGCATCGCCGAATCGATGACCGAGCCCAGCAGCAGCGCGCCATCGCGCAGGGGTGCGGCGGCGACTTGGGCCGCCTTGCCATCGGTTCCGAAGAGTAGAAGCGCTGGCCGCTCGAGCCGCAGGGCTGCATTGACCGCGCGATCGGTCAACAGGCCGCGGGCTGTGGATGCCTGCGCTCCCACCGCAAGCAATTCACGATGGCCTCCGCCGTGGATGTTTCGCAGCCGCATCGCAAATGTGGCGCCCGAATCCCGCGCGGCCGCATCGAGGCTTACCCGCAATGCATCATCCGCGTCAGCGACCGGGTGATCACGGAGAGATGCCGCAGTGATCGCAGCCTCACGCACGAGAGCTCGCTGCTCGGCGCGAATGCGGTCCGCCAGCAAGACCGTCACGCGCGCAAGCTGCACGCGTGATTGATTCTGCGCAATCGAGCGGTGCACGCTCAAGACCGAGGCAACACATACGGCGAGCGCCGCTGCCAGGAGCAGCGAGAACATGACGGCGATTTTCGTGCGTAAGCGCATGCCGTTATCTCAAGTCATCAGCCACGTGATCATGGCATCCTGCTGCCGCCGAAACGCTGCGCGCGAAATAGCGATAGAAAATTGTGATGACCGTCAAACTTTCGCCCACGCAAAGAGAAATGACGGCGCCTCGTGCCCGCACACGCGAGCACGACGAATTATCGGCGTGTCTTAAGCTAAGTTAAGGAAGCCGGCTGCGCTTTTTTCTCGTGGTTCTCGAGCGTCGGATTTTTTTTGATGTGCGGCACGCCATTGCGCGGCGCAGACGGTACGCAAGATGCCAGCGCGCTCTGCGCTAGCGCCGGGGCCGGCCGCCGCGGCTCAACAACTCGCTGGAGTTCGGCATGGCCGCGCCGGCCGCATCGGGAATGACCAGGGAAGATGCGGACTCGCGCCGCAATTCCTGCAACTCACGCATAGTTTGTGCCACAGCAGTTTCCGCGGCGGCGCCAAACCCGGCGATGGCCTGCGAAAGAGAAGGCGCCTCGATATCGAAGCTGAGCGGAATGGCCCCCATCGGCGTCATGACTTGCGCCTGACCGACGTAGACCACCGCTCGCGTTGCATCCGGCTTGCCCTCCGAGTCCACCGGCGTGAGCCGCTTGATCGTGCCAACGCGCCGGTCGGTGAAAGTTTCTTCGCAGTAACACTGCGCAGCATCCATTTGCGCCTGCCGTGCATCGCTCATGGCAAGTTCCTCAGAGATTAGTTGCGTGACGCGATTGTAACCGGTTCACAGGCGTTCCTTCAGGCTTCGGTGCTACGCTAGCCGAGAAACATGACCGCGACTCGCGCAACGGGCCGGATTCCCGCGTGGACCACCTGGCTCGGAATTCTCATTTTCGCTGCGATTTTTCTCTGGCTGCGGCATGCGCTGGCGGAGTTTCATTGGCACGACATCGTGCGCGGCGTGCGTGCCATCCGCGGCAACCTCATTGCGCTGGCCATCATACTCACCGTGGCAGGGTACGGATTTCTAACGCTGTACGAGCTGCTCGGCTTGCGCTATGCGCAAATTCGCCTGCCCTACCGGCGCATCGCCGCGACGTCCTTCACCGCCTATGCCATCGGACACAGCGTCGGCATGAACACACTTTCCGGCGGCGCCATTCGTTTTCGCGCCTATTCGGCCATTGGCATCCGGGCATCTCACATTGCCACGGTGGTGGCCTTGGGCACCGTGACGTTCGCGCTCGGCACGGCATTCTTGTTGGGTGTGTCGCTGTTGAGCGATGCGGGACGCTCCGCGAACGTGCTGCACTTGGGCGCTGCGGCGGAATTCGCCGCGGCCATCGTGTTGCTCGCGGGAGTCGCCTCTTATGTGATTCTCGCGCAGATCCGCACGACGCCCATTCCGCTGGGACGTTTTCGCTTGCGCATGCCCTCCATGCAAATCGCGATGGGCCAAGTCTTCGTGGCATGCGGCGACATTCTCTGCGCGGCCGGCGTGCTGTACGTGTTGCTGCCGTCTCATCAGAATTTGTCGTTCATTCAGTTCGCAGGCATCTACGTCATCGGCATCGCGGCGGGGATCATCACCACCGTTCCGGCGGGAATTGGTGTGTTCGAATCCATCATGCTGCTGTTGTTGCCGCAGCTCCCGCCCGCACGCTTGCTGGCGTCGCTTCTCGTCTATCGCAGCATCTACTACTTGTTGCCGTTGTGTTTCGCAGCGCTGTTATTGGCGTGGCACGAACTGTGGCTGCATCGGCGCGCTTTGCGGCGCACCTTGGGGCTCGCGCGCGTGTGGGTCGCCGCAGTCACCCCGCAGGCCGCGGCTCTCGCCGTTTTTGCCGCCGGTGCCGTGCTGCTCTTCTCCTCCGCCACACCCGGGCTCGAAGAGCGCCTGGCGTGGCTGCGCGAATTCATCCCATTGGGGCTGCTCGAGCTGTCGAATCTGCTGAGCAGCGCGGTGGGGGTCGCGCTGCTGGTGCTCGCCAACGGATTGTATCGACGCCTCGACGCCGCATGGTGGGTCACCGTGTGGCTGCTGGCTGCGGGCGCGTGCGCATCATTACTCAAGGGTTTCGACTATGAAGAGGCGCTGATCCTTGCATTCGTCGATTCCATTTTGATTCTGGCTCGTGCTCGATTCCATCGCCGCGCATCGCTCATCGATCAACGCTTTTCCGCATCCTGGGTAGCGGCCGTGTTGGTGGTGTTGGGCGTTACGGTGTGGCTCGTGCTGTTCGCGTATCGACACGTGCCCTACGCACACAATGTCTGGTGGCAGTTTGCTTTCGAGGCGAGCGCGCCGCGAAGTCTGCGCGCATTGTTATTGGCTGCGCTCATGGCCGGAGCTTACGGTCTGCGTCGATTGCTGCGCCCCGCGCCTGCCGAGATTCTCGCGGCAAGCGGCCGGGATTTCGCCGACGCCGAAGCTTTGATTGCAAAAGGCGACGATACGACCGCAAACCTTGCGCTTCTTGGCGACAAGAATTTGATGTTCGATCCAGCACGCACCGCATTCATCATGTATTCCGTTTCCGGCAGCAGTTGGGTGACCATGGGCGACCCGGTGGGCGATCCGCTGGCGCGCTCGGAACTTGCCTGGCAATTCTTCGAAGAATGCGATCGCGCGGCGGCTTCTCCCGTGTTCTATCAAGTGAGCGCCGCGCACTTGTCGCTCTACGTCGACCTTGGATTGAGTTGTATCAAGATGGGAGAAGAGGCGCGGGTTAGCCTCGCCGACTTTTCACTGCAAGGAAGCCGGCGCGCGGATTTGCGTCAGCTCCACCGGCGCGCCGAGCGCGAAGGAGCGCGCTTCGAAGTCATTGCCCGTGGCGAGCTCGACGCGGTGCTGCAGGAATTGCGCGCGATCTCGGATGCGTGGCTCGAAGACAAGAAGGCCGCCGAGAAGGGCTTTTCGTTGGGCTGCTTCGATGAGAGCTACTTACGTCATTTCGATTGCGCGCTGGTGCGGTCGGGTAACCGCATCGTCGCGTTCGCCAATTTATGGCAGGCGGGTAATGGAGAGGAGCTCTCCGTGGATCTCATGCGATACCGTGAGCCCGCTCCCAAGAGCGTGGTCGACTATTTGTTCATTGAATGCATGCTCTGGGGCAAGACACGAAATTTTCGCTGGTTCAATCTTGGCATGGCGCCTCTGTCAGGACTCGAGGAACATGAGCTTGCGCCGGTATGGCACAAAGTGGGGCGGCTCGTGCATCGCTACGGCGAGAATTTCTACAACTTCGAGGGCCTGCGCAAATACAAGGAAAAGTTCGAGCCTGAATGGCGTGCGCGTTATCTCGCGGCGCCCGGAGGACTCTCCATGGCTGGAGCACTTCTCGACGTTACCGCTTTGATTTCGGGCGGCGTGGCCAGAGCGCTGATCAAATGACACCAAGTCAATGTTCGAGCACCCACAGGTGCAGATCGACCGGTGCACATCGAGTCGTGCGTATTGCCCTCGATGCATTGGCCACGGTGTTCATCGTTTTGCTGATGCTCATCGATCCGCGTGCTGCGTGCGCTGTTGAGCCGGCGCATCCGACCGCACCTCCCGCGCCCGCTCAGAGTAAGGCCACGCATCCGGTCATCGATACGAGTGAGAAGATGACTTTTGGCCGCTTCGGTGACCTGGCCGTTTATCGGCCGTCCGGCGAGCCGCGCGAAGTGGTGCTGTTTCTATCGGGCGACGGCGGTTGGGACGAAGGTGTGGTGATCATGGCGCAACGTCTGGCGCAGCAGGGCGCAGCTGTCGTCGGCATTCACATCCGTCATTACATGGAGTCCATCGAAAGCGCAAAAGAAGCCTGCGTCTCGCCGACGGTCGATTTGGAGAATTTGAGTCATTTCATCCAGGCCAAGCTCGGCATTGCGCGCTATATCCAGCCCACGCTGGTGGGGTATTCGTCGGGTGCGACGTTCGTCTACGCAACGCTGGTGGAAGCGCCTGCGAATCTGTTCAAGGGCGGCTTGAGCATCGGCTTCTGCCCGGACCTGGATTTGAAAAAGCGGCTTTGCAAAGGTGAAGGAATCCAATCCAAACCGCGCAAAAACGCCAAGGGTGAATTCTACGGTGTGGATTTTCTGGTCTCGAAGAAGCTCAGCGCCCGCTGGATCTCGTTGCAGGGCGCCATCGACGAGGTATGTCCACCGGCGGCCACACAGCGTTTCATGGCGCAAGTGCCGGGCGCCGAGATGGTGTTGCTGCCGAAAGTGGGCCACGGTTATGCGGTGGAGAAGAATTGGCTGACGCAATACCTTGCCGCATACGCGCGCATCGTAGGGCCGGCGCGGGCGCCCCTGCCGCTGTTGCCTGCGAGTGTTGCGGACCTCCCGCTGGTCGAAGTTCCTGCGACGGCGTCCGGCCTTGGAAATTGGATGGCGGTGTTTCTTTCTGGCGACGGGGGTTGGGTCGGGCTCGACCGCGGAGTCGCCGAGCGTCTTGCCGCGCATGGGATTCCCGTGGTGGGCTGGGACTCGCTGAGGTATTTTTGGTCGCCGCGCTCACCGCAAGGCGCGGCTGACGACTTGGACCGCGTGATTCGCCATTACTCACGCGCGTGGCAAAAACCGAAAGTGCTGTTGCTTGGGTATTCGCAGGGGGCAGATACATTGCCGTTCATGGTCAATCGGTTGCCGGCGAATTCTCGCGGAGTCGTCGGTCTCACGGCACTCCTTGGCCTGAGTGATTCAGCCTATTTCGAGTTTCATGTCACGCACTGGCTCGGAAACCCGAGCGGGGGCCTGCCAACGCTTCCTGAGATGCGCCGCTGGACCGGCGCGCCGTTCCTGTGCATTTACGGCGAGGACGAAACCGATTCGCCGTGTGCGACCTTGCGCGAACCTCAAGGCCGCTCGATGCGGCTACCGGGCGGCCATCACTTCGGCGGCGGTTACGCCGAGATCGCCGATCGAGTGGTGTCGAGCCTAACCGGGGGCTGATACCAGCTCGTCCGCCGCTTTCTGCATGCTGGCAAGATACTGATCCACTGCGGATTGCAACGGAATGGAAGCGGACGCGAAACGCAGCAACAAGCTCGCTTGAACGCGTCCATCACTCACGATCGGGAGCGCGAGTCCCGTTTGTTTCGCCTCAGCGACGACCGCATAACCTTTCGACCGCGCCTGCGCCAGCTCACGCTCCAACTGCGTGGAATCTTGCGGAGCGCGCTCTTGAGGCTCGCCGGCTCGCTTCAGGAAATCAAGCGTCGCCGTACGCGTCGCGTCATCGCTCGCCGCCAAAAAAGCGATGCCTGCGGCCGAATGCGCAATCGGCAGCCGCGTGCCTACCGGCAACGAGTCGAGCGCTGATGGAGGGGATGTGGATTCGCGCACGACCATCGCGCCGCCCGAAGGCACCGCCAGCGCAAACGGCCAGCTCGTGTGAGCGGAAAGATCCGCAAGCACTGAACGCGCACGGTAAGCAAGCGCCGCTTCGTCATCGAAACCGGCGGATAACGACTGCACACGGACCGTTGGCGAGTAGTGATCATCGCGCCGGTCGCGCCGAACGAATCCTGCAATGCGCAGCGTCTCCAGAATTCGATAGGTGGTGGTGCGCGGGAGCGAGGCTGCGCGCGCCAACTCATGAATGGACGCGTGCTGCACCTTGTTCAGCTCGGCGAGCACACGAAGCCCGCGGCTCAGCGCGCGAATGGGTCGCGTGGAAGGGCGGGCGGTTTTGGCCGCGCGCGTACCGTCCTCGTCTATTGGAGAAAGCATGACACGATGTGGACTCTAACGAAGTGAGAGTGAGTGGACTGAAACGATTCGCAACAACGAGATTCGCAACAATGAAGTTCGCAACATGGAACGAGGCCGAGTGTAGCGAAACTCGTCATCGCTCCGGTAGCGGCGCTCTCCGACATCGCCCCACGCGCCAGTGGATATGCACGTAGGAGACGCACCCAAAATTTGCGATGCGCCATGAATCATTCGGTCTCCCGCACGACAGTGGCTGCACGTTTCTTGCCGATGGCGCGTAGCGCCCGTAATGCCGCCAACCTCGAATGCGCGTGATCGACGATGGGTTCGGGGTATGTCCGTCCAAGCTCGATTCGCGCGGCACGCAGCGCCCGTTCGGATGCCGTCCAGGGTTCATGAATGCATCCGTCCGGAAGGCGGCGGATCTCCGGCACCCAACGGCGCACGTACACTCCTCGCGGGTCGAACTTTTTCCCCTGGGTCGTTGGATTGAAAATGCGAAAGTATGGCGCGGCGTCTGCGCCGCAGCCGGCGCTCCACTGCCAACCCAGCGTGTTGTTCGCCAAATCCGCATCGACCAGCGCATCCCAGAACCAACGCGCGCCCGCGCGCCAATCGATGAGCAAGTCCTTGACGAGGAAAGACGCCACGATCATTCGCACGCGGTTGTGCATCCAACCCGTGGCCCATAGCTCGCGCATTCCTGCATCGACGATGGGGTAGCCCGTGAGCCCGCGCTGCCAAGCGGCGAGTCTCGAAGCGCTCCTGCGCCATGGAAACCGTGCGAACTGAGCACGCAGGGGCGCACGGTCGGTGTGCGGAAAATGAAAAAGTACATGATGCGCGAAGTCGCGCCACAAAATTTCCGTCAAGAACTGTGAGTCGCGCCAAGACGCATCGCGTCCGCGCGCGTGATACGCGGCTCGCACGCGATGCCACACTTGAGCCGGGCTCAGTTCGCCGAAGTGCAGGCGCGCCGATAGACGCGACGTGCCGGCGCGGCCCGGCAAGTTGCGGCCCTCGTCGTAGTCATCCAGCGCCCGTTTGAGAAACCGGTTGAAATCCCGGCTGGCCGCAGCGCTGCCCGGGCGCCAGGCCTTCTCCAGGCCTGCGGTCCAGTGAATGCGCGGGAGAAGATCGAGTGTCGCAAGCGGCGCGGAGTGAGGCCAGCGCGAAGGCGATGTGAGTCTGCGTGGTGCGCGAAGCGGCTCCCTAGGTTCAGGCAGCGTTCGAGTGTTGCGCTTGAATGCGCCAAACACCTGGTAGGGTCCGCCGTTCTTCGTCCGCACCGTCCAAGGCTCGTATAAGAGCGACCCATCGAACGCATGGGGGGTCACGCCCATGGCTTCGAGCTGATTTTCCAGCGCGAGCTCGCGGCGATGCGCTTCAGGTTCGTAGCGTCGATTCCAAAACACCGCGCGGGCGCGCGTCGATTTCACCAGCGCGATCAGCTCGGCATAGGAGTTTGCATGGCGCAGCACGAGCCGGGAGCCGAGTGAGCGCAACTGGCGCTCGAGCGCAGCCAAACTGTGATGAAGCCACCAGCGCGCTGCGGCGCCCGGGGGCCACGCACCTTCATCAGCGGGCGCATGGATATACACCGGAATGACGGGCATGCCGCTGTTGGCCGCGGCAAGCAATGCCGGATGATCCGCGACGCGTAGATCCCGCTGAAACCATACGAGCGCAGTCATTCACTCACTCGTGCAACTGCGTGCGCCGGCGCGTTCATGGAACGAGTGCGGCATGGGCTACAATCCGCGTCCCTCGTGCAAGCTTCGGAGCATTCTCAACGTCATGATGCCGGCGAATTTCGACACCGCCTCGCAGGATCCCAAGCCGACGGACGTGGTCATCGTGGGCGCGGGTCCCGCAGGTTTGTTTCAGGTATTCGAACTGGGATTACTCGGCATCCAGGCGGATGTGATCGATTCACTCGCCGCGCCCGGCGGTCAGTGTACCGAGCTTTATCCCGACAAGCCCATCTATGACATTCCTGCGCTGCCCGTCTGTGGCGCACAGGAGTTGGTCGATCGCTTGCTCGAACAGATCAAGCCGTTCAATCCGTCGTTTCATTTGGGTCAGGAAGTCAGCGCGCTGCAGCGGCGCGACGACGGCAAATTCGATGTGGCAACGGCTCTTGGCAAGCGCTTCGTCGCCGGCACAGTGGTGATCGCCGCCGGCGTTGGCTCATTTCAGCCGCGCCGCTTGAGCGTGCCGGGCGCAGAGGAGCTCGAGAACCGGCATGTGCACTATCGCATCAAATCGGCGAACGATTTTCACGGCCATGATCTGGTGATCTTGGGCGGCGGCGACTCGGCCCTCGACTGGACAGTCGCATTGACCGGGAAGGCCAAGTCGATGACCCTGGTACATCGGCGCGCGGAGTTTCGCGGCGCTCCCTCCACCGCGGCGCGCATGAAGGATCTGGTCGGCGCCGGCCATATGCAACTTTTTGAGGGCACGGCGCAGGCGCTCGAGCTCGACGGCGACCGGCTCGCCGCCATCATCGTGAAGACTGCGGACGGCGGCATGCAGCGAATCGCCGCAAATCACGTGCTCGCGTTTTTCGGTTTGCATCCGAAGCTCGGTCCCATCGCCGAGTGGGGCTTATCGCTCGAGAAGAAGGCGGTGCAAGTGGACACCGAGAAATTCCAAACCAACATTCCGGGCATCTTCGCGATTGGCGACATCAACACGTATCCCGGCAAGAAGAAGCTCATTCTGAGCGGGTTTCATGAGGCCGCGCTTGCGGCGTTCGCAATTCAGCACCATTTGCATCCCGAAAAGCGTCAATTCCTGCAGTACACCACCACCAGTCCCATCATGCAGAAGCGGCTCGGCGTGGCGTGAATCAGCTGCTCGCCGATCTTCTCAAGCTGCTCGACGTGGAGAATCTCGAGCACAACTTGTTTCGCGGCGAAAGCCGCGACATCGGCAGCTCGCAGGTGTTTGGCGGCCAAGTATTGGGCCAGGCGCTCGCAGCGGCATCGAAGACCGTGCAGGGGCGGCTGGTGCATTCGCTACACGCATATTTTCTCAGGCGCGGTAATTTTTCCCGGCCCATCGTGTACAACGTCGAGCGCGCGCGGGACGGCTCGCATGTATCGACCCGGCGCGTGACCGCGATTCAAGACGGCGAGTCCATTTTGAATCTCGCCGCGTCGTTTCAAGTAGAAGAGCAGGGCTTGGAGCATCAGGCGACCGCGCCTCAGGTGCCACCCCCGGAATCGCTCGAGGACTTTGCATTGAGCGCGCGGCAATGGCTGCACAAGGTTCCGGAAAACGTCCGGCAACTCTTTTCTCGCGAGCGCCCGTTTCAGGTGCGCGAGACCGAGCCCTACGACTATGCGGCTCCAAGCAAGCGGGCGCCGCTTCGCAGCCTGTGGTTTCGCACCGTCGATCGGCTTCCGGACGATGAAGAGTTGCATCGCGTGTTGCTCGCTTATCTGTCCGATTATTTTCTGCTCGATACGGTGCTGCAGGCCCATGCGCTCACGCCATTGTCTTCGGCATTTGTGGTTGCGAGCATGGACCACGCCCTGTGGTTTCATCGCACGTTGCGCGTCGATCAGTGGTTGCTCTTCTGCACGGATAGTCCGAGCGCATCGGGCGCGCGCGGCTTTGCTCGCGGCAGCGTGTTTGCGCGCGATGGGCGGTTGGTCGCCAGCGTGGCGCAAGAAGGATTGGTTCGCGCCTCGCACGGCGTGAACGCATGATCCGCTTGGCGATCGCTGGGCGGTTTCCTGAGACGAATTAATGACAACGGCCATCATCGTCATTGTGGTCGTGGTCGGGTTTCTCATTGGCGGCTTGCTCGCACTCAAGAACAGTGGCAAGACTGGGCTGCCGCCCCCCGATGTATTGAAGCGGGCGTCCAAGCGCGCGCGGGAGCTGGACGCCGAAGAGCAGCAGGACAAGCGGGATGATTGAAGCGGTGAGCTAGGCTTCGCGCTCACTCGGCGCCTCACGCTCATCCGAGGCATCGCGCTCATCCGAGGCATTGTGCTCATCCGAAGTTTCACGCTCGCTTGCCCGAGCGGCCCACATGCTGCGCGCGATGGCATACATGTGGCAATCCCACCAACGGTTTTTTGCGCGCCGCGCGCGGCGAAACGTGGCTTCCCACTGTAGGCCGGCTTTTTCCAGGACTTTGAGCGAGGCATGATTGTTCACATCGACCGTGGAGATGAGCCGGTCGGCGCGCAAATCGAAAAACGCCGCATCGATGAGCGCCAGCACAATCTCGGTGGCGAATCCGTAGCCCCAGCTGGCATGCTCGAGCATGTAGCCCACGTCGAGCTCGCCAGGGTCGATCAGCGTCAAGTCACATGCACCGATGACGCGCCGCTCGGCCGCGTTTTCCACTGCGAGCTCGAACCGGGTGCGCGGGCGCTCGCGCTGCGAGCGCAGGATGCCTTGCAAATATTCACGGCTGGCTTCGAGATCTCGCGGCCCAAAGAACATGTGCCGGGTGACGCGCGCATCGCCAGAATACTGAGCGAGCGCCTCCAAATCCGCGCCGGTGAATTCGCGCAGCGTCAGCCGCGCCGTGCGGATCGGCAGATTAAGAAGTCTCTGCACGTAAAAATCCCAGCGTACTTCGTGCCGCCCCGTACCGTGAGCTTCGAGTCGCGCTACGGGACAAAACCCGGTCTCGCGAGCGGCGCGCGTCTGCAGTCGGGTTTGGTGAGCAGCATTTGCGCATCGCCCAGCTGCCGCTCGGCAAAGCCTCCCTCGCAGTAGCAAAAATAATATTCCCACATGCGAAGAAACTGATCGGTGCAGCCCTGCGAACGTGCCTCGGCCGCCCGCGCCGCGAGATTCTCGCGCCACGTACGCAGAGTGCGTGCGTAATGCGGCCCGATGTCCTCGAGGTCAAAGAGCTTCATGTCGGTGGATGCGGCGACTGAATCAACCAACGCGTGCACGCTTGGAATGAAGCTGCCGGGAAAAATGAAGCGCTTGATGAAGTCGACCGAGCGCAAAGCTTGCGCGTACAGTTGATCGCGGATCGTGATCGCCTGGAGCAGCATCATCCCCGTGGGTTTGAGCAGGCGGCTGCACGCGGCGAAGTACGTCTCGAGGTATTGATGACCCACCGCTTCGATCATCTCGATGGAAAAGAGCGCATCGAATTCGCCGCGCAACTGCCGATAGTCTTGCTTGAGCAACGTGACTCGATCACTCAACCCCGCCGCGGCGATGCGCTGTCTTGCGAACGCATATTGCCGTTCAGAGATCGTGGTCGTGGTCACGCGGCAGCCGTAGTGCCGCGCCGCATGCACGGCAAGACCGCCCCAGCCGGTCCCGATCTCGAGCACGTGTTGACCCGGCTGCAGGTCGAGCTTGCGGCACACCGAATCGAACTTCGCGACGGAAGCCTGCTCGAGCGTCGAATCTTCGCGTGCGAAGATGCCGCACGAGTACGCCATCGTGGGATCGAGAAACAACTCGAAGAATTCGTTGCCTAGGTCGTAATGCGCTGCGATGTTGCGACGGCTCCCTCGCTCGCTGTTCTTGTTGAGCCAATGCAGAAGCCCGCGAACCGGCGCGGTCAAGCGGGCCAGGCCGTGCTCGAGGCCGGTCATGACGGAGCGGTTGGCGATCATCAAGCGCATGAGAGCGCTCAAGTCGCTCGAGCGCCATTCGCCGCGTATGTAGGACTCGCCGGCGCCCAACGCGCCGCCGCGCGCGAGCGCGCCGTAGAACGCTGGCGACAGCACGTCGAGCTCAGCTTTCAAAGCCGTCGAGCGCGGGTCTTCTCCGAACGAAAAACATTCCGTGGCATCGCGCAGCCGCAAACTTCCTCGCTCGAGTCGACTCAACTGCCGCAAGAGGGCAGCACGTGTAAGGCGGGAAAGCACGCTGAGTTGCACGGCCGATGCCGTGGGCGTGGCGAGCGGCGTGCTCATGGGTTGGGCGCCGGCTCGATGCCTTTCGCAGGGTGATCGTGCACACGCAGGCCCTTGAGCCATAGCCGGAGCGCTTGCCAATGAATGGCTGCGATGACCCTGAGCGTCATGAAAGGAAACTCGAGCAGGATCTGCAACAGCCCCCGCGCGGTCATGGGTGACGCCTTGAGATGCAGAGTGGCATCGAAGATCAAGTCGCCGCTGCGAAAGTTCTGCATGTGCACGGCCAGGTCGTCTGCCGGCTCACTAAAGCGCCATGCGTACTCCATGTCCATCGGCATGAACGGCGAGACGTGAAATTTCTTATCGAAGCGCGAGGCCACGGCGCCTACGGATGCAGCGTCGAGCACGTACGTATGACGTTCCTGCCAAGGCGTGTTGGTGATCTCCGCGACGACGGCCTCCACCCGCTGATCGGCTTCGTCGAAACAATAATAAAAGCTCACCGGATTGAAACAATAGCCGAAGTAGCGGCCATGCGTGAGTAGGCGGATCGGACCGCGCGGCTCGCGCCCAAGCTTCGCATGCACGGCGCTGCGTACCGCGGCGTCGAGCGAAATATCGGCAGGTCCTAGATAATCGGCGCGCTTGAATTGGGCCAAAGCCCGGCGGCGGGCCGACCACAAGGGCGCGCGATCGAAAATCTCCGGAACTTCCGCCAGATCGACATATAGCATGCACAACCGATAGCGAAAACGGCTGCGCCTGGGCAGCCGCCGGCGGTGTCTAACCCACCCTTTGTAAATACGGCTGTTCATCGCGCTGCCGCTGGAAACCGTCGACCGCGGCCATGGCGCTTCGCACGCCATCCTCGTGAAAGCCGTAGCCCCAATACGCGCCGCAATAATGTGTGCGCGCGGCGCTGATCTCTGCGCGCCGCTGCTGAGCCGCAACCGCGGCGGCCGTGAACACCGGGTGATCGTACTTGAATTGTGAAATGACCTTTTCGGGCCTGACGTCGGCATTGCGGTTCAAGCTCACCATGAATTGCACGGGCGCATCGAGGCTTTGCAGAATATTCATGTTGTATGTGACGGCCACGCGCTCGTACTGCTCGATGGGTAGATGATAGTTCCATGCTGCCCTCGCGAGCGCGCGCCGCGGCATCATGCGCTCGTCGGTATGCAGCAGCGCATCGTTGGATTGGTAGCCGATTGCGCCGAGCACCTGCAATTCTTGCGGCGTGGGGTCGGACAGGAGCTGCAATGCCTGATCGCTGTGGCAGGCGATGAATGCATGGTCGAATTGCTCGACGCTGCCATTGCGCAGGCGCACGGCGATGTGGTTGGCGCGGCGCTGCACAGACGCCACCGGCGTGTTCAGGCGGATGCATTTCGCGTAGGGCGCGGTGAGCTTTTTCACGTATTCGCGCGAGCCGCCCTGGATGACGCGCCAAGTGGGCCGGTCGCTGACGCTCAAAAATCCGTGATTTGCGAAAAACTCGACGAAAAATCGAATGGGGAAATGCAGCAGGTCGAGTGGGCGCGACGACCAGATGGCCGCGCCCATGGGGATGATGTAGTGGTCGATGAAATACCTGGAGTAACGATTGCGCTGTAAATAATCCCCCAGACTGGCCGCGCTGTCCGAGCCTTGCAAAAGCGATGCGGCCTGCCGGTTGAAGCGCAAGATGTCTTTCACCATGCGCAAGAATGACGGCCGCAAAAAATTAGCGCGCTGCGCAAAAAGAGAATTGATGGTGGTGCCGTTGTACTCAAGCCCTGTTTCTTCGCAGCGGACGCTGAAGCTCATGCGGCTCGGCTGCCAAGCCACCTCGAGCTCGCTCATGAGCGCGATGAACGCAGGGTACGTCCAGTCATTGAAAACAATGAACCCGCTATCGACGGCGTAGTGCACGCCCGCATGTTCTACGTCGACCGTATTGGTGTGGCCGCCCACGTAGCTCGCAGCCTCGAACAGAGTGACGTCGTTTTCGGGATGCAGGCGGTATGCCGCGGTCATCCCTGAAATGCCGGAACCGATCACTGCGATTCTCACGGTCGTTGGTCCTTCACGCCGCGACTGGGTCGGGCTTATCCCCAAGCATTCGAAAGGCGCCACGCTACGGATGCAGCGGGCGCCTGATTATTCTGTCACAAGCGAGCCCGATGGTCGCGAATCGTCGCGGGCACCGGGCGCAGATCCCAAATGACGCCGAGATACGAAAGAAGCTTCAGCACGTAATACGTCACGTCGATTTCCCACCAAAAAAACCCCTGGCGGGCTGCAGCAGGATAATGGTGGTGATTGTTGTGCCAACCTTCGCCCAAGGTAACGAGCGCAAGCCACCAGTTGTTACGGCTCATGTCGTTGGTCTTGTAGCGCTGGCGGCCGAACCGGTGTGCGAACGAATTGATGGTGTACGTGCCGTGGTACACCGCCACCGTGGAGATGAAAAAGCCCCAGATGAGCATTTGCCAGCCGTCGGTCTCGAGTGAGGGAGCCACGTGCTTGAGCAGAACGCCCCACAGGAACACGGCCAAGCCCAAGGCGAAGGGCACGACAATGTCGAAGCGATCGAGGAAACGCAGCTCGGGATAGCGCAGCAGATCTTTCACGCGGCGCAGATCGGGCGCGAAGTGCGTGGCCGAAAGAAACCAGCCCATATGACTCCAGATGAAGCCATGGCGCGCGGGCGAGTGGAAGTCACTCGGTTGATCCGAATGCACATGATGGTGGCGGTGATGTGCGGCCCACCAAATCGGGCCGCGCTGTGCCGCCGAGGCGCCCAAAAGCCCGAACACGAACTGACCGATGCGCGACGTCTTGAAGGTACGGTGTGAGAAATAGCGGTGATAAAACCCGGTAATGGCAAACATACGCACCACGTATAAAGCCGCCGCGGTGGCGAGGGCGACCCAGCTGAACCCGACCCAGATTACGGTCAGACAAATTGCATGCATGCCGATGAATGGCAAGATGCGCGACCATTCAACGTGGCCGGCCTTGCGCGGCGGCGGCTCTCCGGGACGAGCGTCGAGAGGCGAATTGTCGAACCACCGGCGCAGGCTCGACGAAAAGCGCCGAGGCTCAAACTCTTCTTTATGCACGGTTTGCCCCTGCGCCGAACGTTGATCCATAGCTCACTCTTCGTGCAGCCTCAAACACGAGATGCACTCGAGCAGCAATTATTTTTCCAGCGCGGCAATCCGTTCGTCGAGCGGCGGGTGACTCATGAACAAGCGCATGATGCGGCCTGGCTCGGAAGAATGAATGGCGAAGGCCCGAATGCCCTCGGGCATGGGTACGTCTCGCGCGGTCTTGAGTGCTCGCAATGCGCCAATCATATTTTGCTTGCCCGACAGATTTGCGCCGCCTCGATCGGCGCGGAACTCGCGCCAGCGCGAAAATGCCATGACGATCATACTGGCCGCAATGCCCAAGACGAGCTGCGCCACCATGGTCGAGACGAAGTAGCCGATTCCCCCGCCATCCCGATCGTCGCGAAACACCGCTCGATCGATGAGGCTGCCGACGATGCGCGACAAAAAGATGACGAATGTATTCACCACTCCCTGGATAAGCGTGAGCGTCACCATGTCGCCGTTCGCAACGTGAGAAATCTCATGTCCGAGCACCGCCTCGGCTTGCGGCCGTGACATCCGCGCGAGGAGGCCCGAGCTCACCGCGACGAGCGATGCATCGCGCCGCGCGCCGGTTGCGAACGCATTCAAATCAGGAGAGTCGAAAACGCCCACTTCGGGCGCACCGATGCCCGCGGCTCCGGCCAGCCGGTGAACCGTATTGAGCAACCACGCTTCAGACTCGTTGCCGGGTGATTGAATGACACGTACACCCATACTGCGCTTCGCGATCCATTTCGACATCAGCAATGAGATGAAGGAGCCGCCGAATCCAAAGAGCGCGGCCATGATGATCAGGCCGCTGGTGCGCTCCTCCGAGATATGAACTCCGAACACCGACTCCAACAACGCAAGTACGGCTCCGAGAACGAGCAGCACGGCCAAGTTGGTCAATACGAACAGAACGATGCGTTTCATGGCAGGTTGATGCGGCCTCTATGCCAATATGTAAGGGGAAGACGTGAAATAAGCTTGATACCGGCGCACGCGCCACCACCTTTGCGCGCTCGAGTGTAAAAAACCATGGAATTCAAAGACTATTATAAAACCCTCGGCGTCAGCCGCACAGCCAATGCGGATGAAATGAAGCGTGCGTACCGAAAACTCGCGCGCAAGTACCATCCAGACGTCAGTAAGGAGAAAAACGCCGAGGAAAAGTTCAAGGAAGTGCAAGAGGCGTACGAGGTATTGAAGGATCCAGAAAAGCGCGGCATGTACGATCAACTCGGTCCCAACTACCGCGCCGGCCAGCAGTTCAGGCCGCCGCCCGACTGGGAGCAGCGGTTCAGCGGCGGGGGCGGACGACGGGCCAGTGCCGAAGACCTGAATGGGTTCAGCGAATTCTTTTCAAGGATGTTCGGCGGGGATGAAGCGGCGTTCGTCCAGCCCGAGGCCGACGCGGGGAATTTGGAGATCACCTTGGAAGAAGCCTTCGCAGGCACGAGCCGCCGTGTCCAATTGAGCGAACGCGGCCGTCCGCGCTCCATCGATGTGCGCATTCCAGCGGGCGTCGCCGAAGGGCAAGCATTGCGCATTGCCGGTGGTCAAGACCGGCCGGCCCTCATATTCCGGATCGTCATTCGGCCCAATGCACGGTATGGGGTCGATGGCAAGAACGTGACGCTCGATCTGCCCGTGGCGCCTTGGGAAGCGGCGCTGGGAGCGAAAATTACGGTTCCGACGTTGGCCGGATCGGTGGAGTTGACCGTGCCACCCGGCGCCCAATCAGGGCAAAAGTTGCGGCTGCGCGGGCGCGGCCTTCCGGGCAGCACGCCGGGCGACCAACTCGTGACGTTGAAAATTGTCACGCCGACGGCGAATACGCCGCGGGAGCGCGATCTGTACACGCGAATGCAGAAAGAATTTGAATTCGATGCGCGTGCGGGCTGGCCGTAGCGTTGCGCAGTACCTTGTCTACCGTGCTTCTGAATGGAGCGGAAGAAGGGTCGATTCCTTGATCGTGGTGACCGCGACCGATGTGTTGACCGATCTCACGCACGGAATGCGCGATAGATAATCGAGGTAGAACGCCTCGTACGCCTTCATGTTCCTAGCAACGATTTTCAGCAAGAAATCCCACTCGCCCGTGAGTGTGTGGCAATCGAGCACCTCCGGCCGGTCGCGGATCGCCGCTTCGAATTGACCGATGGCAGAGCGGCTCGTGGTTTCGAGCTTGACATGTGCGAACACAATGACGTCGAGACCGAGCGCTGCCCGATCGAGCAACGCCACACGTGCCTTGACGATACGCCGCTCCTCCAATTGCTGAATACGACGCCAGCATGTCGTCGTGGAAATATGCAGGCGCGCTGCGATCTCAGCCGCCGATAGGCCGCCCTCGCGTTGCATGATCTCGAGAATTCGCAGGTCGAGCCGATCTGGCGGAGTTCGCAATGATTTTTCCATAACGGACGCCATGGTGAAACAAACGTTTCACATTCTACGGCCTGCCAGTGCTTCTTTGCGTCCAGCCCCGATCCGAGGAGTAAATTAGCCAGCCTGAGGCGGGGCGATGGGTTTGCCCACTGGGGTAGCACCTGCCCTTGTGGGTTTGTGCAGAATGAGTTGCGCTCTCGCGGGAACATTGCTTTGATCGCCTTGAGGCGCTCATGCAGGCCTGGCAGGGTGGGGCATCTATGCGTCCCGTGCATATGAATGGGGATATTTTCCGGGCCAGGCGCGCATGAGCTTGGCAGTACGCGCAGCTCTGGAGACCGCGTGAGCGAATACGTTTTCAAATTGCCCGACTTGGGCGAGGGCACGGTCGAAGCGGAAATCGTCGCTTGGCATGTCCGTCAAGGCGATGAGGTGAGCGAAGACGCGGCCTTGGTCGAAGTCATGACCGATAAGGCGTCGGTGGAAGTGCCATCGCCAGTGAGCGGACGTATCGTAGCCGCGCATGGGGCGCCGGGCGAACGGATTGCGGTTGGCGCGACACTGGCGGTTTTCGATACGGCGACGGCCGGAAAAGCAGCCGCGCAGGGCTCGTCGACATCGACATCGAAGGCGGCCGAAACGAGTCCATCGCAAGCGCGTGCCGATTCACAAGCGCCGGCTCCCCCGCAAGCGGTCAATGCCGCTCAAGCGGCCTCTTCGGCTCCCGCAGCGAGTGATCGAGGCGCACGCGTCATGGCATCGCCTGCCACTCGCCGGCAAGCGCGCGAAGCCGGCATCGACCTGGCGTCCGTTCAAGGGTCAGGGCCGAATGGGCGCATCCTGCGCGAAGATCTCACCGCACGCGCCAACACGCCTCCCACGGCGGCAGCACGGCGCGATGCGGACACAGCATCCGCGAATGGCGCGGGCGCTGCCCGAGCCGATGCGCCCAAGGCCGGAGTCGCCCAAGCCGCCGCGACCACCGAAGTCAAGGTCATCGGGCTTCGTCGCGTCATTGCCGAGCGCATGAGCGAATCCAAGCGCAGTATTCCTCACTTTGCCTACGTCGAAGAAGTGGATCTGACTGAGCTCGAGTCGTTGCGCCAAGCATTGAACTCGCGCTCAACCGCTGGGCTGACGTATCTGCCGTTCATCGCGAAAGCACTGATTCGGGCGCTCGAGGAGTTTCCGCAGTGTAATGCGCGTTATGACGCCGAGCGCGGTGTGGTCGTGCAGCACCATGCCGTGCATTTGGGAATTGCGACGCAGACGCCAGATGGCCTGAAAGTACCGGTGGTGCGCGATGCTCAGGATGCCTCCTTGCGGCAATTGTCCGATCGCATCAAGAGCGCCGCCGATGCCGCGCGCACCAATCGCTCGGCGCGCAGCGACTTGTCTGGCTCTACCATCACGCTGACCAGCTTGGGCAAGCTCGGTGGCATTGCATCCACCCCGATCATCAATGCGCCCGAAGTCGCCATCGTAGGTTTGAACCGGGCATTGGAACGGCCCATGATCCACCGCGGCATCGTGGCGGCGCGATTGATGATGAACATCTCTTCGTCGTTCGATCATCGCTTCGTCGATGGTCACGATGCGGCAGCGATGATTCAAGCGGTGAAATTTCATCTCGAGCACCCTGCCACCCTATTTATTTCGAAGGCCGATTTATGAACGCGCAACCACAGGCTCGCCAATCCATCGATGTTGCGCCGGCGCGGCCGGCTTTTGGCACGGTGCTCACGCACGATATGGCAGTGGCGAAATTCGCGGATGGCCGCTGGGGTTCCTTTGCTCTGCAGCCGGTCGAGCCGATTGCTCTCAGTCCGGCGGCGCATGTACTGCATTACGCCAGCACGTGCTTCGAAGGCTTCAAGGCGTATCGGCATGCGGACGGTGCGGTGCGGGTATTTCGCATGAATCGTCACATCGCGCGGCTGCGGCAAAGCGCACAGGCGCTCGCGCTTCCCGTTCCCGATGCGCAGCTCGTGGCAGACATGGTGCGTGAAGTCGTGCGTAAGAACCGCGCCGAAGTGCCGGAAGCGCCCGGCGCACTGTATCTACGACCGCTTCTCATCGGTTTGACTCCGAATATCGGCGCCGCCGCGACGCCAGCGACCGAAGCCATGCTTCTCGTGCTTGCAAGCCCGGTGTGGGATTACTTCTCGGGCGGGATGAAAGCGCTGCGCATTCTGGTGGATGACGTGAATACACGGTCGGCGGCTCACCTTGGCATGGTCAAGACCGGCGGAAATTACGCGGCCGCCATGGGCCCAACCCTCGCCGCACGCGCCACCTATGGCGTCGATCAAGTGCTGTTTTGCCCGCAAGGTGTCGTGCAGGAAACCGGTGCGGCCAACTTCCTCCTGTTCAGGAAAGACTGTGTGCTAACACGAAGTCTTGACTCGACGTTTCTGCATGGCGTCACGCGTGATTCCTTGCTCACCTTGGCGCGCGATGAAGGCATCCAAGTGGAGGAGCGCCCGTTTTCAGTGGCTGAAATGCTCGACTGGGCGACGACCGGTGAAGCGGCGCTCTCGGGAACCGCGGCCGTGCTCGCCGGTATCGGAACGTTGGTCTATCAGACTCGAGAATATCAAGTGGGCACCGGAGAGGTCGGGCCGCTGGTCAAGTCATGGCGCGCACGCCTCGTTGCCATTCAAACGGGCGAAGCGCCGGATCCGCATGGTTGGCTGGAGACCATCACGGCGGGATGACGCCACCCCGCACAGCGCGCTTTAGCTCAACGCGATACGGCGCGATGGCGAGGGTATTCAGTGCAAGTGACGAACCGCAGAGCGCCTACAGCGCAGATCGGTCGGCGGCAAATCAATATTCTTCTTCGTCCTCGTCTTCCTCATCGAGGTCATCCTCGTCCTCATCGTCATCTTCATCGTCCCATTCGTCATCTTCATCATCGTCTTCCTCGGCATCCGAGCCCGACCAGCCCTCCGGCTCATCGGTCAGCTCCAGATCCAGTTCCGACCATGAATCCAGATCGAGCACTTCAGTCTCGCCGTCCAGATATTGAATATCGACCGTCTCTTTATCTTCATCGACTTTGAGTACTTGAAACGTTTCATCGTTCTCCAAGTCCTCGTACCATTGCTTGGCGGTCGGTTCGTATTCTCGGCCCACGGCGTATCCTCTCCACGCGAAAATCGCGAGCGCAAATCTTATGGGAGGCGTGCGCGACAAGTAAATGGCCAAGTTGCGGGACTTGAGTGAGCGGATGACGGTAGATTCAGTCAGCGGCCAACGGCTCATCTCAGCCAAACGGGTAGTGATCAAGATCGGCTCGGCGCTCCTGGTCGATGCGACCGGCTCGCTCAATCGTTCCTGGCTGAGCTCAATGGCCAGCGAAATTGCGGGAATGAGGGCGCAGGGTCAGGAAGTCATCTTGGTTTCCTCGGGCGCGATCGCGCTTGGCCGCCGTGCTCTTTTCTTGCAGCGCGGCAAGCTGCGCTTGGAGGAGAGCCAAGCAGCAGCCGCGGTCGGCCAGATCAGCCTGGCGCATGCATACAAGGAGCTGCTGGATGCGCATGGCATTCAGGTAGCTCAGATTCTTCTGACTCTCGGCGATACCGAGCAGCGGCGCAGGTTCTTGAACGCGCGCGGCACCATCAACACGTTGTTATCGCTGGGCTCCGTGCCCGTCATCAATGAGAACGATACGGTGGCGACCGCCGAGATTCGCTACGGCGATAATGATCGACTCGCCGCGCGCGTTTCTCAGATGATCGGCGCCGACGTGCTCGTGCTGCTGTCGGATGTCGATGGCTTGTATGAAGCCGACCCGCGGGTCGACCCGCGCGCCCAGAGGGTACCCGAGGTGCATGCAATCGATGCGCAAATTGAATCGATGGCCGGCCGGTCGATGAGCCACGTCGGTTCCGGCGGCATGCCGACCAAGATCGCTGCGGCCAAGATATGCATGAGTGCCGGTTGCTCCATGTGCATTGCATTGGGCACGCGACCCTCACCCCTGAGCGCAGTCGCGGCGGGCGCGCGCTGCACTTGGTTCGTTGCTCCCGCCTCGCCCCTTGCGATGCGCAAACAATGGATTGCAGGCTCGCTCGAGCCGGGCGGTGCGTTGTGGATCGACTCGGGTGCGGTAGCCGCGCTCGTCAGCGGCAAGAGTCTGCTTCCCGCTGGCGTCGTAAGGGTCGCCGGCCGTTTCGATCGCGGTGATACCGTGAGCGTCCTGGCGCCCGACTCGAGGGAAGTCGCGCGCGGACTGTGCGCGTATGCCGACGCCGACGCGGCCCGCATCGCCGGCCGCAAGAGCGCTGAAATCGAAGCGGCATTGGGATATCGAGGGCGCGATGAAATGATCCATCGCGACGACTTGGTCATTGTTGCGCGGGTTTGAGGTGTCGACGAGGCGCCGGCCGCCGCAGCACGGGGCACGGGGGGGAACCTTGCAAACCAGCTTAATCAGCCGAGCCCTCGTCGACGTCACGCACTATAAACCAAACGATTGATAATGCAACTCATTCGCATTAATAAATCGGCCGTACATGCGATGAGTCTTGTTGAGCAAACAGAGCCTCATTCACAACAGACCTCCGGCGATCTCATGGTTGGGAATTCGCATTTGCGATGAGATGATGGCCACCATGTCCTTGCTTTCTCGCAGCAACACGTCGATTTGAGTTCATGAGCGCAGCGGCGAAGCCACACCAGACTCTGGCAGAGACCATGGATGCGATCGGCCGCGCCGCACGCTCGGCTGCGCGCGATCTTGCGATGACGGGCGTTGCGCAGAAAAATACGGCGCTCCGTGATGCCGCTCGGCTCATTCGCCATGCGCGTGCGGCCATCCTCGACGCGAACCGGGCTGACATGGCCGAGGCTTTTCGCGCTGAGCTCACGGCGCCGCTGCTCGACCGGTTGAAGCTCGATGACGCCCGCATCGAGGCGATGGCGCGAGGCCTGGAGGAAATTGCCGCTCTTGCAGATCCCGTCGGTGGGGTGCTGGCAGAGTGGACTCGTCCGAATGGACTCCGTATTCAGCGCGTGCGCGTGCCGCTCGGCGTCATCGGCGTGATCTACGAAAGCCGCCCGAATGTCACGGCGGATGCGAGCGGGTTGTGCCTGAAATCGAGTAACGCCGTGATCCTGCGCGGAGGCTCCGAAAGCCTGCGCTCCAATAGGGCCATTGTGGAGTGTTTGACTCGAGCCATTGCCGCAGCGGGATTGCCGCCGCGATGCGTGCAACTCGTGCCCACGGCGGAGCGCGAAGCGGTCGGCATGATGCTGTCCGATCTGCGCGATTACATCAACGTGATCGTGCCGCGCGGCGGCAAGAGCCTCATCGCTCGCGTACAGCGCGATGCGCGTGTTCCGGTGATCGGGCATTTGGAAGGCAATTGCCACGTTTATGTGGACGGCGCGGCCGATGCCGGAATGGCGGAGCGCATTCTTCTCAACTCAAAGCTGCGCCGCACCGGAATCTGCGGTGCAGCCGAAACTCTATTGCTCGACGGCGCGCTTCCTGAAAATGTCCGGGCTCGCCTCGTGCGCGCATTGCTCGATCAAGGTTGCGAAGTGCGTGGTGATGAGCCGACGCGCGCGTTGGACGGACGCGTCACGCGCGCCGCCGAGGACGATTGGTCGACTGAATACCTGGATGCCATCATCGCGGTGAGGCAAGTGCCGGGAGTCGACGCGGCGATCGAGCACATCGAGCGCTACGGCTCGCACCATACCGAAGCCATCGTCACCTCCGATCATGCAGTCGCCGAGCGATTTCTCGCGCGCGTCGATAGCGCGATTGTCTTGCACAATGCCTCGACACAATTTGCCGACGGAGGCGAGTTTGGCATGGGCGCGGAGATCGGCATCAGCACGGACAAGTTTCATGCACGCGGCCCGGTCGGTGTCGAGCAGCTGACGAGCTACAACTACCGGGTCCGCGGTGAGGGACAAATTCGGAAGGCATGAGTTGGTCAGCGCGGGAGGGCGGGCGCTGCCTGACTTGATCGAGCGCGCCGCTGCGCGGCGTACGCGTCTCGGTGCCTGCGCGGACGCGACTCGCGCGCCGGAAAGGTTTCACTCGAAATGAATGTGGCGCGCGGCGCGCTCGAACAGCGTCCGCGCTGACGGCGCCTCGTCGCCGCTCTCAAAAAGTCAGGCAGCGCCCGCCCTCCCGCGCCGACCTGATCGGGTCGCGTATCGATCGCGCGACATGTTTACGAACCGGATCACCTACTTGGGCCACTCCGTATCGATACCCTCGACAAGCTTTCGCGAGTGCGACAGTTTTATCTGTGATCGCCGCGTGTCCTCTTGGCAATCGCAAGCTGCGATGTCTTTCGCTCGCTGGAATCTTAGAAAGCAATGTGACGTAGAAGGCGCGAATAACTGAGCGAATGACTTGCGCATCATTGGCTCGTTCTTGCGGCCGCGGCGGTCCGGCTCCGCAAACTGCGCCGCAATCAATCTCACCATATCGCCGAACTTTGCGCACTCGCGCGCCCGATCACGGGCCCCAGCACATGTTTCAATTACAACTAAGCCCGGTGGAAGTGTTGCAGAGATAGAGTGGCAGCACTTTGAGTCGCGTCAGCTTCTTCTGCTGCGTCGGTCGATCCTGCTCGTCAACGCCGTGCATTTGAAGCATCAGCTTCGCAATGTCCAGATCCTCAGTGCGTCTTCTCTTTTCGATTGACGTTCCGCAATCTCAACTGTCACGTTCTAGTGCCCAAAGCAGGGAGCGTCCATGTCACTAGCTGGGCTTAGTAACTCAACTGCACGACGGCCACCTCCGTCGCATGCGTTCCGCGTGACCCTTACGGGCCGCGCGTCCGCGTCTGTGCGGAGGCCTAACTAGACTCAAGGTTTGAATATCCCTCGTACACCACTCGCAGAGACATCGAGAACGATTGATGTCTACAGATAACGCGGTGCGTTCACCGAAACAACTCCAATCACTTCGTGTTCAGCAGCGTGAAGCTGTGTTGGAAGCGTTCGCGAACCGAATTGGGAGCGTTCTGTCAGGAGCGCGACGTGGATGGGGTGACGAGGACATGGAAGCTGCCCAGACTTTTGAGAGCGGCGATGAGGCGCCGTCAGCGCGGATGCTGTCTGAGCGGGCCGCGCGTGTCACGGTTCTCTTGAGCGAAAGCTTTCCGGCACGCGAGTCGCGTCCGCGCAGGCGCCGAAGAGCGTACGCTGCGGCGCCGCAGGCGCGCAGCGCGCTCGATCAGTCTGGGCAGCTTCCATGTCATCGGCACCAAAGCCGCGCCGCAGGCGCGCAGCGCGCTCGATCAGTCTGGGCAGCTTCCATGTCCTCGGCAGCAAAGCCGCGCCGCAGGCGCGCAGCGCGCTTGATAATCCAGGCAACACCGGGCTTTGATTGCAACCTGCCTAGAGCATTTCCTCCCAGGAGCGGCTCAATCGAACGGCACTCGTGATGATGCCTACCATGCTGTAGGTCTGCGGAAAGTTTCCCCACTGTTGGCCGGACACGGGATCAATATCTTCAGCGAACAAGCCGACGGCATTGCGCCTCGACAGGAGGCGTTCGAACAACCGGCGCGCTTCGGCTTGCCGCCCCACCATCGCCAGCGCATTGATGTACCAAAAAGAGCACATGGTGAACGTGTTGGAGGGCACGCCGAAGTCATCGGCATGCTTGTACCGATGCACGAGATCGCCGATTACCAGCTCGCGTTCGATGGCCTCGAGCGTGGCGATGAAGCGCGGATCGGCCGGATCGACGAATCCGAGCTCGGGCAACAGCAACGCCGTCGCGTCAAGATCGCCGCTGCCGTATGAGGCGGTGAAAGCGCCGCGTTCGGGGTTCCAGGCTTTCGCAAGAATCCGCTCGCGCATCTCCAGAGCTCGGGATCGCCAATCGCTTTGCCGCTCGGTGAGGCCCAGTTGATGCGCGATTCGCGCCAAGCGATCGACCGCGGCCCAGCACATCACCGCCGAGAAGGTGTGTACGCGCGCGATTCCGCGAAACTCCCAAGGCCCTGCGTCGGGCTTTTCGAAGGAGACAAAAGCCTCTTCACCGAGCGGCTCGAGGCGCTTGAATTCGGCAGGCCCCGCCGTCACCGTCAACCGCTGATCGAAAAACAATTGCCGCGCGGCAAGCACGATGGCGCCGTATATATCCAATTGTTGTTGTTGGTAGGCGAGATTTCCAATGCGCACCGGCCCCATGCCGCGAAATCCGTCCAGCGCTGGAGCGATGAGCTCTTCGACTTCGCGCTCGCCTGCAATGCCGTACAAAGGCTGTAGGTGGCGCGCGGGCGAGCCTGCTACCGCTTGATCGATATAGCGCAAATACGCTTCCATGGTGCGCGTTGCACCGAGCCTATTGAGGGCCTGCACGACGAAGAAGCTGTCGCGCAGCCAGCAAAAACGATAATCCCAATTGCGCTGGCTCCCCGACATTTCGGGAATCGATGTGGTGAGAGCGGCGAGCACCGCGCCGGTGTCTTCGTAGGTGCAAAGTTTCAAGGTAATCGCGGCGCGGATGACTTCTTCCTGCCAATCGAACGGCACCGCAAGCCCGCGAATCCATTCTTCCCAATATTCGCGTGTGAGCTCGAGCCAGCTGCGCGCGAGCGACAAGGGCGATTCCTCGATCGTCTCATCGGGACCGAAAATAAACGCCAATGGCCGGTCCACTACGATGGGCCGGGAATCCATGAGCGCCGCCAACGAAGCCGTCGTGGTGAGGCGATAACGTAGCGTATCGGAAGCGAAGCGTAAGTGATGACTCCCGGCCACTCGCTGCGGTGTCTCGGCGCCGTAGTTGGCTTGCGGTTTGAAGCGCAGGGTCACGATAGGCCGGCCGTCCACGGGCTCGACGATGCGGATGAACGTCATGGGACGATGCACGCGGCCTCGTTGCCGAAAGCGGGGACAAAAATCGGAAATCTTGACTGCCCCGCCAGTTCCATCGAGCAGCAATGTCTCGACCAGCGCGGTATTGCGGACGTAGCTTTGGCGGGCCGAGCTGAAGTTTTGCAAGTCCACGGCGAACACGCCGTCCGCGCCCGCGCCGCCTTCCTTGCGCAGCAGCGCACACAGCACCGGGTCTCCGTCGGGCCGTGGCAGACAAGCCCACACCATGCGCCCAAGCGCATCAATTAACGCTGCGACCTGGCAATTTCCAATGACTGCCAGCTGCAGATTTTCCGTTTCGTTCATCAATCCACGAATTCCTGTAACCAATGCTGCACCGCTTGCGGATCGCGAAATGCGTGTTGAGCGCGGACGCGATCACCGACCGAAATCGAAACGCCGCCGCAGGATTCGACAAAGCGGAAGCCATCGAGATCGGTCAGATCATCGCCGATAAAAATGGGTATGCGCCCTCGAAACGGTGTGCGCTCCATCAAGGCGCGGATTCCTTGCGCCTTGTTGAACGACTTCGGCTTGACCTCAATGACCATGCTGCCAGGCAACGCATGAAAGTCACTGCCGAGCACCGGCAGGGCGTTTGAGATGAGACGCTCGAGCGCGGCGCGCACGTCGGGCCGGGCGCGGTAATGTGCGGCCAGCGAGGCGGCTTTGTCTTCGATTTCGACTCCGCAATGCTGCTGCGCAAATTCCTGCAGCGAGGCGCGCAGCGCGTCCAGCCGCGCATCGGCAGACGCCGAGTGCGGCGGCCGCTCGCCTGGCTCGGCGTCAGACCGGTTGCTGCGAATCTCGCCGCCGTGCAGGCCCGCGGCGGGAAAAGTGATCGGAGAGAAAATCAAATCCAACGTGGAGATCGTTCGTCCGCTGACCAACGCGAGCGCTCCTTCCAGGAAGGCCGCGGTACTCATGAGTAATTTGCGCAACTCGGGCGTGGCGACGGCTTCGCTCGGCCGCGGAGCAAACTCGATCAAAGTTCCGTCCACATCCAAAAACAAACATGACCGCGCAGTCAGCGGCGGCACTCGGCTCTCCATGTCGCGAAACCTTAACCGCTCGCTTCGCATCGCGCCAATCCTTTGTGAGCGTCTCCCGGCGGCGACTTTGCGCCGTGCTCAATCGCCGCCTCAATCCCGTAAACTGAGCGCTTCGCAGCCGCTCGGGCGAGATTATCCTTCGTGCTCAAGTCGATTCTCACGCGCTTTGTATTGCCGATCGCACTCGCATCCATCGTGGTGGCCTACGTGGGACTGCCGTATATCGATCGATTGCTGGCCGAATGGTTTCGCACGGACATCGATTTGCGCGCGCAGCTCATCGCGCAATCGACGGAGGAGCAAGTCGCCGGCTTCGTCGAGCGCAGGGAGCAAGCCAAGCTCCGCTCCCTTTTGAACAAGATCACCTCGGATCAGCGGCTTCTCGCGGTGCTGGTGTGCCGCCCCGATGGCACCACCATCGTCCAGACCGAGCGTACGCCGGCGACCATCAAGTGCGAGACGCTGGATCAAACTCAGGTAGGTCGCCGTGTCGTGCAGTTGCCTTCCGGCTCCGTGCAGATTTCTCGTTTCGCCTCGAGCGCGAAAGGTCCGCCGTTCAGCTTGATCACCGTGCATGACTTGAGCTTCGTCGATCGCCGGCAACGCTCGGCGCGTGATTTCGTGCTTGCGTTCATTGGCGTGGGCGCGGTGGTCTTGGCCTTGTTGGTGGTGATCGCTGCTTGGCTGCAACTCAGACGTTGGGTCGAAGTGCTGGTGGGCGATATTCGCGGGCTGCGATACCGCGATGATGCGAAATCACCCCGCTCTTCGATGCCGGTGCTTTCGCAAGTGCGCCGGGTGTTGCGGGAGGTCGAGGCCAGCCAGCGCCTGGAAATCGACTTCAGTGAGAATTGGACGCCGCAGGCGCTGCGTCAAGTGATGCAGGATTATCTGCAAGCGCCGCAAATGATGATCGTCTCCAATCGCGAGCCTTACATTCACAACTGGGGCGCCGATCAGCGTCCGCACATGCAGGTTCCGGCGAGCGGCATGGTGACCGCGCTCGAGCCGGTGATGCGCGCGTGCGCGGGCACGTGGATCGCGCATGGCAGCGGCAGCGCGGATCGGCAAGTGGTGGACCGCCACGATCGTTTGCGTGTGCCGCCCGATTCGCCGGCCTACACGCTGCGCCGGGTGTGGCTGACCAAGGAGCAGGAGGAGGGCTATTACTACGGCTTTTCGAACGAAGGCCTCTGGCCTTTGTGTCATTTGGCCTACGTGAGACCTGCGTTTCGCGAGAGCGACTGGCGTGCGTATGTCGAGGTGAATACTCGATTTGCGCAAGTGGTGGCTCAAGAGGTGACCTCTGCGAACCCCGTGGTGCTCATTCAGGATTTTCATTTTGCGCTGCTGCCGCGCCTGATTCGCTCGCGCGTGCCGAAGGCCACCATCGCCCTGTTCTGGCACATTCCCTGGCCAAACGCCGAGACCTTCGGCGTGTGCCCATGGAAACAAGACGTCCTTCTGCATTTGCTCGCGGCGGACATCCTGGGTTTTCACACGCAGTATCACTGCCAGAATTTTCTTGCCACCGTGGACCGCTTTGTCGAGTGTCAGATCGACCGCGAGCACATGACGGTGACACTGCAAGGACACGTATGCCGCATTGCGCCCTATCCCATTTCCATCGAATGGCCGCCGCGCTGGCTCTCCATGGTGCCCGATGCGCGGCGCAGCCGCGAGGAATTGCGGCATGAGTTCGACATTCCCGAGCGCGTCATGCTGGGCTTGGGGGTCGAGCGCTGGGATTTCACCAAAGGCATCTTGGAACGCTTTCATGCTCTCGAAGCGCTGTTCGAGAAAAATCCCAAGCTGTGCGGCCGGGTGACTTTTCTGCAGGTCGCCGCGCCTTCGCGCAGTCAGCTTCCCGCATATCAACAATTGCAGGAGCAGACTCTGGGCGAGGTGGCGCGCATCAATGCGAAATTCGGCGACGGGCAATGGAAACCCATCGTGCTCATCAGCGAGCACCAGGAGCCGAAGCGGGTTTTCGAGCTGTATCGCGCGGTCGACTTTTGCCTCGTCAATAGTCTGCACGACGGCATGAATCTGGTCGCGAAAGAGTTCGTCGCGGCGCGCGACGATGAAGACGGCGTATTGATCTTGAGCACGTTTGCCGGTGCTTCTCGCGAGCTCATCGAAGCACTGCTCGTCAATCCGTTTGACGTGACCGAAACCGCGCAGGCGATCGAGACGGCGATGAGCATGAGCCGCGCTGAACGGCGCGAGCGCATGCGGCTCATGCGCCGCACGCTCAAGGAGAATAACGTGTATCGATGGGCAGGGCGCTTGCTCATCGATTGTGCCCGCGTGCGTCAGCGTCAGTCGCTCAATTCGCCGGCCCAGCGGCTATCGTTGCGGCGAATCTCCTGACGCGCAAGTTTGAGGATACATCGGCGCTGGCCCATACGCCGGCGGGTCGCCGATGCTCCGGCGCTTGCCGATGCATTAGCGGGCGCGGTGCGCGAATTGAAGCAGACGCTCGGCGGCAGCTTGCAGGGTCTCATCGCGTTTGGCGAGGCACACACGGACCAAGGTCATGGCGGGCGCCCGCTCATAGAACGGGGATAACGGAATGACTGCGACTCCGGCTTCGCGAATGAGCCGGTCGGCGAACTCCTCATCTGCGCAGGTTGCGAGCTCGCTGTAATCGAGCAGTTGAAAATACGTGCCCTGCGAAGGCACGCAGCGCCAGGCGCTGCCCGCGAGGAGTGCGAGAAAATAATCTCGCTTCCGTTGGAAGAACTCGCTGAGTCCGGCTCCGACCAGTCCCCGCGCGAGATAGTCGGCAATTGCGTGCTGGAGCGGCGCCGCGATGCTGAAGGTGTTGAACTGATGCACCTTGCGAAGCTCCTGCGTCAATGCGGACGGCGCGATGCAAAAGCCCGTTCTCCAGCCGGTCGCGTGCAGTACTTTCCCGAAAGAGTAGACCGCAAAGCTGCGTGCGCGCAGTTCCTCGTGCTCGAGTACCGATGCATGCGGCCGCCCGTCGAACGTGACTCGCTCGTACACCTCGTCCGCCAATACGAACACCTTTCGATCTCGCAAGAGATCGGCCAGGGCGTCGAGGCCCGCGCGCGGGATCAGCGTGCATGACGGATTGTTCGGCGAGTTGATGATGATGAGCCGTGTGCGTTCTGTGAGGGCGTCTCTTACGGCATCCCAATCGTGTGTGAAATTGGGCGGGGTCAGCGCGAGCCTCACAGGCCGGCCGCCGGCCAGCAGCACTGCCGGGGCGTAGGAGTCATAAGCAGGATCGAACAGGATGACATCGTCGCCGCCGCGCACGACCGCGGTGATTGCGTCGAATAGCGCCTCGGTGCCGCCGCAGGTCACCGTAACCTCGGACTCGGGATCGACGGACACCTTCATGCGCTGCGAGACATCCGCCACGATGTGTTCGCGAAGCGTCATGGCACCCGCCATCGGAGCGTATTGATTCCAGCCGTGTGCGACGGCCTGATTCAGAAGCGTTGCGAGCTCGGCGTCAATGGGGTAATCGGGAAAACCCTGGCCGATGTTGATCGCACCCAGCTCGCTCGCGCGCGCCGTAATGCGTGAAAAGATGGTTGTGGCGACGCCGGGCAACTTGCTGTCAGGAAGCGTGTGCACTGCGGTGACTAGGTTGATCTAAAGTGTCGCGTGATGAATCGCGCCGGGGGTGGAGAAAGGCGCGCTCACGGGTTGAGGTGAGCAGTGCAACGCGCGTTGCGTATTAGCGCTGAGTCCGCCGCATCACATCGCGAGCGTGATTGTAATCCTCAGGCGTATTGGCTTGCTCGAGCGCATTGGCCTTCGGCAGCTCGAGCACTCGCACCGATTGGCGCGCCAGGAACTGACGCGCGCTGCCGCCTTGAAATTCACCTAACGCAGTATTCGCACCCGGCTCCCAAATCGCGCACAGCGGCTCGGGGCCGCCGTCTTGGGCGCTGCGATATGCCGTAGCGATGGCATTGGAATCGCGCCTGGCCACCAGCGTGGCAATGACATCATTGGAAAGGAACGGCAAATCGCACGCAAGCACGAGCCAGGCGAAATTCGGGTACTGCGCGAAGGCCGACCGAATGCCCACCAATGGGCCCTCACCAGGAAATGCATCGACAATGAGCGGCAAAGAATTTCGCAGCGGATCGCCGGTCTGGTCGGCGCGAATGGAAACGAACACTCGTAACACATGGTGCTCGAGTGTCTCGGCAGCTCGCATGAGCTGCGTTCTGCCGTCATAGACGAGCGATGCCTTGTCCTGATGCATACGCGAGCTCGAGCCGCCCGCCAACACCACTCCATACAGTTCAGGAATCATGAAGAAAGTATGCGGCCGCGAAACTACTTCTGATGAGCGGCCTTGTACGCTTTCAATTGCTCGTTAAATGCGGTGACCCGGCCCTGCAGTTCCTCGACGGCGGCATTGTTTTTCTGCACCAACACCTTTTGCTGGTCATCGTTCTGCTTCTTCTGCTCGGACGTCATTTTCGATGCGTCCGCCGGAGCCATCGCATCAATTTCCACTTTGATGCAATCCAGATACTTGTTCATGTCCGCGTTGTATTGGTCGTAATCTTTCTTCGCGGCCAGCATCTGTTCCTTGCTCGCGGTCTTGCCGTCGGGAGTCGACCCGGGAGCTTTCGGATAAGTGCAATCAGCATGGGCTAGCGAAGCGATGATGAAAAAAAGCGGAGCAGAAAAAAACACCGATTTCATGCCGTCCTCCCTTAAGAATTCTGCAAATCCCTCGAGCGCAACGCGCTCGATCAATGCAGATGCAGCGCGGAAAGCAAATCATACTACGGAAAGCGCGGAGCAGATGCGCGACTGGCCGCTCACGCGGCCAGTCTGTCGAATCAATCGATGAGGCTTAACCCGATAAAAAGATTACTTATTCATCGAATCGGAGGTGGTTTCGGCCCCTTTCATCTCATTCTTGCAAGCGGTCTTCATTTGGTCCTTGGTCGAGCCATCGTTTTTCGCCTGCATCCTGGCCATACAATCCTTCATCTTTTGATGTTTGGTCTGCATGCCGCTGGAGGTGGATTTCATCGAAGTGTCATCCTTCATCGTCGAATCGCTGCCCATGGTTGAGCCTGCAGCGGGCGGCGTGCTTGCATCCTGAGCCATCGCTACCGTTCCTGCCAACATCAATCCTGCCGCGGCGATCCCCGTTAACAAACTTTTCATGGAAACTCCTTGATCTATTCAGTCAGCCAACTGCCGCCGCCGTCGGCGGCGCTTTCACGCATATTAAAGCGCAAACGCAGCCCGGCAGTTAAGAAGTTAACGCGCTGATCTGCTGTGAGAGTTTGACTACCGGCGCGGCGCGCCTTCTCGCCGAATGCAAGCTTTCAGCTAGCGCGGGGTTCCGCACGCCGCAGGGTCTTTGCCCTGTCTGCGGCAATCTTCCGTGCTCTGCGACGCTGGGTTCTGCTCCGGCTCATGCGCAGCCGCAGGCGGCTCCTGAGCCTCCTTTTTCTCTTCCCTTTGATACGTCTCGCAACTCGAGCATGCCAGCGCGGCAGCCAGCAGAACAAAATGATGGATACGCATGCGATAAGCCTCAATGGGTTTGGAATGAATGGGTCTCAAAGGTCTCGACCGGCTCGATATCCACCGGCACGTCGCTCACACTCTTCAATGCCTGCGCAAGTTCAGCCGGCATCGAGCCGTACTTGATAAACCACGCACTCACGCGCGCGGCGTCTCCGGTGGCCTCTTGCTCCAGCAGTTCCCGAGCGAGGCCGGCAATGGCATCCGGCATGCGCTCGAAGTTGATTACATACCGGCCCAAGGCCGCATCCAACTCGAGCGCCGAGCGTTCGACAAAATAGTTGAACTCCATGATTTCCGCGCGGCCGTGCGCTTCCGCAATACCGAAACGCACGGCGCGGAAAATGCCCGCGACTTCTGATGCGTAGGAGCCATTCAATGCATCCGCCGGATAACGTCCATGATCCACGAGCCACTTGAGGCCGAACAGGCCAACGATGTCCGCCTTGGCTTCCTCGAGCCCGGCGTATTGAGCACCGATCATTTCACGAATGTCCCGCTTGCCTTGCGGCGTGCGGGCAAAAGCAGGCCCCAAGCCATGAGAAATCTCATGCATCAGCGTGGTCGTGAGATAACCTTGAGCCGAAACCATCCGTGCTTGATCTTCGCGCAACAATCTTCTGGCGATCGGCAGGATCACGTATTCGACCCGAGCATCCATGTAATTCTTGAAAAATATTTTCTTCGTGCCTTTTTGCTCGTGAATGCGCGGATCGTTCGGCAAATTGTCGGCCACGGCTTGGTATCCATGCCGCAAATCCCCGCCGCGTACCGGCGAGTCCATGACTTCCATGGGCGTTGCATGTCCAGCTTTCGATGGCCGGTCTTGCGCAGACAACGGCAGCGCCTCCTGTATGCTGGGAACGTCGCGCTGAAATACTTCGAGCTTTTTGCTTTCGGCCTCGTTGCGAATGAGCACGGCCGCGCCGTACGACGCCTTGACGCCCAGAAAATCATCGAGATACGTCTCATACGGTGCAAAGATCAAATCGAACTTCGGATTGACCAAGTCGACCCAGGCCGCATCGCTCGGAAAGTAATCATCGCTCAAGAGCGCCTTCGCACGTAACCGCAGAAAACTCGCGAACGCAGCGTCATCGGACAGACCCGCCGCCTCATTGAGAAGCCTGGACATCGGCACGAGCCAGTGGCGATATTCCTCGTGGTAGGGCACTGCGATCAGAGCTCGTCCCCGCCGTCGAACGACGGTGAGCGGGTCGTACAGCTTGGCTCGATCTGCCGGATGCTTGGCCACATACGCGTCGAGCTCGGCTCGCGTCAGATCGGGCGGATACAAATGAGCGCCCGGCGGCCGCGGTGGAGCACCCGCAAACGGTGAGTTCTCGGCGATCAAGTCATAGCGTCCGCCAT
Organism: uncultured Steroidobacteraceae bacterium; assembly: GCA_964247385.1. GTDB lineage: Bacteria > Pseudomonadota > Gammaproteobacteria > Steroidobacterales > Steroidobacteraceae > TMP-86. The sequence continues at coordinate 7,274 of CAXTUB010000004.1, read as the reverse complement.
TGATCACGAGACGCCGCGCAAGCTGCTCGTCTTGGGGATCGTGGCGGTCGACGATCGAGCGGTAAAGCTTCCAACCCTGCGGGTCGCTTTGTTCCCAGAAAAGCTCATCGAGCAAGCGGGTCGCATCGGCTAGCTTGGCGACCATTCGCAACTCGCGTGCCGACAGCTCAGTGACGTTGAGCTGCATTCGTACGGACTGGTAGCCTGACACGGCCGGCTCAGCGCGAGCTCGCGAAGATGCCGAGGACACCGCGAGCAGCAACGCAAAGACGATGCGCGACATGCGCCTCATTGTGCGCGTACACGCGCGGCTTGGAAAGGCGCCGGGCGAAGTCGAGAATTCGCGGCGTAAAATTTGCCATGGGTTTCGAGCCTGCTTCGACTGCGACCAGTGATCGTTCGCGCGGCATCGGCTTCATGCTGCTTGCCGTGCTCGTTTTTGCTGTCATGGATTCGCTCATGAAGCGAGTCTCGGCGCGCTATCCGCCGCTGCAGATCGCGGCGCTTCGTTATCTGGTCGCCTTGGTTTTTATGCTCGTGCCGGTGTTGACTCGCGGCGCGTGGAGAGAGCTGCGCGCGACGCGGATTGAACTGCATGTGCTGCGCGGCGCGCTCGCCGTCATCATGCTGGTCACGTTTTTATTCGCGGTGCACCGCCTCACGTTGGCGCAGACCTACTCTTTGTATCTCTCGGCGCCTTTGATGATGACTGCGCTATCCATCCCGCTGCTGCACGAGCGCGCGGCAGGCGCGCGCTGGGCGGCAATCGTGCTCGGTTTTTGCGGCGTCTTGATCGTGGTCAATCCGACGCATCTTGCGTTCGATCCGCTGGCGGCTCTTGCGGGCGCAGTCTCGGCTCTGTGTTATGCGATTTCGGCGATCACTTTGCGATTTCTGGGCCGCACGCACTCAAGCACCTCGCTCGTATTCTGGGTGCTGTCGATCGCCGGATGTTTTTCCCTTGTTTTGGCGCTGCCTGGATGGCGACCTATCGTGCTTGCCGATGCAGGTTGGTTGATAGGCATCGGGCTGGCAGGCGCGCTCGGCCAAATCTTCATCACCCGCGCGTTCAGCCTAGCGCCGGCCGCGGTGGTGGCGCCGTTCGAATACACCGCAATGATCTGGGGGTTTCTCATCGACGCTGCGTTCTGGTCCGCTTGGCCGTCGGCGCGCCTCATCATGGGCTCTGCCGTGGTGGTGGCGTCGGGCATGCTCGTGCTGCACGATGAGCGCCGCTCGGCGGCGTCGGCTTTCAGCGCCGAAAACCCGCCGGCGTGAGATGGCCCGATGGCTGACTTGATCTTGATCTTGGGCGATCAGCTTGCGCTTGATATCAGCAGCCTCCAACCATCCCGCAAGCACGAAGATGTGGTGCTCATGGCCGAAGTACGTGAGGAGGCCCAGTACGTCCGCCACCATCCAAAAAAAATTGCGCTCATATTCTCTGCGATGCGCCATTTCGCCGAGGAGCTGCGGAAGGCTGGCTGGCGAGTGGAGTACTGCTCATTCGAAGATGAAGGCAACACGGGCTCATTGACCGGAGAAGCGCGTCGCGCCATTTGGCGCCATCGACCGGCGAGGTTGCGGGTGACCGAACCCGGCGAGTGGCGCGTGCTCAGCGCCATCCAGGCGTGGGGAAGCGAATTCAAATTGCCGGTCGACATCGTGCCGGACACGCGTTTTTTCTGCACACGCGAGGCGTTTGTTGAATGGGCGAGTGGGCGCGCCTCGCTGCGAATGGAATACTTTTATCGAGACATGCGCTTGCGGAGCGGCTTGCTCATGGATGCCGGCCGGCCGGCGGGAGGCCGTTGGAATTTCGATGCGGAAAATCGCAAGCCAGCCAAAGCGCATTTGTTCATGCCCGCGCCACTTCGTTTCGAGCCGGACTCGGTCACCGCCGAGGTGCTCGCACTGGTTGCGCGAAATTTCGGCACTCACCTGGGCGCACTTCTCCCATTCCAGTTTGCAGCGACGCGCGTAGACGCCGAGCGGGCCTTCGAGCACTTCGTGCAGTCCGCGCTGCCGACATTCGGTGATTTTCAAGACGCCATGCTCACCGGCGAGCCCTTCCTTTACCACGCCGCCGTCTCGATGTATTTGAATCTCGGCCTGCTGGATGCGCGCTCGATTTGCGCGCGAGTGGAAGAGGAATATCGAAACGGCCGAGTCCCAATCAACAGCGCGGAAGGCTTCATTCGCCAGATCATCGGCTGGCGCGAGTACGTGCGCGGCATTTATTGGTTGCGCATGCCGGACTATGCGACGGTGAACCATTTCAATTTCCAGCGCCGCTTGCCTGAGCTGTATTGGACCGGCCGCACCGACATGGCCTGTCTGCATGAATGCGTCATGCAAACCATCGATCAGGCGTATGCACATCACATCCAGCGCCTGATGATCACCGGAAATTTCGCATTGCTTGCCGGCGTGACGCCGAGTGAGGTGCATGAATGGTACTTGAGCGTCTATGCCGACGCCTATGAGTGGGTCGAGATGCCCAACACCTTGGGCTTGAGCCAGTTCGCGGACGGCGGGCTCATGGCATCCAAGCCCTACATCGCGAGCGGCGCGTACATCAATCGGATGTCCGACTACTGCACCCGCTGCCGCTACAATGTGAAGTTGCGGACTGAAGAAAATGCTTGTCCGTTCAACGCACTGTATTGGAATTTCCTGGGCACGCAGCGGGACCTGCTCCAGCGCAACACGCGCTTGCGCACGGCATTTCGCGCCTATGATGCAATGAGCGAGGTAGAGCGCGCAGCCATTGCGGCGCGTGCCCAGCAAATACTCGACGCGCTTTAGCAAATCTCAAGTATTCGGGGGACTCATGAAATACGGAGCGGCGTGTTGGTGTGCAGGCATCTTCATCGTGGCTTGCGCTGCGCGCGCGGCGGATGCGGATTGGATCGAGCGCAGCAATGGGTATGCGAAGATTCTGACCGACATTCAAGCGCATTATGCGCCGGAGGAGGCCGCGGCCGTGGGCGTGGAAGGCCATGATGGCGAGGTGCTCGATCTCGGGCCGCGATATTCGCAGCGTCAAGAAGCAGATCTGGCGGCAGCCTCCGTAAAGCTCGAGGCGGCGCAATTCTCCGAGTCCGACCTCCGAGTCAAGCAAGATCTGGATATTCTGCATCGATCCGCCGAGGATCAGCGTCACACGCTCGAGCTGCAGCGTCGCCGCCTGGTGCCGTTCTTCGATTTGCCGGAATCCGTGTTTTCGGGTTTCCAAAAGTTGATTCACGATGGCGTGCCGCCGGCGCGGCAGGCTCAAGCCGTGTTGAGGCTGCGCCGCTATGTGGGAGCCGAGCCCGGCTACCAGCCCATTACGGTTCTGGCGCGCGCGCGGCTCAGCGAGGCGTTGGAAGCACCGGGCCTCGTTGCGCCGTGGCGCGTTGAGCTGCAGCAGAGCTTGGATAACGAAAAGCTGTACCTGCAGGGGGTGCGCAAACTTTTCCAAGGCAGCGGATTGAAAGGGTGGCAGAGGCCGCTGGAGAAGTTCGAGTCGCAAGTCGCTGCATACGATGCATGGCTGCGCACCGCGCTGTTGCCGCGCGCACGCGCCCGTCATGAGCTGCCGGAAGAAATTTACGCCGATCACTTGAAACAATTCGGCGTCGATGCCGACCCTCGCGTTTTGATTGCATCCGCGCTTGCAGCGTATAGCGAGATCCGGGATGAGCTGGCGGCGCTCGCGCCCCTGGTGGCGCGCAGCAATGGGTGGCCGGATACGGATTACCGCAGTGTGTTGCGAAACCTCAAGCGCAAAAAAATTGCCACAGGCGACTTGCTGGTGATTTACCGTGAGCGTCTCGCAAAGATCGAGTCCGATGTGCGCGAGCATCGGTTGGTCACCCTGCCCGCGCGGCAGGCCGTCATCCGCTTGGGAACCGATGCAGAATCTGCCGCGATTCCCGCACCCCATGTGGATGTTCCGCGCCTGATCGGCAACAGCGGCGAGCCGGCCGCGTTCGTCATTCCGGTGTCGAATCCCAATTCGGCTTCCGGCGCAGAGCTCGACGATTTTTCATTCGATGCCGTGACATGGACCCTGACGGCGCATGAAGCGCGCCCCGGCCATGAGCTGCAGTTTGCTCGCATGCTGGAAGCCGGAGTTTCAACGGCACGGGCCCTGTTCGCATTCAACAGCACGAATGTGGAAGGGTGGGCGCTCTACGCCGAAGCGTTCATGAAGCCCTATTTCCCACTCGACGGACAGCTGGTGGTGTTGCAGTTGCGGCTCATGCGAGCAGCGCGCGCCTTTCTGGATCCAATGTTGAATCTCGGAATGATTGAGCCCGAAGCTGCCAAGAATGTGCTCATGGGCGAGGTGTGCCTGTCCGAGCCCATGGCCAAGCAAGAGATCGATCGCTATACCTTCAAGGCGCCCGGCCAGGCGACCTCCTATTTTTACGGCTATGGCAAGCTCGAGGCGCTGCGCGCGGAAACCGAAATCGCCCTGGGCGATCGATTCGATCTGCAGAGCTATCACGATTTCATCGTCGACCAGGGGCTGCTGCCGCTGGGGCTATTGCGGACCGCCGTGTTGAATCAATACGTGAAAGAGCGCCGAATGGCGCATTAAATGGCTCGGCCCAGATAAATGATGCCGGCCATCGCGGCCGCGCCAATGCAGCTGGCCGCCGCGGTTTTGCGCGGTGAGCTGGCGCGAGCGCTCGCAGGCAACAACTCGGCGCACGCAATGTAAAGAAACATCCCGACCAGAGCGGCCAGCATGATGCCGAGCGAGCCGCGCTCGAGCGTAAAAAGAAATGTGAGCGCGATGCCAAGACTCGGCGCAAGCGCATCTGCGCACAACCAGCCCACGGGAAATTTGCTCTGACCGCGCAGGGCCACGTTCATGGTGTTGATGCCATCGCAGAAATCGTGCGAGAGCACCGCCACCGCGACAATCAGCCCAAGCGAAACCGAGACGGATGAGGCAACGCCGATCGCGATGCCGTCGAGGCAGCTGTGAACGATCAGGGTGCCTGCGAATAACGCCGCGCGGCGCCGATCCGCCGGCGCGGGATTGCGGCTGCGCGGCCGAAGCACATACCGGTCGATGAGGAAATAGGTGAGGAAGCCTGCGAGCGCGCAACCGGCAATGAAAGAAGGCGTTCGAGATGCAGCCGTGATCATGGCTTCGGGAAGCAAATCGAGCAAGGCCACCGCAATCACGACGCCCGCGCTGAAGCCGAGCAAATGCGGCAGGCGCTTGCGTAGACGCAGCGCCAGCCATCCGCCGGCGCAAGTCACGAAAAATGTCGCCGCGCCGAGAGCGATGAGAAGGTGGATGCGGTTCACGGTGAGCGCGCATCTTAGATCAAGGTTGCGGCCGCCGCCCACGCGCCTCGGCCACTCACGGAATGCTAAAATGCCGAAATGCGCCCGTAGCTCAGTTGGATAGAGCACTTGGCTTCGAACCAAGTGGTCGGGAGTTCGAATCTCTCCGGGCGCGCAGCTTCAAGCCAGGGTCTATTCCGCTCACATCGCTGACGATTGATACCGGGAGACATCGCTGACAGCTTGACGCTCGACGTGAGGGCCGATGTGGCATTCATACCAATGACCGCCCGCCCTCGAAGCCAAGGCGTGCATATTCTTGCAAAGCGGCGGCGGCTACATCAGCGCGTGTTCCATTTCGAGCCAACGCCACGCAGGCGCCGCCGAAGCCGGCACCCGTCAGGCGCGCCCCATAAACATCGGCATGGCCGCGTAAGCATCGAGCAAGCGCATCGAGAGCTGGACTGGACACCTCGTAGTCAACGCGCAGGCTTTCGTGAGACTCGTTCATGAGAAGTCCGAATTGAGCCGCGCTCGTCCGAAGCCCTGCGCACACGCGTGCATTTTCGGTGACGATGTGGCGTGCGCGGCGATCGTAGGGCGGAGGCAATGCGTTGATCGCGTCGAGGTCATGCGCATCGCGCAGACTCTCGAGCCCTAGAAGGCGCGCCGCCACCTCGCACTCCCGGCGACGCTCATTGTAAGCGCTCGAAGCGAGCTCGCGCGAGCTCCCACTGTCGAGCACTACGATCTCGCAGCCGGCAGGCAATGCTAAGCGTTCGTGCTCCAAGCACCGGGTATCGAGGTAGAGCATGTGCGCGCAATCACCGAGACTACTGGCCATCTGATCCATGATTCCGCATCGAACGCCCACATACTCGACTTCCGCTTGTTGTGCGAGCTTCGCCAGTTCGACGTCATCGAACGGTGCTTGCAGCAAACGGCGAATGGCCCGTAATGCAGCCACTTCGAGCGCCGCACTGCTCGACAACCCCACGCCCATCGGAACCGTGGACTCGATTCGAATGCACAGTGCAGGCACGGCGTATCCAGCTCGCGCCAGCACTTCGATGCAACCATGCATGTAGCGGGCAAAACCACGCGAAGGTGAGGCGCCGATCGAGAACGACACGCGTTCATCGAGATCGGCGGAATAGACATGGAAGTCAGCATCGATGCTTGGGGCAATCTCAACGCGCGCGGTCTGCGGAATTCCAATCGGCAGAACCAGTCCTTCGTTGTAGTCGGTGTGCTCGCCCAACAAGTTGACTCTGCCGGGTGCCTCAGCGGCGATCGCAGGAGACCGTGCAAACACGTCGAAAAAAGTAGCCACTACGAATCGACGTGAACCTGAATGGACTGAAGCTCTCGAGCCGTGTCTTCTGGCAAAGAATCGCAGGCGAAAAATCCAGCGCCGAGCTCGGTACCCGCGAGATATTTCAATTTATCCCGGGTTCGATACGAAGGGTAGAACTCGACGTGCACATGCGACTCAGGGTGTGCTTTGCCGTCCGTCGGTGCTTGAAACCAAGCCATGACGTACGGAAAGGGCCGCTGCCACAGCGCATCAAATTTCATCAGCACGGTTTTCAGCGCACGCGCGAGGTCCGCGCGCACGCTTGAATCCAGCGCGCTCAACGAGGCTGCCGCCCGCCGCGGAGCTACCCAAACCTCATAAGAATAGCGCGCGCACACGGGCACCCATGCCACTGCGTGCGGCCCCAAATACAGAATGCGCGCATCGCTGTCGATCTCCCGACCGAGCAAATCCGACAGCAACGTCTGGCCCGTCGCCTCGTAATGCTTCAGCTCATGTTCCAGCATCAGCCGCGGAAGCGGCGGAACGAACGGATAGGAATAAATTTGGCCGTGTGGGTGCGAAAGTGTGGCCCCCCCATCCACCCCCCGATTCTCGAATGGCAGCACCGATTTGATCGACTCGTGCGCAGCGTTGAGCTCCGTGTGTCTCGCCCAGACCTCCA
>CAXTUB010000003.1:0-250935 GCA_964247385.1 uncultured Steroidobacteraceae bacterium | reverse complement strand
CGTACTCCTCAATCTAAGATAGACGATCTGTCCCGTGTTCTAAGGGGCGGCTCCAGTAAGCTCTACAGGTCGCTCGAGGAGCTGCAGGCAGATGTGGATGCGTGGCTGGCAGAATACAACAACGAGCGCACGCACTCGGGCAAGTACTGCTACGGAAAAACGCCGATGCAAACCTTCAAGGAAAGCGTGAAGCTTGCGCACGATCGACAACTGGATCGGATCAAACCGACATCCGAATCCGCGGAGCTGAATATTTAGTTGGTGTCCGTCAGATCAAATCTAGACGAGGACAGATAATGGCTCTGGCTACATCGCACGCGAGACGCGCGCCTTTGCACGCGACATCGGCTTCATCCCGTGTCGCACGCCGTACCGATCGCCGCAGAGTAACGGCATGGCGGAGTCGTTCGTGAAAACCTTCAAGCGCGATTACGTGCGCGTCAATCCAACGCCCGATGCGCACACCGTGCTCGAGAACTTGCCGAGCTGGTTCGCCGATTACAACGAGGTGCATCCGCATCGAGCGTTGAAGTATCGTTCGCCAGATGAGTTCCGAGATGAGAAATTGAGTCCTAATCCCTGTCCTGCTTCATAGGGTCAACTCCAATGTCCCATCAATGGCGCCGGCGTTGGCTGTGAACTATGCGGCGCTTTTAGACGGTAATGGGGCGGCAGCGATTGCGCTGTATCATAAACACTAGACGCGGGAGGCGTTTGGTCCCACCAGTGCTTAGCGCCTTGCTAGGCGCGTGCGTGCCATCGCGTGAAGCTTATTTCTTGCCGGTTGCACCTGGCGCAACTATACGGACCGAGTCGTGTCTTAAAGGACCACCATTCGAAGCAGCTTTTGTAGATCCCTCGTATCACATCTATGTCTCACTCCATAAAGATGCTGTGCTCTTAACTTTATATCTTAAGGGCGTTCAGTCAATTGCGATTGATACGTCGCAATTCTTTTTGTCATCAGCCAATCGAAAATTGACCTTTGATCAAGTTAGGGTGTGGAAGACTCGTGAAATATCGATAGGAATGCAAATAGATAACTCTCGCGTTATCGCGGAATCTCAATTCTTATCACTGAAATTGATACCGTCTAATCCATTGTCAGACTCGGCAGTTTTGCAAATACCACCAATCTTGCTAGACAAGGTATCCGTCCAACTTCCGGACATCACATTTACAAAGGTTCGACAGTGGCATGCTGTGGCATTGACCGGGAATTGCTAACTAGTAACAGTCCGTTAGGCTATAAAGCGGTCTAGCGCGGCAATCCATTGTCATCGTAGCTGACGTCCTCGGTTGTGCTGCCTTCCACCACCGGAAGGCGAGCGCAGCGCCGACCGATTTCTAATAGTTCTTCGCTCAAGCGAGGCCCACGTTGCTGGCTTACGCGTGCAAGACGTTCGCGCAACGCCTGAATCACCGCTGTGGTCAAAGTTTCACCAGTGGCCTTCGCCACCTGACGTGCTAAACAATATCCTTCAGGATCCTTGATGCTCAAAGCCATACCGAATACGCCGTAATTTGATCGAGTGCGTGCGGGCTGCTGACGCTTGATCGGTGCACCGCATCGAATTGGGACCGCCTCAACGGATCGGAGGGCAGCGGCGCGCCGCAAAGTATTCTAGTCCACGGTGTGTGATTGCTGTAATTCCTTGATTCGCGCGGTCATGTATATGTCGCCGGACCTATAGTCGATTTGCAAAGCGCGGGCGCATGCCCTAATGGACAAGACGCTCTTCAAATCGAGCAGCTAACTTGTCCAAGGCTCGCCATGGATTGCTTCGTGCACGACATCGCAGTGGTCAACTTACTTGAACCTACCAATCCACGGCAACACCGCTTCGGCAACGCGGTCGGGTTGCTCGGGGAAAAGCGCGTGAGACGCATCCTTGATCACCGCCGTCGTCACGCGATCGCCTAACTCGTCGCGCATTTCGTTCCAATTCGCTTTCGGTATGAATGGATCGTATTCGGGAATGATCTCGAGAAGCGGGACTTTCCCGCAGGCCGAGGACGCTTTGAGGTCGGTGGCCTTGGCAGCTTCGTGTTGCATTTTTAGAGTGTCGGGATACCAGCCGCGCAACCAAATTCTGGCATCATGATTCGGTGCAAAGAACGCTTTGCGTAGCACTGCAAGACGCTGATATTCCGGCTTGGACAGATCGCCAGCGACGAAAGGGGCATTCGCGATATCGTCCGGGATCTTGGATGCTTCTGCGGCAGCAAGAACGACCGCCTTTACAGACTTGGGATGGTCGGTGGTGACCACGCGAGAGAGCGCCTGGCCGAACGCATGACCGAGTAGAACCGCATGCTCCTCTCCGAGAGCTTGGATACACCTGATCACATCGTTCGCCAAATCGTGCATGGTCAGGCCGCTCATAGGGCCTTTCGAGCCTGCGATGCCGCGAGGCTGCGGTCGCAGCACTTTCCAGCCTGCGCCGGCAAGCCGCGCGGCGAGATCGTCGAAATCCTCGCCGCCGTCGCGTCCATAGGAGGGGAGAATGACTAACGTCGACCCTTCTCCGTCGACATACGTTTCGATATCGATCCCGTTATTGCTTACGGTCTCGCGATCGCGCATCTTCGTCATCAGGTCGAGCCTGGAAACGGCCCTTTCAATGCCTGAAATTCCACCCGCAATAGCTTCGCAGGTCCCGGTCCGCTGGGAGGGGGCGATGCGGTGCCGCCATCCATAATGAAATAGGCGACGCGTCCATAATCATCCGGTCCGCGTCTCCACGCAGCGCTCGAAGGGCCGACGAGCTCGGGGTTGAAAGGATCACCCGCCACGGATTGCGTAAAGCCGCTGTTGTATCCGGGATCCATGCAGATGACGTCGATCGTGTTCTGCCGATGCGTCGCGAGATAGATCACGCCGGCATTTTCATCGATGCAAAAATCATCTCCCATTCGGCCCGACACGACGACCTCGGGCTCGCCCTTTGGTTGCAACGTCGCGGAATCAACTGCGACTCGCATGAACAGCTTTTTAGCTGTCGCGGAGTAATAAATGTAATGAGTCTTAGCCGCGTAATGGATGCCGTTGATGCCGGGCTGCTCGGGTTTCATCTTTCCAGGGTAGTAGCCCATGCTTTTGTGTTGGAGCCAAACGCTCGCACTCGGCTGATGCGTGCCGTTGCCCGCATTCAGATCAACTCGCCAGATCAGGCTCGCGAAGCAATCGGCAACGAGAATGACTCCCGGCGCGATGAGACATGAGCCGTTGAGTCCACGCGCTTCCTTCGGAAATGCAAACCACACTTCCGGCTTGATCGGCGTACCAGGCCTCCAGCCGCGCAGGTCGACGCGATTGAGGTACGACTCGTGAGTGGTGTACAGATTCGAGGTCATCAGTGCGAAAACGTCGGGCTCCACTTCCACGAGCGACATCGTGGGCTGATCGAATGTGTGGATGCAAACAGGCTCGACGGTTTGATCGTTGGTCGGCGGCACGTACCAGAGCTCACGCTGATCCATCGCCGTCACGAGTACAGAATTATCGGCGCGGATCGCGAGATTCTCGAGAAAGTACTTCGTTGGAAAACGAGCAAGTGTTGTGAGGCGCGCCTGCGGCGCCTTGTTGTGAGACATGATGTTGTTCCGATGAGTTCTAGAAGGCAGCGCCAACCCGCGTGATGCGCGTTACTTCGAGTCCGTCTTGGGCGCCGGAACTTTCAGCGCGTTCAGAACCGACGAGACGGTGAAATAACAGCCAGCCAGAAGAAGCAGGGAGAGAATACCTTGGGTTCCGAAAGCCGTTTCGGCTTCACTATAAAGCGCATCATCGATTTGATGCTTTGTCGCAAGATCGAGCGTGAAGCGCTGGGCCACCCGCTCGTCATCACTCAGATCCGGCGCCGGCTCACCTTGGGTCAACGCTTGAATCGAGCTTGCCGAAAATCCTGCCTTCTGAGCCACGGCAGAGTGCGCATACCGCTCATAATCACACTTCCAGGCGGCGCCCACCGAGAGAATGACAACTTGTCGAACGCGCTGGCTGAGCGTCGTATATTTGCCCTCAGCCTCCTGCAACGCCACGAATGCCAGAGTGATCTCCGGCGCGTATAGCAAGCTATTGAACGGTCCAATCATCTTGCCATCGGCAAGCTGCGCTTCGAATCCAGACTTTTTCGCCCATGGCATCAAGGTGCTCATCACGTCGTAAGCCTTTTTACGGGCGCCCGTCATTTCGCGCGGGTCGAGGAGGGGGACGCGGCCACCCAATCCATCGGCATTTACCGGCATATCCATGGAGCTACTGCTTGAGCCCGACGGCATCGGCAGGAACATCGTAGGCCATGAGAGTCAGGGAGACCGCGGTGAACCAGCCCATGAGCGCGGTGACATCGACTATTCCTGCATCGCCGATCAGCTCTTTCGCACGGCGAAACAACGTCATCGGCATGTAGCGCGGCTGGACCAGAGTGGAAGCGAGCTCGTAGACAACCTGCTGGCGCGCGTCTTCGAAAGACGTCGGCTGCCCCGCGATGATGGATGCCACCTTCTGGGGAGGCAGATGCCCTTGCTCTATTCCGATTTTTTCGTGCTCATAATTGGAGTAAGCCGCAGTCCAGTGAGCATTGATGACGCTGGTCGTGATCTCAATTTCGGCTTTAGTGAGCGACGATTCCTTTTGATAATAGTATCCGGTCGGCACAATGGTCTTGGAAAGCTTTGGATTAGCTACCCAAATCTTATGGGGTCCGGGTACCTGGCCGCGAAGCTTCTTCGTGAACTCGAAGGCGTCTTTCATTTCAGGGGACATCTGAGCGACGGGCGTCTCTTTATAGCGGCCAAATGTTCCGAAGTCCGAATTGGCGGTTGAATTGTCGTTCATGGTCTTGAGTGTCCTCGAGCTGAAATGAGGTCGTTCGTCGGTACGGGCCGTCATGCGCCGAAAGCAGGATATCTGCCGAAGATCATATCCACATCAACGCTTCGTCGTTCTGGTCTGAATGCCCTCATGTGGTGTCAGAGGAACCCAGCAGCGATACGCGACCGCGCCGGAACAGCGCATAGAGCATCACGACGAGCAGCGCGACAGCGATACTGGCCGCTAACTGAGTGGCAAGATTGCGCTCGAATGCCATCGCGCCGAGCACAGCGCAGATCGCCGCGGCGGTGGCGTAACTCACGGCGGGAAATCCCCACATCTTGATGACGAGCCGGGCGGGGTGCGTGCGCTCGAGCAGGCGCCGTTGGCGAATCTGCGCCGCACATACCATGAGATAGATGATCAGCATGGTGGCGCCCGATGAATTGACGAGAAAACTGAACACACCTTGCGGGGAGACCACGGCGGCGGCGAGTGCGAAGTAGCCGAAGGCGCTGCTCGCCAGAATTGCCCGCGCCGGCACTTTGCGCGGAGTTAACGCCACGAGGCTGCCCGGCGCATCGTGATGTGCTGCGAGCACGAAGAGCACGCGCGATGCCACATAGATCGAGGAATTCAAGCACGACAGCACGGCGATGAGCACGACGCCCGTCATCACGGTGGATGCCGCCGGAATTTGCATGCGATCGAGTGCCGCCGTGAACGGTGAGTGACCGGGGACCACGGCAGTCCAAGGCAAGATCATCACGATGAGTCCGATGGACAACAAATAGAACAGCAAAATGCGCAGAGCCACCGACCCTGCGATGCGCGCCACGATGCGCGCGGGCTCGTTCGATTCTGCCGCTGCGATGGTGGTGATTTCCGCCCCGACCACCGAAAAAATGACGCTGGTCACCGCCGCGAGCACTGCGCCGACACCACGAGGAAAAAATCCGCCGTGCGACCACAGATTCGCATAGCTCGGCGCAGGCGATGTGAAGCCGAACACATAGGCTGCGCCGAGAAGGATGAATACGATGACTGCCCCCACCTTGATGGAGGAGAGCCAGAATTCGAACTCTCCATACGATCGCGTCGATAGCAAGTTGATGGCGGTGAGCAAGGTGAGCAGCACCGTACCGAGCAGCCACGCGGGTTGATGAAACCAAGGCTCGATGATCACGCCGCCTGCGATGGCCTCGACCGGCACCACCACGACCCAGAAATACCAGTACAGCCAACCGCTCACGAAGCCTGCGCCATGACCCAGCCCCAAGCGGACATATTCAGTGAATGAGCCGTACCCGGGAGTCGCCATCGCCATCTCGCTCAGCATGCGCATCACCATGAGCACGATGAGACCTGCGATGGCGTAGCTCAACACCACGGCTGGGCCCACGCTGGCGATGGATGCGCTGCTGCCGACGAACAGGCCGGCGCCGATGATGCCGCCGATTGCGATCATGGCGACATGGCGTGACCGCAAAGAACGGCCGAGACTCGAGGCGGAAGGCGCTGCGGAAACGCTCATACGTCGAATCGAAGCATGTCACAAAAACTGAAGCGATGGCGCGCGCTCAACGGGAGTAGTATCTGTTCGTTCGCCGTGATGGAACCCGTGCTGTACGGCTGCTCAGGGTGCCGATATGAAAGCTCAGCCTGCCGATATGAATTCGTTGCGTTCGGTGATGCGCGGGCGCGCTGCGTTCTCGGCACGCTTTGCTTGGTTTTGTTTAGGCTCCCTCATCGCCTGTTCTTTGGCCCACGCCATGCTGGTACCCAACGAGATCGCAGTGGCGAACCCTCCGGAAGAGCTGTCGGAGATCACGGTGGAAACGCAAGAGCCGCGCTTCGTCTCGCCGACTCGGCGAGACCGCATCGGACGCATCTGGGCTCCTGTATTCATCAACGGCCGCGGGCCGTACCGTCTCGTGCTCGACACCGGCGCCAGTCATTCGGCCGTCAATGCGCAAGTAGCGGCCGACCTTGGTCTGCCGCTCGATGCGGTTCAGGGCGTCGTGCTGCGCGGTGTCACGGGCTCTGCGCGCGTTCCGACCATTCGCGTGAATCGATTGAACTTCGGCGATTTGCTGATCGAGCCGTTGGTGCTGCCCATCGTGACCGATGCACTGGGCGGAGCGGACGGCGTGTTGGGTTATGAAGGTTTGTCGGATAAGCGCATCTTCATCGATTTCCACAACGATCGAATTCGCATCTCGTCATCGCGCAACGAGCGCGCGAAATTCGGCTTCATTACGGTGCCGATCAAGTTGTTGCACGGACAGCTTCTGGTCGCGGACGTAAAGGTTGGCGAGGTGCGATGCAAGGCGATCATCGATACCGGCGGCCAGGTGACCCTCGCGAATCTAGCGCTAAGAGACGCGCTGGAACGCTTTGGGCATGAAACTTTTACGCATGAGGAAGTGGTGGGCGCCACGCTCGATACGCAGAGCGGCGCTGCGCGGCTCGCGCCGCCCATTCACTTCGGGCCGATGGAAATCAGCGGCGCACGCGTCACGTTTGGCGACATGCATATTTTCGAGCATTGGCGGCTGACGCGCGAGCCCGCAATGTTGATTGGCATGGACGCGCTGGGTCTATTCGACACGCTGATCATCGATTACAAGCGCAAGGAATTGCAGATTCGCATGAACAGCCGCCCGGGCTGATGCCGATGCCCACGCGCGATGCCGAGGTGCTGATCGTCGGCGCCGGAGTGGCGGGGCTCACCGCCGGTTGCTTGCTGGCGCAGGCCGGGCAGCGTGTCATCATTCTCGAGGCGCGCACTCGAGTTGGCGGGCGCATATGGACCGAGCGGGTATCGAGAGCAACGCCCGATGGCCGCGCGCACCTTGCGGCAGACCCAGGTCCTGAGCTCGTGTGGCCGCTGGAATTGGGCGCAGAGTTCATTCACGGGACGCCGCCCGAAATATTCCAGGTGTTGTCCGAAGCCGGCCGCGAAACTTTTGAGTTGGACGGCGACTCATTCGAGTTTCGCGGCACCAATTTGCAGCCCGTCGGCGACTCGGACCCGGCGACAGTCTTGCGCGAAATGTCGAGATGGCTCGAGCGCCAGCCGGCGGGTACCGACATGAGCTTTGCTGAATATTTGGAGCGGAGGCTCATCGATGCCGATCAGCGCGCGCTCGCCGTGGCGTATGTGGAAGGCTTCAACGCTGCGAATGCCCACGTCATCGGTATCGCCGCGCTTGCGCACCAACAAAAAAGTGAGGACGCCATCGAGGGTGAGCGCTTGTTTAGAGTAACGGACGGTTACGACACACTGCCCGAGATACTGACGAACAAGTTTCTCTCGGCCGGCGGCATTCTTCGAATGCAAAGCGAAGTCATGCAGGTCCAATGGCAGCGGCACGATGTGCAGATGACTTACCGGAATGCGGCCGGAGCGCTCGAGCAACTGCGTGCCGCGCGCGCCGTGGTCGCCGTACCGCTGGGGGTGTTGCAGGCACGGGCCGGCTTCATCCAACCGGCTCCGCCCGGCGTGCAGCAAGCAATTTCTCAACTCGCCGTAGGGTACGCCAACCGGGTCTCACTCTTGTTCGACGAGTGCATCTGGACGCGTGATGCACGCTGCGAGCACTTGAGCTTTTTGTTTGCGCCCGGACGAGTGCCCGCAACGTGGTGGACGCCGGCCCCCATGCACATTCCTGCGCTGGTCGGTTGGTCCGGCGGTCACGCGGCAACGCAGGCGCCACTGTGGCGTGACCCGGGGCAGGGCGCGCTCGAGCAGCTATCGCACATCTTGCGCATCGCGCCGCAGGAGCTCGAGCAGAGTTTGCGAATGGCACGCTTTCATGACTGGAGCCGGGATGATTATTCGCTCGGCGCCTATTCTCATGTGCCGGCAGGCGCCATGGCGGCGGCCTTTGAAATCGGCGAATTGGTGAACGACACCCTTGTGTTGGCCGGCGAGCACGTGGTCGAGAGCGGGCATTGGGGCACCGTTCATGGCGCCATGCAAAGCGGCGCGCGTGCTGCGCGCCGCTTCATTCACTAACGCATATTGTCGTTTTCTCGAGTGTTCGCCAGAATCGGATCGTCATTGCGAAATTCCAGGCCGTCGTCCGCAAGCTGATCGTCCTCGCCGTCGACGTTCAGTCGGCCATCCAAATTCTCTTGCTTGGCTTTGCCGAACTGCGCTTGAGAATTCTTGTTCGAGCCACGGTTGCCCAATTCGCGCAAAGTCGTTTCACCGCCGGCTTCGCCCGAAGGCCGACCGGCGTCGCTCGATTCCTGTTTGATGGTATTCATCTGCCAACTCCTTCTGATCAATGAGCCCCAATAGCTCACCCAGTTGAACTTAGAGATTGCGCGCGGCCTGAAACATGTGGTGAATGCTGATGATGCTGTAGTCCAACGCCACATGCCTCTTGAACGCCCACTGCGCAACCTCGACTCTCGGGGCGGGCATCAAACGAATATTTGCTACATTGCGTGACTGCAACGGGGAGGCAACCAAGCTCATGGCTTCGATGACGACGCGATCTATCCGCGAGCTGCGCTCAGGGCTGCCTCTGCCAATGGCCGAACTCATCGGATACTTGATTGCGATCGCCGCGGTCGTGATTACCACCGGATTGAATTTTGGCCAATTGAGCGAGCGCAGCCGAAGCGCCGCTGCCATGCTGCAAACGATGAATGTCATCGATCAGTTGGGCGGAGTGATCTCGACGCTCAAAGATGCAGAGACCGGCCAGCGCGGCCTTTTGCTCACGGGTGATGAATCGTATCTCGCCCCATATGCCGCCGCGCAAACGAGCTTGCCGACTGAGCTCGAGCGCCTGTCCCGGTCGATCAATGCCAGCCCGGCTCAGCAAGGCCGGCTGCAAGCTCTGCGCGGCGTGGTGGCGGGAAAAATGCGCGAGCTCAGCGAGACGGTCGCGCTGCGCAAATCGAGCCGGACTGCCGATGCGCTGGCCATCGTGCGCACCGATCGGGGCAAGGTGTTGATGGATCAAGCGCGCGAGCTCATCACGCAAATGCATGATGATGAGACGGCTGCTTTGACCGCGCGGGAAAGAGAGTGGGCGGGAGCAAGCCGCAATTCGTTCGCGCTGAGCCTGGCTGGCGGGCTCGTGCTGTTGACATTGATTTGTGTTGGCGCGCTGGTCGCGTCCCATGTCTATCGCGCTCGGCGGTTGCGAGAGTGGCTTCTCTCGGCTCGAAGCGAGCTCGGCGAGAGCTTGCGCGGCGATCAGCCGCTGAAGGCTCTGGGCGAAAGCTGCCTGCAATTTCTGGCGCGGTTTCTCGATGCGCAGTTGGGAACGCTCTATGTGCGTGACTTGACGCATCAGTTCACGCGGGTAGCCATCTACGGCGTGCGCAGCGCGAGTGCGCCGTCGACATTGAGCGTGGGGGATGGGCTCGCCGGCCAAGTCATTCGCGACCGGCAGGCTTTACATGTGCGCGATGTGCCGGCCGAGTATTTCGCGGTTGCGAGCACCACGGGACATGCGCGTGCGCGCGAGCTGCTCATTGCGCCGGCGAGCGTCGACGGAGAGTTGCAGGCGGTGATCGAGCTCGGCTTTTTCCATCGGCTGTCCGCCGCGGAAAAGGAGATGGTCACGGCGATGAGCGAGTCGCTCGCGGTAGCCATTCGCGCATCCAAAGACCGCTCGCGCTTGGAGGATCTACTCGAGGAGACTCAGCGGCAGACCGAAGAATTGCAAACGCAACAGGAAGAGCTGCGCGTTGCCAACGAAGAATTGACCGAGCAGGGCCAGTCGCTCAAGGAGTCGCATGCGCAGCTTTCCTCGCAGCAGGCCGAGCTCGAGCAAATCAACGACCATATGCACCAGCAGACCAAACTTCTCGAGCAAAAAACCGAGGAGTTGACCGAGTCCGAAGGTGTTCTGCGGGAGCACGCAGACAACTTGGAGCGCGCGAGCCGGTTCAAGAGCGAGTTCCTCGCCAATATGAGCCACGAGCTGCGCACGCCTCTCAATTCGATCCTGATCCTGGCGAAGCTTCTGGGCGACAACCGCGATGCGAATCTTTCCGCGCAGCAGGTGCGCTTTGCACAAACCATCACCTCGGCCGGCAACGACCTCCTGGCGTTGATCAACGACGTGCTCGACCTGGCGCGCATCGAGGCGGGCAAAGTGGAGACCGAGGTCCAGACCATCGACGTCGCGCGTTTGGTCGATTCGCTCAGCACCTTGTTCCAGCCGCAGTTCGCACAGAAGAAACTTGAATTGGCGGTGAGCGTCGAGCCCGGCGCGCCCTCGGCCATCCGGTCCGATCCGCAACGCGTGCTGCAGGTCTTGAAAAATTTATTGTCCAACGCGCTCAAGTTCACCGAGCGAGGCTCGGTGTCGCTGCGCGTCATGGCGCTGCCATCGCAACGCGTGGCTTTCGAGGTGCGCGATACCGGAATCGGCATTCCTCTGGAACAACAGCAGCTCGTCTTCGAGGCATTCCGCCAAGCCGATGGCGGTGTGATGCGAAAGTTTGGCGGCACCGGACTCGGGCTGTCCATTTCGCGCGACCTGTCGCGGCTCCTGGGCGGGGACATCTCAGTGTGGAGCAAACCCGGCGAAGGCAGCGTCTTCACGTTCTGGCTGCCCGAGCAGCCACCCGCGACGGCCCCTCCTGCAGGCGTGACGGAACCCGCCGCAACGCAATGGCCGCGCGCCGCAGTCGCAGCCCCGGCCGCAGGTGGCACAGGTTCCGCAGGTTCCAGCGCCCCAGATTCCAGGGCCGCAGGTTCCACGGGCGCGGGCGTCGCGGTTTCCGAGGCGCCGGTACGCGCGCGCGCGAAGCCAACCACCCAATCCTTCACGGACGATGACCGTGAGCATACCGGTGCCACGCAACGCACTATCCTGGTCATCGAGGATGACACCGCCTTCGCCATGATATTGCGCGATCTCGTGCGCGAGCTGGGCTATCTATGTGTCATCGCGCACACGGCCCAGGAAGGGCTCGAGGCCGCGGTGCGCCATCACCCGAGTGCGATATTGCTCGATATGAATTTGCCGGACCGCTCGGGTCTCAGCGTATTGAACGAGCTGAAGCGCAGCGGCCAGACTCGGCACGTCCCCGTCCATGGGTTGTCCGTGGCGGATCACCGGCGCGCGGCACTCGAGCTGGGCGCCGTGGGGTACGCGCTCAAACCCGCGCAACGCGAGGAGCTGGTCGCGGTCATGCGCAAGTTGGAAGAAAAATTCTCGCAGCGCATGCGCCAGCTCCTGGTGGTGGAAGACGACGCGCGGCAACGGCGAACGATTTCCGAGCTCTTGAGCAACGAGAATGTCGAGATCGTCAGTGTCGGCACTGGGCAGCAAGCGCTTGCTGCATTGAAGGCGACCACCTTTGATTGCATGGTGCTCGATTTGACATTGCCCGACGTGGACGGCTTCCGGCTGCTCGAGGAAATGGCCCAGAATGAGGCGGTCGCATTTCCTCCGGTCATCGTTTATACGGGGCGTGAGCTGAGCGCCGAAGAAGAGCAGACGCTGCGCCGCTTTTCGAAGTCCATCATCGTCAAGGACGCGCGCTCCCCCGAGCGTTTACTCGATGAGGTCACCTTGTTCCTGCACCAGATGGAAATCGATCTGCCGCTGGATCGTCAAAAGATTCTCAAGTCACTTCGCGGCCGCGAGCAAACGCTCGAAGGCAGAAACATTCTCGTGGTCGACGACGACGTGCGCAATATCTTTGCCTTGTCGAATGTGCTCGAGCCGGCGGGGGCGGCCGTGCAGATCGCCCGCAATGGCCGAGAGGCGCTGGCTGCGCTGGAGGAGACCCGTTCTCAAAATGCGCGCGGCATCGATCTGGTGCTCATGGACATCATGATGCCGGAGATGGATGGGTTTGAGGCCACTCGCGCGATCCGCGCGCGCGCCGGGTGGCGCAAAATTCCAATCATTGCATTGACCGCGAAAGCGATGAAGGATGATCAGCAGAAGTGCCTCGATGCCGGCGCGAACGATTACATTGCGAAGCCTCTGGATATCGAGAAACTACTTTCCCTGATTCGTGTATGGATTCCAAAATAGCTGTTCCGGACCCGGAGTTCGACCTCGAGTTCCGCTTGCTTCTGCAGGCCATCTACGAGAAATATCACTATGATTTCCGGCATTACGCTGCGGCTTCGTTGAAGCGCAGGCTCCGTGCCGCCATGACGCGGCTCGAATGCACCAGCTTGTCGCAGCTACAACACCGCGTCTTGCACGAGCCGGCGGCGTTTCCCGCCCTGCTCGACACCGTGACGGTCCCGGTGAGCGAGATGTTTCGCGATCCGTTGTATTTTCTTGCGCTGCGCGAGCGGGTCGTGCCGCTGCTTCGAACGTACCCTTCGATCAAGATCTGGGTGGCGGGCTGCAGCACGGGCGAGGAGGCGTACTCGATCGCCATCATCTTGCATGAGGAAGGGCTGCTGTCGCGCACCTTGATTTACGCCACCGACATCAATCATCAGACATTGCTCAAAGCGCAATCGGGCGTATACGAAGTCGGCCGCATCGCAAGCTTCACCGACAATCACCGCCGCTCGGGCGCCAAGAGCTCATTTTCCGATTATTACACCGCGGCCTACGGACACGCCGTGCTGGATAAATTCTTGCGGCGCCACATCGTGTTTTCCGATCATAGCCTTGCGACCGACAGCGTCTTTGCGGAAGTGCAGCTGGTTTCTTGTCGAAACGTGCTCATTTATTTCGACCGCGAGCTGCAGGATCGCGCGTTGGAGCTGTTCTCGAGCTCACTGTGCCGTAAGGGGTTTCTTGGCATCGGGGCGCGGGAGTCGCTGCAATTTTCCTCTCAGCACAAAAATTTCTCGGAATTGAATCGCACCGAGAGAATTTTCCAAAAGCGGGACGCGGCGTGATCTCAATGGATTATGTATGAATGCGCCGCGCGCATTTCGGGAGGATGGAAAATCCCGTGCCGAGCTCGAGCGGGTCGAAGCCGTCGTCATTGGCGCGTCGGCGGGGGGTGTCGACGCCTTGTTGACGCTGCTCCCGCATCTGCCGGCAGCGAGCCGCGTCGCAGTGCTGATCGTCGTTCATATGGGCAAACAGCAGCCGAGTTTCCTGGCTGAAATATTGGATCGGAAGTGCGCAGCCGAAGTCAGGGAGGCCATCGATAAAGAGCCGGTGCTTGCCGGCCATGTCTACATCGCGCCGCCCGATTATCATATGCTGGTCGACTCGGGCCCTGCGGTGAGTCTGTCAACGGATGACTTGGTGCACTATTCACGCCCATCGGTCGATGTATTGTTCGAATCGGCAGCCGAATATTACGGGCCGCGCTTGCTGGGCATGGTGCTGAGCGGCGCCAACGCAGATGGCGCGCACGGATTGGCGGCGATCCATGCGGCTGGAGGGTTGACTGTGGTGCAGCGACCCAGTACGGCTCAGGCGCCGCAGATGGCGGAGGCCGCATTACGGCAAATCGATCCGGACTACGTGTCGAGCCTTGAAGAGATGGGAACCATTCTGAAACTGCTCGGACGAACCCAACGTGAGCTCGTGCCAGGACTGCAGGTGCCCCGATGACTGACACCGTGGATTGTCTCGTCGTGGATGACGTCGAGGAGAATCGTGTGGCCCTCACCGCGCTCCTCGAGCAGGAGAACGTGCGAATTCATAGCGCCTGCAATGGACGCGACGCGCTCGAGCTGTTGCTGGTTCACGATTTCGCGCTCGCATTGCTCGACGTTCAGATGCCGGACATGGATGGGTTCGAGCTCGCCGAACTGATGCGCGGCAGCGAGCGCACCCGGCAGGTGCCGATCATCTTCGTCACTGCGGGCGCGAACGATCGGGTTCGCATCTTTCGCGGCTACGATAAAGGCGCCGTCGACTTCATCTTCAAGCCAATCGATCCGCATGTGCTGCAGAACAAAGCCGAGGTTTTCTTCGGACTCTATCGCCAGCGGCGTCAGTTGGCGCGCGAGCTGCATGAACGGACCGAGACGCTGCGGCTGAATGAAATGTTCACCGCGCTCCTCGCGCATGATTTACGCAATCCCTTGAGCGCCATCATCACCTCGGCGCAGATGCTGCAGCGCCGGCCGCGTGATGCGCAGACCGACCAAGTCGCATCGCGCATCGTTGCGAGCGGCAGGCGCATGGCGCGCATGATTGAAGACATGCTCGATCTGGCGCGAACGCGGCTCGGCAGCGGGCTCGTGCTCAAACGCGAATCCACGGATCTGCGCGGGCCTTTGGAACGCGTGGTGCGCGAGCATCAAGTGGCGAATCCCGAGCGGCGAATCGAGTCAGCCTACGTCGGCCAGTTCGAAGGGCTGTGGGATACGGGCCGCTTGGCCCAGGTGGCCTCGAATCTCATCGGCAATGCCCTGACTCACGGCGAGGCCGATGAGCCGGTGTATGTCGCTCTCGATGGCAACGACGGGGATGTCGTGCGGTTCTCCGTCACCAATTCTGGCCATATTCCTGAAGAGACGCGTCGCCATCTCTTCAACCCCTTTCATACCGTGCCTCGCACCGCGCAAAGCCGCGAGGGCTTGGGGCTCGGGCTTTATATTGTCCAGGAGATCGTCAAGGCGCACGAAGGCAACGTCGAGCTGCAGACCGGGGTAGATTCGGTCACCGTATTCGAGGTGCAGTTGCCACGGCGCGCGTCCAACGGTGGGCCGGAATTATCGAGTGATGTGGCTTAGGCATATTGCCTGAGCCTTACGCATGTTGCCTGAGCGTGTAGGTGCGCGGTCGATGACTGGCCACGCAGGCGGTGTGTTGAGCTACGTGGAGTTAACCGCCGCGCCGCGCGTATCCGACGGCGACGCGGCGGCGCGAAATTTACCGGCGCTGGTCTCGATCGTCCTTACGGGCTTGCCGATCATCACGCGCATCGTCCAGTGTTCGCTTGGCATCTGCAGCGGCATCGCCTGCCGTCGCTTGCGCTTCGCCCAGATTCTTTTTCAGAGTGCCCTTGGCTTCAGTGACTGGATTGCCGGTGATCTTGCCCGCGGTTTCCTGGATTTTGCCCGCGGCTTCTTTGACGCGTCCCTCAACTTGATGTTTGTTCACAAATAAATCCTTTATGTGACTGACTACTAACAAACTCCAATGCCGAGTGCATTGTGAGTTGTTATCGTAGGCCGGCGGCGCAGTGCGTCGTGTCAGCGAGGGTAGGGAGACGGTGTGGGAAAGTCGGAGAGCGAAACCGGGGCGGACCCGCTTGAGCCCGCGGAGCGTCCGCCAGCGAACGGCCGGCGCGCCTTGTTCAGCTTGCGCATCCTTGCAGCGATTTCAGCCGGCGTCATTTTGTATTACGGCGCCGAGGCGTTCATCCCCGTTGCGCTCGCGCTACTGTTCGCACTGGTGCTCTCAGCGCCCGTCGAAGCATTGCATCGGTTCCGCATTCCTCGAGCGCTCAGCGCCACCCTTATTCTGCTGCTGGCGCTAGCCGGCGTCGCAGGCCTCGTTGAGGTGGTTTGGACGCCGGCTCAACAATGGTTCGCGGCTGCGCCGCGCACCATGAGCATTATTCGCAGCAAGGTGACGCCGGTCGCCAAATTCATGAATCGCATTGACGAGCTGCGGCAAAACGTGGGCAGCATCGCCGCCCCGGGCCCCAAATCCGCAAGCCCTCCGCGCACCGTCGTGGCTGCGACTTCGACTACGGATTATCTGATCGCGACGCGTGGCGTGATTGCGGGCATTGCTGCGTGCGTCATTACCACGTTGTTTCTGCTCGCCGGCGGACCGCCCATGTTGGCGCGAATGACGGCTGCATTCGCCAACAATCTGCATGCCGCGCATGTACTGCACGTCATTGAAAAAGTACGCGCCGAGGTCGGGCGTTTCTATGCCGCCACCGTTTTGATCAATCTGACCCTGGGCGCGCTGACGGCCGCGGCGATGGCGGCGTGGGGCATGCCGACGCCTTATCTCTGGGGCGCCATGACCGCGATGCTGAACTTCATTCCTTACGCCGGGTCCGCGTTGACGCTGATCGTGCTCACGCTAGTGGCCGTGGTCACGTTCAATCACCTGGGATCAGTCGTCGGAGTGGCAGGCACATTTCTCACACTGGCGACGATCGAAGGCCAACTGGTGCAGCCTTTGTTCGTCGGCCGGCGGTTGGAGATCAATCCGCTGCATATCTTTTTGGGCCTGTGGTTCGCCGGCATGTTTTGGGGTATTGCGGGCATCGTGCTTGCGACCCCGACCCTCCTCACCATGAAAGTGATCGCAGAGAATGCCCGCGACGGACAAGCCATGCGCGAATTCCTCGGGCCCAACGATTCGTCGGACGAGAACTTTCGCCCGCTGTTACGTCGGATGACGGACCGCGCCCAGGTGCGCGCTGAGCGAGCCCGTACATCGACTATGCCGAACTAAATCAGTCTTTCTTCAAATCTTTTGCGGCATCGTGCACGCCATCGCGCACGTCGTTGGCTGCGTCCTCGATCTTGTCGCCGACGGGTTCCTTGCCGCCGTTACGAACGGTATCGACTGCGTGATCGACTTTTTCCCCCGCCCGTTCCATCGGACCTTTCTTCTCGCATGCACTCATGCTCAACCCAAACACCGTTGCGAAAGCCGCCAGTGATATCCAATGTCTCATGCCATTCTCCTGTCTTGATGTGCTGTGAATTGTAAATCTCAATGCGCATCGCCGCTTCGCGAGTGCAGAGCCTCCACGATGACGTCGAGCGGGCGCTTCTCACCGTTCCAATCGTAAAACGTGAATTGCCCCTCCTGATCGATCGCGATGCTCAACTCGTGAGATTCGCGCATTTTTTTCGAACGCGGCAAGAGCTTCACGAAGATGCGGCCCTTCTCGATCCGATCCAGCATCGCGCGCCAGCCCGTACTACCGCAATCGCTTGGCAAGAACACTTCGCTGCTCAAGTAATTGGAATTCGCTTGCTCGCCGCCATTGACCAGCACGGCGAGGTAATCATCATCGCATTGATAGTGGCTCCAGCCCCATTGCAGCACGATGTCGCGCACTCCGTCGCCATTCAGATCCGCGCTCAACACTTTGTCGGGCGCGGTAGGAAAAACGGCAGCGCCCTGCAGCTTGAGCAGATCAGAATTTTTCGCGCGCATGGCGATGATGCGAGCGCGAGTCCACTCGAGCGCCGTGCCGCGCTCGGCTGCGCTTGGCGCATTTCGGGCCGACCCGATGCTTGGTGCGTTGCGCGGCGACTCGGTGCTTGGCGCGTTGCTCGGTGCCTCGGCGCGTAACCCATTGCGCAGCACGTCTGCGGGCAGGCTTTCGTCCTCCCCCGGGTCCGCCGTGCTGCGGTCCTCACACTGATGATGCGACGCTTTGAGCGAGATCACGATCTCTTCTGCCTTCGGTGTGCAAAACGTATCGTCGGCGCGAGCCGACCATACCGTACGCGAGACGTTGTTCTTGCGATATTCCACACGGCAGCCGTTGGCGCCGCTTTTGCTCGTGTACACCGTGATGGTTCGAATATCCGCGCCGTTTTCGCAAACGAAGCGCTTGTGTATTTGCATGTTCGACTGCGCATGCGTACGCAGAGCGGGCGCAAGCATCAACGAGCCGATGAGGATCGACGCGCACGCAGAGCGGCCTTGCGCGCGCAATGCGCTGCTCGCAGCTGAACGCCGGCTCTGGGTTGCCCTGGGCATGCTGCACCGTACCAGATATCGAGGACGCGATGACTTACCATGGACCTGTGAATTGCGCGCGGCGAACACGGGATTTCTGCGATCGCTTTGGGCTCGAAGCCCCGATTCTTTTGGCGCCGATGGCGGGCGTGAGCGCACCGGAGTTATCCGCCGCCGTTGCGAATGCCGGCGGCATGGGCGCTCTCGGCGCACTGCTCATGCAGCCCGGGGAGATTCTGGATTGGTGTCGCGACTTACGCGGACGAACCGCCGGCAAAATTCAGATCAACCTATGGGTGCCGGGTGAATCGCCGCTGCGAGATGCCGCGCATGAACCCTTGATTCGATCCTTTCTCGGTCAGTGGGGGCCGGAGGTACCGGAGACGGCGGCAGAGGCCACGCCGCCCAGTTTCACTGCGCAGTGCGAGGCCGTGTTGGAGGCCAGGCCTGCCGCGGTCTCATCGATCATGGGCCTTTACTCCGAGCCGATGATCGCGCGGATGAAAGCCGAGGGCATTGCGTGGTTCGCTGCGGTGTCCACGGTACGTGAAGCGCGCGCAGCCGCCGCGGCTGGCGCAGACGTGATCGTTGCGCAGGGAATGGAGGCCGGGGGGCACCGAGCAGCATTCGATGCGGATTGCGCCGAGCGCGACCTGGTCGGGCTGTTTGCATTGCTGCCCGCGGTCGTCGATGCGGTTAACGTGCCCGTGGTTGCGGCGGGTGGAATTGCCGATGCGCGCGGCGTCGCAGCGGCCTTCTTGCTAGGTGCAAGCGCGGTACAAATCGGCACGGGGTTTCTGCGCTGCCCGGAGGCGCGGATTAACAACGCGTGGGCCGAAGCGCTGGGCCGATGCTTGCCTGAAGACACGCAAATCAGCCGTGTTTTCAGTGGACGGGCCGCCCGCAGTATCGCAACTGCGTACGTGCGCGCGGCAACCGCTCCCGAGGCGCCGAGACCGGCGCCTTACCCCGTGCAGCGCGGACTCACGGCAGGCATGCGCGCGCGCGGCACAAAGGAAAACGACCTCGAGCGCATGCAGGCCTGGGCGGGCCAATCCTCCGCGCTCGCATCGACACGGCCGGCCGCGAAATTGGTTCGCGATCTATGGGACGGCGCGCGTCAGTTGCTGGACCAATAAGGCGCCGTCAAATCGCGGGAGCGTGAAAACCCGGCGAGTCCGGTGCGAGAGGGCTAGAATCGCCTTCCAAACCGCGCGGCCAAATTTTTAAGCTCGGGTGAACCGTATGGCCCCGCGCATGATCTGAAGTCACGAAGGATAGTGACGGCAAATGAGCTTGCAATCGGCCAGTCAGCTGGAAATTGTCTCCGTTCGTTCTCGAGCGGATCTCAAGCGTTTCATCAGAATCGCGCCTCGCTTGTACGCGGATAGTTCACATTGGATCACTCCGTTGGAGCTGGAAAGGATGGACGCATTCTCGCCGGGCAAGAATCCGTTTTTCGAGCACGGCCAAGCACAGTTTTTCATTGCCTGTCGCGACGGTGTGGACGTTGGACGAATCAGCGCGCAAGTGGACTCGCTGGAGAGAGAAGCGGACCTCGGTTTTTTCGGCGCCATCGTAGCGGTGGAAGATCGCGCCGTGGTGGAGGCGCTGCTCGACGCCGCGGAACGATGGCTGATCGCGCGAGGTAAGGCGCGGATGAGAGGACCGTTCACCTTGTCCATCAACGAGGAGTCGGGCTTGTTGGTGGATGGCTTCGATACACCGCCCGTGATTTTCATGCCGTATAACCCACCGTATCTTGCGCAGCTCATCGAGAGCTGCGGCTTGGTCAAGGCCAAAGATCTCCTCGCGTATCGCTATGATTTGGTGAGGGACATCCCCAGATCAGCGCGCCGGTTGATCGACCGGCAAAAACGCAGCGGATTGCGCGTGCGCTTCCTGGACACAAAAAATATCCAGTCTGAATTTCGCCTGATGAACGCGTTGTTCAACGATGCGTGGCAGAACAACTGGGGCTTCATTCCATTCACCGCCGCTGAATTTCAACATCTTGGCAAGGGATTGAAGCCACTCTTGCATCCCGACTTGGTGGCGGTCGTCGAGATGAATGGGCAAGCCGTCGGCTTCGGCATCGTGCTCCCCAATTTGAATGAGGTCATCCGCGATTTCAACGGTCGATTGGCCCCTTTTAATTGGCTGAAGCTCTTGTGGCGTCTGCGCCGCGGCACCAAGACCGGGCGAGTGCCGCTCATGGGCGTGGATCGCAAATATGCTGGCGCATTGTCGGGAGGTGCCGTGCCGTATTTCATCATTGACAGCCTGCGTACGCAGTCGCTGCGGCGCGGCATGCGTGAAATGGAGTTGTCGTGGGTGCTCGAGGATAACGACGCGGTGCGCAATATTGCGCGAGGCCTCAACGCATTCCCTTACAAGACATACCGCATTTATGAAAAAACCTTGGACGCAAGCCCAGGCGCGGCAAGCCATTTGTAAAATAAAGCGCCGCGATCCGCCGCGTTATCTATAATCGAGCCGCTTCGCAGTTGCTGGAATAACGCTTGCTCCTGTCTTCTCTGCGTCGGATTCTCATCTCTCGATCTGCGATCACGGCCTTCGTGCTGTTTGCGGTCGGCGTACAGAACTATCTTGCGCAGACTCACATCCACCGCTTCGAGGAAGGCGCCAGCTTCAGCGCCTCGCAAGTTGCGCTGGCGCCGATCAAGCAGTCCTCGCGTGAAAACTCTTCGAGCTGCTTTTTGTGCCAAGTGGTGCTGCACGGCTCGGCGCCCATGGCAGCCGCACTGGCCGTGCATTTCGCTCCGCTCGCGCACATCTTCTTTTTCGTTCCTGCATCAGTCTCATCGGCGCTTCTTGCCGCGGTCTCCTATAGCTGGCAGGGTCGCGGCCCGCCTTCGTTCTAGCCTCACCTCTTATTTCTAAAGATTGATTCGCGAGCGTTTGCGCGTTGGCGAATTCCATGGTCGCGAAGCATTCGCGATCCATACTTTCATGAGGCTAGTCTATGTCAGCAGCTATCCGTGGCGTGTTCGCGATCAATGCGAGCATGCTGTTTGTCTCTCACTTTGCCGTCGCCGCGACGAGCGAAGATCAACTCAAGCCAATCATCGTCACCGCATCGCCCCTGAGCGATGATCCCAACGCCGGAGCCACCATCGTCGAAAGCGTGAGCCGCGAGGAGATCGTGCGCACGGGCGGCGCCAACCTGGCCGATGCCTTGGCGGACGTGCCTGGGGTGACCGGCACGACGTTTGCTTCCGGCGCCAGCCGGCCGGTCATTCGCGGCTTCGATGCAAATCGCGTGCGAACCATGGAAGACGGAATCGGAAGCTTCGATGTCTCCGATGTCGGCCCCGACCACGGCGTGCCCATCGACCCCCTGGCCGCGGACCGCATCGAGGTGGTGCGCGGAGCGGCCACGTTGCGCTACGGGAGTCAAGCCATTGGCGGTGTGGTCAACGCCATCAACAACCGCGTGCCGCAGGAGCTTCCGACCGATTCTTTGACCGGCGAGGTCAGCGGCGGTTACGGAACCGTTGCCGATGCGAAAGACGGTGCCGGAAGGCTCGATGGACGCCTCGGGCAGTGGGCGCTCCATGCGGATGGCTTTGGCAGGCACACCGGCGATTACGACACGTCGGATGGCACTCAGGCCAACTCGTTTTTTCGCGGTGATGGGTACTCGGGCGGCGGCTCTTACTTTTTCGGTCCGGATCATATCGGCGTCGGCGTCGTGCACTACGACGCGAAGTACGGCATTCCGAGCGACACGACATACATTGATATGCGCCAGACCAAGGAACTGCTGCGCTCGTCCTTTGCCGTGGGAGCGGGCGCCTTCAAGACGTTGAACGTCGAAGGCGGCTATGGTGACTATCAACACACCGAGCGAGATCCCGACGGCACCGTTGAATCGACGTTCATCGATAAGGAGTGGGACTCTCGAGCAGAGGCGCTGTTCGGCGCCGTGGGGCCGTTCTCGAACTCCGCGGTGGGAGTTCAAGTGCAGCACAGGCAATTTTCCGCGCTGGGCGAGGGCGCGGACTATTTGTTGCCCACCACGACCCGATCGGCGGCGGCTTTCATATTCGCCGAGTCTCCGTTGAGTGATCAGCTCAATTTGCAGACGGCTGCCCGCGTTGAGCACGTGCGTGCGGAGGGCACGCCGCTCGACGGCAGCTCGGTATCCCGTCGATTCACGCCGGCGAGCTTCTCTGCGGGTCTCGTGCTGGACGCCACGAGCGCGATGCGTTTGGGCCTCACGGCGTCCAGTGCGGCTCGTGCGCCCGGTCAAACCGAGCTCTTCGCGCGCGGCCCCCATGATGGTCCCGGCACGCTCGAAACAGGAGATCCCGCGCTGCGCATCGAGCGGTCGAACTCTTTGGAGGGAAGCTTACGACTTCATCGAGACGGCTATCGCGTCGAAGCTTCGGTGTGGGGTGCAAAGTTTGACAATTACATCTATGGAGCGTTGACGGGACGCACTTGCGACGATGAAGGCAACTGCGTGGCAGGTGAGGGCGAGGAGCTCAAAGAGCTCATCTATGGACAAGTCGATGCTAAATTTTACGGAGCGGAAGCCAAGTCGAGCATCGACTTGTTGGCCAACGGATCCGGCAAGCTCCAGGCCAATGTGCTCGCCGATTACGTTCGTGCAAAACTGAGCGATGATGCCGGCAACGTGCCGCGCATCCCGCCTTATCACGTGGGCGGCGGAATCGATTGGCAGGGCGCACGCTTCGATGCCGGATTTCTCGTCAAATATTTCGGGCGCCATAGTCAAATTGCGACCGCCGAGACGCGGACGGGCGGATTTGTATCGCTCGATGCCAATGTCGGCTGGAGGCCCTTCACTGATTTTCCGAACGTCGAGATCGCAGCGATCGGCAGGAATCTCACCGATAGCTCGCAGCGTAATTCCGTCGCACTGAATAAAGACGTGGTCTTGTTGCCGGGCCGCGATGTGCGAGTGCTATTCCGAGCAAACTTCTAGTTGCCGGGCAAAAAAGCGGCGCGGCGCTCACCGGCGCTGCGCCGCCTGCTTCGATTTAGGTCTCTCGCACCACACTTCTCGCCGTCTTGTCCTCGCGCAGCGCGATGAATCGCGTGTGCCGCAACATTTCGCCGCTCGTCCATTGAAGAAAATCGACTTGCACGACCACTTCCGGTTTGATCCAAACGCAGTCCCGCATTTTTTCCGCCGTCAGGCCCTGACCCCAGCGGCCGGGTGTTGCCTGCGGCAAATTCACGAAAGGGCATCTCGACTTTCCCACGCGCTTGAGCTTGTCGAACACGATTTTCCGGATGGCCGGCACGAAGCCCGCCCGCACGCGCGCAACGAAGCGCAGCTCTTTGCCCTGATAAACGCCGACGATCAGCGCATCGAAACCATGCGTCCCCGGCGTGTAGCCGCCCACCACGAACTCCTGTCCCCGGTTGAGTCGATGTTTCTGCCAAAGCCCCGAGCGCTTTCCCGGCTCGTAAGCCGCATCAGCGCGTTTCGCGATGACGCCTTCCATTCCATGCGACCGGATGAACTTGAGTAAATGCGCTGGCGCGCGGCGATCGACGACGGAAAGACTCACTTGCTCGTGAATCGGCAACACTTTACTCAAGAGCGCCCGCCGTTCAGCCAGCGGCTTGGTCAATAGACTTCTGCCCCGGTGCATCAAAATATCGAAAGCGAAGTAATGGATTTGCGATGCGGCTGAACGAAAATTCTGCAGCAAGCTGAAGTCCGAAACGCCATCTTCGTCCATGGCAACGACTTCTCCATCGATGATGGTTTGTGCATCGAGCTTGGCCAATGCCTTGGCGATGTAGTCGAACTTGTGGTTCAAGACATTGCCGCGGCGCGAGTAGAGCGTGACTTCGCGGCCTGATTTGATGGCTTCGAGCCGAAAGCCATCCAGCTTGATCTCGTAAGTCCAGTCAGGGCCTTCGGGCAGGGCCGGCACCGGCAAGCACTCCATCGATTCGATGAATACGGCTTTCAATTTCACGTGCACCGCAGGCCGACATGCCAAGCTCGCGCCTCCACTCGGCCGCCGAGCCGGCTGATTACCGAGGGCTGCATGCCCTGTATGATCGACGACCTTGAATCACGGCGGAGATTTGGAACAATGAGCATATTCGACTCGATCAAGAACGCGATCTTTGGACACATGGCCGAAGCGCAGCCTCTTCCCCAAACAACTCAAGCCCCACCGCCGCATTCTATGCCCTCGACCGCAGCGGCCGCTCCACCGGCCAACCCGGCAACGCGGGTCGACGTCGACGCGGTGCTCACCGACATGGCCAAGAAGAACAGTCAGAAACTCAACTGGCAGACTTCGATCGTCGATTTGATGAAGCTGCTGGGGCTCGACTCGAGCTTGCAGAATCGCCAGCACCTGGCGAAGGAGCTGGGTTACACCGGCAACACTTCGGATTCGGCAGCGATGAATATTTGGCTGCAGAAGCAGGTCATGCTCAAGCTGGAGCAGAGCGGCGGCGTGGTTCCCGCATCGTTGAAGCAATGAGTGCAAACCATGGGCGGTACAGGGATTGAACCTGTGACCCCTGCCGTGTGAACGCAGGTTTGCAGTCCATAGTAGTCTCTGACGCTCCCATAACCCACTGAAAATACGAGAAACCCGTCCAATGGAGTCCATCGTAGTCTACAGTGCTACGTCCGTACAAAGTCCGTATGGAGACTTTAGCGAATGGCGATCGAGATTCACAAAGTGCGGGTACGCACTACGCTCAAGCCGCGTAGAGAGCCTTACTGGGGCCCAGCCATCGGCCGAGGCCAATCGCTCGGCTTCCGGAAGATTGACGCACTGACGGGCTCCTGGGTTGCGCGGATGCGCGATGAGCATGGAAGAAAGTCATACAAGGCTTTGGGCTTTGCGATCGAGGGCTTCGACTACGAAATGGCGCGCGCCGCCGCAATGCGCTGGTTTGCGAACCGCGATGCCGGAGTCACGGAGGATGCGGACACCGTGGCGGATGCATGCAAGGCATACGTCACCGACCGCGGAAGCGAGAAGGGCGCGGCCACCGCGCGCGATGCGCAGCAACGCTTTGAGCGCACTGTTTATGGCACGTCCTTCGCCTCCATCCCGCTCGACAAATTGCGCACGCCTGCCGTCAAGAAATGGCGCGATGGGTTGCACCTATCAAAAGCGGCGAGCAATCGAACGCTCACGGCGTTGAAAGCGGCGCTGAATCTGGCTGTCAGGAGCCGACGTGTGAGCTTCGCTCGGCAAGTCGAATGGGCTGAGGTCAAACCCTTCAAGAATGCGACCAAGCGCCGCTCGCTGTTTTTGGATCTCAATGAACGCCGCAGCCTCGTGCGCTGCGCTCGCGCCGATGTGGGCGAACTGATTCAGGCAGCGGTGCTCACTGGCGCGCGGCCGGGAGAGCTCGTCGCCGCCGAGCGCCAGCACTTCGATGCGCGCAAGCGAACGATGACTTTCAGCGGCAAGACCGGCACGCGTGAGGTGGCGCTGTCCGAACCTGCCGTCGAGCTGTTCTCACGCCTTGCGCATGCAAAGACGCCGCGAGCGCGGCTTCTCGTGCGGGGAGATGGTAAGCCCTGGGCACATAGCGACTGGGACGAGCTCGTGAAAGAGGCCGCAGCTGCGGCAGAGCTGCCGCAGGAAACGTGTCTTTATACGTTGAGACACAGCTTCATATCGCAAGCGATCTCTGATGGCATGACGACGCTTGAGGTTTCCCGCCTCGTTGGCACGAGTTTGAAAATGATCGAGCAGCACTACGGCCAACTCGCCGACAAGGTGGTGCGAGAGCGGCTTGCGCGCGTGAGGATGCTGTGAAGCAAAAATTAATCGCCGGCAATGCACGCAGCCATTTTCGCCCGCTGCTTGTGGAACCAAATGTTTTGAGCGGCGCAAGCGATTTGCTTCTGGAGCGAACCCTTCTGTCCGAAAATCAGCTTCTGCTGTCTGAACGCGAGAGTGCTGCGGCCGCAGTTGCAGAGCGACGCGCTCGAGGCACGTTTTCTGCCGAGCGCTCAGCACGCATGATGCGAACCGCGCGCGATCGACAAATGGCGATGACTTACGCGATTCTTATGAACAAAAAGCGTACCAACTTCAAGCGCGCGCTCGCGCAGGTCAGCAAAGAGTGGGATGTTTCTGAGTCTGTGGTGGAAGCGGCTTGCGATCGCTGGTTGGATCTGGCGAGGCAGGCGATCGCCGAATACCTTTCAAGCTCGCAACTCGAAGAACAGGAAGTGCTAGATCAATTGCTCTGGTCGGCCAACGTAACGCGCGCTGCCGTCACAGAAACATTGTTGCGCCGAAAGCAAAAGCCGCGGCGCGTTGTCAAGGGCGACGCGCACTGCAAACTGCGCTGAAAATTTCAGTGTGAATTTCGTTAGACACTAAGAAGTCCCGTCTGCAATCTGAGCCTCTCTGATACTTCGAGAGGCAAACTGCGATGCTTAAAGGTGTAGGTCAACGTCAAGCAAAGCGGCAACCGCTCTCGGCGCTGGACGCCCGCCAACGATATTCGATTCCCGAATGCGCGGGATATTTGCGACTTTCAAGAGCCCAAGTGTGGCGCAAGATCGCGGCCGGTGAGCTGCCGACCGTACGCGACGGCCGCCGCACGTTTATAAACGGCCAGGTCATCTTCGACGCAAGCGCGTGATGCGCAAAGGTCGAGCGCGATGAACGAAAGTCTCCGTCTCAGATATCTGGGTCGATATCACGAAAGACACGCGGAATTGTTTAACGGCCCCGATCAATGAGCGGACAGGCGCATCTGGACCGGCGGTTGTTCTATTTTCAGCTGCTGTCACGCGAGGAACAGTGCCTCGCTATCGCAAAGCTTGCTCGTCAAGGTTTTTCCGACCACGGAATTTCGGCTGCGACCACGCTGAGCGTCGAGCAGATTCGAAAAATTCTTGGCGAACAGCGCGCGAAATTTCTCCAAAACTCGACGCCGACGTGAGCTCAGCAGATCGCTTGCTTGAGCGCCTCGACAGCGTGCGGCAAACGCGCACCAATTCGTGGATCGCACGCTGTCCAGCACACGAAGATAAGTCGCCGTCGTTGTCAGTCCGTCAAAAGGATGACGGTCGCGTGCTCGTTCGGTGCTTCGCCGGATGCGAAGCGGGCTCGGTGATGGCCGCGGTCGGGCTGACGCTTGCGGATCTGTTCGACAAACCGCTAGCGCACCATCTACCGCCGATCCGCGGGGGATTCAGCAGCCGCGAGTTGCTGGAACTCAACGCGCGTGAAGTGATGGTGGCGGCGATGCTGACAGCTAAAGCCGCGGATGGTCCGTTGACGGAGGAAGAGGCACTGCGGTTGCGCCAAGCTGCGGCAAGGCTCACGACATCCGCTGAGTTGACCGGTGGATGAGCTCGCGCGCGTGCAGCGGCGCATGGATAAGAGCCGCGGTCGAGTCAAGCCCAGCGCCGATGAGCACATCGATATCGCGCGAGCCGTGCGTGCTCGCGCTGGGAGAGATGACGTGCTCTTCGATGGTAGCTTCTTTTGGCGATGGCGTGAGCGCGGCGTGTGGACCCGCGCTGAGAGCCGAGAAATCCAACACTTCGTTCATGACGAGCTGAGCACTGGGACGTATCGCTCGAACTTTACGAAAACGACGGTCGACTCAATCACCGATCTGCTGCGCACCGAATGCTTTCGCGCCGAGCACGCGTTCAATGTTCGAGAAGATGTCATCAACACTGTATCTGGCAGTTTAACCTGGTCCAACGACTTGAAGTCGTGGCGGCTACAGCCGCATCGGCGAGAGGATTATCTGACCGTGCAGATTCCTGTGCGCTATGAACCAAGTGCTCGATGCCCGCGATTTTTGGACTTTCTCCAACAGGTCTTCGCCGGCGACAAAGACGGGCCCGACAAGGCGCTCGTCGTCATGGAAATGCTCGGTTACTCGCTCTTGACTACATGCCGCTACGAGAAATTTCTGCTCGTCATCGGCGGCGGCGCGAATGGCAAGACGGTGTTACTCAAAGTGCTTGAGTCGCTCGTGGGGCCAGCCATGGTGTGCGCCGTGCAGCCAAGCCAGCTCGACAACAAATTCCAGCGCGCTCACCTCGCGGGAAAGCTCGTCAATATCGTCACGGAGATTGCGGAAGGCGCCGAGATCGCAGATGCACAACTCAAGGCCATCGTATCGGGCGAACTCACGACGGCGGAGCATAAGCACAAGCCTCCTTTCGATTTCCACCCATTCGCAACCTGCTGGTTTGCGACGAACCACATGCCGCATTCGCGGGATTTCTCGGACGCCATGTTTCGCCGCGCCATCGTGCTGACGTTCAACAATCGTTTCGATGGGCCGAGGTGCGATCCGAATCTCATCGACAAGCTGCGCGAGGAGCTGTCGGGCATCCTGACCCTTGCTATGGATGCGGTCCGCGGCGTGCTGCTGCGCGGCGGCTTCACGGAGGTAGCAAGTTCCAATGCCGCGAAGCGCGACTGGCAGCTGCAATGCGATCAGGCCGCGCAGTTTTTCGAGGACCGTTGCGAGAAGTCGCCGGGATCCCAACTGGGGAGCTCAACGCTTTATAGCGATTATCGGGAATGGGCACTCGAGCAGGGCGTGAACCGGTTGCTCACGCAAAAAACCCTCGTGCAGCGATTGGTTAATCGATACGGGTTATCGGTCGGCCGCGACATGACACATCGGTACATCGCTGGCGTGCGATTCCGGTCGGCGTTGGGCAACGTCGTGGCGTTCCCGGATGCTCGTGCATGACGGTTATGACGGATATGACGGGTCCGCCTATTTCTTTCCTATATATAAACAGTGAAGTCGATATAGCAAAGAAATAAGGGGAAGCGTCATATGCGTCATGAAGCGTCATCGGAGGGCTCTGTGAAGGGCAGGCAAAGATCTTGATTCGTACATCGCAAAGCGCCACGAGTAATGCACGCATCGCATGTGCGGCGCATGGAGAAGGCGCAGGAGCGGCGATGCGCTTTGGGCGTTCCCCACCCAGCCACCCCGGGGGGTTAGGTGCCTCCAGGCCGTCGCCGGCTCCCATCGGGTGATTCGACTCGCAACTCTCGCGCAACTTTGCTCAGAAAATTCACACTTCCGTTTCCGGATGCAGCATCGGCGGCGCAAGAATGAGCAGGGGATGGCTCGTAAGGTGGAAAAGGTCGCTTCCCTGCCGGACCGATCGGTCAGCACGGAATTCATGGCGAATTTTTTCCAGCTGACCGAGCGACGGGTGCGCCAACTCGCCGTGCAGGGCCGGTTTGTGAGGTCCGGTCACGGGCGGTACCTGCTACACGCTAGCATTCGCGTCTATTTGGAATCGCTACGGCAACGCGCACGCGATAACACTCGAGGAGCTGAGACGCGGCGCTTGGCGCGCGCGCAGGCGCAGAAGCTCGAGCTTGAGAATTACGCGCGCATGGGCGAGTTGCAGGTGACTTCGCAAGTGGAGGAGACCTGCGCAGGAATTCTCAATGCGATTCGTTGCGCGAGCGCCGACGTACCCGACAAGGTCTCCGCCGAGATCGCCGCCACCACCGATGCGGCTTGGATCTACCAGCGATTGCAGACGGAGATTCATGTGGTTTTGCACGCCGGCGCTGATTACCTCGAGCGGCGCGCAAATGTGCTCGCTGTGCTATCGGAACCGCGCGAAGATGATCCGGCCAACGATCTGACGGACGGTCTCGACGATGAGTCGAGCGATTGATGGTGCCGGGCCGAGGACCTCCCGACGATACGATCGATAAGCGTGCGCAAGAGGAGCTCGACGTACAGCGCTTGGCCGCGAACCTCCTTCGTCGCTTTCGCGCAGCGCGCTTCCTCATCACGCTTGATCTTGAGGTGGAGGCCACCGCGCTGCCCGAGCTCTTGTGCGTCTCCCCGAAAACACTCGATGGATGGAGGCAACAAAGCATCGGCCCGCCATCACGCACAGTTCGCCGCGTCGCGCTGTATGAGATTCGAGCACTCGCAAGCTGGATGCTGGATCAAAAACACGGGAGGTCCTCCCTTTCGCGCGCGCTGCTCAACCAGTAGAACTTCAATGGGGCCGACACTGAAAAGAGAGCACGAACTTGACCGAACCGAATCCACCCATGCGCCGCGCGCTTGCTTGGGCGGCGAGCCAACAATGGGCCATCGAGCGCAGCGCCCTCACGCAAATCATCGAGATCGCCAGCCGTGAGCATGTGGCGGACTTCGACGCGGTAGCGGCGCGTCAGGGGAAAGCGCTCTCTCGCGATAGCTCAGCGACGCTTCGCGGCGACGTCGCGGTGGTGTCAATCAATGGCCCGATCTTTCGTTACGCCAGCATGTTCTCCGAAATCAGCGGCGCGACCTCGATCGAGCAGGCGACGCTTGATTTGCAGGCCGCGTTGAATGATCCGCAAATTCGGGCAGTCGTTTTAGATATCGATTCTCCCGGCGGAGTGCTGGCAGGCGTGTCCGATTTTGCCAAGGCGGTGCGTGCTGGCGCAGCTCGAAAGCATGTCGTCGGCTTTGTTGGTGGCATGGGAGCGAGTGCCGCGTTTTGGATCGCCTCTGCCGCGCGCGAGTTGATCGTCAGCGACACGGCCGTCGTTGGTTCCGTCGGCGTCATCTCGACGGTGGTCGTAGACGACAACGCAAAAGTGGTGGAAATCGTCTCGACTCAAAGCCCGCAAAAGAGGCCAGATTTACGCACGGACGCCGGTAGGAAAGTCGTGCAGAAAGTGGTCGATGACCTCGCCAACGTGTTCATCGATTCGGTGGCGCGCTATCGAGGCACGAGTGCGACAAATGTGCTGAAAAATTACGGGCAAGGGAGTGTGCTCGTTGGGCGCGCTGCTGTGGAGGCTGGAATGGCAGATGGGGTCGGCACGTTCGAATCGGTGCTCGCGAGCTTCGATGGCGGCGGCTCCGGGCCGACGGTTGCGCGGATCAAGCAGGATAGCGGTGTCGCCGCCCGAGGGCGGCGCGAACAGGCGCTGACAGAAGCGCGTGCGGGTTGGGACAAAGCTATAGCGCGCCTCAATGCACGCATGGGGAGGACCTCATGAGGCGCCAACTTTCGCCCGCCCAGCTGCGTGAGTTGCGGGCCGTTGCGACGCGCGCTTTCGAGGCCAGGACGGCGCAGCGCGCGGCGCTGGCCGCACTCACGACAAATCGCCGCTACGTGTCGGAGCTCGGGCGGAAGCGCCGCGACATCGAGGATCGTCAGGTTCACGCGCACCACCACTACAACAGCGTAGAGGAGCGGGCGAGCGAACATTCGAAGTTGCAAGCGCAGCTCGAGGAGATTGACTCGCGCATTGCGCTCGCCACTGCGGAGATCGCGGCGATGGAGCCACGCGTACAGCAACTCACTGCCGTGTCCGCGCCGCTGAATGCGATCGTCGAACGCGTCTTGAGCTACGTCGGTATGAATCGCGGAGAGCTCGGCATCGAGTTCGAGCCGACACCTCAGGCGAGCGAGGTCATCCAGCTCGGCTCGCCGATCGCCGGAGGCAAAAAATGATGAACGGATATTTGCCGCCCACTGCGCCAGCGCGCAAGAAACTCGATGCGATTCGCGAGCAGCTGGCGAAGATCGGCGAAGAGCTCGAGGATCTCGAAGATGCATTCGTGCCGCTCGATGAGGCAGTGTCGCGCGTGCTTGCGGCGCTTGATCATGAGGTGGAGATCGCCGGCACGCTCGGAGAATTCCGGCTTGCACAGCCTTCGGCAGACCTACGAAAGACCAGCCCATGGGTCATGCTGCGCTTGTTGATGCCGGAAGCGCAGTTGCGCGAGGGGTTGACGAAGTTCTTCTCAGCTCGCGGCGGCACAGGGGGCATCGCAAGTGCCGATCGTCCCGCAAGCCGGCAGAAGCTCATCGAGCAGCGCGCGAAACGTCTCGTGGATGAAGAACGGGAGACTTTGCGGCTGGAGGGGCTCGGGCATGTGATTGAGCGAAACGCAGCGGAGGAAGTTTCCGCGGAGATGTTGCTGAAAACCTGGGATACGGCTACAGGCTGATGAATATCTCAGCGTGGGACCGGCGCATCTTCGCGATGCCGATCGTGCGTGAACTGGCAACGTTCGGCTCGCATCGCGTCCATGGCGCCTTCACCGCGGCGCTGCGCGAAATTTCACTTCCAGGCGGCGCGCTGCAGGCCGCCGGGATTTCCTTCGAGTGCCCATACGCGCCCGAAATCGGCGAGCTTTCTCCCGGTGATGAGATCGCGATCGCCAGCTATGGCGTGCTCCGCTTCGTGCGCGAAGTCGTCCCGGGCGGTGATGAAAGCGGGCTCACGGTGCTCGAGCTCGAGAAGGCAGCTTGAGTGCGAGTGCTGCTGCGAACGTGCGTAAGCCGCGCACACTTCCCCGCGGCCTGCCAAACATCGACTACGAGATTCATCCTTGCGACGGCTGCTCGCTGCGCGACCGATGCGCGAGCGGCAAAGCATGCAAGGCGTTTCTTCATTACTGCCATTTCGGCAAGATCTGGGGCAAACGGGCCGCGCCCTCGCGGAAAATTTGGCAGAGGATTTTCGGCGATGAGCCGCGTTGCGTAGGGTCAGCCGCGGGCGCAGAAGCGTTCGCACGTTCCACCCCATTTTCCTGGAGCATTGATCCATGAGCACGCCTGATATCCGCGTCCGCCTGTCGCCGGAAGGGATCAAGGAGGTTATCGAAGCGCTGCGGCAAGTAGCCAAAGAAGCTGAGGCCGCACGACAAGCTGCGGCAAAGGCGGAGGCCGCTGCGCAAGCTGCCGCGAAGGCGGCCGCTGCGAAACAGCCGGGCAGAGCGGGAACGGGAGCAGCGAAGGCGGCCAAGGATGTCGGTGTGCTGTCGAATGCGTTGAGCGAATTGAGATCGCTCGCCCCGACCCTGGGCTTTGCCGCAGTCGTCGCCAGCACGGTCGCACTCGGCCGGCAGGCGCTCAGGACGGCCGATGCCACGGGCAAGATGCAACAGCGCTTCGGTGGAACGGCTGAGGAGCTCTCTGGGCTCAACTTCGCCTTTCGGACGAATGAGTCCGATCAAGAGGGCATGCAACTCGCCCTCGCGAAGACTTCCGACCTGATTACGGATTTCCAATCGGGCAGTGTGGAGGCGCGTCGAGCGCTCGCGCAGCTGGGATTGAGCGGTGAGGAGCTCGCGAAGCTCTCCACGCCGCGCGCGCTCGAAGCGATCGCCAAGGCGATGGCACAGATCCCACCGAGTGCGCAAAAGGCCGCGCTCGCACAGCAGATTTTCGGTAAGACAGGCGTCGAGATGATTCCGGCGCTGGATGCGCTCGCCGCGGGCTTGGATGATTTCATCTCGCGCGGCAAAGCGCTTGGCATCGTGTTCTCGGATGACTTCGTGAAAGCGGCCGCCGCGGCGCGCGATCAGATGGGCATCATCAAAGTGCAAGCCGAAGGCTTGGCCGCCGCATTTCAGATCGGCTTCGCTCCGGCCATCACCGGCGCCATGAAGATGGTCAGCGAGGCGCTCGGCGGCGATGGTGTCGAGCCGCTGCAGAAGTTTGGTCGCTTCGTTGGCATCACGATTCGCTCGGTCATCGCAGCGTTTGAGATCCTCGCTGGCGCAGCGAAATCAATTGGCTCGACCGTTGGTTCATTCCTCGATGGCATTGGCGGGGCATTCAACAATGCGCTCAAAGGAAACTTCGCAGGCGCGAAGGAGGCCTTAAAGCACGGACTTGCGGAAATTGACGGCGTCTGGTCGAAGTGGAATCAATCACGCAAGGCGCTGCTCGATCAGGTGAGCGATCCCGACCTCGGCAAGCCCGATAAGCCACCGCAGCAGGGCAACCAAAAGCCGCTCCCGCCGCCGAACAAAGACGCGCAAAAGATCGCAGATGCCCGCGCGGCCTTCATCAAACAGCAGCTCGAGGATGAGCTGAAACTATTCCAGGAGCAGGCGAAGAGTCGCGAGCAAGCCGACAAAGCCGCGCTCGATGCTGGGCTGATCAGCCTGCAACAGTATTTCAAGCGCCGGCAGGAAGCCATCGAGCAGGGATCGGCGGCAGAGGTGCGAGTATTACGCGCGCAACGGGCAGCGCTCCAGACGCAGCTCGCGGGTGCCACCGGCCCCGAAGTCACGGAAGCCGACCGCATCAAGATTCGAACGCAGATCGCGGCGGTCGATGCGGAGATCGCGCGAAAGCAAGTCTCGACGCAGCGCGATCTTTCGGCTCTGCGCGAAGATGAGCGCCAGCAGTTCGAGAAGCTTTCCGACGAGCAGCGCGCGCAGCAGGTCACGCTCGCAACGGCTGAGAACCGTCGGCACGACGTGTTCATGCTGAACCTCGAGGAAGAAATCAAGAAAGTTCGCGAGCTCGGCGCGAAAGCCGGGCAGAGCGCCGAGGACATCGAGGCGCAGGTGCAACGGCTCACCGCAGCGCGCACCAATCAGTTCAACTTCGAAGAGGTCAGCCGCCGCGGCCAGTCGGCGCTTGAATCCTTCAATCGCGACGCAGCACAGATCCACCGCGATCAGGAAGCGGGCGTCACGACGCAGCTCGAAGGCGAGGTGCGACTGATCCAGCTGCAGCGCCAGCGCTTGACGCTCCTGCAGGCGCTCGCCGCGCAAGGATTGGCAGCGGCCAAGTTGACAGGGTCGCCTGAGCAGATCGAACAGGCGCAACAGTTCTCGGACTCGGTCGCGGAGATCAGCGTGTCGTTTCAGGCGGCAACTGACGATGCGCATCGCTTCAAAGAGGGCGCCATTGAGGCTTTTCAATCGGGCTTTGCAGATCTGCTCGCGAACATCGACAAGATCAAAAGCGTCGGCGATGCGTTCAAATCGCTGGCGCGCACCGTCGCACAGTCGATGGCGCGGATCGCCGCCGAGATTCTGGCGAGGCAGGCGACGCTTGCACTGCTCAAAGCCTTCAGCGGCGGAGGAGGCGGCACTGCAAGTTATCTAGATGCCGCACTTTCCGCGCTCGGCACCGGTCAACACGGCGGTATCGTCGAAGGCTACGCAAGGGGCGGGAGCGTGCGCGGCAAGAAGCTCAACGTGCCGGGCGTGGATAACATCCCCGCGCTCCTGCAGAAAGGCGAATACGTCGTGCGCAAGTCCGTGGTGGATCAGCCGGGCATGCTGGCGGCCTTGGAGCGCGTGAACACGATGAGCCCGACCCAGCTGCGCGCTGCAGTACAGATGCGCGCTCAGCCGATCTCGCGCTTCGCCACGGGCGGGCTGGTCGGAGCGGTCGCACCTGAACGGAGCGATGCCAGTGCGAATCCTGCGGGCGTATCAACGCGCATCGTCAACGTGCTTGATCCGAGCCTCGTGAGCGAGGGTATGGCGGCGCCTGCAGGTGAGCGCGTGATCCTGAATGTCATTCGCCGCAACGCAGGGCCGATCAACCGCTCGCTGAAGAGCTGAGCTGCACGTAGTGCGCGATGACCTTTCGTGCCCGATACAGAAATCTTCAGTTTTCGATTTCGCCTTCCCGATAAGCTCGCCTTACACCTTCTAGAAATTGAGCGCGGCGACGCATCGGCACCAACTGCATAAAGCGGGGATAGCGACTTTCAAACCATCCAAGAACGGCAATATCATCATCGGCTTCAAGCAACGATTCAAGCTTCGCAATAGTCTCGGCCCATTCATCTTCCTCAACGTCTAATGGCATCTCGGAGTGCAGCTTGCCCGTTAGGCTGAAGCCGGCCATCTCATAACCTGCAGCGCCACCTGCGGCGGCCGTGCGGCACGTTGCTCGAAACCATGAGGCAACGCCTGTATGCACTCCGCCGCGCACTTCGGGTTGGCCTTTCAGCCGCTGCGCGGCACTCTTCGAAGCATCAAGCATAAAATTCGTAAGTGAGTGACCAGCCTTGCTCGCTGCAGATTGAAGCTCGGCTTTGTCATCTTCTGAGACACGAATCACGATAATCTCGTCTTTAGCCGGCTGCATGTTAACCACTCGTATATACACTGGTTGGCGACCGTGTT
Source organism: uncultured Steroidobacteraceae bacterium (assembly GCA_964247385.1). Classification (GTDB taxonomy): domain Bacteria; phylum Pseudomonadota; class Gammaproteobacteria; order Steroidobacterales; family Steroidobacteraceae; genus TMP-86. The sequence continues at coordinate 214,626 of CAXTUB010000003.1, read as the reverse complement.
ACTGTATATACATCTGGAAGGAGAAGCAAACTCGGAAGCCTTCAAGAAACTGAAGGTGCCGAAGTGCCAGAGCTGAAGAGAAGCGGCGGACCGCAGTGCACCAACACCGGCGGCCCGCCTAACCACATCCATTCTGCAAGGAGAATGTTCATGGCTGAGATAAGTGTAAACAACTCTGGATCGCTCGCCGATCCCATCGCTGAGGCACAAGTGGCCGTCGGTGAGGTGCGATCCCTTCTACAGTGCGTCGAGCTGCGCCTCGAAGGCGGCTCGCGTGCTGCGGACGTGGACTTGGTGGGCGCCGTGTCCGGCGTCATCAAGCTCCTCGACAAGCTAGAGCTGGACCTCGACCCGATGACGTTTCGGGCTGCGGTCTATGCGAGCCGCTGCGCCCTCAATACTTCCCCGTCGGCGATGGACCGCCAGGCAGGTGGCAAATGAGCGGCGCAGCACTCAAGAGCGGTGCGCCGGTCAACTACCAGCTACGTGCGATCTGTTTTGCCCTACAGGAGGCGAATAGGGCGGCGGAAGTCGTCGCGCAATACCTCGGCGGCGCCGCGGTCTCTGCAGCGGAGAGCCACAGTCTTGCACGTATGTTGCGCGAGCAAGTCTCACGCGCGCTGCGCAGCCAAGTCAATGCGATTGCCGAAGTGGGCGGTGCCCTCGATCTGCCCTGGTCTGACACTGCGGAGGTGAGCCATGTCTAAGCAAAGCAATTTCGCTGTGGTCGAGGAACGCGAGTCGACACGCATCAGAGCATTTCTCATCTCCGTGCGCCCCCTCGTGGATGAGCCGCCGCCCGCTTGGCTGAAAGGGAAACATCTGGTCCAGTGCCTGGCGCAGGCTCGCGAGAGCGGCGATGAGGGCTATTTTTGGATGAATTTTCAGTGCGCCGAGGTCGTGCGATTTCTGCATCTGAGCGCGCCGGAGAAGGAGTGGTGCTATTGCGATGACCGCTCGCGGATGAACGCAACGGCAGGCTATCACGCGGTACTGATCTTTCTGGCCGAGCAGCTCGAGCGGATGGCAGAGCCCACGCCGGAGCGAAGCTCAGGTAAGCGAAAGCGTCCGGTGAGGCAGGCCGCGAAAGTTTCGGGCATCGGTCCACTGCGGTCCTGGCGCCGCGGTGCCGATCTCGCGCTCGATCTGGTTGCCAATGCAGAGGAGTCGCGCACCGATGACTTGCACGCGCTAAACCCCGCGGTCAGGGAAGGTGCACCACAGAAACAGCTCGTGCTGCCGACCCTCGACAAGCTCGCGGCACTCAATGATCGAGCGGCGCGCGAGGGCTTCTCCGCCGTTCTCACCGAATACTTTTTCGATGCCGCTAGCACCGGCTGCCCTCCGGATCTGGATGTGCTCGAGGATGAGGTGGAGAAGGAACATGCCGAGATGGTGGCAACGCGCTCGAGCAATTCGGAGATCAAGCCGTGAGCCCCGCACTACGCCGCCTCATCGCGGTTCTCGCACGGGCAGCAATGCGCGAAAAGTTGCCTCCGGCATCGCCGCCACCGCCGAAGCCAGCACGGCCGCGGAACCCGTCGCGCAGTAAATGAAGGACGAGGGACGAGATGTTCGTTGCGATGACGGTCGTAAATTCAGAGTAGGAGCCCAGGAGCCGGCGGGGAAAGAGATCCTTGCTGGCTCCTCTTCTCCTAACGGCTGAAGATGAAGACGAGCCCGATCAAAACAGCTACCGCGACAAGCCAAGCACAGACGGGCATTCCTTCGCTGGCTCGTGGGATTTGCGCGCGTGACGCAAAACCCGCGCCCACTCGGACATCAGCTTCGCTACGGAAAAAGCGCGCCTGCACGATCGGGATCGGCGAGCGACCGCCAGTGAGGAGCTTCGTGAGGTATGCCTGCGCGATCGCTCCTCGATCCATAATCGGCGCTAGGCGCTGCGCATGCTCTTCGGGGACGAAGCCGATCTGCTCGCCACTTTCGACGTGAACGGCGATCACAGCGTGGCTATAGCGATTGTCTCGGTCGCGCTCGAGTCTGACGGCTTCGCCCACTCGACAGCAACGGGCAATGATCCGTGGACGGCCTTCATAACGCACGCCGGCCACCGTGAAGTTGGCGCTATCGATAGGTGCAGCCTGACGCCTCGTTTCGCGCTTCTGTTCGCGCTCCCGAACTCGAGCGGCCCGCTTTTGATCGCGCTCGCTCTTTTCAATTTCGCGACGTGACTGCGCGGAAACTCGGCGCAGCTCCACCGGCAAGACATCTTCGACGGCGAGATGCACATCGCGGCATTCCGCAGGCGTGATCTTCCCGTCCGCAAGCACCCGCGCGACCACCTCGCGCAGGTAGCTCACGGCGGGTAGGTCGACGCCCTCGCAGTCCTGCAGCCAGGCGCGTAAGCCCTCAACCTCTTCGACCGCAACGCAACCATCAGCAGTCGCCGACTGGCAGAGCGAGAGCAACTCCGCGCCGAGTTCGGTGCGTAGCTGCGACTTTGTTAGCGAAATCCGCTGAGTGCGGTGCAAGAGAAGCGGGTCAGTCACACGCAACGCTCAAGCAGGCGACCAAATGGAAACCCAGCGCGATATTTCTTTGCGCGTCCGTACCAGTGTCCGTACGAGCTAAATAGAAATCCAAGTGTCTTATGCAAGTCTCTGTTTTTACGAATGGGCGGTACAGGGATTGAACCTGTGACCCCTGCCGTGTGAAAGCAGTGCTCTACCGCTGAGCTAACCGCCCATTGCGCGGTATGCTAGCACCGAGCAACCGTCGACGATAGCGCGCCATGGCGGCGCGCGCGGCCAACGCGCTAGCGGACACTCGGCAATTTTCCCATTAAACTCGCGCCGCCATGCAAGTCCGTACGCGCTTTGCGCCCAGCCCCACGGGCGACTTACATATCGGCAGCGTCCGCACGGCGCTGTTCAGCTGGCTCTACGCGCGCCATTTTCGCGGCACGACAGTGCTGCGCATCGAGGACACCGATCTCGAGCGCTCGACGAACGCAGCGATCGAGCAAATCTTGGCGGGGCTTGCATGGGCTGGTCTCGGACACGATGAAGGTCCGTTTCGGCAAACGGAGCGATCTGCACGCTATCGTGAAGTGATTGCGCAACTGCTGGCCGAAGGCAAGGCGTACCGCTGCGATTGCACCAAGGAGGAGCTCGAATCCATGCGTGCGGCGCAAGTGGCCCGCGGCGAGAAGCCGCGCTACGACGGGCGCTGCAGACGCCGCGCGGAGGTCGGCCTGGAGGCGCCGGCCGCAGCGAGCGTGGTAGCGCACGCAACGACTGAGTCCACCGCGTTTCGCGATGACCCAGTGGCGGGTGGACGTGCGTTCGTAGTGCGCTTCAAGAATCCGCTCGATGGAAAAGTGATCGTGGACGATGCCGTGCATGGCCGCGTCGTATTCGACAATGCCGAGTTGGACGATCTCATCATCGCCCGATCCGATGGCTCGCCCACGTACAACTTTTGCGTCGTGGTGGACGACATGGACATGCGCATCACTCACGTGATTCGGGGCGATGATCATTTGAACAATACTCCCCGGCAAATGAACATGCTCAAGGCGCTGGATGCGGCGCCGCCCGTGTACGCCCACCTACCCATGATTTTGGGAGCCGATGGCGCCAAGCTATCCAAGCGGCACGGCGCGGTGAGCGTGCTGCAATATCGCGACGAGGGCTATCTGCCTGAGGCGTTGCTCAACTATCTCGCGCGGCTCGGTTGGTCGCACGGGGATCAAGAAGTGTTTTCATTGAAGGAGCTCGAAGCGCTGTTCGACATCGCCGATGTCAATAAGTCGGCCGCGGCCTTCAACGGCGAGAAACTTCTCTGGCTCAATCAGCAGCATATTGCACGCAGCGCTGCGCGCGATTTGGTGGCACCGCTCAAATGGCAGCTGGCGCGGCAGGGCGTGGAGAGCGACGACGACGCGATGCTCGAAGCCATCGTGCGTGCACAGCAAGAGCGAGCCAAGACCATGAAGGAAATGGCGCTCAACAGTTTATTTTTCTTTCGCGCGCCCGAGGCGTTCGATGAGAAAGCGGTGCGCAAGCACATCACTGCGGACGTGCTGTCACGCTGGAACGAGACCAGCGGCCGCATCGCATCGGTCAGCGAGTGGTCGACTGAAAACCTGCACTCGGCGCTGAATGAGATTGCCGCGGACCAATCGTTGTCGCTCGGGCAGTTGGCCCAGCCATTGCGGCTGGCCATGACCGGCCGAACGGTTTCTCCGCCCATCGATGTCACCTTACAGATTCTCGGACGCGAGCAAGTCGGTGCGCGCATGCGGCGCGCATTGAGCGCGTGGCAAGCGGCCTGAGCGGAAGCGACAGGAAAACCAGCGAGCCGTTTCACGTTGCCGTCATTTGGGATGGCGGCCCCCTCGCACTCTGGCAGGTGAGAGTGCTCGAACAACTGGCTCGAAGCGCTCGCATCGCGGGGATCGTTGGTATTCGCGCGCAAGAAGGACAAAGTCGGTCGGCATCATCGGCAGTTTCACAGCATGCGTTGCCTCAACGGGTTCAGGCTACTCGGGCAACGCCGAGTTATTTATTTCGCCGCTTCATCGATCTGAAAAATGGCGACTCGTTAGGCCGGCTGCAATCCGATCTGCCTGACTTCGCTTCCGTGGTTGCGATCGAGGAGATGGATCGGCACGCGAGGTGCTTTGATTTCGTCTTGGATTTTTCGGGCCTAAGCGCCGGCCGCGCATTGATCGGTTCCACCGTGCATGGTGTATGGGAATTCCGCTTTGGTGCACGCGATACGCGTGCACCGTATGCGGTGTTCTGGGCCATGCTTCGCGGCGCGAGCACGGCGTTTGCATATGTGGTGCGCCTTGCGCCGGCGGCGCAGGGCGATGCGGTGTTGCGCTACGCCTGCATCCGCATCGGCGCGCGTACGTATCGAAGCATCATGCACGAACTTTTTCGCCGTTGCGTTCCGTGGGCCGCTCATCTTTGCGAAGATTTGCAACACTCCGGAGAGCCGTTGTGCCATTCGGACGCGAGCGGATCTGAAGCGCGCGACGCTGCGCCGAACCCGCCATCGAGCGGCGCGCGCGAGGCGGGGGCTCCTGCGAATCGGCACGCCGTCAGGTACTTGCTGGCCTATGCGATACGTCGCCTGCATAGCCTCTGGCGCGATCTTTTTCGGCACGAGCAATGGAACGTCGGAGTCGTCGAGGCGCCCATTGCATCGGTGTTGACGCAGCCTTTGCCTCGCAGCGTGCGCTGGTTGCCGCAACGCGGGCGCGCGGACTTCATCGCAGATTGTTTTGGCATCTACCGCGATGGCGCGTTGACCTTGCTGTGTGAATATTTGCATCGGCGCGATGCGATGGGGCGCATCGTCAGCGTTTGCGTGAGCTCACCCCCGCGCTCGATGCCACGCGATATCGGGCCGGCGCCAGTCGAGATCGGTCCAACCCCTGCGGTGCATCTGTCCTATCCGTTTTTACTGGAAGCCGATGGCCGGGTGTACTGCGTGCCCGAGACCCATGAGGCCAGCGAAGTTTCGCTCTATGAGGCCGCCGTATTTCCATCGACTTGGAAAAAATCTCGCACGTTGTTGGCGGGCATCCGCTTGGTCGACGCCACGCTCTTCCGGCACGCTGAGCTTTGGTGGCTTGCAGCGAGCGAAGTCGCGCACAAGGGCAGCAACTGCGAGCTGCATCTATGGTATGCAAAAGATCTCGGCGATGAATGGAGTGCGCACGCGCAAAATCCCGTCAAGACGGACGTGCGTTCCGCTCGCCCTGGCGGCACGCCATTCGTGCATGAGGGCGCGCTGTATCGTCCGGCGCAAGATTGCGCGAAAGTGTACGGCGGCCGAGTCTCCATCAATCGCATTGAGCGGCTGACGCCCTTCTGTTTCGCGGAGCGAGCGGTGGGTGTGGTTGAGCCCGACGCCAGAGGGCCCTATCCCGACGGCCTGCATACCCTCTCGGCGGCAGGCCCACTTACCCTGATCGATTCGAAGCGCATCGTCTTCATCTGGCAGGACGCGTGGCGCGTCATTCGATGGATGCTGCGTGGAAATACTTCACGCTGATGCGATGTCTTGAAGCCAACGCTGCGACGTAGCCTCGCGGCGCTTCGATGCTTCGCACTCGCACTGAGCCCGAGCGCCGCGGCACGCCGCGCATCCGTGTGTCGACGAGATCCAGCTGGTCGATCAGCCCGCTTCCCTCGAGCTTCAGTAAAGCTTCCTTGCGCGTCCAAGTGGCAAAAAATTCTCGCAGATGCGCGGCGCTTCCCGCGGCGTGCCGGTGCAACCGCGCAAACTCTGCGCTCGAAAAATGCCGCGTGGCCAATCGCGGCGCGTCGATCGGTCGAATCTCCTCGATATCCACGCCGACGCTCACACCGGAGGAGACCGCAAGGAGCGCGATCTCGCCGCTGCGGCTCAGATTGAACTCGAGCGTGCCGCACTCCTCGAGCCGCGGCTTTCCCTGGTTCTGCGCAAAGCGCAACTCGCTGGGTGCACAGTCACAGTAGCGCGCCAGGATAGTGCGCATCGCGGCGTGTGCGAAGACGAATCTGTGGCGGGCGACCCCGTCGTCGAAACGTTGCGCTCTGCGGCGTTCAGCGGCGTCCAAGCAACTCGCGTCATCAAGGGAAGCACGCGCGAGAAGCGACTCGACGCCCAGCGGGATTTGCCATATGTGCGCTTCATGGGCCACGTCTGAGATGCTTGCATTTCGCTGCCGATGCCGCGTTAAGTCAATGAGGGCGCCGCGAGGTGGATGAGGCATGGCACAATATTCGCAGACAATCGACTGTCAACAATAAGCAAGGCATGGAAGAGCTGACGATCGCGACCCCCCGTCCTCAAAAAGAATTTCGCCCCGAGATCGAAGGGCTGCGCGCGGTGGCCGCACTGTTGGTTGCCGTGTTTCATATTTGGCTGCATCGAGTCTCGGGCGGTGTGGACGTCTTTTTCGTCGTCTCTGGCTTTCTGATCACGACTGGGCTCATGACTCAGGTCGCGCGCGACCAACGGGTCGACTTCCTTGCATTCTGGTCCCGTCTTGCGCAGCGTCTGATTCCAAGCGCGATGCTCGTGCTCTTGACGGTGATCGTGGCCTCTTTTTTCTTCCTGCCGCAATCGCGCTGGAAAGACACCATCCAGCACGTTGCCGCCTCAGCGTCATACACGGAAAATTGGTTGCTCGCGTTCCGCTCCGTCGACTATCTCGCGCAGCATCAAGCCACCAGTCCGCTGCAGCATTTCTGGGCCTTGTCCGTGCAAGGTCAGTTCTACTTGATCTGGCCGTTCGTGTTGGCAGCGTCCTGGGCGCTGGCGCGCCGCATGGGCGCGGCCTGGACGCGCGTACTGTGCGCAATTGTCCTGCTCTTGTTCTGCGCATCGCTCGCGTTCTCGATTGGCTTCACCCACAAGAATCAGCCATTCGCTTATTTTCATCCATTCGCGCGACTGTGGGAATTTTGTACGGGCGCACTCCTTGCGCTCGTGCGGCCGCACCTGAAGCTGGCGCGCGGCTTGCGCCTCGCACTGGGTTGGGCCGGGTTGATCGCGATACTTTCCTGCGGATTTCTATTTCAAGTGTCACGCGTATTCCCCGGCTACGCCGCACTCTGGCCGGTGCTCGCCGGCGCCGCAGTGATCGCGGCGGGGTCAGGGTATGGCGGCTTGGGCACGGACCGATGGTTGGCCTCCAAGCCCATGGTGTATCTCGGAAGCATCTCTTACGCCATTTACCTATGGCATTTCCCACTGCTCATTTTTGTGCAGGTGTGGGAGACGCCGCGGGCGCTGCACCCTGTACAACAAATCGGCATTTTGCTTGCGGCCATCGGCCTTGCCGCGCTGTCGACTCGTTGGGTCGAGACGCCTTTGCGCAAACTGGCGGCGCGCCGCCGTTCCGGCATCGCCTCGTGGCGCGTGCCGTTCGCCTGTGCGCTGCCGGCGCTTGCCGGGCTCGTCGTCTGGAGCGCCGCGTATCTGCACGTTCGCCGCGCGGACCCATCGCGCATCGTTGCGGACTCCGCACGTTATCCGGGCGCACGAGCGTTCATTCACCGGCACGCGCAGCCGGTGGCCACTCGGGTGCTGCCCAATCCAACCATGGTGGAGTTCGATCGCGAATACTTGCCGGACGATTGCAATCAGGGCGATGATTCCGCCGTGCCCGTTCCTTGCGTGCTGACGGGTGAGAAGAATGGTTTCACCGTCGCGATCGTGGGAGGCTCGCATTCTTCCCAGTGGAATCCGGCGTTGGTCGAAATCGCGCGCGCGTCGGGTTGGCGGCTGATCTCGTTCGCCAAGAGCAATTGCCCATTTTATTTGGGCGAGGACGTGGGCTCCAAGCTCGCCCCTTGGTGTCCCGCTTGGAACCGCAGCACGTTGGCACAACTGATTGCGCTGAAGCCCCAAGTGGTGTTCACCACCTCCACACGCTTGATCGATGGCACGGAGCTCGTACCGCAAGGCTATATGCGCGCCTGGCAGGCGCTGCGCACCACCGGGACGCGGATCATCGCATTACGCGACAATCCGAGTTTCGAATTTGACGTATCCGCGTGCGTCGAGCTCCACGGCGCGGAAGATCCGCGTTGTTCCTTGCGGCGCGCGGAATTGCTCGCGGAACGAAGTCCGACGGACAGCTTGCGCGAGTCCATCCATCACGTGAAGTTCATCGATCTGAGCGATTATTTTTGCTACGCCGACCAATGCCCACCGGTCGCTGGTAATGTGCTCATCTATCGCCATATGAACCATGTCACATCGACTTATGTCCGAACCATGACTCCGATGTTGTCCGATGCTTTCAAGCAAGCGCTGAACTGACGCGCGTTGCGCGCGCGACGGCACGACATGAATGTGATGATCAAATCCTCCGCCGGCCGCTCGAAGAATCTCGTCTTCACCTCGGCCGGCGATCGCTCCAACGTGTCTTTGTGGTTGAGCGGCCGGCGCGATTTTGACCTTTGGATCGTCTATTACGGCGATTCGCCGCAGCGGTATCGAGATGTGGCCGATATTTACATGCAGCACAAGGGCACCAAGTTTCCCAACTTGCATGTCTGCTATGCGCTGGCGCCCGAGGTTATTGCACGCTACGAGGCCGTCATGGTCATGGATGACGATGTCGTCATTCATGGCAGCGGAATTTCGCGCTTGTTCGAAGTCCGCGCGCGTGAGGACTTGTGGGCATTGGCGCCCGCATTTCGCTCGTCGGGTTTGGTCAGCTGGGAAGTCACACGGCTCCAGCCCAGTTGCAAGCTCCGCTACACGAACTACATCGAGATGACGGCGCCCCTCTTCCGGCGCGATAAGCTCGATGCGTTCATGCGTGTTTACGATCCGCTATTGACCGGCTACGGCGCGGATTGGTGGTTTCTGCATAGCTTCGGACCGGACAGCGCGGGCCGAATCGCCGTAGTCGATGAAGTGCCTTGCATCAACCCCTATGCGCGCACCAAGGGCGGGCAGCGCGAGATCGACCGGGTCCAATCCCACGAGGAGCGCAAACGCATTTGGCGGCAAATTCAGCAAACGTACGGTGTTCCGGAAATTCGCTCGTTCGTCGAATACGGCCGCGTCGAGCGCGGGCCCATCGGCAAATTTCTCAACACGGCACGATACTTGCCCGAAGAGCTGCATTTCAAGGCCAAGCAGCTGGCGCGCCGCTTCATTTCACATCAAGCATAGCTTCATTTCACATCGAGCCGCATAGCGTCGAGCAGCCGCTCGATTAATTCGTGCGAGCGCGCGCCGCGATCAGTTGTTGAAGGTGCGCGCGCAGCTCGACGGCATTCGCATATCGATAGTAGTTTTGCACGCGCACGCCGGCGCGCATTTCGTAGGGAATGAGGCAGGGCTTGTCGTAAGAATCGGCCCAGGTGCGCGTGGCGCTTTCCTTGCTCACGCCGTAAATCTCGGTCGTATCACTTTCGCCCCTGAAATACGGCTGCACATTGGCAATGAGCGCCGTCGCCTCCGCTACCCAGGCGCGGTATTCCTCGTCCGGTATGAACTCTTCGAACGTGACGAGCACCTGAGGGAAGCGTGAGCCGAAATCCTCGAGATCGGCGCGCAGCGCGGTCGAGAGCTTCGACTTTTGCAGGCGGCACAACAAAGCCAGTCTGAATTGCACCCCGTCGGCCGCGAGCTGACGGCACGCATCGAGCACCATGGGGTAATTGCGCCGGGATTCATCGACCGTGCCGGGAATCGCAATCAACGGCGCGCCGCCCAGCGCAAGCACCGGACGTCCGCGACCCAACGAAAAGGGAATGACGCGAACCTCGCACGAAAATTTGCTGAGGCGCTGCGCGTAGTCTCGCAACGAGGCCGAGGTCACGACGAGCTCGTTGCTGCGGCGGGTGATACGCGCAGCGGTGAAGTACGTCGCGAAACGCCGGGCGGACGGTCGATATTCGAGCAAGAACCATTTGTTCAAATTGTGCAAGCACAAGGAGATATGCACGTTTCGATGCAATACTCCGAACAAATAAATGAAGATCAAATCGCCGAGGCCGTAATATTCTTCGAGGTAGAGCCGCACTCTGGCGCGACGGTGTGGGGCCGCCCTCCGCAATACTCCGCGAACGCCTTTGCGCAGAATACCTTTCGTTGCCCGGCCTTCATCCGGCCAATGAACATGCACTTCGCGCCCCTGTGAGCGCTCGAGGTCCACGACGGAATTGTAGAACGGCTCATGATTTTTATAGCTCGCAAAAATATGCACGCATTCGGTCCCGGACGTGCCGCGCACGGATCGCACGCTGCGCTTGCGCGAACGCGCGAGCTGAGATGAAGTCGAGGTAGCGATTCGTCGAGCTTAGCGAAAGTGAACACGCCATGGGCCCTTATGACGATTACGCTTCCGTAATCTGCGAAAGTCGTCAGCGCGAAAACTCGAGGCATTCCGCGTGATGGCCGCGCGATGCCATCACAGTCCGCGGCTTGGCAACCGGCGCTGAAATTTTTTCCTTACTCATCGAGCAAGCACGCCGAGCTTGCGCATCCAGGGCGCCAAGCGATCGGGAACCACGGCGCTGAGCAGGTCGCGATCCGAAGTCGACAGCGCCGGAGATCGAACGTAGATCAGCAGCGCAACACCGAACACGGCGGCCCCCATGAGAATTCGAACCAGAGGCGAGGCGGGCACCAGCCACTTCAGTGCAAGGCACACGCCGATCGCGCCGCCCCAGATCACCGCGCATGACAGAAGCGATGCCCGCGCGTTGAGCCACACTGCGTGCTGGCGCACCCGCCACCAAATAAAGAGATTTTTCATGGTCTGCGCGGTGCCCGCGGCGAGCGCCGCGCCATACACGCCGAGACTGGGCACCAACAGAAACATGGCCGCGACGTTATAAATGGCGAACAGTTTGCTCCACAGTAAGACGTGCGCTTGCTCTTGATGCTGCGCGACCAGTGAAACGGGGTCTGCGAGCACGTTGATGGCGGCAAATGACATCACGAGCGGCAGGAGCAGCGAATGCTCGAGGAATTTTCCGTGGAACACGACTTGCACGATCTCGGCGTGAAAGGCAATGGAGAAGGCGAGGGCGGGCCACACGAGAAGCAGGTTCAGATTCAACAGGAGCGAAAAAAAGCGCGGCACCTTGGCAAGCGCTTGCTGCGAGGGAATCGAAAAGAACATGGGCTGGATGATGTTCTCGAATAATTTGACCGGGAGCGAGCTCAGCACCATGGCCCGCAAGCGGTTGTAGAACGAGTAGATGCCCACCGACAGCGTGTCGAGGTAGGCCGCAATGAAAAAGTTATCCACGGTCGAATACAGCAACAGCACGCCCGCGTCATTGAAGTTGTTGTATGCCGCATAGCGCATGAGCCTGCGTTTCTCGGCTGCGTCAGGTTTGTAACTCGACGCGCTTACCCCCGCCAAGCAATGGCGGTTGTACATGATGCGCAATACCACGTAGGCGCAACCGTAGCCGATGATGTCCGCATAGATGGCCGCTTCGAGCGTCAGCCGGTGTGTCTGATACAGCACCGAGTACGCCACGAGCTTGATGATGGCCAGCGCGCTGGTGGAGCCCACGCTGAAGCGATGCATCATGTGCGAGGCGAGCGCGAGCTGCAGAATGCGCGACTGAAAAGAAAACAGAATCAGAATAGAGAAAATAGGGAAGAGAGACCGATACGGCGTGAGCTTGAACAACGGCGCGATGAGATTCCAGCTCAAGAGCACGGCGCTGATGATGAGTAAATTCGCTCCGAGCCGCGCCCAGGCGATCACCCGCACGAGCCACGCGGCCGCTGCGCGATTGCCGCTGCGCAGATACTCGGGCTGATAGCGCTGTAGCACCTGCTCCATGCCGAGTGACAACAGCGTGCCGATCACCGGAATGAATGCATACATGAGGCTGTACACGCCAAACTGCTGCGCTGGCATGCCGCGCACCAACACGACATAGCCGAGGATCGTGGCCAGTTGAGAGATGGAGCGAAAGGCAACCGTGTGCACGAACGAGCGCCGTGCGCTGCGTCGGCTATAAAGAGAAGCGTTTGGGATCAATCTTGGTAAGTGGGGAGGCTTCGAAGGGCCGCCATCATAGCTGCGCGGGTGGTGCTTGCGTGACCCTTGCGCGGTATTCGCCGGCGCCTGGCGCGGCGCTGATGCGCTGCGCAAAATGTTTGCTCAAAGTGTGATTCAAGCCTCGCTTTACTGCTGCGTCGGCCTTTTCCGACAATTGATTTCCGTATTGTAAGTGGTGTCTACTATTTCCCGTTGACAAAGGCATACCCGTCGAAAGGCGGGGACGCAAAGCTTCCGGTCTAAAGGCTGAAAGGCCCATGACAGCGGGGTTGCCGGCAAAGCGCTGCATGCGCTGTCGTCAAGCATTCCCGTGCGTCCGGTTCTTTGCGCTGTGTTCAGGATTTGAAACAGCGGGGCGCGTTCGATGCTGCGAAATCTCACGGGTGTAGTGCTGCTTTCCGCGTTTTTCCTCTCCGCTTGCAACGACGACTCGCACGATAATCCGGATGCTTCGGGCACGGGCGGCAATTCAGCTCCGGCGATCACCGGCTCGCCCGCCAACGTGGCCATTGCCGGAAGCTCGTATTCATTCATGCCGACGGCATCGGACGGGAATCATGATGCGCTGACGTTCAGTATCCAAAACAAGCCGGCTTGGGCCAGCTTCAGTTCAAAGACGGGCGCCTTGACGGGCCGGCCCTCCACCTCGCAGGTCGGCGTAACGTCCGGCATCGTGATTTCCGTGAGTGATGGACACATGAGTGCATCTCTCGCCGGCTTCTCGATCTCCGTTACCCCAGCGGCCGCGAGCAACGGCCAGACGCCAACGATCTCCGGCACCCCGCGCACTTCCGTCGCGGTGGGAAGTCACTACAATTTTCTCCCGGCATCCTCCGATCCCAACGGTGATGCGCTGACGTTCAGTATCGAAAACAAGCCGAGCTGGGCGACGTTCGATCCCGACACGGGCGAGCTTTCAGGGGTTGCGCCAGCGTCCGCAATCGGCACATTTGCCAACATCAAGATCAGTGTCAGCGATGGGCGATCGCAGGCGATGCTCGCCCCATTCAGCATCGCGGTCAATCAGATGGAGATGGCCAGCGCGACGTTGAGCTGGACGCCGCCGACGCAAAATGTGGATGGCTCTGCCCTCACCAACCTGGCCGGCTACAAGATTTATTATGGCCGGGCGGCCAATGCGCTCGATCAAATGGTCGAGATCACGAACCCGGGACTCACCTCGTATGTGTTATCGAATCTATCTTCGAGCACATGGTATTTTTCCATCAAGGCCGTGACTGCCTCGAAACTGGAAAGCGATTTCTCCGCGGTGGTCTCCGCTGCGATTTGAGGCTCGCGCGGATTAGCCCGAGGCGTTCGCCTGAGGCGCGCTCGGCGCACTTCGCGACAATACGAACGATCCGGCGAAGCAGATCGATTCGGCAAGCACGTTGGCCACGCGCTGCACCAGAGCCGCTGCGGCCAGCGCGGCCGGATCGAAGTGCGTGCCGGCAATGATCACGATGAGGGCTTCGCGCACGCCAAGGCCCCCCGGCGCTCCCGGCATCATGAAGCCAAATGCATAGCTGATGCTGTAGGCAGCCGTCAAAGTCAGCAGCTCGACATCGCTGAAATCGCCAATGAAATACATCGCGGCGACGAGGAACGCGGCAAGCCCCAACGCGAAGCACGCTGCGTAGGCAAGATACGCGCGCAGCCATGACACGAAATCGATCTCGAACATGGGGCGCAAAAACTTGAAGGGGCCGCGGCGCGCAAGAAATGGCCCCACGCGCCAGGCGATGAGGGGAGAGCAGGCGCCGAGTGCAATGACCGCCACGGCCGGGGCGCGAAACGCCTCGACGCTCGCCGGGATGTCGGCGAAGGGAAGAGAGAGCGCAGCGAACATGCACGACAGCGATGCGACCACGAGGATCTCGCCGAGAGTGGACGCGAACACCTCTCTCTGAGTCGCGCCCAGGGTATCGGCGAAGAACTGCCGGCCCACGTATTGGAACACGTTGCCCGGAACATATTTCGCGATGGCCGTTCGGCCGATGATCCATAGCGCACTTCGAATGGATGCGGCCTTGGCTCCGGCACCGATCAAAAGCTCACGCCAGCCAATGACCAGCGTGATGACCATGCCCAGCGACACCAGCAGCAACAAGCCCAGGGCTTGCGATAAATCGCTGAGCTCGATGTTGCTCGCGCGCAATCGATCGAAATGCTTGTGCAGCACCAAGCCCAGGAAAACGAATGAGCTCACCTGCAAAACCAGACCCGCATATTGCAAAGTGCGCGGTGACGGCACCCAAGCGCGGATGCGGTCGAGCAGCGAAACTGTCTCTGGTTCTATGTTCAAAGGCGCAACTCGAGGTGACTTATGCTGCTCGCAAGATCGACGGTTGATGCAGGTGGAAATTCTTGCCTATGATCGCATCGGTCTCAACTCGACAACGCAAACACGCGGACGAACCGGAGCGGGCAAGAACTGAATATGTCGCAATGCTATCACGCGGGCCCCTCGATGCATCGGCGATTGTTTGTCGCGCATTTCCTACACTTGCCTTCGTGCGCGCGGGCTCATCGCACGAAGCGGGGCTTGGCATGAAGCGGGACTTGGCATGAAGCGGGACTTGGGAGCATTGGCCGCGCGCCAATTCGATGTGGCCATCATCGGCGGCGGCTCATTCGGCGCGGCTGCCGCGTGGGATGCGGCATTGCGTGGACTGAGCGTTGCGTTGATCGAGCGCGCAGACTTCGCGAGCGGCGCCTCGGCGGAGTGCTTCAAAATGGTTCACGGCGGTATCCGCTATTTGCAGCACGCGGATATCTCGCGGCTGCGCAAATCGTGCGCCGAGCGAAGCGCGTTCTTGCGCATCGCGCCGCATTTGGTCAACCCGCTGCCCATTCTCATTCCGACTTATGGCCGCGGCAAACAGAGCAAGGCCTTTCTGCGCGCCGGCATGGCCGTCTACGACGCACTGAGCGCCGGTCGCAATTCGGGCATCGAAGATCCGCAGCGACACATTCCGAACGCGCAGTTTTTCGATCGCGCTTCGACGCTGAATCTGTTTCCCGAATTGGAAGGCGGTGGCCTGACGGGCAGCGCGGTGTTCTGTGACGGCCAGATGTACAGTCCTGCGCGGCTCGTGCTCGCGTTCGTTCGCTCCGCCGTGCAAGCGGGTGCGGTGGCTGCGAACTATGTCGAGGCGCGGGAATTCCTCTGGGATGCAGACCGTGTGTGCGGAGTACGGGCGACGGATTTGCTCGCCAACGAGCAGCTCGATATCCGCGCGCACTTGGTGCTCAACGCCGCGGGCCCGGGCGCCGAGTACTTGCTGTCGGCGTCAGCGCGTTTCGGCCAGTGGCAGCGCGGGCACTTTTCGCGCGATGCCTATTTCATCGTCAATCGAAAGCCACGATCCGAGTATGCACTGGCCGTTCCCGGGCAGAGCCATGATCGCGACGCACTCGTCAGCCGCACCGCGCGTCATTTATTCGTGGTGCCTTGGCGCGACTACACGCTGATCGGCGTGTGGCACCGCTTGTTCTCGCAGCACCCAGATGCCGCGGTGGTGAACGAAAGTGAGCTCGACGCATGGCTGCGCGAGATCAACACGTCACTCCCAACATTGGCGTTGCGCCGCGATGAGATCATCACCACCAATTGCGGATTGGTGCCGTTTGGCGATGGCACCGTGAGCGAGAATGAGTTGAGCTTCGGTAAGGAATCGCGCGTGATCGACCATCGCAAGCTGCACGGAATCGCGGGGCTCGTCACGTTGATTGGCATTCGCTATACCACCGCCCGGGCCGACGCGGCGCTTGCGCTCAATGTGCTGTTGTCGCAGCGGCCTTCGCCGCCGCCGCCGGCGGCAACCGCATCGACTCCGTTGTTCGGCGGCGATATTGCGAACTTCGCGGCGTTTCGCGACCATGCGCGGCGCACTCGCGGTGCGAATCTTTCCTCGCGATCATTGGACAGCTTGTTGAGAAACCATGGCTCACGCTACGGCGAGGTATTGGATGTGTGCGAAGCGGGCGCTGACCGCACTGTTTTCCGCACTCTGGCGGATTCGAGCACGCTCGAAGCCGAGGTGGTCTATGCGGCGCGTGCCGAGATGGCCGTGACGCTCGAGGATGTCATCATGCGGCGCACCGATCTCGGCAGCGGCTGCGATCCCGGGCAGGAAGCACTGCACATGGCGAGTCTCATCCTGCAAAAGGAGTTGGGTTGGAACGATCAACGCCGGCGCAGCGAGGTGGACGCCGCGGCGCAGACGTTGTTGCGCCATCATGCCGCCAAGGCGCTGCCGGCCGCGAAGCGGGACCTACCGGCCGCGGTCACCGCACCGGCTCCGGCCCCTTTGGCAGGCGCTGCGCATGAATAGGCTTCGCGCATGAAGCTGCTCCTGACGGGCGGAACCGGCTTTATCGGCTCTCGTCTCGCGCTCGAGGCGCGCTCGCTCGGAATCGATGTGCTCGTGACTGGCCAGGTCAACACGGATGCAGAGCGGACACGCGCGTCAGCCTTGCAGGCATCCGGCGTGAAAATCGAGCAGGGTGCGTTGCAGGAGGAGGCGTTTGCTCAACGAATGGTGCGGGATCGCGATACGGTCATTCACCTCGCTGCCGCTCAACACGAGGCCAACGTGCCTGACCGGTATTTCGAAGAGGTCAATGTGGGGGGTACGCGCGTGCTGCTCGAAGCGAGTCGCGCCGCGGGCGTGCGCCGCTTCTTGTATGGCAGCACCATTGGCGTCTATGGCGAGGCCTCGAAAGATGCGCTCGATGAGAGCTCGCCCGCGAGACCTGCGAATATTTATGGCCGGAGCAAGCTGGCGGCCGAGAGCGAGGTGCGGCAGGCCGGCGCGCACCTGCCCATCAGCATCGTCCGCATCTCCGAGACCTATGGCCCCGGCGATTTCCGGTTATTGAAATTGTTCAAGGCCATCGACGCAGGAAAATTCTTCACGATTGGCCGTGGCGCCAATTTGCGCCAACCCATTTTCGTGGACGACTTGGTGCGGGGCCTGCTCACCGCAGCGGAGCATCCGAGCGCCATCGGCGAGACCTTCGTCATGGCAGGGCCTGAAGTCATGACGACGACTCGCATGGCCAGCGAGATCGCGCGCGTGCTCGGCCGAGAGCGGGGTGGCATGCAGGTTCCGCTGTGGCCGTTCGTTGTCGGCGCAGTGCTGTGTGAGGCGACATTCAAGCCGCTCGGGTTACAGCCCCCGCTGCACCGTCGGCGGCTGGATTTCTTTCGCAAGAGCTTTGTGTTCAACGTCGACAAGGCGCGCAACGTCATTGGCTTTGCGCCCACGATCCGCTTCGAGCAAGGCGCGGCCGCCGCCGCGGCGTGGTACCGGGCCGAGGGCTTACTTTGAAGTCGAGGCACGAGCGCCGGCGCCTGTGCTCGTGCGCAGTCTCGCTAGGCGGCTTTGAAGCCTTCGGCGGCAATTTTCTTGGTCAAAATCTTTACTTTCTTGCCATACAGCGTGAACACCAGGCGCATGCTCAGCTCGAGCACGGTGGTCACCGCAAGACCCACATAATTCAGCGGGTTCTTCCAAAAAACATAGAGCTTCAAGGCAAACGGCTTCACCTGGGTAAAGCCCGCGTGTTCGAGAATCTGAGTCAGGCTGTACTCGGTGACGTTGTAGAAATGGTCGATATTATGTGAAAGGTTTTCCGAGCCGACGAGAGGATTGGCGCCGTTCATTGCGTAAACGATGACCCGGCCTCCGGGCCGCAACGCGGCGCGGCACAGCCGCAGGAACTCGAGCGTCTCATCGACGGTGAGATGATTCAGCTCCTGCTCCGGAATGATGACGTCGAACTCGCCGCGTTGCGACTCGAGATAACTGAACGCGTCGGCCGTTTCACATGCGAGCCCGCGCTTGCGCGCATGCTCAACCTTCGCGGGATCCGAGTCGATGCCCCGCACCTCGCGGTAACCTCGTTGTTGCAATAAGTTGACGAGGTAGCCTGGCCCACAACTGATGACCAGGATGCGTGCGGCTCGATTCTCAGGCAGGTGAGGCAAATAGTTCGCCGCATAGTAGGCGCTGAAAGACGCATAGCCCGATTCGACGTCCGCAGGCGCTTGCCAATACGAATCGAACGGCTCGAGACGAGCCGCCAACTTGCGCCGTTCCACAGCCGACTGGGGCTGAATCGAAGGGACGGCAACCAAAGTGGGCAGCGAATTTTTGGACATCTCACACTCCTGAGCAAGGCTCATGAGAGTATATGATGCGCCGCGTTGCGATGTCCTCGTAAGAACATGAATCAAGCAGCGCGTGCAGTGGCCGCGCACATTATGTCCGCGCGTGAGCCGTGCAAAGACTGTCTCATTTGAAAATCTTGTTTTGTAATTATGAGTATCCGCCGCTGGGCGGCGGCGGCGGAGTCGTGATGGCGGCGCTTGCGCGCGAGCTCGCGAAACGCCACGAAGTGACGGTGCTCACCTCACGGGCGCGTCATCTGACCACGCACTCCGAGGACGCCGGTGTTCGAGTGCTGCGAGTGCCCGTGTTTTTCCGCAAGCACTTGGCGGTCGCCAATTTTCCCTCGATGCTCGCGTACCTGCCGGCGGCGGTGTTGCGCGGCGCATTGCTCGGCCGGCGCGCCTTTGACATCGTGAACACACACTTCGTCGTGCCGACGGGGCCTGCCGGCGCACTGCTCGCGAGCTACTACGGCGTGCCCAACATCTTGTCGGTGCACGGCGGCGATCTCTTTGATCCCAGCAAGAAGTCTTCGCCGCACCGGCATCGTTGGCTTCGTGCGCCCATCCGGCATTTGTTGAAAAGCGCAGATGCCGTGGTGGGCCAGTCGCGCAACACCGTGGGTCACGTGGAGTCGATTTTTGACGTCCGGCGCGATGTGGATCTCATTCCCCTCGGCATCGAGCGGCCGCCGCGCGCCGAGCCGTCGTTGCGCGCGGCCCTGGGGCTCCCTGAAGGCGCCCATGTGCTCGTCACCGTGGGGCGTTTGGTGCCGCGTAAAGCAACGCCGCAACTCGTGCAGGCGTTGCATGCATCGAGCCGTTCAGCGCATCTGCTCATCGTCGGCGAGGGTCCCGACGCGCAGGCCACCCGGGAAATAGCCGAGCGGTTGGGGATTTCTGGCCGCGTGCATTGCTTAGGTCAGGCCACTGAAGCGCAGAAATGGCAGGCTCTCGCGAGCGCCGACGTGTTCGTGTCGACCACCCAACACGAAGGTTTTGGCTTGGTTTTTCTCGAAGCCATGGCTTTTGGCCTGCCGATCATTTGCTACGATCACGGCGGACAGACGGATTTTCTCACTGACCGGCAAACGGGGCGCGTGCTGCATTTGAACGATGTTTCCGGATTTGCTCGGGCCATTGCGGAGGTGTTGGACGACGCCGGTGCGCGCCATGCCATGGGAGAAAACAACCGGCGGCTCGTCGAGAATTTTTTCATCGACCGGTGTGCCGAGCGTTATGAGGCCGTGTTCGAGCGAGCCATTGCGCAACGCGGCGCGATCGCGCTGCGCGGAACGCACTGATGTGCGGCATCGCGGGCATCGTGGGGCGAGTGGAGACGGGCGGCGACGATCTGCGCGCAATGCTTGCCGCGCTTGCCCATCGTGGACCGGACGGCGAAGGCGTTTACGCAGCAGAGGGTATTACGCTCGGCCATCGGCGCTTGTCCATCATTGATCTGGAAGGCGGACGCCAGCCGTTGCACAACGCGGAGCGCACCATTTGGTTGGTATGCAACGGCGAGATCTACAACTATCAGGCGCTGCGCAGGGAGCTCGCGGCAGACGGCCACCGTTTCGTAACGCATAGCGACTGCGAAGTCATCATTGGGTTGTACGAGCGTTACGGCGACGGCTTGTTGGCTCACTTGCGCGGCATGTTCGCGTTCGCTCTCTGGGATTCCAGGCGCCAGCGGTTGCTCGCCGCGCGCGATCATCTCGGGCAGAAGCCGTTGTTCTACATTTCGCAGCCGCAGCGCTTTGCATTCGCGTCCGAGATCAAGAGCCTCTTGGCGCTCGATCAAAGCTTGCGCTCGCTCAATGTGGCGGCCCTCGAGCAATATCTCACGTTGCGGCTCATCGCACCGCCGCTGACCATGTTCGAAGGCGTGCACAAGCTGCCGCCCGGGCATTGCCTGACCCTCGAGCGGGGCGGCAAGCCACACATTCGGCCGTACTGGGATTTGAGTTACGGCAAGAAGCTCGCGGGCTCGGAAGACGAGCTCGTCGATGCGCTCGAAGAACACATCGCCGAATCACTCCGCTTGCACATGGTGAGCGATGTTCGAGTCGGCGCATTTTTGAGCGGCGGTCTCGATTCGAGTCTGCTGGTGGCCATGCTCGTCAAGAAGATCGGCGTCAAGAATTTGCCGACGTTTACCATGGGTCTGCCGTACCAGCAATTCAACGAGGCGCCCTATGCGCTTGCGGTGGCGCAAGATTGCGCGACTGAGCATCACGAGGAAACCCTCGAGCTCGATCTCGGCCAGGTGTTGCCGGAGCTCGTGTGGCATTTGGACGAGCCGTCCGATCCGCTCTCGTTGTGCGCGTATCAAGTATCGCGCTTCGCGCACGAAACCGTGAAAGTGGTCATCGGCGGCGACGGCGGAGATGAGCTATTCGGCGGCTACGACCGCTATTACGGAAACATTTACGCGGGGCATTATGGGCGGGTGCCGTCCGCCATCCGCCGGCACATCCTGGGCCCGGCGCTATCCTGGGTGCCATCGTCCGGGTGGTACAAGAGCGCAGGCCATCAGTTGCGCTGGCTGCATCGACTGTCCTTCTTGGAGGGCGGAGAGCGATACGCGGCGAGCCTGTCTTATTTTTATTTCGATGCGGCGGCCCGCGAAGCGCTGTTGACTCGCGCGGTACGCGAGCGGCTGGCGGCATTCGATCCCGAGGCGGCGCTGACGCAACCGTTCGATGCGCACGCGGCGGACCCCGTGGACCGCATGCTGTATGCCGACAGCAAGGTACGCTTGCCCGATCACCCCGTCATGATTTCCGACCGCATGAGCATGGCTCACGGCCTCGAAACGCGCAGCCCGTTCATGGATCACCGACTGGCCGAGTTTGCGGCGAGTTTGCCGTCGGATATGAAAGTGCGCGGGCGGAGCTTGCGCTACATCCAGAAAAAATTGGCGGCCCGCTACTTGCCGGCCTCCATTCTCACGCGCCCCAAGCAAGGTTTTTCATCGGCGCTGCCTTACTTGATGCGAGACCAATACCGCGCGCTGTATGAGCGGTACCTGCGCGACTCGGCCCTGGTGCGCGACGGTGTGTTCGAATCCGCATCGATCGAGCGGCTGCTGGCCGCGCATCTGGCGGGCCGTGAAGACCACGGCAATCGTCTGTGGCTGTTGATCAACTCCGAAGTCTGGTATCGAATGATGATACTCGGGCAATCGAAGGATTCGCTTCGTTTAGCCTCGTCAGGTCATCGCGCGGCCGCCTAAGACGCGCATAAGGACGCATAGCGATCTGCAATGCGCTCCAGGTTGAACGGCTCGACGCGCTCGCGCGCCGATGCACCGATTCGCGGCCATGCGTCGCGCGCGGCCAGGGCGCGTTCGAGCGCGGCGTTCAATGCGGCAGGATTCTTGGGCTCACATAGAAATCCGCTCTTGCCTTCGACGATGAGGTCGGGCGCCGCGCCGACCTCCGTGGCGACGACCACGCAGCCGCAGGCCATGGCTTCGGCAAGCGCCAAACTGAAACCTTCGTAATCGCTGGGAAATACCCAAACATCACTGGCCTGCAGGTACGGCGCAATGTCGCGTGTTTCCTCAATGAAGCGCACGCGCCCACTCATCCCCTGCACTTGGATGGTGCGTTTCACCTCAGCCTCACAGTCGTCGAACGAGCGGCTACCCGAGCCGACGATGAGAAGGAAAAGATCGGCGTGAGCGCGAGCCAGCGTAGGCCAGATGCTTACGAGGAGCGGCACGCCTTTGGCGCGCGCGAGCCGGCCCGAGTACACGAGGACCGTGCGGCCGGTCAGATCAAGCCGCGCACGCAGAGCCGTGCGCGCCTCACGCGAGAGAGGAGAAAACGCCGCAAGACTCACGGCATTCGGCAGATCGACAACGCGCTCGGGCGCGATGCCGCGACGGAGCAGCTCACCGCGAATCTGCGAGGAGATGGCGATGATGACCGATGCTCGCCGCAACGAGAAGTTTCGTAGCTGCTCGGCACGACGCAACATCCAGCGTCCCGCCATGCCCATGGTTTGCAGGCTTTCGGTTGAAATCGGCTCGTGCAGCTCGAAGTAGCTCTCGGCGCGCAAGATGCAACGCTTGCCCAGGACTCGCGCCAAGGGCACCACGATCAACGGCATGACCTTCACGCCGGAGACCATCACCACATCGTAGCGCTGCCGCTCGCTGATCAGCATCCAGGCAATGCGAAACAAAAAGCCGGCGAGCGGAAACAAGGCGCGCCAGCCGCGTCCCTTCAGAAGGCCTGCCGGCTCGATGCGCCGGACCTCGACTTGGCCGATTCGCTCAGCGCGCGCGCAGGGCGGCACGGTCTGTCTTGTGACCACGTGCACGGCGAGCCCGCGCGCGACCAGAGCCGCGGCCAGCGCCGCCGCGATGAGCTCCTGCCCGCCGACCAGCGGTGGATAAAACGCTTCGGTCAGCCAATACACCCGCGGCCTGCTCATCATCGGCGGCGAGTCTAGCAGCTCGTTCTCGAAGGAACGGATTGCGGATTCGCGCTTTATTTTCATCCTCTGTGCGCGAGTGCATGACTCAAAGGGCGCTCTGGCTTTCAAGCCTGAAAGTTACCGAAGCTTTTGTCGCTTATGCTGGCTCATGACCAAATTGCCACGCGCTCAAGTGAGAGCAATGTCACTATTTTGCAGTCGGGTTTTCTTATACTGATGCGCGTAGATCGCAAGGAGCGCGTTACGCAAGAGGAACGTTCCGACCGAACCCAGGATTTTCCCGTGCCGATGAAGATTGGAATTATGTTGCGTGGTCTCTCCGACGTCGGAGGTCCGGGCGAGTATGCCCGTTGTTTGCTCGAGGCGTTGCTGCGCATCGATCAGAGAAACGAATACCATCTCTTCACTCGGTTTCAGGGCGCAGCGGAGCGCTACGGCCGGTATGCCAATGCGCGTGTCACGGTGTTCGAAACGCAGCGCCGCGGCTGGTTCGATCAAGTGTTGGTGCCGCGGGAGGCGCGCCGGCTACAGTGCGACGTGCTGGTGAATTTCAAGCACTCAATCCCGCTCCTCGCCGGCATTCCTTCGGTGTTTGTCATGCATGGCGCCGACTGGATCGCCTTTCCGCAGAATTATTATTTTTTTGACCGGCTGTATCATCAGATGATTCTGCCGTTTTATTGCCGGCGTGCCGCCAAGATCATTTCGGTGTCACACGATGCGACGCGCAAGATGCAAGCGCATTTCAATTTGCCGGCCGGAAAGGTCGCCACCGTCCATCACGGATTTCAGCAAAGCTTTCGCCGCGTCGATGATGCCGCGCGGCGGGCGCAGGTGCTGCGGAAGTACGGCCTACCCGAGAAATTCATCTTGTTCGTCGGCCGCATTTATCCCATGAAAAATGTGCGCGGCCTCGTCGCCGCGTTCGCTCGGATCGCAAAGCGGGTGCCGCATCAGTTGGTCATCGGCGGCGTCAAGCATTTCAAGACCGAAGCGGATTTTGCCGCCATCCAATCACATGGCCTCAATGAGCGGGTGAGCGTGCTCGGTTATGTCGAGGCCGATGACCTGCCCGTGCTGTACAGCCTTGCGAGCGCATTCGTGATGCCGTCTTTGTACGAAGGGTTCGGCATTCCGTTGCTCGAAGCGATGGCCTGCGGCTGTCCGGTGGTGACATCGACTCAAGGAGCGTGTCCAGAGGTGGTGGATGGCGCAGCCGTCCTCGTCGATCCGTTCGATGAGAGCGACATCGCACGAGGCATCGAACAAGTTCTCACGAGCTCTGAGTTGTCAGCACAACTCGTAGTCAAAGGCTATGCGAGGGTTGCGCAGTTCAGTTGGGAAAAATGCGCCTGGGAAACTCTCGAAGTGTTGCGCGCGGCAGCGTCTGATTGTGCGCCCTTGCAGACGCGCGTGACGGCATGAGCGCGAGTGATTGCCGCGGTGCTTGCCGGCGAGCGCTGGTGAACGCGGGCAAGCGCTGGTGAACGTCAGCGAGCGTAGTTGAGCGCTGGCGGGCGACCGAGTGTTCAGGCGCGGTGCAGCCAGCCGAAAGATTCGCCGCCTCGCTTTCCTTCCTCTCGCAGCAGTTGGAACCGGCCCCATCGGCCCAATCCGAGTTGGCGCAGCTGCGATGCATAGGCGCGCATGGCGCGATTTTTAAGGCGCGCTTCGACCGTGCTCGCGCGGACGTGGGTCCACTCGAGAGGAGTCTTGATGAGCGGCGCAAGACTCGGCGCAGCGGCATCGCGTTCGGCCGGGCGCCGGTGCACGGCGTGCATGAAATACGCATAGGGCTGCTCAACGTAAACCCCCATGCGTCGGCAGGCGATGGGGAACTCGAGCGTTGCTCGTGCGACCGCAAGATGATCCGCGTGTTCGAGAGGGTAGCCGGGGAGCAATACCGCATCGCTTGGCGCGACATGTGCGGCAATGCTCGCGCTCAATTGCGCAAGCGTCACGCCGCGGGGGTACGGCTCCGCATCAAAATCCAGCCACGCGGATTTGGCGCCGACGAGCAAGCAAGCCGCGCGATCCTCCTCCCGCCGCGCGCGGGCCGATGCGCCTGCGGTGGCGAACCCCGCCTTGCGATCCCACTCGCTCGCTGGAACTTCTGCGCTGACCGAGCCCCCAAACACCGTGAGAATGGTCACTTCACTCCCCGCGTTCGTCGCACGGAAAATGGTGGCGCCGAGCGACATGATCGCATCGTCGAAATGTGGCGATATGATGACGGTATGGCCCTGGGTCAGCGGGCTGCCGGCGCGCAAAGTCATCGCACGAATGCAGAATGGTCGATGGGCATGAGGTTCCAAAGCATACGCGAACCCGCAAAGTGCGAACGCCGCGCCCTTCCGCATCCGTTGCCGGCATACGCATCCTTGACCCGCCAGCAGCTCTCCGCTAAAACGCGAGCGCGATGGATGTAACCACGAAGCCGAGTGACGCGGGGCTCGCCGCGGATGCGGGGCTCGCCGCGGACGCAAAGCTCGCCGACGTCAAGGGTAGCGCGGAGCTCGCAAACGATATCAGCGTCGTCATTCCCACTTTGGGGCGGGATTGTTTGCGGCGCTCCGTCGCGGCCATTGCCGAAGGCTCGTGCACGCCGCGAGAGATCATCCTGTCGCATCAGGGTAATCCGGGGTCGATGGATGTGATGTTGAGCGAGTTTGCCGCGAAGGGTTATCGCGTCCGATATGTACACACAAAGACCCGGGGCGCCGCGGCCGGAAGAAACGCGGGCATCGCAAGCGTTGCCACACGATTTTTTGCAACCACCGACGATGACTGCATCGCCGATGCAAACTGGCTGAAAGAAATGCGTGCTGCATTGCTGAGCCGCCCGCGTGAGATTGCCACGGGACGCGTGCTGGCTGAAGTTGAGGGCGCGCCGTCGGTATCCGAAGGCGAGCAGCCTCGTTTGTTCACCGCGGCACCGCTCAAAGGCGATCACTTCTGCGGCGGCAATTTCGGCGCCGAGCTCGCGGCGTTCCGGCGAATTGGATCATTCGATGAGGCTGAGCTCGTAAGGTATTGTGAAGATCCGGAATGGGCGCACCGAGCTTTCAAAGCAGGCTACGCCATTCATTACTGGCCGCAGATTCAAGTCACGCATCTGCACTGGCGAGACGACGCCGAGCTCGCCTCGGTGTATAGCAATTACGCGCTGTCGCAAGGTGGCTGGTTCGGACGCGAGCTACGGCGCGGCGAGCTGTTTTTTCTGGTGCGTACCGGATACGAGATGCTGCGTGGCGCGAAGCGCTGGGCGCTTGGCACACTGCAAAGGAATCATGCGCGTCGGGTGAATGGGCGCGCCTATGTCGTCGATTTGGCGAAAGGCATTCTCATTGGCTTCAGGATCCGGAAATCGTCGGCGCGATGATGGGAGAGGTCGGCTGATCAGGATGCGCCAAGGACGCTAGTCGCCCCTCGTTTTGGCTGGGGCGGACGGAACCTCCCCCAGGGCAGCGGCTCGATTCGCGCATCCCCCGAGTGACGCTCGATGAATCTCTTCGAGGCGTAAGCAAAAATCTCACCGTTGCCCAAGTGCAGCTTCACGGGTTGGTAGCTTTCGCGAAACTGCTGCTCATTCGGTAGACCGTGCAACAAGGAGAGCTCCCAGTGACCGGGCATTTGAGGCTCGATCAGAGGGTTGGCCTCATCGATCAACTCCGGCAGCATGATTTCCGGCGGTTGTTTCCAGAACACGTCGGTATTGAAGGCACTGTGTCCCGGCAGCCCCAAGCGCCGCCCGGTAGCGTGCGCCATGTCCACCCAGTTCAGGCCGAGCAAGTCAGCGACTCGCCCATTGTAGGTCAGCGCGATTCCACCGGCGGGCAACACGCCAACGGATGGTTGGTCGGGCAACGTGTTGAGAAGCTCGCCCATGCGGCGGCCGTCTTGCGCAATGGTGAAGTCTTCCTTGAAATCTTTTTTGGCGAACGCAAACGCCGAATAACTGGCGACGAGCGTGGCGGCGAAGAGGGCGCATGTCCAGCTCAGGCGAATTCTACGGCTTGGAATCAGCTGGCTCCAGCTACCCAAAAGTGGAACATAGAATGTCAGCGCGACACACATCAATGGAAGATACGGCTGCAACAATCTGCCGCCTGGAAAGTGATCGCCGCCCTCGAAAATCGCAATGCCTATCGCTGACAACGACGTTCCGCCGATGAGCAGCATCATGCCGTCGATGGGCGCTTGCGGAATCGCTGATTTCGCCCCAATCCACAATGATCGGATGGCAAGCGCAAGGCCAAGGAGCGCCGCCAAAACGGCAGGGATGACCAAGACATTGGAGCTGAGAAACGAAACTAAGTATTGAAGTCCGTGCAGGATATTGTCCTTCGGGTGACTCGAAACTTTGGCGTAATAGGTATTTGGCAGCGGATAGCCAAAATATGCGATGCGAAGAACAGTCAAGGCGCCCAGGGACAACAGCATCAGTGCGAAGTAGGGCGCCACACTGCGAAGCGACGCTCGCACGCCCGTGTTCGCCGCAAGAGCAATGCCGGCAAGCACGAGCATCACAGGAATGAGCAACATGGATTCCGGCCGCGCCAGCACGCTGAGAATACATAGCGCCGCGCCGAGCACCGAAACTCGCGGGCGAGCATTCGCACTTCCGATCTGACGCGCCAAAACGAACGCGAGCCCCATCACGATAGCGCTCCACAGACCCTGGTCCATGAGAGTCACCACCGACCAATGAAAGTAATTGGGCTGAGCAGCGATGGCGCCCACCGGAATCCAAAAAGCCCAAGTTGGCAGCGCCAACCCAACCGACAAACAGCGCGTAATGCCGAGAGCCCAATAAATCGCGAGCGCCGTCAGCGCCACACCGCATGCGAGCACGAAGGGCTCGGGATGAGACGTGACTTTGTACAGCAGATAGTTGACGCCGACCCACAGGGGAGACGTGGCGCCCTCGACGCGCTCTGCATGCGGCGTGTAAACGTACCCAAAACCGTTGGCCAGATTGAGGCCGTAGTTTTGTGTGATGTTCTCATCATCGATGCCGGTCAGCATCGGGTGTCCCAAGATCCAATACACGAGAAGCGAGCAGAGCCCGGTCAGCGCCAATGAAATGGCGACGTCGCGCGAGTTTCCGACAGAGATACGGGAGATGGTTTTCATGCTCATGTGCGCTTTCGAGCGAGGACCTGGGTCCAAGGCAAAGGCATGCGATGAGACAAGACCGGGCCGAAATGCCGATCAATGTAGCGCCGCAGCCCGAGCGAGGACCAATGATTCAAATGCCCAGGTGTATTGCCGAAGTGAGCAAGATATTTTCCACGCGCCATGTTGAGCGCGCACCAAATCGGCTCGCGCGGCACACCCAGGATCAGGTAACCCTCGGGCTTTAGAATTCTTGCTAGCTCGCGCAGCGCGCGCTGCGGCTCGTCGAGGTGCTCGAGTACTTCGAATAGAAAAACGAGATCGAACGAATCGTCCGCGTAGGTGGTCTCATACACGCTTTCCTGAATGATCTTCACTCCAGGATTGCGCTTCTGTGCCTCGAAAACCTGCTCTGCAACATATTCCGAAGCCTGCAGCTGAATGGACGCGGGTAACAGCTGACGCAACCGAGCCGTGGAAAACCCCTCGCCGCAGCCCAATTCCACCGCAGCCGCATCGGTGCCCGACGAAAATCGGGTCTGAGAGAAAAGATCGGCGACCGCCTTGAAATAATTGTCGATCAATCGGCCGTAAAGCTTGGATTGACCTTCTTCCTTATATTTGCGCGCGAAGTCTTGTTTCTGCGGGGGTGATTTCAAAATGTGCAGGCCTCGTGGTGAACTCGCGACGATCAGGAACCGCGCTCATGATTCCTCACGAGGTGGGGCTTAGTCGCGAGCGAAATTATGAGGTAGGTTCCCGCGGCGTGCTGACCTTCCGCATGAAGACACCGAACATGCGCGCTGTTTAAGTAAAAAAACGTCGTTTTACTTTGCGTCCCTGCATGCACTCGTTGCCTTGACACGAGCAACGAGGCTCCGCATTCTTCAATGACCTTTCCTGGAGCTCGATATTATCAACGCGGTTAGCCCGGAGCCGCCCGGCCCAGGGCAGGGTATTTCTTCGTCGAACGTCGCTCTCCTGGTTTTTCTGCAGGCGCTGTGTGCAGTGGGATTGGCTTTTGGAGTCGCGCTGTTCGTCCCGGCGCCGCTGCGAAGCCTCTCGGGTGATGTACGCACGCTCGCGATGTGCTTGGGCGTTGGCTATGCGCTTTGCGCAAGTTACTTGTTGTGGCGCGAGCATCGCAGCCGCTCGAGTGGTCCAGAAACACTGATCACCGCGTTGGTCGTCGGATTTGCGCCGGCTGTCTTATTTTCATTCGGTGCTCGTGGAGCGCTTCCAAATCGCGGCATGCTCGCAGAGCTCATGTGGGGTGGCGCACTCGCGACCGTCACCGTGATTCTCCGAGGGGCTCCACGCGCGCGCGGAGTCGTTCTCGCAATTGCCGCAGTAGTGGGACTGGTCCTGCCATTCACGTCAATGACCAAGCCGCACATGCTGCCGGCGATACGCCATTGGCGCCTGAATACATCGCTTTACGGATTGAAGGTGACCGAGTACCGCACGCTGATCCCGCAGTCTCCGTCGACTGGCGGCGCCGTCGCAGCCTTTCGCGGCGATTTCATCTTGGCCACCGGGGTCGGCAGGCTGTTTCTGCTCAGCCGAGCATCCGGGAGTCAGGTATTGTCGGCGCGCGAGCTTGCGCCGCCGGTGCCGATCAACTGGCATGATTTCCAGCGCACGTTTGGCGATCAAGAAGACGTAACGTATTTCCGCACCGCGGATCTGTTCGTGCAGGATCTCGGCGCACGCGCGAGATTGTTCGCCACCCACCACTATTGGAAAGCGGAGCAAAAATGTTTCGTGGTTCGGGTTTCGATGCTCGAAGCGGACAGTGACAAACTCCTACATGCATCGATCGACGGTGCGTCTTGGAAGACTATTTTCGAATCCTCGCCGTGCTTCAAGCTGGATACCAGTGCGCCGTTGGCTCACTTCGGCGGCATTCAAATCGGTGGGCGCCTTGCGATGTTGGGCTCGAGCCAGCTGCTCGTGGCTATCGGAGATCACGAGCATGATGGCGTGAATGCACGGGATACCGTCTCGCAGGATGTGACCAACTCTTATGGCAAGA
This sequence comes from uncultured Steroidobacteraceae bacterium, assembly GCA_964247385.1. Taxonomy (GTDB): domain Bacteria; phylum Pseudomonadota; class Gammaproteobacteria; order Steroidobacterales; family Steroidobacteraceae; genus TMP-86. The sequence goes on along the minus strand of CAXTUB010000003.1, from coordinate 184,332 downwards.
CCATTCTCATTGATCTCAAGGATTTTTCCAGTCAGCAGTACTCGATGGGTCATCGAAATCCGCAAGGACTATTCATCGACGGACCCCATGCGATTTGGCTTACTGAGCACGGGCCCCAAGGTGGGGATGAGCTGAACCTGATTGAACGCGGAGGCAATTATGGGTGGCCGCGTGTGAGTTATGGCACCGAATACGGAGCGCACTTCTGGCCGGGCGATCCGATTCCCGGGTCGCACGATGGTTACGCAGAGCCGTTCTATAGCTGGGTGCCTTCCATCGGAGTGTCGAGCCTCGAGGTCATGCACAGCCCACAATTTAAATTGTGGGAAGGCGATCTGTTGGTGTCATCGCTCAAAGATGGCGCGATCTATCGTGCGCGCGTGCGCAACGCGCATGTCTCGATGCTCGAGCGGATGCCGATCGGCCGGCGAATTCGGGATCTCACAACGGGCGCAGCGGGCCAGCTGATGATCTGGACGGATCGGGGCGCGCTGCTCGAGGTCGAAGCGGACAACGACGTCAGCGGCGGCGAGACCGTGTTCCGAACCTGCTCCGGTTGTCACGTGATTGGCGATGGAATTTCCAATGGCATCGGCCCGGATTTGCGCAAGGTGGTCAACAGGCCGGTCGCCAGCAACGTAGGCTACCGGTATTCCAGCGCCATGAGGAAACTTGGCGGCCGCTGGACCCGAAAGCGGTTGGATCAATTTTTGACTCACCCGCAGGAATATGTTCCTGGCACGAAGATGCAATTCCTCGGCATCGAGAGCGATGCACAGCGGGAGCAATTGATCGATTTTCTTGCGAGCGGCGCCAACAACAATCCGCCGCCCGAAGACAAGCTCGGGGAGGCAGAGCAATGAGTGCTGTCGAGCAATTGAAGAGCGAGCCGATCGTGCCGGCCATCGTCCGGCTGCTCCGGCCGAAACAGTGGGTCAAGAATGTTTTCGTCGGCGCTGGCGTGGTGTTCGGAGCGCAACTGCACAATTTGCCCGCGCTGCGCTCGATGGCTCTTGCCGTGGCTTCGTTTTGCTTGATGGGCGCAAGCGTCTACGTGCTGAACGATTCGCTCGATCGCGAATCCGATCGTGCCCATCCCACCAAACGCCTGCGGCCATTGGCCTCGGGCGCGGTGACGCCGACGCAAGGATGGATTGCTGCCGCGCTGTGTTTTGCAAGTGCGTGCGCACTCGGTTGGCTCGCTGACCCGCGCGTGCTCTTTATCGTGCTGATTTATTTCGCGATCAATGTCGCGTACTCGGTTCGCTTGAAGCACTACGCCGTATTGGATGTTTTTTGCATTGCCACGGGATTCATGTTGCGAATTCTTGCAGGCACCTGGGGCATTCGCATTCCTCCCAGCGGATGGCTGATATTGACCGGCATGTTCCTGACGTTGTTCTTGGGGTTTGCAAAGCGCCGCGCGGAGTGGGTAGACGCCGCGGGTTCGCATGCGCGCCGGCAAGTGCTGCAGCACTACTCGCAGCCGCTGCTGGATACATTCCTATCGATCACTGCAACCGGAAGCGCCTTGAGCTATGGGCTATACACGCTCGATCCGCAGACCGTTGCGCTTCATCACACCAACAAACTCATTTACACGCTGCCCTTTGTGCTATTCGCGCTGTTTCGCTACTTGCTGCTTCTGCACGGCCGCAACAAGGGCGAGAATCCGAGCAGCGATGTGTTTACGGATAAGCAAATATTGCTCTGTGGAACCGTGTACGTCGTCGTTTCGATATGGCTTTTGAATCGATGACATTTCGCGGGATCAAGAGCATCTCGATCGTTGCCGCGTTGGCGGCGGGCGGCTACTTGGTGGCGGTCTTATGCGCGGGCGGGCGAGAGGTGTCCTCTGCGATGCGGCTCATTGGATTCGAGACTCTCGCGGCTCTCGCATTACTTTCTTTGTGCAACTATGGCTTGCGTTACGTACGCTGGCATTTTTATCTGAGTCGATTGGGCCACCCACTGCCTTGGATTCAGAATCTCAAAATTTATCTGAGCGGCTTCGCGTTGACGGCAACGCCAGGCAAGGCAGGCGAGTTGGCTCGGACCCTTTGGCTGCAGCGTCTCGGGGTTCCGGCGAACACGAGCATCGCGGCATTTTTTGCAGAACGCATTCTCGATCTCGTGGCCATCGTGCTGCTGTCGTTCGCAGGCATGCATTTCGTTCCGCAAGGAGGCTGGGCGCTTGGCGCCGGCGTGGCACTGATTTGCCTGGCATTGGCGCTGCTCTTCGTGCCGGCGCTGACCGATTTTTTAGTGAGAGTCGCCGGCAAGCGCAGCGGCAAGGTCCAAGCGCTCGCGCTTAGGCTTGCCGATGTGCGCACGCAGGCGCGGCAGTGCCTGCGGCCTGATGCCTTTCTCATCGGTCTTGGTCTGGGCGTTCTGGCATGGGGAGCTGAATGCTGGAGTCTGTGGATCTTGATGGGCGCGCTCGGTCACTCGATCGATTGGCACCTGGCCGTATCGATCTATGCGCTCTCGATGTTGGCTGGCGCGGTGAGCTTTCTTCCGGGCGGGCTCGGAGGAACCGAAGCCACCATGTTGATCTTGCTGAAGCTTGCAGGGGTGCCTTGGAGCCGTGCAGTTCCGGGGGTGTTGATCATCCGCTTGGCGACCTTGTGGTTTGCCATGTTGCTCGGCCTCATCGCGCTCGTCGTGCCCTCTCGTGCCGCTGTTCCTATGCCGCGAATCCGCGCAGCGCAGGGCGATTCGTAGCGTGTTACTGCGATCCTGGGGAGGCGTTACGAGTGAAGTGGTGAAGCTCGATCTACCGGCATTTTCGAGCGATTTGCCAGCATCGGTGTGCGCCGGTGCAGATCGCGCAACAAAAAAATGCCTCGTGATCGGCAACTTGCGAAGTTATGGCGATCAAGCGCTGAATGCCGATGGGCACTACATCCAAGCGCTTCGTTGCGATCGAATTCTGAATATCGACCTTGAACGGCAATGCGTTACGGCGGAGTGCGGAGCAAGCATCGATTCCATCCAGCGCAGGTTGGCGCCGTTGGGATTTGCACTGCCGGTGACGCCCGGAACCGCGCTCTTGACGGTGGGGGGCGCCATTGCCAACGATGTGCATGGAAAGAACCACCACACTGAAGGAACTTTCGGTTGCCACGTGCAGGAATTGGAATTGATTCGAACGGATGGCGTAACGCTGGTCTGTTCCCCTCAGCACAACGCACCGTGGTTCGCCGCGACGATCGGCGGCCTGGGGCTCACCGGCGCCATCAGCCGCGCAACCGTGCGCATCCGTAAAATTTCCTCGCCATTGCTCGACGTCGATGCGCGCAGATTCGCGAACCTCGACGAATTCTTCGCGCTCGATGCCGAGCGAGCAGCGGGCCACGAGTACTCAGTCGCCTGGATCGATTGTTTGGCCAAAGGCCGTTCGCTCGGCAGGGGAATTTACAGCGTCGCTAACCACGCTGCGGCACAAACGCGAAAGGATGCCGAGTATCCCAGCCGCAGCAAAGCATTAGCTGTCCCATTTTCACCGTCATGGTCACCGGTGAATGCAACCACGTTGTCGATATTCAATGCGATTTATCGGCGCGCGCACTCGACGGCGCGGCGCCAAGTGCATTTTGCACGTTGGCTGTACCCACTCGACGCCGTGCATGCTTGGAATAAGCTGTATGGGAAAAGCGGATTTTTTCAGTTTCAGTGCGTGGTTCCGCGCGCTGACGCCCGCGACGCGATTTCGTCCATGCTCGCGCAAATCGCTTCGAGCGCGCAAGGCTCGTTTCTCACGGTCTTGAAGAATTTTGGCGATCGAGTCTCGCCCGGCCTGATGTCTTTTCCCATGCCAGGTACGACGCTTGCGCTGGATTTTCCGAATCTGGGACAAAAGACGCGCGCATTGCTCAGCGCGCTGTACGAAACAGCGGCCGCGGCCGGCGGCCGCGTCTATCTTGCGAAGGATGCCTGCTCGCCCAGCGGCAGTGTGGAGCGTACCTATCCGAATCTCGCGCGTTTCAAAAATTTCCTGGATCCCGGAATGGAGTCGTTGCTCGCGCAGCGTTTGCAAATCACACCATGAGTCACGCCTCGACACATCGGAACATATTGATCGTCGGTGCGACCAGCGCCATTGCGGAAGCATGCGCTCGGCGCTGGGCGGGCGCCGGCACGCATTTTTTCCTTTTGGCCCGCAGCGCGCCGCGATTGATTCTGGTGGCGCAGGATTTGGCGGCTCGCGGCGCCAAGGTTGACACCGCGGCGCTTGAAATCTCCGCAGCGGCTGATTGGCGCGCACCGCTGGAGGCCACCATTCAGTCCTTAAAGCGCATCGATCTATGTCTCGTGGCTCACGGGGATTTGCCGAGCCAATCGGCTTGCGAAACCGACGTCGCAGCGCTTCGGCGTGCCCTTCTCGTGAACGCCATCGCAACCGTGGAGATATTGAGTTTGGTTGCCGAACACATGAGCGCACAGCATGCGGGCGTGATCGCGGTGATCGGCTCGGTGGCTGGCGATGTGGGGCGGAAAAGCAACTACGTGTACGGTTCAGCCAAAGCCATGGTGGCGACGTTCGCGCAAGGACTCGCCGGTCGAATGCTGGGCTTCGGTGTGGCGGTGATCACGATCAAGCCGGGCTTCGTGGATACCCCCATGACGGCGCATTTGAAGAAAGGGATTTTGTGGGCATCGCCGGGTTTCATCGCTGAGGTCATCGATTCGCGGGTGTCTAAGCGCCGGTCCGGCACTTATTACGCGCCGCGATTTTGGTGGCTGATCATGACGTTGCTCAAACACCTTCCCGACAGGCTCCTCTACCGGCTGAATTTTTAAAAGCGCGGCGTGCGAGCAGCGGCGTTTCTACGCACCGCGTGCCGCGCTGATCTCCAAGATGGGCACGGCGCCAGGCCGCGCTTCGATGTGCAATGTGGATTTCCAGCCGTGCGCTTGCGCGTACGCCCGCACCGCCGGCAACTGATCGTGATACAGCACGAGATATACGGAGTGGTTGCTCGAGATCTCACGGTCTAGCGCTGCCGTGCCGAATAGCAATCGATGCTCGGTCCACCGCTCGATTCGGCCGGCATCGCATGCATAGGCCTCATAGCGCGGGTCGCGATCTCCCAAATAGAAATAATCGACTTTCCCATAGTACGGATCGAGACTCGGGATCCCGGTGATGACGAGGTCGCGGGGTCCGACGTGCGTTCTGAGCCAGGCGGCCGCGGCGCCCACATCACTGCGCGGGTAGTAATGATCCCGCGTGTTGACCGGCAGACCTTCGCGAAAGTTCGCGCGCGCGGAGTCGATGCGCAAAATATGTGCTGGCCGAAAATCTTCGGTGATTGCGAAAAGAATGAGCATTGTGGCGCTCGCCGCCAGTGCCGCGGCGCGCGGCTCACGAAGGAGCGTGCGAGCGGCAACAAAGAGTGCGGCGATGCTCAGCGCCATGAGCAATGGGTACAAGAAAAACGTGTATCGAGTCTCGATGCGCGCAGAGCTGTTCAGACCGACGGCAAAAATAAGGGTGAACAGCGCGGTGAGCCCCGTTCGTATATCCGGCCAGCGTGAAGGTGTTTGCAAACACGCGATAGTCAAAGCCGCGATGAGTGCGCCTGAATACAAACCCATCCATGGAATACTGCGCGCCCAAGGCCGGGCGACTTCTTCCAATACATTGGGAAAGCCGATGAGATGTTGGGCGAGCCCCACCGCAACGTTGGGCTCTTGCCAATGCGAATGTGCAAAGGCGTAAGCGGCCCAATAGGCGGCGCTGGCCATGATGGCGGCTACCGGCCATTGCACAGCGCGCGATCGGAAGTCGCGGCGATCGATGAGTTGCAGAAGCGGTAGCATCAGCAGCAAAAAACCGCACACGAGAAATTGATGCAAGATCGCGGCTGCGAGCGCCGCCAATAGCCCGCCGGCGACGAGCCAGCGCGTACGCAAAGGCCAGAGCGCAACGACGGCACGTACCGCAAGAGCGGCCGGCACGATGAACGCGAAAGCCCATGCGAGCGACATCGCATGCGTCGGCGTCGTCGCGGTCGAATCGGCATCGACGATTTGCATCGAAGCCGGCTCTTCGGCAAAGCCGCGCAGATCGATGGTGGCCGCGTAAAGACACCCTAGCAAGGCCAGCATCGAGCCCAGATAAATCCAATCATTGGCCTGCAATCGACCCTTGCGGTTGCCGATGAAGGGAGGCAAGAGATTGGCGATTCCCATGAATACGCCGCCCTCCCAGCTGAGCGCCCCGAGAGCAGACAACACCACCATGCCGGCAAGACTGGAACGCTTGCGCGTCTCGACATAGGAGAGAAAGCACACCGCATACCAACAGAAAAAAGCTTGAAACAGCGTGTACATCCGCGCAAAGCGCGCCATTTCGATTTCCCACACGGACAAGCACAACAAAGCGACACATAGCCAGGCCGCGGCACGGCCGGCGAGACGCCGAGTCAGCAGGTAGGCAGCGGGGAGCGAGACTAGGCTTGCGCCTGCGCTGAAAGCTCGCGCTGCCAGTTCCGGCGACAGTCCGCACATGCGCAATAGCGCGACCGCATACTGATAAAGAAGTCCGCGCGTGTAGTAGCCGCCGCAGCTGAATTTTGGCAGCCCCGTGGCAAGCACATGATCGATCGAGCGTGAGATATAGAATTCATCGACGCCGAACGGCCAGACACCCAGCCCTACGAAGCGTGAATACACTCCAATGACCACGGCTGCGCACACGGCGCAGGCAAGCAAGAAACGCGACGTCGAGATGGCCGCCACCTTGGATCAGCTAGATGCAGCGCGGGCGCGCCAACGCGTTCGTATGGCTCGAGCGGCCAACAGGATCAGACAAGCCGCGGCGACGGCTGTCACCGGCTCGGCAGGAATGCTGTAGCGGGGAATGAAGTGACTAAGCAACGCATAGAACATCACCAGGCCAAATGCGGGCAGCGCAAAGAAGCCGAGGTCCTCGCGGCGCATTCGCCACGCGATGAGAAGAGTGAGCAAGAGCAGCGGGAAGCAGCGCGGCGCGCCGCGCCACATGAAGGGCGCCGTCGCCGCGAGATGATCGATCGGATGCGCTTCGATGAGGCTCATCGCGCGCCGCTGCAGCCGTTGATCAGCCGTCACGCCGGCGCTTGGATCGCCCGCGGCTTCGAGCTCGGTGGTGAGCTTGACACGTTCCGCCCGCGCCCGGCGGTAATAAGAAATCGCCAGATCGGGGCGTCCTTGCAACTCCGCTTGATAATCATCGGCGGCAAACTCGGAGAGGGGATCTCGATTCAAATGCTGCAGCCGGCCGCCGCGGCGCAAATCATCCGGTCCAAATCCAAGCCAGCGACCCACGCTGTCCCGAATGCGCGGAGGAGCCCAGACGTAGAACGAGCCGACATATTCGGTATGGGTCATCTGGTCCTTGAGTGCGCGAACCAGCAGCACGACGCCTGCGCGCTGCGTCAACTGAAACGTGCCGAGCTGCACATAATTTCGAATGGACCACGGAGCGACGATCAGCGCAAATCCCGCGAGAAATCCGGCAAGCACGGCGCTTCGCGTGCGCCATTCGTGCGCGCGCTGCGCCACGAAATAGACCCCGACGCACAGCAGTAGTCCCATGAATACATACAGCATGGCCGCCTTGATGAGGCACATCACTCCAAGCCAAAGCCCGGCGCATGCCGCAAGGCGCAGCGAACGCCGCGACACCGCACCTGCAAGAGCGACCGAGGCCAGCATCAGAACCGCCGCCGCTGGGAGATCGGAATACAGATCATTGAAAATATCTGCATTGCGATCGAGTGTGAATAATGTGAATGCTGCGGCAAGAAGACCGGTCAGCCATCCCGCATGCAACATCTCGATCGCCCAGAACACGCCAAGAAGAAGAAGGGCGAGCCAGCCGAGATTCTGCATTTTGACGAGCCGCAGACGGGCGCCCGAGAAAAAATCCTCATCGGCCGTGCGACCTTGGACGGCATCGCTCGCTGCAATCATGCCTGCCGAGACCAGCACGGGGATGGGTTCGCGGTATTGGGATGGCGCGTACGGCGCGGCTCCGGACAATGAAATTACGCCGTGATGCGCCAGATTCACCGCCATGCGCAACGATTGCTGAGCATCTCGGTCGACCGCGCGCGAGGTGATCTTGCTCGCAAAGAACGTGATCGAGAGCAGCAGGATCAAGACATAGAGCGCCCATCGCAAGCGCGCCGATCGTTGCAGGGACATCTACTCTTTTTCTTTTTCGCGTCCGAAAAGCCGCGACTCGAGCTTACGCAATCGATATAGCACGATCTGCGTCAGCTGACGGTGCTTGTTCGAAATGTCCGCTTGCACACCAAACAATAAGATAAGAATTCCCACGAGCAACAGACCCGTGCCAATGGTGATCGATTGGATGTATCGCCCGACGCCCGTTGCGCCAGCGATGTAAAGAATTAAAAAACGAAGCCAAGTAAATGATCCTAATAGTATAAATGGGAGAGAAATCAGGGTGAAAGTTCGCAGCGGCTCGTAAAAAGCGTAGAGCCTCAGCATCGTGCCCGCCTGCTTGATCACGAAATGGCCCGTGCTCTTGTGTAAGCGTGAGGGGCGCAAGGGCGGATTGGTCTCGATTGGCAAATCGATGATTTTCAAACCCATCTTGCCGGCTTGAATGATGGTCTCGAGCGTGTAGCTGAAGCGCGTGAGGACGGTGAGGCGCAGCGCTGACTCGCGCGAATAGGCGCGAAAGCCGCTAGGTGCATCGCGTACCGCGGTGCCGCTCAACGCGCGCACGGTCGATGAGCCAAAGGACTGCAAGAATCGCTTCACGGTGGAAAAGTGCTCGATGTCAGCAGTCTGCCGATCGCCGATGACGATATCGGCGCGACGCTCCACCACAGGGCGTACCAGCTCGGCTATATAGCGGCCGGGGTACTGATTGTCGGCGTCGGTATTCACGATGATGTCGGCGCCGAAGCGGAGCGATGCGTCGATGCCCGTTTGAAAGGCGTGCGCCAAACCCAGATTGGTCGGATAGCGCACCACATGATGTACGCCGAGCTCGCGCGCGACCTCGGCGGTGCGATCGGCACTGCCGTCATCGACGACCAGATACTCGACCACATCGCAGCCGGGAACACTGCGCGGCAGCTCGGCCACGGTGAGGTGCAGCGTCTGCGCCTCGTTGAAGCAGGGAATTTGAATGATCAGCTTCAAAGCCAAGATATCCTCAAGTGCGCGCGCGAAGCGCCGGGAAAAACAATGCGATGCTCGAGCGCACTTCGAGATTCATGCGCACATCGACGAGCCAGATGAGCGCAAGAAAGGCTCCGCCGCCTGCCAAAGCGGCGCACGCAACGCCGGCCGCGGTGGGAAAAAGCAGCGCGCACGCGAGGCTGACGGCACCGGCGCAGATCGAGGCTGCGGTGAGCACGCCGGCCGTACGCAAGGTGGCGGGTAAGGCGAACCCGAGAGCGCGGCGCATGAAGAAAGGCGTTGCAATCAATAGGGCGATTCCCGCGAATACGCGAGCAAGCCCGGCCCCAATTACGCCCAAAGGCGGCGTAAGAAGTGCAACTCCAGCGATGAGCACAATGTACTGCGTGAGCTCGATGCTGAACAATTGACGCCCGGCGCCCGCAGCCTTGAGCAGCGATGAGATGGCCAGAAAAGTGACCTCCAACACAAAGCCCGCGGTAAGCAACATGATGATGGGCGCGGTTCCGTGCCATGCAGGTCCGAGAACATAAGTCTCCAGCGGCTGCGCAAGTGCGATCAGCAGCGCGCTCGCTGGGAGCAGGCAAAACATGAAGCCGATCAGGTGCGCACGTACGACCTTTCGTACTCGCTCGAAGTTTTCGCGCAAACGAACATACAAAGGAAATGCCACACTGCCCGTTGCTTCGCTCGCGAGCATGGACGGCGCCTCGGCGATGCGCTCGCTCAAAGAAAACAGCCCAAGCGCGGCGACGCTCACTTGCCGTGCAATCAGCACCTTCAGGAATACATCTGAAATGACCGCTACCAAACCGACCGCAAAGATCCAACGCCCGAACGCGATGAGCGGCATGGCGGAAGCATGGGCCAGACGGAAACGCGGCGCATAGGGCGCAATGAAATAGCTGCTCAGGGTCAAGGCGGCAGCGCCGATCAACTTACCGATGACGATGGCCGTGCCGCCATATTGATGTGCGAGCGCAATCGAGACAATGAGCTCGACGACGACCGCCAGCACGGCGGTGAAGACCACGCGCGAAAATTTGAGCTCGCGCATCAGGTGCGCAAGCCTCGGACTCATCGCGCCGCTAATGAGCGGCAGGAGTGCCATGAGGCGAATCAGCTCGACTGCGCTCGGTTCGCCAAACAACGCCGCAATCCAGGGCGCGCTCACTGCAAGCGCGGCCGAAACCAAGACGCCGCGCAACAAACTAATGGTCCAGGCAATGTCATAATGCGCGGCGCTGGGATGGTCGGCCTGCACCAAAGCCGTAGTCATCCCGGTATCCGTGGCTGTCATGACCGTGACGACCGCAACGGTGGCGATGGCCACGAGTCCGAAGTCCGCGGGTGTCAATAAGCGGCCCAGCACCAGCGTGCCGAGCAGGTAGAGAAGCTTGGTCGCGCCCATCTGAATCGCCTTCAGAATCAACGCGCCGCCGGCTCTTTTCTCATCAACGGAGTGTTCGGAGATGGGGCTGTCACCGCTGGATGGGCGGGTAGATTTCATCCTATGCCACAATGAATTATGACGCATTCCTCAATCGATTCCTGCATTGTACAATCTTTGCTGCGCATGCCTCGACGAGCCCGTGAATAAATCGCCGCATCTTTCGATCATTGTCCCTTTTTATAACGAAGAAGAAAGCATCGAGCCATTGCATCGAGCGATCGTCACAGCGCTCGAGCCGCTCGCGGCGCCGTTCGAGATGGTGTTTGTCAACGATGGCAGCAAAGACGGCACGCTCGAGCGCGCCATTCAGTTGGCGCAACGAGATTCGCGCGTGAGAGTGGTCAATTTCCGGCGCAACTACGGCCAGACAGCGGCGATGGCGGCCGGCATTGAATACGCGCGCGGTGAGATTCTGGTGACCATGGACGGCGATTTGCAAAATGATCCAGCGGATATCGGCTTGCTTCTGGCGAAAATGCGTGAAGGCTACGACATCGTGGTCGGTTGGCGGCACCGCCGTCAGGACAAGATGCTCTCACGCAAGCTCCCATCGAAAATCGCAAACTGGATCATCGGCCGGGTCACCGGCGTTCCGATCACTGACAACGGCTGCTCATTGAAGGCATATCGAGGCGCATTGATCAAAAAGATTCCGCTGTATTCCGAGATGCATCGTTTCATTCCGGCCATGGCGTCGATTGCCGGTCCCAGGATTGCCGAAATCAAAGTGCGACATCATGCGCGCCGCTTCGGCCAATCCAAGTACGGCTTGTCGCGCATTTACAAAGTGTTGCTCGATCTCATGGTGATCAAGACCGTAACGTCGTTCATTTCCCGTCCGCTGGTGTGGTTCACGTTACTTGCGCTGCCCTTGGGCCTGATCGGCTTGGGGACTTTGTGCTGGAGCGTCGTGGGAGCGTTCAACCCAGCAGTGCGCCTGTCGCTTCCCATTGTGGGCTCCGGTGTCATTTTTCTCGCGGCGGCCATCAACTTGTTCTTGAGCGGTGCCTTCGGGCAACTCGTGTTTCAGTTGGGTGATGTGCGCGATGATCAATTCGCCCAATTGACGCGGCGCGATCTCCGCCTCGATACCGGAGCGGCATGAATCACATGATCGCGAGCTCACCGACCGTTTCGGTCATCGTGCCCGTCGGCGCGCGCCAGATGACGCCGGATGTGTTTTTTGCCGAGCACCGGCCGGGCCTCGAGGCGCTGGGCGTCCCATACGAGGTGATCTTCGTGCTTGCCGGCCCTCAAGTTGAGTTCGAGCGTGGATTGGAACGCGCGGCCCGAGCGGGCGAGCAATTTTCCGCCGTCTCACTCACGCGCTCGTTTGGCGAAGCCACCTCGCTCATGGTGGGTTTCGAGCGAGCGAAGGGCGAGATCATCGTGACCCTGCCGGCGTATCCGCAAGTGGCCGGCTCGGAGGTCGGGAGATTGGTGCGAGCTCTCGACGGCGCGGACATCGCCATCGGTTATCGATTGCCGCGCGCCGGCGGCGTCATCGAAGCCGCGCGGCGCAAGATGTTCCACGGCATCCTGGCCCTGGTGACGCGCGTTCGGTTCCACGACCTCGGCTGCAACGTACGTGCGCTGAAGCGAAAGGTGCTGGAAGAAATTCGCTTGTATGGCGATCAGCAGCGCTTCCTGCCGGTGCTCGCCGAGCGTCAAGGCTTTCGTGTTGCGGAGATCACGCTGCAGCAGTCTGTGCTCGATCGGCGTGGCACGGCCTACGCTCCCCGCACGTATACGCGCGGCTTTCTGGATATTTTCTCCGTGTTTTTCCTGGTCCGCTTCACCAAGAAGCCGCTGCGTTTTTTCGGCATGATCGGTGTCGGCATGTTTGCGCTCGGCCTTGCATGCCTGTTGTATTTATTGATCGAGCGCTTTTACTTTGGCCAGCCGCTCGCCGACCGGCCGGCATTGCTGCTCACGTCGCTTCTCATCGTCATGGGCGTGCAGGTGTTTGCGCTCGGCCTGCTTGGCGAGCTCATCATCTTCGTGCACGCGGGCGGCAGCAAGGATTACAAGGTCGATCGCGTAATCGAGTTCGAGCCTGCTCATACGAAAGTGGACTAGTGGCTATTACGGGCCACAGACATTCTTAGCGGCTTTTACGGGTCGTTAGTCTTTCGACGAGCATAGCGCCAGCTCGCCAATGCTGTTCAACTCCGTCATTTACGCCCTGTTTCTGCCGGTTGTGCTGGCGCTGTATTTTCTGTGTGGGCGCATCGGATTGCGCGTGCAGAACTTCTTCTTGCTATGTGCCAGCTACGTTTTCTACGGTTGGTGGGATTGGCGTTTTCTCGCACTGCTCTTCGGCAGCACGCTCAACGATTACCTGGTCGGCCTTGGATTAGGCGCCATCAATAATCCATCGCGTCGACGCGCGTTGCTGCTCATGAGCATCGTGGTGAATCTCGGCATCCTTGGCTTCTTCAAGTATTTCAACTTCTTTGCGCAGTCCTTGGCCGCGAGCTTTGCCCGCGCGGGCGTCGTCGTCGACATGCCGACACTCAAGGTGATTCTTCCGGTGGGCGTCAGTTTCTATACGTTTCAAGCGCTCACATACACGATTTCAGTCTACCGGCGAACCATTGAGCCGACGCGCGAGCCGGTGGCGTTTTTCGCTTACGTCGCCTTCTTCCCACAGCTGGTCGCCGGCCCGATCGAGCGCGCCGGACATTTGCTGCCGCAATTCATGCGTCCAAGGCATGTAGATGCGCAGGCGTTCGCCCGGGGATTGAAGCAGATTCTTTGGGGGCTTTTTTGCAAAATCGTGGTGGCCGATAACTGCGCGGTCGTCGCAAACGCAGTGTTCAACTCAACTGGGGTACTTCCAGGCAGTGTCGCGCTCGTCGGCGCCTTTTTCTTTGCGTTTCAAATCTATGCGGATTTTTCCGGGTATTCACACATTGCGCTCGGCAGCGCGCGGCTCATGGGTTTCGAGCTCATGCAGAATTTTGCAACACCTTACTTCTCGCAGACCATTCCCGAGTTTTGGCATCGGTGGCACATTTCACTGTCCACGTGGTTTCGCGACTACGTCTACATCCCGCTGGGAGGCAATCGCCGCGGGAAGGCGCGGCAAGCATTCAACTTGCTCCTCACGTTTACGTTGAGCGGCCTCTGGCATGGCGCCAACTCGACGTTCATCGTTTGGGGTTTCTTGAACGGCTTGTACTCTTTGCCGCGCGTATTCATTGGAGATCCGCTTGCCCGGCCGGCCGCCGCACGCACTGCGGCGGTGCGCCTGCCCGTCATTGCCTTTCGAATGTTGTTGACATTTTCGCTTGTTGTCATCGCCTGGATTTTTTTTCGCGCGGCGGATTTCGAAGCGGCGCATCGCATGCTGAGCGCGATATTCTCGAGCACCTTGATCGCAAATCCAGCCTCATTCTTGCGAACGCTCGGCGTGTTGCAAGCAACATTGTATGCGGCGGCGGCGGTCGGGTTATTGCTGATGTTCGAGTGGCCGCAGCGCGCTAAGCCATTTGCGCTCGACTTTGCAACTCCCGTTCCCGCCTTGCGATGGCTTGGCTATACGGCCGTTGTGGCGTTGGTGCTCATATTGCGGTACACCGGCAGCACGCTCGACTTCATTTACTTTCAGTTCTAGCCTCGTTGTGTGCGCGTGATGGCGGCATCACCACGACGCTCGATTGCAGCGCGGCCAGCGCTTTGCGAGCGCCGCGCGGACCGACGTGATCAGGGTCGATAAAATCCGCAGGATCGGACAGCGCATCGCGCAAGTCGACCATCTGCAGCGCGCCGCGGGCGCGCATGAATGCATCGATGCGCTGGACGAAAGCTTCCGGCGCCTGCGCGCGGTACTCGGGGGTGACCGGGAAGCGAACTCCAATCACTTTCACCCCATGCGAGCGAGCTTCACTCAGAATGCGCGATAACCATTCGAAAGGCTCCGGGTGCTCCCCAGCGCCGAGGTGATCTTCCGCCCCGGTGCGAGTAGCAATGGCGGCGCGTCGCTCACCGCTCAGCCGCCGCCAATTATTCGCCTCATCGAACTCGTCCGTTGCGGGGGCGCCGGAGTGGAATGCCAATCCACCTTTCTTGCGCAAGTATTGGATATAGTCGTCATTCAACAGAGGCACTTGCCGACGTAACGCTGAAAGCAAGCCGTCATCGAGACCACTGCGATCTCGATCTTCAAGAAAATAAGAGTCCGCGAACGATCGATTGGAGGATTGAAGGCGTGCCGTGCCGAACATGTGCGGGTCCGCGGTAACGAACAGCCAACGGACGCCGTGCGAATGCTCGAGCACGTGACGTACTTTCGCAAAGGCTTCGCGGTAGGAATCGCCGCCGAACGCAAGGCTATAGCCGAAACCCGGGAGGTAGTCGTCGTAGTATTGCAGCGGCGTCGCGACGTGGGAATCGCCCACGAACAGAGCCGGCGCAGCCGACCCTTCAATTGCGCGGTCGACCTCGGCATGGTAAGAGCGCTCCTTGGCGAAGTAGCCGCTTGTGAAATAGCAGATCCAGTTTGCAACTGAGAACACCAGCAGCGCGGCTCCGATACGCAGCCACAACGTAAGCCATGGCCGAGACACGCGACTAGATATGCCGAATGGTATGCCGACCCGTCGAAGCTTCCAGTTTTGCACGGTACGCCACAAACAAACCCGCGAGATACCAATAAACATATGAAAGCGATTCGAAGGCATGGATGTTCAGATACAGGGTCGAAACGACCATGACAGCGATCACCGGGATCCACCCCAGAGCCAGTGCGCCCATTGCACCACTATCTCTCTTGGAGATTGCCAATACATCCTTGTAAACCATCCAGAACAGCAGCAAGACGAGACCCACCCCCAGCGTCCCAAGTTCCAGAAGAAAAATCGTAAACGAAGTCTCCAAGAACGGCTTGAAAATATCGTAGTACCGGCCCGAAAAGTTTTCCGCTATCTCGGAATGGGTGACATTACCCAGGCCAAGGCCAAGCGTGAAATGAACAGGAGTTTGCGCGATGTACTTGAACGGGACGACGTATGCATCTGTCCGTCCGACCGGCTGCGTCGTGCCAAGTTGCGCTGCTTTCGGCGACATGTACCGGTTGAGCTGGCGAGGATCACTGAAAAAATCTACGATGTTCTTGCGAGTTGGACTGTTCTCTTGCAGCTTGTTGTAGACCGGTATGAAAATTGCCGCGAAGAGAACCAAGAGCATGGTGACGGAGGAGATTACGCGCAGTCTTTTACCGGGCGCGGATCCGTAGACGGCGAGTACGAAGAAGCCGATCGGAGCAATGATCGCGGTCACTTTAGTTTCGTTGATCGTGGTCGGCAAGAGCAGCAAAAGGAATATGGTCAGATAGGGCTTCCAACGGATCTTGTGCCGCAGCAGCAATGCAGTCACCAGAAGCGCCGCACACACCAGAAAAATTGACAGGATGCCCGATTGAGATAACGTTCCAACCACCGAATCCCCGCTCGAGCGGCCGGATCGCATGACCATGGCACGCTCGAAAACCGCGAAAGGAAATTGCGCAAGCGAAAGCCCGAGTAGATATTTGAATTGAAACCGAATTTGTTGTTCGGAAAAATCAGCAACGGCCGGAACGAAAAAGAATGGAATCGCCCGCAGATAGTAGCGCATGCCGCTTATCGTTGGTCCCGTACCGACGTCGTTGGCAAGCACGCCGGAGATCGCCACTAGTGCCAAGGCGCCAAATGCGAGCCAATATTTCGGCGGCATGAGCCTGAAGCCAGAGCGAATGCCGGCGGCAGCGATATAGATCACGATCGGCACCGAAATCATATCCGGAATGAAACGCACGATCGGCGGGAACTGAAGTTGTTTCGCCGCATACTCTACAAAGCACGCAAGCGTCAGCGTGATTAGAACAATCCAATGCATGGTTAGGAACCGACCGGCCAGCTCGTCGATATTTTGCTGCGGACGGCTCCGTCTACGACTCGAGCCATCGCAAATTTGCGAACCAGTCGATACCTACGGCGGCGCTTAGTGGAGTTATGTTCACACTTCCGAAAAGTCGAGCCCAATGTCATTGACGTCGTAATTCCAAGACAATTCCGCAGGTTTTCCGGGCGCTGCTAATGTAGCAGCCGATCACACTTCGGTACGCGGCCAAGTTCGAGTGAATCCAACAGGTAGGGTCGATGAGCCAATCTAATCGTTTGTTGCGTGCAGCCATCATTCTAGCGAGTTTTGCCGCCGCCGCCGCTCCCGTGATCGCACGCTCCTCCAATGTAGTGCCGCAGGCGCCCACACAAGTCTGCGTGAATAACAAGTGCAAGAACTCGAGTCCGGCGGCCCCGGCGGATCCTTCCGGCGCAATCAAATTTCACCCGGGGCATTATGTCTTCCTCGACGGTCATAATTTGAGCGATGGCACGGTGGCCAAGCATTTGGCAGCCATCGATCGACTTGCTGATGAGCCGTCGGTTAGAGGTGTTCAGCTCATTTCGATGTGGGCGTATCTCGAAGGGCCAACCCCAGGAGACTATTCGCGCGGCTTCGCCATGCTGGATCAATATCTCGCGCATCTGAAAAAGATCAACAAGCAACTGATTTTAGGAATTCAAGAGCGCGGGTTTGGTTCTGGGGTGCCCTCGCAAGATGCGCTCATGAAAAGATTTCCGGCTTATCTCGCAAGTCCTAAATACGATGGTGGTTGGGCAGTCACAGCGGGCCAGCCGCATGCGGCCGGGGGGCTCGTCGCGATATGCCGTGTTTGGGATCCCGCAGTCATGGATCGACTGATTGCGCTCACGGCCGCGTTAGGGGCGCGCTACAACTCCAACCCCAACTTTGAGATGATCGAGCTGGGCGAGACCGCGATCAGCGGAGCCGATAAATTTGGGTACACCGCGGACCGTTATGGAGAGCAGCTCAAGCGGTGGGGAGCGGCAGCTCGAGCCGCGTTCCCCAATACCGCTGTGCGCTTATACGCAAATTTTTTCGGCTCCGATGCGCAAATGAAGGATTTAATGGCAACGTTTGTTGACCGCGTCAAATCGACGGTAGGTCCGCCCGATGTGGTGCCCGGCTCAAACGCGCAGGCGAATAAAATTTTCGCCGGCGGAAGCGGCAGCCGCGACTTTCGAGGTGTAGTGCCCTACGTGGCCGAAGTCCAAATGATTGGAGTGAGTTACGGAAAGAAATTCAATCCTTCGGATTTCTACGAGAGCGTCGAAAATACATTGCCCCCAAGCTACTTCCTCTGGTATCAAAACACCTATGCGGGAACTCCGCAGCAACAGTGGGCTACGGGAATTCTGCCTTATATCCGATCGTTGAAAGGTGCGGTACCCGCCGAGTCTTGCCCATCGGCGTACTCCGGTGGCTGCATCACGCATTAGTTTCATCAAGCCGACGCTTCACACCAAACTCGACGCCATCCAAGGGCTGCGAGGCTTTGCGGCGCTACTGGTCGTCGCCGATCACTCCTGGCTGCATTTTCCGTCGGCCGCGCGCTTCGCGGCTGAGACTAAGTTTCAGCTGCATGCGCTCGCGGAAGCGCTCGGTCATTACGGGGTGGAGATTTTTTTCGTCATCAGCGGCTTTATCATGACTGCAACCAGCGCCAACGAGTTTGCCGCCCGAGGCGCGCCTAGTAGATTTCTGCGGCGGCGAATTTTTCGCGTGGTTCCTTTGTATTGGCTGAGCACGCTTGCGCTAATCATCGCGCTGCTGTTTCGCGATACGCACACAGGGTCGCTCGAGGTGATGAAGTCGCTTCTATTTATCCCTTATTCGAATGATGACCACGTTTTCCAGCCGATTCTGCGCCGGGGTTGGACACTGAATTACGAAATGTTTTTCTATTTGCTGTTCGCAGCGGCGTTGTTCCTACCGGGCAAGCGCGGATTGACCGCTTTGCTCAGCGTGCTCGCTGCGGCCGCGATACTGGGCCAAGTTGGCATGTTTTCCAGATGTGATGGGACGCTATGCGAACTGGCATTTTTTTATTCGCGCAGCATCATCCTTTATTTTGCGCTAGGCGTATGCTTGGGCTTGATCAGAGATTGGATGATCCGAACGGGTCGGCTTCATGATGCGCGCCCCTCGTGGATACTTGCATCCACCTTGGTAGCGGCCGCTATTTACGCAGCGGGATGCTATGGCGGCGATGCTCGGATCGTCGAACTGCTGACCCCACTATTGGTCATCGTGCCCGTTGCGCTAGGTGCATTGACGCACATCGAGCGGCCTATGAGCGGCCCCATTTTTTTTGCAGTGATCGTGATTGGGGATGCTTCGTATAGCATTTATTTGACGCATAGCTTTTTCATTGATCCGGCGGCGCGCGCTTGGCGGCTGCTGAGCAACGGCTCCAATCTTGTTTTGTACTTTGCAATCATGTTGCTCGGGAGCTGCGCGGTGGGATATCTGACGTATCGATGGATAGAACAGCCTATTCTGCGAAGACTGAAGCGTTGGCAATGAACGGCTGGCTCAAAAAGTCCAGCGCCGGTTTGCAAGATAATTCCAAATTAATGTCGTCGCTGTTGCGAGAATTTGAGCCGCAATATAGGGTGCGGCCAGTTGTTCGTTCGCGATCCACATGACAGTGAAATTCAAGGCGGCGCCAACCGTTGAAACGCCAGTGAAAGCGGCGAGAGCGATCCGATGCTTGCGCGAACTGGCAAAAGTGAACCGGTAATTGAGCCAGTAATTGAGAGCGGAGCTGGCCGCGTAAGCAATGGTCGAGGCCAAAGCGGGACGCAGGGCGAGTAACCGGACTTGCGCGATCAACAACCCATATTGAGCTGCGGTTGCCACGGCGCCGACCAGGAGAAAATTCCTGAATTCGGTGCGCAGGAAAACCCCGACATATTTGTGCGAAACAATACGAGTTCTCGCTCGCGCGTTTTCAAAAGGCATCTCTTCGCCCGCAGACTCCTTCGATATGAAACCGCGGCCGCTGCTTTGACGCCTCATAGACCTTAGCGAGATATTCCCCGATAGCGCCGATGCCCAAAAGCTGCATCCCGCCCAGGAAGAACATCGGGATCACAGTGGAGGCCCATCCAGGCAAGCCGGAATTCGTGAAAATACGAATATAGAGCGCCCAGGCGCCAAAGCACAAAGAAGCAATGGAGATGAAAAAGCCTGCTCCGGTAATCAGCCGCAACGGATACGCGGTGAAAGAAGTGATCCCCTGCCAGGCAAGCGCGAGCATCTTGCGCAGCGGATATTTCGATTCGCCTGCAAAGCGCTCGGCGCGATCGAATTCGACGATTGAGGAGCGAAACCCTAGCTGCGGCACGAGTGCACGCAAAAACAAATGCGTTTCGTTGTACTGGCGCAAAGTCTCGACTGCACGCCGGCTCATCAAACGATAGTCTGCATGATTGAACGTGACGTGGACGCCCATCGCTGCTAATACTCGGTAATAGCCTTCTGCTGAGAAGCGCTTGAAAAATGAGTCCGTGGTCCGGCGGCGGCGTACCGCATAAACGATTTCGTCGCCTGATTGAAATGCCGCCACCATGCTCGGTATGACGTTCAGATCGTCTTGCAGGTCCGCATCGAGACTGACGATTGCGTCGCCTTTGGCAGTCAATAAGCCGCAGAGCAATGCGTTCTGATGGCCTCGGTTGCGGCTGAGCTTGATACCGCAAATGGCCGGATTGGCGTGCGCCAACTCAAGAATGATCTGCCACGTACGATCTGCGCTACCATCATCGACGAAATACACCTGGCTAGATGAAGAGATCAAGCCTCGTGTAGCCAATTCTTGAAGAAGCTGCGAAAGTCGCTCGGCCACATGCGGGAGAACTTCTTCTTCGTTGAAACAAGGGATGACGAGCGCCAAGTCCACAGGATGCTGGCGGTCCCGAGATACCTCGATATCTAGCCGGGGTAAGTTGTTCATGAAGGTGCGTTGGGCAAGGGAAGGGCGGGGCCGTCGGATTTGCGGCGCCACCAACACGACATTCCGACGGCAGAAAAGATTGCTAGCAGAGGAATCAGCGGGACGCCGTATCTCGCCTGTGCGTGAATCGGCAGATAGACGGCAACGGAATAGGCGCCGAAAAGTGCCAGCAATCCAAGCGTCGAGTTCTTTTTGCCTCTAACCGCCGCCCATGCACCAAAGATCGCCAGTAGCACATAGGGCACTTGAATTAACACGTTGGTCAGCGTCGCCGTAAGGTTCTTACCGGCAAACCAGAAATTGAATACGTTTTGTGTGATACAGCGCGCAAAGAGAACTGGGTTTTGTTTGTACCGCTGCCATACAGCGGAATTCAAACCGCTATTGAACGAGACCTCATCCTTCGCATCATAAAAATAAAGATAGTAATGCGACTGGAATCTATAGCCCTGGGCTGCTGCCATTTTGGCGCGTTTGTTCGAGGCCTCAGTGTCGAGTGCTTGGAATTCATCGTAGGAGTCCAGGTGCTCGCAAATGTATTGACCCGCGTGAGCCGCGATTCCTTGCACGCTCGCCGTTGGGATCACCTTGCCGACCAACTCATAATTTCGTAGCGTCCACGGCACCATGACCAACGCGCACGTGAGTGCAAGAAGCGCGCTGAAACCCAAGGTCTTTTTTATGGTCCACTCGGGTCGAGCCCATAAGAGATAAATTGGAACCAACAACGGAAATAGAAGCAAGGTACTGCGGACAGTGCAAGTCATCCCGAGCAGTGCCCCTGAAATCACAAACGCTGAGATCCTTTCGTTCAGCACCGCGCTCTGCAAGCTAACGAGAAACAGTAAAATGCAAACGATGTAAGGCATCTCAACACCGCTCCTCGCCTCCACGGCAAGAAGCCCGGGGTGGAGAAGCAGCAGCGCGAGAGCGGCAACCTGGGCTTTGTAGTCGCAGGAAGCCATGCGCGCGAGCTGCACGGTCAGCGCAGCCGCGATAAATGCCAGCAGAAGATTCGCGGCACGAACCGCCTCGATGCTCGGTCCAAAAAGCTTGAACAGACCGGCAAGAAGCAAAGGATAACCCGGCTCACGTGTCAGAGTCGGAGCGGTGTCGGGACTGAATCGGTAACCGTAGCCAGCGCTCAAATTTTTGGCAATGAGATCGTACGCATCGGCGAAGCGCACGCCGTAATATTGGCCGAGCCTTGCTTCAAAGTGCGGAAGAACGAGAAATAGCACCAAGGCGTGCAATGCCAAGAGAGACGCTGCAATGAGAAAAAGATTTCGCGTTTGGTTGTCAACCAATGGTCTGCTCATCATTGAATACGCACGCTTGCGGATGAATCTAAAACCGAGCTGTAGACATCCAAAGTTTGCTGCGCGACGACGTTCCAGTCGTATCGTTGAGCTACGAAGCGCTTGCGCGCGTCACGTGCGGCCGAACTATCGACTCCTTTGGCGATGGCAATCATTCGAGCGGCAAGTCCATCCGTGTCGCCCAGAGAAAAATAACTTTGCGGCGCCAGCCCAACCTCGAGGTTCGGCGGTATGTCGCTGGCGAGCACCGGTAGGCCATAGCTCAGCGCCTCGAGCAGCGCGATAGGCAGGCCTTCGTGAGAAGACGGCAGCAGAAATCCCGCGGCATGCGAAAAGAGTTGGGCAAGAGGCTCGCCGTGCATGAAACCTGTCAACACGACGTTGCTCCCGCTTGCCGCCGCGACGACCGCGCGAGAATATCGTCCCTCGTCGAGCATCCCGACCAGCGCCAGATGCCACGAGTCCAATCCCGTCTTCTTGAAGGCAGCAATCGAATCCAATTGCCGCTTCTCAGGCACCATGCGGCCAACCTGAAGCCAGTAGTGCCCAGGAATGAGTCCAAGCTCGCGTACACGGTCGGTACTTGTGGCAATCGCAGGAGCGCCCACGCCATTAGGAATCAAGACGGATTTCTTCTCGTACGAAGACGCGATTCGATCGGCGATGGATTGGGAGATTGCAATATACCCGGAGGCCCAAAGCGCGCCCCAGCGCTCGCCTACGCGCAAAATCCACCGCGCGAAGGCCCCCCACTTTTCCCGCTCGTAATCCGGCCCGTGATTCGTGACCACGACACGCAGTCGCAAGAGTCTTGCGAGCGGCGTCACGATCGAAGGGCCTATGCCGTGAACATGAAGAATGTGAGGCCGATTGATCGCCGCGTAGATCACGCCGAGAAATGAGTGAACGAACGCCTCATAGCCCGAAGTACTCGGACACCATAACCGACGGATACCCACACCGCGGAAAGCACGGACGGTTCGATCAACGAATCGAGAGCGCGCTAAAAGCTCTATCTCGCAACCCTGTTTAGCTAGCAAGGGATACAGTTGTTCGGCATGAGTCTCGATGCCGCCTTGAACATTAGGTATTCCGCGCACTCCGAGCACCATCACTTTCAATTCTGGCCGACCCCACGATAAGTCGGAGAGGCAAGGGCTGTTTGTTCAACGGATCCGTTCGCGCCGAGCTCCGCGTAGATGCTACCGGTTCGCGAGCGATACTGCTGTTCGGAAAATTCCTCCTCGACCCACTGCCGCGCGTTCTTTCCCAAAACACGAATGCGTTCGTCGCCGGCCGCATCGATATCCGCGAGAGCGGCGGCGAGTGAATCGGCATTGCCGCTTACGAAGCTGATGCCCGTGTGAGCTTCTGTAACCAACTCCGGCAAACCGCCGATCCGTGCGGCAATGACTGGCTTCCCGAGCGCGTACGCTTCGAGCACGCTCATGGGTGCATTCTCGTACCATTCAGAAGGAACGACTACGGCGCGCGCCTTCCGCACGGCATCATGCAAGGCGTCGCCCGTCAGATAGCCCAAGAACGTGACGTCGGCACCAACGGCTTGCGAAGAGCGTTCCAGTTCCTGACGCATCGGGCCAGAGCCGACAATCGAGAGCGGTACGCGAGCTTTGGCCGACGCCGCGATCAGTGTAGACAAGCCCTTTTCTCTGGCAAGACGTCCGAAATAAATAAATCGGCGACCGGGCTCAAACCGAGGCTGATAGCGCGAAGCTTGGATGAAATTAGGAACGTGAGTAAATTTGGAGCGTTGCCAACCCCATTCGCAAAACTTATCAATGTAGAACTGGCTCGGAACGATCAGTCGATCGACGTTCCTTTCGTAGGTGCGCAGCCACCGGTGCAACCAAGCCTCCGCGAATGCAATGCTGCTCATGGCTAGAGAGCCCTTGATGCATCGATGCATCACTACATTGCGCAGGCGGCCACCGCGACATCGCTCGCAAATGCCGTCGTTGGCCAACATGTTGTAAGCCGGACACGCAATCTTCAAATCGTGCAGAGTAAGTACGCAAGGAATCTGTCGCCGCTTGAGCTCAAAAAATATCGACGGAGAAATGTGGTGATAGACGTTATGCGCATGACAAACGTCTGGCCGCACGGCTTCAATCAACTTGCCGATTTTCCGGCGCGCCTCGAGTGAGTAAATAACCTTTGATACCCGCGCTAGTTTCTCCACGGCGTTGTAGCGGCTGCCAAGCTCGATCTCATCGACAAAAAACTCCGACCAGGGAGACTTGAGATTGCTCGGATGTCGCATCGAAAAGGGCACAACTTTCCAGCCCGCGTCTGTGAAAAGCCGATTGTGTTCAAGAAAAACAGTCTCGGCACCGCCGCGAGAGTAGTGGTAATTGTTGACCGAGAGTAGCGTCGGCATACGTGTTGTCAGCAAGCCGCGCCGCGTAAGCCGACTTGTTGTCGCCACAGATCACTCGATTGCGCTCGCCTCACGATGAAGTCGGCCAATCGGGCCGCATTGACTAAAGAATGATTGCGCATGGCATATTGGCGGGCACCGGCCCCATGGGCGAGCCGCAGCTCAGGATCTTGAAGCATCTTTCTGACCCAGCCTTCGAGCCCTTGCGTTGTTCGTGCATGAGCGCCCACCATTTCCCGATCGAACACGCCGTCGGGATTGACGCTCAAACTGATGACCGGCACCTCACGCATCCAGGATTCGATGAACGTGTTTGGAAATCCCTCGCACTCGCTGGTGTTTACGAACAAATGCGCTTTGGCCAATAGCGCGTTCACCTCTTTTCGAGACTGCGCCCCGCGGTAATCCAAGTTACGAGTCGCACGAATGGATTGCATCAACTGATCGCGCCAGTGCGCATCGCCTCGGCCCTGCGGCGCAGCGCCAATCATTACAAATTGCACCCCTTGTAGATCGGACAATCGTTGAGCCAGTTGAATAAACGCTTCAGGACGTTTCCATGGCCGCAAGTTCGCGACCCATACCACAGTCATTGGACCGGACTTGTCGGTGGGCTCAGCGGGCGTGGGATGAAAATTCGGTATGACCAGGTCAGCTGCACGGTGAAAATTCGCTTGCAGCAACTGGGCTTGATGCTCGGTCTGCGTAACGATCGCGTGCGCATTTCGCGCGCCATATTTCAGGGCCTGTTTCTCCAGATGCGGACGAATCGGGTTGCGCGCCGGCTCGAGATTTGCGTGCGTGACATCACTGTCGTGAGCTACATGCCAAATCATTTGAGAGCCATAATGCTTTGCGTAATGTGCCGCGATGCCGGTGTAGCCTCCCCCTACGCGCTGGTAGATGACCATTGGCTGTGCTGCGCGCAGCTCGCGATTAAGCGCTCGATAATCCATGACATATCCGAAAACCGGCTGGCGAGAGCTACGGCCAATCTTGATGACTCGATCAACTTTGGGGGAATTGTCGACGTGATGAGCCAGGAATGTAATTTCCACGCTATTTGATGCTCGAAGAATCTCGAGAAGCTGTGATATTTGGTATTCGGCGCCGCCG
The DNA here is from genome assembly GCA_964247385.1 of uncultured Steroidobacteraceae bacterium. Taxonomy (GTDB): domain Bacteria; phylum Pseudomonadota; class Gammaproteobacteria; order Steroidobacterales; family Steroidobacteraceae; genus TMP-86. Next base: position 159,013 of record CAXTUB010000003.1, on the reverse strand, counting down.
CCAAAAGCTCTGGGTGAAACCACGCACAATCGAATGCGCGCCGACACGTTTGATCCCGTCTAGATCAAGTATTTGCCGGGAACGAGTTAATAGTGCCCGTAACCAGCGCCGTCGCCGTAGCCGTAGTGACTGGCGTGGTCTCCCGAGCGATTCAGCACAAAGCCTGCGATCGGAAACTCCGATAATTGCAGCAACGCTTTTTCGAAACTGACGCGCGAAGTTTGCCCCTCTGACATGACCAAAAGCATCGAGTCGATGCGCGGTGCAACGACGAGCGCATCGTCCGTGCTCAAAATTGGCGGCAGATCGATCAGGATCAGCGGATTCGATGTCCCTGCCTTAATGAACTGAAGCAGATCTTCCAATGCCTGAGACGCGAGAACCTCTGAGGCACCATCGCGCGACGTCACATTGCCCGCAAACAGCAGGTTGTCGATGCCGGAAATTGACATGAATACATCATTGTAAGATGCGCGGCCCTCGAGAGCTTCTCTGAGCTCAACCGGCGGCGTTACGCCCAGCGCCTTACAGACACTCGGGTTTCGCATGTCGAGATCGAGAAGTACGACGCTGCTGTTGTTTTCACGCGCGAGACTCAACGACAAATTGACTGCGGTCACCGTCTTACCGTCTCCCGGGACGGCGCTCGTCACGCCGATCGTTGTCCACTGCTGCGCGCGGGCCCGATGCAGCACGCGAGTCCGCAAAATGCGATAGGCAGCGACCGCTGCCACGTCTGCTTTTTCTTGCGACTTGGTCAACAACACACGGCTCTGCCGGCACGTATCGACGTCTACGGAAAGCGAACTTCCACGAATTGCTTTGGCGGGCGGCGGACCCTTAACCGGAGGCGCGGGACGGCGCCTGACGACATCGCTCGTTCTGCGATCCGCGCCAGGGCGCTGAGTCGCGAGGTCTTTCGCTTTTTGAAGCGCAGCTTCAACTATGGTCATACACGTTCCGAAGACGAGAGCTTTGAGGGGATGAGCCGAAAAACACTGCCGCTTGCAGCATAATTTTGCCGTGCATTTGGATGAAAAACAGTATACATGATCGTCAATACCATCGTGGGGCGAGACCAACGAGCATCGCCTTGGCGTTTGCGCTATTGAACTTAACTGCCCGCGCGACGTGATGCGCGTCTCGCTCGATACGTTCGCGTGACATTCAAAATCTCCTTTTCGACGCCATCCGCAATGCGTTGGTAGCTTCTTCGCGCATGTGCATATTTCTTACCCTCCTTGCCCATCATCGCAGCGCGCTCTGGGTCGCGCAGGAGCTCAAGGATAGCCACGGCAAACACCTCTTCGTCCCAAGGCACACACAGGCCGCCGCCGCTCTCCTGAATCACCAAGCGCTGCTCAGGGTGATCGTTTCCTACTACGGGCTTTTCCAACGCCATGTATTCGACCAGCTTGGTTGGCGATGTCGAATTGAGCACGGGCGTCGGAAGAAAAGGCGAAACACACACGCTAGCCGCTCTCACGTACGTTAGAGCTTCACTCCATGGAAGCTGTCCAGTGAAGATGACGTTTGAAGCGACGTCGAGCCGCATTGCCTCGCGTTTCAGAAACTCGATATCTGCATTGTCATTTCCGGCGCCGACCAGATAAAGCGTGGAGTCAGTACAGCGCGCTCGAACACGCGCAAAGACGCGAAGCAAAAAATCCAGCCGCCGGACGCGCGCCAAGGTACCGAGGTAAACAATGCTGTGCGGCGCAATGGTGCGCGCAGGTTCTCGTAACGCCGCGTCGAATGCTGATACATCGATGCCCATGCTGACTACGGACATCTTCTGGATAGGGATGCCTTGCTTCGCGATATCCTTTCGCATCTGCTCGCTCTGCACGAACACATGATGTGCCGCTCGCAACAGGAATCGATAAAGTAGCCAACGGAAAATGGTTCCGCGAATGAAATATAGGCGCCGGTATCTAGAAGCAGGATCTCGCGCGCGCAGCAGGTAGTCTTCTGGAAATGGGTATGAGAGCCAGTATATGAACGCGACGCCGACTAGGCGCGCAGCGATGGCTGCAAAAATCCCGGCGATGAACTTGTCCTTGACTTGAATCGCGTCGTAATTACCGCGCCTCAGAACTCCAAAGAGCTTTGTATCATTCGCGATGCCGAGCACGTGTTTTCTAATACGGTGCCGCAGCGAACCACCGCAGTCCGTGCGGCCAACCCATGCCGTGCCGCCGCCCCAAGAAACAGCGAATCCTGTCGACGTATCTACCTCGCTTTGGAGTATCCAATCCAGCGTGTGTCCGCGGTGGGCGAGCTCACGTGCAAAAAGCACGCTGACATCTACCCGAGTCGGCGGGTAGGTATCCGACGAGACAATCAACATGTTGAAACGCTCGGCCATGCTCAATGGAGCTTACGAAGCGCCAATCGCAGCGGGGTGCATACCACCGATCGCCGCCCGATTCGACGGCGTATCGGTCTTGGTCAGTGACTTAACCTGTTCGCCACCGTCACGCCGACGACCGCAAGGACGGCTCCATAGCCCACCGCAAAATATGCAATCTTCATCCGCCGCCGCGTGACGTCCTTACGGTTGGGAATGAATGGGATGGATGCTAACAGTGGAACCGCATCCCCCGACGGGATGTCGCGCGATCCCCGAATATTCGAATCGACTGCCTCAGCGATGGCAATCGCTGCAGCCGCAAGCCCGCATCCGAAAATAAGTCCGATCATGATCAAGCCGATACGGTTGGGATACACGGGAAGCTTGGGTCTCGACGGACCGTGCAACAGCGTGAATCGCTCGCCTTGCTCTTCACTTTCGAAAGTTTGCGCCTGTTTCGCATTCTGCAGCTTGTCATGGACGTCCTGGTATTCCGTTTGAAGACTCTTCTGCCGGCGCATGATATCGGCATACTCGGTTTCAACTTGCGGTGTGCGGCGCAGGAGATTCTCATACGAATCAATTTGCCCGCGGGCTTTGGCTGCCTGAGATTGCAAATTTCTGATTTCATTGCGTACGGCAGTCAGCTGCGCCGCGGTGATCAGATATTGAGGGTTGTTCGCATTCTGCGCGATGCCATTCGGTCGCGACGCGGTCTGCGTGGTCATCGTCTGCAGGGCAGCCTTGAGACGTTTGACCTCCGGATGATCCGGGGTATAGCGCTGCTCCGCTTCGGCGAGACGAGCCCTGATGGTGGCGATATCAGTGAGATCGCCGCTTTGCGCAATCAAGTTGGGGCTCATCTGACTCAGCTGCACCGACAATCCAGATTCTCGTTCCTGCGCAGACAAAATCTGCTGCTGCAGGAGATCGAGATCATGCTGATTGCGATCGATGGACGCTTGATTGCGTACTGCCAACTCGGGGAGTGCATCGCCATGCACCGATTTGAGCTTCGCAATCTCCTGATCCACCACAGCCATTTGAGAGCTAATGGATTCAGCCTGCTTTTGCAAAAAGATTGTCGCCTTCCGCGCAGTCTCGGAGCGAGCACGTTGGTTGTAGGTAACAAAGAGATTGCCCAATCTGCCGGCAACCTTGCGGGCACGCACCGGATCTGGATTATCGAAATGCACAGAGAATGCTTCCGACTCCGCCAAAGGCTTCATCGTGACCGGGTCGACCTTCTCCAGTGAGGTGTTCTCGGCGACGAGCTGCGCCTTCTGCGAAATCGATAGCGCGTGCTCGCTTGGATAGGGATCGTAATCACGCACGAGATCTTCGAGGGCATCCGACGTCATCACCTGTCCCTGAACAATCTCAATTTGCTGGTCAGAATGGCTGACGGTCGATTCGATGACGTCCTTGGGGACGACGACCGAACTCTCCCGCAGGATCGTCACCGTTGACTCATATAGCGGCTGCAGCGCGAATGCGAAAAAGGTTCCAATCAGAGCGCCAAGGGGTATGAATGTGAGCAAGTAAGTCGAGCGGCGGCGGATAATTCCAAAATAATCGCTCGTCGCCGCCGAGGTCTTGGTCTGTGTTAGGAGTTCCATGGGCGCGCTACTCATCGTTGCCGTTTCAGGCCGCTATATCCGAACGTCAAGAAAACTTGGTTATTGTCCGCACCGGATTCTTCCTGCGCATATTTCTGCGAAATGAGCCGGTAACCAGCGCGCACGAACCAATGGATCGAAACATCGTATTCTGCCGACAGATCGACCGTCGCGTAACGCCGGTCATCGCCGCCGTTGCGATTAGACAAAGAGCCATTTCGCTGCAATCGCGTCGCGGCAAGCACCGAAAGCCTCTCCGAGAGATCGCGCGTGTATTGAAGGTGAATTTGGTCGACGTAATAGAGGCCGCCCGCACCGCTTGGAGACACCGACCGGCCAATATCCAACCGGGTGTCCGAAATCAGGGTTTTGTATCCGCCACTCAGCGTGGCACCCCAATTGTTCAGCTTCTGTTGCGTGCCGTCGTTAGCGTCGATGGTGGTGCGCTGATACGTTGCATTAAAGGAAGTGTAAATCAGCGGACTCCAAGAGTATCTGAAGCCCGAAGTGACGCCGTTTGCGTGCGACTGACTCGTCACCTCACTCGGGTCGTACTTCGAATAAAGCAGTCCGCCTGTCAGATCCGCTTTCGCGGACAGGGCTCGAGTGGCTAAAAGCTTTGCCAGGTAATAGTTGAAGTCGATGTGACTTGAGTCATCCGAAGGACTGTAGCGCGTAATTTCCCCGGTCGCAGAGGCGCCGATCGAGGTGCGCGGATCGAGACGATAGCTGTAGCTCGGAACTACAAAAAAATCGTTTTTCACCAGTCCCCGGGTGAATCTACCCGTATCCGTGTTCGTGGGAGTGCCGGGAATCACCTCAGGAAACGTCGCCAAAGGCAGCTCTGAGTTGATCGCGTCCTGGCGCGAAAATCGCCCGAAAGCGAAAAAGTCGCTTCGCGGCGAGCTGTAAGTGGTGTTGAATTTGAGATCCGCCTCGAACCGGTCAAATCGGTGGTCGCTGGGAAAGGTTTGGTAACGCAACGTGGGTTGAACGATCGTGTTCGTCGTGGGAGTTGCGACACCGATCAGATCCGATACTTGAGCGGTATAAGACTCGGTCTGCCGATGATCATCGGAATCGGTTGAGAGTCGCACGTTCGAGTTCGTCTCGACGCGGGCCGATACCACAGGTTGCTGGTAATACTCCGCGGCGTTTGCGGAAGAGCCGATTAAAAACGCGAGCGGCAGTGCGCTGCGCGCTAATACCTTACGGTACAACAACCACATCACCGCTTTCCAACGTGACGTTTTGCTCGAGGCTCTTGCCCGAGCTCACTCGCCCATAGTTGAAGCCGACGAGGCGCTGACCGGCGGCGGTGGTGCGGATGATGACGACATCATCGAGCTTCGCATAGGGGTTGCCGCCTCCCGCGATACTGAGCGCTTGCAGTACATTGATGCGCGGATTCATGACGATGGGTCCGGGCTTGTTCACCTGACCGATCACGTAAGCGACGCTTCCTTTCACCTCGGTCACAGCGAAAATGACCACGGGCTCGGCGATGAACTTTTTGAGCTTCGTCTCGAGCTCGTTGCGGATCTGCTGCGCCGTGCGCCCACCGGCAACTACCTCACCGACCATCGGAAAGGCGAACTTGCCATCGGGTGTGATGGTGATTTCTTGCGGCACGAGCTTCGGGTCGTCGTAGACGCCCACGCTCACCTTGTCGCCCGGGCTCAACTTGTAATCGACGAGCGGCGCATCCGCGCGGCTCATCGTCGCTGTCGCAAGCGACCACATCGCTCCACAAATCACAATCCACTTCGATTTTCGCATCTAAAACGCCTTGCTATCACGAACGATTCGGCCGAGGGTGAGCATGATAATCTTGAAGTCGAGCAGCAGAGACCATCTGCGAACATAATCAAGATCGAATTTCACGCGTGCTTCCATATCTTCGAGGCGCACGGTCTCGCCGCGGCAGCCATTGATTTGCGCAAGACCGGTCAAGCCCGGCAACACTTTGTGGCGCAGCATGTAACCGCGAATGAGCTTGCGATATTGCTCGTTGTGAGCCACCGCGTGCGGCCTTGGGCCGACCAGACTCATGCTCCCTTGCAAGATATTCCACAACTGCGGTATCTCATCCAGCGAGTAGCGGCGCAAGAACGCACCGAACCGCGTGATGCGCGCGTCATTACGCGTGGCCTGACGAATGTGAGTGCCGTCCTCGATGACCCGCATGGTACGAAATTTCAATACGTGAATCTCTCGTCCATCCAATCCGTAACGGCGCTGCCGAAACAACACGGGGCCGGGAGATGAGGCCTTGATGCCCACCGCGATGACGATGAGCACGGGCAGCATGGTGAGCAGCACGGTCGCGGCGATCAAGATATCGGTGAGGCGCTTGACCGCGGCGCGATGACCGCTGAAAGGCGTCTCGTACATGGCGACGACGGGAACGCCGAGCAGCTCGCCGGTGCGGGCTTGCATGAGATCGAACGCCAGCAAATCAGGAACGTAATAAATGGACGCGGTGGTATCGCACAACTCATCGACGAGGGTGGCGACGCGCTGAATGTGACGCACCGGCAACGCGATGAAGATGACGCTGATCGAGTGCGTGCGCACATAGCTCGCGAGGTCGCGCAACGAGCCGAGCAAGCGCGCCGAGCGGCCCACACCGAGCCGCTCGCCGCTCCGATCGTCAAAAAATCCAGCGACGCGCATGCAGGCCTCGGGGTTCTTATCGAGCCGGTCGGAAAGAGACAGACTCATCTCATTGAGTCCCGCAAAGACCACGCGCCGCGCATTCGAGGGATCTTTGAGAATGCGCCGGCGCAGCTCATTCAAAATGAGATTCACCATGACTAGAACGGCCGGTGTGGTCACCGCCCAAGTGAGCACCACGCGCCGCGCGAAATTGCCCGACCAACGCGCGACGTACGCGAGGGCCAGCATGACGGCAAAGATCACCGTCCAGCGCGTGACGATGGCGAGAATCAACGGCAGGCGATTGGAGAACATCTGCGCCGCCAGATTGCGCGGCGGCTGCAGAAATAGCGCGGACAGGGCAAAGGCCACTGCGCTGGCCGCTACGAAGTAGACACTGAAGTATTCGTGGTACACCTTCGCCAGGCTGTACAGCATGCCCACGACCACCAGCGGCGGCAGGACGAGTCGGAGGAGAGCGATCGCGGCAATTTCGAAAGATCGGCGCGATACTATCGGCTCATCCAAACTCAACCTCCATCGCCAACGCGCCGCAAGGCTTGCTGTAGCGGAAAGACAACAATTATTTTTCGCACCTGCGCGCCGGGATTCAAATCAGTATACAGGAGCATTTTTAAGGATTTTTGAACCACTCGCACATTCAAATCGCCGCAGAATGGACAACCGTGATTCAAATCGTTGAAAACGGAAATCTGACTCATGCGTTGACAGATCCGTTCCAAATTTCAGCGCAATCAGCGGTTTGCGAGATTGCCGGTAAGCAGTTGAGGACGCAAGCCACTTGACATAAGCCTGTCGGGAATCCGCAACAATGCCCGTGGTGTGGGCGTGAGTGTGGGTCGTACAGCTCCCAACCGAACGGCTTTGACGCGCTCGAAGGTTGCCGATAATCTGCCGGGCGAAGGGGCCATAGCTCAGCTGGGAGAGCGCTTCCATGGCATGGAAGAGGTCGTCGGTTCGATCCCGTCTGGCTCCACCACCTCCTAACTGCCGTAAAGCCTGGCCCAATGAGCCGGGAGCAATTGGGCGGCGGTAAAAACTAAGACAAGCCCTCGAAATTAGGGTGCGGTTTCCTGCCGGCGGATGCCCGCGGGAATCACCCAGCGGCCGAGCAATTCGAACAGGCCGTGCGCCAAAAGCGCCATGCCGGCAGCGGGCACCGCGCCGGTGAGGATGGTCGCCGTGTCATTGAGCGCAAGTCCAGACACGATGGGCGCGCCGTACCCGCCCGCGCCAACGAGCGCCGCGAGCGTCGCGGTGCCGATGCTGACGATGGTCGCGGTTTTCAAGCCGGCGAGTAGCGTAGGGCTCGCGAGCGGCAAGACAATGCGCCACAAAATTTGGCGGCGGCTCAGGCCGAAGGCGCGCGCATTTTCGACATGCCGCGCATCGACGGCGCGAATTCCCGTGAACGTGTTCAGCACCACCGGCAACAGACTATAAAGGCACAGCGCAGCGAGTGCGGGCTGCGTGCCCACGCCGAATGCGGGAATCAGAAAACACAACAGCGCAAGCGAAGGAATCGTCTGAACGATGGCGCTGAATAACAAGATGCCCTGACCCGCCACAGGATATCGAGCCGCGGTAATGCCAAGAGGCACGCCGATCACGAGCGAGAACAGAAGGGCGGCACCGACCAGACGCAGATGCTCGATGGTGCGCTCGGCAAAGGCGCTGCGTTGCGGGGCGGAGGCCGCGTCTGCGCTCGGCCCGATGAATGCGGCGGCGATTTCCGCGAAGCTCTTGCGCTCGATGTCGGCCGCAGCATTCATGTCGATCATGCGTGCGCGGTCGATGCGTCCTTCGATTGATTGCAACGCGCGCCACGCTTGCGGGTCGCGCTCGGTAAACGCACGCGTCGCAACCCAAACGGCCTGGTATGCCGGAAAATAATGGCGATCATCTTCCAGCAGCTGCAGATTGAGCTGCTTGATCTTCGCATCCGTGGAATACACCTCGATCACATCGACTGCGCCATCGGCAATGGCTCGATAAATGAGGCTATGCGCCATGCGCCGCACGTGCACGCTCGGCAGCTCGAGCTGGTAGCGCGCTTGCATGCCGGGGAAGCCATCCGCCCGATCCATGAATTCATAGCTGAAGCCCGCCCGCACGGTGCCTGCGATGCGATGCAAATCGCTGATCGTGCGCAGGCCGTGCTTGCGCGCGTATTCCTTGCGCAGCGCGAGCGCATAGGTGTCGTCGAAACCCAAAGGCTTCGAGATCATCATGCCGAGCGGGGTGAGTCCACGCTGAATTTCCTCTAGTGTTTTGAGCTCGGGGTTCTTGAGAATGGCCTCGGACAGAGTGCCGGTGTAATCCGCGTAGACATCGATGGCGCCGGTGCGCAGCGATTCGAACAAGATACCCGTGCTGCCCATGCCAAGACGTCGAGTCACCTTCGAAGCCGTGTGCGCTTCAATGGCCTGTGCGGCGATCTCGCCCAAAATGTAGCCTTCCGTGAAGATTTTGGAGCCGACGACGACGCGTGCGGCGGGTGATGCAGAAAACGCGGGCGATGTGGCCGCCGCCGCGAGGGCCAGCCACGCCAACATCGCGCGCCTCATATGGCGTCCGCCGGCATGGGTAAGCCGCGCTGCGCGTTGATGAATGAAGTCACGAAAGGCTCGCGGGGCGCATCGAGAAACTCGCGGTAGCTGCCGCTCTGTACGATGCGGCCGTCGTGCAGCAGCGTGAGCCCGCTCGCAAGATACACGGCCTCGCCCAGATCATGCGTCACGAGCAAGACCGTTTTTTTCAAGCGGGCGAAAATTGATTTGAGCTCTTCTTGCACGCTTCGCCGCACCAATGGGTCCAAGGCGCCCATCGGCTCATCGAGCAGCATGACCGGAGGATCATTCATGGCCGCGCGCATGATGGCTACCCGCTGACGCTGGCCGCCGCTGAGCTCGTGTGGAAAGCGGCCCAGCATGTCGGGCTGCAAGTCGACGAGCTGGCGCAATTCGTCGATACGGTCGCGAATGCGCGCGCTCGGCCAGCCGCGAAGCCGCGAGATCAGCGAAACATTGTCGGCCGCGGCTAGGTGCGGAAACAGGCCGCCGTCTTGCGGTACGTAGCCGATGCGGTCCGCCCATCGGCTCGGGCTCAGAGACAAAAGCGGCGCGCCGTCGATCTTGACATAGCCCCGGTCGAAGTTGATGAGACCCAGGGTGATTCGCAAGACCGTGGTTTTTCCCGAGCCGCTGGAGCCAATCAATGCGTGAGTCTCGCCGGCCGCAACACTCAGTGTGATGTCCTTGAGCACCTCGCGCTGCCCAAAAGACTTGTAGACGTTTTGCAGCTCGAGCACGGGCAAAGCTTAATGCATTGCAAATGGAAGACTATTCTTCGAAAATACAATTACTTCGACGCTGAGTCCCCATCGTCTAGAGGCCTAGGACACCACCCTTTCACGGTGAGAACCGGGGTTCGAATCCCCGTGGGGACGCCATCATGCGCACGGTGTATACCGGGTGATCTGTTTACGGTTCATACCGGCACTGCTTTGGCATTGTTGGCTAGCAACGTCGCCTAGCAGCTCTAGGTCGGATCAAATACAGACCGGCCCGCTAGGAAGGCCGCTCGGCGATCACGATATTGTCGCGCACCGTCGCGGACTGGCCACCAGGGCCGGATGCCAGTCGCTCCGGCGTTCCGGAGAAGACGATCTGCCAGCCGTCGAGACCGAGCGAACTTTGCAACGCCTCGGCGCTGCGAAACTGTTCGTCGGGATCACCCCAAGACCACGGCGCTTTGGATGCATGTTCAACCACGATCAGTCTTCCGCGTGGCGCAACGACCTGCGTTGCGCGACGCAGGACGTCGGTCCGGCCGAATTCGATCGGCGATTCCAGGAACAGCGCGGAAACCAAGTCGAACTCGCCGGTAGGCAGGCTCACAGACAGATCGTGCTGCTGAAAGTCGATCCGATCTGCCACGCTCGCTGCCTCGGCGTTTGCAACGGCGTAGCGGAGCACGGTAGGCGATATGTCCACGGCGACGACCGACCACCCACGCGAGGCAAGCCAAACCGCATCGTCTCCGCGAGCGCAGCCGAGGTCGAGCGCCCTTCCGGCCGGCAGTCCTTCCGCGAAGCGTACGAGCGCTGCGCTCGGACGACCCCCGGATCGCGAACCGGCCCTCGCATAAAGGTCGTCCCAAAATGCCGCGCTGGGCCCCGATACGTTCGATCCCGTGGCTCGCGTCATCGTCCGATGGTCCTTGCCGGGCAGCGGGTGCCAGCCAACACGGGCATCACTTCGTCCGTGTGGATGTCTTTTGTCATTCAGAGTGCGCCGGAGATGAGCGACTGGTGTGCGGCGGCGCCGGCCAACGTTCCGTCGCCGACTGCCAACGGCAGCGAGCCGCCGGGTCGAGCGGTGTCGCCGCAGGCGTAGACGCCGGCGATCGTCGTCGCCTTCATGGGATCAGTCTTGATCGTCACTCCCATCGGCGTATCGTCGATCGCGCAGCCGAGCTGCGCGGCGATGGGGCTGGCGAGCTCGATGCGCGTCGTCGTAAACAGCCCCGCAAGCGCTACGCGGCTGCCATCAACCATTACCAAGTCCGCCATGCCGTCGATGCGCTCGATCTGCCGGCGCTCTACGGCGATCCCACGCGCCGACAGTTTCTTCAGTTGCTGTTCATCAGGCTCGAACGCACCGTTCAGGAAGAGGGTGGTCGGTCCCCAATCCGGGAGCATCAAGGCGAGATGCATCGATCCTGGCGTCGTCGCCAGGACGCCAATCTGGCCCTGATCCAGTTCGTAGCCGTGGCAGTAAGGACAATGGAACACGCTTTTGCCCCAACGCTCCGCCAGCCCGGATATTTCGGGCAAATGATCGATGACGCCGGTGGCCAAGATGAGACGCTTGCCTTCCATCGCCGAACTATCGGCAAGCATGACTCGAAAGCCCTCGGCTAGACGTTCCCCAGTGACCGCTTTGCCCTTCAGGAAGGTGACAGTCGGATAGGCTTGCACCTGCTCCTTCGCCCGGAAAACAATCTCCGACGCCTTTGCGCCGTCATTTGTGAGAAATCCGTGCGACGCTTCGGCGAAGCGATTCCGGCGCAGACCGGAGTCGATGATCAGGATTTTGCGTCTGGCGCGCGCGAGTTGAAGCGATGCCGATAAGCCGGCATAGCTGCCGCCGATGATGATGACGTCGAACTGCATGGCCTGCTCCGCTCCGCAACTCGCCGCCGGCGCTGGCGCGAGTCGGCTCATGATGCGGTGATTGGCTAATCCAGTATCATGCGCTCGATTTCTTACATAATCACGCAGCGCGTCACGCGGAATTGCGCGCGCCGACCGTAACATTTCATTTTCCGCAGCAGCATCAGCAGAGCTCTCTTGCGCATTCTCGGTCAATATTTTCGCACGCAGATTTTCACGCTCGCGAGCATCGAGATGGTCTTGTTTTTCTGCGCGCCGCTCGCGGCGGCATTCGTCCGATTTGGAACGCAAGTCGAAGTGCTCTCAATCGAGCGCATTTCCTATTGGCTGCGCGGCTCGGTGTTTGCGCTCACCATGTCGTTGTGCGTGCTCGCGATGGGTTTGTATAGCGCGAGGCAACGCGCGGGTCTCGATGGTGTGCTGGCGCGCATCGCAGCGAGCGCAGTGAGCTGTCTGATCGCGCTGGCCGCGCTGTACTACATCTTTCCGGGGCTCACGATGGGCCGCGGACTGCTCGGCATCATGATTCTGTTCAGCGCCGCGTGCATGGCTTTGGTGCGCATCGGCTTCGCCCGCATGATCAGCGATGATTTTTTCAAGCGCCGTGTTCTCGTTTACGGCGCAGGGTCGATCGCGTTTCGTTTATCGCGCTTGCGCCGCCGCTCGGATCAGCGGGGCTTCGTGATCGTGGGATTTGTCGGCAATCCCGGCGACACGGTCGAGGTGCCGGCGGAGCGGCTCGTCTTCGTCGAGAACAACCTGCTCGACACGTGCCGCCACTATTCCATCGAAGAGATCGTGGTGGCGATGGATGATCGGCGGCTGGCCTTTCCCATGCAGGAGCTGCTCGATTGCCGCTTGAGCGACATCAACGTCATCGACATGCCGAGCTTTCTCGAGCGTGAAACCGGCAAGGTGCGGCTCGACGTCGTGAATCCCAGTTGGATGATTTTTGGCGAAGGCTTCAACCGCGGTGCGCCTCGCCGCGTCAGCGCGCGTCTGTTCGACATCGTGGCATCGCTTGCACTGCTCGCGCTGTCTTGGCCTCTCATGCTGATCACCGCGATCGCTATCAAATTGGAGGATGGGCTGCGCGCTCCCGTCATCTATCGGCAGAAGCGTGTCGGTCTCGAGGGCAAAAATTTCGACGTACTGAAATTTCGCAGCATGCGCACCGATGCGGAGAAAGGCGGCAAGGCACTCTGGGCGGAAAAGCAAGACCCGCGCGTCACGCGGGTTGGCGCCGTCGCGCGCTTGCTCCGACTCGATGAGCTGCCGCAAATTTTCAATGTCTTGCGAGGCGACATGCGGTTCGTCGGGCCGCGGCCGGAGCGGCCGGAGTTCGTCGAGGAGCTCGCCAAGTCGATTCCGTTCTATCGCGAACGTCACTTCGCAAAGCCGGGAATCACTGGGTGGGCGCAGCTCTGCTATCCCTACGGATCGTCGCAGCAGGATGCCGCGGAAAAGCTTCAATACGATTTGTACTACGTGAAAAATCACTCGCTCTTGTTCGACTTGAGCATTCTCATGCAAACCGCAGAAGTGATTTTGTGGCGTAAAGGTTCGCGTTAGTTTTACTTAACGCAGCCTTTCGCCTTTCGTTTTCTATAACAAAATCTCGCGGCATTTAACCTAATGTCGGCCCGCGCCGACATGTGTAAGAACTATCTGTCGGCCTCGGGAGACATCTTTACCCATGTGACTTCACGCGATTAACTCGTCCCACATTTGTTAAACGCAAACTCGCTGAAAGGCGAGGACGCAAAGCCACCGATCTACGAGACGAGAGTCTCTTGATAGCGGAGTTGCCAAATGATTGGCTCGCGACAATCGCATGCGCCGGGAATCGGCGTTTCGAAAAAAATTCAGCTGATGGCGGCCGCGCTGCTCGCGGTGGCGCTGTCGGCATGTTCCGGTCCCAGCACCTCCGGTGGTGGCGAGGTGGATGTGTCACCCGATGCTTCGGCGGCGCCGCCGCAGACGCCGCCGTCGATCAAGGGCGATCCGGATCTCAATGCCACGGTTGGCGAAGCGTATAAGTTTTCACCGATGGCGGCGGATTCCGAGTCGCGCGCGCTGGTCTTCACAATCGAAAACGCGCCGGATTGGATTGCGTTCGATGAGCACACCGGCGAAATATCCGGCACGCCCGACGATGGCGACGTGGCGACTTATTCGGACATCGTCATCAGCGTGAGCAATGGCGACTCCACCGCGAAACTCGCCACATTCACCATCACGGTGGGACGACGTCCGCGCCCGGTCCGGCCGCCGCTGCCCGACCCGAAGCCGCCTTCTCCCGACAATCACGCGCCCACGATCGCAGGCTCACCCGCAACGAGCGTCACCAAGGGGGATGGCTACAGCTTTGCGCCGAGCGTGAACGATGTGGATGGGGATCAACTGCGGTTTTCCATCGCGAACAAGCCGAGCTGGGCCAGCTTCAGCACGACCACGGGCAAGCTCGCAGGCTCGACCTCGGCAGCGCAAGTAAAAACCTATGGCAACATTGTCATCAGCGTCAGTGACGGTGAAGCAACGGCTACGCTCCCGGCGTTCGCCATCGAAGTTCAGGCGGGCGCCAACGCAGCGCCTCGAATTTCCGGCACGCCGGGCACGCGCGTTACGGAGAGCGCTGCATACTCATTCACGCCTTCGGCGTCCGATGCGGACGGCGATGCGCTGACTTTCAGCATCCAAAACAAGCCCTCGTGGGCGAGCTTCAGCACCGCAAACGGCAAGCTGAGCGGCACCCCGACTGCGGCGCAAATCGGCTCCTACGGCAACATCGTCATCAGCGTGAGCGATGGCGAAGCGAAGTCGTCCCTTGCCGCGTTTTCGATCAACGTCGTCGATGCGCCCAATTCGCCGCCGAGCATTTCCGGCTCACCGCTCACGAGCGTCGAGGCAGGCTCGAGTTACAGTTTCACGCCCGTGGCGCGAGACAACGATGGGGATGAGCTCGAGTTCAGCATCAAGAACAAGCCATCGTGGGCGAACTTCAGCGCATCGACCGGCAAGCTGTCGGGTACGCCTGCGCAGACTCAGGTCGGAACGTTCTCGAACATCAGCATCTCGGTGAGCGACGGCGCGGCCACCGCTTCGCTCGCGGCATTCGACATCTCGGTCACGGGTACGCCGAACCGAGCGCCGGCCATCTCGGGTACGCCCGCGAGTTCCGTCACGCCGGGCTCGAGCTACTCGTTCACGCCGAGTGCAAGTGACGCCGACGGCGACAAGCTCACGTTTTCGATTCAGGGCAAGCCGGTGTGGGCGACCTTCAACAGCGCTACCGGCGCGCTAACGGGAACGCCAAGTACGGCGCAAGCCGGCAAATACTCCGGCATCCTCATCACGGTGAGCGACGGTGATGACACGGCATCGCTTCCCGCCTTCTCCGTGACGGTGGCGGCGCCGTCGAACTCCGCACCGAATATCACGGGCACGCCCGGCACTTCGGTGGTCGCGGGGTCGAGCTATTCCTTCACGCCAAGCGCGAGCGATGCCGACTCGGATTCGCTCAAGTTCAGCATTCAAAACAAGCCATCGTGGGCGAGCTTCGATACCAACACGGGGCGGCTCAGCGGCACGACCGACTCTGGAGACGTAGGGTCGACCAAGAATATCGTCATCAGCGTGAGCGACGGGCAAGCCACGGATTCGCTGCTGGCCTTCGCGCTCGCGGTCACTGCCGCAGCTCAACCGCCGCCGTCTAATTCGCCGCCGGTCATCAGCGGTAATCCTTCAGGGTCAGTGCAGGCGGGCTCGAGCTATTCATTCACGCCGAGCGCGAGCGATCCAAACCGAGACAAGCTCACGTTCAGTATTCAGAACCGGCCGAGCTGGGCGAGCTTCGATGCGTCGACCGGCCGCTTGAGCGGCACCCCGAGCTCTGGAAACGTCAGCACGTTCTCTAACATCATCATCAGCGTGAGCGACGGCAAGGCATCGGATGCGCTTGCATCATTCACCATCGCGGTCACTTCGCCGCCGCAAGCTAACCGCGCACCCGCCATCTCGGGCTCGCCCACGAAGTCACTGAATTCGGGGAGCGCGTATTCCTTCACGCCGAGCGCAAGCGATGCGGACGACGATCCGCTCACCTTCAGTATTCAGAACAAGCCATCGTGGGCAAGCTTCGATGACGGCACGGGCCGGCTCAGCGGCACTCCCGATTCGGGCGATGTGGGCACCTATTCGGGCATCGTCATCAGCGTGAGCGACGGCAAAGTCAACGCAAGCCTCGCAACATTTTCGATCACCGTCGCGCAAGTGTCGATGGGCTCCGCCGAGTTGAATTGGTCGGCGCCCACGCAAAATACCGACGGCTCCACGCTCACCGATCTATCGAGCTACAAAATTTATTACGGCACCAGCAAGAGCTCGATGACTCAAACGGTGAAGGTTTCGAACGCCGGCGTGACCACATACACCGTGCAGAATTTGTCGCCCGCCACATGGTACTTCGGCATCACGGCCGTCGACTCCACAGGTCTCGAGAGCGCCATGTCGAATGTCGGCAGCAAGACCATTCAGTAGCGGCAAGACCATTCAGCAGCGACCATTCAGTAAAGGGACCGTTCACTAAAGCGCGGCTGGCGCTTGCGTAACGACCCCGCGCTTGCAATGGCCCCGCGCCTGCAATGGCCCCGCGCCTGACGCATTCGCTTGAAGATCAACGTGCGCCCGAGCAACCATCGGGCGCACGTGATTCATCTTTCAGTTATTTTTTCTTGCGGCGAGCAGCGGCAGCCGCAGCGACGACACCCAATCCCAACAGACCCAACGTCGCAGGCTCGGGAACGCCCACGGGTTGTTGTACCGGCGGCCGAACGATGACGGGCTTGTAGCCTTCGAACCAGCTGTTGCCTGCACCGGCGAACGCCATCATGGGGCCAAAGCCGAGAATGACCGGGGCGGCGAATCGATAAAACTTCTTCATGACTTCACTCCTTAACAAAATCTAGATTGCGTCAACGCCCGTCGGCGGGCCTTGGTCCCTAATAAGCAATAACGAGGCCAAGCAGGGTAAGTCGTTGGCGAAGAAAGGAAAGCTCTGCTCGGCGCCGAGGCGGGATCGACGCGCTGTCAATTCCTCCGACACTGTCCAGACCCCATGGATGTGATCCAGTCGCTGGGGTGGCTCGCAACGGGCGTGACGTATTTCACACTGTTCGGAATCGCGCTTTCGCGCAGCGATGTATTGCGCCGAGGATGGCGCCTGGCAATGGCCTTTGCGGCTACCGCAGCGTGGGCTCTCGCTGCTCTTTATTCGCGCAGTGCGACGCTCATGCTCGGGCTCGAATGCGCGCGGGATCTCGCATGGATCGCCGTGCTGGCGGAGCGGATTCCCGGTCGCGTATTCGCACGGCTCTCGCTCATTGCCGCGCTGGCATGTGTTGCGCTGTGGGTCAGCGGCGGTGCGCTTGCATGGTTCGACTATCCCATCGTGGGCCGCGAGGTGCCGCTCGCGCTGCAAATTCATCTGGGTTTGATTTTCGCGCTGATCGGCCTCGTTTGCGTGGAACAGGCATACCGAAGCGCCCGCGCTGCGAAGGCCCACGGGTTCACTGCCGTCTTGGCCATGCTTTTCGGCTACGACTTGCTGATGTTTTCCTTGAGCGAGGTGACGAGCGCAGCGGACGGATTGGCCGGCTCACTGCGGCCGGCGGTTTGGGCTCTCGCCTCGCTGCCAATCGCCGCTTTGAGTCTTGGACGCGAAGCTCAGCCATCCGCGCTCGCCCCTTCGCAAAAAACGGTGTTCTACACCGTCGCCATGACCGGCGTGGGCCTTTATTTCTGCGCGGTCGCGCTCGGCGCGATGGCTCTGCACGCCGCGGGTGGCGTGCATCGCGAATGGTTGCAGTTCGCGTTGATCATCGGCGCCGTGGCCGTCGTGATTGCGCTCTTGTCCTCTCGCGAGATGCGCGCCGAAGTGCGGGTTTGGATCGCGAAGCACTGGTATCGACAGAAGTACGATTACCGCGCGGAGTGGTTGCGCTTCAATGACACCATGTCGACTCTGGGCGCGTCGCCCTATGCCACCTCGGTGCGCGCCGTGGCAACGGCGCTCGGGAGCGACGGCGGTGCGCTCTTCGTTGCGCTGGCGCTCGGAAATCACTTTGAGCGGCGCGGTGAGTGGCATGTGAGAGCCAACCCCGTCATGCCCACCCCTGCAATCGACGCGGCCATGCGCGAGCAATTGCGCAGCGGATGGATCATCGATGCGGAACATTTGATCTCGCCCGTTTTGCTCGGCGATGCGCTGCTTGGTGTGTTCGTTTTGCGCCATCCGCCCGCATTCGAGCTCAGCTACGAGGATCGGGATCTTCTCCTCGTGCTCGGGCGCCATGTCGGCCTGCAGATTGCTCAGTACGAGGCGAGTCAGAAGCTCGCGGAAAATTCCCAACTCGAGGCGTTCGCCCGCATGAGCGTCTTTCTCGTTCACGACTTGAAAAACTCCGCGGCCCAACTGGCGCTGGTCGTTGCCAACGCGCGCAAACACAAAGCGAATCCGCAGTTCATCGACGATGCCATTCGCACCAGCGACAACGTGGTGCAGCGCATTCGCCGCGTCATCGAGCATTTTCGTCCGGAGCAGGAAGCTCGCCCGCTGGCGCGGCTCTGGTTGGATGAGGTCGCCTTGGCAGCAGTCGCACACTGCGCGGATCGAATGCCCGTGCCGCGCGCGGAAAGCATGGCGCGCGTGCAAGTCATGGGCGAGCCCGGCGCATTGACCGCCGTGCTCGAGCATGTGATTCGAAATGCGCAGGACGCCACGCCGTCCACGGGCCAGGTGCGCGTCGGCGTGAGTGCGCGCGCGGGCGTTGCGCTCATCGTGGTCGAGGATGATGGTCATGGCATGAGCGAAGAATTCGTGCGCGACCGGCTGTTTCGTCCTTTCCAGACGACCAAGGGTGCGGCAGGCATGGGAATCGGCGCGTATCAAGCGCGCGAGCATGTGCGCGCCATGGGCGGAAACGTAGAAGTGCGCAGTGAGCCCGGCCTGGGCACGTCCTTTTGCATTAGCCTGCCTGTTGCCCCTGTGTTGGAGCCATCCCTTGAGCGCTGACGAGCCCACCGTACTCATCGTCGAGGACGATCTGGGATTGCAATCACAATTGAAGTGGTGCCTCGATGAATTTGCCGTGTGCACCGCAAGCGACGGCGCTGAAGCGCTCGTGCAACTGGCGCGGTGCTCACCCGCCGTGGTGCTGCAAGATCTGGGGCTTCCGCCGGCGCCGGCGGGAGTCGAAGCGGGGCTCGCTTGCATGCGCAAGATTCTGAGCACGGCGCCTCACACCAAGATCATCGTGCTCACCGGAAATGAAGACCATCGCGCGGCGCTCGAAGCCGTGGCAGCCGGCGCTTTCGATTATTGCCGCAAGCCAATCGATGCGGAGGATTTGCGCAATGCCGTAACGCGAGCCTTCAAAATGGCGGCGCTCGAGCGCGAGAACGAGCGGTTGCGGGAATCTCAAGCGCCGTCTGTCATCGAAGGCCTCATTGCGAGCGATGAGGGCACGCGCGCGGTGTGCCGAAAACTCGAAAAGATTGCGCCCAGCGATGTCTCCGTGCTCATCAGCGGCGAAAGCGGGACCGGCAAGGAGCTGCTGGCCAGGGCGCTACACGCGCTGAGCGCGCGCAAACAGCATCGATTCGTCGCGATCAATTGCGCGGCGATTCCTGAGAACCTGTTGGAAAGTGAGTTGTTCGGCCACGAGAAGGGCGCGTTCACGGGCGCGCATCGGCAAGTCATCGGCAAGATCGAGTTGGCACAAGGCGGCACGCTGTTTCTCGATGAGATCGGCGACATGGCTCTGCCTTTGCAGGCGAAGCTATTGCGCTTTCTGCAGAGCCGGGTCATCGAGCGGGTCGGGGGACGCGAAGAGCTGGCCATCGATACGCGCATCGTGTGCGCGACGCATCAAGACTTGAAGGGACTGATCGGGGCGCAGCGATTCCGTGAAGATCTCTACTATCGCTTGAGCGGCGTGGTGCTGGAGGTGCCGCCGCTCCGCGCACGCGGCGCGGGCATCACGGTATTGGCGCATGGGCTGTTGCGTCAGCTGGCCACTCGCGCTGGGCGATCTTCGATGCGCTTGTCTGCCGCCGCCGTGACTGCCATCGAGCGCCATGAGTGGCCGGGCAACGTGCGCGAGCTCGAGAATCGATTGAATACGGCGCTCATCCTGTCGGAGAGCGCGGAGATCGGCGCGGACGATCTGGGCTTTCCAGCAGCAGCGCCCGTGCCGACCACGTTGACTCGAGCGCGCGAAGTCGCGGAGCGCGAAGCGGTGACGCGCGCCCTCGCCATGGCCGATCACAACATCAGCAAGGCGTCCGAGCTCCTCGGCATCACGCGACCGACTTTGTATGACTTGATGGATAAGCTGGCGCTGCGGCCGGTGAATGAATAGCCCAGCCAACACCTTGCGCACGGCAGTGCTGAGTCGGGCGCGGCCGCGGACCGCGGTGAAAATCTACGCGCTCGCTTTCATGGTGTGCGCGCTGTACTGGCCCAGCACCCGGTCGCTGTTCGAGCTGTGGTTCAGCGCCGCCAACGATACGTATCAATACGGAGCACTCGTTGCCGTAATCTGTGGGTGGATGCTCTGGCGACGGCGGGCCGCGTTCGATGCGCAGCCCGTCGAGCCGCATCTCCTGGCGGCGCTGTGTCTTACAAGTGTAGCGTTCGCTTGGCTGATCAGCTACTTGGCTGGAATTCAAACGGGTCATCAAGTGGTCCTACCCGCCATCCTTTGGCTTGCCGTTCTGGCATGTTTCGGCTGGCGTGTCGCTCTCATCGCCGCATTCCCCATTGCGTATCTGTATCTGGCCATCCCGATGTGGGGCGTGATCATCGGCCCGCTGCGCTGGATGACCACGCATGCCGTGACGATCATGCTGTGGATCAGCGGCATCTCTGCGCAGCTTCAGCATCCGCTCATCATCATTCCCGAGGGCGCGTTCGAGGTGGCCTCGAGTTGCGCTGGACTCAACTTCATTCTCATCGCCGCCGCCGTGTCGGCATTGTATGGCGAACTCCAAGATGCGAGCCGGCCGCGTCGAGCCTTGCTATGCGCCGTCGCCGTGCTCGTCGGCCTGGGCGCCAATTGGGTGCGCGTCTATCTCATCGTGATCGCAGGCCACTTGACACATATGCAGCATTACCTGGTGGTCAAGTCGCACTATGGCTTCGGCTGGGCATTGTTCGCTGTGTTGATGTGCGCTTATTTATATTTCGTGCAGCCCAAGGCTCGAAGTGAGGGTGTCCCTCTGCAGCAACCGATTGATGCGCGCCAATCGTTCAATCGGACCGAGCGCTTCACACCCTACGTCGCGGGCATTGCTCTGCTCGCCGCGCCCGCATTCTTGCTCGCTAGGGAGTTTCATGACGCGCCGAGCGTCGCCATATCGCTGCCTACGCTGATGGAGGGCGGCTGGGCGCAAGCATCGGCGGATGCGGACTGGAAGCCGAAATATGCAGGAGCAGACGCGCAATCGTCGGCGGCTTACACTCGCGGGGCCGAGCGAATCGAGATGTATCGCGCGGTATACGCCGAGCAGTATCAGGATAAGGAGCTCGTCAACGAGGAAAACGATGCGATCGGCATGAGTACGCGCGAAGTGGAATTGACCGGTCTTGCAAGCTCGGCGTTCGACGAGACGCGAGTGCGCGATGCGCAAGGCGGCGAATGGCTCTATTGGCGGGCTTACCGCATCGGCAAGCGCGCCGTCCGCTCCGGATTGCTCGAGCAGCTGACCTACGCGATGGCTGCCATGCGAGGTCCCATCGCCTCGCGCGTCACCGTGCTTCGCGCTCGGTGCGATACCGATTGTCACGCGGCGCGGCGGCGCCTTACCGAATTCGCCGCCGGCTCCGGCGCACGGGCCGACATTCCGTGATGCAGTGCGCGATCGATCAACCAACTCGCTGATTTTTCTTATACGTTGCTAAGATATTGTCATGAAGCTTCTAGCTGCCGGCCTGCTGGTGTTGTGGAGTGTCGGCGTCTCAGCGCAAATGCCGGCCGGTGCGCCGCCAGGCACCGTGTCACCCGCATACGTCATCGGACCGGGCGATACGGTACAGATCTTCGTGTGGCGTAATCCTGAGCTTTCTGCGACGGTGCCGGTGCGGCCCGACGGCAAGATCTCGACCCCGCTCGTCGAAGACATGACGGCGGTGGGCAAGACGCCATCGGTGTTGGCGCGCGACATCGAAAAAGTGTTGAGCGAGTACGTGAAGTCGCCGCAGGTCAACGTCATCGTCACCCAGCCGGTGAGCGCGTTCAGCCAGGTCAAGGTCATTGGCCAGGTGATCCACCCGCAATCCATCGCGTATCGCGAAGGAATGACCGTGCTCGATGCCGTGCTGGCCGTCGGCGGGCTGACGCAGTACGCCGCCGGCAATCGCGCCAAGCTGGTCCGAACAGAAAATGGCCGGGCTCAGGAGACCAAGCTCAAGCTCGAGGCGTTGGTCAATAAAGGAGACATGCAGCAGAACTTGACATTGAAGCCCGGCGATGTGCTCGTGATTCCCGAAACCTTGTTCTAGTGAGCTGTTTCGCGTGACGTTGTTCAGGAGTGCATCGCCATGAACGCGGCGGTCGAGCAAGTCCTCGAAGAGATCAATGGCGCGTGGCGCTTTCGCTGGCTCGCGCTTGGCGCGGCATGGGCGGTCGCGATCATCGGTTGGGCCGTGGTGTTTGCGCTGCCTGATATCTACCAAGCGAACGCACGCGTATTCGTCGACACGCGCAGCGCACTGAAGCCCGCCCTGCAGGGCTTGGTCGTCGAGCAAGATGTGAATGCGCAATTGAATTACGTGCGCCAATCGCTGCTTGGCGGTCCGGAGCTCGCGAAAATTGCGCGTGAAAGCGGTTTACTCGATTCGGCCCGGGGCGATGCGCGCAAGGAAACCGCCATTCTCGATGGCTTTCGCGAGCGCGTGGCCATCACGGTGAAGTCGGGCAGCGAAGGCGATGCGAACCGCGATGCGCAGGGCAGCATTTACGGTGTCGAGTACCAAGACAGCAAGCGCGAGCGGGCGCTCGCTATCGTGCGGGCGCTCATGAAGGCGTTGATCGAGAACACCCTCGGCGGTAAGCGGGAGGGCTCGCAGAACGCGCAGAAATTCCTGGAAGCTCAGCTTAAGGAAATCGAGGGGCGGTTGCGCGCCGCGGAAGATCGCCTTGCCGATTTCAAGAAGCAGAACGTGAACGCCATGCCGTCAGAGCAGGGTGGCTATTTCGCGCGGCTGCAAACCGAAATGGACGCCGCGAAGACCGCGCAGAGCAATCTCGATGTCGCGTTGTCGAGGCGCTCGGAGCTTGAGAAGCAACTGCACGGCGAAACCGCGATCTCTGCGTCGAGCACCATGATCGCACCTGTTTCCGGTGCGGCAGCCGGTGGCGGCGATGTGCAATCTCGCATTCGCGAAACTCAGGCCAAGCTGGATGAATTGCTGCTGCGTTTTACCGACAAGCACCCCGATGTCATCGCAACGCGTCAGACGCTCGCCGAATTGAAGCAGCGGCGCGCGGCGGAGATTGAGTCCCTGAAACGCGGTGATGCGAGCGCGGTGGCGGCGAGCGGGGCCGGCGCCAATCCCGTGTATCAAAGTATTCAGCTCGCGGTGAATCAAGCCGATGTGGAGATTGCAAGTTTGCGCCGCCAGGTCGGGGATCACCTTGCAAGCGTCAAGCAGCTTCGCAGTGCGCTCGACACCATGCCGCAGGTGGAAGCGCAGTATGCGCAGCTGAATCGAGATTACGATGTGAACAAGACTCAATACACGGCGCTTCTCACGCAGCTCGAGAAAGCTCGTCTCGGACAAGAGGCGGATACCAGCGGCACCATGCGCTTCGACATGATCGAGCCGCCGAACGCCGAGTTCGCGCCGGTGTTTCCGAAACGAACCTTGTTCGTCGCAGGGGTGCTCGCGGCGGCGCTGGCCGCCGGCGCAGCGCTTGCGTATGCGCTCAACCGGCTGCGCCCGGTGTTTTGGTCGGTCAACACCTTGGCGGCGATCAGCGGCGTGACGGTGCTCGGTGCGGTCAGCACGGCATTCCCTGGCAAGATGAAAGGCGATACGCGCTCGCGTGTGATGGCTTACTCAGCGGCCGCAGGCGCGCTATTGGCGGCATGTGGAATGGCGCTGCTTTTGGGCCGGGCGGGATTCCGGCTCGCGCTGCCGGGGCATGGCGCATGACCGTAGTCGAGCGAGCGATCGCCAAGATCCGCAGCGCCGGCGCGCCGCTCGATGCGGGTTCACGCGAGGCGGTGCGCGAGATTCGAGAGCCGGGTTCGGCGGGGAGCTCGCAGCCGCCAAGCGACGCTGCAATTTTGGAGTTGCCGCCCAGAATCCAGCACGAAAGTTTCATCTCCATCGATCGCGCCGCGCTGGAAGCCGCGGGTTTCCTGCCCGAGCGAGTGCAACTGCGCCGCATTGCCGATCAATACCGGCAGATCAAGCGGCCGCTTCTCGATCAAGTCAGGAAGTTGAAGGCGGCGCGCGCCCGTGACGCGCAGCTCATCATGATGGCTAGCGCGTTGAGCGGCGATGGCAAGACGTTCACCAGTGTCAACCTGGCACTGAGTCTTGCGCGCGAGAAAGACTTCACGGCGCTGCTGATCGATGCCGATGTGGCCAAGCCGCATGTGAGCAAGCTGTTTGGCGCGGAGAAGGAGCGCGGGCTCCTCGATGCGCTGCTCGATGAGAGACTCGACGTGGAAACCTTGGTTTTGCCCACCGATGTTCCGGGTCTTTCGATTCTGCCGGCCGGCAAGCAGAACGAATCGGCGACTGAGTTATTGGGCAGCGCGCGCATGCTGAAGATGATCGAGCGCCTCGCCACCTACGACCCGCGCCGAGTCATGTTGCTCGACTCGCCGCCGCTTCTCTTGTCGAGCGAGTCGCAGACCATCGTGCAGCTCGTGGGGCAGATCGTCATGGTGGTGCGCGCTGGCGTTACGCCGCAGCGCGCTGTGCAGGAGGCGCTGGGATTCGTTGGCGACAAGCCGCTCGGGTTCGTCTTGAATCAGAGCCATATGGCGACTTCAGATGGCTATTACGGCTACGGCGGGTACGGCAGCTATGGTGATTCACCCGACGAGGCCGCCGCGTCAGGCGGTCCCGTGGGCAGCGCTGACCGCGCAGGCCTCGGCGGCGAATAGCATGCGAATTCTTCGTGTGCTCTGTATCGGCGCGATGCAGGTCTCGAGTGCGGCCGCGGTTGCGGCCGATGTGAACGGCGGCGTGAGCGCAGGCGTCATCCGCAGCGATAACATCGCTCGCACCCACGACGATCAGATCAAGGACACGGTTTACGATGTGAGCGGCAACTTGCTGTTCCACGAGGCAACGGTGCGCACGCAGGCCGACGTGCGCGCGAACTTGCAGTACGAGAACTACGATAAAGACACTTTTTCGAGTGACGTCGTCGGCGATGCTGCGGCCTACGGAGACTTCAGTTTCGTGCCCGATCGATTCGATTGGTATGCGCAAGATAACTTTGGCCAACAGCGGCTGACTCCCGGCGTTGCAGACACGCCGGAAAACCGTGAAAACATCAATTATTTTTCGACCGGCCCTCGTTTTGCGTTCAATCTGGGTCCGCAGAACAGCGTCAAACTCGGCGGCGATTATTCAAAAGTAAGCTACGAAGACACCGACGCCGACAATAACCGTTACGGCGGCCTGGCGGCATTCGTACGTCAGCTCGATCCATCGCGCTCCGCGTCGCTGAATGCGAGCTATGAGCGCATCAATTATTCCAACGATGTCGACAACGTAGACTTCGCGCGCCGGCAGGCCTTTGCCCGATTCGCATCGGCGACCTCGCGAGCTACGCTTGCGGTCGAAGCAGGCTACAACGAAATTCACTCCGATCTCGACAAGACGGGCGAGCCGCTGCTTCGCCTGGAAGCCACGCGCGTCGTATCGGCATCCTCCAAGCTGAGTCTTTTTGCCGGCAAAGAATTTTCCGACGCGGGAAGTTTGCTGCGCACGTTGCAAACGCAATCGCAGACGCCGGCGACCGGGCCCGGGCAAGTGGTGATTCCGGCGCAAGTGAACGTTCCGCTCGGCGCCAATAACCTGCAGCGTTCGACCGATCCATTCTCGAATCGTTATGTGCGCGCGGGCTGGGATTTCGCCAAGAACCGCACCGGGTTCAACCTCGGTGCGTCCTATTCCAAAGAAGCGCATGAGACCCAGGTGCAGCTCAATCACTCAGTGACCGGAATCAATGGCGGTTTGAGTCGGCGGCTTCGGCCAACCCTGACTGCGCAGTTAGGGTTTGGGTACTACAAAAACAATTACATCGACGGCACGCCAAGCTCCAAGCAAAGCGACGGCACAGCTTCCATTGCCTGGCGCGCGGGAAGGCATGTCAACGTCTCCGCCGGCTATGAGCGGTTTCATCAGTCCAGTGAGATTGCCGAAAGCCGCTACAACGAGAACCGATATTTTCTGAGCGTCGGAGCGGTGTGGGACCCGGCGGCGCGGCCGTGAGTTTCGCTCAAACACACGTTTAGCTTTTGTTCTCATGATCGTCGTTCATCCAGCGGTGGATTTTGCTCGCGTAAAGTCCGAATGGTGTGCGCTCGCTCAAGTTGCGCGTCATAGTTTTTTCCTGTCGTGGCCGTGGATCAGCACGTGGCTCCGGACTCTGCCCAAACGCGTCAAGCCTCAATTGTTCTTGATCGTGGCCAACGGGCGCACCATTGGCGCCGCATTGATGGTGCGTCGAACACTCCTGCGACGTTTGTTTTTGCCTGTTCGAACTTGGGCGCTCAATTCCGCGGGCGATGCGGAGTTGGACCAAATTTTCATCGAGCATAACGGCTTGTTGTGCCGGCCCGAAGACGCGAAGCCCGCATGGACGGCATTGGCAAATGAGTTCGTACACCAGCGCAGCCGATGGGACGAAATCCAGCTGCGCGGCGTTGCGCCGCACGTGCTCGAAGCTTGGACGGACCAAAGCACCTCGTTCGAGGAAGACATGTCATTGGTCGGGCGATACGTGGACCTCGCTGCGATGCGCTCGTCGGGTGGCAGATTCGTCGACACGTTGAGCAAGAAAAAGCGGGCGAGGATACGCCACACCAGCGTACGGCTCCTGCAAAGTTTTGGCCCGCTCAGTGTGAACGTGGCGCGTGAGAAAGACGAAGCCTTCGCTTTTCTTTCTGAGCTCGAGCAGCTCCATCAGGCGCATTGGATTGGCCGCTCGAGACGCGGCGCCTTCGCGGGCGAATTCTTCAAGAAGTTTCATGCGCGCCTGATCAAAGATCACTTCGATAGCGGCTGCGTTCAATTGCTGCGGCTCAGGGCAGGCAACCAGACCATTGGCGTGCTTTACAACTTCGTTCATCAGGGCGAGGTGTCGGTCTACGTCACCGGCATCAACTATGCCATCGTCGAATTTCCAAACAAGGAGTCGCCTGGGCTTCTGACTCATGTGCTGGCGATCGATTTCAACGCGTCATTGGGTCATTCGAAATACGACCTATTGGCCGGCGATAGTGACTACAAGCGCGCGCTTGCCAAACGTGCCGAGACTTTGTGGTGGGGCAGGGTGCAGCGCGAACGAGCAAAGTTCAGGGTCGAGGCCACACTGAGAAATGTGTGGCGAACCACAAAAGCGATGAAATGGTGCCGCAAACTCGTATCGTGAACGCAATGACGGTGGACGTGGAGGATTATTTCCACGTGTCGGCACTTGCCCCGGCCATTGAGCGCGCGCGCTGGGATGCCATGGAACTGCGAGCCGAGGCGAGCACTCGGCGAATTCTCGACTTGTTCGATGAAGCATCCGTCAGGGCCACGTTTTTTGTACTGGGGTGGATGGCGGATCGATTGCCAAAATTGGTGCAAGAGATCGCGCGGCGCGGGCACGAAATTGCTTGTCATGGCTGGAGCCACGAGCTCGTTTACCGGCAAGAGCGTAGCGTGTTTCGCGCCGAGGCCGAGCGATGCAAGAAACTGCTCGAGGATCTGACCGGCGCGCGGGTGTTGGGATATCGGGCCGCCAGCTACTCGATTACGCAGAAGTCGTTGTGGGCACTCGATGACCTCATCGATCTAGGGTTTGAGTACGACTCGAGTGTGTTCCCCATTCGGCACGATCGTTACGGCATCCCTGGAGCATCCCCGCAGCCCGGTCCCTTTATGGCGCCGTCGGGTCGAAAAATCATGGAATTCCCGTTGTCGACCGCGAACGTGCTGGGCATGCGCGTGCCGTGCTGTGGGGGCGGGTATTTTCGAATATTCCCTTATTTTCTTACGCGCAGTTTGCTCAGGTCGATCAACGCGGCGCAGCGCCTACCCTTCATTTTTTATCTGCACCCATGGGAAGTCGATCCCGGCCAACCTCGATTCAATGCGGGCCGGCTGTCGACGTTTCGGCATTACACCAACTTGGACGTGTGCGCGACACGATTGCGGCAATTGCTGCGTGACTTCTCATTCCATACGGTTTCCGGCGTGCTTTCACAGCTCGAGCTTTCGAGTCCGGCCGCTGCGGCGGCATGACTTCGGTTGTCTTGACCGAGGTCCAGGAGCGCGCTCCCGCCGACTGGAACCGATTCGTTGCAGCCCATGCGCGAGCATCGGTTTATCACCGCGTGCAATGGCTGGAATTGGTGCGCGAAGTATTCAAGCTGCAAATCTTTTTTATCGTCGCGCGCGAGGGCGAAGAAATCGTGGGCATCCTGCCGCTGGTCCGTCAGCGATCGCGGGTGTTTGGCGACTTTCTGACGTCCATTCCATTTTTCAACTACGGTGGACCGTTATTTCGTGATCAGGACGCGCACGCGGCGCTGCTGGAACGAGCCTCCGAGCTTGCGCGCACTCTGAAAGTGAACCACGTGGAACTGAGAACGCAGATTCCTGTGGCGCAAGACTGGGAGCGGCGTGAAGACAAGGTGACGCTGCTGCGCGAGTTGCCCTCGACCGTGAGTGAGCTTTCCAAACAACTCGGCTCGAAACTCCGCTCGCAGATCAAGCGAGCCGAACGTGAGCGTCCCGTGGTCCGCAAAGGCTCGCTCGAGCTGCTCGATGCCTTCTACTGCGTGTTTTCGCGCAACATGCGCGACCTAGGCACACCGGTGTATTCGAAAGAATTCTTCCGGCAAATGCTCGAGCGAATGCCTGAGTCGTGTCATCTCGTCACGGTTGAATTGAATGGCCAACCGGCAGCCGCCGGTTTTTTGATTACCGCGAACGGCGCCACCGAGATTCCGTGGGCTGCTTGCACGGCCGAGGCCAAGCCGCTGGGCGGCAACATGCGGCTCTATTGGGAAGTGTTGAGCGAAGCCATCGAGCGCGGAAGCCGCACATTCGACTTCGGCCGCAGTTCCGTGGATGCGGGGACCTATAAATTCAAGCTTCAGTGGGGAGCACGGCCGGTACCCTTGTATTGGCACTATTGGCTACCGCCAGGCCAACGTTTGCCGCAACTGCATCACGGCAATTCGAAAATGCAGTTAGCCATTGCACTGTGGAAGAAAATGCCGTTGTGGATTTGTGAAGCCGTCGGGCCGCATATCGTGCGCAATCTCCCCTGAGACTCACCGCACTGAAGGGTTCCAAACCACGATGCGTTCGCCGCGCAAGAACCGAAAGCCCGCATGCAATAACGCCCAATGCACCTGCAGCAAGTAGGCGCACAGCCGAAAAAAAGTGATCCCGCGCAGGGGTGCAAAGCGCCAAGCGCAAACCGCGACCAGATAAAAAGCGCATTGAAGAATGAGCAGAAAGGAGTAAAAGCCGGACCCAGGTGCCAGCGCAATATTGGAGGCCAACAACGTGATCATGAATACGGGCGTGAGCCAACGCATCACCTTGTGACCCCACAACTGGAACGCAAACAAACCGTATCGAAACGGATTCAATAACTCAGCGCGTGCGCCCACCGCGGCCATGCCTCGGACCACCGTGCGGACCTTACGCTCATATTCTTTTTCAGGATTCTGCAAATCGGCGTAATAGCCGATGAGCTGCGGATTGGAGATCGCGCGTAGTTTGAGCCGAGCACTCGAAAGCGCCGCCGTAATATCGCTCGGCACGTCACTGGGCCACAGGTCCGCCACGGGCCGGCGGACTGCGAACAGCGAGCCAGACAGCCCGACAAGACCGGCGCGGTCGCTTTCGAGCCTTCGTAGCCACATCTCGTAGCGCACATAGGCGCCTTCTCCCGAGCCCTGGCCGTCGCCCGGCGCCTGCTCGATTCGATCTTCGCTCGACACCGCACCGATCGATGGGTCGCGGAAGTCCTCAACGATGAGTTTCAGCGAATCAGGAGAGAGGCGGGTAGCAGCATCGGTAAAAACCAGAACTTCGCCGCGGGCCATGGAGATGGCATGAGCTTGCGCGGCTTCCTTGCCGCCGCGCGTCGAGGTGCGGGCGAGCTTGACGCCGCGCTGAGCGAAGGATTGCACGATGCTGTCGGTGGCGTCGTCGGAAGCGTCTGAGGCGACGATGACTTCGAGCCGGTCGCTGGGGTAGTCCAGCGCCAACGTGCCCTGAAGCTTTGTGGCAATTCGTTTTGCTTCGTTGCGCGCGGCAATGATGACCGAGATGTGAGGGAGCAGTTCGTTAGCCACAAGATTCAATTCTTGCTTGGGAAACAATTTCAGCAGCAACGGGTAAATAAAATAGCTGTAGAGCGAACCTGTAACGCTCATCCAAAAGACAGTCCGTAACCACATAGCGCTACTTTCTTGCCCGCACTCGGGCGATGGCTCGCTCGTATACCTCAGCGTAGCTTGCTGCACATTGCCTTACATCAAATGACCAATTCGCAGGCAACGTCGCCCCAGTGCTGAAATCTTGTTTTGCAAAGTAGCTCACAATTTGCCCGGCCATTTCAGATAGATCGGCTAGGCGAGCCAAATGCATATTCACGCCGCTAGCAGCGATCTCAGGCAAACCCCCCGTTGCGAAGGCAAAGACCGGAATACCTGCCGCCAGGGCCTCGAGAGCAATCATTGGGATGCCTTCGTGGTCCGAAGTAATCAACAAAGCGTCAGAGCGACGGAGAAGGCCTACAGTGTCGACGACGAATCCAGGCATGTTGACCCCGCAACCCGGCCGATCAGCTTGTAGAAGCGATCTCAGGTCATCGCGCAGCGGCCCGTCGCCGGCAAGTGTGATTGACGGCGATGAGCCCTTGAGTTGTGTGACTCGGTTCGCAATTTCTCGCAAGCGATCATAACGTTTTATAGCTACGAGTCGGCCGATGGCTGTTAAGCGCAAATTCGGTGAAGCGTGGCGCTTGGGAACGTCGCGTTGTGTAAAGGGCTCGAGGTCAATCCCATTGTGTATGCAGACGACGTCGGTTCGCGGATAGCGGGGCCTGAGTCGGTTGGCAATATCCTCAGAAACCCCGACGATCGCGTCAAACCCGTAGCGAAGCGCAGATTGCTGAGCTGCGTTAACTAGAACGCGCCGTAGCCGTTGCTTGGATTTTGAATTCTCGGGTAGGCCGTGAACTGTAGCGACAAGTGCCGCACGACCTGCCGCTGTCTTGCAGCGTCGCGCTGCCAATGCCGCAACGACGTGTTCTTTTTGCCGATGCGAATGCAACAATTCATATTTTCCATGCCGTTGCACTTCCGCGATGCCGGCAACCAGGCTGCTAGTGGTTCGATGCGCCTCTTCGAGCACGGTTACAGGAATTCCCTCCTGACTGAGTTCATCCGCAAGACGCCCTTTGTTCATCAAAACGCAGGCAACGGATCCCGGGCTTGAGCGGCTTTGCTCCCGCGCCAATGAATGCACCACAGCCTCGGCCCCGCCCCAAAGGTCACCCGACGCGATATGCAAGACTTTGCGCATTACTTGCTTTGGAACCCGTTGATACTATTGTTCGTGGAATCAAACTTTAAGTTTGCACGACATGCGCCCGCCGGCCGAAGGATACCGCTGCGTGTTGCCCTTGGCCGTGCGGCAAGTCCGCTCGGGCTGTGGGCCGATCTGCACGTCAACTACTTCGATTCGGGAACCTCTGCTCTCGCTATTGCGATTAGGGCTGCGTTGGGCCCATTGATTGACCGCGGCGCGCGCCCGCGAGTCATCTTGCCCGGTTACGGCTGCCCAAGTCTCTTGGCCGCAACGCGCTGGGCAGGTGGCGAACCCGAATACTTTGATCTCGAGCCGAGCTTATTCGCGCCTAACACCGCGCGCATTGCGTCGGCGCTTCGCGCTGCTGACGCAGTCGTCGTGTGCGTTGATGCGTTCGGTGTCGATTCGCTGGGCGGTGCAGTTCGCGAGCTTAAATCGAGTGAACGGCGCTTCCTCGTTCATGATCTCGCGCAAAGCTACGAGGCCTTTGAGAAAGGCTGGACGGCACAAGCCCCGTTCACGATTGTGAGTTTCGGGCGAGCGAAGCCGGTGTCATTAACGGTCGGCGGCGCATTGCTCTCGACGGCTGTACTGCCGCATCAAGTTATCGAAGCGCTACCTTGGAGGAAACTCAGCGCAGCGGAGCTAGGCTTGCGAGCCGCCGTCTACAACGCTTCGTTAATCCCACCCGTGTTCGCAGCGCTCGCGCAAATTCCCGCGCTTCAAATCGGCGTCACGAAGTTGCAGTCGATACAACATGTTGCTCGCTTCGATCGCTCATTTTCCGCATTCGTATGCGCTGCTGCTGACAGTTATCGCGCCGAACGGTCAGCGCTGATCAACACACCTTCGATCATGAACGGTGCTGGACGACTTGATTTTCTTCGCCGCCGATTGCTTTGGCGAGCACCGGTTTTGTTGGGATGCGAGAGTGCGGCGCAAGAAGCTGCGACGCATCTGAAAGACTTAGGCGTCAGTCGCCTCTATGAGAAAACTTTACCCGAGTTTGAGAGTGGCACGGCAGATGACGCTGCCCACTCGCTGCCTAACGCGTATGCAGTCTCGCGGCGTCTCATTACGCTGCCAACGCATGGCCGACTATCGGCAGAAGACTGGCGGAAAATTCGGACGTCGATTGAAGCAACTTTTCGGTCGGACAAGAATTTAAATCAGACACAGTGAGGCGTAGGCGTCGTCATCGCCGTCTTCTTGATTAGTGGCAAGCGTAGCAAGGCCTCGTCGATCAGGTCGAATACATGTGCGAACAAGCTTTCGTCCTTGCCGTAAGGATCCTGAATAACTTCAAATTCCTTAGTTCTCAGCGCGCTGAGCAGTATGACGGGGCAGCCCGCCGCGTGCGCTCGCTTCCGAACGGTCCACATGTGATACCACGTGAGCGCAATGATGATGTCACCAGATCTCAGATCGACATGTGCCCAATGGGATGTTCTGTGTGCGGTGAGATCGACATCCCGGCGGAGAGCCTCCGAAATAGCCGAAGGATTTGCTGGCAGGCCTTCAGTGGTATCCACACCGCAGGAGATCGCCTCGTAACCGCATTTCCGTGCTTTAGCCTCGCAATAAGGGCTGCGACAAATGTTGCCCGTGCAAACAAATATGGCGCGCTTGCCAGGGGTGGGAACGGCACCGCCGTAGGTTGAGAGTTCGAAGTGGGCGACTAGCCGTTCCAATAGTGCAGCTAGGCGATTACGAAGAGAAAACATTCTGGCCGGGTCAGTACGAAACTGTGTGGCACTACGATCGTGCAACCAGTGATGACTGTACCATGCGGTATTTACTCGGATGTGCCAGTTTTCTTGAACGAATTCATAATTCCAGATGCGATTGTTCTCGATGCGGAGCAGCGCTCTGCCCTGGCGACGGTGCGGTCGCTTGGCCGAAAGGGCCTTGCGGTGTTTGCAGCAGGCGCAGACAGAGCTGCTCTAGCAATGCAATCGCGATATTGCGCTCGGAAGCTGATCAGTCCAGACCCGTCAGCGGCTCCCGAAAAGTTTGTCGCGTGGCTGCGTGACCTTGCCGCAAAATGGCCATCTGCAGTGATTGTGCCCCTGACCGACGTCTCGTTACCGCTCTGCATCCGCGCAATCGAATCAGGGGCGATGCTGAAAACCGCTTTGCCCGATAGAGACTCGTATGAAACAGCCATCGACAAATTTGCTTTGGCGGCTCGTGCGATCGAAGCCGGTCTCAAAGTGCCAGGCACGGTGGCTATCAGCAGAGAAAGCTTAAGCTCGCTCGAAAATCTTCGCTTTGGCTGGCCAGTGGTCGTAAAGCCCCGTCGATCTGCCACTGAGACTGAGCAGGGCATGCTAAGGCGAGGCGTTTCTTACGCTTCATCGCGGATTGATTTGCTCACGCAGGTGCAAGCGACACTCGTCGACGATCATGATGAGGTGCTCGTGCAGCAATGTATCGCTGGGTACGGTATGGGAGTATTCGCGCTATATGATCGCGGCGTACCCCAGTTCTTTTTCTCCCATCGCCGTCTTCGCGAGCGTCCTCCGACGGGAGGCGTCAGTGTACTGTCCGAAAGTAGACCGCTGCCCGATGAAGTTATGGATGCTGTCCGTCGTTTGCTCGGTCAACTCAATTGGCATGGCGTGGCTATGGTCGAATTCAAGGTCGACGCGGGAGGCTGTGCCTGGCTCATGGAGATCAACGCAAGACTGTGGGGCTCAGTACAGCTGGCCGTTGACTGCGGGGCCGACTTTCCATGGTTCTCGTATCAATTAGCGCGCGCTGAGCGCCCCGCCGTTCCCAAACAATATTTGGTGAACAGACAGCTTCGCTGGTTGCTCGGCGATCTCGACCGTTTGTATCTCATATTGCGCTCGAGGCGCTATCGCATGACGGAAAAAGCAAGAGCGTGCGCGGAGTTTCTGTTGCCTTGGTGGCCCAATTTGCGCTACGAGATTTTTCGATTAGATGATATGCGGCCGGCCTGGGCGGCAGCTCATCGATACTGGCAAGACCTTCGAAGCTAAGGCTGGCTCTATGTCATTAAAAGGTCTACTTCGGCGGGGAGCAAGTGAAGTCATTGGAAGAGTCGCGCCGATGATTTGGCAAAAAGGACGTGGCGGAAAGCTAGTCGTGCTCATGTATCACCGAGTGCTTCCCAAAGAATCTTTGGATGCGCGATACGAGCAGCCAGGCATGATCATTACTCCAAAAAGCTTGGATATGCATTTTGCTGCTCTACTTAAGCACTTCGAAATTGTCCATCTCGACGATTGGATTGAACGGTCGACCGGAAAGAAGTCTCTTCCCAAGATGGCCTGCGCGGTAACGTTTGATGACGGTTGGCGCGATAATTTTGAATTCGCGCTTCCAATTCTTGAGAGCCGGCAAGTGCCAGCGACTATTTTTCTAGTCTCAGATTTGATAGATGATCCGCATGAGTTTTGGCCTAACACGGTTTCGCGCCTTATTCACATAGAACTCTCAGCCTCGGGGACGTCTACCTTATCCGTTGAGCTATTGCGCCATATCGGCAAATCTCTCTCGCGCGCAAAGCGGGGAGAGTGGTCCCGCCAAATGGCAGTCGATGTGGCAATCGACTCATTGAAGGAGTTGGACGATCTGGAGGCGCGCGACTTATTGAGACCTTACACGGAACAGCGCGCGCGCGCGACTGTGAATCGTGAGGAGATTTCGTTAATGTCCCAAAGCGGGCTCATACGCTTTGGTTCTCACGGTAAAACACATCGACGACTGCTGGCGGGAACTAATACCCAGGATTTACACCTGGAAATCTTAGGTTCTCGCCGAGACCTGCAAGAAATTTGTGGCCAGGAAATTAACTTGTTTTGCTACCCAAACGGTGACACGAGCGTAGCGGCGACAGAGGCAGTACGCGCCAGTTATTCCGGTGCGGTCACCACAGAAAAGGGTTGGGTCGAGCCTCACGTAGACCTCTATCAGATTCCAAGAATTGGTGTGCATGAGGACATCGCGCAAAACGAGGAAGCATTCCTCACTCGAGTTTCAGGATGGATTTGATCAAGCTCCCATAGCCCTCAACCATTCTTTCTACGCTAAATCGCGCGCTGACGCTTGCACTTGCGGCCTTGCCTAGCCGGGTTCGCAGCTCTGCGTCGTCAAGAAGCCGTAGCAGACCGCGAGCGAGCGCACCCTCGTCATTTGGCGGTACAAGAATTCCTGTCAACTCGTCGGCAATCAACGTTTGCGGGCCGCCACTGCGAGTCGCGACTATCGCCCGGCCACTTGCCATCGCTTCAATTAAGGAAAGCGAAAAGCCCTCCGTGGTCGAGCTGAGAACGTACACATCGAGTGCCGATAATATGTTCTTAACATCGCCACGTAGCCCGAGAAAATGCACGCGTTCTGATAGTTTGAGGCGGTCGCTCAAAGCGGCCACTTGCGGATATACGCTTCCACTGGTATCGCCAGCAATGACAAACTGAACGGCGGTGTTCTTTGAACAAACTTCCGCCGCAGCCTTCAGTAATACATCGTAGCCTTTCGGTGCGCGGACGTTACCAATAGCGCCGACTATGGGGCTTGCCGCGGGAATGGCTAGGGCCGTGCGCAGAGAGCTAGCTTGCGGCTGACGAAAGTGATCGAGATCGATCCCGTTCTCGATGATTGATACGTGCCTCTCGTCAAGCCGCAGCCGTGGGCTCAAGGCACTTCGAAGGATTTCTGAGACGAATACGATCCTTTTACTGCCTGAATGAATCAGTGCTCTCTTAAGTGGCAAAAAACGCTCTTCGTCGGATACATCGGACTGACCGTGAAAAACGCTAATGACCGGAACCCTGAGAGCCATGCCGACAGCGCTCGCATATACCGATGCGCCAAACAAATGCGCGATTAGCAGCCTAACGTCGTGACGTTTGCAGATCGCTCTTAGCTCGCGAAAATAACGGATGCTGACCGAACCCTGCGCGGGAATAACCTCGACTGCTAAGCCGCACTGCCGCGCTCGGTCGGCAAGCCAACCTTCGCGCCCGACGAGAGCTAGCTGATGGAGATTTTGAACTCTTGTGCGTGACGCCAAGGTAAGAAAAACATTTTCGGCGCCGCCAGGACCACCTGTCTCGATCAGGTGTGCAATGGAACTCAAGACGATTTTTGAAAACGGGCGAGTTGTTTGATGCGCTCGATCGCAGTTCCGTACTGCAGGTTGTTGGTTAGATCACCTGATAAGGCGAAACGGCTAAGTTCAAACAGACTTTCAGGAGGGAGACGACGGTCGAAAATCGCGTAATCTTCGTTAACTGCCATTGCACCATGCAGTCCGAGAGCGATTGCTATTGCAATTTCGCGCGGTCCATAATCGCCCGACCGCCCGGTGGGCCAAGCGTAAATAGGCAACGGGTTGCGCAATTCTTGCTTCAGTCGTTCCCAGGATTCCGAGATCTCGTCCCTGGTCTCCGATTCGGTCAGCCGTGATGCGATTCGATGAGTAACGGAATGAGGTGCAAAACTCACGCCATGCCTTTCTAAAACGCGAATCTGATCCCAGGTAAGCGCGTCGTATCCAGGCGGCGGTGTCGCGGGAGGCGAGCAACCAGTTTGTCGAAAAATCTCGTTCAGCACTTCGGTCGCTTGAGCCCAAGGCAGTTCCTTGATTCTATCTTGGAGCATTTTGATTACACGCGTTCTGCTCGCGGGCTGCGAAATCTCGATGGGTCTATCAAGTTCCGGGAGTGCTATCGACGGCACTTTGGAATGGTTGAGCGAATATGCTAGCTGATCATCCCAAGGCCAACATTTACCATCAATTAGCCCGGTAATAAGAAAAATTGTTGGACGAACGCCGTTATCCAAGAATATCTGAGCCATCTTGCCCTGATCGGCAAAACCGTCGTCCATCGTAAACGCGACCGAGCCGGGCCTCACTTCCTGCTTTTCACAAAATTCCGAAATTAGTGCTGCCACCGTCGTCAGATTCGCACCAGACCGTCTCAACATCGAAACTGTCCTTGAAATAACGTCTGAAGTGATCGAATGCTTTCCTTCGTTCTTCTCAGACAGACGGTGGGCAAGAAAGATCGAAGCCCGATTTCTTGCGAACATGCTCAGCAATGAGAATGGCAGTAGCTGTGTGAGCCACGTCACTAGTGTGTGCGGGGGCAAAGGAGCAATCATCATAGTAATTCCGGAGTGGACATTAACACGCTGTCATGCTCCACCACATCAAGCGATCGGCACGAAGAAATACCTAATGAGTCCCCGACAGAGCGATGCTCAATTTCTGAACTTTCCCGGCCGATGATAATGATTGCTAATGACGGCGTCACAAATAGAGCACTCCATTTGCAATGCGCTGCCGCTATGATCCCAAGTCGATTGTGAACGAAGGCGAGACAACAAAAATTCGGTCAATGTCGAGTCGGTAGCGAAAGGTAAGTGTTTAGAAGTCAGATATGTATGAAATCGATCATGGTTTTGTTGCATTGTGAGTCAAACACCGGTTACGCAATAGGGCCACTGGAGGCAACGTTCTTTGAAATGGCAATGCGCTTGTGCGAGGGCGATCGATCACGCATACATTTTGCTTACCCTTCGATGATTCACGGCCCAACCTCGACGCTGCCTAGAGACTTTTCGCAATATGTGATCGTCAATTCCCAAAACCATCGACCTGAGGACGACTCACGAGTCGAAAGCTACATTAAACGCAATCAGATCGACACAATATTTGGATTTGATCAGCCAGTAAGCAGGCCCATTTACTCTTGCTTTCGCCGAAGCGGGATCAAGAATTTTATATCTTACTGGGGGGCACCGATGAGTTCGGTGTTTGGCGGAGCCAAGCTTCTGCTTAAAAGGCTGGACGTGGCGCTCAGACGCAATGGGCCAGACCATTATATTTTTGAGTCGGCCGG
Source organism: uncultured Steroidobacteraceae bacterium (assembly GCA_964247385.1). Lineage (GTDB taxonomy): Bacteria > Pseudomonadota > Gammaproteobacteria > Steroidobacterales > Steroidobacteraceae > TMP-86. The sequence goes on along the minus strand of CAXTUB010000003.1, from coordinate 120,459 downwards.
AATGGCGCGAACAGCAATTTTCGGCCGCGGCATACCTCGACAGAAGACAAGTGTGGTTTTTCAAGGCGTCGACGTTGATCGTTTTAGACCAGATGCGGCCGATCGCTATTACGTTTACGACGAGCTCAAAATCGATCGAAGCCGAAAAGTCTTTTTCTATTCGGGGCACATGGAAGAGCGAAAGGGCGTTGCGGTGATCATGAAGGCCGCGAACTGTCTTTCCGACGAGCGGGTTGCGGGTGATTGGCAGATTGTGCTGTTTGGAAATAGGGATGGCGAAGAAACCCCGCATCTTCGCCTTTTGTCGTCGAGATCGAGAGAGCATGTTGTTTTCGGCGGATATCGCGATGATTTGCATCGTGTGCAGCGGGGCTGCTTCGCGTTTGTAATTGCATCGACGGGATGGGATTCCCTCCCGCGCTCCCCGCTCGAGGCTCAAGCCAGCGGGCTACCCGCAATAGTTTCCAACTTGCCCGGGCTAAGTGAGTCCATTGATCCTGAATCTACCGGGTTTCTTTTTGCTCCCGGGGATTATAAGGGGCTCGCTTTCCTGTTCTCTCAATTGCTGGACAATACCTCACTGCGCGACCGGCTCGCCGCTAATGCCCGACGCCACGCGGTTGCCAAGTTTTCTGTCGGCACGCAATTGCACAGGCTGACCGAGATAGTCGCAACTGTTGTAAACCGGCGATAAAGGAATGCAGCCTCAAGAACCGACGTGGATGGCCAAACATTGATGCAGAATTCCTCGCAGTCGCGGCGAATGCTGAAGCACTCCACGATCTATGCTATCGGCAATATCTCGCGGCAGCTAATCAGCTTCGTCATGCTTCCGGTTTATACCCACTACTTATCGCCGGCGGATTACGGCGTAGTGGGCTTAATATCGTTCGCGATCGCAATATTTGAAACTTTGCTCGGGGCAAAAATGGTTCAGGCACTGCCCCGCTACTATCATGATGCCGAAGACGTGGCTGAAAAAAATGCGGTCGTGTCGACCTCATTTCTTATTACGGGGCTATCTAGCCTGGTTACGGTCTGCGCCATCTTTTTCTTTCGAGAGACGCTTTCTCGAGTCTTATTTGAATCGCCTAGGTTTGCACTGGTAGTCGGGCTTTGCGGAATCCAAATGTTGACGCAAGCGCTCGAGTATTACGCGCTGATGTATATCAGATTAACTGACAGACCCGGGGTATTTGTAGCAATCAATTTGGTGAAATTGGCAAGTCAATTGATTGCCAACCTCGTGTTGGTCGTACATTTTAAGCTGGGAGTTTTAGGAGTAGTCATAAGTGGTTTGTTCACCTCTGCGGCTTTTGCTCTTGCGCTGAGCGTATGGACGCTCGTGGTAGTTGGAGTCCGCTTCGATAAAGTCCTCGCCAGAAAGATGATTGCTTTCAGTTGGCCTTTATGGCTTGCAGGATTGGCGTCACTCTACATTTATTCCTCGAACCGCTATTTCGTGCGAGTCCTGGATTCTCTCGCCAACGTTGGCCTGTTTGAGCTTGCATCAAAGTTCTCGGGGATTCTGACGTTGCTGATATGGGTACCTTTTTCTCAGTATTGGCAAACGGAACAGTTCAAAATCATGCAGCGGCCAGATTCAGCTGCAGTGTTTTCCAGCGTATTTGCGTTCGCCAGCTACTTGCTTATTACTGTCGGACTAGGGATAAGCATCTATTCAACTACGGTGTTGCAGATAATGGCCGCCGCAAGTTTTAGGGGGGCGGCTCGCGCTGTCCCATTTCTCATCTGTGCGACGATTCTCGCATGTTTTACAGAGCTGACGAGCGCGAGACTGTTGGCGAGCGGTGAAACCAAATGGCTAAGTCGAAACAACTACGTTACCGCCATGTTTGTAACGATTCTTTATGCTTGTCTTATTCCGATAGCAGGATTCGTTGGTGCGGCATGCGCGTTAGCTCTATCGCAGCTAATACAATTTGGCATAGTCCAAAATGCCGTGCGCAAACGGTACGGATTGGCAATCGATTTCCGTCCAATTTACACGATGGGGGCGGCGGCGGCGGCGGCCTACTGCATAGCGAACGCGGCGTTTGTGCAGCTGAACCTCATCCAAGATATTGTGTTAAGGACAGTCGTATACTTTCTTGCTGCTACCTTGATGCTCTGGATTCTCTTGTCAAATCGGGAAGCGAAAGGCCGACTTCTTGAACTGACATCATCTTCGCGAAGCAAGTGGCGAAGTCGTGTTAAGTGGCTGGTCCGGCCGTCGCGTTAGAATGCCGAATGCCCGAATTTCTATTGCGGTCCCCGCGCTGAATGAAGCGCGAAACATTGCGCGCCTTCTCATCTCATTAAGAGAAAACTTGCCTGCAGGGGCAGATGTCGAGATCGTTGTTGGCGATCACGGCTCTACTGATCAAACTGTAGCAATCGCGTCTGCTAATGGCGCGAGCGTCATTTCCCTAAGTGGTGGCACAGTGGCTAGCGTGCGCAATAGAATCGTTGACCATTGTGTCGGAGAGGTCCTGATATTTCTCGATGCCGACACTTCGGTTACGAGATCTTGGGGTGAAAATTTGCTTGGTACCCTTGAGGAAGTTAGGGCCAATCCAAAAGAAATTACTGGGTCAATTTGTTCGACGGGGGGAGGCGACAGCTTGCTGCACCGCTGTTGGTTTTCGCGAATGGGGAATCGACAGATGGCTTATTTGGGTACTGCGCATATGATTATTCGAAAGCAGTTCTTTAGTCAGCTAAACGGCTTTGATGCAAATCTCAGCTCTGGTGAAGACTTTGATTTGTGTATGCGGGCGATCAAAGCTGGCGGATCGATTCGTTCTCGACCAATCCTGCACGTAGTACACCACGAGTATCCTACTGGCTTAACTGAGTTTCTCAAGAGAGAAGGATGGCATGGATCAGGCGATTTTCAGTCGTTTGAGACGTTTAGACGATCGAAGGTAGCGATAGCGACAACGCTTTTTGCAGCGTTGAACGTGCTGACGCTGCTTTTTTCTGCCGCAGGGTCGTATATGTTTGTCGCGCCCTGCTGTGCGCTAATAACGCTGCTGGTCATGTCGTCATTCTCACGATTTAAGAAACTCGACCTGTCATGCAGGCTCTGGAACATCGGAATCTATTATTTTTATTTCCTGGGGCGTAGTGGAGCATTGCTCGCGCTGATTTGGAAAAAGGCGGAGCGTTCGCCGCGTCACTAATGCGAAAGAAAGCCGTCATCTTCACATGAGACGCTTCAGAAACGAGATTTGTCCAAAAGCAAGTTTCTCTGAAGAGCTCCAAAACCTCTATGCACTGAAGCTACGCGCGATATTCAGCGTCCTGCGAACTGAAGGTTTCTCATTTCTATCATTGTGCGCATATTTGATAATTGAGTATGTTAGGCCGCAATCCATTGTCCCGTCTATTGACATTTTGCCATGGGGAAAATTGTTCCTGGCACTTTGCTTCGTGGGACTTCTTTTCGATGGTCAACGCCGTTGGGTCAAAGATAAGGCCAATCTTTGGATGACTTTGTATCTTGGCGTAAGCTGTCTTTCAGCTGCAAACGCCGCATACCCAGCAGTTTCATGGGCTCACCTGATCGACTTCATTGACTGGTACCTAATTTATTTTCTAATCATCAATGTAGTTACAAATCGAAGGCGGTTTTTCGTCTTCATAGCGCTGTTTGTGCTGGCCAGTTTTAAGCTTTCTTTTTTTGGAGCTCGAACGTGGGCGGCCCGCGGGTTTGCCTTTACCTCATGGGGTCTTGCCGGGCCTCCTGGCTTTTTTCAGAATTCAGGAGAACTCTCTATTCAGATGCTGATGTTTGCGCCGGTAGTATACGAAGCCGCACTAGTGTTACGGCCCCAATTACCTAAATGGAAATTTCTTCTTCTGCTTTTGATGCCAATAACAGCCGTTATGACAATTATGGGAGCGAGTAGTCGAGGCTCACAAATCGCGCTCGTATATCAATCGTATCGCACCCTCTTAAAAAACCGGATGTCCGTTAAGACCCTGATTGTTGTGACGCTGATTGCAGCGATCGGCTACTCGTTGATCCCTGCAGAACAAAAGGCGAGGTTTAGTTTGGTCGGCGACGATAGACCATCCAAACAAAGACTCTTATATTGGAAACACGGTCTTGAAATGATAGAGGCCCATCCCGCACTCGGCGTAGGTTTTTATAACTTTTCGCAATACTATGAAGACCACTTCGCCTCAGACAAGCTCTATGACAATGCGGAACTGCCCCATAACATTTTCATCCAGGTTGGCACGGACACAGGCATCGTTGGATTGGCGTTCTTCTTGATGATTTTGCGTCGAAACTTTATTGCGTCACGCGAAGTCCAGGCAATTGGCAATGATAAAGGGCAAAGGCAAACATTCGATCAAGCAGCAGCCAGAGGGCTTTCAATCGCTGCGTGGGGCTTTGTTATTGCGGGACAGTTTGTGAGCGTTACATACTATCCGTTTATCTGGATAAACCTCGCATTAACAATAGCCTTGCGCAACATTAACGCGCGATCGTCGGCGGCAAATGAAAACATTGTTAGTTTCAAAGTTCGATCTCGCCTGGCCAGCTGACGATGAGGTAAGGCAGCTCAGTTTCGGTCTTACTGGCAGGCAGCTAATCCGCGTTGGGCAGCTATGGAAAATCTGGCGACTGGTTCAGGCGTGTGATCTGATATTTATTTCAAACCCGAATTTATTCGAAATGGGGTTTTGCTATCTCGTCAAGACGTTAAAAGTCCGGCCTCCTATCGTTGTCTATTTCGATGTCATCCTGCGAACGCCGTCCACTCAAACCGATCGTACTCTTAGACCATTTAAGCGAATGTGGCTTTCAGTGGTTGATCGGTTCTTATGTATCCACAGAGATTTGACGGGGTATCACAAAGAGTTCGGAATTGATCCGCTAAAGTGTACCTATGTTCCATTTAAGCCCAACAATTATGGACTGCCGCCGTCAAGCCAGGTCGAGGCTCCGAATGAAGAACGATATGTGCTGTCACTCGGTGCAAGTCATCGAGACTATTCACTGCTCGTGGAGGCCGTCCGGAACTTGCCTGTCAAATTGAAGATTCTGATCACTGATAAGAGCGCAAAAGATCATCACGCGAAAATGGACAGATCTGATTTGCCTACAAATGTAGAGCGAATTGGAGGCCAAGTTGACTACAAACAGTGGAATTCTTTCATAGAGCACGCCGCATTCGTCGTAATTCCAATACTGCCAGGTACGATTCAACCAGCAGGAATTAGCGTGTATCTCGAGGCCATGAATCGCGGACGGGCCGTGATCATAACGAAAGGAGCATCCACCAACAAAATATTAGATGAACGCCTTGCGATATTGGTTCAGGAAGGGGACGTCAAAAGTATGCGCCTAGCAATTTCAAAGCTTTGGCTCGACAAAGAACTGACTGATCAACTAGGCGTCAGAGGCAAGGAATATGCGGACGCATTGCAAGGCCACAACCGGCTCGTCCACGATATTCAATCTGTATTAAAGGAAATGCTTCGCGACGATTTGGCTTGAGTACACTCGTTGTAAGCAGTGCGTCTTACCGCACCAATAGAGATTTAGGCGGATCAGGCGGCAAGTTTGTCGTCGGCGGTGATGGTAACGGTGCTGATCCTGCAAATCCTCCCGTACTGATCTGCACATTGTCATACCACACTTCGAACGGGCGTGACCCGTTCTGGGCCCACCCAAAGAGCTCCACTCGATCTATCGGCCCGTTCGAGTAATGTCTGTTAAACAAACCCTTTGCGTCTACATAAACCGCGCCGTCGATTTCGACGAAGTAAGCGCCGTCTGCCACCTCATTTTGTGAGGAGTTGCCGTCGTTGAACTTTGCACGAATCTTAAAATGATGCCAGCTCTGTCCCCATTTTGAACTCGGCCAACGGCTATGCTGTGGCGTGGATACGCTGGCGCCCTTTCCATAAGAGCGACCGATGTATTCAGGGTTCGACCCATCAAAGTTAATTACATTGGCAGTGTCATTGCCAGGAGTGGAACCATCGCCAAAAGAGACCTGATACATCGACCCAAGATCCACCCCAGTGTAATCCAGTGCAAAGGTCGTGTTGGCATAGCCAGATCCACTGCTTGCACCAAAAATCTTGAGGAATTTCAGCCCTTGCTTGGCACCGGGCATCTTGGCCCAAAAGTCGATATAGACTTCGCTGGCTTTTAACTTAGAAATATCGTACGTGCCCCAAACATACACCTCGCCAGAAGCAGCGGGATAATTACCTTTCACGCTGCCGGCACTACTACTAAAATTAAGCGACTTGTCGGTAGAGATCGCAACGTTTCCGCCAGCTTGAGCTCCAAACTGCCAAGATGCAGGTAGAGCCGTTGAATCAAACTCCTCTGAAGTAATCACAGACATCGCGAGTACGGGAGCGGCTAACGTCGCGCCGGCAAGCCCAACCAACCACGCTCTCGCAAAGCGCTTTAGACAAAACGAACGCAAATGACGCGACATGTTAGCTACTCACCCAATGCTCTAGACGTGATCGGCCATGTGCTGCGCAGACTCATAATGCGCGACGAGTTGGATACGTCTTGATCAACCGGTTCCGGTTCCCACTCTCACTTAGGCTGATAAGGTTCAGGCTCGAACTGCATTACGTCAATATTCGCAGTTTGGCGACAATTGGGCTGCTCAGCGACGCCCGAGGCGACTACGATTAACTGCCGCATCGATTCGCACCTTGGGGATAATTTGAGAAGCATTGCAGCCATCTGCCCTGGGAAATTCGGCAATATGCCAAATTCGTGATGTCGGCTAATGCAGCAAAAGTACCATTGTCGCCAAACGTACATGGATACTCGGTAATACAGGCACACTGTGTTTCCGATCGCGAAACGATCCTGGGAATATGGCGCGCGGCTGAAACAAATTTGTCTTGGAGAGACAACGCGCGGTCACGCTACGATTGGGCGCATATCGAAAATATAGCGGGTCATTCGAGCATATGTCTGCTGCAACACGAGCGGGCTGCTGGACCCGTAGGGGCAATCGCCGCGAATCCGCGGAATTTCACATTTAGGGATCAAACATTGCGAGCTGCCGTGCTGACGGACCTGATCGTTATGCCAGGACATCGCACAGCTTTTCCGGCTTTGTTGCTTCAACGAGAAGCGCGCGCTCAAAGTGTGCAGTGTGGTGATTTGATCTATGGGTTGCCGTCCGCTAGTGCAGCAGCTCTCAGTCGACGGCTGCCTGCACATGTAAGCCAAGAGGTGTTGCAATTCGTGCGCGTATTGCGAAGTCGTAAGTATCTGCGGCGTCACATGCCCCAGTGGCTTGCTGCCATCGCAGCGCCGCTTGCGGACAAGCTTGACGCCAGTTGGCTTCGAGCACGCTCATCAGTAGGAAGTCTTAGGGGGAGTTGGTTACAGGATTTCGACGAGCGCTTTGATGGTCTCTGGGCTGAATTCGATAGGTCTGTCATGGCCGTTGGTGTGCGTGATCGGCGTTTCTTGCAATGGCGATTTACCTCGCAACCGAAACACGCATACGAAATTTTTGCGATCACGTCTAAGACTTCTCAAAGGCTGAAAATGTATTTTGTGTGCGAAGTCTCGCACGAGCGAATGAACATCAAAGATTGTCTCACGATCGCAAATCGAGCCCAGACGGCACAAGGGCTCATGCTGCTGATTGCTGCTGCGAGATCACAAGGAATGCAGTCGCTCACGATCGACGTGGCGGGTAACGACGAACTCCTGGGAGCTCTTTCGGATACCCATTTTTCCGTTCGATCCAAGCGGCCTTTCTTTGCAGAGCTTAGTCCCAGCGCTTTTAATCAGTATGGTGCTTTGCGTTTCTATATCACTCAAGCAGATGAAGATATTTAAACCGCTTGTGATTCGATAGCCCATGTGCGGCCTCGCCGGAATTCTAAATCGCACGCAACGTGAGCCGCCTTCGCGCTTGAGCCTGTCTTCGATGATCGAAACTCTTCATCATCGAGGCCCCGACGGGTATGGCTTCTACGAGAGCGCGGAATGTGGGCTGGCCCATGCGCGGCTTTCCATCATCGACCTGGCCGGCGGCACTCAACCGGTGCGCAATGAAAGCGGCTCCGTGTGGACGGTGTTCAACGGTGAGATCTTCAACTTCATCGAGCTTCGCCGCGAATTAACCGCGGCGGGTCATCGCTTCGAGACGCATTCGGATACCGAAGTGATCGTGCACGCATACGAGCAATACGGGCTCGACTTCGTACAACACTTGAATGGCCAGTTTGCCATCGCTTTGTGGGATGCATCCCGTAAGCGCCTCGTGCTCGCGCGCGATCGCGTGGGCATGCGACCGCTCTTCTTGGCTCGGGCTGCGGGCCGTCTCGTATTCGCTTCGGAAGTGAAGGCCCTGTTTGCCTTGCACGACGTGCCGCGGCGGCTCAATCTGACGGCGCTCGGGGATGTGCTCACGTACTGGTCGCCGCTCGCCCCGGATTCCATCTTCGAAGGCATTGAGCAGCTCGCGCCGGGCCACGTTCTAACGATCGAATCCGGACGCGAGACGTTAACTCGTTACTGGGACTGGCAGTTTCCTAGCGAGCCGCCGCCGGCCCGAGCAGAAGACCGGCTTGCCGACGAGCTGCATTCGCTCCTGACCGATTCTGTCCGATTGCAGTTGCGCGCCGATGTGCCGGTCGGCGCATATCTAAGCGGCGGCCTCGATTCATCGTCCATCGCCGCGCTAGTCAAGAGACATCACGGCGCGCCTTTGCGCACTTTCGGTATCACGTTTGACGATCCGGAATTCGACGAGAGCTCGCATCAAGCGCGTATGGCGCAACACCTGGGTACGCGGCACACGTCGGTAGTCTGCTCGGCTTCTGACATCGGGCGCGTATTCCCGCAAGTCATTCGACACACGGAAACACCCATCGTACGCACGGCACCCGCGCCACTCTTTCTCCTGTCCGAGTGTGTGCGCGCAGAGGGCTTCAAGGTGGTGCTGACGGGGGAGGGCGCGGACGAAGCCTTTGGCGGATACGACTTGTTCAAGGAAGCGAAGATCCGGCGTTTCTGGTCGCGCTCGCCGGCATCGAAGGCTCGGCCCGCGCTGCTGACGCGGCTCTATCCCTATCTGAAAAATTCGCCATCGTCGGCCCGGGCAATGACCGAACGCTTTTATGCTCAAGGTCTGAGCGAGACTGAAGCGATCGGATTTGCACATGGCCCGCGTTGGACCACCACGCGCCGCGGCTGGCAGTTCTTTTCGAGCGACGCGCGTGCGCAAATGAGCGATACCACATGCAGGCGCGCCACTCAGCGATTGGCGCCGAGCGCGGCCAATTTTTTTGCCATGGGTCGTGACCAATACGTCGAAGCGCACACGCTGTTGAGCGGTTACCTGCTCAGCTCGCAGGGCGATCGCATGGCCATGGCGCATTCGGTCGAAGGACGCTACCCATTTCTTGATCATCGCGTTATCGAGTTTGCGAATGCCTTACCGCCGCAGATGAAAATTCGAGGGCTCAAGGAAAAATATTTGCTCAAGCGGGCGGTGTCTCCTTACTTGCCGCTGGAAATCACGGCGCGCGCCAAGCAGCCGTATCGCGCGCCGGATAGTGCGGCATTTTTTCAGAATGGTCAGCTGGTTGATTACGCCCATGAGCTGATGAGCTCCGAGCGCATCGCATCGAGCGGCTACTTTGATCCCGCCGCGGTGAGCAAACTCGTCGCAAAATGCCGCGCCGGCCGTGCCGTGGGCTTTTCCGACAACATGTCGTTTGTCTGCATCCTGTCCACCATGTTGGTGGACGAGCAGTTGATTCGCGGGCGACGTTAGTGCTGTTGCAAGACTGGCTCGAGAGGCACGCACGGGCCACGCCGAGCTCGCCGTTCATCATCGATGAATCGAGCCGCCTGTCGTACGGCGAGTTGGATGCGCGCGCCTCAACCCTCGCTACGATCCTTCATGCTCGAGGCATCGCGCGCGGCGATCGAGTCGCCATTTTCCTTGAGAACTGCGTCGAAGCCGTCATCAGCATATTTGCTGCATTGAAGGCGGGCGCGGTGTTCATGCCCATCAATCCGCAAGTCAAGGCCGACAAGCTCAAATATCTTTTCGTTGATTCAGGCGCGAAAGCCTTGATTACTCACTCGCACTTCGCCGATGTGGTGCATGCGGCATGGTCCGATGCGGTCGAGCTCCGTACGATCGTGAGGGTGGGCGAGCGCGCAGCCGAGTCCGCTGGGACCCAGCCGGTGTCCGCATCGGCATGGGCTTCATCGCCATTCGCATTCACGACGCTCGAGTTCGATTGCTGCACGGATACAGCGGCTGGACGCGCTGCGTCCCCGATCGAGCCCGCAATCATCGACCAAGACCTCGCCGCCATCATCTACACCTCAGGCTCGACCGGTGACCCCAAGGGCGTCATGGTGTCGCACCTCAACATGGTGTCGGCTGCGACTTCGATCAGTACCTATTTGGGCTTGCGCGCGAGTGATGTGATCCTGAACGTGCTGCCCATCGCTTTCGACTATGGCCTGTATCAGATTTTGATGGCCTCGCGCGCGGGCGCGTGCGTGGTCCTGCAGCGCTCGATGGCATTTCCCGTGCGCATCATCGAGACCATGGTGAGAGAGAAAGTGACAGTGCTGCCCGGCGTGCCCACCGTGTTTTCCATGTTGCTGAATTTTTCCTCGCTTGCCTCGTACGATTTGAGCACGCTTCGGCTCGTTACGAATACCGCGGCCGCGCTGTCGGAAAGTCACATTCAAAATATTCGCAAAGCGTTCCCGCAAGCCGCGCTCTTTTCGATGTATGGCCTCACCGAATGCAAGCGGGTCACCTACCTTCCGCCGGAGCAACTTGATATTCGGCCATTGAGCGTCGGGCGCGGTATGCCTAATGAAGAAGTCTGGCTCATCGACGAGGCGGGTGAGCGGCTGCCGAACGGCAGTACCGGGCAGCTCGTTGTGCGTGGAAGTAACGTCATGCGCGGCTATTGGCGCAAGCCCCTGGAAACGGCCGAGCGGCTGAAGCCGGGGCCGCTGCCGGGTGAATGGGTGCTGCACACAGGAGATCAATTTCGAACCGACGATGAAGGCTACTTGTACTTCGTGGCGCGGGGCGACGACGTCATCAAGAGCCGCGGCGAGAAAGTGAGTCCACGCGAGGTGGAAAATGCCTTGCACGCCCTGGACGGTGTGCTCGAAGCCGCCGTGATCGGAATCACAGATGAGCTTCTGGGGCAAGCTGTGAAGGCTTTCGTTGTGCTCAAAGCGGGTTTCCGGTATTCAGAGCGGGATGTGATTCGTCACTGCCTCAAGCACCTGGAAAGCTTCATGGTGCCGAAGGCAGTGGTGTTCATGGAAGGGTTGCCGCGGACCGACACCGGCAAGATCAGTAAGCGTGGATTGAGCTAAGCGAGTTTCAATGGAAGACATCAAGCGCACTGTGCGCGGCTTTGTACTGGAAAACTTTCTCATGGGCGGGCGCGAGCAGCTCGGCGACGAGCAATCGTTCCTTGCGCACCACATCGTCGATTCGACGGGCTTCATCGAGCTCGTGACCTTTCTCGAGGGCGAATACGGCATTCAAGTGCGCGATGAGGAGATGATTCCGGAGAATCTCGATAGCGTCAGCAACATCGAGCAGTTCATCCGCGCCAAGAAACGCATCGCGGCCTGATTGCGACGCTGACCGTCATGCACCGCTACGGCGAACGCCTTGCGCGAGTCCGGGCGTCGTTAAAGCCACTGCCGGATAAGCCGGAAGAGACTCCGGAATCGACATTGCGTGCGTTGTGGCATACGGCAGCGGGCGCGCCGTGTTCGGCGCAATCGGCGTCGAGCGACGACCTGCCGGCCCTCGACGAGGCAATGCAGCGAACTCTCGACGACTCGATCGAACGGCGGCTCGCGGGGGTGCCGCTGTCGTACCTCACCGGCCGTCAATACTTCATGGAGCTCGAGCTGTACGCCGGTCCAGAGGCGCTCATTCCACGGCGAGAGACTGAAATGCTAGCTCGCAAGGCGATTGAGATTACGCATGGCCTCCTGACCGCGCAGGATGCCCAGCCTGCGGCAGGCGCGCCACGGGGCGTAGGAGCGCGAACAGCGCCCATGGTGAACGTCGTGGACGTCTGCACGGGTTCTGGCAACGTTGCATTGGCCATTGCACACCAGGTTCCCAAAGCGCGTGTCACGGGCTCAGATTTGAGCGAAGCCGCCATCGCGCTGGCCGAGCGCAATGCGGATCATGTCGGCATTGCGGATCGTGTGAATTTCGTCGTCGGCGACTTGCTGGCTCCGCTCGACAAGCCTGAATTTCTCGGCAAGGTCGATGTGCTCACGTGCAATCCGCCTTACATTCGCAGCGCCAAGCTTGCGGACATGCCTGCGGAAATTGCCCATCACGAGCCGAGCCTCGCCTTTGACGGCGGCCCGCTGGGCATCGGCATTTTGATGCGGCTCGTCAACGATGCGCCGCGTTTTCTACGGCCGGCGGGTGCGCTGGTGTTCGAGGTGGGAGCGGGCCAAGGCGCAGCGCTCATCAAGCGGCTCGAGGGCCTGCCGGAGTTTGAGCGCGTCGAATCGGTCACCGACTCGAGCGGAGTGGTGCGCGTCATTGCGGCGCGCCGTGCCAAATCGCAGTTTGCGCATCGCGCCGCGTGAGTCTCTCGTCCCGAGTGCTCGAGCTCGATGCGCCGGCGGAAATTCAGCGCATTGCGAATCTGTTGCGTGAGCAAACTCGTGAGCTTCGCAAGCGCGGCTTGGTGGTGGCGATCTCCGGCGGAGTGGATAGCTCGGTGTGTCTGGCGCTTGCGGTGCGTGCCGTGGGTGCACGCAAGATCTGCGCTCTCATGTTGCCGGAGCGAGATTCCTCGTCGGACAGCGCGCGGCGTGCGGCGATGCTGGCAGAGCAGCTTGGCGTCCACGCGCTCACCGTCGACATTGCACCGACGCTCGAAGCGCTCGGCTGTTATCGCTGGCGCGACGAAGCCATGCGCCAAGTGTTTCCCGAATACGATGCGTCTTGGCGCAGCAAGATCGTCATTCGCGGCGGGCTCGAGGGCCAGTTCAATCACTTTCACTTGGTCGCGCAGGCGCCGGATGGCCGCACCTTCGACCAGCGCATGCAATTGCCGGCCTATTTGCAAATTGTCGCGGCCACGAATTTCAAGCAGCGCACGCGCAAGATGCTCGAATACTTTCATGCCGATCGGCTCAACTACGCCGTGATCGGCACTCCGAACCGGCTCGAGTACGACCAAGGATTTTTCGTCAAGCTCGGAGATGGCGCAGCGGATTTGAAGCCCATTGCACATCTCTACAAAACGCAGGTATACGCACTCGCGCGCGCGCTCGAAATTCCCGAAGAAATCGCGAATGCTCGGCCGACGACCGACACGTACAGCATGGCCCAGGGGCAAGACGAATTCTATTTCGGCTTGCCCTATGAGCAGATGGACTTGGCGCTATGGGCGCACAATCACGATGTAGGCGCGGGGCCGCTCGCATCAGCGCTGCAGATCAGCGAACAGCGCGCTGAGCTGATTTACGCAGATATCGTCGCTAAGCGTCGCGCGACCGAGTATCTGCATCGCGCTGCGCTTTTGGCGGGCGAGGTGCCGCAGATCGGCGCGCCACATACATGAGATGCGTATTTGCACTGTCATCGGCCGCATCGGCAAGACGGTGGCCGGCGCGGTCGAATACATCGATCAGAGTGAAGCCGCGCTCGGCAAGCTGAGCCGCCTGCGTGGTCCGATCGATGTAGTAATGCAGCAGCGCAAAATCGTGTCCTACATCGTTCAGAAGCGCATATCCAGCTTCGATGCGGCGGTAATTCCGAATGCGCAGATGGTTCGACAGCTGCCGCGCATATCGCAAGGCATGCAAAATTTGCGTCACCGGATTTCTCGAAAGGCTGAGCCTTGGCCCCGCAAGCGCTGCCCGAAAGCATTGGTTGTGCGAGGAGAACATGAGGATGCCGCCCGGGCGCAGCACGCGCGCCATCTCGCCGAGCGCGCGCACGCGGTCGGCATGGCTCACCGCATCGATGACATTGTTGCTCGCAAAAACGAAATCGAAGCAATCCGTGGGCCATTGATCGAGTTTTCTCATGTCCGCAAGTTGTGCCACGATCTCGGGCATCTCGCGCTGCAACGCGCGAATCATCTGCGGTGAGTAATCGATTCCTACATAACGCCGCGCAAGCGGAGCCAGATAGCGCGAGGTCCGGCCAAGTCCTACGCCAATGTCGAGCACGTCACGATGAGCAAACTCTGGTTGGTAAGTGAGCAGGGCCATGGCTTCTTGCGAATCGAGCGCATGGCTCGTATAGCTTTCAACCACTCGTGGCGCATGGTAAATACGGCGCGCGATCGCGTCCTGCAAGTCAGCCGGGAGCGGCTGAGACATGACGAGAGCTGATCGATCAGGCAAGGGCATTGCGAATGTCCAGGTAGTCGGCAACACGCGGTGGACCAGAAAACAATAGCACTTGCGTGGCGGCATGGGGTGTCGGCCGTCACGGCCGTGGGTCTCGTTCTGCTGACCGTCTTCGGTGAGGTGCCGGGGTCCACACGTTTCAGCGAAACTCTGCAAAACAGCGCACATGCGCCCGTCTTTTTCTTAATTAACTTATTGTTTTTACGGGTCTGGGGATCGAGGAGGCACGCCGGAGCCTACGCCTTGGTATTGGGATTCTTGGTGGGGGGCGCCATCGAGATCGCTCAGAAATTCAGCGGAGGCGACGGCGAATGGGGCGATGTCTTCCACGACATGCTTGGCGTCGTTGCCGCTCTGGGCTGGGCCCGTTGGCGCGCTTCGCGTGGCGCCAAGGCGCGCTTTGCACTTGCGGCGTTCATTGCATGTACGGCGATTGCGTTTGCTCCGCTCGCTTGGTGCGTAGCCGCATACGCGCGCAGGGCCGATATTTTTCCAGAGCTTGCGCGGTTTAGTTCAAGTTTAGATCTATATTTTGTGCACGAAGATTCTAGGCTGGATTGGGTCGAAGGCGCGGGGCTGCGGGTGCCGCTGAGCGGCGGCGAGTGGCCTGGGGTTGCGCTGGATGAGCCTGCACCCGACTGGACGGGCTACCAATCTCTCGTCATTGAGCTGGCGAATCCAAGCGATGAGGAGCTTCCGCTGAATGTGCGCGTGAATGACCGAGCGCACAACTTCCAGATGAGCGATCGTTTCAATGCGCGGGTGTTGTTGCCGCCGCAATCGCATGTCGCCTTTCAGTTTTCACTGGATGAGATTCGCCGGGCGCCGGCGACGCGGCTGATGGACATGCGCCATGTCCAGTCGCTGATCATTTTCGCCCATGGGCAAAAGCCAGGGCGCGTTTTTTATCTCAAGTCGGTGAGACTATCGAACAAATCTAAATAACTGCGTAACGAGTTGGCCTTGAGAGATTCAGCCCGCGGGAAGCGCACCCCCTTCTTGCTTGCGGCGGGCCACATAGTCGACAAGCGCATCGCGAACTGCCGTGTCGAGCGGGGGAGGCTGAAACTCATTGAGCGTTTTGCGCGCCACCGCGCCCGCCCGTTCAGTCGCAGACTTGGCGCCGTCGTCAGTCCACGCACCGTAATTGCGCCAGTCCGAAATGAGCGGACTATAAAACGCATCTCGATAGCGCTCCATGGTATGTGCCGCGGCGAAGAAATGACCGCCCGGTCCCACCTCGGCAATCGCATCGGCGCCCATCTCGGCGAAGTCCGCCGATACGGGCTGAAATGTTTCTGCGAACATTTGCAGCATTTCGATATCGAGAATAAATTTTTCGAATGACGCCGTGAGTCCGCCTTCGAGCCAGCCGGCGGCATGCAATAAAAAGTGGCTGCCGCCGAGCAGGGCGCCCCACAAACTCATTTGTGATTCGTACACCGATTGCGCGTCGGGCGCATTCGATGCGGTCGCGTTCGAGCAGCGCCAGGGTGCGCCGATGTGCCGCGCCAGCTGCCCGGCGCCGAATGCGGCCTTGGTGTATTCCGGCGTGCCAAATGCGGGCGAGCCGGATTTCATGTCAACGTTCGAAGTGAAGCTGCCATACATGACCGGCGTGCCCGGCTTCACGAGCTGCGCCAGAGTAATGCCGAACAGCGCTTCGGCATGGGCGAGCATGAGCGCGCCGGCGATGGTCACCGGCGCCATGGCGCCCGCCAACGTGAAGGGCGTGACAATCACGAGTTGACCGTTCTGCGCGAAATCAATGATGCCGTCGGTCATCGGCAAGTCGAGCACGAGCGGAGAGTTCGTATTGACGACGGTGAAGCAGCGCGGCTCGCGCTTGAACGCGTCCTCATCGATGCCATGCGCGATGCGCAGCATGGCAAAGCAATCCATCAATTGGCCTTGCCCGCGCGCGTAGAAATTCGGCACTTTGTCGCTCAAGGTGAGCTCCACGAGCGCCGTCTCCAAGTGCCGCACCGCCGTGTCCGTATCGACCGGCTCGGCGGCTTGTCCGAGCACGTGCATGACATCGAATGACTGCGCGAGCCGGACAAAGTCCGCAAAATCGGCGAGCGTGCAGCTGCGCTTACCCCGTGCGAGGTCGCTCACGCTCGGCGGTCCGGCGACCGGCGCAAACACCACGTGCGAGCCGCCCACTCGACAAGAGCGCGAGGGGTTGCGTGCGATCAATGGCGCTTCGGATGGGAGAGTTTCGAGTGCTGCAGTCACGAGATTGCGGTCGAGACGCACCATGTGGGTCGTCTCGTCGACCGCGGCGCCCGCGGCATCCAACACGGCGCGCCCCCTCGCCGACATGATGCGCATGCCTTGGCGCTCGAGAACGCCCAGCGCCGCGGTGTGTATGCTCTCGACTTGGTCGTCGGAGAAAACGCGCACCGGCGTGAAGGGATTGCGCAGGTTGCGATATCTCGACGAGCGCGCCGGCGCAGGCGCGCCTTCGACGGCTTGGGCAGATCGGCGTCGTGGCCTCATGCCTCTCTAGCTTAGCAGCGTCGCGGTGTTTCTCGGAACGCCGCCACGCGCGCTAGCTCGATGCCAGAGCGATGCGGGGCCTCAACCCCACGGTCAATAGCCGGTTGCCTCCGAGGGCGGTCCAGGCGCGGCACGCGAACCACAGCAGCAAGACGTTCGCAACGTAGATCAAACCCGACCAAGGCCCGGGTCGAATACCCATCCAATCCGGCAACGTCCAGTACAGGAAATATTGAAGCACGAACGCGAATAGCGAGGCGCGTCCGATCACGGCGAGCCACTGGAGCACCGCATGGGCATATGGCCAACCGCGGCGCCATGCGGCGATGAACCCGCCGATCATTGCCAGCCCGAGGCCGCCGTAGAACGCGAGGTAAGCGGGAGTCGGCGGAATTTTTCCGGACAATGCGAACGCTTGATCGACGCCGAGCGGCGCACCCGCGGTCAGCCCATGATCCAGCGCATAGCGAAGTAATCGCGCGGTGATCGCAGTCAGGACTAGTAAGAGGCCGTATTGTGTGAAGCGGGCAGCGGCCGAGCGGTGTTCCATCAACACGTCACTGAGCGAAAGGCCGAGTGCGAATATGGCGATGTACTGCAGCGTCGGTGCGAGGTAGGTCGGCCCGTACATGTCTGTCACCCGCGCGCCCAGTAACGCGCGCGTTGCAAGCACCGACCATTCTCGCTGCGCCGGCGCGTATTGGATGACAGCCCAGCAAACAAAGAGTGCGATGACGGCGCCAACCCCTGCGGCGCGGCGGGCGCTCGGCTGCGACAGGGTGTGGGCGAATACACCGGCGAGCGTCATGGCCAGCCCAATCTCATCCACCACGGACGCGCCTGCGATGGCGCGCACCAAGCTGCCGTGGCGGTGCCACTCGGTCAAAGCCACCAACAAATGACCGAAGGTCAGCAGGAACAGGCCGCGGTTCAAGAGCTTGAATTTGACGCGCGCGATGTCGGCGCGATCTCGGGACAGGAGTATTCCCGTCATTGCGCCGCTCAACACGAGAAATGTGGGCGTTGCGATCATGCCGATGCTGCTGAGCACGCCGCACGTCAGCGGATACGCAAGCTCAATCCACCATGCGAAATGCGCGAGACAGCTGAACAGCATGGCCGCGCCGCGTGCGCCATCGATGGCCACGATGCGCTGAGCTCCATCGACGCTCATGCCGAGGTCTCGAACACGTCCCGAAGCGCTTGCTGGCCCGTGTCCCAGTCGCGGTGCATCGGCTCGAACAAGGACAGATCCAGTGCACGCTTTGCATTGACCGCGCGCGCCGCTTTCAGGATCAGCGTTTTATTGGCTGCGGACACGGCATGAAACGCATCGCGTGACGAGGCGAGATTCAATCCGCTCGACTGAGCCAACCAATCGACGTATCTCGCAGCGAGCTCGGCGGCCGCTCCCAATTGCCGAATGTTGGCGAACGCCCACGCATGGTAATAGTCGAGCCCTTTGGCCTGCAATCCGGTGAATTCGGTGTCGATGCGCTGCGCAAAACGCGCGATGGGGTTGGTTTGCGGCGTCCGCGCAAGATGAATTCTCAAGTGCGCGATGGAGCGCTCGGCCAAATCATTCTTGGAAAGGCGCACGAGCCGATCGATGCGCACGCTCTCCGCGAATAGCGGCATGAACGCGGGATCATGCGGCGCATCGAGCCGGAAGATGCGAGCGAAGTCTTCGCCCTCGAGCTCGAAATAGCCCGCGTTGTGAAAATATCCGAGCTTGCGCGCATCGATATCGAGCGTTGCGAGCACGATGGTGGTTTTTGTGTGCTGCCGCCGGTAGTCCGTGCCTTGCGTGTCAGGCAACCAATAGGCATCGGCCTCCGTGCTGATCAGCTTGCCGGCGCGCAAGTGCTCCTGCGCATGCTCGATCAGCGGACGCCACACGTTGAGCTCTTGCACATCGATGCCGTAGAGCTCGCGCAGCTCGGAATGCACGGGCTTGAAGAAAGTCCACTGATCGCCTTCGAAATCGATGGCGAGCGTGAACGCCATCATGGCGATGGGATTGAGCTCGAGCGCATGAATGAGCTCGATCCAGATATCGACGTAACAATTCTTTTCGAGCCAAACGCTCGATTCGGAGTGTAGGACGCTGCGCGTGTAGCGGCCTGCGTCGAGCTCGGGCAGGACAGCGATACGGGTCATGGGATTCTCGCGCGGCGGATCAGCCCCATAGCTGCCGGCGCACGGCGCTCGGCCAGTCTGCGGGCGTGAAGCCATGCGTCTTGAACAACGCCATCACAACACGCTCGAGCCCAAATCCCAGGCACGCGGTATTGGCGACTTCGCCGTCTTCGGTGCGAATGTCGAACGTCGACCCGAAGTGTTCCTGATGAAAGTTGAACGAGCAGACGGCCGTTGGATTGTCCTGCGAGATGACCGGCACGACGACTTCGAACTTGAGCTTTTGTTCTTTTTGCCCAGCGGCCAGCACTTTGCCGCCGCGTCCGAAGAACGGATCGGATGCGACATCGGACTTGGCGGGCAAGCCCAGCGAGGTCAGAAGAGTCAGCCCGCGCTCGAGCCACATGTCGCGCCACTCGACTACCTGCGCCGGCGTGCCGACCCTCACGAACTCACGTACCCGGAACGACTGCATACGCGTGGGCTCTGGCGAGGGCTCGTGCCGGTAGACCCAATTGAGCATGGTCACGAGCCGGCCTTTCGCGGGCACCGTGCCTTTGAAACTCGGATACACGGGATAACATGCCGCCGGATTCAACGTGACCTCGGTCATCCGCAGCGCATCGCCCCATGGCCGGCCCGCATTGATCTCCTGCGCGAGCGTCTTGGCCTCCGATTCCTTGCCGAAAAAGCTATAAACCGCGCCGCACAAGTGCGGGAACGAATCCATGTAATGCACGCGCTCGAGAATCTTACGGTCGATGATGGGAGGGAAGGTGAAGTAGTCGGCGCCGTCGTTTTTCGACAAGCGAGTGACCGCCGCATTGAAGCGCTCGAGCACGTCCTCGAATACGGCGCTGCGGCCGAATGCTCCGGGCACGCCCACCGGCACAATGAGTCCGTGCTTCACCAGATCGTCGTAGAACGACTGCACGCCGAATGATGCAGACATGCGGGTCTCGGCTACTCTTTCAATACGAGCAGCATCGACGCGCTCTTGCTCGCAATCCGCTCGTTCGAGACCATCAGCGATGCCGACAGCACGTCGCGGTAGTGCCGGCCGACACTCCATGGGGAGTCATTCTTGAAGCCTATGATGCCGAGAATTTGCAGCGCTTTGTGCACGATCTGCGGCGCGGCGCTCGATGCGGCCACTTTCAAGTTGTTCATCTTCAGCGCCCACTGCATCGACAGCAACTCTTGCATGCCGGCGGAGCTCGCGCTGTAGTCATCGAACTCATCGGCGAGAGCCTGCCAGTGACTTCGCATGGTTTGCAGCTCCACTGAAGCCTCAGCAAGCCGGACGGCGGTGGGAGGCACGGTGCCTGGTTTCTTCCGCGCTTCGGCACGCACGTAGTTGCCTGCGCGGGCGAGCGCATCGGCAGCCAAACCGGACCACAATGCCGCCCACAAGACATGCGAGTAGGGCACCATGGTTTGAGCGGAGGAATCGGCGTACGCGCCGGGAATGATTTGCGCTTCATCGCCTTGCGATGTGAGCTTGAAACCGGGGCTGCACGTTCCGCGCATGCCCAGTGTGTCCCAGCTCGTGGTTTGTTCGAGCGTGTAATCCCCTTTGCGCACGAGCGTGAGCACCTGATCGCTCGGCGGCGAGTCCGCCGCGCGGCGCGAGGTCACCAGAATGGCGTCGGCATGCTGACAATACGAGCCGGTGGTTGCGTCTTTGTTGAGCGTGAACCGGCCGCCATTGCGCTCCACGGCGCAAATGCTGGAGCGCGTGTCGCCGGACGTGCCCACTTCGGACGTCATGGAGGCGAGCAAATACTGATGTTCAACGAGGTCGATGAGATATTGCCGCAACAAGGGCGAGCTCAGTCCGTGCCGTGCGATGCAGCCGACTTGGATGTGATGCATCGCCAACACCATGGCGCTGCTGCCGCATCCTTGTGCCAGCGCCGCGCACATGTCGGCCAGCTCGCGCAGCGAGCAGCCCGCGCCGCCCAGCTCGGTGGGCACGGCTGCGGCGAGCAACTGCTCGCGCCGCAACGCGCTCAGGCTTTCCGCAGGAAAGCGCGCCTGCCGATCCACGTCGGCCGCATGCTTTGCCGCGGTTTCCGAAGCGATGTTCTTAGTGCGAGTGAGGAGCGCGTTGGCCTTCATACTGACTGGAGCTGACCGGAGCGTTGAATGTTGACATAGTGTGACCGAGCTTAGCCGTCTAAGGCGTCACATTCGGCAGCGTCGATGCGGCGTGAGTGCCTGGAGAACTGGCCGCGGAGGCTTTGGCAATCATTTGCTTGAGCGAGCGCCAAACCACGAGCGGAATTTCGTGACCTCCATCAAAAGGAACCCAGGTGACCTTTGCGCCCGCATCGATGAAGAAATCGCGCAAGCGCTCACCGGCCGCGAAAGCCAAATCCGGGTCGAACCGTCCATGAGCGATGCTGACGGCAAGGCCGTGCGCCGCGCCGCGGCGCGCTTTCCATGCCTCGATGGCAATGCATGAGGCAGACCACAGCGCCAGCCCATCGACTTGCGCTCGATCGAAAAACAGATGATCGCTGGCCAACATGGCGCCTTGGGAAAATCCCGCAACGATGAGCGGCAGACTCGGTTCGCGGCGGCGCACTGCGTGTAGAAACTCCGCCAGCTGCGCGCGGATCGGTGCGCGCCGCGGCGGATCGAGATCACTGAGATCGCGCGGGCTCGATTTGATTTGTGCGACACGAGTTGAATCGGTCTCCCACCACGCGCGTTTGCCATGTTGCAAAGCAAGCGGCGCCTGTGGAATGTAAAAACTGGCGCGTGCGCCGAGCGAGTGTGCGAAGGGGATCAAATCTTCGGCGCACATTCCATAGCCATGCAGCAACACGACTGCGGCGCTGACATCGCGCCCAATCGCAATACGCTGAGCTTGCCACGGCCCGATCGCGCATGCGTCATTCATGCGCCGCTCCGCGGTGACGCAACTTGATTGCGCTCGCGCGAAGTCGAGTCAAAAAGTTTTTCCAAGAGGTCTAGAAGCCGGCCTTGCGCCGCGCGCGGCGTGAATGTGTGATCGGCCTGCTCGATGAAGTCGATGCTGAGCGAGCGCGCTCGCATCAGCCGGTCGGGCATCGATCCCGCCTGCGCGCGCAGCATGGAATGACCTGGATCCGTATCTGCGAATACGAAATGCATGCGAACGCCGTGACCTGCGGCTTTTCGCAAATCGGCGGCCAGGTCATCCTTCATGGGCAGCTTGAGCACGCGAGCCGCTGCGCGCGCGCGATAGCGGGCAAGCTGGCGAACACGCGCCGCGAGGGTCGCCGTGAGATTGCCGATATCGACGCCGCCGCGCAGAAGCTTTGCCCACGAGGCCGCGGATATCGCGGACTTGCGGTACCGGTTGGCTTCCGCGGTGAGATGGAAATCCGGACGGGTGACCGTCATTCCTTCTTGCCAATGAAATGTCAGCGGATTGATGATGACGGCGCTGCGCACGTCGGCGCCGCGAACCGCGGCCTTGAGTGCATGATAGGCGCCGCTGCAGATGCCGACGACATCGATGGGCACCGCGGGAAATTGACTCCGCAATGTCTCGATGAACTTCTGCAGATCAGCTGGCGCGGACGCGCTGTAAATCACGTTTTCGCTCGATTGGGCGGCCGGAGCGCTGTCGCCCAGACCGGATAGATCCACCCGTGCGCAGGCGCGGCCGCGCGTGGCCAAGCGGCGCGCCAAACGGACGTACAGACGGTTGGGCCCGACGTGCGGCTGCGCTCCTGAGTTGAGCAGCAATGCAATACTCGAAGGCATCCCATTCGAGTGAATATCGGAAGAGCCCTGTGCGCCTTCGGGCTCAGTCAGAATGCCGAACAATCGGTGCTCTGCATCGAAATACATGGCCGTCTCGCGGACCGCCGCCGAGCCTGCCTGCATTGGAATCAAGGCTCGGGCAAGCGAGTGTTGCGCGGCGCGATCGGTGAGTGCTGGTTTTCCGAAGAGGGTGTCCACGTGCGCGTGGGAGGCGGCGGTATCCTCGTTCAGATCACCGACCTCCTGCCCGAGCCACGCAATGCTGTCCGAAATCATTTGCTCCGGAACCTTTGAGTCGTGTGGATCGAGCATCATGTCGGCGTAGTGCGTGAACGGCAGCCCGCGAGCGCGCGGCGTGAGCGCTGGCGCATCGCGCCAGCGACTCAAGAGGGCATGAGCACTTGGCATCTCGACGCGGTCGAGCACCAACGCCGATTCGATCCCGCTCACGTTCAGGTGCGCCGCATCCAGTAACGTCAAGTCGGCACTCAACTCCGCATCAACCTGATAGCCTGCCGACTCGATCGGCATCGAATCCGAGATGCCTTCCGCCCCATGCGTCGGCGCAGGAGCATGGATCTGCGCGGAGTCGCGCGACTGCGCGAAGCCGCGAGGTTCGGTATGCGAGAACCCTCGAGCCTGCGTCGAAGCGAGCGATAAGGCACGAAGCTCGCGCAGATATTTTCGTCCCGTGACCACGGGCGCGGCGAGTATGAGCCAGCGCACCGCCGGGTTTTCTGCCGCTGCGGCAGTTGCGAGCAGTGCGCCCAAGCGAATGCCGAATAAAGCGACGTGCTCAACGCCGCTCGCTTCGCGAACCAAATCGATGGCTGCATTGATACTTTCGAGCCAGGCGCGCACACGCGCCGGATCGTCGTCGGCACCCGCTGAATCTCCGGTTCCGTCGTAATCGAAGCGCAGCGTGGTGAAACCGGCGACGGCCGCCGCGTCGGCGAGCTGCCGCAGAGTCCGATGGGTGCAAATCGCTTCGTAGCCGAATGGCTTGCAGATGATGAGCCCTCGACTTCGACGCCGCAATGTCGGCTCGTGAAGCCAGCCGAATAATGGCCGCTGTTCGCGAAAGAAGACCGGCCGCGAGCTCATGTGGCCAAGCGAAAATTCGCCACGGTCGAGCAATTGGCGGCGCGCGCCGTGCCGCGTAGTGAGCCGCGCCCCGCGCTCGCCGCGCCAGTCATCGGATGTGCGCTGGGGTGGACGGCGGTTGCGCGAACCATTTGAGTGCCGCCGGGCAGCACATGAAAATATTGATCATCGAGCACGTAGCCCGGTACGTCGAGATACACCGCGTATGCGAATGCGCGGCTCGACACTGCCAGTGAGACTTCGCCACGGGCCGGCTTACGCGCTTCCACATGCAACCCAATATCTGACGACACCGCGACGGGCGCTTGCGGAAAATACAAGGCTGTGTGGGGCGAGTCGACGATTTGCGCCGTGATCAAGTCATGACGCAGCGGGCCGAATCGATAGGCGTACGTGAGATCGTTGAAGCCTTCGAGCCATCCGGCGATTGCGACGCTTTGCGGTTCACGCGGCGCAAGCTCGAGCTCACGCTGCGCCTCGAGCACCACATGCTCGCTTTGCCGATAAACCTTGAGCTCGAGGCGCGCGCGCCAAGGAGCGGCGCGCTCATTGGCGATGTGCAGAAACAGACCATCCGTGCCCTCATCGCTGAAATGCAGCGCGGTGCTCTGTAGGCAACGTTTCAGCCAAAAGTAGGGCGCCTTCGGTGCACCATCCGCACCGATGATTCCCCAGCCTGCGCCAGGCCACAAGTCGCGCAGAAACCAAATCAGAGCGCCGTGGCAGGGTGATTGCGCACGGCGCCATTCGCCGAATGCAGCCTGCATGATCTCGGCCGGCACCAAGCGGCTCAACTCGAGATAGCGCTCGTGATCGCTGTAGCGCAAACCGAGCGCATCGACGCCGAACAGGAGCTTCAAGTAATGATCCCGCACGTCATCGAAGTCCCAGCCCGCGCCCAGATCGCGCGGAACACGCGCTTTCCAATGCGCATGGTGCACACGCACGGATTCTGCGGGCGGCGCGGCGCCCGCCGTGCCTGTGGCGCTCGCGGTACCAGCCTGCGGCTCGCCTTGCTGCGGCACATTCGCAAATGCCAGACACTCAGATGCGAATTTCACTTCGGAGCGTCGCGCGTCTTCGAGCGGCCGCAGATACGCGCCCACTCCAAAATACGAGGCCGAGCCGCGCCGTGCTTCGTGCGGGAACGCACCGCCATGCGCACTCGATGGCCAATACGGGATGGCTGGGGCATGAACCGCCAAGAGTTCTGGAATCGTGCGATGGAAAAGCGCGGGATTCCAAGCCGTGCGCGGTGCGCCCCACATGGCCGCTTGTTGCTCCACCTCGCTGTTTCCACAGAACAACGCGAGGCATGCATGGTTTGCGATGCGCGCGGCCTGCTGTGCAACTTCCACGCGCACGCTGGCGTCGAAGCGGGCGTCATCGGCCGGATAATCCATGTTGGCGAACATGAAGTCTTGCCATACGAGCACGCCTTGACGGCTGCATTCTTCGTAGAAAGTCTCGGCCTCATACACCATCGTGCCGCCGACTCTCAGCATGTTCATGCCAGCATCCCGCACTTGCCGCACCACTTTTCGATAGCTGCCGGGGCACGCGTGCAGTGTGGTCACATCGAGAGGAGTCCAGCACGCGCCGCGGCAAAAAATTCGCTCGCCATTGACGCGCAAGCCGAAATCTTCGCCGGCTTCAAGCTCGATGTGACGAAAGCCAACCGCGCCGAGCGGCACCGGCGTGACAGCGGCACCGTGCCCGGTCAGCTCGAGGGTAGCCTCGTAGAGCGCGGGCTCGCCGTGAGTGTGTGGCCACCAAAGCGCCGGAGTTTCGATGCGCAGCGTTCCAACCCACGTGCCATCGGGCCGCGGCTCGAGCTTGACGCGATGAGCGCGCCCGTCGCGGCTGAGCTCGAATGCACAGTGCGAAGCGCGTGTGTTTGCCATTGAGATTGAGACCGAGCATTCGGCATGACTGCCCGAGATGCGCGTTGCGAGCCGCGGCCGCGCCATGCGTACGCTCTCGAGGCTTTCCAGCCAGATGGATTGCCAGGGCCCGGCCGCCGCGGCGGGCGGGGACCAACCCGGCGTGCGTCCGAGGAGCGTGGTTCGAAACCAACGCAGCTGCTGATTCTCGACCATGGGTGCCCGCCAACGCGGCCGCGGCCACTTGGGAAATTGCTCGTGGTAGCGTCCCAATGCGAGCGCGGCATCCAACGCTCGACAGCAGATCGCGAGCTCATTGCCGCGGGTGCGAAGACTCGGCACTGCACACTCGTGCGCAACGAACATGTTGTCGCTTGCGAGAATTTCCTCGCCATTAAGCCAGACTTGCGCAAGCGTCGCCAATCCGTCGAAGCCTAGTATCCACGGCGCCGGAGTATTGTTTGGGGCATCGAACTCACAGCGAAACCACCAGTCGTGCGCATCGAAACGCTGCGCGGGAGCATCGAGCGACCAGCGTCCTTGCGCCGCCAGCGCCGCCGCGGCCGTGATGGGCACTGTGGTCTCCAGCCAAGCGAGCGGGGCGTCGGCGAGAGCCGCCGCATCAACGATCGCGTTGGGGGGCGCCGGCGCGAACTTCCAATGATGTTGCAGCAAATGCCGCATGTTGATCGCGCCGGCAGAATTCAGGCGCGCAAATCAGGCGGGCGCGAGCTCTTCCAACGCATCGCGAATGGATGCGATGCTGTTGAACACATTGCGCTTCAACATGTGATCCGGAAACTCCACCTCGAATTCGCCTTCGAGCGCCAGCATGACATTCACGCTGGCATGCGAGGTCATGCCGGCCTGATACAAATCGCCTTCTTCTGACAGGCCCGCGACGTCGCGAGTGAGCCGCGCGTGTTCCTGCAATACCTTTCGAATTCGCTGCACCAAGTCGTTATCGCTCATACACACGCCTCAAGTCGATTTCCTTCTGTCCAGATGTAACTTAATCTTAACCGTTCGGGCGCGGCCGATCTTGGCCGCTGCAGCGTACTGTGACGGGCCGATCAGCGCACAGGACGCCTGGCGAACGCTGCGTCGGAGAGCAGGAGCAAGGATGTGAAACAAGTCTCAGTGCCGCTGCTGGATCTCAAGGCGCAGTATGCGCAGATCCGCGAGCAAGTCATGCCCGCGATCGAGCGAGTGTGCGCCGAGCAAAACTTCATTCTCGGCGAGAACGTGCGCGCGCTCGAGGCGAGCTTGGCTGCCTATTGCGGTGCGGCCTTTGGAATCGGCATGTCGTCCGGAACCGATGCGTTATTGGCAGCGCTGATGGCTCTGAACATTGGTCCGGGGGATGCCGTGATTACGACTCCGTACACGTTCTTCGCCACGGGCGGCGCCATCGCGCGCGTAGGCGCGCGTCCGATTTTCTGCGACATCGATCCTGCGACTTTCAATTTGTCGCCCGAGGCGGTACGTACGTGTTTGGAGGAACAGTGCCACCGCGCGGCGGGTTTCGTGGTGCATTCGGACAGCGGAGCGACGGTGTGCGCCGTCATGCCGGTTCACCTCTACGGCCAAGCCGCCGACATGAGCCTACTCATGGACATTGCGCGCGAGCATCATCTCCGGGTCATCGAGGATGCGGCGCAGGCCGTTGGCACCGAATACCGCGGTAAGCGCGTCGGAAGTTTCGGCGATGTCGGGTGCTTTTCGTTTTTCCCGAGCAAAAATCTGGGTGCCTTTGGCGACGGCGGCCTATGCACCGCACAAGACGAGCAGATCGCGGAAACGCTGCGGATACTGCGCGTTCACGGCAGCAAGCCGAAGTATTACCACGCATTGATCGGCGGCAACTTTCGGTTGGATGAATTACAGGCTGCCGTTTTACGTATCAAACTCGAGCACTTGGAGCGATGGACTGAAGGCCGGCGCAACAATGCGGCGCGCTACGATGCCGTGTTGGGTTCGGCCGAGCTCGACGGAAAAGTCAGCATTCCGCAGGTGATCCCAAGCGGCCGGCACATTTACAATCAATACGTCATTCGCGCGCGAAGCCGTGACGCACTTAGGAAATATCTGCAAGATCAAGGAATTGGAACAGAAATCTATTATCCTGTACCACTTCATCTACAGGAATGCTTCAAGTATCTGGCGTATAAGCCGGCCGACTTTCCAGAATCAGAAGTTGCCGCGGCGGAATCCTTGGCGCTGCCGATCTATGCCGAACTGACCCAAGCGCAGCTCGAATTCGTTTGCGATTCCATTAAAGGTTTTTATCGAGCTCACGAGCGCCGAAAGAGTTAGCTCTTCATGGATTCCAGGCAGCTCGCGCCGTGACAAGAAATACGCCATGGAAAAGGCCAGCAATGACAAGAAACACGGCCGAGAACTCCCTACGGAGCGAGCACGTTGCCTTTGGCGAACGCGCCTTCGCCCAAATGAATGCTTCCGTCTGGCATGGGTACGGCAATCGGGGCCACCTCAACTTTCGCTAACCCCTGGCGCCGCGAGATACCGAGCTTGCGCGCGGTCCCCGGCGAGAGATCGACGATACGATCGGCGACATACGGGCCTCGATCGCGCACCGTGACGATCGCGCTCTGACCGGTGTCGAGATTGGTGACTCGTGCAGTGGTACCCAGCGGAACGGTGAGACTGGCGGCGTTGTCCCCGTTCAACTTCATCGGGGTGCCATCGGCCATTTTCCGCCCGCCGAAGCGAGCCGCGTAAAAAGAAGCCACGCCAGTCTTGGCCGCCCCGGAGCAATCGAGCGGCTTGCGCCCGCCACTTTGCGGGCAAGTCACCGTGGTATCACGTCCGAGCGGCATTTCAGTCAGTGGACGCGATGGCAATGCGCTGAATACAATGCCAGCAACCACGACCGCTCCGAGAATCAATAAGATCCAGCGGCTTCTTGGGGTAACTTCTGACATGCGGGCCGTATCCAGCATGCGGATATTCTTAAATCAACGGTGCCTCAGGCGCATCGGCTGCGGCCGACAGATGATGTCGGAAGCCGCTTGCACGAGTCGAACGGCTCTCGCCGTCAATTTTTCTTGAACGAATCCGGCAGCAAGGAATGCCGCGACAGCAGCTTGTAGAAGTCCGTGCGGTTGCGCTTGGCCAAACGAGCCGCTTGACTGACATTGCCCGTGGTGATTTGTAAAATCTGCGACAAATAATTGCGCGTGAACTCGTCGCGCGCTTCGTCGAACGAGGGGAGCCGCACGGTGCTGCCGCCCAAAGACTGCTGCACCAACTCAGCCGTCATGATGGCGCCGCGTGAAAGCGCCACGTTCTGACGCACCACGTTGTACAACTGGCGAATGTTGCCGGGCCAATCAGCGGTCGCCAGCAGCTCCACCGCCTCGGGCGCATAAATTCGGCGCTGACCGCCTTCCTTCGCGAGCTGCTCGAGGAAATGCGAGACGAGCAATGGGATGTCCTCGCGACGGCGCGCCAGGGGCGGCATCTCGATGTGCACGACATTGAGTCGGTAGTACAAGTCTTCGCGGAATTGCCCGGCCACCATCAACTGCTGCAGGTCGCGGTGCGACGACGAGACGACTCGCACATTGATCGGGATGGCGTCGCCCCCGAGAGGACGTATCTGGTTTTCCTGCAACACGCGCAGCAGCTTGACTTGCAAGCGCATCGGCATGTCACCGATCTCATCGAGCAAGAGCGTTCCGCCCTCGCACGCCTCGAACAAACCTTTCTGAGCACGCGCTGCGCCGGTGAATGCGCCTTTCTCATGGCCGAACAGCTCGGACTCGAGCAGATTCTCGGCCATTGCCGAGCAATTGACCGACATGAACGGCTTGTTGCGGCGCGGGCTCGCTTTGTGGATTGCGCGCGCGAGCAGCTCTTTGCCGGTGCCGCTTTCACCGGTGATGAGCACGCGCGCGTCCGTTCCGGCGACCATGTTAGCCTGCGCCAGCCGATCCTCCATGATGGAGTTACGCGTGATGATTTCAGCGCGCCAATCTTCATCGGTGTGCGAGAAGCCGGAAACCTTGAGCGCTTTCTGCACTTGATCCAGCAGCTCTTGCTTATCCACCGGCTTCGTCAAGAATGCGAACGCGCCGCTTTGGGTCGCATGCACGGCGTCAGGAATGGTGCCGTGCGCCGTGAGAATGATGACTCGCAAACCAGGCCAACGGCTTTGCAACTCTTTGAGAAGCCCGATCCCGTCCATCTGATCCATGCGCAAGTCCGTGATGACGAGATCAGGACGAAACCGCGTGCATGCGCCGAGCGCCGCGGCGGCGCTTTCCATGGCTTCCACTTCGTAGCTCTCCGCGCGCAGGCGAATCGTCAGCAGGCGCAGGAGCCCGGGGTCGTCGTCGACCACCAGAATGCGCGCCTTGCGTTTATGCGAGTTGCTGAGCGAATCGCGGCCCAATAATGGCTTGACCGCGCTGAACAGCGGTGCGGTCGATGCGAGAGAATATGCGTTCACTGCCACTCCTTGAAACCTCGTGCGGCCGTAGGGCGCTCGACGCGGCTCACGGTTTGCGCGGCGCCGGCACCGTGCGGTCATTGATCGAGCGCTCGATATGCGTCACGGCATCCAATTTAGCTTCTGCGTCATCTAATGCTTTGCGCAGCCGCGCATTTTCATCGATCTCCGTCTGCAAGCGTCGGCTCGTGGATGCCTGGCGATCCCGGGCCTCACGCGCAGCATCCTCTCTCAGCCGCTGGTTTTCAGCTTGCAGAATGAGACGCTGTTCAACTTCCTTCAACTGAACGAGCGCGAGCGTGCGCTCCATGGGCAGTAAAGTTTCGGGCCTGGCGAGCAGTTCCGACAACTGTCGCTGCGCCGCGACGGGGTCTGAGCCGGTGTGGCCGGGCGTTGCCAGAGCCATCGCGTAACGCAATTTGTTGCTCGTGGTTGGCGTCAAATCCGCAGCATCCTTGGCCGCTTGAAATGCTTCGGCTTGATGCCCGGGATCGGCTTGATGCAGGCTCAGCATCATCTCGAGAACCGGTGCGATGGCCGCTGCATCCGGTGCGGGAGTCGCATTCGGGGGCGCCTCGCCAGTGTGTCGCGCAAAGCCTGTGCCGGCTGCGCATCCCGTCAGCAGGAGCAGCGGCAAGAGAGGAGCAAGCTTACGCAGCCGCATTGGCCGCTTCGCGCTCTGCCGCATCGCTTCTCTGCTGGCGCAGTGGAATTCGCACACGAAAATGCGCACCGCCCGATGCCGAGTCGAGAATCTCGACGCCGCCTCCGTGAGCATTGGCAAATTCCGTGACCACGGACAGCCCAATGCCCGTGCCTTTGACGAACCCCCCCTGCGGAACGCTGCCTGCGTAGAAGGCATCGAAAATGCGATGCCGCTCCGTTGCCGGCACTCCGGGACCGGTGTCCATCACATCGAGCACGAGGTAGCCGCGCTCGCCGCGCGCGTGCAGAGAGATGGTTCCCCCGCGCGGCGTGAACTTGATGGCGTTCGACAACAAGTTATCGAGAATGAGACGAACTTTCGCGCGATCGGCGAGCGCCGTCAGATCTTCGATCTGCACATCGAGGCGCACGCGCTGCGCCACCAGCGTGAGCTGCTGGTTTTCCAACACCGACTTGATGAGCGGCCGAAGCTTGAATTCGGACACATCGAGCCCGACGCTCTTGGCTTGCCATGCGCTGAAGGACAGTAAGTTTTCGATCAGGCGTTGCAGCTTCATGCCGTTTTCTCTAAGGATGGCGGTGACTTCGCGCTGGCTACTATGCAGCTCACCCACCGCGCCATCCATCAAGAGCTCGGTGCCCTCGCGGATGTTGGCGAGCGGCGTCTTGAGCTCGTGCGACATATGACGCAAGAAGCGGTTTTTTTCCTGCGCAAGCTCGAGCAGGCGCACTCGAAGCCACTCAAGCTGCGTGGCCAGGCGTTCCAGGTCGGCGGGGCCGCTGATCGAGATGGGCCGCGAGAACGTGCCGCGGCCCAGCTCGCTGATGGCTCGATCGATGGCGCGAATGGGCCGGCCGAAGAGATACGTGAACACCACGACGACGGCCAGCGTGACCGGGACGAGCGCGAGCGTTTGCCAGAACAGATTTTGTTGCGCACGTTGAGTTGCGAGCTGAAGTCTCGCAAGCTCCCGGTCGATTTGCGTGTTGATGCGCGTGGAGACTTTCGATGCGAGATCCGACAGCTCGGAAAACGCAGCGACGACTTGCGCCATCTGCCTTGAATTGGGACGCGCGGCGCGAAACTTTCGCAGCAGCGCATCATTCTGAGTATGCAAGGCGATCAAGTCGCGTCGAGCGTCCGCATCCAGGTCGAGTCTGCCCAGGTCTTCCACGGTGGCCGCAAGCCGTTCATACGCCTTCGTGTACACGTCCACCGAATCTGCATTGCCGATGATTTGATAAATGCGCGCGTTGCGCTCGAGCGATGAGATCTGCTCGAACAACAACTGATTGTTGCGCGTGGCCTGCACTCCGTGCACGACCAGCTGTTCGCTGCGGTTCGACAGGCGATTGATTTGCACTGCTGCATCGACAATCGCATAGATGAGCGGCAGCGCCACCAGCGCGAAGCCGGTCAGCATCAGCCCACTCAATGACTTAGGCCGCGGAAAGCGCATCGCGGCGGATTTTAAAGCCTATTCAACCTGATTGCATGGGTGCCCGCCGGATGTATTCATGCCTCCGGCCGCACGCGGAGCGGCGCATATGCGACCACACGGAGCGAGCCGGAGAGAAAACCTCGAGTGCTCAGCTCCAAGGATTCGCCGCAAGCTTCCGCTCCCATGCGAGTGCGCTCGAAACGATGATTTCCAGGTCGTCGAGACGCGGCTCCCAGCCGAGCTCGTGTCGAATGCGATCGGCCCGCGCAATCAACGAAGGCGGGTCGCCGGCGCGCCGCGGCTCCTCGCGGATGACGAGCGGCTGACCGGCCACCTTCTCAACCGTGCGCAGCACCTCGCGCACGCTGTAGCCGTGACCGTATCCGCAATTCAACACGGCGCTCTGGCCGCCGTCGCGCAGGTAATCGAGCGCGCGCAAATGCGCCGAGGCGAGGTCTTCGACGTGAATGTAGTCGCGCACGCCGGTGCCGTCGGCGGTGGGGTAATCCGTGCCGTACACCGAAATCTGCGGGCGCTTGCCAACCACATGCTCGCACGCCACTTTGGTCAGCAAGGTCGCGCCGGGAGTCGCCTGCCCGATTTGCGAGGAGCGGTCCGAACCCGCCACATTGAAGTAGCGCAGCGCAATATATTTGAGCTCACTCGCCGCGGCCAGGTCGCGCAGCATCCACTCACTCATGAGCTTCGAGGTGCCGTACGGATTGATGGGACGGGTCGGCGTGTCTTCGCCGGCGACACCGGTTTCCGGGATGCCGTACACCGCCGCGGTGGAGGAAAAGACAAAGTTGCGCACCTTGTTGCGCGCGCAGACTTCGAGGAGCGCTCGAGTCGAGCAGGTATTATTACCGTAATATTTCAACGGCTCGGCCACGGATTCCGGCACGACGGTGAACGCCGCGAAATGCATGACCGTATCGATGCCATGAGTGGAGATCACTTGTTCGACGAGTGCTTGATTGCCCACGTCGCCGATGATCAGCTCGCCCGCCGTTACCGCTTGGCGGAAGCCGCGGCTCAGATTATCGAGCACGACGACGCGCTCGCCCGCGGCGCCCAATTGCTTGACGACGTGGCTGCCGATGTATCCCGCGCCGCCGGTGACTAGAATTGCGCCTTGAGTGCCGTGAACCATGTTGAAGAGTGCATGTTGCCGATTTCGTGCCGATGATAACAAGGCCGGCACATCCATCCCCAAGCGCCCCTATGCAAGATGAGACGCCTTACGCAAGTTTGTCGCCGGATGCGGTGCTTGCGGCGCTGGAAAGCGTGGGACTCGTGCCCGATGGCCGAGTCCTCGCGCTCAACAGCTACGAAAACCGCGTCTATCAGGTGGGGATGGAGGAGGGCAGCCCGCTCGTGGTGAAGTTCTATCGGCCTGGCCGGTGGAGCGATTCGGCGATCAACGAGGAACACGAGTTCGCGCAGGGGCTCGCGGCGCGCGATATTCCGGTGGTCGCACCCAAGATTTTCGCAGGCACGGCGCTGCATCGGCACGAGCAATTTCGCTTCGCGTTGTTCGAGCGGCGCGGCGGCCGCTGGCCCGAGCTGGGCTCGGCCGATGAGCGCGAATGGATGGGAAGATTTCTTGCGCGCCTGCATTTGGTCGGCGCGGCAGGGCGCTTCAACGCGCGTCCCGCACTGAGTGTCTCGAGCCTTGGCCGCGGTGCCCGCGATGAGATTCTGCGCGGCGCATGGCTGCCGGATTATTTGCATGCCAAGTACGAAAACGTCACAGATGAAATTCTCGCCATCGTCGAGGCTCGCGCCGCCGACTGGGGCGGAGCACGCAGGCTGCGGATCCATGGCGATTGTCATCGCGGTAACGTGCTGTGGAGCGATGCCGGACCACACTTCGTCGACTTGGACGACTGCACGACCGGGCCGGCCATTCAGGATCTATGGATGCTGCTGTCCGGCAGTCCGGCACAGATGCGCGCCGAGATGCGTGACCTCTTGCAAGGCTACGAGCAGTTCTCGCCATTCGATCGCGCCGAGCTCAGCCTGATCGAGCCACTGCGGAGTCTGCGTATGATTCACTATGCGGCGTGGATCGCCCGGCGCTGGCACGATCCTGCGTTTCCCAAAGCCTTCCCGTGGTTTGCCGAGCCGCGCTATTGGGAGGACCATCACCGCGCATTGGAAGAGCAGCTCACCCTGCTCGACGCGCCTGATTTGAGCGTATGAGCGCATGCGAACGCTTTGACAATGCGATGCCGTCGGTTGTCTGAACGCCGCGCGGCGGCGATGATAGCCACGATGCAAAAGTTGCAAACGGCGCAGCTTCTCATGTGTTTGGTTTTGGCGGGTTGTGGGAGCGGCGCGCCGGATACAGCGGCGCCGGTAATGGACACGAAGCCGAGAGCCGCGAGGCTCAAGCCGCAAGTCTCCCGCGCCCAGGCGACGCAGGGCATGGTGCTTGCCTCGAGCCCGACGAACAGCGCGCCGATTGCCGAGCTTAAATTCAACATTGCCGATCGGCCGATCGCCGGCCGGCCCGTGCTCATCGAGTTCGCGCTTCTACCTCAGCATGGCGCCTCGCGCGTGGACCTGACCTTCCAAGCTTCGGACGGGGTGCGCATTGCCAGCGACTCGAGCGCACGCTTCGACGACATCTCGAGCGAGCAAGTGCTGCGCAAGTCGATTCAAGTGACGCCGGCCGCCGAAGGGTTGTTCTACGTCAACGCTGAGGCAACCTTCAGCGACGCGACCGATGTCACCGAGTCGCGTTCATTCAGCATTCCGCTCATCGTCGACACCGCGATCCCGAACGGCTGAGCGCGGCGGATGCGGCGCACGCCGCGCTCATTTCGAGCGCGCATTCTCAAGGCCCGCGCTATACTGCGCGCCTTTTGCCCGACCGCACCGTGACAGAACAGCTCCGCAACATCGCCATCATCGCGCACGTCGATCATGGCAAGACCACTCTCGTCGATCAGCTCCTGCGGCAATCAGGAACGCTGGATGCCCGCAAGGAATTGCCCGAGCGGGTCATGGACTCGAACGATCTCGAGCGCGAGCGCGGAATCACCATTCTTGCGAAAAACACGGCCATCGTGTGGCGCGGCTTTCGCATCAACATCGTCGATACTCCGGGTCATGCCGATTTCGGCGGCGAAGTCGAGCGCGTGCTGGCCATGGTGGATGGCGTGCTGCTGCTGGTCGACGCGGTCGATGGACCCATGCCGCAAACCCGTTTCGTCACGCAAAAAGCCTTTCAGCATGGCCTGAAACCCATTGTCGTGATCAATAAGGTGGACCGCGCCGAGGCGCGCCCCGGTTGGGTGCTCGATCAAACCTTCGACTTGTTCGATCGCCTGGGTGCGACCGATGAGCAACTCGATTTTCCCGTGGTCTATGCCTCGGCTTTGCAAGGCTTCGCATCGCTCGATCCGCATGCGCGCTCGGGCACCATGAACCCGCTGTTCGAGACCATTGTGACGCATTGTCCCGCGCCGGCAGTCGATGTCGATGGCCCGCTGCAGCTGCAAGTCACGCTTCTCGACTATTCGAGTTACGTGGGCGCGATCGGCATTGGCCGCATCAAACGGGGCACGCTCGCCCGCGGCAGCGCGGTGGTGGTGATCGATGGGGAAGGCCGCACGCGCAACGAGCGCATCTCGCAGATTCTGGGCTTTCACGGATTGACGCGGGTCGAGGTCGAGAGCGCGCGCGCCGGAGACATCGTCGCCTTCGCCGGCATTGCCGCGCCGAAGGTCTCGGAGACGCTGTGCGACCCAAGCTGTGTCGAGGCGCTGCCGAGCCTGACGGTGGATGAGCCCACCATCAGCATGACTTTCGAGGTCAACACCTCGCCCTTTCTCGGCCGGGACGGCAAGTTCGTGACCAGCCGGCAGATCCGCGAGCGGCTGGAGCGCGAGCAGATTCACAATGTCGCGCTGCGCGTCGAGGAAACGCAGGATCCGGACAAGTTCATCGTGTACGGCCGAGGCGAGCTGCATCTCGGCGTGCTGCTCGAGAACATGCGCCGCGAAGGCTATGAGATTGCGGTGTCGCGGCCGCGCGTGGTGATCAAGCAAATCGATGGTGTGGCTCACGAACCGTACGAGCAGCTCACGGTCGATGTGGAGAGCGCCAATCAGGGTGATGTCATGTCGGCTCTCGGTTCGCGCGGCGCCGAGCTCAAGGACATGCAAGCGGATGGACGCGGGCGCGTGCGGCTCGACTATGTGATTCCATCGCGTGGACTGATCGGCTTTCAAACCGAGTTTCGCACCATGACACGCGGCACGGGACTTCTGTTTCACGTGTTCGAACGCTACGGGCCGCAAGTGCAGCGCGATTTGGGCCAGCGCTCGCAAGGCGTGCTGATCGCGAACGGACGGGGCGTCGCGCTCGCCTATTCATTGTTCAGCTTGCAGGAGCGGGGCCGGCTGTGCATCGGGCCGGGCGAAGAAGTGTACGAAGGCATGATCATCGGCATTCACAGCCGTGATAACGACTTGGTCGTGAATCCGCTGAAGGGCAAGAAACTCACTAACATGCGCGCTGCCGGGCGCGATGAGAACATTTTGCTCACGCCGCCGGTTCGATTCTCGCTCGAGCAAGCAATGGAGTTCATCGATGATGATGAGCTCATCGAAGTGACGCCGACTTCGCTCCGGCTGCGCAAGCGCAATCTGAGCGAGAACGAGCGCAAGCGCGCCGAGCGCGCACAAGAAATTTCGGCCTAGTGCGCGTTGTGGAACGAGCTCGGCGCGTTGCGTCGCGCCGGCTCTCGCCTCTCCTTATCGCACGTCCCGCCGCGCGCATTTCGCCGTGGGGCGCGGCCCGCGTTTTCTTGACAGCGATCTGTGGAGCACGACACGCACGTTTGACGTGATGCTCCGGCAAACGAGACTCGGATCACATCGCCGAGGAGGCCCGCTCACAACAATAGCGTTTCGGCGAGCTGTGCCCGTAAGCCGGATCGCCGCCCGCATTTCTTCAGAAGGCTCGACATGATTGCGGCCGATTCGGCGGAACCGGAACCGCATCTGAACCGGTTGCTCAAACGCCAGTTGCGCGACGCACGCGCAGGATCGGATACGCTCGACGTCGATGCGCTGCTGCGCATCATCAGTGAGCAATACGACCGTATCGATGAGGAGCGCCGCGGCATCGTGCGTTCCATGCAGCTCATGTCCGATGAGGCGCAGGCGCTGACCCGGGAGATCCGCGAGCAAAGTGCGGCGCAACTTCAAGCCATTCTCGACAACGTCAAGGATGCCATCATCACCGTGGATGAACAGGGCCACGTGGAGACCTTCAATCCCACTGGCGAGCGGATGTTTGGCTACGACGCACATGAGGTGATCGGGCGAGATCTCGAGATGCTGGTGCCCGAGATTGCCGTGCGCGGCGGGGCGACCAAGTTTCTGACCGAATTGGCGGCCCGGATCGACGACACGCATATGGATCTTGCGGCGCACGAGATCAGCGCTTCATCGAGACGTGGCCGTTTTGCCGCCGAATTGACGGTGAGCAAGGCGCACTTGAATCAGCGCCCGGGGTTCGTGGTGTGCATACGCGACACCGCCGAGCGGCATTTGGCCGAACAGACTATGCGCGAAAGTGAAGCGCGCTATCGCACGCTTGTGGAGAACGCGCCAGAGGCGATCGTGGTCTTGGATGTCGACCGCAAGCTTTTTGCAGATGCCAACGAACATGCCTGCCGGTTCTTCAAAATGGAGCGGCGTGAGCTCTTGGCTTGCGGCCCGGAAAAAGTCAGCCCGCGGATTCAAGCGGATGGCAGTGAATCCTTCGGCAAAGCACGCGGCTTCATCGAAGGTGCGCTCAATGGCGCAACGCCCGTGTTCGAATGGCTTCATTGCGATGCGACGGGACGGGAAATTCCTTGCGAGGTGCGGCTCGCGCGGCTCCCGAGCGTGAATCGCCGCCTGATCCGCGGCAGCATCACCGATATCTCCGAGCGCAAGCGAGCCGAAGCCGTGGCTGCCGCCGAGCGCCGCGTGCTCGAGAAAATCGCGGTGCACGCGCCGCTCGATGAAGCCTTGGAGCATGTCGCCAGGGGAGTCGAATCGGTGATCGCGAGCGGCCTGTGCGCCATCAGCCTCTTCGACCGGGAAAGCAGTAGCCTGCGCTTCGGCGCAGCGCCAAGCCTTGCGCGCAAGTTCGTCGCCGCCATGGATCATTGCCCCGTCGGCGTGGGGGTCGGCTCCTGCGCAGCGGCGGTGTATCTCGCGCGCACCGTCATGGTCGCCAATATCGAATCGGACGCATTCTGGGAACATCGGCGCGAAGCTGCGGCCGCGGCGAAAATTCGCGCCGCCTGGTCCTCGCCTATCCTGCAATCCGACGGCTCGATCGTCGGCACCATCGCGTTGTATCGCCGCGAGAGCGGCCTGCCTTCGAACCGGGATCAAGATCTCGTGTTGCGCTTGGGTCAGCTGGCGGGCATTGCCATCGAGCGGCACGGAGCGGCGGCCGCCGTGCGCGACAGCGAGGCAAAATTCCGCGGACTGTTCCAAAGCGTGATGGAAGCCGTATTTCAAACCACGCTCGACGGCAAGTTTCTAGCGGTCAACCGCGCCTTCGTCGAGATGCTGGGCTATGATTCGGCCGAAGAAGTGTATGAGTTGAACGCGCTCGGTCTGTACTCATCGGCTGCGGATCGCGAAGCCATTTTGCGGGGTCTCGAGAGCAGCGGCGAGGTCCGGAATCTCGAGGTGAGCCTGGCGCGCAAGGACGGCAGCGCCATCGTGGTGCTCGAAAGCTGCCGCGCGGTGCGGGATTTGTCGGGCCGCATGATCGGAATCGAGGGCACGTTCGTCGATATCACCGAGCGCAAGCGCGCCGAGACTCAGGTGTTCCAGGAGAAAGAGCGCGCGCAAGTGACGCTCGAGTCCATCGGCGATGCCGTCATCACGACGGATTCGGAAGCGCTCATCGATTACATGAATCCCGTCGCGGAAAGCCTGACGGGCTGGGAAAATCGCACGGCGCAGCGCCGCAAGATTTCCGAAGTGCTCGCCACCATTCATGAAATCAAACGCCAGCCCATCGAAAATCCCATCGAGCATTGTCTGCGCGAAGGACGCGCGGTCGAATTCGGCGACAATGCTTTGCTGATCAGCCGCCGCGGCCAGGAAATCGCCATCCAAACGTCCGCCGCGCCGATTCGCGACCGTACGGGCCATTTGATCGGCGCCGTCATGGTGTTTCGCGATGCGAGCAAGGAGCGCCGGTTGCACCGCGCGCTGTACTATCAAGCGAGCCACGACGCACTCACCGGGCTCATCAACCGGCGCGAGTTCGAGCATCGCCTCACGGCTGCGGTGGAAAATATCCGCCAGCATCCCGGCGCGCGGCACGCGCTGCTGTACTTGGATCTCGATCAATTCAAGCTCGTCAACGACACCTGCGGACATCCGGCGGGTGACTCGCTGCTGAAAAAAATCACCGGCGTCTTGCAGTCGCGCATCCGCGCGGGCGACACCCTGGCGCGCCTGGGCGGGGATGAATTTGGCATCCTGCTCGAGCAATGCTCGCTCGATCAGGCGCTGCGCATCGCTGAAAGCCTGCGTCAGGCCGTCCATGATTTTCGCTTCAACTGGCTCGACAAGACGCTCACCGTGGGCGTCAGCATCGGCATCGTCGAGATGACGCCGGACACGCCGACGGTGTCGAGCGTGATGAGCGCGGCGGACGTCGCGTGCTACTCCGCGAAAGACGAGGGCCGCGATCGAGTCTCGCTCTACAAGCCCGATGAAGTGCCCGAGCGCCACCGCGAGATGCATTGGGTATCGAAATTGACCCGCGCTTGCGATGAGGACGGATTCGAGCTCTTCTTTCAGCCCATCGTTGCAATCGGCAGCAATCCGAATGAGCGCGAGCACTTCGAGCTCACTTTGCGCTTACGGGATGAAGGCGCTTTCGCGGATCCCGCCGAATTCATTCCGGCGGCGGAGCGCTACAACGTCATGCCGGCTATCGATCGCTGGGTCGTCCGGCGCGCCATCGAGCAGATTGCGCACGTGCCGCAGCGAGGTCTCAAGCCGTTCACCACGGCGGTGAATCTATCCGGAACCTCGCTCAATGATGATCGCTTCCTCGAGTTTCTCATTGTCGAGATCGAGCGTGCTCCCGTATCGCGCGGCGCGCTGTGCTTCGAGATCACCGAGACCGCCGCGATCTCGAATTTGACCAACGCGGTGTTCTTCATGAACGAGCTCAAGTCGCGCGGCTGCTTGTTCGCGCTCGACGACTTCGGCAGCGGGCTGGCCTCGTTCATGTATCTGAAACGTCTGCCCGTCGATTACCTGAAAATCGACGGCCAATTCATCGAGAACGTGGCGAGCGACCGGGTCGATCGAAGCATGGTGGAGGCCATCAGCCAGGTGGGCAAGGTGATGGGCATTTACACCATCGCCGAGCGAGTCGAGTCTCGAGAGGTCATGACGGCGCTGGGCAAGCTCGGCATCAGCTTCGCGCAAGGCTTCTACATGGGCGAGCCCCTTCCCATTGCGCAATTTCCTTACCTGCGCCTGCGCGACAACTTGCGCAACGAGGAAACGTTGGTGTTGACCGCCTGACACGGTAGGGTCTTGCCCTGCGCGCGTAAACCACAGGGTCCGGCGTGTACGATGCGAGCTGGCCAACGATGTCGGGGCCGGAACTCCAGTGGCTGATCATTCATTCATCCTCACCGTCAACGGCGGCTCATCGAGCCTCAAGCTTGCCGTATTCCGACGCTCTGCCAAGCCGACACCCGTCATTCGAGCGAAGATTGACGGTGCACACTCAGCCGTGGAAATCGTGCGATTCGATGACCGCGGCGGACGCCACACCGCGAGCCCCTTGGAGTGCAGTTCGCGTCAATCCGTGGAACACGCGTTCATCGAGTGGCTCATGCATCAGTACGAAGGGCCGCGGATCGCAATGCTCGCGCATCGGATCGTGCACGGCATGTCGCTCAGCGAACCGCAATTCATCACGGCCACGCTCATCGAGCAATTGCGCAGCTTGCAAGCGTTCGATCCCGAGCATTTGCCGCGCGAGCTCGAGCTCATTGATACGTTTGGGAAGGCGTGGCCCGCGGCCCGGCAGATGGTATGTTTCGACACGGCCTTTCATCGGCATCTGCCGCGTGTCGCCCGCCAGTTGCCGATTCCGCGCAAATATTTCGAGCAAGGCGTGCGGCGCTACGGATTTCACGGATTGTCTTATCAATTCCTGTGCGAGCGGCTGAAATTTCTCGAAGACCCTGCCATCGAGCGGGGCCGCGTGGTGCTTGCGCACTTGGGCAGCGGAGCCAGTGTCGCCGCGGTGCTCGACGGCAGGAGCATCGATACCAGCATGGCGTTCACGCCGACATCAGGAATGCCCATGAGCACGCGCAGCGGTGATCTCGATGCGGGCCTCGTGGCCTATTTGTGGCGCCAGGAACATTTGAGCGTCGAGCAGTACTCGAAAATGATCAATCAAGAATCGGGCTTGCTCGGAATCTCCGGCACGAGCGGGGACGTACGCGAGCTGTTGGCGCACGAGCGTGATGATGCAGACGCGGCCGCGGCCATCGAGTCTTTCTGCTACCGCTGCCGGCAAAGCATCGCGGCGATGGCCGCCGCCCTGCGCGGGATCGACGCGCTCGTGTTCGCCGGCGGAATCGGCGAGCGCGCACCCGCCATCCGCGCGCGAATTTGCGAAGGACTCGAGTTCCTGGGGCTCGAGCTCGATGAGCAGAGCAACACCTCGGGGTCGGAACGGATTGGCGCGGCTGCGAGCCGCGTGCGCATTTATGTCGTCGAAACGGACGAGGAATACATCATGGCGAACGAAGCGAGTCGGTTATGCCCAATGAAATGAGCGATGAGGAAGTCGATGCACTGCACGCGTATTGGCGTGCCTCGAATTACCTCGCGGTGGGCCAGCTGTATTTGCTCGACAACCCGCTGCTGCGCGAACCGCTCAAGGCGGCTCATATCAAGTATGCGCTGCTCGGACACTGGGGCACCACGCCAGGACAAAATTTCATCTATACGCATCTGAACCGTGCGATTCGATTACATGACCTCGACATGATCTACATCTGCGGGCCAGGCCACGGCGGCCCGACGGTCGTCGGTCATACGTATCTCGAAGGCACGTACAGCGAGGTCTACCCGAGCATCACGCAGGATGCCGAAGGCTTGCAGAAGCTGTTCAAGCAATTTTCTTTCCCGGGCGGTATTCCGAGTCATGCATCTCCGGAATGCCCCGGGTCGATCCACGAGGGCGGCGAGCTTGGGTACTCGTTGAGTCACGCATTTGGCGCCGCATTCGACAATCCTTCGCTCATCGTCGCGTGTGTGATCGGTGATGGTGAAGCCGAGACCGGTCCGCTCGCTACGGCATGGCAGTCCATTCAGTTCCTGAACCCCCAACTCGATGGCGCGGTGCTGCCCATCTTGCATTTGAACGGCTACAAGATTGCCAACCCCACGGTGCTGGCTCGAATTCCGCGGGATGACTTGCAGGCGTTCTTGACCGGCGCCGGTTGGAATGCGATTTTCGTGGAAGGTCACGAGCCGCGTGCCATGCATCGTGCGATGGCGGCCGCTGTGGATGAAGCGGTGCGGCGCATTCAAACGATTCAGCGCGATGCGCGCGGCGGCGCCCCGAGTGCCTCTCCGACGCGCTGGCCCATGATCGTGCTCGCATCGCCCAAGGGATGGACCGGCCCCAAGTACTTGCATGGCAAGCCGATCGAGGGGTCGTTTCGATCTCATCAAATTCCATTGCCGGAGCCGAAGAGCTCGCCCGAACAATTGCACATGCTCGAAGAGTGGATGCGAAGCTACCAACCTGAAACTCTCTTCGACGCCAACGGGCGCGTCCTCGCGAGCATTGCCGCGCTCGCTCCCGTCGGCGAGCGCCGCATGGGCTCGAACCCTCACGCGAACGGCGGCATTCTGCTGCGCGATCTCAAGCTGCCTGATTTCAAGCGCTATGCATTCGATGTGCCGCGGCCGGGGGTCATGGCCAACGGCGACACGCGTGTGCTCGCGCCATTCCTGCGCGATGTCATCAAGTTGAACCCGCGCACGTTTCGTCTGTTCGGTCCCGATGAAACCATCTCGAATGGATTGGAAGCGGTGTTTCAGGCGACGGCGCGCCAGTGGGAGCCCAAGGAATTGCCGACCGATGAATATCTTGCCCCTGCCGGACGGGTCATGGAGGTCTTGAGCGAGCATCAGTGTGAGGGCTGGTTGGAAGGCTATTTGCTCACGGGCCGGCACGGCCTATTCAACTGTTACGAGGCCTTCATCCACGTGGTCGATTCCATGTTGAATCAGCATGCCAAATGGCTGAAGGTCAGCGCGGGCATTGCGTGGCGGCGAAAGATTTCCTCGCTCAACTATCTGCTCGCATCGCACGTCTGGCGCCAAGACCACAATGGCTTTACCCATCAAGACCCAGGCTTCATCGATCAAGTCGTCAACAAAAAAGCCGAGATCACTCGGGTGTACTTGCCGCCGGATGCAAACTGCTTGTTGTCGGTCGTGGATCATTGCTTGCGCAGCCGCCACTACGTCAACGTCGTGATCGCCGGCAAGCACGCTGCGCCGCAGTGGCTCGATATGCGCGCGGCGATCGAGCACTGCAGCGCGGGTGCCAGCATCTGGCCTTGGGCCAGCAACGATCAGGACGGCGAGCCGGACGTCGTCATGGGGTGTGCGGGCGATGTGCCGACACTCGAGACGTTGGCGGCCGTGTCATTGCTGCGCAAAGCAATGCCGCAGCTCAAAATGCGCGTGGTGAACGTGGTCGATCTCATGAAGCTGCAACCGGACAGCGAGCATCCTCACGGCTTGAGCGATGGCGATTTCGACACTCTGTTCACGCTCGACAAGCCGGTCATTTTCGCATTCCACGGCTATCCGAGCCTCATCCACCGGCTTACCTACCGGCGCGCCAACCACGCAAACTTCCACGTGCACGGGTATCAAGAGGAGGGCACCATCACCACCCCATTCGACATGACGGTGCTGAATGGGTTGGACCGGTTTCATCTCATGCTTGACGTGCTCGATCGCGTCGGCGGCAGTTCCAGTCAGTCGGCCTATCTCAAGCAGTCACTGCGCAACAAGCTGGTCGAGCATCGGCAGTACATTACGGCGGAAGGCAGAGATTTGCCCGAGA
The DNA here is from genome assembly GCA_964247385.1 of uncultured Steroidobacteraceae bacterium. Classification (GTDB taxonomy): domain Bacteria; phylum Pseudomonadota; class Gammaproteobacteria; order Steroidobacterales; family Steroidobacteraceae; genus TMP-86. The sequence continues at coordinate 75,915 of CAXTUB010000003.1, read as the reverse complement.
TCCGTGACTGGCGTTGGCCATGAGACGCACGCGCGCGCCGGCGCGCTCACTTCCATCGTTCATCGAGCCGCAATTGGCCAAGCTTGCCGACGCACCGCCCGCCGGCGCGGGGTTCGTTCACGAAGTGAAGCTCGACGGTTATCGCATGCAGTTGCGCGTGGTACGCGGCAAAGCGGTCATGCGAACACGCAAGGGTCTCGACTGGACGGAAAAATTTGCGGCCATCGTGGCCGCCGCCGCCGCTCTCCCGGATTGCATTGTAGACGGCGAAGTGGTGGCGACGGATGCGCACGGCGTGCCCTCGTTCTCGGCGCTGCAGCTTGCGCTCTCCGAGCAGCGCTCGGCGGACATGGTGTATTTTGCGTTCGATTTGCTGTTCGAGGGAAAGCGCGACTTGCGTGCTCAACCGCTCATCGCTCGCAAGCAACGCTTGCGCCCTCTATTCGAGGATTCGAAGCATTTGCAATATGTCGAGCATTTCGCGCTGGACGCGCGGCGCGTACTGGCTTCTGCTTGCCGCAGCGGACTCGAAGGAATCATCTCGAAGCGCGCGGATGCGCCATATGCATCAGGGCGCGGCGATGACTGGATCAAAGCCAAGTGCCACAATGGGCAAGAAGTGGTCATCGGCGGCTGGTCGCACGAAAACGGCCGGTTCCGCTCTCTTCTCGTGGGAGTATATGCGGAGGGCGTCTTGCGATATGCCGGCCGGGTGGGCACCGGCTACAGCGCCGACAAAGTGAAATTGCTTTTGCCGCAACTCAAAAAAGTCGCGAGCGATGAAAGTCCGTTCTCGGGCGACAATGCGCCGCGGCGCTCGCCCGCGATCCAATGGGTGAAGCCGAGATTGGTGGCGGAGATTGGCTTCGCCGGATGGACCGGCGACGGGCATGTTCGGCAAGCTTCGTTCAAAGGCTTGCGCGCCGATAAGCCTGCGCGCGACGTGCATGCGGAAACGACTCGAGCAACGCGAAAATCTCGCAGCGTGCGATTGAAGACGTAGCACGACTGCTCGGTACGCAAACGCGCCGGCGAGTCATACCGCGCCAACGGAATTGCGCTAGGGCGTTGGCCGCGGCTGCGCCGAACGGCCAGAAGCGTAGCGTGCAAAGCGCTCGATGATCCAGGAGCGAAAGGTCGCGATGATCGGGTCGTTCAAGTCTTCCGCCGAAAGCTGCAGGTAGTAGCCATCGCCGTCTTCCAACTCCGCCGCGAAGGGTGCGGCCAATTGCCCTTGCTGAATTTCGACGGCGAACATTTCGACATCTGCCAGGAGAACGCCCGACCCCGCGGCCGCGAACTTCGCCGCCAACGCCATGGTGTCGAACGTCATCTCGCGCGAGTACTCCAAACTGAGACTGTGACGCCGCGCGAATGATTCCCACAAGTGCCGGATCGCCTGGCCCGGCACTCGCGTGTGCAACAAGTGTTGTTGCGCGACAAACGCCTGCAAGCCCTGCGAGGCGGCGTGCGATGCCAGACTCGGCGCGCAGACTGGCGTGACTCGAACGGCCCACAGAAGATCGCGCACTGCGTCCGACACACGCGGGCGATCGTAAACCACGCCGATGTCGCAGCCGTGGGAGGGCGGGCCCAGGTGATTCGAGCTCGATACGTCGAGCGAAATTTCCGTGAAGCGTTGGCGGAACTCGGCGAGCAGGGGCAGCGCCAACTGTTGAAGAAACGATGCCGGAAAGTGGAGTTTCAGAATGCGCTCGGCGCTGTCCGGCTCTCTGAGCTCCGCGATGGCTTCGTCGATGCGATCGAACGATTTGTGCAAGATCGGCAAGAGTGCAGCTCCAGCGCTCGTCAATTGGAGTCCTTGCGGAGTTCGCAGCAGTAGTTTGCGTCCGATCCAAGCCTCGAGCGTCGCGACCTGGCGGCTGGTCGCGCTTTGCGTGACGTTGAGCGCTTGCGCACCCGCTGTGAAGCTCAACGCATCCGCAACCGCTTCGAAAGCACGCAATGCGTTGAGCGGCAGCCACTTGCGTTTGACGCGCCGAGATTGCTCCGCGCGCTCGATCATGTGCGCCTCACGCACCGGCAATGGCCAACGCATGCGTCACGTAAAATGTAGAGTTGCACCGGCGCGCGATACCCGGATCTCAAGTGCGCATGCGCGAGCCGTGCGCATCATAGGCAGCTCCGGCGATGGGCGCGGCACGGCAGCGGCGGCCGATGATTTCGATCTCGAAGCCGCTCGATTCGCCGGCCAGATCAGCCGGCACGTAGCCGAGTGCAAGAGACTGTTGCACGCGGTGGCCGAACGCGCCCGAGGTGACCCACCCGATCACGCGGTCTTCAAACCATATGGGCTCATCGCCGATCGCATCCGCCCCATCGGCATCCACACAGAAAGTTTTCAGGCGCAATGTCCCACCGGTCCTTCGTGCATCGAGTGCTGCGGCGCGCCCCAGGAAATCGCCCTTGTCTAGCGCAACGAAGCGCTCGAGCCCGGCTTCGATTGGGGTGTAAGTGGGCCGATACTCGCGCGCCCAGGTGCCGAAACTTTTCTCGACGCGCAGACAGTTCAATGCACGCATGCCGACCGGCCGAAGTGAGTGAGCCAGTCCGGCAGCGCTCAACGCATCGTGCAGCGCGCGCTGATAATCGCCCGTCACCCAGATCTCATATCCCAACTCTCCGGTGAACGAGATTCGGCCCACCAACGCAGGAATCATGCCGACGTCCATGCGCTTGAACGACAAGAACGGAAACGCCTTGGTTGACAGATCCTCTCGCACCAGCGATTGCAGCAATGCACGCGCAGCGGGGCCTGCGATCGAGAGCCCCGCATATTCCAACGTGCACGGCCGGACCGCCGCGCTCACGGGCGGAGGATGGCGCTCGAACCAACGCAAATAGTACTGCTCGGCTGCGTAGGTGCCGATGAGAAAAAACCGATCGCGCGCGAGGCGGCATAACGTGAAATCGCCGATGAGCTTGCCGCGCTCGTTCAGCATGGGCGACAGTGTGATGCGGCCGACGGCAGGCACTTTGTTCGCCATGACGTACGCAAGCCACTCCTCCGCATCCGGTCCGGTCACTTCAAATTTTCCGTACGCGGAAATATCGAGCAGGCCAACCGCATCGCGCACCGCCAGACACTCTTCTCCCACGTATCGATGCGCGTACGAGCGCTCGAAAGTGACGGGCTCGTGCATTTGCGCAGCGCTGGGTGCGAACCACAGTGGATGCTCAATCGCGCAATATTCGCCGAACACGGCATTCTGCGCGCGCAGGCGATCGTAGATGGGCGTGGTGCGCAAGGGGCGCGCGGCCGGCAGCTCCTCGTTCGGAAAACGAATGCTGAAGCGGCGCGAATAATTTTCCCGCACCTTGGCACGGGTGTAGGCGAGCGTCGCCCAATCGCCGTACCGCGCGACATCCATGCCCCAAATGTCCGCGCCCGGATCGCCATGGACCATCCATTGCGATAACGCAAGACCGACGCCGCCGCCTTGACTGAAGCCGGCCATCACGCCGCACGCAACCCAAAAATTCTTCAGGCCACGCACCGGCCCGACCAGTGGGTTTCCGTCAGGCGAGAAAGTGAAAGGCCCGTTGACGATTTTCTTGATGCCGGCGCGGCCGAACGCGGGGAAATGCTCGAAGCCTAGTTCAAGGCTCGGCGTAATGCGCTCGAGATCATTGGGTAGGAGATCTTGGCCGAAGTCCCATGGCGTGACTTGCTCGGACCACGGCACGCAGGCCCGCTCGTAGGTCCCCATCAGCATGCCGCCTCGCTCCTGGCGAGTGTAGATCTCGCCTTCGAAATCGATACACGCAAGCTGTTCTTTCTGGCCCTCGAGCTCGGGTATGTCTTCGGTAATCAAGTACTGGTGCTGCATGGCGAGCACGGGCAACTCGAGCCCGACCATGCGGCCGACTTCACGTGCCCAAAGACCGCCCGCATTGACCACGTGCTCGGCATTCAAGTTGCCCATCGCAGTCACGACATCCCAGCTGCCGTCGGAGCGCTGACGCAGGTCCTCGACGCGCGTCTGTCGGATGATTTCGGCGCCGCCAATCTGCGCCGACTTCGCATAAGCGTGTGTTACCCCGGAAGGATCGACGTGACCTTCGACGGGGTCGTACAGCGCTCCCATGAAATGCTTTTTTTCCATTAAAGGATAGATCTTCGCGGCTTCGTCCACCGAGATGATCTCGAGTTGCATGCCGAGATAGCGGCCGCGCGCTTGCGCCATGCGCAGCCAATCCACGCGCTCCTTGGTGCCGGCGAGCATGATGCCCCCGGTGACGTGCACGCCGCACGATTGACCCGAGATTCGCTCGATTTCCGCGTACAGCTCGATGGTGTATTGCTGCAGACGCGCAACGTTCGGATCGCCGTTGAGTGTATGCATGCCGCCTGCGGCATGCCACGTCGAACCCGAGGTGAGCTCGGCGCGCTCGATCAAGCACACGTCCTTCCAGCCTGCCTTCGTCAAGTGGTAGAGAATGCTTGCGCCCACCACGCCGCCGCCGATGACCGCCGCACGCGCATGTGATCTCATGACGGTTCGAGTGCCGCAATTCTTCCGCGGTGCGTGGAAGTTTCCCCTACGGCACGGCGTTGATTGGCCACGATGGTGCGCGCCGCCAAGAAATAGTGATAGGCCGCCCAAAATCCGCTCGGCGCGAGGATGAGAGGCGCAAGCCGCAACGACTGCGCATCCGAGCCGGCAGGGCCTGCAAAGTAGTCGCTCAAGAAACCGACTGCCTGCGGTGCGACGATGAGATTCAGGATGTTTGCAACCAGCAAGCACGCCGCGATGAACGTCGAGCGCATGCCGCAGGGCGCCAAGTTTTGCAGCTGGCCGAAACATGGGCCCACGTAAAAATAAATGGCCGGAATGAATAACCAGAACATGATCTTCGCAACGAAAAGAGAGTGCGTGTAGTAAGCAACGAACGAGGGAAGGGTGGCGAGCGCTATGCCCCCTCCGAGAAGCCACACCACACGGCGCGGATCGGCCATCCAAGGACGGCCGAGAAGCCACGCCGTTAGAATCGTTGCGCACGAACCGCCGATGAGATGGATCGGGCCGGTCATTGCTCCCGCTTGCGCGACGTTCAGATCATATGCGCGAACCAGATAGGCAGGAGTCCACCAGATCAGGCCCCATCCCCACAATGCGCACAAGCCGCCGCCGAAGACCACGTGGAATGCTGCGCGCTGCGACGAGAGAAAACGCATGGCCTGCGTGAAAGACGCGCTCGCGCGCGTGCTCGCGCCATCCAGGCGTCCGCGTTGCGGCTCGCGAATCGTGCAGTAGACGATGAGGCCGAGCACGACGCCCGGTATGCCGAGCACGATGAACGCGCGCCGCCAACCGTAGGCATTGGCCACCGCACCGGCAAAGTCCGCGCCGAGCCACGCGCCGATCGGAGCTCCGAGCCCGAGCACCGCGAGGGCCATGGGTCTGCGCTCGGGCGTAAAACAATCGGCTACGATGGTGGTGGAAGGCGGCGTGCCGCCGGCCTCGCCGATGCCTACTCCGATGCGCGCAAGGAGCAGCTCGAGATAGGTTCGCGACAGACCGCACAGCGTCGTCATGGGCGACCACAGGATCAGCGAGAACGCGAGGATGTTGCGCCGGTTCGCGCGATCGGCGAGCCAGGAGATTGGCATGCCGAAACTGACATAGAACAACGCGAGCGACACGCCAGTGAGAAAGGCGATGCCGGAATCGGTGAGATGGAGCTCACGCCGGATGGGCTCGAGCACGGTCGACATGACATACCGATCGGCGATGTTGATCGTGTAGATCAAGCACATCACGATCAACACATACCAACGCTCGAATGGGCTCGGCACGCGCGCAACATACCCCGTTCGCAAGCGAATTCAAACTTCGAGGAGATCCCCTCCGCTCATCGCAAAATAGAGTATGAAGCACTGCGTGTCCGGCACGATGCACAGGCGCGCTATTCTGGCGGAACGCGGGGGCGCGTTTTTCCTTGGAACAATTCGATTTCATCATCGTGGGTGCGGGCTCGGCCGGCTGCGTCATGGCAGATCGGCTCTCCGCGGATGGGCGGCATCGCGTGCTCGTCGTCGAGGCGGGAGGTTCCGACCGCAACTTTTGGATTCGCACGCCCGCAGGCTACGGGCGCACATTCGCGGATGCGCAAATCAACTGGCGCTACACCGCGCATTGTGGCCCCGGCTTGAATGAGCGGATGATGTACTGGCCGCGCGGCCGCGTTCTCGGCGGCTCGAGCTCCATCAATGCATTGGTGTATTTCCGCGGCCTGCCGCGCGACTTCGAGGCGTGGCGGGCAGAGGGAAACGTGGGCTGGAGCTGGAGCGACGTACAACCCTGGTTCGAGCGCAGCGAGCAAATTCTCTCGGTTACCGATGTGAGTGACGATGCATGAGTCGTGCGAGGCATTCATGCGGGCGGGCGAGGCGCTCGGTTGGCGACGCACTTCGGACTTCAACGGCCCGCAACCCGAAGGCGTCGGATTTTATCGCATCACGACTCGCGAAGGCCGCCGTTGGTCCGCGGCCGACGCGTTCTTGCGGCCCGCGGTCAGGCGCCGCAACGTCAAGGTCGAGACGCACGCCTGGGCGCGCAAAATACTGTTCGAAGGCAAACGTGCCGTGGGCATCGAATACAGCGTGAACGGACAGATCCGACGCGCGCTGGCGGCGCGCGAAGTCGTGGTATGCGCGGGGGCGGTGAGCTCGCCCCAGCTTTTGCAATTGTCCGGTGTGGGCCCTCCGCCGCTTCTATCCAAGCTGGCAATCGGATGCGTGGCCGCGCACCCAGCCGTCGGCGGCTACTTGCAAGACCATTTAGCCATCACGTATTCATTTCGCGCCACTCGGTCTACCCTGAATGATGAGCTGCATTCGGCTGCGGGCAAACTGCGCGCAGGCCTCCGGTATTTGCTGACTCGCCGCGGCGCGCTGGCCTTGAGCGTGAACCATTGCGGTGGATTCGTACGAACGGCGGGTGCAATCGAGCCGGACGTGCAGTTGTATTTCAACCCGGTGTCTTACGCGCCGGGAGACGCTCTGCGACCGCGAATCAATGTCGACCGTTTCTCCGGTTTCATGCTTTCGGCGCAGCCGTCGCGGCCCTCGAGCCGCGGGCGCGTCGATGTCGTAAGCGGGGCTTCCGCGACGCGCCGCGAATCGAGCCGAACTATCTGGCGACTGCGCGGGATGTGGCCGACGCGGTCGCGTCTGCAAAGCTGCTGCAGGCATTGTGCCATTCCAATGCATTGCAAGAATTGATTGCCGCCGAGATACCGCCTGCGCTCAGCCGGCTGGACGATGCGGCCCTTCTCGCCGACTTCCGTCAGCGCTCTGCCACGGTCTATCATCCGATCGGTACGTGCCGGATGGGGACGGTGCGAGCGTACCAAGCGGGAGAGGCGGTGGTGGATGATGAGCTCAGAGTGCACGGCGTAGAGAGGTTGCGTGTGGTCGATGCCTCAGTATTTCCGTCGATCACTTCCGGCAACACGTATTCGCCGACGGTCATGGTGGCGCTCAAAGCGGCGCACATGATGTTGACCAAGCCTTGCACTTAACCAAATCTTCCAATTGACCAAGTCTTCCAATTAACCACTTCTTCCATTTGATCAAGCCTTCCATTTGATCAGGCCTTCGTGAAGCTCGAGAGCGTGCGCGTGTTCGTGGTCGGCAATCCGCCGCCGCATTTTGGCGGGCGCTATTTCGTGTTCTTGAAATTGAAGACGACCTGCGGCATCGAAGGCGTCGGCGAGGTCTACGCGGCCACGTTCTCCCCGGCGGTCGTGACCTCCATGGTCGAAGACTTATATTCGCGCCGCTTTCACGGCCGCGACCCGCGACACATCGAAGCACTCTATCGCGAGTGCTACGGTTCCGGTTTCAATCAGCGGCCCGATGTCAGTTTGATGAGCGTGTTCAGCGGCCTCGAGATGGCGTGCTGGGACATCCATGGCAAGGCCGTCGATGAGCCCGTGTACAACTTGCTGGGCGGGCAAGTGCACGCGCGATTGCGCACCTACACTTATTTGTACCCGGCTGAAGGCGAGAGCGAGGATTTCTATCGCGATGCCGAGCGCTCGGCGGAGCGCGCCTGCGAGTACGTGGCACAAGGGTTTACGGCGCTCAAGTTTGATCCCACCGGCGGTTTCTCGGCCTATGATCCGCGCCAGCCCACGCTCGAGCAGCTCGAGCGAACGGAACGCTTCGCGCGCTTGATTCGCAATGCCGTGGGCGATCGGGCGGACTTGCTCATCGGCACCCACGGGCAATTCACGCCTTCCGGCGCGTTGCGGCTCGCGCGCCGGCTCGAAGCCTATGATCCGCTTTGGTTGGAGGAGCCGGTGCCGCCCGACATGCCCGAAGAGATGGCCAAAGTGCCACGCGGCACGCGAATTCCCATCGCAGCCGGCGAGCGCCTCACCACCAAGTATGAGTTCGCGCGTTTGCTGTCGCTTGGCGCCGCCAACATACTGCAGCTGAATCTTGGCCGTGCCGGCGGCTTGTTGGAAGGGAAAAAAATTGCGGCCTTGGCTGAAGTGCACCACGCGCAAATCGCGCCGCATCTTTACTGTGGGCCGGTGGTCGGCGCCGCAAACATTCAACTCGCCGCTTGCTCACCGAACTTTTTGATCCTGGAAGGCATTCAGAAATGGCGCGGTATTCATGCCGCGCTATTGCGAAAGCCGATCGAATGGCACGAAGGCTACCTGATCCCGCCCACTGGTCCAGGTCTCGGCGTGGAGTTAGACGAGTCAGCCGCATTGCGCCATCCGTATGATGCGAGCGGCCCATTGCATTTGGAGATGGTGAACGAGCCGTTGGGGTGACGAGCCAAGATCGGCCTTCAGACGCGGCCGGCCGCTTTGCCTCGCCGCAATACGTCGAAAATTGGTTGTCATAGGTCGCATTTGTTATTAGCCGTTGCAGGCTGGGCGTTGTACGCTCGGATCGGGTGCATTGAAATGCGCCGACGCGGCCGAAGTCGCGCGGCCCAACAAAAAGGGGATTTCATGAATTCGAATCCAGTTTTGGCGCGCGCCATTGCCGCCGTATTGAGCACGGGCGCTGCGGGAACGGTTTATGCCCAGTCCTCCGAACAGCCGGCCGGCACCACCGAGATTCAGGAAATCACCGTCACGGCGCAGCGGCGCGTGGAAAACGCACAAGACGTGCCCATTACTTTGCAGGCTCTGACGGGCGATACGCTCAAGCAACTCAACGTCACGACCTTCGATGACTACGTCAGGTATTTGCCGAACGTGACTTCGCAGGGCAACGGGCCTGGACAAAACAATATCTACATGCGCGGGCTTGCGACGGCGGTGGGCGGCATTCAAGCCGCGGGCGTCGTCGGCATTTTTCCGAACGTTGCGATTTATCTCGATGAAGTATCTGGGCAGCTGCCTGGCCGCAATCTCGATATCTATGCGGCCGATCTGGAACGCGTCGAGGTGCTCGAGGGCCCGCAAGGCACGCTTTTCGGCGCCGGAGCCCAGGCGGGCGTGGTGCGCTATATCGCGAACAAGCCCAAGCTCAACGCGACCGAGGTGAACTTCAGCGCAGGGTACGCGACCACGGCGCACGGCGATGAAAGCAATAATCTGGAAGGCGCGATCAACCTCTCAGTGATTCCCGACAAACTGGCCATTCGCGCAGTGGTGTACAACGATTCTCGCGGCGGCTACATCGACAACATACCGGGAACGTTCGTTCGCAAGCCAACGGATCGTGGCGCGAACTATACCTACGGCGCGCTGCCGCAGAATCAAGCGTCCGCGAACAACAACAACATTGCCGCACGCGACATCAACGATGCCACGTACAAAGGTATTCGCGCGCAAGCCCTATTCCAGTTCAACGATGACTGGAATGTTTTGGTCGGTCAGACCTATCAGAACTTGAAGACCGATGGCGTGTTCGCCGAGCAACAGATTTCTTCGGATGGCGTGCGTCAACCCGACCTCACGGTTCAAGAGTACAACCCCGATTCGGTGAAGGACCGATTCCACCTGACTTCGTGGACGCTGAATGGCCGGGTCGGCGCGTTGAAGGCGGTGTACGCGGGTGGATACTTGGCGCGGGATGTCGAGCAGATTCAGGATTACACCAATTACACCCGCGGCAAGTACGCGAACTACTACCAGTGCATTCCGGCCAATTTGAGGCCCGACGGTGTGGCACGCTGCTTCTCGCCGAGTGCGACCTGGCACGATCAGGAGCGCAATACTCACATCAGCCACGAGTTTCGCCTGAGCACACCGGATGAGCTGCGCGTGCGCGCAATCGGCGGTGCGTTCTACGAGAACTACAAGATCAAGGAGCAGGTCGACTGGCTGTACAAGACGGCCTCGGAGAACTTTGGCAACATCGCTCCGCAGACCGGGTACTACACACTCAACGGCTCCGTTTTTCAACCCAATGGCAAGGCAGTGGAGTACAAAACGCCAGGCGCAGTATTCGTTCCAGGTGCGCCGACAGTCGCCAATCCGAATGTTCGTAACGACAATACGGGCTTCTTCGATGACATCGATCGCGGCTACAAGCAGCAAGCGCTGTTCACCTCCATCGATTTCGACCTCATTCCGAAAGTTCTTACGATTACGGGTGGAACGCGCTACTACCGCATCAAGAGCACGGAGGTTGGCTCAGTTGTCGGGAGCTTCGGCTGCCGCGGCGCGCCGGATGCGCTGCTCCAGCCTTGCGTCAATCATAGCAACGGCGCGAATCTGGACTCGCTGGGCTTGAAAAAACGTTATTCGGGCTTCAAGAGCCGCGGCAATTTGACTTGGAAAGTAACGCCCGATGCGATGGTCTATTACACGTGGTCACAAGGTTTTCGTGCCGGCGGGTTCAACCGGCCCAATGCGGTCGAAACGGGATCGCCGTTGACCGGCATCTTCAACCCGCCGGTGAGCTTCGACCCGGATTCATTGACCAATAATGAAATTGGTTTCAAGACGGAATGGTTCGAGCGCCGCTTGCAATTCAACGGCGGCGTGTATCAGGAGAGGTGGAAGAATACGCAGCTTTCGCTTTTCGATCCGGGTGTGACCGGCAATCTCACGTTCAACGCGAACGGCGGGACGTATCGGGTGCGAGGCATCGAGACCACGTTCATTGGACGTGCTACCGAACACCTCACCATCACGGGCGGAGCCTCGTGGAATTCGAGCAAGCTGACGAAGGAAGCCCAGCTTTCCGACGTCAACGGCAACCCCATCATCTTCGAGAATTTGACGGACGCCAACGGCAACAATTTAGGCTTGTCCAATCCCGCCGGTGTGAAAGGAGATCCGCTGGCCTCATCGCCGCCATTCCAGGGAAATATTCGGGCGCGCTATGATTTCAACATCATGGATTACAACGCGTTCGTGCAAGCCGGCGCGGTGCATCAAGCCCACTCGTACTCGACGACCGATAAGCTGACCACGGATCTGCAGGGCAACTCCATTGCGTACGACAATCCTGAGTTCACGATGTACGACGCCTCGGTGGGTATCGCGCGCGATGCTTGGGCCGTTCAGGCGTATGTGCAGAACCTCACGGACAAGCGAGCCGAGCTGTTTTCGAACGCACGGCAATGGTACAAATCGGTGACGGTGAGCCGCCCGCGCACGATTGGCGTGACACTCAATTACCGGTTCTCGGATCTGAAATAGCAGTCGAGCACGATCTGCCGCCAGGCACGGCACTTTGATGTCTGAAACCGTGGGACGCACGCCGTCTCGCGTCGAGTCCGAGGTCGCTCGCGCACGCGCTTTGGCCGAGCGAGGGGATTTTGCCGCGTGCTTAGCCTCGGCCGAGTCGCTGCTCACCGAAGTGCCGGAGAACCGCGATGTTCTTTATCTTGTCGCGGTCAGCCAGAGATATCTCGGGCGCGTTGCCGATGCGCTGCGCACGCTAGCGCAACTCGAAAATCTCCATCCCAGCTACGGCCGGCTGTTCCAAGAGCGCGGTCATTGCCTTCGAAGTGTTGGCGAAGCGGCCGCGGCCGCTCGAGCATACGAGCATGCGGTGTCGCTCAACTCGACGCTTGCGGCAAGTTGGAATGCGCTGAGCGAGTTGTACGCGGAATGTGGCGACGAGGCAGCGGCAAAACTTGCGAAAGAGAATGCCGCCAAACTTGCGAAGCTCCCGGCCGCGGTGGTCGCGGCCACCAATATGTTTTCGGAAGGCGACCCTTACGGTGCGGAACGGGTGGTGCGGCAATTCCTGCGGTCGCACGGGGATCACATCGAGGCCATGCGTCTGCTTGCGCAAATCGGCATGAAGCTGGAGATTTTGGACGACGCCGATTTTCTGCTGGAGAGTGTATTGACGTTCGCGCCGGATTATCACGCGGCGCGGTTCGATTACGCGCAAGTGTTGATTCAACGGCAGAAATTTACTCAGGCGCTGGGAGAAGTAGGCAAGCTCGTGGCGATCGACCATGAGAACCGCGCATATTGCACGCTCGAGGCCAACGCGCTCGTAGGGCTCGGACGTCATGAGCAGGCACTGAAGATCTATCGCGATCTCGTGCGAGAAAGCCCGAACGATTCCGAGCTGCATTTGTCCGTGGCGCACTCTCTCAAGACCATGGGTCGTCCACAGGAAGCGATCGAGGCGTATCGCCGCGCGGCGCAGGTGCGTCCCAACTACGGTGATGCCTACTGGAGCTTGGCGAATCTGAAGACCTATCGTTTCACCGACGAAGAAATCGCGCGCATGCGCGCTCAACAGCAGAGCGATTCGTTGTCCAGTGTGGATCGATTCCATTTGTCTTTTGCGCTCGGCAAAGCCCTCGAAGATCGCGGCGAATATGCGGAGTCATTCGCCATGTATGCGCGCGGCAACGAGATCAAAAGGCGCGAGGCGGTCTATGACTCAAACGAGCTCGAGCGTACGCTGCTGGCGCAAGAAGAGGTCTGCACCCGGGAGTTCTTCGCCGCTCGGCGTGGTTGGGGCTGCGCGGCGGGCGATCCAATTTTCATCGTGGGCCTGCCGCGCGCGGGCTCGACGCTCATCGAACAGATTCTCGCCTCACATTCGCTCATCGAAGGCACCATGGAGCTTGCGGACATTCCGCGCTTGGTGCTGCGGCTCAACGGACGCGAGGAGCGTGCGGGACTCAAGTATCCCAAGGTGCTGCTCGAGCTCGAGCGCGCGGATGCGCAGCGTCTGGGCGAAAATTACTTGAGCGACACCCGCGCGTATCGCCAGCAAGCAGCGGCGAAACCGTACTTCATCGACAAACTGCCGAACAACTTCCGCCACATCGGCTTGATTCATCTGCTGCTGCCGAATGCGAAGATCATCGACGCGCGGCGCGAGCCCATGGCATGCTGCTTCAGCAACTTCAAGCAGCTATTCGCTTCCGGGCAAGAATTCACTTACAGCTTGGAGGACATCGCGCGTTATTACCGCGCCTACATCCGGGTGATGGCCCATTGGAACCGGGTGCTTCCAGAGAAGGTGCTGCGCGTTCAGCACGAGGACTTGGTGACAAACCTCGAAGCCAACGTGCGTCGATTGCTGGATTTTCTCGGTCTCGAGTTCGAGCCTCGGTGTCTTGCATTTCACGAGAACGAAAGAAGCGTTCGCACGGCCAGCTCGGAGCAGGTGCGGCGGCCCATCTATCGTGAGGGGTTGGATCAGTGGCGCCATTACCAACCCTACCTGAGCGAGCTCGAAGCGTTCTTGACTAACTGAGAAAAGCTCGCGCGGTCAGAGCGCTCGATACGTGTCGGCAAGTCACCGACGTCATAACGACGCCGCGTGCCGATTGCAGCTCAGAGCCGAGATGCGCAGCATCGAGCGCATGCCAACTGATCTAGGGCGGCGAGACATGTTGAAAAAGAGCGGCGCTGCGGGGATTGGTTTGGCTACTGCATCGCTATTGGCGGAGAGCCCCGCCGCGGCACGCGACGCCAACGAGTCAGTGGGTGGGGGCGGGGGTTCGAGCCAGCCTTCCGCCGGCGTCACCGCCACGCCCCGCATGAATCCCTACGATGAATCAGGTACGGCAACCACCGCCGATCTCCTGATCGAGACTCTCATTGAGTGGCGTGTGCCATTTGTATTTGGTCTCGTCGGCGACGGCATCAATCCCATCATCGAAGCGCTTCGCAAGCGCGAAAGCGCGATTCGCTTCATCACCGTGCGGCACGAGGAGGCGGCCGCGTTCATGGCGAGCGGTTACGCAAAGCACACGGGAAATCTCGGCGTGTGTCTTGCGACCACCGGGCCTGGCGCAGTGCATCTGTTGAACGGTTTGTACGACGCCAAGATGGATTCGACGCCCGTGCTTGCAATTACCGGCACCACGCTGCACGACATGATCGGCACGAATTTCATGCAAGGCGTCGACACGGTCGCTCTGATGAAGGATGTCGCCTTGTACAACGTGCAAGTCACTGGTCCGTTGCACGCACGGGTTGTTGGAAATCTCGCGTGTCGCGCTGCCCTCACCGAACGCGGCGTGGCGCATCTCACCGTTGCCAAAGATACCCAGTCGATGCCCTTGAGCAAAGACAAGATGTCCATGGAGAACCATGGCTTGCAGACTTCGGCAAGTTGGCAGCCCGTGGCCACGGCGCCTTCGGCCGCAGAGCTTTCGCGGGCAGCGGAAGTGCTCAATCGCGGCAAGCGAGTTGCCATTTTGGTGGGGCAGGGCGCTCTCAACTCGCGCGCCGAAGTCACGCAAGCAGCGGAAATTTTGGGAGCGCCGGTGGCAAAGGCGCTGCTAGGAAAGGGCGTTCTGCCAGACGATTCACCTTACACCACGGGCGGTGTGGGGCATCTCGGCACCCAGCCCTCCGAGCAGATGATGCATGAATGCGATACGTTGCTCATCCTCGGCTCGACGATGCCATGGGTGGACAGCTACCCGCGGCCTGGTCAAGCCCGCGCGGTGCAAATCGATCTCAAGGGCCAACACATCGGTCTGCGCTATCCCGTCGATGTGGGTCTCGTTGGCGATGTAAAGACTTCTCTCACGGCTCTGTTGCCTCTGTTGCAACATCATCCTGATCGAGATTTTTTAACGACGGCGCAGCGTCGCATGCAGGAGTGGCGTGGGTTATTGGATCGCGTGACGAGCGTGCAGCGCACGCCGCTCCGGCCGCAGAGCGTGATCCGCGCCTTGAGCAAGCAACTATCACCGGATGCGATCATTTCGCTCGATTGCGGCGCCAACACGCACTTTGCTGCACGTATTCTGGAATTAAAGAGCGGGCAGAAAATCACAGGCACCGGACTGCTCGCGACCATGGCGCCGGGGTTGCCCTACACGATTGCAGCGCAGCTTGCGTTTCCTTCCCGGCAATGCGTGGGCATCGTCGGCGATGGCGGTTTGTCTCAGCTCATGGCCGAGCTCGCAACGGCGGTGCATTATCGGCTGCCGATCAAGATCCTGGTGCTGAAGAACAACAGCCTTGCAGAGGTGCGGTTCGAGCAGGAAATGCTCGGCAATCCCGTGTTCGGCTGCGACTTGGCGCCGATCGATTTCGCCGGCTTCGCCAAGAATTGCGGCGCGCAGGGCTTTCGTTGCACGGAGCCAGGCGAGCTCGATGACTCCGTCCGAAACTTTTTGTCTGCTCAGGGAGCAGCTCTCCTCGAAGCAACCGTCGATGCGAATGAGAAGCCTGCGCTCCCTAACGAGTTGAGGGCGTAACTCGACGCATTCTTCGCGCAGTCCCTGCCGTCTCATGCCTTCGCGTTACGCGCGCAAGCCCTTCAAGATCGATTCTCCGTGAGCATGTTGCAAAAGAGCACGCCCTGCTCGATCGCGTCGCTCACCGCGACGTGGGTGTGCGGCAAGTCGTCGAACCAGCGCTTCGCCATATTCCGCTTCGTGCTTTCTCGGAAGTTCATTTTGAGTAGAGCCATCGCGAACGATTTGATATCGAGCGCGGAGTGGCCGAAGGGGCTTTCGCCTACATACCTGATCAAGTACCAATATACGAACATGAAATCGAAGCCCGCGCTTTCGCAACTTCCTTGAGTTCTGGCTTCGTTATCAGACCGCGCGTGAGGGCCTGAGTGGCAGCCTGACGCAGTAGATCAGGAGTAAGATCGAAATTTGCGCAGTCGACGAGAGTTCGGCGTGCCGTTGATCACCCTCAAGCGCTCGGCCACCTCTGAGTACAATGCCGTACATGCAAGACACCACCGAAGAGTTTGCGGCGAAAGCTCACAGCACTGGAAAACTAGGTATTTCCTTCGAGAAAATCCGTCGATCCATCGACCGCCGCATCTGCGTCGCGCCCATGATGGATTACACGGATCGACACTGCCGGTTCGTGCATCGGCTCTTCAGCGACCGCGCATTGCTGTATACGGAAATGCTGGTGGCCACCGCCGTGATCCAAGGCAATCGACGCCGGCTCCTGGCCTTCGATGCGAGCGAACATCCGCTGGCCTTGCAACTCGGCGGCAGCGATCCGTGGGAGCTTGCGCAGGCCGCGCAGATTGGCGAGCAGGCGGGTTTCGATGAGATCAATTTGAACGTGGGCTGCCCGAGCGACCGAGTGCAGAGCGGGGCGTTTGGCGCGTGCCTCATGGCCACACCGGACGTGGTTGCGGAGTGCGTCACCCAAATGCAGCGCGCGGTGCAGGTGCCGGTCACCGTGAAATGCCGTATCGGCTTGGGTCGTGCCCAAGACTATGCTCGGTTCGTCAGCTTCATCGACCGGGTCGCGCAGGCGGGAGTGACGACGTTCATCGTCCATGCTCGCAATGCCATCCTCGAAGGACTTTCGCCCAAACAAAATCGTGACATCCCCCCGCTGAACTATGACTTCGTGTATCGATTGAAACGAGAGCGGCCTCATCTCGCGGTCGTCTTGAACGGCGGCCTGCGCACCGTGGCGCAAGCCCTCGAAGCCGTGCAGCAGGGTGTCGATGGAGTCATGATCGGGCGGGCCGCAATCGAGCGGCCAGCCTTGTTGAGCGAGCTACACCGAGCGCTGATCGATGGCTGTGCCCCGCTGGCCGATCCTGAAACGCTCATCGAGAGTGTCATTCGATATGCGCAGCGCGAGCAAGCCCAGGGCGTTCGCTTGTCGAGTATCGCCCGGCATCTGCACGGAATGTTCGCGGGCCTTCCCGGCGCGCGCGCATGGCGCCGGTTCGTGTCAGAGTGCACGCGCCACGAGACCACGCCCGCTCGAGTTTTGCGCGAAGGGTTGAGGCTTCAGCGCGCCCTGGCCGCGTAACCGCATACCGTGTGATCGCACAACCGCGTCTGCCGTGCGCCAGTAATCAAAGCAGGCAAAGGTAATTGGCGGCACATTAAGTATAATCGCGCCGTGCAGGGGAATGAGACCGAGCTTGCCATCGTGTTCGCCGATGTAGTCGGGAGCATGAAATTGTATGAATCGCTGGGCGACATCCGCGCGCGCGAGATGGTGGGAATCTGCATTGACGTCATGCGCATGGCCACGGACCAGCATGACGGCACCGTCATCAAGACCATGGGCGACGAGGTCATGTCGACCTTCCTATCCGCGGATGATGCGCTCAATGCAGCGGCGCAAATGCAGAAGCAGATCGCGACTCATGCGGGACTCAAGGTGCAAGACCACTCTGTCGCGATTAGGATCGGCTGTAATTTTGGGCCGGTAGTCGTTGAAAATCGAGACATTTTTGGCACCGCGGTTCACACCGCCAATCGAATGACCAGCCAGGCCAAGGCGGGGCAGATCATGACCACGGCGGCGATGGTGGAGCACTTGTCGCCGGATTGGCGCGCCTGCGTGCGTCAAATCGATATTGCGACGGTCAAGGGCCGCAGCAGCGAGCTCGCTCTATTTGAGGTGTTATGGCAGACCGAGGACATCACCAGCATGGTGCCGGCCATCGCCATGGCCACCCGCGAGGTGTCGAAGAACGCGCAGCGGCGCTTGCGATTGAGATGCCAAGGACAAGAGGTCGTGGTCGATGAGCACAGAAGCAACATTACGATGGGGCGGGCCGAGGAAAATGATCTGGTGGTGAAGGGCAACTTGATATCACGGCTGCATGCGCGCGTGGAATTCAACCGCAACAAGTTCATTTTGATCGATCAGAGCACCAACGGCACATTTGTCAGTATCAAGAACGGCGATGAGTCGTTCGTGCGGCGCGACACCATGCAAATTCGCGCGGAGGGGCTCATCGGGCTGGGGCGCGCACCCGACGGCAATTCATCGCAAGTGATCCGCTACGTCTGCGAGGATTGACGCGGACTCTTCATTTGATGAGCGATGCGAGCCTGCGCGTGGGACGAGCTAGGCGAGCCTGCGTGTGACGTCTCGTACTTCGGCCAATAATTCGGCGGGCAGGCGATCATCGTATTCGTGCAAATAGGATTCGATCTCTTTCATTTCCCGGCGCCAGGCTTCCGCGTCGACTTCGAGTAACTCATTCACCGTCGCGGGTGCGAGATCGAGGCCGTCGAGATCCAAATCCGCCGCATGCGGCAAATATCCGATCGCGGTCTCCCGCGCGCCGACCTGGTTTTCGCAGCGTTCGATGATCCAGTTCAGCACACGCAAGTTGTCGCCGAATCCCGGCCATAAAAATTTGCCGGCGCGATTCTGTCGAAACCAATTGACGTGAAAAATGAGAGGCGGCTTGGAGAGAGCTTGGCCGACCTCGAGCCAGTGCTTCCAATAATCACCGAAGTTATAGCCCGCAAAGGGCTTCATGGCCATGGGGTCGCGGCGCACCACGCCGACTTCACCGACGGCGGCCGCGGTGGTTTCCGATGCCACGCCGGCACCGATGAACACTCCATGCTGCCAGTTGCGGGATTGATACACGAGAGGCGCAAGCGTGCGGCGCCGCCCACCGAACACGATGGCCGAAATCGGCACGCCGCCGGGCGCATCGGCGAGGCGCGAATAACTCGGATTTTGCCGTGCGGCCACGGTGAAGCGCGAGTTGGGCTGCGCCGCCGGCCCATTGGCCGGATTGTAAGGCCGTCCCTGCCAGTCGATAACAGGCGTGCCCGTTTGACGTCCTTCCCACCAGGGCTGATTGTCGGCTGTGAGCGCAACGTTCGTGAACAACGTGTCGTGCCGAATCGTCTCGTAAGCGTTGCGATTCGTATCCGCATTCGTACCGGGCACGACTCCGAAATAACCGGACTCGGGATTGATGGCGTAAAGCCTGCCATCGGCGCCCGGATTCAGCCAGGCGATGTCATCACCCACCGTCCAGATCTTCCACCCCTTGAATTTCGCCGGCGGAATGAGCATGGCGAGGTTGGTCTTCCCGCAGGCCGAAGGAAACGCGCACGCAAGATAATGCACGTCGCCGCGCGGGGTCTCCACGCCGACAATGAGCATGTGCTCGGCCAGCCAACCCTCCGAGCGCGCCTGATAGCTCGCGATTCGCAAGGCGTGGCACTTTTTTCCGAGCAATGCGTTGCCGCCGTATCCGGAACCGAAGCTTTCGATCGTGAGCTCTTCTGGGAAATGCATAATGAAGCGGCGCTTGGGGTCCAGCTCGCCGGTCGAATGCAAACCCTTGACGAATGTTCCCTCGCGCGCAATGCGTTCGAGTGCGGCGCGGCCCATGCGCGTCATGAGCTTCATATTGAGCACGACGTAAGGGCTGTCGGTGATTTCCACGCCGCAACGCGCATACGGAGAATCGATCGGCCCCATGCAATAGGGCACGACGTACATGGTGCGGCCGCGCATGCAGCCGGCAAACAATGCGTTCATTTTCTGATGCGCATCGGCCGGCGCCATCCAATGATTGTTCGGGCCGGCGTCGGCCTGGCTCGAGGTGCACACATAAGTGAGATGCTCCACCCGCGCCACGTCGGACGAATCAGACCGATACAAGTAGCACCCCGGATGCGTGGCTTGGTTAAGCGTCAGCAGCTCACCTTGCGCGACCATGTCGCGCCGGATGGAGTCGAACTCTGCATCGCTTCCGTCGCACCAATACACGCGCTCCGGCAAAGTCTTGGAAGCGACGTCACGAACCCATGCATTGACTTCGGCGCTCAGGCGCGATAAGTCGAGCGGTTGCTGTACAGCGGTTGCCATGACAGAAGGATGACAGATGCGCGTTGGCTGCGCCAAGTCGGCATGAGGACGCTTCGGAGCGCGCGTCCGTTATTGCGCTGCAGGGGCAAGACCTGCGACGGTGCGCACAGGCCGACGCGTATTTTGTTCAATGCCGTAGCTACGGCGGCGGCGTGCGCAATCTCCGCCGCGACGTGGGCGCAGAGGACGAGCGCCGGAATTCAGCTCAGGACGGAAGCCGAAATCATCAAACCTGCGGAAGGCGAAGCAGCGCGTGCACGGCTTGCCGCGGCGGATCATGTGGTTGCGGGCGATCGGGTGCTCTACACCGTGGAGGTTCATAATGTTTCCGGCGGACCTCTGCACGCGGTCGTGTTCGCGAATCCGCTGCCGGCCGGCATGAAATATCTGGCCGGAACTGCCACGGGCCCGGGCGCGGAGATCACTTTTTCCGTGGACAATGCGCAATCCTTCGCGCCCGCGGCGCAGCTGCGCGTGAAGTTGGCGAGCGGCGCGCAGCGGGCGGCCACCGCTGAAGATTACACGCACATTCGTTGGGCATTGAAAACGACGCTCTGCACCGCATGCGTGGCCTATGCCAGATTTTGCGCAACCCTGCGTTAGACCATGCAACGAGATTATTCGCCTATTTTCTGCAGCACGGGGCCGCTGGCTCGCGCTATTCCGGGCTATGCGTTTCGCCGCGAGCAGGCGGAGATGGCGGACGCCGTGGGCAACGCCATTGCGGCCGCCTCACCGCTGATCATCGAGGCAGGCACAGGCATCGGCAAAACCTTCGCGTATCTCGTGCCCGTCCTGTTGTCGCATCAGAGCGCAATCATCTCGACCGGCACGCGCACACTGCAGGACCAACTTTTTCACCGTGACATTCCTGAGCTCGCACGCGCCATCGGCTTGCCGCTCAAGCTTGCGCTGCTGAAAGGACGCGCAAATTATCTTTGCCGGCATCGGCTCGACTCGACTCTCACGCAGCGGAGTCTCTTGCCTGCGCCGCGCGGCGCGCGGCGTCATTTGAACAAGATCAGATCTTGGGCTGCCACGACGAAGCGCGGTGAGCTGTCGGAGCTCGACGGGATTCCCGAGGACTCTCCGATACTGATGCAACTCGGCTCGACGCGCGAGAGCTGCCTTGGAGCTCGTTGTCCGCAATTCGCTGGGTGTCATGTGTATGAAGCGCGGCGTGCCGCACAGGCTGCCGACGTCGTCATCGTCAACCACCACGTGTTGTTCGCCGACCTCAGCCTGAAAGAGGAGGGCTATGGCGACTTGCTGCCGGGCGCCGACGCAGTCGTCGTGGACGAGGCGCATCAATTACCCGATATCGCACTGCAATTCTTGGGGTTGTCATGGTCATCGAGACAGGGCGAGTATCTGGCGCGCGATGCGCTTGCCGAGCTCGGCGTGATCGCGCAGCAATCTCGCCTTGCCGATGCGTTGAACGCTCTCGCAGCCGCCGTGCGCCGTGCCGGCGCGCTGGCTGGCGGCGGCGGGGCGGCGCAAGAAAAACTCTCCTGGGAAGCGCTGCCCGATGATGCGCATGATCTGCTGCAGGACTTCGAGTCGGCGTTCATCGGGCTCGCCGAAGCGCTCGAGGTTCAAAATCTCAGTGCCGGCGCTGCGCAGTGTGCACAACGGGCGCGTGAGCTCGCGAGCAAGCTGACGACAATCCGGTCCATGCAGGAATTCGAGGGCCTGCGTTGGCTCGAGTTCGGTCAGGGAAGCATGCGCGTTCGCTTCACGCCGTTCGAAATCGCCGGGCGCATGCGCGCGTTCGTGCAGTCACGCCGCAGCGCTTGGATCTTTACTTCGGCCACGCTCGCGTTGGGCGATGATTTCAGTCATTTCGCCGCGCGCATCGGTCTCGCCGACGCCCCTGCGCTGCGTATCGACAGTCCGTTCGACTACGGCGCGCAAGCGCGCATTTATCTGCCGCCGTCCATGCCGCTGCCTCACGATGCGCGATATACCCAAGACTTCATCGATGCTTGCGCGCCGCTTCTTGCGGCAAGTCTTGGACGGGCTTTCCTGTTGTTCACCAGTCATCGAGCTCTGCGAGAGGGCGCAGCGGCGCTCGCGCGGCGCTTTCCCGATGCGCCGTTTCATGTCTTGCAGCAAGGACAGGCGCCGCGCGATGCGCTGCTAAAGCAGTTTCGCGCCTCGAAGTCTGCGGTTCTGCTCGGTACCGGCAGCTTTTGGGAAGGCGTGGATGTGAAGGGCGACGCATTGTGCGTGGTGGCCATCGACAAGTTGCCGTTCGCCGCCCCGGATGATCCGCTCCTGCAAGCGCGCCTCGAGGGAATACGGCGCGATGGCGGGAATCCATTTTTCGATTATCAAGTGCCGCAGGCCGTGCTCGCGCTAAAGCAGGGTGTGGGGCGGCTGATTCGCGATATCGAGGATTTTGGGGTCATCGTGATCGCAGATCCACGCCTCACCGCGAAAGCCTATGGCCGCATCTTCATGGACGCATTGCCGCGCTGCCCGGTCATTACCGATGGCCAGGAAGCCGCGAGCTTTTTACGCGAGCGGCTTGCGCGCTCCGCTGTGCTTCGATGCGAATCCTAGCTCTCGACACCTCTACCGAGGCGTGCTCGGTCGCTTATTTGGAAGGTGGTGAGTTGCTCGAGCGTCACGAAGAGGTCGGACGCGCTCACGCCACGCGTCTCCTGCCTCTCATCGGCGAGGTCATGGGCGCCGCGGCTGTCGAGCTCGGCTCACTCGATGTCTTGGCCGTGGGCGTGGGCCCCGGAAGCTTTACCGGAATACGCATCGGTGTTGCTTGCGCGCAAGGCATCGCGTTTGGCGCAGGGCTGCCCGCGGTACCGGTGAGCTCGCTCGAGGCACTCGCTTTTCAAGCCGTTCGCGAGCTGGGCGCCACGCGCATTCTCGCGTGCATCGATGCGCGAATGCGAGAGGTCTACTGGCAATTATTCTCGGTGCATGCCGATCGGCAGATCCGCGCCGAATCAGAACCGCGAGTCGATGCGCCAGGGGACGTGTTGCGTGAGCTCGAGGGGCAGTCTTGGTGCGGCATCGGCCGCGGCATCCCCGTATTGAGCAATGTAGGCATGTCGTTTGATTCCGCCCATCCCGGCGCGCTGCCGCGAGCCGGTGACGCCGCGCGGCTCGCGCGCAGCCGCTTCTTACGCGGCGAGCATGTGGCGCCTCAAGATCTCGTGCCCGTGTACGTGCGCGACCGTGTGGCGCAAACTACCGAAGAGCGTGCGCGAGCCGGCGCCTAGCTGCGCGCACTGGCCGCACCCAGCGGGGGGAAGCCCGCTCGAAGCCACCGCGTGGCGACCTGCTGCAGGTAGTCATTTAAATGTCACATGCAGCCGCTGTAATACGACGGTCATATGAACGCCAAGCGCATTCTCATCGTCGAGGACGAAAAGGCGATTCGCGACATGATCGCGTTCGGCCTGCGCCGCGCAGGGTACGAGGTCATGGAAGCGCCGGACAGCCGCACGGCCCGCGCCAGTATCGTCGATGCGCGGCCCGACCTGATGCTCGTCGACTGGATGCTGCCGGATACCAGTGGGCTCGAGTTGATACGAAGTCTGAGAAAATCCAAGGACAGCGAAGAGATTCCGAGCATTCTGCTGACGGCCAAGGCGGAAGAGCAGGACAAGATCACCGGGCTCGAAGGCGGGGCCGACGACTACGTCACCAAGCCGTTTTCACCGCGAGAGTTGTTGGCGCGCATCCAGGCGGTCCTGCGCCGCAGCGGCGGCAGAGGCCTCGATCACGTGATCGAGATCTCCGGCCTTCGCATCGATGACGGCAGTCACCGAGTGACCGCGGGCGATCGGCAGATAGCGCTGGGGCCGACCGAGTATCGGTTACTGCATTTTTTCATGACGCATCCGGAGCGGGTATTCAGCCGCGGCCAGTTGCTGGATCGAGTCTGGGGCGGCAACACCTACGTCGAAGAGCGCACCGTCGATGTGCACATCCGGCGCTTGCGCCGCGCGTTGGAGCCGGTGCGGCTCGCTCCCTTGGTTCAAACGGTTCGGGGCGCGGGCTATCGATTTTCGACTCGTGATGCGTAAACTTGCCGCGCATGTGGACGCAGTGGTCTTTCGCGCTCGCCCGGTTGGTCGGAGTTCTCGCTCTCGGCTGCGTGCTGGGATCGTTGAGCGGCTATTTCTGGGCAGGCTTGGTTCTGATGCTGTGCGCATTCATCGTCTCACAGCTGCTCGCTCTGTACCGCCTGCACCATTGGCTCCATGCCAGGCCCAAAGCGGGACCGCCCGTCATTGGCGGCATTTGGGGCGACATCGTGGCGCAAGTCGAGCGCTTGAACCGGCGCAAGCGCTATCACAAGCAGCGCACGGTGCAGTTGCTCGGAGATTTACGCCGCTCCACGCGCTCGCTGCCCGACGGCGTGGTCATTCTGAGTGCGCAGCACGAGATCCTTTGGTTCAATCCGCCCGCGGCACGCTTGCTTGGTTTGAAGCGCAACACGGATGTGGGCCTGCGCATCCACAATCTCGTGCGCGTGCCGGAGTTTGTGCGCTACCTGCACGCGAAGAACTTCAAGTCGCCTTGTGTCATTAATCCGCCGCTCCATACCGAGTGGTTTCTCGCCGTGCAGGCCGTTCCGTTCGGCACCGAGCAAACCCTGTTGCTCATTCAGGACATCACCCGGCAAAGGCATGTCGAAGCCATGCGCAAGGATTTTGTCGCCAATGCATCGCACGAGCTGCGCACGCCGCTGACGGTGATTTCGGGATACCTCGACACCATGGCGGAGGATTCGGCGATCGACCCGGCCTGGTCCGGGCCCATCCGCGACATGCGCTCGCAGGCGCAGCGCATGGGCGCCATCGTGAAGGATCTACTGGAGCTGTCGAGGCTCGAGTCGGCCGGAGGTGAAGCGGCGCGAGATGCGCTCGATGTCCCGGCGCTTCTCAAGAGACTTCACCGCGATGCGCTGGCGCGCGCCGATCGTCCTGCAAAAGTGACGCTTGCGCTGGAGTCTGAGGATGGCTTGTACGCTTGCGTGCGCGACATCGAATCCGCTTTTACCAATTTGCTGGTCAATGCGCTGAGCTACACGCCGGCCGCGGGATCGGTTCATATGCGCTGGTGGAGCGATGCAGACGGCGCGCACTTCAGCGTCGTCGACACCGGCATCGGCATCGCCGCGCAGCACTTGCCGCGCATCACCGAACGCTTCTATCGTGTGGATGCAAGCCGTTCGCGGGAGCGCGGCGGCTCCGGCCTGGGACTTGCCATCGTCAAGCATGCCATGCAATTGCATGGCGCCTGGCTCGAAGTGCAGAGTGTGGAAGACCAGGGCAGCACCTTTACGTGTCATTTCCCTCGTGAGCGCGTGCGCCCGGGTCAAGCCGCCGAGCACTTGGCGCCGCTCGAGGCAGCCTCGAGCCCGAATGACGGTTTAATTCAGTCGCATAGGTAGTCGCATGGAAACGGCCGATCTCACTCACCATATCTCACGCAGATTCAACGAGGATCTGGAGCGGGTCCGCAACCAAGTGCTGCAAATGGGCGGTTTCGTCGAGCAGCAGATGCAAAACGCCGTGACGGCCCTGGTGGATGGGAATTCCGCGCTCGGCGAGTCCGTCGCCACCGAGGATTACAAGGTCAATCACATGGAAGTGTCGATCGACGAAGAGTGCAGCCGCATTCTGGCCACGCGGTCGCCCGCCGCCGGCGACTTGCGCGTCATCGTCGCGATCATCAAGACCATCACCGATTTGGAGCGCATCGGCGACGAGGGCGAGAAAATCGGCTACATTGCCTCGCGGCTCGCCAGCATGGAGAGGCCGCCGGACAAATACCGCAGCGTGAAGCATCTCGGCTGGCAAGTGTCGAAGATGGTGCATGATGCGCTCGATGCGTTCGCGCGCATGGATTCGCAGGCTGCGT
Source organism: uncultured Steroidobacteraceae bacterium (assembly GCA_964247385.1). Classification (GTDB taxonomy): domain Bacteria; phylum Pseudomonadota; class Gammaproteobacteria; order Steroidobacterales; family Steroidobacteraceae; genus TMP-86. The sequence goes on along the minus strand of CAXTUB010000003.1, from coordinate 50,007 downwards.
TGCGTACCGTGCAGGAAGACAAGACGGTTGATGAGGAATATGAGTCGATTCAGCGCCAATGCATGACGTTCATGATGGAAGATCCGCGCAGCATTACCCGGGTCATGGAAATCATGTGGGTTGTGCGCGCGCTCGAGCGCATCGGCGATCACGCGAAGAATATCTGCGAGTACGTGATTTACATGGCGCACGGCACCGACGTGCGGCACACCTCGCTCGAGGAAATTGCGCGGCAGATCGACGCGGCGCACGCATCGGCGCGTCCCGCCATCTAAGCGGGCGCTTCCGTGGTTCAACTGAACGCCCCGGCGATTTAGACTGTCCGCATTTCCGCGGCGCGCTATGTGAGCACGCCGCATGACCGCTCGCACTGGCAACGGGCTCGGCTTCATTGCGTGCTGTGGCCTGCTCGGATATGCGTACTACGCGCAGTACGCCTTGCGCCTCGAGCCTTGTCCGCTCTGTATTTTCCAGCGCCTCGGCATCGCGGCGCTCGGCGCCGTCTTCCTGTTTGCTGCTCTTCTGCCGCTGCGCAAGGTGGGCCGGCTTGCGTGCTTGGCGTTGGCTGATCTCGCGGCGCTGTTCACCGCCGTGGTGGCGGTCCGGCATCTTTATATTCAAAGCTTGCCGCCGGGCAGCATTCCGGCATGCGGAGCCTCGCTCAAGTTCATGCTGCAAGTTCTGCCTCTTTCCGAAGTGTTGAGCAAAGTGCTGAACGGGTCGGGAGAATGCGCCAAGGTGACTTGGCGTTTCCTGGGCCTGTCCATGCCCGCTTGGGTGCTGATTTCGAGCCTTGCGCTGTTGGCGTGGGCGAGTTGGTCTAATCTGCCGCGCTCGCGCGAGACCGGCTCTGCCTAAGGTTTTCGCCGCAGCATGAGCGCAGTGCTCGACCTGACCTGCGAGCTCATGCGCCGAGTCTCGGTGAGCCCTGCGGATGCGGGTTGTCAGCCGCTGCTGATCCGCCGTTTGCAGGCGTGCGGGTTTGCGGTCGAGCCGCTGCATTTTGCCGGCGTCGATAATTTTTGGGCCACGCGCGGTGCGGAAGCGAGTCCAACGCTGTGTTTTGCGGGCCACACCGATGTGGTGCCCAGCGGACCGGTCGAGGAATGGACCTCACCGCCGTTCGAGCCGAGTGTGCGCGACGGTCTCTTGTTCGGCCGTGGCGCTGCGGATATGAAAAGCGCGCTTGCGGCCATGACCATCGCATCGGAGGAATTCGTCAGCGCTCAGCCGCGGCATCGCGGCCGCCTGGCATTCTTGATTACCAGCGATGAGGAAGGGCCCTCGATCGATGGCACCCGGCGTGTCGTGGAGTGGCTGCGCGAGCGTGGCGAGCGGATCGACTGGTGTGTGCTGGGCGAGCCTTCGAGCGAGAACACATTGGGCGATACGCTCAAGATCGGGCGCCGCGGGAGCCTCAGCGGCCGATTGACCGTGCTTGGCGTGCAGGGTCACATCGCCTATCCGCATCTCGCGAGCAATCCGGTGCATGCATTTGCGCCGGCGCTGGCGGAGCTCGTGTCGCGCGAGTGGGACCGGGGCAACGCGCACTTTCAGCCCACGAGTTTTCAAGTATCCAATTTCAATGCGGGCACGGGCGCACCCAACGTCATTCCCGGGGAGCTCAAGGTCAGATTCAATCTGCGCTTCTCTACCGAGCAAACCGTCGAGTCCTTGCAGCGCAGCGTCGGCGAAATCCTGGGCCGCCACCAAGTGCCGCACCGCCTCGAATGGTTCGTTTCAGGTCAACCGTTCTATTGCCCGCCCGGGACGCTCAGCGACGCGGCCGGCGAGGCGATCGAAGCGCATTGCGGAATTCGGCCGCAACTGTCGACCGGCGGCGGCACTTCCGATGGGCGGTTCATTGCGGCCCTGGGGGCGCAAATCATCGAGCTCGGCGTGATCAATCGCAGTATTCACAAGGTCGACGAGCATGTGCGGCTCGATGACGTCGAGAAATTGCGGGTCATCTACCTCGACTTGCTGCACCGGCTTCTCACGTGACGGCTGAATGGGTGACATATTCCGAATGGGTGGCCTGTTCATCGAATGCGTGAGTTTGCCGCCCACGCGCTCACCTGCAATATTCCTGTAACAATTCGGCAATAACCTCCCGCGCCAATCCAAGCCTTCCAGCGCTTGGTCTCGAGGGGAGGTCTTCATGTTCAGCGGCTCCAGAATTATCACGGCGACCCTCCTCATTGGGCTCGCAGGCACGAGTACTGCGCAAAGCGCGCGCGACTACATCAGCATCGTCGGCTCATCGACGGTATTTCCGTTCGCTTCCGCCGTTGCTGAGCAGTTCGGCAAAAGTCAGAGCAAATTCAAGACTCCCAAGGTGGAGAGCACCGGCACGGGCGGCGGCATCAAGCTGTTTTGCGGCGGCGTCGGCGTGCAATACCCGGATATTGCGGACGCTTCGCGGCGCATGAAGCCGAGCGAGTTTCAGGATTGCGTGAGCAAGGGTGTGCGCGACATCACTGAAGTCAAGATTGGATACGACGGCATCGTGATCGCCAACGCGAAATCCGCGCCTTTGTACAAGTTGACGCGGCGCGATCTGTATCTCGCGCTGGCCAAGCAAGTGCCGAGCAAGAACGATCCGAATACGCTCGAGAACAATCCGAATCAAACTTGGGATCAGGTGAATCCGTCGCTGCCCAAGGTGAAGATCGAAGTGCTGGGGCCGCCTCCGACGTCGGGAACGCGCGACGCGTTCGCGGAGCTCGTGCTCGAAGCGGGCTGTCAAACCTATCCCTGGCTCAAGTCTTTGAAGGATGTCAACGAGCGGCGTTTCAAGCAGGCGTGCGATTCCATTCGCGAAGACGGCGCGTACATCGAAGCGGGTGAGAACGACAATTTGATCGTGCAGAAGCTGCAAGCCAATCCGCGCTCTCTCGGGATCTTCGGCTACAGCTTTCTCGAGCAAAACTTGAATGCGCTGCATGGCTCGGTCATCGAGGGTGTCGCGCCGGATTTCGATGCCATTTCCTCGGCGCAATATCCCGTGTCGCGCTCCCTGTATTTCTACGTGAAGAAGGCGCACGTCGCAGTGATTCCCGGCATTCGTGAGTACATCGCGGAGTTCATGAGCCCGAAGGCGCTGGGTCCGGACGGCTACCTCGCCGACAAGGGTCTCATTCCGCTGCATCCATCCGAGCTCGCTGCCGCGCGCAAGGATGCGACCGATCTTAAGTCGCTGAAGCTTTAGTTCCTTTCTATTTTTTTCAAGGTAAACATGAAAAATGTATTGACCGTATCGACACTGGCCGCGGCGTTTGCCGCGCCCGGCATGGTTCTGGCAGCGCCGGCGGCCAAGCCCTCGGCTTCGCAGACCAACGCGAACACTCAGGAAATTTCTGAGATTCGCGCACAGATGCAGGCATTGTCAGAGCGCCTGCAACGGCTCGAGCAATCCAACGATGCGCTGCAGACGGAAAACGCGGAGCTGAAAAAGTCCGCGGACCAGGCGACAAAGACCGCGAAGCAAGTGCAAAGCGAGAGCGATGCCACCATCGATCAGCTGGCGAAGACGCGCGCTGCGCTGCCCGAGTGGGTGTCGCGGATCGGCGTGAAAGGCGACTTCCGCTATCGGCACGAAGACATCGAGACCAATAAGGATTCACTCGGCGCCACGCCGGTGGCGACGCAGGACCGCGAGCGCGAGCGCATTCGCGCGAGGCTTGCGATCACGGCCAAGGTGACGGACACCATCACGGTGGGCACGCGATTGGTGACGAGCGAGGCCAACCAGGATCCGCGCTCGCCCAACGTGACCTTGAGCGGCTACAACGTCAAGAAAACCGTTGGCTTCGATCAGGCGTATGTGGAATGGGCGCCAATCGCCGATTTCCGGCTGACCGGCGGCAAGATGGTGTATCCGTATTCCCGGCCGGCGCTCAGTTCCTTCTACGATCCCGACATCAACCCCGAAGGCGTGGCCGCGAATTACAGTCACGGCTATCTGTTCGCGAACGCGTTCTACTTCTGGCTCAACGAGGTGACGACGGCGCAGACCGACCGCGCGGATGCGAAGCGCGTGGGCGGCCAGCTCGGCATCAAGTATCCGTTCACAGCGAACGATGCGCTCACCGTGGCGGCGATGTACACGCAGGACGGCTCGGTGCAGGGTCGGCTGACGAGCACGTTCTTCGCCGGCAGCACGAATGGCAACTCGACGGTCACGATTGGTACCGGCCCAACCGCCACCACCGTGTTGCGTGATGAGTTCAAGATTGCAGAAGCGTTCGCCGAGTACACCCACAACTTGTCGACCTCGACCTTCGGCGACTTACCGCTGTCGGTTTACGGCGAGTATGCGAAGAACACCGGGGCCGATGATCTCGACAAGGCGTATTCAGGCGGCATTGGTCTTGGCAAAGCTTCCGCGCCTGGCACTTGGGAAGTCTCGTACATGTACGAGAAGCTCGAGAAGAACGCGCTGTTCGGCCAATGGATCGATTCGGATTTTGGCGGCGGCAACACAGACATCAAGGGTCATGCGTTGCGCGCAGGCTACGCTCCGTTGAAGAACACAGTGCTCAATCTCACGTACTTCATCAACAAGATCAACATCGATGCGCCGACGGCCGCGAACCCCAGGCGCAACTACGACCGGTTGCAAGTTGACTTCAACTTCAAATTCTAGACTACGATATCGAGCGTGAGGCGGGGGAGGGCAGGCACATGGCCAGCCCTCCCTGCGCTCGAACCCTTGCATGTCCGGGCTGACCATCGCTGACCATGATTCGATATCGAGCATGACCACTCCAGCGCTGCTGTTTGCCGTTGCGTTGATGGCCTTCATGGCCTTCAGGCTGGGCAAGGCGCGCTCGCTCGCCGTGGCCGGCGGCCCGCGTGGGGCGAAAGATTTACATTCCCTGCCGGGCTATTACGGTGTGCTCACGGCGATGTGGTGCGCGATTCCAGCGCTCGTGGTGGTCGCGGCGTGGTCGGCGCTGCAAGGCTCGATCATTACGCGCGCCGTCATCGCGCAGATGCCGAGCTCGTATGCGCACTTGAGCGCCGGCGATCTCGGACTTTTGATGAACGATGTGCGCAATGTCGTCAACGGCAACGTGGCGGCGAGCGCGGTCAACTCCGATGTAGCGCGAGCCGCTGAGCATTTCACGAAGCTTCGAGCGGTTTCGCGTGCGGCGCTGACCGTTTTGGCGCTGCTCGTGGCGGTCGGCGGCGCCGTGCTGCTGCGCTCGCGCATCGAAAAAGACATGCGCGCGCGAAATCAGGTCGAGAGCATCGTGCGCTGGTTCTTGATCGCGTGCTCCACGCTCGCGATTTTCACGACCATCGGCATCATTCTTTCCGTCCTTTACGAGTCGTTTTTGTTCTTCCGGCAGATTCCCGTGCTGAGCTTTTTGTTCGGTACGCACTGGAGCCCGCAGATGGCCATCCGCGCGGACCAGGTCGGCGCCTCGGGGGCGTTCGGCGCGGTGCCTCTGTTCGTGGGCACGCTCATGATCTCGGGTGTCGCCATGCTGGTTGCGGTTCCCATCGGCTTGTTCTCCGCGATTTATCTCGCCGAATATGCGGACCGGAAATTTCGCTCGGTCACGAAGCCGCTGCTGGAAGTTCTCGCCGGCATTCCGACCGTGGTGTATGGCTTTTTCGCGGCGCTGACCGTGGGACCGCATCTGCGAGTGTGGGGCGAAGCGCTCGGCCTCAATGTGTCCTCGGAAAGCGCGCTGTCCGCGGGGCTCGTGATGGGGGTGATGATCATTCCCTTTGTGTCCTCTTTATCGGACGACATGCTCTCTGCCGTGCCACAAGCGCTGCGCGATGGCTCCTTCGGCCTCGGCGCCACGCGCTCCGAGACCATCCGGCGCGTCGTCCTGCCAGCCGCGTTGCCAGGCATCGTTGGCGGTGTGCTGCTCGCCATTTCACGCGCCATTGGAGAAACCATGATCGTGGTGATGGCGGCGGGTCTCGCCGCCAATCTCACCGCCAATCCCTTCGAAGCGGTCACGACGGTCACGGTGCAGATCGTGACGCTGCTCGTGGGTGATCAGGAGTTCGACAGCCCGAAAACCTTGGCCGCATTCGCGCTCGGCCTCGTGCTGTTCGTCGTGACGCTGATCTTGAACATCGTCGCGTTGCGAGTCGTGCGCAAATACCGTGAGCAGTATGAATAGGGCATCGACGCCGAATGCGCGTCCGGCGCGCGAGACGGCGGCCCTGGTCGCGCGCAGCATCACGCGCCGCCGCCGCGCCGAAGCGCGCTTCGTGTGGTACGGCCGGGCGGCCGTTTTCAGCGGAATTTTTTTCGTGTTGCTGCTGTTTTCCAGCATCATCGGCAAAGGCTACAGCGCTTTCCGCCAGACGTATCTGACGCTCGACGTGTACTACGACCCCGCCCTCATCGATCCGCAGGGAAATCGCTCCGCCGAGTCTTTCAGTCAGGGAGATTTCCGTTCGGTGGCGCGCGCGGCGCTCCACGGCCTTTTTCCGGCAGTGGTCACGCGCAGCGACCGCAAGCAGCTCGACAAGCTTTTGAGTGATGACGCCGGTTACGCGCTCAAAGCGCGGGTCGAAGCGGATCCAAAGCGGGTCGGAACGAAAGAGCGGGTGCTCGTGCTCGCGAGCGACACCGCGGACATGGCGATGAAGGGCCGCATCACGCTCGATGAAAGCGCAGCGGGCCGACCGTTGAGCGATGAGCAGCTGCATTGGATCGACGCGCTGCGCGGCTCGAAACGCATCTCGTTGCGATTCAACAGCGGATTTTTTACGCATGGCGATTCGCGCGAGCCTGAGCAGGCGGGAATTTTTGGCGCGGTCGCCGGCTCGTTCTTCACTCTTCTCATCACGCTTGCGTTGTCGTTCCCCATCGGAGTGTCGGCCGCGATCTATTTGGAGGAATTCGCCAAGCGCAATCGCTGGACCGATCTCATCGAAGTCAACATCAACAATCTTGCCGCCGTGCCTTCGATCGTCTTTGGCTTGCTCGGGCTCGCCGTCTTCATTAATTTTTTCGGGCTGCCGCGCTCCGCTCCTGTCGTGGGTGGGTTGGTGCTGAGTCTCATGACGCTGCCGACCATCATCATTGCGAGCCGCGCGGCCATCAAGGCGGTGCCCCCGTCGATTCGCGAGGCCGCGCTCGGCATCGGTGCATCGCCCGTGCAAGTGGTGATGCATCACGTGTTTCCGCTCGCCATGCCCGGCATGCTGACGGGCACCATCATCGGCATGGCGCGTGCGCTCGGTGAGACGGCGCCGCTTCTCATGATCGGCATGGTCGCATTTATCGCAGATGTGCCGAAGGGCTTCACGGACGCGGCGACCGCATTGCCGGTGCAGGTGTATCTATGGGCGGATAGTCCGGAGCGCGCTTTCGTGGAGCGCACCTCGGGGGCCATCTTGGTGCTGCTGGCATTCTTGCTGCTCATGAATGGAACCGCGGTGTTCTTGCGGCAGCGCCTGGAGCGCCGCTGGTGAGGCAAACGAAGGCGGCGACGGCACTCACATGGGTGGCGCACAAGAGGGCGATCGGACCGTGAGCACGGAAGACCGCTCGAGCCGCGAGCCTGCTGAAAAAACCGACCCTGCGGCGGCTGCAGCCGCCGCGGCGATCGTGCCTGCGGCGGCGGGCGCCGCTGAGTCCGCCGCTCCGGCATCGCCGACAGCCGAAGCAGCGGCCGCCGAAGCGTCGGCTGCCGCGGAATCAGCCGCAGTGCGCGCTGCGCCGGTGACCACCGCGGCAGCGCATCTCAGCGCGAGCGAAGTCGTCTCCGCCAATGCCACGGCGCCGCAGAAGACGGCCGGCCGCGTCACGGTCGATGACGCCATCATGACCGCGCGCAACGTCAATGTGTTCTACGGTGACAAGCACGCCATCAAAGACGTGAGTCTGGACATCGCGCGCAACGAAGTCATCGCCATGATCGGGCCGTCGGGCTGCGGCAAGTCCACGTTTCTGCGCTGCCTGAATCGCATGAACGACACCATCGAAAGCGCGCGGGTGCAAGGCGAGATCGCGCTCGAGGGCAGCGACATTTACGACAAGCGACAAGACGTGGTGCAGCTGCGCGCGCGCGTGGGCATCGTGTTTCAAAAGCCCAATCCGTTTCCGAAGTCGATTTTCGAGAATGTCGCGTACGGGCCGCGCATTCATGGGTTGGCCGCGGGTCGCGTCGAGCTCGATGATCTGGTGCAGAAGAGCTTGCGCCGCGCCGGTCTATGGGAAGAAGTGAAAGATCGCCTACAGGCGCCAGGAACGGGCCTGTCCGGCGGTCAGCAGCAGCGTTTGTGTATCGCGCGCACCATCGCGGTCGATCCGGAAGTGATTCTCATGGACGAGCCGTGCTCAGCGCTCGACCCGATCGCGAGCGCAAAAATCGAGGATCTCATCGATGAGCTGCGTGAAAACTACGCCATCGTGATCGTGACACACAACATGCAGCAGGCGGCGCGCGTTTCACAGCGCACCGCTTATTTCCACCTTGGAAATCTCATCGAGGTTGGCGCGACCAACAAGATCTTCACCAATCCTTCGCAGCGGCTCACCGAAGACTACATCACCGGCCGGTTTGGCTGAACCACGCAGAGCGGCACTCGAACCGCCCACCGCGCGCGGCTCATTGAATTTCGGCCGAGCGCAATAACTCGTTGATGGAAGTCTTGGCGCGCGTCTGCGCGTCGACGCGCTTGACGATGACCGCGCAGTAGAGTGCGTACTTGCCGTTCGCCGCAGGCAAGCTCCCCGGCACCACCACCGCGCCCACCGGCACTCGGCCGTAGCTCACCGTGTCGCGCTCGCGATCGTAAATCTTCGTGCTTTGACCAATGAACACGCCCATCGAGATCACGGCGCCGCTTTCCACGACAACACCTTCCACAATTTCGGAACGCGCGCCGATGAAGCAATCATCCTCGATGATGGTAGGCGCTGCTTGCAGCGGCTCGAGCACGCCGCCGATGCCGACTCCGCCCGACAAATGCACTCGCTTGCCGATTTGCGCACACGAGCCGACGGTGGCCCATGTATCGACCATGGTGCCTTCATCGACGTACGCGCCGATATTCACGTAGCTCGGCATCAACACGACATCGGAGGCGATGAATGCACCGCGCCGAACCGTGGCCGGCGGCACGATGCGGGCACCGGCGGCCGTGAACCGCGACTCGTCCCATTGAGCGAATTTGAGCGGCACTTTATCGAAGTAGCGCTGCTCGGCCGTGCCGATGCGCCGGTTGGAGTTGAGCCGGAACGACAACAGCACGGCCTTCTTCAGCCACTCATTCACTCTCCACCGGCCATCGATTTTCTCGGCGATGCGAGCGATGCCGGAGTCGAGCGAGTCAATGGCTTCTTCGACTGCGGCGCGGATCTCATTGCCGGCCTTGCTGGGGCTCAAACTGGCGCGATCATCGAACGCGCGCTCGATGACCGATTGCATCGTCGACAAGCTCACGGGGGTGAAGCGTTCAAACGCGCGCCGGCTCGCGCCGGTCCAGCGCCTGCGCGAGCGCCTCTTGCAATTCCCGCTGATGTTCTTCCGCCAGCGGCTCGTTGCGCTCACCCGTGACATAAAAAACGTCTTCCGCGCGCTCGCCCACGGTCATGATCTTCGCGCCGTGAATGTCGACGCCGTGCGATCTGAAGATCTTGCCCACCTCGGAGAGAAGGCCAGGCCGGTCGCCGGCGATCAGCTCGAGAATGCTGCGCCGGTTCTTGGTGTCGAGACTGAAATTGACTTGCGTCGGCGTGGAGAACATGCGCACTTGCCGCGGCGCGCGCCGCGTCACTGCGAGCGGACGATCCGACGCGTCCTGCAAATTACGCCACAGGCCGCGCTCGATCTCTTGCAGCCGCACGGTGTCCGATATGACCGCCCCGTTCTCCTCGAGCACCACGTAGCTTTCGAGGCTAAAGCCATTCTTGCTCGAGATGAGCCGCGCATCCACCACGTTGAGGCCGAGCTGGTCGAGCACCGCCGTGGTCCGCGCGAAACTGTGCTGCCGGTGGTCGGTGAAGGTGAGCACGGCGGTGCCGCCGCGCTCGGCGAGCCTGCGAATCGCCACGAGCGGCGTCGAATCGTCTGCTTTTCGCCCCGCGAGAAGCGAGGTATGCCACGCGATTTCCTCCGGCGTATAGCGAAGAAAATATCCGCTCGACCAGCGCGACCATACCGCATCGACTTCGGCCGGCTCGACATCGTGCAGGAGCTCGCGCGCCGCAACTTGCGTTTCGAGGATCAGCTCCTCCGCGTCGATGGGAGACTCGAGTCCGCGGCGCAGCGCGCGCTTGGTGCGCTCATAGAACTCTTCGAATAGCGTGGCCTTCCAAGCATTCCACATTTTCGGATTCGTGCCGCGCACATCGGACACGGTGAGCACATACAAATAATCCAGGTGCGCTTGATCGCCGACGAGCTTCGCGAATTCGTGAATGATCTCGGGATCGCTGATGTCTTTCTTCTGCGCGGTGATGGACAGCGCCAGGTGATGGCGCACCAGCCAGGCGACCAGGCGCGCTTCGTAGCGCCCAAGCCCCTGCTCCAGGCAAAACGCTTCTGCATCCACGCCGCCAAGCTCCGAGTGATCGCCGCCGCGCCCCTTTGCGATGTCGTGAAACAGCGCGGCGAGATAGGCGACTTCCTGCCGCGGCAGCGCCTGCATGATCTGACTCAGGAGAGGCAGCTCATGATCGTAGCGTGAGATGGCGAGCCGCCGCAGATTGCTGACCACGAACAAGGTGTGCGCATCCACGGTATACACATGGAACAGGTCGTACTGCATGCGGCCCACGATGCGGCCGAAAGTCGGAATGTAGCGGCCCAGCACGCCGTACAAGTTCATGCGTCGCAACTCGTGAGTGACACCGGCGGGCGCACGCAGAATGTCGAGGAACAAGCGGTGATGCCGCGGGTTCTGCCGAAACTCCTCGTCGATCAAGTTGAGGCTCGCGCCAATCAGGCGAATGGTCTCGGCGCGCATGCCGAGCACGTGCGGATTCTGCTGCAAGATCACGAACATCTCGAGGAGGGCGGACGGGGCGCGCGCAAACACGTCGCGATGCGTCACCTCGAGATAATCGTTGCGAATCTGAAAGCGCGCGTTGATGGGCACAGGCGCTGAATTTTGGTTGACGATGGCCTCGCGGAACAACTGCAGCAGCATTTCGTTGAGCAAGCTGATGTCCATCACCGTGCGGTAATACTTTTGCATGAGCTGCTCGACCGCGAGCGTGAAACTCGCATCTTCGTAGCCGAACATCTTGGCAAGCCGAATCTGGTGATCGAACAGCAGACGGTCTTCGCGCCGGTCAGTCAGCGTGTGCAGACCGAACCGCACTTTCCACAGAAAGGCCTGACCCGCCTTGAGCTTGCGCAATTCATCACGCGTCAAGAAGCCGTGCGCCACGAGCTCATCGAGCGTGTCGGTGCCGAAATGGCGCTTTGCCACCCAGCCGATGGTTTGAATGTCGCGCAAGCCCCCAGGGCTCGCTTTCACGTTGGGCTCGAGGTTGTACGCCGTGTCGAAGTAGCGGTGATGGCGCTCGGTCTGTTCTTTGACCTTGGCTTCGAAGAATGCTTGAGATGACCACAAGCGGTCCGTGCTCAGCGCGCGGCGCATGCCCGCGAAAAGCGCTTCAGGCCCGCATAACAAGCGCGATTCGAACAAGGTCGTCGCCACGCTGATGTCGGCCAGACTCTCATGCTGACAATCGTCGATCGAGCGCACACTGTGGCCCACTTCGAGTCCCGTGTCCCAGAGAAACGTGAGGAACTGCTCGATGTCGGATTGCCAGTCGGCCGAGTCGCCCTTGGGCAGGAGCACCATGATGTCGATGTCGGAGCACGGATGCAGCTCGCCGCGGCCGTAACCGCCCACGGCGACCAGCGCGAGATCGTCCGCGAAACGCCGTGCGTGCCGGCGCCACACGGCGCGCAGCACGATGTCGACCAAATGCGCCCGGTCATGAATCAAATCCTCGATCGGATCATCGGCGGCGAACCGGTCGCGCAACACTTGCGCGCCTGCATCGAGCACGCGGCGCACATCCGCGGAAGAGAAGCTGCCGCCATCGAGCGCTTGCGCGGCTTGCTCGAGATAATCCCAAGTCAAGGAGTGCTCGAGATGCGCATTCATGAAGCGAGCGCCGCTGTCGCTGCCGCCGAGCGGCCGAGCGTCATCACCTCAAAGCCCGTCTCGGTGACCAGCAGAGTGTGTTCCCATTGAGCGGACAGCGAGCGATCCTTGGTGACCACTGTCCAGCCGTCGGGCAGCAAACGCACATCGCGCCGGCCTGCGTTGATCATGGGCTCGACCGTGAACGTCATGCCGGGCACGAGCTCAAGACCTGCGCCCGTGCGTCCGTAGTGCAACACCTGAGGATCCTCGTGATACACGCGTCCAATGCCATGGCCGCAATATTCGCGCACCACGGAAAAGCCGGCAGCTTCCGTATGGGTCTGGATGGCTTGACCCACGTCTCCCAAGTGCGCGCCGGGGCGCACCGCGCGAATGCCGCGCCACATGGCCTCATGACACGTCTCGACCAAGCGGCGCGCGGCGACGGAAGGTGCGCCCGCGAAATACATGCGGCTGGTGTCGCCGTGGAAGCCATCTCGAATGACGGTGACATCGATGTTGATGATATCGCCCGAGCGCAATCTCTTTTCGCTCGGAATGCCATGACACACCACGTGATTGACGGATGCGCAGATGGTTTTCGGAAAACCGCGGTAATTGACGTTCGCCGGTATCGAGTCGAGCTCATTGACGATGAAGTCATGGCAGCGCTGATCCAGCTCGTCGGTGCTGACTCCGGGCTGCACGAACGGCTCGATCATATCGAGCACGCTCGCTGCCAAGCGACCGGCAATGCGCATCTTTTCCTGCTCTTCGAGCGTCTTGATGATGACGGTCATGGGTCAGGGAAAGCGTTGTTTCGACAAGGGTCTTCATGGTATAAAGCGCGGCTATTTTTAACAACCCCACACGCGAATCGTCACGATCGGTCGGGTGGCTGGCGCGCTTTAATGCGGTGCGAGTTTTCCGGTCGGGGTTCGCGGAGGCATAACCCGGCAAGGAGTTTTCATGACCAGCGTGTCCATGCGACAAATGCTGGAAGCGGGTGTTCATTTCGGACATCAAACCCGTTTCTGGAATCCGAAAATGGCGCAATTCATTTTCGGCGAGCGCAACAAGATCCACATCATCAATCTCGAGAAGACGCAGCCGTTGTATGCGCAAGCGGCCAACTTCATCAAGAGCGTGGCTTCCGAAGGCGGCAAGGTCTTGTTCGTCGGCACCAAGCGTTCGGCGCGCGAAGCCGTGCAAAAGGAGGCCGCGCGTTGCAACATGCCGTACGTCAACCAGCGTTGGCTCGGCGGCATGCTCACCAACTTCAAGACCATTCGCCAGTCCATCAAGCGGCTGAACGATCTGGATGAGATGGCGCAGAGCGGCGCGCTCGATCGCCGCGGCAAGAAAGAAGCCCAGATGATGCGCCGTGAGATGGACAAGCTGGTGAAGAGCTTGGGCGGCATCCGTGAGATGACTTCTCTGCCCGATGCTTTGTTCGTCATTGACGTCGGGCATGAGGAAATCGCCGTGCACGAGGCGCGCAAGCTGGGAATTCCGGTGGTGGCCATCGTCGATACCAACTGCTCGCCCGACGGTATCGATTACGTGGTTCCCGGAAACGACGATGCCATGCGCGCGATCGGCTTGTATGCCGCGGGCATCTCCGATTCCATTCTCGAGGGCAAGGCGGCGCTGCCGCGTGTGCCCGTGGGCGAAGATGATTTCGTCGAGCTCGATGAGCAGGGCAATCCGAGGAAGCGCGATAGCGGCAAGCGGCGTCCGGTGCCGGCGCAAATGCGCGGACGAAGGCCGCCAGTGGCGCGCCCGGCCCGCGCAGCTCCCACGCCGTCCGTCGCCCCTTCCGATGAGGAGTTGGAATTGGAGGAGATCGCGCCGGACGCGATCGATGCGCCGGCGACGCCGGGAGCCTCTGCGAGCGCTCCCCGTAAACGTCCGCCGACGCGCCGTCCCGCAGCGCGCACTTAAGGGCGCGCGAATGAATATCAGTGCAGATGCCGTCAAGCGGCTGCGCGAGCGCACCGGAGCGGGCATGATGGAGTGCAAGCGCGCGCTGGTCGAGACGCAGGGCGATCTCGACTCGGCCGCCGAGCTCATGCGCAAGAGCGGTTTGACCAAGGCGGACAAAAAGGCGGCGCGCATCGCGGCCGAGGGTACGTTGGCCCTGGCTCGCAGCGTCTCGCGCGCGGCGCTCGTCGAAGTGAACTGTGAAACCGACTTCGTGGCGCGGGGAGAGGAATTTCAGCGCTTCGCACAAGCGGTGGCTCAGGCCGCGCTGGCTGCGAACAGTGATCGCGTCGATGAGTTCGTGCGCGGCGAAATCGAGGAGAGCCGCCGCGCACTGATCGCAAAGATCGGCGAGAACGTGACGGTGCGGCGTGCGGCGGTGCTCGATTCCTCGGGCCCGCTCGGCACCTACCTGCATGGCACGCGCATCGGCAGTCTGGTCGCATTGAAAGGCGGTGATGAGGCGCTCGCAAAGGATCTGGCCATGCACGTCGCTGCGCTCAATCCGGCTTATATTTCGGCTGCCGAAGTGCCTTCCGAATGGCTGATCAAAGAGCGCGAGATTTTGACGGAGCAGAGCCAGAGCGAAAAAAAGCCGCCCGACATCGTGGCGAAGATGGTCGAGGGCCGCTTGCGCAAGCAGCTTGCCGAGGTGACGTTGGTCGGGCAGCCTTTCGTCAAAGATCCGGACACGAGCGTCGAGCAGCTGTTGAAGAAATCCGGCGCGAGCGTCGTCCGATTCGTGCGCTTCGAGGTCGGCGCGGGAATCGAGAAGAAACAGGATGACTTCGTCGGTGAAGTCATGGCCCAGGTGAAGGGCAGCGGATGAAAACGCATGCCGAGCCCCGCGCCTGACGCGGGGTTTTTATGCAGCATGAAGAAGCGACATCAGCCCCACTCGCGGTGAGTGCGGAGCCTGCCTATCGGCGCATCCTCGTGAAGGTCTCGGGTGAGGCGCTGCTGGGAGCCGAAGACTTCGGCATCGATCCCGTCATTCTGAAGCGCGTCGCGGCGGAGATCTGCGAAGTCATGCGCATGGGCGTGCAGGTTGCGGTGGTGCTTGGCGGCGGAAATATTTTTCGCGGCGCCGGGCTGGCGCGAGCCGGCATGGATCGGGTCACGGGAGATCACATGGGCATGCTCGCGACCGTCATCAACGCGCTCGCCATGCAGGATGCCATCGAAGGGCTGGGCGCGCACGCGCGAGTGATGTCGGCGCTGCGCATCAACGAAGTGTGCGAAGACTATATTCGGCGGCGCGCAGTGCGGCATCTCGAGAAGGGGCGCGTGGTCATTTTCGGCGCAGGCACCGGCAATCCGTTCTTCACGACAGACACCGCGGCGTCGCTTCGCGCAATCGAGATCAATGCCGATGTTCTGTTGAAAGCGACCAAGGTCGATGGAATCTATGATGCAGATCCCATGTCCAACCCCGGCGCCAGGCGCTACGCGGCGCTCACGTTCGATCAGGTGCTCGACGAGCGCCTCAACGTCATGGATGCGACGGCCATCGTCATGTGCCGGGAGAACCAATTGCCGTTGCAAGTGTTCAATCTCTTCAACGCGGGCGATTTGATCCGCATCGTGCGCGGCGAGAACGTCGGTACATATGTGTCGGTCACCGGCTCGCCGCCGGCGCCGGAATCGGCCATTGCGAGAGGACGCTATGCTTGAGGATGTCAAGAAAGATGCCACGTTGCGCATGCAAAAATGCGTTGCTGCGTTTCGGGATCAGCTCAAGAAAATGCGCACGGGGCGTGCACATACCAGTCTCATCGAGCACATCAAGGTGGATTACTACGGCACCGAGACGCCGCTCAACCAGGTTGCGAACATCGCGACGGAAGATGCGCGCACGCTGACCATCACGCCTTGGGAGAAATCCATGGTGCAAGCCATCGAGAAGGCCATCTTCAAATCGGATCTCGGGCTCACGCCGAACACCGCCGGGCAGACCATCCGCATCAACATGCCGGCGCTCACCGAGGAGCGGCGGCGCGACATCACCAAGGTGGTGCGATCGGAGGCGGAGAATGCGCGCGTCGCGGTGCGCAATGCGCGGCGTGAAGTCTTGGGCGAGCTCAAGGAGATGCTGAAGGAAAAATTGATCTCACAGGACGATGACCGCCGCGCGCAGGAGGATGTGCAGAAACTCACGGACAAACACGTCGCGGAGATCGATCAGGCGACCACAGAAAAAGAAAAAGAATTGATGCACGTGTAGTGACGGCACGACAGTGACGCAACCGCGGACCTTCGCATGAAGCCAGCACTCCGGCACGTCGCGATCATCATGGATGGCAACGGCCGATGGGCGCGCTCGCGCGGGCTGCCCCGTCCTGCGGGGCATCGGGCCAGCGTGAAGGTGGTGCGGCGCGTGGTCGAGGATTGCGCCGCGCGCGGCGTCGAATATCTCACGCTGTTCGCCTTCAGCAGCGAGAATTGGCGCCGTCCGGCCGAAGAGGTCGGCGTGCTCATGAGCTTGTTCCTCGACGCGCTTGAGCGCGAAGTCAGCGCACTGCATGAGAACCGCGTACGGCTCACGTTCATTGGCGACCGCTCTACACTCAGTGCGGAACTCGTGCGGCGCATGCGCGCCTCCGAGCGTCTCACCGAGGGCAACCGCGGGCTGACGCTCGTGGTGGCCGTGGGCTACGGTGGGCGCTGGGACATGGCGAATGCGGCGCGCCTGCTTGCACAAGACGTGGCGGCGGGAAGGCGCGCGCCCGAGTCCATCGACGAAGCCGCCATCGCATCGAAGCTTGCGCTCGCCGGCATTCCCGATCCCGATTTGTTGATTCGCACCGGCGGCGAGCGGCGAATCAGCAACTTCTTGTTGTGGAATCTCGCTTACAGCGAGTTTTACTTCTGCGAAACCTTGTGGCCTGCCTTCGGCGCCGAGCATTTGGAAGCCGCGTTTGCTTATTTCGATGCGCGCGAGCGCCGCTACGGCAAGACATCGGCGCAAGTTCAAGCCGAAGCGAATGCTTAAAGAGCGTGTTCTGACGGCGGTGGCATTGGTCGCCACGTTTCTCGTGGTGCTCTACGCATTGCCGCAGACGATCGGCATCGCGGTATGGGCTGCGGTGATGATGCTGGCCGCATGGGAGTGGGCGGCGCTCGGCGGCATCGCGGGCTTCTGGTCGCGCGTCGGCTACGCCGCGTGCATGGGATTGGTGCTTGTCGGTCTGTATGAATGGGCGAATGCGCCCGTGCGATTGCGCTGGGTGTACGCGGCCGCATGTCTTTGGTGGCTGGTCGCCGCCATGTGGCTGGCGCTCGCGCCGCGTTTTCGCTCGCCCCGCTTGGTGCTCGCATGCGGCGTGCCCGTGATCGTGCCGGGCTTCATTGCCATCGCCTCGATCTACTCCGCGCGCGCCGGGGTCGTGCATGGCGCCTCGGCGGTTTTATGGTTGTTTTCCTGGGTTTTTTCCGCGGACATCGGCGCTTACATCGCGGGCCGCGCCATCGGCCGGCGCAAGCTCGCGCCCAGCATCAGCCCGAGCAAGACCTGGGAGGGCGTGGGCGGCGGCGTCATCTTGTCGAGCGTGTTCGCGCTCGCCGGCGCGATTCGGTTCGGTCTGCCGCTCTTGCCGGTCATGCTCTTCGGCATCGTGCTGGTCACGCTGTCGATCGTGGGCGATTTGACCGAAAGCATGTTCAAACGAGGCGTGGGCCTGAAAGACAGCGGCGGCATGTTGCCCGGTCATGGCGGCGTCATGGACCGCATCGACAGCTTGACCGCCGCGGCCCCCTTGTACGCCCTGGGCCTGAGCGCCATCGGCGGCCATTCATGAGCGCGCGGCAGCGCGTCGCCGTGCTCGGGTGCACGGGAAGCATCGGTGTCAGCACGCTCGATGTCATCGAGCGGCATCCCGAACGGTTTGAGCTCGTGGTGCTCGCCGCGCACCGCAATTGGCGCGCGCTCGTGGAGCAAGCGAAAAGATTCTCTCCGGCGCTCATCGTGCTGACCGACGCCGATGCGGCGATTGAAGCACGTGCCGCGCTCAGTGCGCAATGCTTGTCAATTCCGGTCGAGACGGGCGAAGCGGCGCTTGCGCAAGCGGTGTCCTGGTCCATGGTCGACACCGTCATGGCGGCCATCGTGGGTGCCGCGGGGCTTGCCTCGACGCTCGCCGCGGTGCGTGCAGGGAAGCGCGTGTTGCTTGCGAACAAGGAAGCGCTGGTGATGACCGGCCCGTTGCTCATGAGCGAGATCCGCGCGCACGGCGCCGAGATCATTCCCATCGATAGCGAGCACAACGCCATGTTCCAATGTATGCCGGCGCATTTTCGTCCCGGCATCGAGCCGAAGGGTCTGACGCGGCTCATTCTTACGGCATCCGGCGGACCGTTCAGAGCGACTCCAACGAGCGGGCTTGCGAGCGTGACGCCGGATGAAGCATGTGCGCATCCGCGTTGGCGCATGGGCAGAAAGATTTCGGTGGATTCCGCCACCCTCATGAACAAGGGCCTGGAGATCATCGAAGCGGTGTGGCTGTTCGGCGTCGACGAAAGCCGCGTCGAGGTGGTCATTCATCCGCAGAGCGTGGTGCACTCGCTGGTCGAGTACGATGATGGCTCGATCTTGGGCCAGCTTGGCGCGCCCGATATGCGCACACCCATCGCGCAAGCGCTCGCTTGGCCGGAGCGCATCGAGTCCGGTGTACAATCTTTGAAGCTCGCGGCGGTACGGCACCTGGATTTCGAACCGCCCGACGATGCGCGTTTTCCGAGCCTGGAGATGGCGCGCGCGGCGGCGCGTGCCGCGGGAACCGCGCCGGCGCTTTTGAATGCTGCGAACGAAGTTGCAGTGCAGGCGTTCTTGGACCGGCGCTTGAACTTTACCGGCATCGCGACGGTCATTGACAGGGTTCTGCAGCATCTGCAGCCGCGGCCGGCTGCTTGCGTGGGAGATGTGTTGGAGGCCGATGCCGATGCGCGGCGCGCTGCGTCGCGACTCATCGGCTCGTCAAGCGGAGTGTGCGCGTGAACATCATCAATTACATTGCAGCATTCCTATTTGCCATCGGTCTGCTGGTCGCCGTGCACGAGTTCGGCCACTACTTCGTCGCGAAGAAACTCGGCTTCAAAGTATTGAGGTTCAGCATCGGCTTCGGCAAGCCGCTGTGGATGCGCATCGGCAAGGATGCGGACCGGACCGAATATTGCATTTCCGCCATTCCCCTGGGCGGGTACGTGAAGATGCTCGACGAGCGCGAGGGCGAAGTGAGCGCGCACGAACGTGACCGCGCATTCAATCGCCGTCCCATCGCGCAACGTATTGCGGTGCTGCTCGCCGGGCCGGCCATGAATTTGCTGTTTGCATCGCTTGCTTATGCGATTCTCGCCGTCATCGGTACGCAAACCGTGAAGCCGGTCGTCGGACAGGTATGGCTCGATCGGCCGGCGGCTCTCGCAGGCCTTGCGCGCGGGGATGAGATTCTTGCGGTCGACGAGCGTCCGGTGAGAGACGTCGAGGATCTGCAAATCGCGTTGTTCCGCGAGCTGTCGGACGACGGCGTGTTGCGTTTGCGAGTGCGGCGCGGCGATATCCAGAAATCGGTGTTGTTGAAAGTCCCGGGCGATGCGCGCGCTCTGACCGAGCCCGGCAAGCTGCTTCCCGGGCTCGGCTTCGACTTGGGCTCGTGGACTGCTCCGGTACTCATCGTTTCCGCTCTTCCCGGCAGCGCAGGTGCGGCCGCGGGGCTCGCGCCGCATGATCGCGTGCTGTCGGTCGACGGACAAACGGTTTCGAATGCGGGGGATTTCAAGACGTACATCAGCGGCTCCGCCGGGCGGCGGGTGCACATTCAAGTTCTTCGCTCGGGCGTCGAGCGCGAGCTCACGGCCGATGTGCCCGCGGTCATCGAGCAAGGCGTGCGTATCGGGCGGCTCGGCGTCGCGCTCGAAGAAGGGCCGCGCACGTGGCCCCGCGGGCTGGTCACGCGCCACCGCGAGTCCGTATTCGCCGCCGTCGGTGCGGGTTTCGTCAAGACCTACCAGACCTCGGTGTTCACGCTGCAAATGATGGGCCGCATCATCACCGGACAGGTGAGTCCGAAGAACATCAGCGGCGTCATCAGCATCGCGGAGTTCGCGGGAGTCAGCGCTGCGCTCGGCTTCACTGCATTTTTGAGCTTTCTCGCCATGATCAGCGTCAGTCTTGGCGTGTTGAACCTGCTGCCCGTGCCGCTCCTCGACGGAGGCCAGGTGGTGTACCAACTAGTCGAGGCCGTGAAAGGCAAGCCTTTGTCGGAGCGCGCGCAATTGTTCGGACAGCAAGTGGGCATTGCGTTGCTCCTGGTGCTCATGAGCCTCGCCTTCTATAACGACATCTCGCGTCATCTCAACTAGTCGTGGAAAGCGACACTCGAAGCGGCGCCTTTCATTAGGGGATCGATCTGAAAATTTCTTGGGGCCGCTGGATGCTCGGCCTGGGTCAAGCTTTGGTCGGATGGGCGCACGCGCAAAATCCGAATGCCGCCGCGGCGGTCGCCGCGGCGGCTGAAGTCAGCCCTTCGACGAATGACGGCTCCACGTCCGCCGCGAATTTCACGGTGGGCGACATTCGGGTCGAAGGCTTGCAGCGTATTTCCGAAGGCACGGTATTCAACTATTTGCCGGTCAACATCGGCGACAAGCTCGACGGAGCGCGAATCGGGGAAGCGCTGCGCGCGCTCTATGCCACGGGTTTTTTTCGCGATGTCGAGCTGCGGCGCGAGGGCAATACGCTGCTCGTGGTGGTCATCGAGCGGCCCTCCATTGCAAGCTTTGAGCTCAAAGGCAACAAAGACATCAAGACCGAGGATTTGCAAAAGAGCCTGCGCAACGTCGGCCTCGCTCAAGGCAAGACTTTCGACCGCTCGGTTCTCGAGGAAGTCCAACAGTACCTTACGGACCAATATTTCAGCCGCGGAAAATACGCGGTGCGCGTGGATACCAAAGTAACGGATGTGCCCGGCAACAAAGTCAACATCACCGTGGATATCAAGGAGGGCAAGCGCGCAAAGATTCGCCAGATCAACCTGGTCGGAAATACGCGCTTCAAGGAGAAAGACGTTCTGTCGGGGTTCGAGCTGAAGACTCCCAACTGGCTGTCCTGGTACAAACAGGATGACCGCTACTCGCGCGAATCGCTGCAGGGCGATTTGGAGAAATTGCGCTCGTATTACATGGACCGCGGTTACGCGAATTTTCAGATCGATTCCACGCAAGTCGCCATCGCGCCCGAGAAGGACGACATGTTCATCACGGTCAACGTGAGCGAGGGCGAGGTATTCAAGATTTCCGACGTGAAGCTCGCCGGAAATTTTGTCGTGCCCGAGGCAGTTCTCAAGAAGCTCGTGCTGGTGAAGCCCGGTGACACCTACTCGCGCAAGCAGGTGACCTCGACCCAAGAGCTCATCAGCTATCGCCTCGGCGAAGACGGGTACGCCTTCGCCAAAATCGATCCGGTCCCTACCACCGACAATGACAAGAAGACGGTGGCGCTCACGTTTTTCATCGAGCCAGGAAACCGCGTTTACGTACGCCACATCAACTTCAACAATACCAGCGCCATCAACGATGAGACGCTGCGCCGCGAAATGCGTCAGCTCGAGGGCGGCTGGCTGTCGAATCGCGCCGTGGAACGCTCCAAGGAGCGCATTCAATCGCGCCTACCGTTCGTTGAGAAGGTCGATTTCGAGACCAAGCCGGTGCCCGGCACCGCGGACATGGTGGATGTCGACTTCGACATCAAGGAAGGGCTGCCGGGCCAGTTCGGCGGCGGCATCGGCTATTCCGAATCCCAATCATTCAGCTTGAACGCAAGCTTCGTGCACAGCGATTTCCTCGGGCGCGGCGAGCGCATCGCGCTCGAAGCCAACAGCGGCCGCTACAGCAAGGCGTATAGCTTTTCGCACACGAATCCGTACACCACGGTGGACGGCATTTCACGCACCACCTCGCTGTCGTTCCGCGACATCACGCAGTACGTTTCCGCCTCGTCGCGCTTTTCGACGCGCCAAGTCACGGGGGCCGTTCAATACGGCTATCCCATCACCGAGTATCAGTCGGTGCAGTGGGGCGGCGCGGTGAATCGATCCGAGCTCGTGACTTCGCAGGGGAGCAGTGCGCAGCAAGCCGTGCAGTGGGTGCAGAACAACGGTAATCCCTACGAGCGTGTGATCGCGGATACCAACGGCGATGGCGTGATCGACTCACTCGACACGCCGTACTCGGTGATCGGCAGCAAGTTCAATACGTTCGAAGCCACCATCGGTTGGTCTTTCGACAGCCGCAATCGCGCATTGTTTGCCGATCGCGGCACGCGCAACGCCATCTCGGTGCGCTACGCATTGCCCTTCAGCGACGTGAAGTACTATGTGGCGAACTGGGAATTCGCCAAGTACGTGCCTCTCTTCGGGAAATTCACCGGACTCATCAATCTGCAGTACGACTACGGCGCCGCGCTGGGCCGCACGACATCTCTTCCGCCGTATCTGAACTTTTTTGCCGGCGGCCCCGACACCATCCGCGGCTACCGCGAAAGCCGATTGGGGCCCAAGGACAACGTGAGCTCGGGCAACCCGTACGGCGGAAACTTCCTCGTCGTCAACCGGTTCGAGCTCATTTTCCCGGTGCCCGACAAGTGGAAGAGCGCGGCGCGCGTGAGCATGTTCTACGATGTCGGCAATGTGTTCCAGACCGGAAACTCAGTCCAGTTTCGCGGCGTCGACGGCATTACGCCAGTCAACTATCATTTCGCGTATGATAATCTCAAGAGATCGACCGGCCTCGCCGTGCAATGGCTGGCACCCTTGGGCTTGTTCAGATTCTCATTCGGTATTCCGTTGAACGCCCGCAAGGGCGATGCGGTGAACTTCGAGGACGAACAAGAACGATTTCAATTCTCCATCGGCCAAGCATTCTAAGTACGTAAAGGATTCAACTCTCATGTCGATACCGAACGTCCAGCGGCGCTGGATTTTTGCTTTTCTCGGCGCGCTGTGCCTGGCTGCGCCCGCGCTCGCCGATAACAAGATCGGCGTGGTGAACTTTCAGAAGCTGTTGGAAGATGCGCCGCAAACCAAGACCCTCATGCAAGCTCTCGAGAACGAATTTGCGCCGCGACGCCGCGAGCTCGTGACCATGCAGAACGATTTGAAGGCGCGCGACGACAAGCTGCAGCGCGAGGGCGCGGTCATGTCCGAGGCCGACCGCACCAAGGCGGAAAAAGCGCTGCGCGACGGCCAACGCGAGTTTTCACGCAAGGCCGGCGAGTTTCAGGACGATGCGACGGCGCGCCGCAACGAAGAGCTGCGCAAAGTGCAGACATATCTGGTGCAGGAAATTCAGACCTACGCCGCTGCGCAGAATTTCGATCTGGTGATCGGCGAGGGCGTGTTCTACGCCAAGACGCCGCTCGACATGACGGCCGCAGTGCTTGCGTTGCTCGCCACCAAGCCAACCACCTTGCCTGCGTCGATCACGGCTCCGGCGCCGGCGGCAAAGCCTGAGCCCGCAACGAAGAAGCCCTGATGTGATCTCGTACGCGGGCGGATGAGCGCCGGCACTCCGGCGGGGTTCACGCTTGCGCAGATCGCGGTGCGCTTCGGCCTCGAGATCGAGGGCGATCCGCAAACGCGCGTCACGCATGTGGCAAGTCTTGCGCATGGGGATGCGGGCTCGCTCAGTTTTTTGGCCAACCCGAAACTGCGCAAGGCGCTATTGACGACACGAGCGGCGGCAGTGGTCGCCGCGCGCAAAGACGCGCACGGTGCGCAAGTGCCGCTGCTCGTTCACGATCATCCTTATTTGATGTACGCGCGCATTGCGGCGCTTCTGCATCCGCGCGATGTGCCGCCGCGCGGCGTGCATCCGAGCGCTCAAGTTGCGGCGGGCGTGGCGATTCCGGCCGACGCATCGATCGGCGCGTTCAGCATCATCGAGAACGATGTCGAGCTGGGGGCCGGAGTGGAAGTGGGCCCGCATTGCATCATTGAGCGCGGAGTGCGCATCGGCGACCACAGCCGCATTCTGGCGCGCGTGACGATTTGTGCGCATGTCAGGCTCGGCCAGCGCTGCATCGTGCACCCGGGTGCCGTCATCGGCGGGGAGGGGTTTGGTTTTGCGCGCGCTCCGCCTGCGTGGGCTCGAGTGCCCCAGGTCGGCTCGGTGCTGATCGGCGATGACGTCGACGTTGGCTGCAACACCACCATCGACCGAGGCGCCATTGGCGACACTGAAATCGGCGATGGCGTGAAGCTCGACAATCAGATTCAAATTGGCCACAACGTCAAGATCGGTGAGCACACCATCATGGCGGCATGCTCAGGCATCGCCGGCAGCACGGTGATCGGCAAGCGCTGCGTCTTCGGCGGCTTGGTCGGGCTCGCCGGGCATATCGTCATCGGCGATGATGTCACGCTCACGGGCAGATCCATGGTGGTCTCGTCGATACTCGAGCCCGGCGTGTACACGAGCGGCTTTCCCGCCGAACCGACGCGCCAGTGGTGGCGGCGCGTTGCGCGCTTGCGGCAGTTGTCCGACGATGCACCAAAGAAATCGAACGACCGCACGGAGCAAGCATGAGTGAAATGCCGGTGAGCGAGTCCGCCCTGGACATCATGGAAGTGATGCGCATCCTGCCGCATCGCTATCCTTTCTTGTTGATCGACCGCGTGCTTTCGGTCGAGCCCGGCAAGAATATCCGCGCCATCAAGAACGTGACGGTGAACGAGCCGTTCTTTCCGGGACATTTTCCCAACCGCCCCGTGATGCCGGGTGTGCTCATCATCGAGGCCATGGCTCAGGCCGCCGGCGTGCTGGTGTTTCGCTCGCAGCAAACCGTGCCGAGTGCGGAAGACCGGCTGTACCTCGTCGGCATCGATGCCGCGCGTTTCCGAAGGCCGGTGGAACCGGGCGATCAACTCGTGCTGACGGCCACCGCGACTCGACAGTTGAAGGGCATCTGGAAATTCGAGGCGCAAGCAGAAGTCGGCGGCCGGGTTGCCGCATCGGCCGAGATCATGGTGGCTCCGCAAGCGAAACCCGGCCGATGATTCATGCACAGGCGGTGGTTTCGCGCCGCGCGGAGCTTGCGCCCGACGTGGAGATTGGCCCGTTCACGGTGATCGGCGACGGTGTGCGCATCGGGTCGGGCACCTGGGTGGGTCCGCATGCAGTCATCATGGGGCCGACCGAAATCGGCGAGCACAACAAGATTTTTCAATTCGCATCACTTGGCGATGCGCCGCAGGACAAGAAATATGCGGGCGAGCCCACGCGCTTGGTGATCGGCCATCGCAACGTGTTTCGTGAGTGCTGCACGGTGAATCGCGGCACCGTGCATGACCGCGGCGAGACCACCCTGGGTGATGACAATCTGCTCATGGCGTACTCGCATGTCGCGCACGATTGCGTTCTCGGCAATCACATCGTGATGGCCAATTGTGCGAATCTCGCCGGCCACGTCGTGCTGGGCGACTGGGTGGTCATGGGCGGCCTATCCGCCGTGCACCAATTCTGCAAGATTGGCGCGCATGCCTTCCTTGCCAATAACTCGGCGGCGACGCAGGACATTCCGCCCTACATGCTCGCGGTGGGTCAACCCGCCAAACCGCATAGCGTCAATTCGCAGGGCCTGAAGCGGCGCGGCTTTACGCCGCAGCAGGTCTTGGATATCCGCCGCGCCTACCGCGTGCTGTATCGCAAGGGCACACCGCTCAAGCACGCGCTCGAGGAAGTACGCGCACTTGCCGAGGCGCAGCCGCTGCTGCTGCCCATCATTGAATTCATCGACCAGAGCAAGCGCCGCATCAGCCGCTGAGCCGGGGCGCGGCCTCGATCCGGCGCGTGGCTTCTCATCGTTACGCCGCCTCGATGGCTGCACGGCCGCGACTCGGCGCGTAGTGTCCCTGCCGCACTCAGCATGCGCGTAGGTCTCGTGGCCGGCGAGCACTCGGGCGATGCGCTGGGTGCGGGTCTGATTCGCGAGCTGCGGGCCCGATCTGGCGAGGGTGAGTTTTTCGGTATCGCCGGCGATGCCATGCGCGAAGCGGGGTGCGAGGCCTGGGCGCCGGCGAGTGCGCTCTCGGTGATGGGGCTTGCGCAAGTCGTGCCGCATTTGCGCCGGCTGCTGCGCTTGCGGCGCGAGGTGTGCCGGCGATTAATCGCCGCAGCGCCGGACGTGTTCGTCGGCATCGATGCCAAAGAGTTCAATTTGACTCTCTCACCCCGTCTGCGCGACGCAGGCCTTCTCACCGTGCAGTATGTGAGTCCGCAAGTTTGGGCCTGGCGGCCGGGCCGCATCGAGAAGCTCCATCGCGCGGTCGATCTCGTGCTGTGCGTGTTGCCCTTCGAGAAGCCGTTCCTCGAAGCGCACGGAGTGCGCGCAGTGTATGTGGGTCATCCGCTGGCTGACGCCATTGCCCTGGCGCCCGATCGAGCGGCGGCGCGGCTCGAGTTGGGCCTGCCAGCCAATGCACAGATCATCGCGCTTCTGCCGGGAAGCCGGCGCGGCGAGGTGAGCTTGCTCGCGCCGGACTTTGCCCGTATCGCGCTACGTCTGCACGCCTTGCGCCCCGCGCTGCATTTCGTCGCGCCGATGGCGAGCGCGCACGTACGTACGCTGTTCGAGCGCAGCTGGACTGCCATCGCGCCGAACGTGCCGATGCGGCTGATGGATGGCGGTGCGCAGCGCGCGCTGATGGCGAGCGATGCGGCGCTCGTGGCCTCCGGCACTGCGACGTTGGAAGCCGCATTGTGCAAATGTCCCATGGTGGTGGTATACCGCCTGGATGCGCTCTCGGCGTGGCTGATCCGGAAGCTCCGCCTGGTCAAGTCGCCATTTTTTTCCCAACCCAATCTGCTTGCCGGTGAGCGTGTGGTGGGCGAATATTTTCAGAATGACATCGACTCGGACCAGATCGCGGCAGAGCTCATCTCATGGCTGGATGATTCGCCGCGGCGCGCCCAATTGACAACCGTGTTTACGCGGATTCACGAGCAGCTGCGGTGCGATGCGAACGCGCGCGCCGCGCAAGCCATTGTCGAGCTGGTGCGCGAATCGTCGCGAACTCGCGCATGATCGCAGGCATCGATGAGGCGGGTCGCGGTCCCCTGGCCGGGCCGGTGGTCGCCGCGGTGGTCGTATTGTCGAAGCGGCGCGTCGTGCATGGCATCGATGATTCGAAGGTCTTGAGCGCCGGAAGGCGCGCGGATCTGGCGGTCGAGATTCGCGCCAAGGCGGTGGCATATGGTGTGGGCTGGGCGGATGCCGCCGAAGTCGACGCCATCAATATCCTGCAAGCCACGTTTCTTGCCATGCGACGCGCGCTACTCGCCATGCCTTACACGCCTTCCAGACTGCTCGTCGACGGGAATCGCCTGCCCTCACTGCAAGGCTTTGGTTTCGCGGGGGACGCGCGTGCGATCATTCGAGGCGATGCACGGCGGCGCTGTATCGGGGCGGCTTCGATTCTCGCCAAGACAACGAGAGATCATTTCATGAATCAAGCGCATGAGCTCTACCCTTCGTATCAATTCTGCGATCACAAGGGGTATGCAACCGCGGACCACCGCCGCTTGCTTGCATTGCATGGCCCGTGTCCGCTGCATCGACGGTCGTTCAACGACGATGCGAATTTTGCACCTTAAAAAGTTCCTGGAAAGCGGTCCGCGCGAGTCTCGATCATGAGCTTCGCTCACTTGCGGCTGCACACCGAATATTCGCTGGTCGACGGCATCGTGCGCATTCCGGAGCTCATCCAGGCGGTTGTCGCGGCGCGGATGCCTGCGATCGCGCTGACCGATCAAAGCAATTTGTTCGGCATGGTCAAATTTTATCGCGAGGCCATTGCCTCCGGCATCAAGCCGATCGTTGGCGTGGATGCATGGATTCGCCCCGACGATGAGCGAAGCGATGCCACCCGCATCGCGTTTCTGTGCCAGAACTTGCAAGGCTACCGGCGCTTGACGCAGCTCGTTACGCGCTCGTATCTCGAGGGGCAGAGCCGTGGCCTGCCCATGCTGCAAAAAAACTGGCTGGACGAAGACACGCTGCAAGGGCTCATCGTGCTCTCCGGTGGGAGTGAAGGCGAGATTGGACAGGCGTTGGCGCGTGGCCGGGAGGGTGTGGCGGCGCGTATCGTCGAGCGTTGGCGCACGCTGTGCGGAGACCGGTTCTATGTCGAGGTGCAGAGAACGAACCACCCGCGCGAGCAGTTCTATAACGAGGCGGCGCTCGATGTGGCCTCGCGATTCGGGGTGGCCGCAGTCGCGACCAACAACGTTCGCTTCCTGGCGCGCACCGATTTCGAGGCGCACGAAGCGCGCGTTTGCATTCGCGAAGGCGCGCTGTTGGCCGATGCGCGCCGCACGCGCCATTACACTGAGGAACAATATCTAAAGACTCCCGACGAGATGCGCGCTTTGTTTGCCGATGCGCCGGAGCTCATCGACAACGCGGTGGAAATCGCCAAGCGCTGTTCGCTCGAGATCAAGTTGGGCGAGTCCAAGCTGCCGGCCTATCCCGTGCCGAGCGGCCAAAGCGTCGATTCTTTTTTGCGCAGCGATGCACAGCGC
Source organism: uncultured Steroidobacteraceae bacterium (assembly GCA_964247385.1). Taxonomy (GTDB): domain Bacteria; phylum Pseudomonadota; class Gammaproteobacteria; order Steroidobacterales; family Steroidobacteraceae; genus TMP-86. Next base: position 21,363 of record CAXTUB010000003.1, on the reverse strand, counting down.
GGCTTGACCGCGCGCATGCCCAACGCGGCGCCGGCATACGCCGCGCGTCTGGCGCACGAGCTCGATGTCATTTGCAACATGGGTTTCGCCGGATATTTCCTCATCGTCGCCGACTTCATTCGCTGGGCGCGGCAGCATGGAGTACCGGTCGGGCCGGGCCGTGGGTCGGGCGCAGGCTCGGTCGTAGCCTGGTTGCTCGGCATCACCGATCTCGACCCCATCGAGCACGATCTGCTGTTCGAGCGCTTCCTGAATCCGGAGCGCGTTTCCATGCCTGATTTCGACATCGATTTCTGCATGGAGGGCCGCGATTCGGTGATCGATTACGTGGCGGAGAAATACGGCCGCGAGCGCGTCTCTCAAATCATCACGTATGGAACGCTCGCAGCCAAGGCGGTCGTGCGCGACGTCGGACGCGTGTTGGGCCACCCGTACGGATATGTGGACCGAATCGCCAAGCTGATTCCTTTCGAGATCGGCATGACGCTCGACAAGGCGCTCGGCCAGGAGCCCGAGCTCGCCAAGCTCTACTCGAGCGACGGTGAGATCAAAGAGCTGATCGATCTTGCGCGCGCGCTCGAAGGCTTGGCGCGCAATGCCGGCACTCACGCCGGCGGCGTGGTGATCGCTCCATCCATGCTCACCGATTTCACGCCGCTGTACTGCGAGGAGGGCAGCGCGACCACGGTGACCCAGTTCGACAAGGACGACGTCGAAGCCGCCGGATTGGTCAAGTTTGATTTTCTGGGATTGCGCACCTTGACCATCATCGACCGTGCTGTGCGCGCCATCGACGTGCAGCGCGCCAGCGAAGGCGCCGCGCCGCTCCTCATGCACGAGCTGCCCATGGATGATGAAGCCACTTACGCGCTGCTCAAGAGCTGCCGCACCACGGCGGTGTTCCAGCTCGAATCGCGCGGCATGAAGGATTTGATCCGCAGGCTCCAGCCCGATCGTTTCGGAGACATCGTGGCGTTGGTGGCTCTGTTTCGACCGGGACCGCTGCAGTCGGGCATGGTCGATGATTTCATCTCGCGCAAGCACGATCGCACCGGCGCCGTGATCGACTATCTGCATCCCTCGCTCGAGTCCATCTTGAAGCCGACGTACGGCGTCATTCTCTATCAAGAGCAAGTCATGCAGATCGCGCAAGTGCTCGCCGGCTACACGCTCGGCGGCGCGGATCTGCTGCGCCGGGCCATGGGCAAGAAAAAGCCGGAAGAGATGGCGAAGCAGCGCGATGTGTTCGTGGCCGGTGCGCTCGCGCGCGGCGTCGCACCGGCGCGCGCAACCCTCATCTTCGACTTGATGGAGAAGTTCGCAGGCTACGGCTTCAACAAATCGCACTCGGCCGCTTATGCGCTGTTGTCGTATCAGACCGCGTGGCTCAAGGCCCATTACCCGGCAGCCTACATGGCGGCGGCGCTGTCTGCCGATATGGACAAAACCGACAAGATCGTCATCCTGATCGATGAATGCAATGCCATTCAGCTCGAGGTTTTGGGTCCCGACGTGAATGGGTCTCAGTATGGTTTTGCCGTCGAGGGGCCGCGCAGCATCCGCTTCGGCATGGGCGCCATCAAAGGAGTGGGTGCCGCGGCCGTCGATGCGCTGGTGAGCGAGCGGCAGGCGCGGGGAGAATATCCGAGCTTGAGCGAGTTATGCCGGCGGGTCGATTTACAGAAGGTGAATCGTCGAGCGCTCGAAGCCATGATCCGCGCCGGCTGCCTCGATCGGCTGGGCGCGAACCGCGCATCGCTCATGGCCAATTTGGATCGTGCGCTGGCAGCTGGCGAACAAAGCTCGCGGGCCGTCAGTACAGGGCAGGTGGATTTTTTCGGGCTGTCCTCCGCGCTGGCCGAGCGCGCGCAAGAAGAAGCCCTGGCCGTCGCGGAATGGAGCGAAGCCGAGCGGCTCGCGGGCGAGCGCGACACCCTCGGGCTTTTCCTCAGCGGACATCCCATTGCCGCCTATGAGCGCGAGCTGCGATTTTTGGTCAGCGCCCGGCTGGCCGATGTCGGCGGACCGAAACCCTTGGCGGCGGACGGGGCCCGTCCCTGGAGTGCAAAGCAGGCAACGGTTGCGGGCTTGGTGTTGGACATTCGCCGCAGAACGAATCGCGTCACGCTCATTCTCGATGACGGCACGGGCCGGCTCGAAGTGTCGCTGTTCGATGAGATCTATCAACAGTACCGCGACGTCATCCGCAAAGACGCCGTGCTCGTGCTCGAAGGGTCGCTGCGCTACGACGAGTTCATCGAGGACTGGCGCCTACAGGCGCGAACCGTCATGGAGATCGATCGTGCGCGGGAGCGTTTTGCCAGCCGCCTGTGGATTCGCTGGTGTGGTGCGCTCGATCGGCCGCAGGCCCTGCAAGAGTTCGAGCAGTTGCTGCGCGGTGCGCTCAAGGGCGGCTGCCGCGTGGGCGTCTGCATCGAGCGCGAAAGCTATTGCGGGCGTCTGGAGCTGCCGGATTCGCTGACCATTCGGCCCACGCGCGATCTGCTCGAGCGTTTGACGCGCCTGACGGGTGCCGGCGGCTGGTATCTTTCGTATCCGGCGCGCAGCGAATTGCGCGGCGAAGGGAATGCATCTTGGCAATGAACTTTCTGGAATTCGAGCAGCCTATCGCGGAGCTCGAAGCGAAAATCGAGGAGCTCAAATTTCTGGGCTCGGACGCCGGCGTCAAGATCACGGATGAGATCGACCGCTTGCGTGCGAAGAGCCGCGCGCTCACCACCCATATTTTTCAAAATCTATCGCCTTGGCAGGTGACACAACTCGCGCGGCACCCGCAGCGGCCCTACGCCCTCGATTACATTTCAATGATTTTCACCGACTGGAACGAGCTGCATGGCGATCGCATGTACGGCGATGACTTGGCCATCGTCGGCGGCCTCGCGCGTCTCGAAGGCATGCCGGTCATGCTCATCGGCCATCAAAAAGGCCGCGATACCAAGGAGCGCGTTCGCCGCAATTACGGCATGCCCAAGCCCGAAGGGTATCGCAAGGCGTTGCGTCTCATGCATCTGGCGGAGCGTTTCCGCGTGCCCATCATCACGCTCATCGATACGCCGGGCGCGTATCCCGGCATCGGTTCCGAAGAGCGCGGGCAGAGCGAGGCAATCGCGCGCAATTTATTTGAGATGTCGAGCTTGGCGGCGCCGGTGTTGAGCGTCGTGATCGGCGAGGGCGGCTCGGGCGGCGCTCTGGCCATCGGCGTATGCGATCGATTGGTGATGCTTCAATACTCGGTGTATTCGGTCATCAGTCCGGAAGGATGCGCGTCGATTCTGTGGAAGAGCGCCGACAAGAAAGAGGCGGCGGCTGAAGCCATGAGCATCACTGCCGATCGCCTGAGCAAGCTCGGTCTCGTGGACGAAGTGATCAAAGAGCCGTTGGGAGGCGCGCACCGCGATCCGGAGTTCGTCGCCGGCGCGCTGAAAGAGAGTCTCACGCGCAATCTCATGGAGCTGTGCCGGCAGCCCGTCACCACGCTTCTCGACAATCGGCGCAAACGCTTGAGCTCGTTCGGTGTCTATCGAGGGTGAGCTCGTCGATGCGCTGCTTGCCAGCGTGTCGAAATCCAGCGGCGGCATTTGCATCGCCTTGTCGGGCGGCGCGGACTCGACGGCACTGCTTCTCTCCGCTCACGCCGCGCGTCCGCATCTGCGCGGTCGCGTATTGCGAGCGGTGCATGTCGATCATGGGTTGCAACCAGAAGCGAGAGACTTTGCCAGAGTATGCGTTGAGCTTTGCGCTCGAGCGGAAGTGGCGCTCGAGATTTTGCGGCCGGCGTTCGAAGTGCGCGTGGGCGAGTCCATCGAAGAACAAGCGCGAATCGCACGCTATGCGGCGCTCGCCGCACATCTGCTTCCAGATGAGAGTCTGTTGACGGCGCACCACGCGCAAGATCAGGCGGAGACTTTCTTGTTGATGGCATTGCGCGGCGCGGGTGTCGCGGGTCTTGCCGGCATGCCTCGCCGCCGGCGACTCGGTGTCGGTTGGCATCTGCGGCCCTTTCTCCAGATCGAGCCATGGAAATTGCGGGCGATGGCGCGGTGCTTCGCGAGCGAGATTGCGCACGATGCCATGAACGGCGATCTACGCTTCGATCGCGCCTATCTGCGCGCTGAGGTTTGGCCGGCACTGAACGCGCGATGGCCCGCGTCGTCGCGCACTCTTGCGCGCAGCAGCCGGCATGTGGCGCGCGCTTTGCGGCACGCGCAATTGGCCGCCGCGTCGGCGTTCGAACGCGTGCGCGATGGCGATGCGATTTGCCTGGCTCGCCTGCGGCGCCTCGCTGCATGCGAGCAGCTTGATGTGCTGCGCCATTTCCTGCGGCATAACGGCGCACGAGCGCCCGCCACGCGCAAGCTCGAAGACGCGCTGCGGCAGTTTCTCGAAGCGGCCGCGGATCGCGCGCCCCAGGTGCGGTGCGAGCGCGTGACGCTGCGCCGCTTCGATGGCCGGCTGTTTGCAGATACCCGCTCGATCCCCCCGAGTGTTCACTCTTGGGATTGGCAAGGCGGCGCGTGCGCTTTGCCCGGGTCGGGATCTTTGCAGATTCGCGCAGGCGAGGGCGGATTGCGCCTGCATGCGCTGGCGAAGATTCTCGAGGTGCGCGTGGGCATGCCCGCTACGGCGGAACATGAGCCGCTCGAGCAATTCGGCCGCTGGGCGAGATCCCGCCGGCTCAAGCCGTGGATGCGAAAGGAACTGCCGCACATTTACGCAGAGAACCAACTCCTGGCCGTCGGCGATCTTTGGGTCGAGCCAAGATGGCGGGCCTGCGCGAACGACGCGCGCGCTCGCATTATGTGGCGTGGCGCACCGATGTTGTTCTGAGCCGCGCCGCTGCGCGCGGCGGTGCGGCGATCATTCGACGCGCCGTTGCCGCTCGTGGGTCGATCTGCTAACCTGAATTCCCGTCGTATCACGCTCTTCACTGCATGCTTCGCGCGCTCTCAATCGCGCGGCGCCATGCGCCGGCGGAGTTTCCATGAGTCGATTCATCTTCGTCACGGGCGGTGTGGTTTCCTCGTTGGGGAAGGGCATTGCTTCGGCCTCTCTGGGCGCAATCCTCGAAGCGCGCGGCCTGAAGGTGAGCATGGTGAAGCTCGACCCGTACATCAATGTCGATCCGGGCACGATGAGCCCGTTTCAGCACGGCGAGGTCTTCGTCACCGCGGACGGCACCGAGACCGACTTGGATTTGGGACACTACGAGCGCTTCGTGCGCACCACCGTCGGCCGGCACAGCAACTTCACGACCGGCCGCATCTACGAGACCGTCATCGCGAAAGAGCGCCGCGGCGACTATCTCGGCGCAACCGTTCAAGTCATTCCGCACATCACGGATGAGATCAAGCGCTGCATCCGGCTGGGCGCGGGCGATGCCGATGTATGCATGGTGGAAATTGGCGGTACCGTCGGAGACATCGAGTCTTTGCCGTTTCTCGAGGCCATTCGTCAAATGGCCGTTGAGCTCGGACGGAAGCAGTGTCTTTTCATGCATTTGACCTTGGTCCCCGTGGTCGGCGGCTCCGGCGAGATCAAGACCAAGCCCACTCAACACTCGGTGAAAGAGCTGCGCAGCATCGGCATTCAGCCGGATGTGTTGTTGTGCCGCGGACGCGAGCCGTTGCCCGAGGAGCAGCGGCGCAAGATCGCGTTGTTCACCAACGTGGAACAGCGTGCGGTGATCTCGGCGCTCGATGCAGACGACATTTATAAGATCCCCATGCTTTTTCACGAACAGGGGGTGGATGACATCGTCGTCGACAAGCTTTCGCTGCAGGTGCCGCCCGCGGAGCTTGCGGATTGGCGCGCGGTGGTCAACGCGAAGCAGAATCCCGAGAGCGCCGTGGACATCGCCATGGTCGGCAAGTACGTGCAGATCCGCGACTCGTACATTTCTCTGAACGAGGCGCTGATGCACGCGGGCCTGAAAACACGCACTCGCGTGAACATTCATTACGTCGAATCCTCCGAGCTCGATTCCGGCGCTTGCGATCGGCTGGCGCGCATGGATGGGATCTTGGTGCCCGGAGGCTTCGGCGACCGCGGAGTCGAGGGCAAGATTCAAGCCATTCGCTACGCGCGCGAAAACGGCGTGCCCTATCTCGGCATCTGCCTCGGCATGCAGCTTGCTTTGATCGAGTTTGCCCGGAATGTGGCCGGCCTGCGCGGGGCCAACAGCACCGAGTTCGACCGCGCCACGGAGCATCCGGTCATTGGCCTCATCACCGAGTGGCAGGATCTGGCTCGCGGTCGGCAAATTCGCGACGAAGACTCGCGTCTCGGCGCCACCATGCGTTTGGGCGCGCAAGCGGTGAGCTTGGCAAAAGGCTCGCTGGTCCGCGCCATTTACGGAAGCGATGTCATTTTCGAGCGGCACCGGCACCGCTACGAATTCAACAATCATTATCGTGAAGACTTGAGCGCCGCGGGCTTGCGTTTTTCGGGCAATTCCAAAGACGGCCTGGTGGAGTTCATCGAGATCCCCGCCCATCCTTGGTTCATGGCGAGCCAGTTCCATCCTGAATTCACCTCGACGCCGCGCGACGGGCACCTGCTGTTCATGAGCTTCGTGCGTGCGGCGCGTGCTTACCGAGAAGGGCTGGCGCCGGTGCGCGCACGTGCATGAGGCTCGCAAATTTTGAAGTTGGCGATGCTCGGGGACTGTTCTTGATCGCAGGCCCGTGCGTCATCGAGAGCGAATCGATGGTGCTCGACATTGCGGGGCATCTGAACGAGCTGACGATACGGTTGAACGTGCCGTTCGTTTTCAAGGCTTCATTCGACAAGGCCAATCGATCATCGCACCGCAGCTTTCGCGGGCCCGGTCTCGACGCGGGCTTGCGCGCTCTCGAGCGGGTCAAGTCGCAAGTGGGCGTGCCCGTGCTCACCGACGTGCACGAGGACACACCGCTCGATGAAGTGGCGGCGGTGGTCGATGTGTTGCAAACGCCCGCATTTCTTTGCCGGCAAACCAACTTCATTCGCGCGGTGTGCTCACGGAACAAGCCGGTCAACATCAAGAAGGGACAATTTCTTTCGCCGTGGGAAATGCGCCAAGTGGTCGACAAGGCGCGCTCCACGGGCAATGAGCAGATCATGGTGTGCGAGCGGGGATTCTCGTTCGGCTATAACAATCTGGTCTCCGACATGCGCTCGCTCGCCGTGCTGCGCGAGACGCGGTGCCCGGTCGTGTTCGATGCCACCCATTCAGTGCAGTTGCCCGGGGGCCGGGGCACGTCCTCCGGCGGACAGCGGGAGTTCGTGCCAGTGCTTGCGCGGGCCGCCGTTGCCGCAGGTATCGATGGGATCTTCATGGAGACTCATCCTGACCCGGAGCAGGCACTGTCGGACGGCCCGAACGCTTGGCCTTTGCCGCGCATGGCGCCGCTGTTGGAAACCCTGTGCGAAATCGATCGTGCCATCAGGAAGAAGCCCCTCGAGGAAAGTTTGTTATGAGTCGAATTGCGAAAGTGCAGGCGCGAGAGATCATTGATTCGCGCGGCAACCCCACGGTGGAAGCGGACGTGCACCTGCAGTCGGGCGTCTACGGCCGCGCCGCCGTGCCTTCGGGCGCCTCCACGGGCTCACGCGAGGCGCTCGAAATGCGCGATCAAGATCCGCATCGCTACGGCGGCAAAGGGGTGCGCAAGGCGGTCCAGTGCGTCAACACGACCATCCACCCACTTCTCGTGGGCCATGAAATCGAGGATCAAGCGGGCATCGATCGACTCATGCTCGAAGCCGACGGCACCGAATACAAGAGCAAGCTGGGCGCAAACGCCATGCTCGCGGCCTCGCTGGCCGCGGCGCGTGCAGCGGCTGCGGATCGCGGCGTGCCCTTGTACCGGCATCTCGCCGGAAAGGGTGACGCCGTCATGCCGGTGCCGATGATGAACATCATCAATGGCGGCGCCCACGCCGATAATAACGTGGACATTCAGGAATTCATGATCGTGCCGGCCGGTGCGCCCAGCTTTGCCGAAGGCCTGCGCTACGGCGCGGAAGTTTTTCACGCACTGAAAAAGGTTCTGCACGATCGAGGTCTCGCCACCTCCGTGGGAGATGAGGGCGGATTCGCGCCCGACTTGCCATCCAACGAGGCGGCTTTGACGACCATTCTCGAAGCCATCGACAAGGCCGGCTTCCGTGCCGGCCACGATATTTATTTGGGGCTCGACGTCGCGAGCACCGAGTTTTTCAGGGACGGCGTTTATGATCTCGCGTCGGAGCAGCGAAGATTTTCATCCAGCGAGTTCGCCGATTATCTCGCCGACCTTGCGGCAAGATATCCCATCGTGACCATCGAGGACGGCATGAGCGAAGGCGATTGGGAAGGCTGGGCGGCGCTCACGGCAAAACTCGGCAAGAAAGTTCAGTTGGTGGGCGATGATCTGTTCGTCACCAATGTGAAAATTCTGCGCGAGGGCATCGAGCGCAAAATCGCGAATGCCATTTTGATCAAGCCCAATCAAATCGGCACGCTCACGGAAACACTCGCCGCCATCGACATGGCCGGCGCAGCGAAGTATGCGGCGGTCGTTTCGCACCGCTCCGGTGAAACCGAGGACGCCATCATTGCCGATATCGCAGTCGGCACGTCGGCCACCCAGATCAAAACCGGCTCGCTGTCGCGCTCCGATCGCACCGCTAAATACAACCAGCTGCTGCGCATCGAATCAGAGTTGGGCGCCGCCGCCCGCTACGCAGGTCGGCAAGCATTCTCTGTTAGTCTTGCCGGCGCATGAAGCTCTTCGTCGCGGCGCTCGCAGTGGCTCTGGTTCTTCTACAGTACCGGCTGTGGATGTCGGAGCAGGGGTGGCGCGAGGTCTCCCGGCTCGAGTCGGCTATTCGCGTGCAAGCCGATGAGAACCGAGTGCAAGAGACGCGCAATCGCGAGCTCGCCGCCGAGGTCGCTGATCTCAAGATCGGCATGAGCGCGCTCGAAGAGCGGGCGCGGAGCGAGCTCGGAATGATCGGCGACAACGAGACTTTTTTTCAGGTGGTCTCTCCCGCCACTGCGCCTCCCGCGGCGCCGCCGGCACCCGTCACCGCACGCACGCAATGAGCGCAAGCCCGCGCGGATGCTGGGCCGTGGTTCCGGCCGCGGGCGTCGGCGCGCGCTTCTCACCGAGCGGCGAGCGCGCTGCATCTCACCGCAAGCAATACGCACACATTGCGGGCTCCCCCGTGATCGAATGGGCGCTGCGGCCGCTGCTCGATGAGCCTCGTATTCGGCACATCGTGGTGGCCGTCGCGGCGGATGATGAGATATGGCCGGATCTTTCGCGCCGCCTGCAGTCGGCGAGACCGGCGTGGAACCAAAAGCTTTCGAGCGTCGGCGGCGGCGCCACTCGTTCTGCATCCGTGCGCAACGCACTCGATTCGTTACCGCCCGATGCCGAAGACGACTGGGTATTGGTGCACGATGCCGCGCGTCCGTGCCTGGCTCAGTCCGACTTGATTCGACTGCTCGATGCCGCGGATGAGATTGACCGGCTAGCAGCGCAACAGGGACATGAGCCGCTCGAGGCGCGGGGCGCCGTGCTCGGCGCGCGCGTGCGCGATACGTTGCGACGCGAGGAGGCGGGAAGCACCATCACGGTCGATCGTTCCGGCGTGTGGCGCGCGTTGACCCCCCAGGCATTTCGCTGCGGCGAATTACGCGCTGCTCTTGCAAGCGCGCAGGCCGACGGCGTCAATGTCACGGACGAAGCACAGGCGTTGGAGCGCAACGGGGGACGCATTCGTATGATCGAAGCCAGCGGCCTCAACATGAAAGTGACGACGCCGGAAGATCTCACCGACGCCGCCCAACTTCTGGGAAGGGCACACGGCGGGACGGTGCGCATCGGACACGGCTTTGATGTGCACGCGTTTACCGCCGGAGATCATGTCAAGCTGGGCGGCGTGAGGATTGCGCATGATCGCGCCGTTCTCGCGCATTCGGATGGCGATGTGATATTGCATGCGCTGTGCGATGCCATCCTGGGTGCATTGGGCCAGAGCGACATCGGCCACCTCTTTCCAGATTCGGATCCTCGCTATGCGAATGCAGACAGCCGTCTGTTCCTGCGCGCGATGGCTGAACGCGTTCGTGCCGCGGGATATCGCTTGGTGAATGCCGACATCACCGTAAGCGCCCAATCTCCGCGCATCGCGCCGCATCGGGAAGCCATGGTTTCGAACATTGCCGACGATCTGGATGTGCCGCGTACGAGCGTCAACGTCAAGGCAACGACGACCGAAGGACTCGGCTTCATCGGACGGGGTGAAGGTTTGTCTGCCACTGCCGTGGTCTTGCTGAGTGCGCAATCCTAGGCGCATGGTGAGCGCCGGGAGTTGAAGTGAGTTCGCCGGCGGATGACCCGTTGACCTGCTAGATCTCACTCATGACAAGGAGACTCCGGTCAGCGCTGCAAGTTTCGAGATGAGCCGACCTTGAAAGTCGAGGTTCCTCACGCTCTCGGCAGGTCGGTGTTGTTTCCGGTGGTGCCAATAGCCGCCCGTCACGGTCGCGTCAGGATCATCGCTCACGGCGAGCCAGGTTTGGGTCAGGTGCCCCGCCTCGAGATCATCGGGCGCTCCGGAGCCGCCCATTTTGGTCGGCACCCAGCCGGGGTCGACCGAATTGCTCAGTACACCCGGCCATCGGTTTGCGAGCGCCGCGGCCAGTGCCGTGATGTATAGCTTACTTTCGCAATAAGCCGCGGTTGCATCCCAAGGCCGCGATTTCCAGTCCATATCATCGAGCGAGCTCGCCGCGCTTCGATGCATTCCGCTGCTGAGAACAATGAGCCGATCCGGGCGATCGATGAGTGCGGTCAAAATGTAGGGCGCCAGAGCGTTGACCGCCAGCGTTCGGGCGTGGCCGTCCGGCGTTGTGCCGCGGTCCGGTCCGCGATAGACACCCGCGTTATGAATGACGGCGTCCATCCTTCCAATGCGGTTGATGCTCTCGGCAATCGCGCGGGTTTCTGCTGCGATGCTCAGATCACCGATCACAATGCCGAGCGGCGCAAGCTCGAGATCGGCGAACACGGCCGCGCGTTCCGGTGAGCGTGCGTGTAGGACGACTTGGTGGCCCTCCAGCATGAGCGTGCGGGCCGTCGCGAGGCCGAGCCCATCCGTTGAGCCAGTGACGAAGACGCGTCGCGAAACTTTTCCAGCCATAGTCGAGTTTAGATCTCGCAGGCGAGCAACGCTCGCGAACATTGACGTGAATGTTCCTCGAGTTGATCACACCCGCTGCGATCCGTACTCATGCCCGCAGCAGTACGTAGATGGCCCCGGCGCCGCCATCGATGGCACGCGCCGAAACGAACGCGATCACGTCGAGATTTCCCCTTAGCCAGGAATTGATCGCGGACTTCAGCACCGGACCGCGCGCGCCCGAGCGGTAGCCCTTTCCATGAACGACGCGCACACAACGCAGCTTCCGTACTTGGCAGGAATCAAAAAATATTTGCAAAGCATGCCACGCAGCGCTCTGCGTGAGCCCGTGCAAATCCAGGTCGGCCTCAATGGGGATCAGGCCTCGGCGCAACCGCCGCACGACGCGCTCTTGCACGCCCGCGCGGCGAAAGGTCAATTGCTCCTCGGCGCTCGTACTCGAATCGACGCAAGGTTCGGGCGCCAGCTCGACGAACGGATCGCGCTGACGTCTGCGCCGGGACTTGACGGGCTGCAAGCCCTGCGGAATCTTGCTTTGCGCCAGCGGTTTGACGTCGCGGACTGCGCTCAAGAACGTTTCGCGCTCATCGCGGTCGCGCATGCTCATGCTCCGTGCTGGACATCCATGTGGATGGCCGTTCGTTATTCGAAACGCGCGTGATCCATGTTCGAGACTCATCACGCGGCTTCCCTAGGTGCGTTCCGTTCGATGCAGCGCCCATGCGCTTGGTAACGGTGCGCAATTCTCTTCAGTATAGTAGCGCCCCCATGAATCGTGGCTTTCGCTCCGCATGAGAATCCTCTTGTCCAATGACGATGGCTACCGTGCGGATGGCCTCATCGCCATGGCTCGGGCGTTCAACACATTGGGAGACATCACCATTGTGGCGCCTGACCGAAACCGCAGCGGCGCCAGCAACTCGCTAACTTTAGACGTGCCCTTGCGGGTGCACCAGTTCGCGCCGAAAAGCTATTACGTCAACGGCACACCGACGGACTGTGTGCATCTGGCGATCTCGGGCTTGTTCGATTTCGACCATGATCTGGTGGTGTCGGGAGTCAACGATGGCGCCAATCTGGGCGACGACGTGCTCTATTCGGGCACGGTGGCCGCGGCCGTGGAAGGGCGCTTTCTGGGCCTGCCCGCGATCGCGGTTTCGCTGGTCGTCGTGCCCGGCAGCCCGCGCAACTTCGCATTGGCGGCTCAATTGGCGCTCGCCATGGTGCGCCGTCTCGGCACACATCCGTTGCAAGGTCAGACGATTCTCAATGTCAACGTGCCGGATCTGCCGGACGGTCAGCTCAAAGGAGTCAAGGTCACGCGGCTCGGCATGCGGCACCGAAGCGAGCCCGTGGTGCGCGCGAAAGACCCGCACGATCGAAATGTTTACTGGGTCGGAGCGGCGGGCGCGGGACAGGACGCGGGACCCGGCACCGATTTTGATGCCGTGGCGAGCGGCTACGCTTCCGTCACGCCGTTGCAGATCGATCTGACGCGGCACTCGATTCTTCCTGACCTCGAACGCTGGCTAGGACTGGACTGATGGCGGACACTCGCTTGTCCGGCATCGGCATGACTTCGCTGCGCACGCGCGAGCGGTTGGTGCAGCGCTTGCAAGAAAAAAAGATTGCGGACGCGCGCGTGTTGGAGCGCATTCGGCAAGTGCCGCGGCACCTGTTCGTCGATGAGGCACTGGCGAGTCGCGCCTACGAAGACACTGCGCTGCCCATCGGTTTCGGCCAGACCATCTCTCAGCCTTATGTGGTCGCTTTGATGACCGCGGCTCTTTTGGAAGGAGGCGCCATTGGAAACCTGCTCGAAATCGGCACGGGCTGTGGATACCAAACCGCCGTCATTGCACCGCTCGTGGGACATGTGTACACCATCGAGCGGATCGTCGAGCTGGTCGGCCGAGCGCGCCGTGCGATGCGCGATCTGAGAATTCGGAATGTCAGCTTCAGACACGACGACGGTGCCGTCGGCTGGCCGACGAAGGCGCCGTTCGACGCGATCTTGTTGACTGCTGCTCCCGCTGAGGTGCCGGCCGCACTGTTCTCACAGCTTTCCGTCGGAGGGCGACTGCTCGCGCCCGTCGGTGCAGAGGGTCAGCAACAGTTAGTGAGATACACCAAGCGCGAGAACCGACTCATCCAAGACAGCTTGAGTGCCGTGAGTTTTGTTCCGCTGGTATCGGGCGTCAAGAGCAAGATTTCACGGTAAATTATTCTAGTAACTAATTGTTATTGAAAAATTAATTCAAAGTTAACCTAATACTTGAAGTTTGCGGCCAAACTGTGATTAACTGTCGCCGTTCGAAGACATTCCTTGGGGTTTACGTATCGTTAGCAGGGCTCGCGAGGCATTGCGAGTCGAGCATTCGGAAGAATTACAAGAAGAAAAACAAGAGGAAGAAGAATATTCTTAATTCGCAGGTGTAAAAGCGTGCGTGCCGAAGCTCGAAGTTGATCGCCTCCTTGCCCTGCAGTTTTTGTCTCCGCCAGCCAGTTCTTCTGGGCTCGTGCGATCCACTTGTTTTTTTCGTCCCGAAGCTTTGGCATTTCCGCGCCACGCCTAACGCCTAACTTCATTAATGCCCAACTTCATTAATGCCAGGAACCATAAAAACGCCGGCTAAGTTTCGAGACTTGTGCCCGGAATCAACAGGGCGGCAACGTCGCGCCCCTCTTCCAACAGAACGTTAAAGGTGCGGCAAGCCGCCGGCGTGCTCATCACGTCAACGCTCACCCCGCGAGCCAACAAGTGATGCACCCACGCGGCTGGCAATCGATGCTGAAGGCGCCCGGTGCCTACCAATATGATATGAGCGCCGGTGCCGAGGAGCGCTGCCGCATGCGATGCGTCCAGAGTCGCAGCCATGCGTAATCCATCGAGGGGCAGGATGTTCGCGGCTGTGACCACGATGGCGCCCGTATACGATATCGCGCCGATGGTGAGACTGCCTTCGGCATAATGCCGCACGCGATGAGTTCCGCTGGCCGAGTCCTTTGCAATGCGCATGGTGCATGCTAGCGCGTGCCGCAGGCCTATTTTCGATTTGCCTCTGAACCCGGCGCGGACAAGCGCCGCAATGCCTCACTCGAGCGGCTGCTCGAGAACAGTCAGGGTGCGGTGTTCGAAGGCGAATGGCGATTACACGCGCAGAATACGTTACAGCGCGCCATGCCATCCCGCGCAATTGCCACGGGTCCAGCTCTGGCATGCGCGACAGAAGTCAGTTTCGGGCCGCGGGTCAAGGAAGTCTGTGTCGTCACACCGCTTGCTCTCGAGCCCACGCTACGCGGCGCCCTGCTTGCACACGATGGCGTGGTGGCGCTGAGCTCTGCCGAGGCAGCCGAGTGGGCTCGACAGTTGAATTCGCAGTTTTCCGGCGAAGGCATCTCGTGGGCGGCGATGGGCTCGCGCCTGCTGGCGGGCTTCGAGCGCGAAACGCGTATTCGAAACGACGCGCCGGAACGCTACCTGGGGCGCGAGCTCACTCACGCCGGCGTCACGGCGCTCAACATTCCAGAATCGGCTGACCGTCGACTATTGACCGAAATCGAAATGTGGCTCTTCGCGCATCCCATGAATCAGCGGCGAGTCGCCGATTCCAAAGCTCCGATCACCGCGTTTTGGTTGTGGGGAGCGGGACGCCGCATCCGTGAGTTGCCTCGCGTCGAGACTCGACTCATTGGTCAAGACTTCGTGTTTTCGCATTGGTGGCCGGCGGGCCATGGGCTCGAGGGCGATACGTTGATCATGGCCGATTGGCCTTCCCATCGCGGCTCGAAACAAATCCATGAACCGCAAAGGATGAATCTGAAAGATCCAATCCGCCCGCGTGATGCGCCGTCCACCGAAGAGTTGTTTCGCCGCGCAGTGCGGCTTTTGCGCAGCCGCCGCATCGATCAGGTGCACTTGAGTTTCGGCAGCAAATGCTACACGGTGCGCCGCGCCGCACATTGGCTCGCGATGCGCGAGCCGTGGTGGGACATTTTGGACCGTTTCGATGAATGAGATGACGATCAAACGCCGTACGCCGGCCGTCGATGCGAGCTTCGACGCTGATGTTCCGCCGCTGCTGCGCCGGATCTATGCGGCACGCGGCGTGGGCAGCTCGGAGGAGCTGAACTTGTCCATCGATCGGCTGTTGCCCGTGAGCTCACTGGATGGCGTGCAAGCGGCGGCTGAGCTGTTGGCTCGGCACCGACAGGGGCGTGTGCTCATCGTCGGCGATTACGACGCCGATGGCGCGACGAGCACGGCGCTGCTGCTGCGAGCCTTGCGGCAGCTCGAGTTCGCGCATGTCGAGTATGTGGTGCCTGACCGGTTTCGATTCGGCTACGGGCTCAGCGCCGCGGTGGTGGATGCCGCCGCGCCGCGACGGCCGACGCTATTGGTGACGGTGGATAACGGAGTGGCGAGCATCGATGGCGTGCGGCATGCGGCATCGCTCGGCATCCCGGTGCTGGTGACCGACCACCATTTGCCCGGCGACACGCTGCCGGCTGCGGCCGCGATCGTCAATCCGAATTTGCCGGGCGCTCGGTTCGCCAGCCGTGCGCTCGCGGGCGTGGGTGTCGCGTTCTATCTCGTGGTCGCGCTGACGCATCATCTGCGCGCAAGCTTTCGACCGGTGCAGCTTCTCGATCTAGTGGCCCTGGGCACCGTGGCCGACTTGGTTCCTCTCGATCGCAACAACCGCATCCTGGTGCATCAAGGTCTGCGCCGAATTCGCGCCGGGCATTGCGCGGCGGGCATTCGCGCGCTGCTCGAGCTGGCGCATCGTCCATTGGCTGCTGCGCACGCGGCCGACCTGAGTTTCGCGGTGGCGCCGCGGATCAACGCCGCCGGCAGGCTGACCGACATGAGCCTGGGCATCGAATGTCTGGTGCACGATGGGGCCGCGGATGCGATGCATTGCGCGCTACAGCTTTCGCAACTGAATGAAGAGCGCCGCGCGATCGAGGCGCGCATGCAGGAGCAAGCGGAGCGCCTGGTTGCCGCCAAGTCCGGCTCGTGGCTCCTCGCAGAGCATTGGAAAAGCCACTGCCTGTTCGATGCCGAATGGCATGAAGGCGTGATCGGCCTCATTGCCGGACGCACCAAAGATCGCACTCATCGGCCGGTCATGGCCTTTGCGCCTGCGGCCGATGGCACTCTGCGCGGCTCGGCGCGCTCGATACCGGGGGTGCATATTCGCGATGCGCTCGCATCCATCGACGTGGCGAACCCGGGCCTGCTGTTGCGATTCGGCGGACATGCCATGGCCGCCGGAGCGACCGTCGCGCACGCTGAGCTTGCGCGATTTCGCGATGCGTTCGAGCGTGAAATGGCGCAGCGCGTGGACGAAGCTGCCATGGCGCGCTGCATCCACTCGGACGGAAGTCTGCAGCATGATGAGCTGAATCTCGTCACTGCGCGGCTCCTGCGTGATGCGGGGCCGTGGGGCCAAGGTTTTCCAGAGCCCGTGTTCGACGGCCACTTCGAGGTCATCGATTGCGCGTGGCTCAAGGACCGGCATCTCAAGCTGCGGTTGCGCGGCGCGGCGGGAGAGTGGGTCGAATGCATTCGTTTTCGGGCGGGCGAGAGCGCGCGCGCCATGGATTACTGTGCTGGCGCAACCGTCGAGGTGGCGTATCGGCTCGAAGTCAACTCGTTCAACGGCACCGAGCGAGCGCAGATGAATGCCGCGGAAATTCGCTTGGTCGAGAGCCGGCTGGTCTAAAGCAGCGCGTCCATGCGGTCGCGTGCGCGTGAACGGCGCTGACGTTCGCCGCAGCCCTGGCGTGCATCGGCGCCGTGCTAGCATGCGGCATGGACATCAACCCTCTGAAACGGCGCATTCTCGATCTGCAAACCCGCACGGATTCCCTTCGGGGGTATCTTTGAATATGAGGCGAAGCGCGAGCGCTTGCAGGAAGTCGAGCGCGAGCTCGAGCAGCCCGGCGTCTGGAGCTCGCCCGAGCGGGCGCAAGAGCTCGGCAAGGAACGCGCTCGACTCGACGACGTGGTTGCGGGAATCGATGCGCTGACTCGCGGTCTCGGCGATTCGGCCGAGCTTTTGGAACTGGCCACGGAAGACGGGCAGGGAGATGCCCTGGCCGAGATCGACGCCGATGTCGGCGAGCTTGCGCGCCGTATCGAGGGCTTCGAATTCAAGCGAATGTTTCCGGGCGCCATGGATTCGCATAACGCATTTCTAGACATCCAAGCCGGCGCCGGCGGCACCGAGGCACAGGATTGGGCGCAGATGCTCTTGCGCATGTATCTCAAATGGGCGGATGGACATCGCTTCAAAGCCGAGATCATCGATCAAAGCGACGGCGAGGTAGCAGGCATCAAGGGCGCCACGGTCATGCTGCAAGGCGATTACGCCTACGGCTGGCTGCGCACCGAAACCGGTGTGCATCGCCTGGTGCGCAAGTCGCCGTTCGACTCCGGCAACCGGCGCCATACCTCGTTCGCGTCGGTGTTCGTCTCGCCCGAAGTGGACGATGACATCGACATCGAGATCAACCCCGCAGACTTGCGTGTGGATGTGTATCGATCGAGCGGCGCGGGCGGCCAACACGTCAACAAGACCGAGTCCGCCGTGCGCATCACGCACGCACCGAGCGGCATTGTGGTGGCCTGCCAGAGCGAGCGCAGCCAGCACAAGAACCGCTCGACCGCCATGAAAATGCTGAAGGCGAAGCTGTACGAACTGGAATATAACAAGCGCAACGCGGCGGCCAAGGTGCTGGAGGACTCCAAGTCCGATGTCAGCTGGGGAAATCAAATCAGAAGTTACGTGCTGGATCAGTCGCGCATCAAAGATTTGCGCACCGGGGTGGAGATCGGCAACACCGGCGCCGTGCTCGACGGCGCCTTGGACGAATTCATGCAAGCCAGTCTCAAGCAAGGCTTGTGACCGGACGATGAGCGATGAGGAAGAACACCGGCTAATCGCGGAGCGGCGCGCGAAGCTTGCCAAGTTGCGCGAGCGCGGCGTAGCGTTCCCGAATGATTTTCGCCGCGATTCGCTCGCGGGAGATTTGCAAAGTCTTCATTCGAAGAATAGCGCCGAGGATTTGGCGCGGCAGACGCAGCGAGTGCGCATTGCGGGACGGCTGCGCGCGAAGCGAGTCATGGGCAAGGTGGCCTTTGCCCGCCTCGACGATGAGAGTGGCTCGATTCAATTGTTCTTGCAGCGCGACCGGCTGGCTGAAGGCTACGCCGAGTTCAAGAGCATGGATGTGGGAGACTTCATCGGCGCAAGCGGCAGCGTGTTCCGGACGCAGACTGGTGAGCTCACCGTCGACATCGATGAGTTGCGCCTGCTCACCAAATCTCTGCGCGCACTGCCTGACAAATGGCACGGCGTCGCCGACACCGAGCTTCGCTATCGCCGCCGCTACGTCGATCTGATCATGAACGCGGAGAGCCGGCAGGTGTTCCGAGCGCGCTCGCAGATCCTGCGTTTCATCCGCAGCTTTCTCGATTCGCGGGGCTTTCTCGAGGTCGAGACTCCCATGCTACAGCCGCTGCCCGGCGGCGCCGTGGCCAAGCCGTTCAAGACTCATCACAATGCGCTCGATCTGGAAATGTATCTGCGCATCGCGCCGGAGCTGTACTTGAAGCGGCTGACGGTGGGTGGGCTGGAGCGGGTGTATGAGATCAACCGCAATTTTCGTAATGAGGGAGTGTCGACGCGCCACAATCCGGAATTCACCATGCTCGAGCTCTATCAGGCTTATGCGACGTATGAGGATCTGATCGCATTGGTCGAAGGCTTGATGCGCGGCATCGCGCTCGACTTGCGCGGCGAGAGCAAGGTCACCTATCAGGGCGCAGAATTCGATTTGTCCGCGCCTTTTGACCGCCTCACCATCGAGCAAATCATCGTGCGCGAAACGCCCGGGCTCGATGCTGCGCGCGTGCGCGATGTCGCGTATCTGCGCACGGTGTGCGACCGCCTCGGGATTGGATATGCCGCAACGGATGGCGCAGGCAAGTTGCAAATCGAGTTGTTCGAGCGGCAGGGCGAGGCTTCGCTCCAACGGCCGACCTTCGCCTACGCCTATCCCACGGAGGTCTCGCCGTTGTCGCGGCGTAACGATGCGGATCCGTTCTTATCCGACCGCTTCGAGTTTTTCGTCGCGGGGCGGGAAATCGCCAATGGCTTTTCCGAGCTCAATGATCCTGAGGATCAAGCGCAACGCTTCAAGGAGCAGGCCGCGCGCAAGGCGGCCGGCGATGAAGAGGCGATGTACTACGACGCGGACTATGTGCGCGCACTCGAATACGGCATGCCGCCCGCCGCAGGGATCGGCATCGGCATCGACCGGCTGGTCATGTTTTTTACCGACTCAGCTTCGATTCGCGACGTCCTCTTGTTTCCGCACATGCGCCCCGAGTGACTCGCGTAGATAGTCGGGAGCGACCGGCTCGTCCGTAAGCACGGGCGGCGGCGCCTCGCTCGGCGAGCGCTGGGCATCGGCGTCCAGCGGCAGCACCGCGAGCGCCACCACGCCGCCATGGGCGTCGCCGATCGAGTCGACGATGCGCCCCGAGCGATCCTGCAATCGCACGGGCGTGCCGGGCGGCCACTCGCCTTCGGGCAAACGCAATCCAAACATGCGGCGTTTGATGCGCCCCAGATGCTGCGTGCGGGCGATGATTTCTTGTCCGGTGTAGCAGCCTTTGGAGAAGCTGATGGCCGACAGCGCATCGAGATTCAGCATCTGCGGCACGAATTCTTCGCTGGTCGCGGCGAAAATCTGCGGAATGCCCGCCTCGATATGAGCGCGCCGCCAATCGCGCGACAAGTCGCGCCCGAGCGCGCCATGAACGTCGAAGTCCGCGAGCGCCGTGTGGAGCGGTGCGCCGGCCCATGCATCGCGCGCGCCAATCACATACATGCGCCGCGCATCGTGCGGCACCGCGAAGGCCGCGGCGCCGGCGCCCTCGATCGCGCCGCGGCGCCTTTCTCCTTCGAGCGCATCGCTCATGCGCAGCCCGACCACCCTCAGCTCATCGCTCGCGTCGTGCAAATCCACCTTGGCTCGCAGCACGAAGCGCTGGAGCTTGTCGATGACGGGCCGCACGAGCTCGCGCGGCAGCAAGGCGAGAATATCGGGCGGTTGCGCCGCAAGGGTGAGGCAAGCAATCACGCGGCCTTGAGGATTTGAATACGCGGCGGTGATCGAGCGCGCATCGCTCAATCGTCGAATGTCATTGGACAGCTGACCTTGCAAGAAACCTTCGGCGTCGCGTCCGCCCACGCGCAAGACGCCGAGATACGGCAATGAGCCTGAGGAGATCATGACCGCATTGTCGATTGCCGCACGGCGCGCCGCAAATTCTGGCAAAATTGGTTCACTCGACGCATGACGACCCGCCCGCGACCGCTTTCGCCGCATTTACAAATCTATCGTTGGCAGATCAGCAATACGCTGTCGATTTTGCATCGTTTAACGGGCGTCGGCCTCTCGGTGGGCTTCCTCTTGCTGGCCGCTTGGCTCGTCGCGCTCGGCGAAGGGCCGCGCGCTTTTGAGCGATGCACGGAATTTCTCGCAAGCCCCCTGGGCCTTGCACTGAATGCGGCCTTCGTCTTGGCTTTCGTCTATCATTTTTTGAACGGCCTGCGGCATCTTTTGTGGGACGTCGGAGTGGGCTTGGACAAGCAGGTGAGCCGGCGCAGCGGTTGGGCTGTGGTGATTGCGACGCTCATTTTTTCCGCCGGAATTTTCTGGGTGGTGCTGCGGTGACTTTACGCAGTCCGTTGAGCCGCGCGCTGGGTCTGGGCACGGCGCGATCGGGCTCGCAGACTTGGTGGGCCGAGCGCGTGAGTGCGGTTGCTCTCATTCCATTGTCTCTTTGGTTCGCAGCCGCGGTGCTGTCGCTCGATCACGTGGACTACGCTCACGTGCGGGCATTGTTCGTGCGACCCTCGAGCGCTCTATTCGCCATTTTGTTCATGGCCGCCATGGCGTATCACTCCTACCTCGGCACGGCGGTGATTGTCGAGGACTACGTGCATTCGCATGCACGCAAGCTCGCTCTTTTGCTCGTGCTTCGCTGCGTGCATTGGCTTGCGGCCGCGGCCGCCATCTTTGCACTTCTGCAGATCTCCTTCGGCGCGGCGCGCCTATGAGCGCGTATCCCATTACGGATCACACCTATGA
>CAXTUB010000002.1:0-260309 GCA_964247385.1 uncultured Steroidobacteraceae bacterium | reverse complement strand
GCCGCCGCGCGCCGCGAATTGACTCCAGCTGCCCGGCGCGGCGCCGAGATCCACACAGCGTATGCCGGGGCGCAGAATACGCTCCCGCGCCTGTAACTCCTCGAGCTTGAATACGGCACGCGAGCGCCAGCCTTCCGCTCGCGCGCGCCGCACGAACGCATCCGCCTCGTGCTCGCTCAGCCAACGCGCGCTGCTTTTGGAGCGGCGCATCACACCCGCTCCCGTAATGCATCGCCCCACAGGACGCCGCGCCAACTGAACACCAAGGCCAGCAAAGCCGCCACTGCGAAGAACAAGGAGGACACGCCATGCCACGCGCCGAAGGACAGACCCAACGATGCGCCACTCGCCGCAGCTTGATACATCAGCGGGCGCACGCACCATTCACTGAAAAGGAGCAACGCGCTTGCACCATACAAGGGCCACAGCGCCCGCCGTGTATTCAATTCGCTCCGCATTGCACGGCGCCTGAGTTGCCAGGCACAGGCCGCGACGACCGGCACGCTGGCATAGGCTTGAATCTCAAATAGCCGGCCCGCGATTGCTCCCGCCACTTGACGGCTGGGCTCGAAGTGAAAAATCGTCAGAGTCACCCAGCCCAGCAGCGCCCATAGACTGCCGGCCCAAAGCTCGAAAGCAATGCGAACGGCGCGCCATGCCACGGGCTCAGCTGTAGCGGACGGCGATGATCTCGTAGCTACGCGTTCCGCCGGGAGCCGCGACATCGACTACGTCGCCCTCGACACGGCCGATCAAGGCGCGTGCAATGGGCGATGAGACGGATAACAGCCCCTGTTTGATGTCGGCCTCATCATCCCCCACCAGTTGATACTGCACTTTCGCGCCGCTCCCTTCGTCCTCGAGCTGCACGGTCGAGCCGAACACCACTTTTCCGCTCGCAGCCAACTTGGTGACGTCGATGATCTCGGCATTACCAAGACGCGACTCGATGTCGGCGATGCGGCCCTCGATGAAACCTTGTTGCTCGCGGGCAGCGTGATATTCCGCGTTCTCGCTCAAGTCGCCGTGGCTGCGAGCTTCGGCAATCGCCTTGATGACCGCCGGCCGCTCCTCGGTTTTTAATTTTTTCAGTTCCGCACGCAGCCGTTCGGCACCGCGCGCAGTCATCGGTGTCCTGCTCAAGCAACCCGTTCCTTGTGCAAATCCTGCAAGCGGCGAACCTCGATATCTCCGAGATGATCCAACGCGTCGCACGTCGCGCGCGCCCCGGCCACCGTCGTATAGTACGTGACGCGCCGGCTCACCGCCTCGCGCCGAATAGAGCGCGACTCGCGCACTGCGAGTTTCCCCTCGGTCGTGTTGATGATCAAGGCGATTTCATCGTTCTTGATCATGTCGACGACATGCGGCCGGCCTTCGCGCACTTTGTTCACGCGCCGGCAGACGATGCCCGCCTGCTCGAGCACCTGGGCCGTGCCGGAAGTGGCCGCGAATTCGAAGCCGCGCGATCGGAGCATGCGCACGAGATCGACGACCGCGGGCTTGTCTCGATCGCGCACGCTGATGAAACACAAGCCGCGAGTCGGCAACGTGATACCGGATGCGGATTGCGCTTTCGCATACGCCTCGCCGAAGGTCGCCCCCGTCCCCATCACCTCGCCCGTCGACTTCATCTCGGGACCCAGAATGGGGTCGGCCTCTGGAAACTTCGCGAAGGGGAACACGGCTTCCTTGACGCTGTAGTAAGGCGGAATGTGCTCCACGAGCATTTGCTGGTCGGCCAGCGTGCGCCCCGTCATGACACGAGCCGCGACCTTGGCGAGCGGGATGCCGGTGGCTTTCGACACGAACGGGACGGTGCGCGAGGCGCGCGGATTCACCTCGAGGATGTAAATAATGCCGTTTTGAATCGCGAACTGCACATTCATCAGGCCAATCACATTCAACGCGCGCGCAAGCTTGCGCGTCTGCTCGCGCAACTCACCTTGCAGAGCAGGCGACAGCGTGGCCGGAGGAAGCGAGCAGCTCGAATCGCCGGAATGAACGCCCGCTTGTTCGACGTGCTCCATGATGCCGCCGATCAGCACATCGGTGCCATCGCCGATGGCGTCAACGTCGACCTCGATCGCAAGATCCAAGAATCGGTCGAGCAGTACCGGGCTATCGTTCGACACTTGCACCGCATCCTTCATGTACATGCGCAGGTCGTCCTCGTTGAACACGACCTCCATCGCCCGGCCGCCCAGCACGTAGCTCGGACGCACCACCAGCGGAAAGCCCACTTCGCGCGCTAGCTGAACAGCCTGTATCTCATCACGCGCAGTAGCATTGGCCGGCTGTTTGAGCTTGAGTTTCGTTACCAGCGCCTGAAAACGCTCGCGGTCCTCCGCGGCATCGATACTGTCGGGTGAGGTTCCGACGATGGGCGCGCCCGCCGCGGCCAGCGACCGCGCCAGCTTCAAAGGAGTCTGCCCGCCATACTGCACGATGACCCCTTCGGGCTTTTCTTTCTCGATGATCTCCATGACATCTTCGAAGGTCAGCGGCTCGAAGTACAAGCGGTCAGAGGTGTCGAAATCGGTCGACACCGTCTCCGGATTGCAATTCACCATCAGAGTCTCAAAGCCATCCTCGCGCAGTGCCATGGCCGCGTGAACACAGCAGTAATCGAACTCGATGCCCTGACCGATGCGATTGGGCCCGCCGCCGAGAATCATGATTTTGCGCCGTGCAGTCGGCTCCGCTTCGCACTCTTCCTCGTACGTCGAGTAGAGATAGGCGGTCGATGTGGCAAACTCACCGGCGCACGTATCGGCGCGCTTATACACCGGGTGGAGATTCCACTTCTGCCGCCGCGCGCGAATGGTCGATTCCTCACGGCCGGTAATCTTCGCAATCCGGCTGTCCGAAAAACCTTTGCGCTTGAGGGTTCGAAGCCGCGCCTCCGTCAGATGCTCGAGGCCGAGTGAGCGCAAATCTTCTTCCTCGCGCACGAGGTCCGCGATCTGCGCAAGAAACCAAGGATCGATCTTGGTCGCCTCGAATACCGTGCCGAGCGTCCAACCCGCGCGAAATGCATCAGCGACATACAAGATGCGGTCGGGGCCGGGCCAGCGCAGCTCTTCAAGCAAGCGGGTGGCGGCATCTTCGCTCAGAGGCTGGCTCAACTGAGGCGTGAATCCGTCGTATCCCGTCTCGAGACTGCGCAGCGCCTTCTGCATGGATTCTTGGAACGTGCGTCCAATGGCCATGGCTTCGCCCACCGACTTCATCTGCGTGCTCAGCCGCCGCTCTGCGCCCGGAAACTTCTCGAAGGTGAAGCGTGGAATTTTCGTGACCACATAATCAATGCTCGGCTCGAACGACACCGGCGTCGCGCCGCCCGTGATCTCGTTGCGCAGTTCCTCGAGCGTGTAGCCAATCGCGAGTTTTGCGGCCACCTTGGCAATGGGAAAACCGGTGGCTTTGGAGGCGAGCGCCGATGAGCGCGAGACGCGCGGATTCATTTCAATGACGAGCACGCGCCCGTCTTGCGGACTGACGGCGAACTGCACGTTCGATCCGCCCGTGTCCACGCCGATCTTGCGCAGCACGGCGATCGATGCATCGCGCAAGCGCTGATATTCCTTGTCGGTCAACGTCTGTGCGGGCGCCACCGTGATCGAATCACCCGTGTGAACTCCCATCGGGTCCAGATTTTCGATGGAACACACGATGATGCAATTGTCTTGTGAGTCGCGCACCACTTCCATTTCGTACTCTTTCCATCCGAGCACGGATTCTTCCAGCAATACCTCGTTGGTGGGCGATGCGTCCAAACCGCGCGCCACGATGGCTTCAAACTCTTCGCGGTTGTACGCGATGCCGCCGCCCGTTCCGCCCAGAGTGAACGATGGCCTGATGACGGTCGGGAAGCCAATCTCGGCCTGTACCGCCAAGGCGTCTTCGACGCTGTGCGCAATACGCGCCTTGGGCGTCGCCAGGCCGATGTCGGTCATGGCGTGTCGAAACTGTTCGCGATCTTCGGCCATGTCGATCGCCGCACGAGAGGCGCCGATCATCTCCACGCCAAACTGCTCGAGCACCCCCTCGCGCACCAGATCGAGCGCGGTGTTGAGCGCGGTCTGACCGCCCATGGTGGGAAGCAGCGCCTGCGGCCGCTCTTTTTCTATGATGCGCGCGATGGTGCGCCAGTTGATGGGCTCGACGTACACGGCATCGGCACTTTCCGGGTCGGTCATGATCGTGGCTGGGTTGGAGTTCACCAGGATCACTCTCAACCCTTCTTCTTTCAACGCCTTACACGCTTGAGTTCCAGAATAATCGAACTCACAAGCCTGGCCGATCACGATGGGCCCCGCGCCGATGATCAACACCGATTGCAAATCGGATCGCTTGGGCATGCAGGCGGCCTACGTCTGCAGCGCTTTGGCGCGCGTGGGCTGCGCGCGCGATACGCTCTGCACGCGCTTCAACATCAAATACATGAAATGCTCGAATAGCGGGCGAATGTCGTGCGGACCGGGGCTAGCCTCCGGGTGCCCCTGAAAACCGAACGCCGGACTCTGGGTGTGTGCAATTCCCTGCAATGAGCCGTCGAATAGCGACCGGTGCGTCGCTTTGAGAACCTCCGGAAGCGTTGCCTCATCCACGGCAAAGCCATGATTTTGGCTCGAGATGAACGCGCGTCGAGAATCCAACTCCTGAATCGGGTGATTGGCGCCGTGGTGGCCGAACTTCATCTTGACGGTTTTCGCCCCGGCCGCGAGACCCAGCAATTGATGGCCCAGACAGATCCCGAACACAGGAATGTCAGTCTGCAAAAAGTCCGCAATGGCTTCGATGGCATAGTCGCAAGGCTCCGGATCCCCGGGGCCGTTGCTCAAGAAAATGCCGTCCGGCGCCATGCCCAAGACGTCCTTGGACTTGGTCTGTGCAGGGACCACGCTGATCCGGCAGCCGTAGTCAGCGAGCAGACGCAAAATGTTGCGTTTGATGCCGAAGTCATAGGCAACCACGTGGAGCCGGCTCTGAGCGCGCGCCGGGCGGCGGCGCCCTGCGCCCCACGCCAAGCCGTCGTTCCATTGGTACGCACGCTTGGTCGAGACCACTTTAGCCAGATCCATTCCTTTGAGACCTGGAAATTTGTTGGCCGCGCGCACAGCCGCAGACTCGTCGATGGAGTCGCCCGTCATGATGCAGCCGGACTGCGCTCCGGTGGTGCGCAAGATGCGCGTGAGCTTGCGCGTGTCGATATCCGCAATGGCAACGACCTTGCCGCGGACGAGGAAATCAGAGAGTGACTCCGCCGCACGCCAATTCGAATGAAGCACCGGAAGGTCGCGAATCACCAAGCCGGCGGCAAACACCTGAGCCGACTCCAGATCCTCCGGAGTAGCGCCGGTGTTGCCAATGTGCGGATAAGTCAACGTGACGATTTGTCGGCAATACGACGGATCGGTGAGTATCTCCTGATAGCCCGTCATCGCGGTATTGAAAACGACTTCGCCCGTGGTATTGCCCTTCGCGCCGACCGAAACACCGCGAAACACGGTGCCGTCTGCCAGGGCCAACACTGCGGATGTCGACATGCCGGTGCCTCGATGGTTGCCAGGCATGCGAGCCCCAAGCCCACATGCGCAAAGCGGGAGCCGCTCTCGTGGAACGCACTCCCGCCCTATGAGTTTCTACGTACGATTACCGGGTGCCGATGATATCGACACGCATCGATACTGTCCACGCGCCGTGCGCGCAAATCTCAACGCGCGGCAACCGCGAGCACATCGCGCATGGAATACGTCCCCGCGGGCTTGCCAATCAACCAGCGCGCGGCGGTGAGTGCCCCGCGCGCGAAGGCGGCTCGACTCGCGGCACGATGCGTGATCTCCACGGTCTCATCCATGCCAGCGAATAACACCGTGTGGGTTCCCACCGCGCCGCCGGCGCGTACGCTCTGCACGCTCGGCGGCGAGGAGCGTGGCGTTCCGTCCGCCCACCCTCGCTCGATTGCTTGCGTCAGCATGATGGCCGTGCCGGATGGCGAATCACGCTTGCCGCGATGATGAATCTCGCTCACGGCCGCATCGAAGTGACCTGGAAGCGCTGCGGCGGCAGCTTCCGTGAGCCAAGCCATGACGGCCACTCCGGCGCTCGTATTCGCCGTCTGAAGCACGGCAATACGGGCCGCGGCTGCATCGACCGCGGCTTGTTCGCGCTCGCCCAGCCCAGTCACACACAAAACCAGCGGCACCGAGCGCTGTGCGCAGGCCGCCGCATTGGCTTCGACCGCCGATGCCAAGCTGAAATCGATCGCAACCTGCGCGCCCGCCAGACACTGCAGCGGCTCGGCCCGAAGAAGGGGCGCCGCCGGATGATCCGTCATCCGCTGTCCCACCTTCGCATGGTGCGCGGAGGTGGTCGCGCCGGTGAGCTGGAATTCCCCTTCCGCATCGGCCAAGGCCGCTACCGCCCGACCCATTCTGCCGGTCGCGCCAAACAAGGCGAGGGAGATCAACGCGACGTGCTCGCGGCGCGAGCGCTGCGAGTTGCAACGTTCGAGACGTTCCTGGCGTTTGCAGCGCGGCTTGCGCGCATGCGGCGCCCGCAATACCTCAGCGCAAAAGCGCTCACGCGGCTCCCGTGAAAAACTTTTTCACGCCGTCAAAAAAACTCCGCTCGCGTGGCTTGTGCTCGCCTTCAGCAAGCGAACCCTCGAATTTCTTGAGGAGCTCCTTTTGCTCCGCATTCAAGCCCACCGGAGTTTCAATGACCACGCGGCAAAACAAATCCCCGGTGGCTCCGCCTCGCACCGGTTTGACGCCCTTGTCGCGCAGACGGAATACTTTACCCGACTGAGTCTCCGGCGGAATTTTCAATTGCACTTCGGTATTCAGCGTGGGCACATCCACCGCGCCGCCAAGCGCCGCCGTCGCAAAACTGATTGGCACCTCGCAGGACAAATGGCTCCCCTCGCGCTCGAAAATCTCGTGCTTGCGCACATGAATCTCGACGTACAAGTCGCCGGCCGGGCCGCCGTTCCGGCCTGCCTCGCCCTGTCCGGTCAAGCGAATTCGATCGCCGGTGTCCACGCCCGCCGGCACATTGACCGCCAGCGTTTTCTCCTCGCGCACTCGGCCCTGTCCCAAGCAAGTGTCACAAGGATTCGTAATGATCTTGCCGCGTCCTTTGCAGCGCGGGCACGGCTGCTGAACCGTGAAAATCGATTGCTGTACCCGGACCTGGCCCTGTCCCTTGCAGGTGTCGCACACCCTGGGCGCAGACTCCTTGGCGGCGCCGCTCCCGTGGCAACTCTGGCATTCGCCGAGCGTCGGCACGCGAATCGAACGGTCCGTGCCAAACACCGCTTGCTCGAGCTCGACCTGCAATTCGTAGCGCAAATCAGCGCCGCGAAACACTTGATTGCCGCCGCCGCGCCGCGTGCCGAAGATGTCGCCGAACATCTCGCCAAACACTTCACTGAATGCGCTGCTCGCATCAAACCCGCCGCCGCGAGAGCTCAAGCCCTCGTGGCCGAACTGATCGTAGATGGCGCGCTTGTGCGAATCGAGCAGTACTTCGCAAGCCTCTTTTACTTCCTTGAAGTGCGCTTCGGCATCAGGATCGCCCGGATTGCGATCCGGGTGATATTTCATTGCCAGGCGTCGATACGCCTTCTTGATGTCTGATTCGCTGGCATCGTTGGCGACGCCCAAGATCTCGTAATAGTCCGTTTTCGTCATGCACGTCCACTTGAAAAAGAAAACCGCCGGCATTCCACGCCGGCGGCCCGCATCCTTCGACCAAGATCAAATGCCCTCAGGCTTTTTTTCGATCCGCGTCCTTCACTTCCTCGAACTCGGCATCCAGCACGTCATCCTTCGCACCGCCCTGGCTCTCGGCTTGGGCAGACTGCGCGCCTGCGCTTTGCTGCTCGTAGCTCTTTTGCAATACCGCGGAAGACGCCTGCACCAGGCCCTCGGTCTTACGCTCGATGTCGTCCTTGTCATCTCCCGATAGCGCCGAGCGCAACTCTTCGAGTGCGGACTGCACCGGTTTCTTATCGTCGTCCGACACCTGATCGCCCAGCTCTTTGAGCGACTTCTCAACGGAGTGCGCCGTGGCATCGGCCTTGTTGCGCACCGCGACCAACTCGCGAAAGCGCTTGTCTTCCTCGGCGTGCGTCTCCGCATCCGACACCATGCGCTTGATCTCCGCCTCGGAAAGGCCGCTGGATGCCTTGATGACGATGCGTTGCTCCTTGCCGGTTTTCACATCCTTGGCGGACACGTTCAGAATACCGTTGGCATCGATGTCGAATGACACCTCGATTTGCGGCAGGCCGCGCGGCGCCGGCGGTATGTCCGTGAGGTCGAACCGGCCCAGCGACTTGTTGTCGGCCGAGCGCTCGCGTTCACCCTGCAACACGTGAATGGTAACGCCGGTCTGATTGTCGTCCGCGGTCGAGAAAGTTTGCGACGCTTTGGTGGGAATCGTGGTGTTCTTCTCGATGACGCGCGTCATGACACCGCCCAAAGTCTCGATGCCGAGCGACAGCGGCGTGACGTCGAGCAGTAGAACGTCTTTCACATCGCCCGCGAGCACGCCGCCCTGAATGGCAGCGCCCACGGCCACTGCTTCATCCGGGTTGACGTCTTTGCGCGGCTCCTTGCCGAAAAAATCCTTGACGGCTTTTTGCACCATCGGCATGCGAGTCTGGCCGCCGACCAGAATGACCTCACTCACGTCCTTGATGGAAAGACCGGCATCCTTCATGGCCATGCGGCAGGGCTCGATGGTCCTCTGCACGAGATCTTCCACCAACGATTCGAGCTTGGCCCGGGTCAACTTGATGTTGAGATGCTTAGGGCCGCTCTGATCGGCCGTGATATAAGGCAAATTGATCTCGGTCTGCTGACTCGAGGACAACTCGATTTTTGCCTTCTCGGCCGATTCCTTCAGCCGTTGCAGCGCGAGCGGATCTTTGCGCACATCAACGCCCGACTCTTTCTTGAACTCATCGGCAAGGTAATTGATGATCCGCAGATCGAAGTCCTCGCCGCCGAGGAACGTATCGCCGTTGGTCGAGAGCACTTCGAACTGGCGCTCACCGTCGACTTCCGCGATCTCGATGATGGACACGTCGAAGGTTCCGCCGCCCAAATCGTAGACGGCGATCTTGCGGTCCTTCCCGCCTTTGTCGAGCCCGTAAGCCAAAGCTGCGGCAGTGGGCTCGTTGATGATGCGCTTGACGCTCAAGCCCGCAATGCGGCCGGCATCTTTCGTAGCCTGACGCTGCGAGTCATTGAAATATGCGGGCACGGTAATGACCGCCTCGCTGACCTTTTCGCCAAGGTAATCCTCGGCGGTCTTCTTCATCTTCATGAGCACACGGGCCGACACTTCGGGCGGAGCCATCTTCTTGCCCTGAGCTTCCACCCACGCATCGCCGTTGTCGGACTTGACGATCTTGTAGGGCACCATGCCGATATCTTTCTTCACGACCTCGTCGTTGAACTTGCGGCCGATGAGCCGCTTGACCGCGAACAACGTGTTCTGCGGATTGGTGACAGCCTGGCGCTTCGCCGACTGACCGACGAGGACCTCGTCATCTTTGGTGAATGCCACGACGGATGGCGTGGTGCGATCTCCTTCACTATTTTCGATGACCTTCGGCTTGCCGCCCTCCATGATGGCCACACAGGAATTCGTCGTGCCGAGGTCGATACCAATTACTTTAGCCATAGTTCAAATCCTCAACGAAGTGCAAAAATCTGCCCCGAATGATGGGGGATCAAGCTGCCTTTTCAACGCCGCCGGCTCGGACCGCCGCAGCCACTCACGACCGCTGGCGTCTCCATGAGACGCGGCGCGGAATTCGCACTCACGAGGCGCCACTCATGAAGCCTTGCTCACGACGACGCGTGCCGGCCGCAAGAGACGTCCGTTGATTGAATACCCTTTCTGAATGACCTGCATTACGGTGCCCGGGGCTACCTGCGCGGAGGGCTGCGCAACCATGGCCTCGTGCCAGTTCGGATCGAATGCCTGCTGCGCGGGGTCGATCACGGAAATGCCGGCCTTCTCGAACGCCTTATGTAATTCCCGTAAGGTTGCTTGAGCGCCCTGCAGCACCGCGGAGCCCGGATTGTCGGCGCCGGCCTGGATTCCCGCTTCGAGGGCATCCGCCACACCGACGAGCTCGCCGGCAAAACGCTCGATCGCGAATTTCCGCGCTTGCTCCAGCTCGCGCGCGGCTCGCTTACGAAAATTGTCGAGCTCGGCGACGGCCCGCAGATACTGATCGCGGAACTCGTCCACGCGCGCGTTGGCATTCGGCGTTTGAGAATGAAAGGCGCGCTCGTCGGCCGCGCCATTCGTGCCGCCCTGCGCCGCAGCATCCATGGGCTCGGCGCCTTCCTCATCGTCCTTGCGGACTTCGTCCTGCATACTCATGGCCAAACTTTCCTCGTGTCGTTAAACCGCCGCCCAAGCTGCTCTCGCCGGTCCGCTCATGGGCCCGATTTACGCGAATTCAACGCAGCGCCAAGCAGCTTCGCGGTCAAATCCACGATCGGAATGACGCGCTCGTAAGCCATGCGCGTGGGGCCAATGACGCCCAAAACGCCGACGACCTGACTGTCGATGGTATACGGGGCCGTCACCACGCTCATGTCATCCAAAATCTGATAACCGGACTCCTGGCCGATGAAAATCTGTATCCCATCGGCGCGGAGGCAATGGTCCAGCAAATGCAGGATGTCGCGCTTCTCGTTGAACGCCTCGAACAAACGGCGCAGGCGTTCCACGTTCGAAAGCTCCGCGAAGCTCATGAGATTGGTTTCGCCGGCGATCACGTACTCGACCGATGATTCCTGCGGCTGCTCGAACACCTTTTGCGCAACTTGAATCGCATCGAGCATGAGCTGGTTCAGGCTCTGACGCGTCTCGTGCAATTGACTGACGATATGTGCCCGGACATCGCGCAGCGAGCGCCCGCCCACCACTTCGTTCAGGTAATTCGCCGCTCTTTTCAACTCTTCGGACCCGTAGGCACGCTCCAGGTGCACCACCCGGTTCTGCACCTCGCCGTTGTTCATGACCATGATGGCGAGCACCCGATGATCGGATAGAGTCATGAACTCAATTTGCACGAGAGAAACATGTTGCGCCTTCGGCAGCGTGACCACTCCCGCCATTTGCGTCACGTTGGAAAGCATTTTCGAGGCGATCTGCACGAGGGACTGGCCTGACTGCGAGTCGGCGGCGAGCCGCCGCTCGATCTCTTCGATTTCAGCGGCATCCAGCGGCTTTAGCTTCAAGAGCGTATCGACGAACATCCGATAGCCTTTCTCGGTGGGAATTCGGCCCGCGGACGTGTGCGGCGAAGAGACGAATCCGAGCGCTTCCAGATCGGACATGACGTTTCGAATCGTGGCCGACGACAAGGTCAATCCGAGATCGCGTGCAAGCGTGCGTGAGCCCACCGGCTGACCGCCGCGAATGTAGCTCTCCACGAGCGCCTTGAGCAAAAGCTGCGCTCGCGCGCTCAAGCCTTCATCGCTCGAATGGTCTGTGGATCCTCGCTCCTTGATGGGTGGCATGGGCGCATATTAAAACCTATCGCGCCGGTCCGCATGTCCGCCCGCAGACACGTGGTCGAGCAAAGCTCCTGCGCACTCCGTGACGCATTTGCAACCGGCATGCTAGTGTCGAACCCCGTGCGACTGCTCGAGGCTGTATGAACCCGACATTTTCGAACATCGCATTGATCGGCAATACCGCCGATGCGCGCGTCAGCGAATGCATGTTGAGTCTGGCCGGGCATCTCATCAAGCGCTCGGTGCGTCTTGCGGCGGAAAGCTCGGCGCTCGAGCTGTTCAACTCATCCGGATTGCACATGGATGCGTTGGCGGACATCGCTGCGGTCCAGCTGGTCATTGCTATTGGCGGCGACGGCACGGTTTTGCATGCGAGCCGTCTGGTTGCCGGGCATGACGTGCCACTACTCGGCGTCAACCGCGGCCGGCTCGGCTTCTTGACGGACATTGGCGCGCGCTCGATGTTGGAGGACGTCGATCTCGTGCTCGAGGGCCGCTTTTCAGAAGATCATCGCTCGATGTTGAGAGCCCACCTCGAGCAGCCCGATGCGCCGCCGCGCTCGGCCCGCGCGCTCAACGATGTGGTGATTCAAAAAGTGGAAACCGGCCGCATGATCGATTTCGAGACGCACATTGATGGCGGCCTCGTCAACGCGCACGGCGGCGACGGCTTGGTCGTTGCGACCGCGACTGGATCAACCGCGTATGCCTTGTCGTGCGGCGGCCCAATCGTCGAGCCTGCGCTCGACGTGTGGGTACTCGCGCCCGTGTGTCCGCACACGTTGAGCGACCGTCCCGTCATCGTCAGTGCGCAGAGCCGTCTGATGATTCAATTGACCGAGCGCACCGGCGCGCAAGCTCAGGTTGCCTGCGACGGCGAAACCTTAGGTGAAATGGATACGCGCGGCCGCTTGTTCGTCGAGAAAGCCGCTGAGCGCATCGTGCTTTTGCACCCTTCCGGCTACGACTACTACCGCGTTCTGCGCTCCAAGCTTCACTGGGGCCGCGGCGGGTATGAGGCTTCGGAAAATTAGAATCGCATGCTGAGATCACTGCTCGTGCGCGATTTCGCTCTCATCGAGCAGGCCGAGCTCGAGCTTGCCGCTGGCCTGACCGTGTTGACCGGCGAGACCGGCGCGGGCAAGTCCATGTTGGTCGACGCATTGCTGCTGATTGCGGGAGCCCGCTCGTCGGGCGATTTGCTGCGTCGAGACGCGCAGCGCGCAGAGGTGACCGCGGAATTCGCTGCGACTCCCGCCGCGGCCGCATGGCTCGCCGCGCACGACATCGATCATCAGGGGGAGATCATTCTGCGCCGAAGCATCGGCGCCGACGGCCGGTCGCGCGCCTTTGTCAATGCGCAGCTCGTGCCGCTGCAGGCGTTGCGCGAGGTGGCGGATTTGCTGATCGAGATCCACGGCCAGCAGGAATTTCAGCGACTCGTCGACCCGCGTGCACAGCGAGCGCTTCTGGATGCGCACGGGGTATCAGCCGCCTTGCTCGCCGAAGTCACGAGTGCGTTCGAGGAATGGCGTGCAAGCCGCACGGCGCGAGATGATCTCGCGCTTGCCGCCGCCTCGCGCACATCGAAATTGACCGAGCTGCGCGCGGCGGTGCAAGAGCTTGCGGCGATCGGCACGCACGATGCGGTCATGGCGCTCTTGGACGATCGCAAGCGGATCGCGAATCGCGGCAAGCTGGCCGCCGCCGCTTCGAGCGCGTTGCAAAGCGTCGATGCCGCCGAAGGCGCCAATGCACATGATCTTCTGGCGCGCGGATCGACCGCGGTGCGCTCGTTCGTCGATTCCGATGCCGAGCTTGCGCGCATCGCGGCGCTGCTAGAGGACGCTCGCATCGGCGCGCGCGAGGCCGCTGATGGGCTGGCCGCCTATCTGCAGGCGCTCGACGTCGATCCCGCCAAGGTCGATGACATCGAGCGGCGCGCAGCGGCCATCGAAGCGCTGGCGCGCAAGCATCGAGTGGATGCTCTTGATCTGGCGCGGCACGCGCAAGCGCTCGGCGCTGAGCTCAACGCGGTCGAATCAGCGGACGTTGCGCTTGCAGGACTGCAAGAAAAATATGAAGCGGCCGCGAGCGCATATCGCGAGGCCGCATCGAGGCTCGGCGCCGCCCGCCGAGCCGCAGCGCAGGGCCTCAGCGCGAAGGTCAGCGCCTTGATGCAAGAGCTTGGGATGCGCGGCGGCCGTTTCGACATCGTCGTCGCCGAGCGCAGTCAAGAATTTTCCGCGCATGGCGCCGACGACGTCGAGTTTCTCGTCAGCGCCAATCCGGGCCTCGAGCTCAAGCCGCTCGCGCGGATCGCTTCGGGCGGGGAGCTGTCGCGCATCAGCCTCGCGATTCAGGTCGCAGGCGCTGCCGATTCTTCCGAAGTGTGCAGAGTGTTCGACGAAGTCGATGCGGGGGTCGGCGGTGCGGTCGCGGAGATGGTGGGCCGGCAGCTTGCGGTTCTTGCGCAGCGATCGCAAATTCTTTGCGTCACTCATTTGCCCCAGGTCGCAAGCCAGGCCGATACGCATTTTCGCGTCGCCAAACTTCACGCCGGCGCTACCACGAGGCTTCAAATCGAGCGCATTCGTGAAGCCGAGCGAGTGGAGGAGATCGCGCGAATGTTGGGCGGAGTCACACTCAGCGAACAGGCGCGGGCTCACGCACGCGAGATGTTGGGGTACGCCGGGCAAAGTGCCGCTGCGCGCCGTTCGGGCGCGCGCCGCAAATCTATTTAGCGCGGCGGTTCGGACAGTTCGGGCGACGGCAATGCCCGTATAAGATGAGCGAGTGATCGCTGATTTCGTACCCCATGCGCTTGGCGACAGCGTGTTGCCGATCCTCGATGCTGCCGTCCATGAACTCTTCGACCTTGCCGCAGTCCACGCACACGATATGATCGTGATGCGCGCCTTGATTCAACTCGAACACCGCCATTCCGCCCTCGAAATGATGGCGGACCACCAGGCCCGCGGCCTCGAACTGCGTAAGCACGCGATACACGGTGGCCAGACCGATGTCTTCGTTCGATTCCAGCAGTTTTTTGTAGATGTCTTCGGCGCTCAGATGGCGCGGAGCGCCCAGCGCCAGGATGTCGAGAATTTTCAAGCGCGGCAGCGTGACTTTCAGCCCCGCTTTGCGCAGGTCCGTGGTCTCGGGGTTAACAGATTCTTTGAAGCGATGCGGCACGCTGATCTTTCCGTTAAGATTCGGCCGCTCCATTATCAGGCAAATGCCGACCTTGCACCATCGATGCTGCAATGAAACACCCTTCGAGCCGAATTTTTCCCGCGGTCGCCGTTTCGCTGGCGCTCTCGATGCTCGGCTGCGTGTATCGCATCAACGTGCAGCAAGGCAACTTTCTCGACCAAGCCGCCGTGGACCAAGTCAAGCCCGGCATGACGCGTAGCCAGGTGCGCTATCTCTTGGGCACTCCCATGGTGGCCGACACGTTCGATCGAGATCGGTGGGACTACATTTATTATCTGAAGAAAGGCCGTTCACAGCACACCGACTCGCGCCGAGTGACGGTTTATTTCGAGACGGAAAAAGTAGCGAAGATTGATAAGCCATCCGCCGCGGTGGTCGCGGCGCAGGATGCCTCGGCGGCCAAGGTCAAGCCACCGCGCAGCTATCAATAGCGGTTGCGCTGCGCGCGGGCGCGCCGCAATGCTTTGGGATCTGCCTTGAGGGGCGGGTAAATTTCGACTCGATCGCCTCCGTTAAGGCCCTGCTGCCGGGGGGCGAGACGACCGTAAATGCCCACGGCCGCGTGGTCCCATGAGTCGGCCGGCAAGCCGAGCGCGCGGGCCATTGCGCTCAATGCATCTTCGATCGTGGCGCTCGCCGGCATCTGCAGCTGCACCACCCGCATGCCGTCGGCTGCTGGATAAGCCACTTCGATCGCAATCCAATCAGCCATGCAATGCTTGGGCGCGCTGCACGAAAACATCCACCATGGATTCAAGCAGGCGCTCGATGACTGGGTTCACCGCAACGCCCATGATCGAGCGCTGTAGCTCGAATTGCATGCAAAAGTCCACCCGCGTGCCCGCCGCGGCAATATCCGCAAATCTCCAACGCGCGTCGAGAGATCGCAAAGGTCCTTCGATCAGCTGCATGTCGATCCACTCATTTTCTTGCCAACGGTTGTGGGTGATCAAGCGGGTCTCGACCGGTCCCTTGGCAATGGCGAGCGTCGCGACCGCTTGCCGCTCCCCTGCCGACTCGGTCGAAGCCGCGACGCAACCCGAGATGAATTGCGGATAGCTCGCGACGTCGTTGACGAGATTGAACATTTGCGCGCGCGTATAAATCACGCGTGCAGTGCGCTGGATGGTTCTCACGCGCGGATTATGGATGCAGCCCTCGCGCGCGTGTTGCGTAGAATGCGCCATGGCAGAAAAGCTGAATTCGACGCCGCCCATCGCACTCAATCGCAAGGCGCGCTTCAATTATTTCATTGAGGAGAATTTCGAGGCCGGGCTCGCTCTCATGGGATGGGAGGTCAAGAGCTTGCGCTCGGGCAAGGCGCAAATTGCCGAAAGCTATGTGTATCTGAAAGATGGCGAGGCGTTCTGGTTCGGCGCACACATTGCGCCGCTCAATTCGGCGAGCACCCACGTGACCGCCGATCCGACCCGCACCCGCAAGCTTCTTCTGTCGAGACGTGAGCTCGATCGGCTCATCGGGGCCATTGAGCGCCGCGGCTATACCCTGGTGCCGTTGTCACTTTATTGGAAAGCGGGACGTGCCAAGCTCGAGCTGGGTCTCGCCAAAGGCAAGAAGCAGCACGACAAGCGCGCCAGCGAGAAAGATCGATCTTGGGAGCGCGACAAAGGGAGATTGCTCAAGGCGGCGCGGCGCTAGCGAGCATCCGCGGAAAGAGCGCCGCAGAGCGTGAGTTCAAAGTTTGCGATCGGAGCACTGACGCCACGTGCTAGACTTGTCGTCGTTATCAGGGGCCGATCGGTTTCGACATGGGTCGCGAAACTCCAGGTGCGTATCGAGGTGCAAGTGCCCTCGTTAAACTCGCTTGCAAACCTATAGTTGCCAACGAAGACAACTACGCTCTAGCCGCCTAATCGCGGCTGAACCTCGGCCCGACTGCGCTGATGCGGTCAGATCGAGGGTAGCGCTCATCAGCTAGCGGTGCATACGGGCCCGGGGTCTGCATCGCGAATCGCCACCGGACTGGCCGTGCGCTTTCCCTGCCCATCGGGTAACGCGCGGTGAGAACAATGGATGTGGCTACGTACGTAGATCTTGGAACGTAGGGCTTGTGGACGCGGGTTCGATTCCCGCCGGCTCCACCATCTTTCCTGGTGTGCGGAAGAGAATTCCGCGACTCCGACGTTTGCGAGCCGCCGTCTCATTGACGCCGCTCCGGCACCGTGACTCCAACAAAGAGTTCTTGCGGAGATGCCGCTCCGCGCAGCAGTCGAATGATGCTCACGCGACCAATGCGCGAGGCGTCCAGTGTGTGATGCAGCGTATCGACCGAATCGAGCGACGTGCCATCGATGCCGAGCAGGCGATCATCGATGCGCACTCCGGCATGGGCCGCCGCGCTATCGGAGGCAACACTGAGCACACGCACCGCACTGGACTGAGTCAGTTCGAAATGCCGTTGTATTCGGATGTCCAACGGCACGGTAGCGCCGCCGACACCCAAATAGCCGCGCCGCACTCGTCCGTGCTGCAACAGCTGCGGAATCACCCACTTCGCAATGTCGATGGCAACGGCAAAGCAAATGGCCTGCGCGCCGCGGATGATGGCTGTATTGACCCCAATGACCTCGCCGGCCGAGTTGAGCAGCGGCCCGCCCGAGTTGCCCGGATTCATCGCGGCGTCGGTTTGGATCACATCAGGAACGAGTCGGCCCGTGCTGGTGCGCATACTGCGTCCGAGCCCGCTGATGATGCCGGCGGTCGCGGTATGCTCGAATCCGAGCGGGTTACCGATGGTGATGGCGATTTGCCCGCGCTTCAGCCGCGCGGACTCGCCGAGCGCCAAAGGACTGACCGCACTTCGATGAGACGTTTCCAGACGCAGCAGCGCAAGATCGGTGTCCGCATCGTCGCCGACCCACTCCGCGCCATACTGCGCGCCGTCACCCAGCATCACGACGAACTTGAGCGCGGGCGGCTTTCCGTCCGGCGTCTTACCGGCGCGCGCCACGTGGGAATTGGTGAGCAGATAGCCATCGGGAGTGAATACGAATCCGGAACCTTCACCGGCTTCGGTCTGACGCGAGTCCTTCTTGCTGCGCGGCCGCACGGCGGCAACGCTGGGCGCGGCTCGTTCCACGACGTCACTGACGGTACGTGAATAGGCATCGATGAGCGGTAGATCAGCGACTGACATGCCTTGCATATGGGGCCACGCGTCAAAGATGCAATAATGCGTGGCGTGAATCCCATCGACGTACCGAGCTCGGTGCGCAACCGGCGCCGGCGAAGCGGCGCCAGAATCATCCTGCTCGTTTTGGTGCTGCTGGCCGCGAGCCTCGCCGCCTGGACTTGGTTGACCTTGTCGTGGTCGTATTCGGACGGTTATCGTGCCGGCGTTGTGCAGAAATTTTCCCGTCGTGGCTGGCTATGCAAGACTTTCGAGGGAGATCTCGCGCAATTCTTGAGCCTGGGCGCGAGTCCCCAGTCCATCACTCCGGGCATGACGCCCCAGGTATGGAAATTCAGCGTGCGTGATCCGCAAGTCGCCAAGCGCATCGAAGACACTATTGGCCGCGAAGTGCAATTGCATTACACCGAGCACGCCGGGGTGCCCATTTCGTGTTTTGCCGATTCGCGCTATTTCGTCGACTCGGTCAATGTCGCGGGCAGCGGCTCCGCGGCGAAGTGAAGGGACTGGGCTCAGGTGCGAGCCGGCGCCAAGGGGCGCTGCGCGCGCGCGTCAAGCGCTGAACGCTGCGCTCTGGCGCCGCACCTGCTCGGTGATATCCAAAGCAGTTTCGAGCGCGCGCAAACCCTCCATGCCGCCGACCAGTGGCAGCGAACGGCTTCTCACGCATTCGCAGAACGCTTCGATCTCGTCCTGAAGCGCATCGCCTTCTGCATGGCTTTCCTCCGCGATGACGACCTGCGGTGTGCCATCGGCGCTGACTCCTTCGCCCTTGGTGATCCGCGTCAAAATTTTGTGCTGCAAGTCGATGGACATATACGCAGCGTCTTCGAAGACTCGAAGCTTGCGCTCACTTTTCAGGCTGATCCGGCTTGCGGTCGCATTGGCAACGCAGCCATTCGCGAAGCGCAAACGCGCATTGGCGATATCGATCTCGCGCGAGAAAACGCTGCTTCCGATCGCGTCGACGGAAATCAACGGCGATGCGACCAAGCTCAAAATCAAGTCGATGTCATGAATCATGAGATCGAGCACCACGTTGACTTCCGTGCCACGTGTTTTGAACGGCGCGAGGCGCGCTGACTCCACGAATCGCGGTGCACCGATGCGAGGCTGCGCCGCCTGCAAGACCGGATTGAAACGCTCGAGCAGACCGATTTGCAGAATGCGCTCGCGGCGCCGCGCCACGTCGATCAACTCGCGCGCCTCATCGAGCGTTGCGGTCATCGGCTTTTCGAGAAGTATGTCCACCCCGGCGTTCAGACAGGCCTGAGCCACCCGGTGATGCGAGCGCGTCGGCGTGACCACGCTCGCCGCGTCGATTTGGCCGAGCAGCTCGCGGAAGTCCTCCACCACATCCACGCCCAGCTCGGAATGAATCGCCGCGCGTTTCGCTGCGTCGATCTCGGCCACGGCGACCAGCTTCACCCCTGGAGCCTGGCGATATTTTTGAGCGTGATATCGGCCGAGATAACCCGCGCCGATGACCGCGGCTCGAATCATTCGTCGCGCGGGTGAGCGCGCGCCCACTTACTGCGCACGCGGTAATTTTGACGCATCTGTAAAATCGCCCCGCCGCCAATGGCGAGGCCCGCTCCGACCAGACAGGCGAAGCTTCGGCCCGGAGTCCAGTTCCCCTCGAACAAGGACCAAGCCACGGCGCCGATTGCTGTGAGTCCGCCGGCAGCCATGAGCGCCCACGGCTTGATCCGATAGATGAGCTCGGGCTGCC
This sequence comes from uncultured Steroidobacteraceae bacterium, assembly GCA_964247385.1. GTDB lineage: Bacteria > Pseudomonadota > Gammaproteobacteria > Steroidobacterales > Steroidobacteraceae > TMP-86. Next base: position 240,652 of record CAXTUB010000002.1, on the reverse strand, counting down.
AGTACTTCATGCAGGCAGTCTAACGCCGAACGCGTCGATCCATTAGTATCTGCGTGTGTTCTTGAGTAGTTTGCGAAGCCGCTACGGTGCCGCGCCGCCGGGCGCGCAACGCGGTGTGGAGTTCACGCTGTTGCTGGTGCTGGGGCTTGCGCTGTGGCCGGCCCTGGTCTTTTTTGCCGGATTGCTGCTGTTGGGCCCATATGAGGGCGCGAGTCTCACACGCATGTACGGTTCGGTATTCGGCGGCCTTGCCGGTGGGAACGCGGGCGATTGGCTTCTGGTGCTTGGGCCCGCGCTTCTCTATGCGCTTTGGCGCGCGTTGCGCGCCGGGTGGCACAGTTCACACTCGTAGAGCTCGCACGCCCTTCAAACCCGCGCTTGCGCTCAAGTCCCGCGCGCTCCTGACGCTAACCTCGTCAGAGGTGGGCCCGGCCCGGCGGTGCGCCTTGCGCGGAGTGCTGCATGATGCCTGAGCTTGAAAATAACTTAAAGAAACTCATTAATTTTCCGACACCTGCCGGCGTTGCGGCACATATCATCGCGCTGGCTCGCGACCCTGATATCGAGATGGGCGATGTGGCCAAGGCGGTGAGCCTCGACCCTGCCCTGACCACCAAAGTACTTCGCATTGCAAATTCCCCTCTCTATGCGCAACGGCGCAAGAGCGAAAACCTGCGGCAAGCGCTGGTGGTGCTCGGCCTGAATGCGACGTTGACCCTCGCGCTCAGTTTCACTTTGGTTCGCTCGCTCAAGAGCAACAAGGGTCACGGGCTGGATTATCCGTTCTACTGGCGCCGTGTGCTGATCGCGGCGACCGCCGCACGTGCATTGGGCGAGGCGTTGCATCAGCACGCAGCCGAAGAATTATTTCTTGCCGGACTCTTGCAGGACGTCGGCATGTTGGCGCTCGACAGCGCCGTGCCTGATCTATATCGCACCGAAACCGCGCTACAACACGATCACGTTGCGGTTGCGGAGCTCGAGCGGAAGCGGGTGAAGGCGGACCACGCGGAAATCGGCGGCTGGCTCATGCAGACGTGGAACTTGCCCGAGCGGCTGTGCCACGCCATCTCCAGCTCACATCGCGTCGATCCACGCCGCGCCTCGGATCCGGCCGAAGAATTCGATCGTTGCGTCGCGCTGTCGGGACATGTAGCCGATTTGTTCGTGCTCGAGGAAAAATCTCGGCCATTCACCGAGACTGCACAAGCAGTCGAGCGCAGCACCGGCATCGACCGCCACGTCCTCGGCGAGGTCATTGGGAAGGTTGCAGCACTATTGCCCGATGCGGAAAAACTATTCGAGATCGAGCTGAATGGCGCCGTGCAGCCTGACGCCATCGTCGAGCAAGCCCGCGAAATTCTCATGCTGCGCAATCTGCACGCGTTGCGGGAAGTCAACAATCTGAAAGCGAGCGCCGCGCTCGCGCAGTCGCGCACGCTTCCGGCGGGCGATGCGCGCATGCGCGATGCGCTGACCGGCGTCTACACGCGCGCTGCGCTCGAGCAGCATTTGCAGCGCGAGTTCGAGCACGCCAAAGAGCACTCGTGGCCGCTCACGCTGGCCATCGCGGACCTGGATAATTTCCGAGCCATCAACGAAGCTTTCGGCCGCCAATCGGGCGATCGCATTCTGGAGGCGACGGCGAAGATTTTGCGCGGCAATACGCGAGATACGGATATGACGGCGCGCTACGGGGGCGAGGAGTTTGCGCTCGTGTTTCCGGCCACCGATGCGGCGACCGGCAAAATCATCTGCGCTCGCATCGTCGAAGCATTCCAGCGTGCCCGGCACGATGTGGGCATCGCCACGCCGACCGTGACCATTTCGCTCGGTTGCGCAACCTTTGATTCACTCGCTCCATTCAAGAGCGTGGCGGAACTATTGCACGCCGCGGAGTCGGCGCTCCAGGCAGCGAAACTGCAAGGACGCAATCGAACGGTGCGATTCGATCGCGCGGGCCCGCTTCCCGCCGCCTAAAGCTTAGCCAGTCTCGCTCGAGCCCCGCTGCTGCCCCAGAGTTAAGGCCGCTCAGTGGGTGCGCAGGTGCGCGAACTCGCTGCTCGGATACCAACGAGGCGTACGTTTCTCGTTCGCCAGGCGAAGCCCGAGCTCATAGAACAAGCTCAAGTCTTGCATCGTGCCGCGCAAATCCCAGCTGTCGGCGTAGACGTCCTCCGGCTGATGGTAGCGCCGCGCCGTGTACTCATCGTTGCGTGCCCGGCCCCACGCGGGTCCATGCTCGGCGTCATCCAGACCGCCTTGGGCAAAAAGCGCCGGCACGCCGTGCTTTGCAAAACTGAATTGATCCGAGCGAAAAAAATGTCCTTGCTCGGGCTCCGGGTCGGCGGTGAGAGTGCGGCCCTGTAACAACGCTGCTTCGCGCAGCCGATCTTCGAGGTCGGATTGTCCAGCACCGATCACGCTCACGTCGCGGGTCGGGCCGCCAATTCGCATGACGTCAAAATTGAGCGCCGCGACCGTTTGATCGAGCGGGAAGAGAGGATGCTCGGTGTAGTACGCCGATCCAAGCAGATTGGATTCCTCCCCGGTGGGGCACAAAAAAATCAGCGTGCGTTCTGGGCGTTGCGGCGTGCGCGCGTACGATTGCGCCAGAACGAGCACTGCAGCGACGCCCGACGCATTGTCCAAGGCGCCGTGATAGATATGGGAGCCCGCCGCATCGACCTGGGTTCCAAGATGATCCCAATGCGCAGTGAAGAGCACGAACTCGCGGCTCTTAGACTTGCCGGGGAGAGTCCCAACGACATTGGCCGAGCTCGAGAAGCGGATGTCATTACGGATGGCGGCATTCACTTTCAGGTGGGTGTCGAATGCGCGAAATCCCCGCTGTTCGGCACGCGCGCGCAGCTGGGTCAAGTCGAGTGCCACGAGCTGAAGGGCGGCGCGGGCCGAGCTCTCCGCGAGCCAGCCTTCGACCGCGGCGCGTCCGGCATTGCCGTCAGGCGTGCTGCGATCGAGTTGCGGCCCGGCCCAACTGCTGCGCACGACGTTCCAGCCATAACCGGCGCCGCCCGTGTCATGCACCACCATCACGCCGGCCGCGCCATGCCGCGCGGCTTCCTCGAATTTATATGTCCATCGGCCGTAATAGGTCATTGCACGGCCCTTGAACAAGCGCTCATCGTTTCCTGTATGGCCCGGGTCATTGACGAGCACGAGGACGACCTTGCCGCGCACATCGACGCCGGCATAATCGTCCCAAGAATACTCGGGCGCGGTGACGCCGTAGCCCGCGAACACCACGGGCGCGTTCGATAAATCAATGGCGGGCACCACGCGTTTCGTCCATATCACCATGTCTTGCGCATAAGCGGGCGCATAGCGTCGATCGCCTGCAATGAACGTCAACTCAGGCGCCGCGCTCGGCGTCAGTTCCACGAGGGGCACTTGCTGGATGAAGCTTTCGTCATTGCCCGGCTTCAGCCCCAGCTTCTTGAACTGCTCCGACAGATAGGCGACGGTTTTCACTTCGCCTTGAGTTCCGGGTTGCCGTCCAGCGAATTCATCCGATGAGAGGATTCGCACGTGATCGCGAAATGCCACCTCGTCGAGCTGCCAAGGCGGCGGAGGCTGAGCAGAAGCCGGTGCGTGCACGGTGCACGACTGTAGGCAAATACCGACAGCTATCAGTACGGCGACTGGGTAGCAGCTCAACTCAGCAGCCCTGGCCAGTACATCAAGGCGAGCACGGCGAGAGCGATCAGCGTGCCTGCGTGAGCCCAGCCGCGCCAAGTGCGCGCCAGCGCTTGTGCGCGAAAACTACCGGCGCTGCAGGCCGTCAGCACGCCAAACGCCGCGAAGCTTGCAAGCAGGTGCGGGTACTCCCGCGCAAGCTCAGGGTGATGGCCGGAGAGTGCGAAAAAGATGACCATCACCGCACCCAGACCGAATGTGATGGACGCAGCAGATCCAAGCAAAATACCGATGAGGAGCGTGAAAGGCCGCATAGGCTCCCGGGTCGTATACACTGTATCCGGCTGCTCGCGCACCGCGATGCCGGCGGCAAGCTTACAGGAGAACTGACGAGGTGTTGAACTCCAACCGGTCGCGTTGGCTCACTGGCGCGACCGCAGTGGCCGCGTGCATTGGACTCGGTGTCCTACTGGCCGCCGCGCGCAGCGCGCCGGAGGTCGGCACGCCAGCAGTGCTCGCTCCGAGCGATCAGCAAAACTACGTTGCTCGCCGCATCTCCGATATCGTCGCGCGCGAGCATTATCGCCGCGCTCCGCTCGATGACCGGCTCTCGAGCCTGATCTTGGATCGCTACCTCGACTCCATCGATCCGAGCCGCAGCTATTTTTTCGCGGCCGACATTGCCGAGTTCGACCGCTATCGTTATGAGCTCGACGATGCCATCAAGTCGGGCGACGTCGAGCCGGCGTTCGTAATCTTCAAGCGATTTCAACAGCGCACCCGCGAGCGCATCGCTTACGCCACCTCCCTGCTCGCTCAGAAGCCTGATTTCGACATTGATGAGACATTCAATTTCGATCGCGAAAAAGAGCCATGGCCCGCGAGCCAGGCGGAAATGAATGAGCTGTGGCGCAAGCGCGTGAAGAACGATGCGCTGTCGCTGATGTTGACAGGCAAGCCGTGGCCCGAAATCACCGACACCCTGCGCAAGCGCTATGACCGCGTCGCGAAGCGCATGGATCAAAGCAAATCCGAAGATGTGTTCGAAGCGTTCATGAATGCGTACGTGCTGTCTCTCGATCCGCATTCCAACTATTTCTCGCCGCGCAATTCCGAGGAATACAACATTCAAATGAGTCTGTCCTATGAGGGCATCGGCGCATCCCTCCAGCTCACCGACGATTACGTCACCGTCATCGATGTCATCGCAGGCGGTCCCGCCGCCGCCAGCGGAAAGTTATCCGCGAACGATCGGATCACCGCAGTCGGGGAAGGCAAGACCAGCGATCTCGTGGATGTCATCGGGTGGCGTCTGGATGACGTGGTGCAGAAGATTCGCGGACCCGGCGGCACCCTCGTGCGCCTGCAGATCCTGCCCGCGGGCGCCGCGCCCGGCGCTGCGCAGCGCGTGGTCGAGTTCACGCGCAACCGGGTTTCGCTCGAAGCGCAAGCATCGCAAAAGGCCGTACGCACGGTGGCGCGTAATGGCCGCGACACGAAGATCGGCATCATCACCGTGCCGAGTTTTTATCAGGACTACGACGCGAGCCGTTCGGGTGCGAAGGACTACCGCAGCACGACGCGGGATGTGCAGCGCTTGATCGCGGATTTGCGCCGCGACGGCGCACAGGTGCTGATCATGGATTTACGCGCCAACGGCGGCGGCTACTTGCCCGAAGCCGAGTCGCTCACGGGACTTTTCATCAAGAAAGGCCCGGTGGTGCAACTGCGCGACACCACGGGCCACATCGAAGTGGATGATGATCCAGATCCTGCCATCGTCTACGGCGGGCCGTTGATCGTATTGGTCGATCGATTCAGCGCCTCCGCTTCAGAGATTTTCTCGGGCGCCATTCAGGATTACGGCCGCGGCATCATCATCGGGCAGCAGACCTACGGCAAGGGCACGGTACAAAACGCGCATCCGCTGAACTACACCGTCTTCGGCCGCAAGCCGGATCTCGGCCAGTTGAATGTGACCATCGGCAAATACTATCGCGTCACCGGCGAAAGCACGCAGGATCGCGGCGTCGTACCGGATATCTCCCTGCCCTCTCTCATCAACGCGAACGAGGTCGGCGAGAGCACGCGTGATCGCGCGTTGCCATGGGATCGCATCGAGCCCGCGAGCTTCTCGGCATCGGGCGATTTACACGAAGAGATCAACCGGCTCGAAAAATTGCACGAGAATCGCACCGCCAACAGCCCTGAATTTCAGTACATCCGCGGCGACGTCGCGGCGATCGATGCGGTGCGCTTGCAAAAGAGTGTTTCTCTGTCTTTCAAGGTGCGGGAGGCCGAGCGCAAGCGGCAGGATAGCGAGCGTCTGGCGCGCGAAAATGCGTTGCGCGAATATCAGAAGAAGCCCGTGTACCAATCTCTCGAGGAGATCAAGGAAGACGCGACCGCCGCGATCATCCTGAATGAGACGGTGCAGATCGCTGCCGATATGGTGTCAGCGCCGGTGCGGCATCCCGGGCCGACACAAGCGCGGCGGGTTCCGGGCGCTTCAGCGCAGCAGTAGCGTGTACAAGTCCCAGTAGTCTTCGGCGAGGACGTTGCCGGAAGTCGCCCGACTGGCTTTGCCGCGGCGCAAGACGTCGTCGATTCCGGCGTCGGCCACGGAGTCGGCGGTGGGCACCGTATCCGAGGAGGTTCGATAAGTGCAGCGCGCCCGGTAGCGCTCGATCTTCGACTTGACCGTCGCTGCGACTTCTCGATCACTCTTCGCGGTGGCGATTCCTTTTTGCAGCTCGCCCATGAGCGCTTCACATTCGCTGCGCGAGCCGAAACTCATCTCATGCACGCGGCGCGCGAGCACTTCCTTGGCGCGCGCCGCCAAGCCGCTCGGCACGAGCCGCTCGTACAGCATTTCCGAATAGCCAATGATTGCGAGATTGATGGTGCGGCGTGCCTCGAGGGAGATTCCAGGAAAATCGGGCACGCTCTCGCTTTCCACTGCGCTTTTTTCAGCGTGAAGATCGCCGACCAGCGCATCCGCAGCGGCCACTCTTGCGCGCTGCGTGTCGCATGCCCTGTGCAATTTCCGGCGCTTGAAATAGTGCCAGATGGCGGTTGACGCCGCGAGTTTCGCCTGCATCTGCGCAAGGCTCGAGCGCTCCGCATCCGCCTGGGCAGCGGCTTCGGCAAAGCGCCCGCTCACATCGGCAAGCCGCTCATCTCGGGCGCTGAGCACGTCGGCGTTATGCTTGGCCGACTCGCGCGCCTCTTGTTGCTTCGTGAGATCGGCGGCGAATTCCGCCAGCTGCGCATGGCAGGTCTTCCACAGGGAGCGTAGCTGGAAGTAAACCAGCGCGCCGAACCCAGCCACCGGATTGCCCAGCAAATCACCCAATTGATCGAGCTGCTCCTGCACTCGAATGGTGGCGCCCTCTTGCTGCTTCAGCCGATCGCGCAGCAAGTGCAGCTCGTCCTGCAGATCGGCGTGCGCTTTTTTCAGGCCCGCGCGATTTTGGAAGAGCTGCACCAGGCGCTCTTCTTCCTTCTCCTTTTGCGCATTGTTTCGAAATCCGAGCCGGTCGATCAAAGTCCTGCCTCGCGGGAAATTTTCTGTGCAGGACGCATCTGCTGCGATTGCGAGGAAACCTAAAAGTGGTGGCCCCGCTCGGCACAGTATTCGAGCCACTTATTTAACATCATGTTTCGAGACCAGCGCTGATCGAGTTCACGCTTGAGCTCACTTTCGATTCTATGCATCAGCCGGTGGCGTAAAAAGCCGCCGCAGCTCTGTGCTTCGGCGAGCCGCGCATCGTGATAAACGCGGATCTCCAGATTCGGATCGCGCACCGGCGTGCCTCGTTCCTCGAACACGTACGTGAGCCGCAGCACGCTCGTATACTTGCTGCGCTCGACCACGCTGAGATGCAAATCACAATCGTCGGAAACGCGCGAAACGGCGGCCCGCTCGCACGCCCTCAAATCCGGCACGAGCCACCCCAAACGCACGAAATTGCTTTCATACAGCGTCATCAAGCTGACGAAGCTGCCGGGCTTCGCGCGCCACGATGTAACGCACCACTGATCTGCAATCATGGCCCGACTATAGCACGCAGTTTCTTGATGTCACGGGCGCACGCGCCGCTCGATTCCGGTGGCTTCCAGGATGCGGCTCGCAATTTCTTCGATTGAGCATTCCGTCGTATCCAGGAATCGCATACGCTGATTGGCGAACAGACTTTCAGCTGCGCGCACTTCGTACGCCACTTGGCGCGGCGATGAATAGCGGCTCTCGGGCCGGCGCTCGTTGCGGATCTGCTGCAGCCGATCGGGCTTGATGGTCAAGCCGAACAGCTTTTTGCGGCTGGGCGCGATCGCGCTCGGCAGCGAGCCGGACTCCAGATCGTCCTCGGTGAGCGGAAAGTTCGCAGCGAAAACGCCATACTGCATGGCGAGGTAAAGGCAGGTTGGCGTTTTTCCCGAGCGAGACACGCCGACGAGGATGACGTCGGCTCGCGCGTAATCGCGCGTCGCGGCGCCGTCGTCATTGGCTAGCGCAAAATTCGTGGCGTCGATGCGCATCGCATAGGTGTGCGAATCCGCCATTCCATGCGCGCGCCCGGCTTTGTGCGAGGACTTCTGCTTGAGCTCGCTTTCGAGCGCGCCCAAGAACGCATCGAAGAAATCCATGAATAGACCGGTGCTTCGACGCACCACATTTCTAATGTCGTCCTGCACGAGGGTGCTGAAGACGATGGGACGCACGCCCTCTTGGGCTCCCGTGGCGTCGATCCTGCGCACGGCTTCGAGGGCTTTGTCGATGGTATCGATGAACGGCAGCGTGACCGGCCGGAATTCGATGTCGTCGAATTGCGTCATCAAGCTGTGACCCATGGTCTCGGCGGTCACGCCGGTTTGATCGGAGACGAAGAACACAGTACGTTTGGTCATGTGCGCGCGTTGCTTCCCTCAGCCGACGAGCTGGCTCAAAATACGCTAAATCCGAAAACGAGCACAAGCGCAAGAATGAACCCTTATGTCATCCAATTCGATCAGCTGTCCATGGGCGACGTGGAGCTGGTCGGCGGCAAGAACGCATCCATCGGCGAAATGATCTCGGGCCTCACCAAGCTCGGTATTCGGGTGCCCGGTGGATTCGCGACCACATCGCACGCCTACCGGGATTTCCTGTCGCAAAACGAGCTCGGCTCACGAATTCAAGCCGAGCTCGTCAAGCTCGATGTCGAAGATGTGGACGCGCTCGCCCGCGCAGGTGCGCAGATTCGCGCCTGGATGCTGGAGACTCCGTTCTCGCAGCGGCTGCGCGATGAAGTGCTGCGCGAGTGGCGCGCCATGGGAACGGGCGATGAATTCGCGGTGGCGGTGCGCTCTTCGGCGACGGCGGAAGACCTTCCCGATGCGTCCTTCGCAGGCCAACAAGAAACGTTTTTGAACGTGCGCGGCGAGTCGCAGCTCTTGCGCTGCATGCACGAAGTCTACGCTTCCTTGTTCAACGACCGGGCCATTGCGTACCGTGTGCATCACGGCTTCGATCATTCCGAGGTGGCGCTATCGGTCGGCGTGCAATACATGGCGCGGAGCGATCTCGGCAGTGCGGGCGTCATGTTCACACTCGATACTGAATCAGGTTTTCGCGATGCGGTGCTGATCACGGCGGCTTATGGACTCGGCGAGACCGTCGTGCAGGGCGCCGTAAATCCGGACGAATACTATCTCTACAAACCCTCGCTACGCGCGAATCGCCCCGCGGTGCTGCGGCGAAACCTTGGCAGCAAGTCCATCAAGATGGTGTACGCGCCGCCGGCTTCGGGCGAGCGTGTCCGCACCGTCGATGTACCGAAACGCGACCGCGATCGCTTCTGCTTGAGCGAGGCCGATCTGGAGACTCTCGGCCGGCAAGCCCTCGTCATCGAAGATCATTACCAAGCTCCCATGGATATCGAGTGGGCCAAGGACGGCAGCAACGGCGAAATCTACGTGTTGCAAGCGCGGCCGGAAACCGTGCAGAGCCGGGCGGGTCGCAGCATCCTGCGCTTCACGCTCAACGGCCGATCGCGGATTCTCATCGAGGGACGCAGCATCGGACAGCGCATCGGTGCGGGCCCCGCGCGCATCATCAACGACGTCAAGGAAATGGCGCGTGTGCAGGCGGGCGATGTGATCGTGGCCGACATGACGGACCCGGACTGGGAACCGGTGATGAAGCGCGCCGCCGCCATCGTGACGAACCGCGGCGGGCGTACGTGTCACGCCGCCATCATTGCGCGCGAGCTCGGTATTCCGGCCGTGGTCGGCTGCGGCACGGCAACCGAAGCGATTCGCGACGGCGCTGCGATCACGGTGTCTTGCGCCGAGGGCGACACGGGCTACGTGTACGAAGGCGCGCTCGATTTCGAGCGCAAGAGCATCGAGCTCGCGTCTCTGCCGGACATTCCCGTGCGCATCATGATGAATGTCGGCAACCCGGACCGGGCCTTTGACTTCGCCGCCATCCCGCATCGCGGCGTTGGCCTTGCGCGATTGGAATTCATCATCAATCGCATGATCGGCGTGCACCCTCGGGCGCTCCTTGAGTACGACCGGCAGAGCGCCGAAGTACGCGAGCTCATTGACCGTCAGATCACCGGCTACCAAGGACCCACTCAATTCTTCGTCGAGAAACTTTCGGAGGGCATCGCGCAGATTGCCGCCGCGTTCGCTCCACAGCCCGTGATCGTGCGGCTGTCGGATTTCAAATCGAACGAGTATGCAAATTTGATCGGCGGCAAGGAGTACGAGCCTCACGAAGAAAATCCCATGCTCGGCTTCCGCGGCGCATCGCGCTACATCGATGAGCAATTTCGCCCGTGCTTCGAGATGGAATGCCGTGCGCTCAAGTACGTGCGCGAATCCATGGGGCTGGAGAACGTGCAGGTCATGGTGCCGTTCGTGCGCACCACGACCGAGGCCGCTCAAGTGACGGAGCTGCTCGCGCGTAACGGCCTTGCGCGGGGCACGCACGGCTTGAAGCTCATCATGATGTGCGAGCTGCCGACCAATGCATTGCTCGCGGATCGCTATCTCGACTTCTTCGACGGCATGTCCATTGGCTCGAACGACATGACGCAGCTCGCGCTCGGCCTCGATCGCGACTCCGCCGTGATCGCCAAGTTATTCGATGAGCGCGATGATGCCGTGAAGGCGCTGCTCGGCATGGCGATCGATGCGTGCAAGAGCCGCGGCAAATATGTGGGCATTTGCGGTCAGGGCCCGTCGGACCATCCAGAGCTCGCTCGTTGGCTGGTCGACAAAGGCATCGACAGCATTTCGCTGAACCCCGACACGGTCGTGGAGACCTGGATGTATTTGGCCAACGCCCGCGTGTAATGCACCGCGGGCCGATCCCCGCGGCGGCGGCCTGTTCTCGTCGGCGGGCTGTTCTGCCCTCACGTCTCAGAGGTTGATTTTGGCTCGCTCGGCGGTAGCTTCAGGAAATGCTCGCGGTAATACTCGAGCTCGCGAATGGACTCGCGCACGTCGTCCATCGCGAGGTGGGTCGATTCCTTCTTGTGTTGCTTGGCAAGCTGCGGGGACCAGCGCGCTGCGAGCTCCTTGAGCGTGCTGACATCGAGATTTCGATAATGAAAGAAGCGCTCCAGCTCCGGCATGTATCGCGCGAGAAAGCGCCGATCCTGGCAAATGCTGTTTCCGCACATGGGCGATCGGCCTTGTTCGCACCATTGCTCGAGAAACGCGAGCGTCACTCGCTCGGCCTCTCGCTCGTCGATGAGACTCTTGCGAACGCGATCGATGAGGCCGCTTTGGCCATGCTGCCGACGGTTCCAATCATCCATGGCGTCGAGCACGCTGTCGCTCTGATGCACCGCCATGACGGGACCTTCCGCCAGCACGATCAAATCCTTATCGGTGACGATGGTGGCGATCTCGATGATCCGGTCCGCCTCGGGCCGTAATCCCGACATTTCCAAATCGATCCAAACCAGATTGAGCGCGGAGCGAGCGGCCATCACGAGACCGCCGTGCGCCCGGCCAGCGCGTGCGCGAGCGTACCGCCATCGATGTACTCGAGCTCGCCTCCCACCGGAACACCGTGCGCAATGCGCGTAACTTTCATTCCTCTGCGCAGCGCGATCTCGGCCAGATAATGCGCCGTGGCATCGCCCTCCACGGTAGGGTTGGTGGCGAGAATCACTTCGCGAACTTCGTTTGCGCGCAGCAGCTCATCGAACTGATCCATGCCGAGTTGTTGCGGCCCGATGCCATCGAGCGGCGACAGATGTCCCATGAGCACGAAATAGCGCCCCGCAAAACTGCCGGATTGCTCGATGGCCATCACATCGGCGGGAGATTCGACCACGCACAGCTGCGCGGCGTCGCGCGCATCGGAAGCGCACAAGGAGCAGATCTCTCCTTCGGTCAACATGCGGCACCTGCGGCAGTGCCCCACTTCTTCGAGCGCACGGCGTAGGGCATCGCTCAACTTCGAAGCGCCATCGCGGCCGCGCTCAACAAGATGAAACGCCATGCGCTGCGCGGTTTTCGGTCCGACGCCGGGCAAATAGCGCAACGCATCGATGAGGCGCGCGAGCGCCGGAGTGTATTTCAAAAGGGCAGCTTCATCCCGGGCGGCAGATTCAGGCCCGACATGAGCCCGGAATATTTCTCGCTGCTGCGCGCTTGGATTTTCCGCGCCGCATCGTTGCACGCGGACACGATCAAGTCTTCGAGCATCTCGCGCTCGTCGTTGAACAATTGCGGCTCGATCTTGACGCTCGTCGTCTCATGGCGTCCGTTCATGGTCACCTTCACCATGCCTCCGCCCGCCTCACCCGTGACCTCGATGGCCGCGAGCTCTGCTTGCGCCTTTTGCATGCTCTCTTGCATTTGCTGCGCCTGACGCATCAGATTTCCCAGTCCGCCTTTCATCACGCTCGCACCTCCAATGATGGTGGGGCGGGACGCGCCCACTCGATTGCTGCTTCGACCGTCACGCTTCACCCCTCGACGCGGCCGACCAGGGCGCCGCGAAATCCACGCCCATGCGCGTAAGCTTCCTAGCTCGCTTTGATCGAAGCCGGATCGATGGTCGCGCCGAAGCGCTCCCGCAACCCGCGCACGGCGGGGTCAGCTTCGAATGCCTCCACCGCCCGGAGCGCGCGCTGCTCTTCGTCCGCCATGCGCTGCCTAGCCGGCGTCAGCGCATCGCTTGCGGAGACCACGAACTGCAAGCGCAAATCACGGCCCACGAGCCGGTTGAGCGCCGCAGAGATTTTCTCCTCGAGCATGGGGGTCTTGCGCTCAGCGGCCGCAGCATCGACGCCGAGCGTGAGCACATCATCGCGAAACGAAATGGGAACACAGTTGAGCGCAAATTGCCTCGCCATCGCGGCCAGCTCCGAGCGGTCGACCCAATGCTGCCACGACGCTCCATCAAAGTTGATGTCCGTCGCAGCAGCGGCTTTCTGCAGCGACGGAAGCTCGATCGCTGCCACGCGTTCTGGGGCCCGCGCTTGAGCTTGCGCATTGAGCGCGGCGCTGGCTTCCGCCGCCGGCTCAGCGCGCTCCACCCCACTCGATTCCGTGCCGGGCAGAAACGCGAGCATACGCAGCAGCGTCATCTCAAAGCCGGCGCGTCCTTCCGGCGCGAGCTCGAGCTCACGCCGTCCTTGCAACGCAATTTGATAATAGAGCTGCACATCCTCGCTACTCAGACTGGCGGCAAGATCACGCAGCTCTGCGGACTCATCGGTCGGCGTCTGGACCGGAACGATCTGATGCACGGCGATGCGCTGCAAGATGGCCGCGAGCTCTGACAGCACTCGATCGTAATCCGGCGCTTCGGCGTCGATTTGCGCGATCACAGCCAGCACCGCCGCGCCATCGCGCGATTCGAGCGCGCGCATCAACTCGAGCAAGCGGCCCCGGTCGGCCACCGCCAGCATCTCGCGCGCGGCGCGCTCACTCAAGTCGCTTCCACCGAAAGCGAGGAATTGATCGAGCAGGCTCAATGCATCTCGCAGGCTTCCATCGGCTGAGCGTGCGATCAACTGCAACGCGCGCTCATCCACAGCCAAACTTTCCTGCTCGCTGACAAACCTGAGCCTCGAAGCAATGGCGCCCGGCGAAAGCCTTTGCAAATTGAATTGAAGACACCGCGACAACACGGTCAGAGGCAGCTTTTGCGGATCAGTGGTCGCCAGCAAGAATTTGACGTGCGGCGGCGGCTCCTCGAGTGTCTTGAGCAGCGCATTGAACGAGTGGTTCGACAACATATGAACTTCGTCGATCAAATACACCTTGAATCGCGCACGCGCCGGCGCGTACTGCACATTGTCGAGAAGCTCGCGCGTATCATCGACTTTGGTGCGCGACGCCGCGTCGACCTCGATCAAGTCGACGCATCGTCCCTCATCGATCTCGCGGCAAGCGGCGCACTGCCCACAAGGACTCGAGCTGATGCCACGCTCGCAATCCAACGCCTTGGCAAGAATTCGCGCAACCGTGGTCTTGCCGACGCCGCGAGTGCCGGTGAATAAAAATGCATGATGAACGCGGCCGCTGTCGAGCGCGTTCGCCAGAGCCCGCACCACGTGCGATTGACCCGTCATGTCGGCGAAAGTCTTGGGACGCCATTTGCGCGCCAACGCGAGATAACTCATGCGATGAGTTTACGCTACGCTCACGACACCCGGCAGCTGCCACGCAGGCAGCGCACGAACAGGCAGCGCCCCGAGTGGAGGCAGCCCGCGCCCGCCTGAGCTTCGGCGCCCGATTGAGACCGCTACCGCTGCTCCCTTCCGGGCCTGACGGGGTTCGTGGCCAATCGCCGCGAAGTGGCGAGCGCGAGCCACCATAACCTGCAAATCAATTGGCGGAGAGGGCGGGATTCGAACCCGCGAGCACCTTTTGGATGCTACTCACTTTCCAGGCGAGCGCCTTCGACCACTCGGCCACCTCTCCGTAACGGCAAGCCCGCGCGCGGGGAAGCGTACCGGAAGCCAAGCGGCGCATGCAAATTTGCGCGAGCCATCGCCTGCCTGCAATGAGCGTGGACCTTCAAGACTTTGGCAGCGGCTTGGCAAGCACTCGCGGCGGCTCTTCGAGGCATGACTCGTTCGGTCCACGCGGCACTGGCGTACCCTGAACCGTCGGAATGACCAGCGCGGTGGTCGATGCAGGCGCATCCGCGCCGGGCGGAAGTTTGAGCGGCGGGCGTTGCTGCGCCGACAGGTAAGGCTGGGCCGCGTGGCAGCCCGTGCGGCCGCGAATGAAGTGGCACCCCGTCCCCGACAAACATAACAGCACGCAGAGCGTGCATCGAAAGCCGTTCACGCGGCACGTCCGGAGAGTGTGAGACCCGCGCTTCGCATGGCCCGCAACAGCGCCTCACCGTGCGCCGCAGACATTTCCACGAGCGGCAAACGCAAGTGATTCGCGATGAGCCCGAGTTGCGCCAGTCCCCACTTGACTGGCATGGGACTCGTCTCGATGAACAACGCACAATGCAATTCTTGCAGCGTTGCGTCGATGGCGCGCGCGCGCGCTGCGTCGCCCTGTAATGAGGCGCCGACGGCTTCGGCCATCGCGCCAGGAGCGATGTTCGCAGTCACTGAGATGACGCCGGCCGCGCCCGCGCCAAGCCATTCGATGGCCGTGGCATCATCCCCCGATAGCAAGGCGAACTCGCCGGGACATGCCGCGCGCAATTCTCGCAAGCGAGTCATGGACGCGGTGGCATCTTTGAGCGCAACGATGGACGGATGCGCGGACAAACGCGCCACCGTGGCCGGCAACAAATCCACTGCGGTGCGCGACGGCACGTTATACAGAATCACAGGAACGGACGCCGCATCGGCCGCGCTCATGAAATGGCGATACATGCCTTCCTGCGGAGGCTTGTTGTAAAACGGCGTGACCAGCATGAGCGCGTCTGCGCCGAGGCTCGAGAATTTTCGCGCACGTTCCACGGTGGAAGCGGTGGCTCCGGTGCCCGCGCCGACGATGATTTGCATGCGCCCCGCCACTTGCTCGAGCGCGCGATGCGTCAGCTCCATGATTTCGCTCTCGGTGAGCGCAGCCGATTCCCCCGTGGTGCCCGCGATGACGACGCCTCGGGTTGCCGCGGTGAGATGAAAATCCAACAGCCGCGCCCAAGCGCGCCAGTCGATGCCGCCTTCGGCGGTCATCGGCGTTACGATCGCCACGAAGCTACCGCGGAAACGTTCCGGCTCAGTCATGCGAGATCATTCCCTCCTTCAACAAAGCTGACTACTCTCCTCAGCGCATTACCTTAGAGTGAGCGGCTTGCGCTGGCAAGCAAAAGCACCGCGCGCCATGGGGCTTGTGTACACTGCGCGACCGATGAAGCAACACATCGCCATTTCCGCGGTCGGCAACGATCGCGTCGGCATGGTGCACGATCTGGCAAAAACCGTTGCCGATTGCGGCGGCAGCATCAGCGAGAGCCGCATGACCTCTCTCGGCAATGAGTTTGCGATGCTGCTCTTGGTCACCGGCAATTGGCACACGCTTGCCAAGCTCGAGGGTGAGTTCAAAAAGCTCGGCGATAGCTCGGGCATGGCCATCCAACTGCGGCGAACCGAGGCGCGCGCGGTGCGCAGCGACATGCTGCCGTACTCGGTGGACGTGGTCTGTCTCGATCAAATGGGTATTGTTTCGGGCTTATCCGGCTTTTTCTCGCAGCGGAGCGTCGAGATCGCGGAGCTGTCCACCCGGTCCTATGCCGCCGCTCATACCGGCGCGCCGATGTTTTCCGTGCAGATGATCGTCAATGTGCCGAGCCGCATTCACATCGGCGTGCTGCGCGAGGAGTTCATGGATTTTTGCGATCACATGAATCTCGACTCGATCTTCGAGCCGTTCAAGAGCTAGTGTCGTGGCAACCCGGCCCAGCATCGGACGCACAGCGCCTTTGTTCGATTTGCCGGGCCGCGATGGCGAATGGTCGCTCGCCCAGCAACGCGGCAGCGCCGTGGTGCTGTATTTTTACCCGCGCGACGATACACCGGGGTGCACGGACGAGAGCCGGCAGTTCGCCGCAAGCCATGCGCAATTCGCTGAGGCGGGCAGCGTCATCGCCGGAATTTCCCCGGACCCTCTCAAGTCGCACGAACGCTTCCGCAAGAAGTTTGACCTGCCGTTCGAGTTGCTCGCGGACACTGAGAAGAAAGTCTGTGCGCTGTACGATGTCATTCAGGAAAAGAGCATGTACGGCAAGAAGTACATGGGCGTCGAGCGCAGCACGTTTGTGATCGATGCCGAAGGTGTGCTGCGCAACGAATGGCGCAAGGTCAAGGTTCCGGGCCACGCCGAGGCCGTGCTTGCCGCTGTCCGCGCGCTCTAGAGGCCTCCTGATCGCCGCCCGCGCGTGGGCTCTTGCATGAGCTCTTCGCGCGCGCCGCGGCCTTCGCGCCGGCCGCGTAGCGCGAACGCGCCCGAACGGCGTCTGTTCGTGCTGGATACCAACGTGCTCATGCACGACCCCGCGGCTCTGTTCCGCTTCGAAGAGCACGATGTGTATCTACCCATGGTGGTGCTCGAAGAACTGGATGCCGGCAAGAAGGGCCTGTCCGAGGCAGCGCGCAATGTGCGCCAAGTCAGCCGCTTTCTCGATGACATCATGAAGAATGCGCCCAAGGCGCAGATCGAGCGGGGGCTGCCCATTCCGCAGAGCGCGCCATCGACTCGCGGCGGCACGCGAGCAGGGCGACTTTTTTTCCAAACCCAATCGTTGAATTCGGAGCTGCCCAAGACCCTGCCCGGACAGAGCGCGGATAACGCGATCCTCGCGGTGGTGATCGCGCTGCGAAAAGTGCACCGCGGTTCGCGCATCGTGCTGGTGTCGAAGGACATCAACTTGCGCATCAAAGCCGCCATCGTCGGCATTGAAGCCGAAGACTATTTCAGCGACAAGACCATCGAGGACGCCGACTTGTTGCCTGTCGGGGCACAGCGACTGCCCGCGGATTTTTGGGAGCGGCACACGCAGGACGTCGAGTCTTGGAAGGAGCAAACGCGAACGTTCTACCGCATCCGGGGCGCCCTGGCCCGCGGTTGGCAGCCAGGCCAGTTCGTGTATGACGAATCGCCGCGCGGTTTCGAAGCCATCGTGCGATCCGCCGAGCCAGACGGCGCCTTGCTCGAAGTCACCCTCGATTACACCAACGCAAGCAATGCCGTGTGGGGAATTCTCGCGCGCAATCGTGAGCAGAATCTCGCGCTGAATCTACTCATGGATACCGCCATCGATTTCGTCACCGTGCTTGGCCCTGCGGGCACGGGCAAGACTCTCTTGAGTCTGGCCGCGGGGCTTGCGCAAACCTTGGATCAGAATCGTTTCACCGAAATCATCATGACGCGGGTGACCATTCCGCTCGGCGAGGACATCGGCTTTCTTCCGGGCACCGAGGAAGAAAAGATGGAGCCTTGGATGGGCGCACTCATGGATAACCTCGAAGTTTTGACTCAGGGCCAGCATGGCGGCAGTTGGGGACGGGCCGCCACGAACGATTTGCTGCGCAATCGAATCAAGATTCGATCGTTGAATTTCATGCGCGGCCGGACGTTCTTGAACCGGTTCGTGATCGTCGATGAAGCTCAAAATCTCACGCCGAAACAAATGCGCGCCATCGTGACCAGGGCCGGCCCGGGAACGAAGATGGTGTGTCTCGGCAATATCGGACAGATCGACACACCCTACCTCACCGAGACGACCTCGGGCTTGACTTATGTCGTGACGCGCTTTCGAGGCTGGCCGCATGCGGGTCACATGACGCTGCTGCGCGGCGAGCGCTCGCGTCTGGCTGACCATGCCGCGGAAGTGCTGTGACCGGACATCCTGATGCGCGGCATTGCATTTGAGGTCGCAAGGGGCACCGCGGTTGCGCGCGCAGCGAGTCGCATAGGCGCTTCGCGGCGATTTTCGTGCCGCGAACTTCGAGCATGGTGCGGCGGTCGAACTCCGGCATGAGTCGTTCCACGCTGCGCCCGCTGCGCCCCAGGGCCTCCTGGTGTGCGGCATTGTGCGCCTTGAGCTTGATTTTGAATTCTCTGGCGGCCGTGCGATTGCTTGCGGCCGACAACAATTTGCCTGACATGGGGAGCGCCGCCAATGCGGCCGTGTCGCTCGATGATGAGTACCGCATCGGCCTCATGATGATGCGCGGCCTGCGCGACAGCGGCGTCATCATCGAAGACCCGGAGGTCAGCGAATACATCCAGGCCATCGGCCATCGCATTTCGAGCCGCGCCGATGAAGGCGCGCATCGCTTCAACTACTACGTCATCCGCGATCCCGCCATCAATGCCTTCGCCATGCCGGGCGGGTTCATCGCGGTGCACAGCGGCTTGGTGCTCGCCACGCGGAGCGAATCCGAGCTTGCAGGCGTGCTGGCGCACGAAACTGCGCACGTAACCCAGCGGCACTTGGTTCGAAGCCTCGTGGATCAGAGCCACGCGAGCATGATGTCGACGGCGGCCATGCTCGCGGCGATCTTGCTCGGCGCAGCCGCCGGCGGGCGCAGCTCGGGCGATACCATGGAAGGCGCCATTCTCGCCTCGCAAGGCGCGGCGATTCAGCACCAGCTCAATTACTCGCGTGAAAACGAATACGAGGCGGATCGCATCGGCATCGGCACCATGGCCCTGGCCGGTTTCGACCCGATCGCCATGCCTACATTTTTTGAGACCTTGGCCAAGACCGGAGGCAATCCCGCATATAACAGCTTCGAGTTCTTGCAAAATCACCCCGTCACATCGAATCGTATCGCGGAGTCGCGCGGCCGCGCCGAGCAGATGGGCCGCATTCACACGGTCGATTCGCAAAGTTACGGATTGATGCGCGAGCGCCTGCGCTCGCTCGTCGGCACGCCTCAAGCAGCGCAGGCCTACTACGCGGGGCTCGTGCGCAATGGCAGCGGCAAGACCGAGGAACAGCGCTACGGCAGCGCGGTGGCCGACATCAGCGCAGGCAACGCCGCCACGGCCATTCCCGTGTTGAAAACTCTCATGGCCGAAGCGCCGCGCACGACCCAATTTTATGGCGCCATGGGTCAAGCATTGTTGTTGAGCGGGCAGCCCAAGGAATCACGCCTCGAGCTCGAACAAGCGTTGCGCCTTTTTCCGCGCAATGTGCCGCTCACCATCCGCTTGGCAGAGACGCTCATGCAGAGCGGCGACAATAAGGAAGCGCATCGTATCTTGCTGGACTTGTTCAATGTGATGGCGCCCACGCCCGAGCAGGCGCGCCTCATTGCAAACGCGGCGAATTCGGCGGGAGATATCGCCGACTCCCACTACTACATGTCTGAGTTCTACATCATGAGCGGCGAGCTCATGATGGCCTCAAACGAGCTGCAGTTGGCGCTCGGATTTCCCGGCACGAACGCGGTGCAGCGTGCGCGCTTCAGCGCCCGGCTCGATGAGGTGCGAGCGGCGATTCCGAAAGGACGCCGCGGCGCCGCGACCGAGGATTCAACCCAAGGCTCCGGCAGGCGCTAGCTCGGCCCGCGCATTCGGCCGCGTGCTCGAATACGGCGTGCATGAATTGATACACTAGGGTCATGCATCACCCTAATGTTGTTCGTCACTCGTTTTCTGCAATTGCATTGTTGTGCGCCGGCTGCGCAAGCAACGCGCAACTCACACATTCCCCACAGGATCCTTACGAGCGTTTCAACCGCGGGGTGTATCGCTTCAACGACGCAATCGATCGCGGCGTCGCCAAGCCCGTTGCGAAAGCTTACCGCGCGGTCACGCCTGCGCCCGTGAGGACGGGCGTCGGTAATTTCATTGCGAATCTCGAAACGCCAATGACCATGATCAACGACGCGCTGCAGGGAAAATTCAAGGCGGCGCTCTCCGATCTGGGCCGATTCGTATTGAATACGACGATGGGCATCGGCGGCCTGTTCGACGTGGCGAGCAAAGCAGGCATTGAGCGCAACGACGAGGATTTCGGCCAGACGCTTGGCAAATGGGGCGTGCCCTCGGGGCCTTTCGTCATGCTGCCATTGCTCGGACCATCGACCGTGCGCGATGCGCCGAGCCGTGCGGTGGATGCATTTTCAAATCCTGCTGCGTATGCAAATAGCGAGGCCCGTTGGAGCTATCTCGGCTTATCGACGGTGCACAAGCGCTATGACTTGTTGTCGCTCGATCCAACGCTCGACAAGGCGTTCGATCGCTACGCATTTATTCGCGATGCATATTTGCAGAATCGCCAATACAAGGTCACGGACGGCAACGTGCCGGAAGATGAGCTCGTGGACCCGGACGCGCCCGCGAGCCCGACCGATGCCGCGCCGGCCGCACCGGCGAAGGAACCCGATAAGAATTAGCGCCGTCAGCGCACCGCGGGCTCGGCGGCCGGTGTTCGCTCACCGATCAATTCGTCCAGATCACTCAAGTGAGCGAGCTGCATAAGTTTAGCGGGAATATTTTCGAACACGAGAGTCACGCCGCAAGCCCGGGCCAGGCTTTGCCACTCAACCATCAAGGCGAGTCCAGCACTGTCTGCTGCGGTGACACCCGCAAGATCAACCGAGCGGATTTGCCCAGCCTCCACCGCCGGCGAGCTCGACGCCGCCAGCTCTTCCACCGTCGAGAAGCTGAGGGCTCCAGTTACGCTCGCGCGCCCCTCGACAGAACTTTGGAGCCGCGCAGGTTCGGTCAAGGCTTGGCAGGCGCCGGTTGGCCGGGGAGCTTGGCGTCTCGCTCCAACCGCTGAATCACCGAATCCAAGCCCTTCTGTGCAATCTCGGCGCCGAAGTCGGTGCGAAAGCTCTTGACATAAGAAATGCCTTCAATGGAGACATCCCACGCCTTCCAGCCCGCGTCGGTCTTATGCAATGTGTAATTCACCGGCACGCGCGAGCCATTGTCGCGCTTGACTTCAGTGCGCACCGTTGCGCTCGTGGCATTGGCGTCGCCGCGAAACGGCAAAACGGTCATGCGATCGGCCGTGAAATCGACGAGTGATGAGCCATAATTGCGCAGCATCGAGTGATAAAACGCATCGACGAAACGCTTGCGCTGGTCAGGGGACGCCGTGCGCCAGTTCTGCCCCAGCACGAGCCGTGCAGCGTATTCAGTGTCGAAGTACGGAAGGAGCACAGTGCCCACCAAATTGTCGAGCTTGGCGGGGTCCTTGCGATACATGTCCCGATGCGCATCCAACTCGGACAGCATTTTCTTGGCGGAGGATTCCACCAACTCCTGCGGCCCCTGCGCGGCCGCATTGGCCTGCGCGCCCGACGGCGACGGAGGCGCCAACGGCTCGGCTGCCGCCGCCAAGCTGCCGCTCATCACCAGCGCGGCGGCCATGACACCGGCTCTGCACCATACGACATGATTCATTGACTTTTCTCCGCGGGTGTTCCCGCCTTGTCCGCGGGCTCGCCCGCCTTGCTCGATGCGCCCTCGCCGCCCGCTTTATTGTCACCTTTGCCAAAGTTCGCCAGAAACTGGCCAATCAAGTTCTCGAGCACGAATGCCGACTGCGTGAACTCAATTCGATCGCTATCTTTTAAATAAGTTTCTTGGCCGCCCGGCGTGAGCCCGATGAACTTGCCTCCGAGCAAACCTTGAGTGTAAATGGCCGCGTCGCTGTCGGTCGGAATCTGATTGTATTTCGTGTTGATATTGAGCCCAACTACCGCTTTGTAAGCACGCAAGTCGTAGCCTATCGAAGTCACGCTGCCGACTTCAACGCCCGCCATGGTCACCGGTGCGCCCACTTTCAAGTCCCCGACGTTGTCGAACTCCGCGCTCAATTTGTAACTTGAGCCGCGCGTCAACGTCACCCCCTTGCTCGTCGTCTGGGTGGTCAGGAATGCAAGTGCGACAAAGCCCAACAAAACGAACAACCCGGCGCCAAGATCGGTTCCACCGCGCGCTTTGGCCATGATCAATACGCCTCCGTGCTCACAGAAAAGCCGAAGTGAGCAGATAGTCAAAAAATAAAGTCATCACCGCTGAGCTGACCACGGTTCGAGTCGTGGCGCGCCCCACCCCTTCGGCCGTGGGAGCGCAGTGGTACCCTTCATAAACGGCAATGGAGCTGCAAGCCACGCCGAACACCGCGCTCTTCACGATGCCTTCGGTGACGTCGTGGAGAGAAACCGTGGCGCGCATTTGCGACCAGAAACTGCCTGCTTCCACACCCATGAGCTGCACGCCGATGAGCTGCGCGCCGTAAATGCCGATGACACTGAAGATGGCCGCAAGCAGCGGCATGGCGATGATGCCGCCCAAGAATCGGGGCGCGATCACACGCACCACCGGATCGACCGCCATGATTTGCATGGCGGCCAGTTGATCGGTTGCGCGCATCAAACCGACTTCGGAAGCGAGCGCGGTTCCGGCACGCCCGGCGAACAAAAGAGACGTAATGACGGGTCCGAGCTCTTTCACGAGACCCAGCGCCGCGGCGCTACCGAGCGCCGATTCCGAGCCGAACCGCTGTAAGAGATTGAAGCCCTGCAACCCCAGCACCATGCCGACGAACAATCCGGACAGCATGATGATGATGAGCGACAACGCGCCCGAGTTGTACACTTGCATCGCGATGAGAGTGGGCCGCGCCAACGCGCGAGGCACGGCAGCGAGCACGCGCAATAGGAATTTGGTTTGCGCACCGAGCGCGCCAATACTTCCGAATGTCTGCTCGCGCAATTCGCCGATCGCGCTCATGCCGCTTCCTCGCGCGACATCAACTGCTCGAAGTAGTCGGGCGCCGGATAGTGGAACGGCACCGGCCCATCCGCCAGGCCGCCCATGAACTGCCTCACGACCGCGGAATTGTCGCGACTCAGATCCTGCGGCGAGCCTTTCGCCGCAACCCGGCCGCCCGACAGCAAATAGGTCAGATCCGCAACCTCCGAAATTTCTTTGACGTCGTGCGACACCACGATGCTGGTCGTGCCGAGGGCATCGTTGAGCTTGCGGATCAGCCGAAGCACCACACCGAGCGAAATCGGATCGAGACCGACGAACGGCTCATCGTAGATCAGAATTTCAGGATCTCTGGCGATCGCGCGCGCAAGAGCCACGCGTCGCGCCATGCCGCCCGACAACTCGGCGGGCATGAGAGCGGCGGCGCCGCGCAAGCCCACGGCCTGTAGCTTGATGAGCACCAGCTGGCGAATGAGCCGTTCCGAAAGATTCGTATGCTCGCGCAGCGGGAACGCCACGTTTTCGAAGACATCGATATCGGTGAACAACGCGCCGTTCTGGAACAGCATGCCCATGCGCTGGCGCAGCGCATACAGCGCCGCGCGTGAAAGCTCGCTGAGGCTTTCGCCATCGACGATCACACGGCCGGCGTTGGGACGGATTTGACCGGTGATGAGGCGCATCAAGGTCGTCTTGCCGGTGCCGCTCGGGCCCATGATCGCAGTGACCTTGCCCTTCGGCACCGCGATGTTCAAACCATGGAATATCGAACGGCCGCCAATCTCATAATCGAGATCGTGAATTTCGATCAGGGCGTCGTCACTCAAGCTACGCCGCGCTTTCCATTCGATTTTCGTAGCGGCCAGAAGTCGCGAGACCATTGAGTTTGGCCCGCTTGAGATATGCGGCCTGACCGCTGCCGTAATTGGCGGGCTTCCCTCCCCAGGCCTCGAGCGCGGTCTCTTGCAAAGCGCGGCCATAACTGAACGTGAGCTTCCACGGCAGCGGACCCAAACGATTCATCAAGCTCAAATGCTCGGTCGCCTGCGCGGGGCTCTGTCCTCCGGACAGAAAAGCGACGCCGGGCACCGCGGCCGGCACGTGGCGCTTCAGGCAACGAACGGTGAGTTCCGCCACCTGCTCGGCACTGGCTTGCTGAGCGCATTTCTTGCCAGAGATCACCATGTTGGGCTTCAGCACCATGCCTTCGAGAGCGATGCGCGCCATGTTCAGCCGAACGAACACCCGCTCGAGAACGTGATTCGTCACCTGCTCGCAGCGCTCGATGGTATGACTCCCATCCATCAACACTTCAGGCTCGACGATGGGCACGATATTGGCTTCCTGGCACAGGGCTGCGTAACGCGCGAGCCCTTCGGCGTTCGCCTCGATGGCGTAGTGCGTGGGAATATTCTCCCCGATGTCGATGACTGCGCGCCATTTCGCAAAACGAGCGCCAAGCTTGTAATACTCGGCGAGTCGATCACGCAAACCATCGAGCCCTTCCGTGATGGTCTCGCCCGGAAAGCCTGCCAGAGGCTTCGCCCCCAAGTCGACCTTGATGCCGGGGATCACGCCGTTCTTTTGCAGCGCTTGGGTGAAAAGCGTGCCGTCTTCCGTCTTCTGACGAATGGTCTCGTCATACAAAATGACGCCGCTCACGTATTGCGCGGCGCCGGGCGCGGTCAACAACATCTCGCGGTAGCGCCGCCGATTTTCCTCAGTGGATTCGAGATGAATGGAATCGAACCGTTTCTTACAGGTGCTGTTGCTTTCGTCCGCGGCCAAAATTCCCTTACCCGGGGCCACCATCGCGGCGGCGGTCGCCTGCAGTTCTTTCAGATTCATGAGCGCCTTCTTAAAGTGCCTTGCGCGTGTTGAAGGGCGCAGAGGATAGCAAACTCGAGGTGGATTTTCCCGCAGGCATCGCGACACATATCCGCGGAAAAAAGCCCACGTCGCTCGGATACGAAAAGCCTACAGTCCTCGAGCGCAAATAGTACTAAAATAGTCCTCATTATGCTTCGCATTGGAAAACTCACGGATTACGCGACCGTGGTGCTCGCCGTCATGGCCGCAGAGCCTTTGCGGCATCGGGCCGCGGCGCGGCTTGCCGTGAGCACGAATCTGTCGCCGCCGACCGTGAGCAAGGTGCTGAAAGAGTTGCAACGCGCAGGGCTCGTCACCTCGGCCCGCGGCGTGCGCGGCGGCTACCGTTTGTCGCGCAGTCCCGATCGCATCACGGCCGCGCAAATTCTCGATGTATTCGAAGGTCCGGTGGCGCTCACCGAATGCAGCCGTGCCGCAGGCCGCTGCGTGATCGAGCGCTCGTGCCGCGTCGGCCATGTGTGGCAAAAGGTGAACGCCGCAATCCGGCGCGCACTCGAGGATCTGACCCTGCGCCAATTGGCGGGACTCGAAGTGCCCGGGGTGCGCGTGAGCGAGCTGGCCTCCGAAATGCGTTTGGGGAGTGCGCGATGAGCGAGACCGCGCAACAGGACCATCCGACCATCGAGGCGCTGGTCAATCAGAAGTATCGTCATGGCTTCTCCACCGAGATCGAGAGCGAGACACTGCCGCCGGGCTTGAATGAAGACACGGTGCGCGCAATTTCGCGCATCAAGCGCGAGCCGGATTTTCTGCGTGACTGGCGGCTCAAGGCATTTCGGCATTGGAAAAAAATGACCGAGCCCAGTTGGGCCCACGTGCACTACACGCCCATCGACTATCAAGCCATCTCGTATTATTCCGCGCCGCGCGCAGCCGCCAATGCGCCCAAGAGTCTCGAGGACGTCGACCCGAAGCTTCTCGCGACCTACGAAAAGCTCGGCATCCCGTTGCACGAGCGCGCCGCGCTTGCCGGCGTCGCGGTCGACGCCGTGTTCGACAGCGTGTCGGTCGCCACGACGTTCAAGGACAAGCTCGCCAAGGCGGGCGTGATCTTCTGCCCCTTTTCCGAAGCGGTGCAGAAGCATCCCGAATTGATCGATCAGTATCTGGGCTCGGTGGTGAGTTATGCCGATAACTTCTTCGCTGCGCTCAATGCGGCCGTTTTTTCCGACGGCTCCTTTGTGTACGTGCCGCGCGGCGTGCGTTGCCCCATGGAGCTCTCGACGTACTTTCGCATCAACGCCGCGAAAACGGGCCAATTCGAGCGCACTCTCGTAATTGCCGATGAAGGCGCGTATGTCAGTTATCTCGAAGGCTGCACGGCGCCAATGCGCGATGAGAATCAGCTGCACGCCGCGGTGGTCGAGCTCGTCGCGCTCGAGCGTGCTCAGATCAAGTACTCGACCGTACAGAATTGGTATCCCGGGGACGAGAACGGCGTGGGCGGCATCTACAATTTCGTGACCAAGCGTGGCGAGTGCCGCGGCCGCGACTCTAAGATCTCATGGACGCAGGTGGAAACCGGCTCCGCCATCACCTGGAAATATCCGAGCTGTGTATTGAAGGGTGAAAATTCGATCGGCGAGTTCTACTCCGTGGCGGTGACGAATGCGCGTCAGCAGGCCGATACCGGCACGAAAATGATCCACATTGGGCGCAATACCAAGAGCACCATCGTCTCCAAGGGAATTTCGGCCGGGCGCGCGCAGAACACGTACCGGGGCCTCGTGCGCATGCTGCCCAGCGCGCATGGTGCGCGGAACTTCACGCGCTGCGACTCGTTGCTGATCGGCGGCGAATGCGGCGCACATACCTTTCCTTACATCGAGGTGAAGAACTCGAGCGCCACGGCCGAGCATGAAGCCAGCACCTCGAAGATTGCGGAGGATCAGCTTTTCTATTGCCGACAACGCGGTATTTCGGCCGAAGATGCCGTCAACGTCATCGTCAGCGGGTTTTGCAAATCCGTTTTCAAGGAACTGCCCATGGAGTTCGCGGTCGAGGCGCAGAACCTGCTCGCCGTGAGCCTCGAAGGCGCGGTCGGTTAGGCGGCGCAGCGGGGCAGGTCATTACGTGTTGCGAATCGAAGGGTTGCGAGCCAGCGCGGCCGGGAAGGAAATTTTGCGCGGCGTTGATCTCACCGTCGGTACGGGTGAAGTGCACGCCGTCATGGGACCGAACGGTTCAGGCAAGAGCACGCTCGCGCAAGTGCTCGCGGGCCGCGAGGATTATGAAGTATTACAAGGCCGGGTGACCTACGACGGCGCGGAGCTTCTCGGCATGCCGGTGGAGGAGCGCGCGCGACGGGGTATTTTTCTGGGTTTTCAATATCCAGTCGAGATCCCGGGAGTCAACAACGCCTATCTATTGAAGGCGGCATTGAATGCCAAGCGCACGGCGGCGGGCCTGCCCGAAGTGGATGCCTATGAGTTTCTTTCATTGGTCAAGGAAAAGATGAAGCTCATGCACATGAGCGAGGCATTTTTGAACCGCGGCGTGAACGAGGGGTTCTCGGGTGGGGAAAAGAAGCGCAACGAGATTCTGCAAATGCTCGTGCTCGAGCCGCGGCTCGCCATATTGGACGAGACGGATTCCGGGCTCGACATCGACGCGCTCAAGATCGTGGCTCAAGGTGTGAACAGCTTGCGCTCGCCCGACCGCTCGATTCTTTTGGTCACTCACTATCAGCGGCTCCTCGACTACATCGTTCCGGATTTCGTGCACGTGCTGAGCGACGGTCGGATCTTGAAGACGGGGGATAAGAGCCTGGCGCTCGAGCTCGAGCGCCGCGGCTACGATTGGGTGAGGCAAGAGAGCGCACGCGCATGACGAGCGCGGCGGCCGCATCCCTCGAGACGCTGTACAGCCGCGCCGCGCCGAGTGGCCGCACAGCGCTGGATGATTATCGCGTTCAGGCCATGACACGCCTCAAGCGGCTGGGGCTGCCGAACGTGCGGGATGAGAGCTGGCGCTACACCGATCTGCGCGAGTTGCTGGGCACGGTCTTCACCGCGGCGGCGGGACCTCAAGCGACCGTATTGGCGTCGTCGTCCTCAGCCTCGGTTGCCTCTTTCAACTCAGCGCTGCGTGGAAATGAGGATTGGCCCCTCGTCGTGTTGCGCAATGCGCGGCTCATCGGATCAAGCCTGCAGTCCGGCCAGGGATTCGAAGTGATGTCGTTGCGTGACTGCGCCGAGCGCGAACCTGAGCGGTTGAGGCGGCTCTTGCCGCAGCTTTCGGATGATGAGCGCTCGCGCTGGGCGCTGGCCAATGCGGCCTCGTTGGATGACGGCATTGTCGTTCGTGTTGCCGGGATATGCCCGACGCCGCTCGTGATCCTTCATTGCAGCGAGCAACCTCGAGCCTCGATCGCGCATTCGCGAGTGCTCATCGAGGCGCTGCCGGGAAGCCGCGCCACGATGATCGAGCATCACGTGTCGGCTCACGGTGATCAAGGGGTCACCAACCATGTGAGCGCGGTGCACGCCGGCGAGGATGCTCGTCTCGAGCACTATCGCGTGATCGAGCGCGCCGCCGAGGCTGCTCACTTCGATCATTTGCAAGTCCGCTGCGCCCACGATGCGCACGTCGAGCAGCATACGGTGTGCTTGGGCGCATCGCTGACGCGCGCAAACTGCCAGGTCGATCTCCTCGGCGAGCGTGCATCGTGCGATGCCTATGCCTTGTTGTCGGCGGCCGAGCGCACGGCAGATGCCGCGTATTGGGTGACGCATGCAGCGCGCGCTACGGTGAGCCGGCAAACCGCGCGAGTCATCGCGAGCGGCCGGGGCCGCGGCGTATTCAACAGCCTGGTCCACGTGGACGCGAAGGCGCAGCAAAGCGACTCGCGGCAGTCGTGCCGCGGCCTGTTGCTATCCGCCGGAGCTGAAATCGATGTGCGGCCGCAGCTCGAGATTTACACGGATGATGTGAGCTGCGTGCACGGTGCGACCGTGGGTCGTCTCGACGAGGAGATGCTGTTCTATCTCCTGTCGCGCGGCCTGGATAAGAACACGGCGCATGCCTTGCTGGTATTCGCCTTTCTCGCAGATGTGCTGAAGCGCATGAGCTTGGGCTCAGTGCGCGCAGCCGTTGAAGCGAAGCTGATCGAGGCGCTTCCCGATGCGCACGTACTGAAGGAGCTGCGATGAGCTCCAGCTTGGCGCTGCAGCGATCGCATTACGATACGGCGTCGGCACGCGCGAAATTTCCGATTCTCGCGCGGCGCATCAATGGTCATCCCCTCGCTTTTCTCGACAATGCAGCATCGACTCAGCGCCCGCAAAGCGTGATCGCGGCGGTGGACGACTATGAGCGGCATCACCACGCCAATGTGCATCGCGGCGTCTACACCTTAAGCGCCGAAGCCACCGAGCGCTACGAAGGCGCGCGCGAGAAGATTGCCCGTTTCATCAATGCGGCTTCGAGCCGCGAAGTGATTTTCGTTCGCGGCACGACGGAGGCGATCAACTTGATCGCGCAGAGCGATGCACGAAACCGGCTCGTCGAGGGCGACGAGATTTTGATCACTGGTTTGGAGCACCACGCCAACATCGTGCCTTGGCAGATGGTGTGCGCGCAGACGGGAGCGCGCTTGGTGGTGGCTCCGGTGAGGGCGGATGGGAGCGTGCACGAGCATGACGTGGTTGCGCTCATGCGCGAGCGCACGCGCATTTTCGCTTGCGCGCATGCATCCAATGCATTGGGCACGGTGCTTCCCGTCGCGGCGTTGATTGCCCATGCGAAAACGCGCGGCATCATGACGGTGATCGACGGCGCGCAAGCCATGCCGCA
Organism: uncultured Steroidobacteraceae bacterium; assembly: GCA_964247385.1. Lineage (GTDB taxonomy): Bacteria > Pseudomonadota > Gammaproteobacteria > Steroidobacterales > Steroidobacteraceae > TMP-86. Next base: position 210,640 of record CAXTUB010000002.1, on the reverse strand, counting down.
CTTCGATGTCGACGTGCGCGCGTTGGGCTGCGATTTTTACGCGTTCTCCGGTCATAAGATGTTCGCCCCGACCGGCATCGGAGTGTTGTACGGCCACGAGTCGCGGCTCGAGGCCATGCCGCCCTGGCAGGGGGGCGGCGACATGATCTTGTCGGTCAGCTTCGAAGGAACGACATATAACAGCCTGCCGTACAAGTTCGAAGCCGGCACGCCGAACATTTCTGGCGCCGTGGGGCTGGGCGCGGCGGTCGATTTCTTGCGCGGCATGGATCGAGCCGCGGCGCATGCGCATGAGGACGCTTTGCTTCACTACGCGAGCACCGAGCTTGCGCGCATTCCCGGCTTGAGGCTCGTGGGCACGGCCGATGAAAAAGTGAGCGTGGTGTCGTTCGTGGTGGAGGGCGCCCATCCGCACGATCTGGGAACCATTTTGGATAGCCGCGGCATCGCGGTGCGCACTGGCCATCATTGCGCAATGCCCGTCATGGAGCGCTTCAACGTTCCCGCGACCGTGCGCGCCTCGTTCGCGTTTTTCAATGAATTCGGCGAGGTGGATCGTCTGGTACAGGGCGTGCAGGATGCGCGCGCCATGCTCACATGAGAACGCGTGGACATCGCTGATCTCTACCGCGATGTGATTCTGGATCACAATCGTTCGCCGCGAAACTTCGGCCCGTTGGAGCCGGCGGATCGCGTTACGCAGGGCTTCAACCCATTATGCGGCGATCGTCTGACGCTGCGTCTGCGCCTCGTAGACGGCCGTATCGACGAGGTCCGTTTCGAAGGTCAAGGCTGCGCCATCTCGACCGCGTCGGCCTCTCTCATGACCGAAGCCGTCAAAGGGAAGAGCGTGGCGGAGGCCAAAGCGTTGTTCGAGCGCATGCACGCTCTGTTCACGCTGGATGGCGCCCCCATCGATGGCTTGGGCAAACTCGCCGCTCTTTCCGGAGTGCATGAATTTCCGGCGCGTGTGAAGTGCGCAAGTCTCTGCTGGCACACGTTGGCCTCGGCGCTGGGCCCGGCCGCTTCCGCTGCCGTGAGCACTGAATAAAATGCCTTTTGAGAACGAGCCCATCTACGTGCATCGCGACGTGAAGGCCGTTGCCATACCCGCCGGCGTGGAGATCGACTTGAAGGTCGGTGCCGTGGGCTACATCACGCAGGCGCTGGGCGGCAGCTTCACGGTATACATCGACGGCAACTTGTTTCGAATTGCCGGCAAGGATGCGGATGCGATTGGCCAGGAGCTCGCACCCGCTCCGTCGATTCCTCCCGATGCATCGGAAGAGGACATCAAACGGGTGGTGTGGGATCAGCTGCGCACGTGCTATGACCCCGAGATTCCCATCAACGTGGTCGACCTTGGTCTCATCTATGACTGCGAGGTCGCGAAAACCGGTGACGATTCGCGGGTGGTCGATGTGAAGATGACCTTGACCGCGCCCGGCTGCGGCATGGGCGAGATCCTGGTGCAAGATGTGCGCGACAAGCTCGAGCGGGTGCCGACCATTGCTCAGGCCAACGTCGAGCTGGTGTTCGATCCGCCCTGGAATCAATCGATGATGTCGGAAGCGGCGCGCTTGCAGACGGGCATGATGTGAGCTCTCCGGCTCACACTGCCTTGGCCCGGCGCTTGACGCTTATGCGTCACGGCGAGGCCGAATCGACCGATGCCTGGGCTGAGGATTTCGAGCGGCCTCTGACGCGCCGCGGCGTCGCCGAAGTGCAAGACATGGCTCAGCGCATGAAGGCGCGCGGGCTCATTCCGGATTTGATCCTGGCGAGTCCGGCCGAGCGCGCCTGGACTACGGCGCAAATCGTGCTCGGGGTTTGCGAGCTCGACGAGGCCTACATGCGCTGCGCACGGGAATTGTATCTGGCGGCGCCCGACCGCATTTGGACTTTGATTGCGAAACAGGCCGCCTCGTGCGTGCACATTCTGGCGTGCGCGCACAATCCAGGATTGAGCGAGCTCGCGAGCCGATTGGGACCCAAGCAATTGCCGCGCTCGCTCTCCACAGCGGGAATCGCGAGCGCGCGTTGGAATGCGGCCGCCTGGAACGAGCTCAGTCCGCAATCTGCGTTTGCTTGCGACCTCGACGAGCCGGGCAATCCGCCTGAGCTCATGGTCTGAAGGCACGGGGCTTTCTTCACCTCGTCCCTTCCAAATCCCATCGCGTCATTTCAAATGTCCCAGATCGCACTGCCGCATCAGCACACCGTAGAGAAGCCACTGACGAAAAGGCTCGAAAGCGAGCAGCAAACGCTCGTGCGCGAAGGCTTGTTCAAGCGCGAGCTCATTATCGACTCACCGCAAGGCGCATTCGTGAGAAGCGCCGACGGATACGAGCTCATCAACTTGTGTGCGAATAATTATCTGGGGCTTGCGAATCATCCGGAGGTGCGCGCGGCCGCGCACGCCGCGATCGACCGATATGGGTACGGCATGGCGTCCGTGCGTTTCATTTGCGGTACCCAGAGCGTGCATCGCGAGCTCGAGGAGCGGCTGGCGCAATTCCTGGCAATGGACGATGTCATCCTGTACTCCTCGTGCTTCGATGCCAATGGCGGCCTGTTCGAGACTCTGCTCGATGAGAGGGATGCGGTGATCAGCGATGCGCTGAATCATGCGAGCATCATCGATGGCATCAGACTGTGCAAGGCGCGTCGCTTGCGTTACGCGAACGGCGACATGGGCGAGCTTGAGGCATGTTTGGCGCAATGCGCGGATGCACGCACCCGCCTGATCGCAACCGATGGCGTGTTCTCCATGGATGGCGCCATTGCCAACTTGCGCGCCATTTGTGATTTGGCGGAGCGCCATGACGCGCTCGTCATGGTGGATGACTCACATTCCACCGGAGTGCTGGGCGCGAACGGCCGCGGCACGCCGGAGCATTGTGCAGTGGCCGAGCGCATCGACATTCTGTCGGGCACGCTCGGCAAGGCATTGGGAGGCGCCAGCGGCGGCTACATTGCGGCGCGCCGCGAAATCGTGGCATGGCTGCGGCAAAGGTCCCGGCCATACCTGTTCTCGAACAGCCTCGCGCCCGTGGTCGCCGCCACCTCTCTCCGGGTGCTCGACTTGCTCGAAGATTCGGCCGAGCTGCGCGAGCGGCTGCGCATGAACGCGGCGCATTTTCGCGCCCAGATGAGCGCACGCGGCTTCACCTTGCTGCCGGGCGAGCATCCCATCATTCCCGTCATGATCGGAGACGCCGCTTTGGCGCAACAATTGGCCGAGCGTTTGCAGGCCGCGGGTGTGTTCGTGGTTGCATTCTCGTTTCCTGTCGTGCCGCGCGGTCAAGCGCGGATTCGCACGCAAATGAGCGCCGCGCACACGCGCGAAGAATTGGATCAAGCGGTGCGGCACTTCGAACGCGAAGCGCGCGCATTGAGGGTGCTGCAGTGAGAGCGCTGATCAAAGCCTCGGCCGGTCCTGGCATCGAAATGACCCAAGTGCCGATGCCTCAAGTCGGCCATAACGACGTGCTCATCAAGATCCACAAATCCGCCATCTGCGGCACCGACATCCACATCTATCGCTGGGATGCGTGGGCCAGCAAGAACGTGCCCGTCAAAATGCCGGTGGGTCACGAATATTCGGGCGAGATCGTCGAGATCGGCACGGAAGTACGCGGCCTTGCGCCGGGAGATCGAGTTTCGGGCGAAGGACACATCACGTGCGGACATTGCCGCAATTGCCGCGCGGGCCGCCGTCATCTGTGCCGCAACACGAGCGGTGTGGGCGTGAACCGGCCCGGATCATTTGCCGAATATCTCGTGCTGCCCGCAGTCAACGTATTCAAATTGCCAGCGGCCATCGACGACGAGGTCGCTTCCATCCTGGATCCGTTCGGCAATGCCACCCACACCGCGCTCGCATTCAACGTGGTTGGCGAGGATGTGCTGATCACGGGCGCAGGCCCCATCGGCATCATGGCGGTCGCCGTGGCGCGCCATTGCGGCGCGCGGCACATCGTCATCACCGATGTGAATGACTATCGGCTGAGTTTGGCCGCGGGCATGGGCGCCTCGCGCGCGCTCAACGTGACGCGCGAATCCCTCGATGAAGCCATGCGCGCACTGGGCATGGAAGAAGGCTTCGACGTGGGTTTCGAGATGTCGGGAAATCCGGCGGCGTTGCGTGACCTGTTGCGCGTCATGAACAATGGCGGAAATCTTTCACTGCTCGGCATTCCGCCGGGCGACACCGCCATCGATTGGAATCAAGTGATATTCAAGGGACTGACGATCAAGGGCATCTACGGACGGGAAATGTTCGAGACCTGGTACAAGATGTCGAGCATGCTGCAAAGCGGCCTCGACGTACGCCCCGTGATCACCCACCGTCTCGACATCGAGAACTATCGCGATGGGTTCGAGATCATGGACTCGGGAGCTTCCGGCAAAGTCATTCTGGATTGGGCGGCCGCCTAGTTTTCCTTGCACCAGCAATAGGAAAACAAGCCGCGCTGATCCTTGATTCGCGCAACCGTGTCGATCTCGTCGAGAAGCGGAGCGACGTCCTTCACGAGCGAGGCATGCGGCAGAGCTCCCGAGCCGGCCACGGCGCGCGCAATGCCGCCGCGCAATTGCGCAACGAGCTGCTCGCGGAATGACAAGTCGGGCTGTATGTACTGAAGATCGTAGTCTCCTGCCAAATCCGCCATCTTGGCCGCCGCGTCCGCCGCTTCGCGCAACCCGCCGAGATGATCGATGAGCCCAAGGCGCTGTGCGTCGATCCCCGCCCAGACACGGCCCTGCGCAATGCGATCCACGTCCTCCACCGATTTCTTACGGCCTTCAGAGACTCGCAGCAGGAAACGGGAGTACGCATTCTCAACCGACGTCTGCAGGATTTTTCGCGCGTTATCACCGAGTGCTCGATCCAAACGCAAAGTTCCCGACAACGGCGTCGTGCCGATGCCATCGACATTCACGCCGAGCTTGGCGATGCTCCGCTGAAAGGTCGGCAGCACGGCGAACACCCCGATGGAGCCGGTGAGCGTCGTGGGACTTGCGAAAATTTGGTTTGCCGCGGCGGCAAAATAATACGCCCCCGAGGCGGCGTAGGTGCTCATGGACACGATGACGGGCTTGCCCGCCTTGCGCAGACGCTGCACCTCGCGTGAGATTTCCTCGGAGGCAAACATGCTGCCGCCGGGACTGTCGACACGCAGCACGACGGCCTTGATGTCGTTGTCGTATTGCGCCTGCCGCAGCAAGTCCGACGTGCTGTCGCCGCCGATGCTGCCGGGCCCCTGCCGCCCTTCCATGATGTCGCCCGACGCGACGATGACGCCCACGCGGCCGCCGCTCTTCGACTTGAGCGCATTCTTGGCGCGCACGGCAGTGAGATACTGCTTCATGGCCACTTGGTTGAAGAAGTGCGTGCTCGCGTCTTCGCCCACGATGCTTTTCAGCTCCTCGCCGATTTGCCGGCGGCTCTTCAAGGCCGTGACCAGCCCGCGTTGCAATGCCAGCTTCGCGGCATCGCCATTCACTGCCGAAAGCGCGGCAGGCGCCGAGGCGATGTAGTCGCTCAGCGCGTGTTGAGGCAAGGAACGCGCGCGCTCGACATCTTGCTCGTAGGCATTCCAAAGCGTATTGAGCCAAACCTGCGCCTCTTCCTTTTCCGTATCGGACATCTGGCTGCGCGTAAAGCCCTCGGTAAAGCTCTTATAGGTGCCCACCTTGAACACATTGACATCGATGGCGAGCTTGTCGATGGCCTCCTTGAAGAACTGCCGGTAATAGCCAAAGCCTTCGACCATCACCATGCCGAACGGATCGAGATACACCTCGCCCGCTTGCGCGGCCAAATAGTATTGCGCCTGATCGTAGGAGTTGCCGATGGCCACGACACGCTTGCCGCTGGTGCGAAAATCGCGCAGCGCCGCGCCCACGTCCTGCAGCTTCGACAAACCCGAGCGATCGAGCTGATCCACATCCAGCACGATGAGCTTGATGCGCGCATCGGTCTTCGCAGCCTCGATGGCCTCGATCACATCCGCCAGACGCGTTTCACTCACCGTGCCGCCCGAAGCCTCACCGAGCGCGCGGCGCACGCCATCCAACGACAGTTCTTCGACGAGCTGCCCTTCGGGCGACAAGATCAAAGCCGCGGAACGCGGAATCTTGGGAATCGAGTGGTGCAGGAGCGCCAGCAGGAATCCAAAGATGAACAGCAACAGCGCCAAGTGCAGAACGCGCCGCAGCACGTCCAGCACTCTCCACAGGAACGCGAAAAACGCCGCGAGCGCGCTGCTCACGGTCAAGCTCGCTAGACCTTCTCTTCGATGCGGGCCGCTTTCCCGGCGCGCTCGCGCAAGTAGTACAACTTGGCGCGACGCACATTGCCGCGGCGCTTCACGCTGACTTCGCTGATCGCGGGGCTATGCCGCTGAAACACGCGCTCGACGCCTTCGCCGTGCGACATCTTGCGCACCGTGAAAGACGAATTGAGGCCGCGATTCTTGAGCGCGATGACAACGCCTTCATACGCTTGCACACGCTCGCGGTCGCCCTCCACCACTTTCACTTGAACGACCACGGTATCGCCCGGGCCGAAATTCGGAAACTTGGCCTTTGCCTGCTCGGCATTCAGCTCTTGCACGATTTTGTTCATGGATTCACCTCGAGTTCCTCAACCTGTCACATCGGCGCCTTGCCGGCGTTCCGCTTTGAATTCTTCCAGTAGCTGCCGTTCTTCGGCGCTCAGGTCGCGCCGAGAAAGTAAATCGGGCCGCCGCAGCCAGGTACGGCCCACCGCTTCGCGCAAACGCCAGCGCCGGATCGCGGCATGATCGCCCGAGGCCAGCACCGCGGGCACGCTCATCCCCGCAACCACATCCGGCCGCGTGAAATGCGGCCAATCGAGCAGACCGTCGCTGAATGATTCCTGCTGCGCCGAGTCGGCGCACCCGAGCACGCCGGGCAGCAACCGCGCGATGGCATCGATGACGACCAGTGCGGGGAGCTCGCCTCCCGACAGCACGTAGTCGCCGATCGACCATGAGCCGTCGATCTCGCTCGCGAGTAAACGATCGTCGATGCCTTCGTACCGGCCCGCCAACAACACGAGTCCCGCGCATGCCGCGCTCTGCTTTGCTTTGCCTTGATCGAAGCGCTCGCCATCGGCATTCAAATAGATGCGTGGGCTTCGCGGAGGCGCCCATGCCGCCGCGGCCCGCAGCGCCGCGCGCAGCGGTTCGAACTTCATGACCATGCCGGGGCCGCCGCCGAACGGGCGATCATCCACCGAGCGATGCGCATCCTGGGTGTAGTCGCGCGGGTCGATGCAATGCACCTGCAGCGCCCGCTCGCGCAACGCGCGACCGACGACTCCGTGCATCAACGCATCGCGCACCAACGCCGGAAAAATACTGACCACTGCGATTTGCATCATGTTTCGTTGCCGTTTTCGCCGAACGTGCGTACCACCAATGTGCGCGCGAGCAAATCGACCTTGCGCAAATGCTTCGCGGTGGCCGGCAGTAAAATTTCCCGCTCGCCCTCGATCACCATGATGGGATGCGCCGCAGTCTCGGCAAAATACGCGAGAACTCCAAGCTCGACACCAGCCTCATCGACCACTCGGCAGCCCAGCAAGTCTGCCCGATAAAACTCACGCGGCGCGGTGGGCGGCAGCTGCTCGCGGGGCACGCAAATTTCCGCGCCGGAAAGACGCGCCGCAGCCGTCCTGTCATCCACCCCTTCGAGCTTCACCGTAAGCATGCCGCGCGCACGACCATCCGCGCTCACTCGAAAACTCTGCAGGCCCTGCGCCGACCGCAACGTCCACACTCGGAAATCGAAAATGCCAAATCCTGGTTCGGTGTCGGAGCGCAACCGGTTCCAACCCCGCGTGCCATGGGCCCCGCCCATTCGGCCCAGACCCACCAGCGAAGCGGGGGCCTGCGAACCACGCGTGGGAATCAGGCCGCGGCTTGACGCTTGGCGCGAGTGAGCAGCTCTTTGACGCGATCCGACATCCGCGCGCCCTGCGACACCCAATGCTCGATCCGGCGCACGTCGAGCCGGAGTTTAATGTCTGCGCCGCGCGCCACCGGATTGAAAATGCCGACGCTCTCCAAGCTCGTGCCGCCCTGCCGCTTGCGGCTGTCCGTCACCACCACTTGATAGAACGGGACTTTCTTGCCGCCACGCCGCGTCAACCGAATCACCACCATCACCGCACCTCGCATCGATAGGGCGCGGATTCTAAAGGAAATCCGCCCCGAATGCGCGGCCTCGTTTGACTTCGGATCACGCAGGCCTCAATGCGGCTTGCCGCCGAAGCGGGGCGGCAGGCTCGCCGCCATGCCGCGCAGCATATTTTTCATGGCGCCGCTTCGCATGAACTTCTTCATGGTTTTCTGCATCTGGTCGAACTGTTTGAGGAGGCGATTGACTTCGCCGATTTGAACGCCGGCGCCATTTGCGATGCGCCGCTTGCGCGAATTGTCGATGAGCTCGGGTCGGCGCCGCTCGCGCGGCGTCATCGAATCGATGATGCCGATTTGCCGCCGAATGCTTTTTTCGTTGACTTGGCTGGCGGCGCCCGCAGCGTTCGCTTGGAGCTGGGCGGGAAGCTTATCGAGCAAGGCCGACATCCCACCGAGTTGACCGATCTGCGACAGTTGGTCGCGCAAATCCGCAAGATCGAACGACTTGCCCTTTTGCAATTTCTTCGCAAGCTTGTCAGCCTTTTCAAGGTCGGCATGCTCTTGCACTTGCTCGACCAAACTCAACACATCGCCCATGCCCAAGATGCGTGAGGCAATGCGCTCGGGCTGAAAGAGCTCGAGCGCCTCGAGCTTTTCGCCTACGCCGACGAACACGATGGGCTGGCCGGTGACGCGACGAACCGAGAGCGCCGCTCCCCCCCGCGCGTCGCCGTCCGCTTTGGTGAGCACGATGCCGGTGAGATTCAAGGCCTCGTTGAAAGCTCGCGCAGAGTTGACCGCCTCCTGGCCCGCCATGCTGTCGACCACGAAAAGACGCTCATGAGGAGACGTTTCACGGTCGATCGCGCGCACTTCGTTCATCATCTCCTCATCGATGTGCAGCCGGCCCGCGGTGTCGAGCAGCAGCACGTCGAACGCGCGGCTGCGTGCCTCGGCCAGCGCTCGGCGCGCAATGTCGACCGGCGCTTCGTTCGCCTCTGCAGGCGAAAACCCCGCGCCCACTTGATCGGCGAGCGTTTTCAATTGCAGGATGGCCGCCGGCCGATACACGTCCGTGCTACACAAGAGCACTTTCTTGTCCTGCTTGACCCGCAGCCAATGCGCGATTTTTCCCGCCGAGGTCGTTTTGCCCGCGCCTTGCAAACCCGCCAACAGCACGACGACGGGACGTTGCGCGCGCAGGTTGAGCCCCTGACTCGGCTCGCCCATGACCTGTTTGAGCTCATCGAAAACCACTTTGATGAAGGCTTGGCCAGGCGTGAGGCTTTTCATGACCTCGATACCCATGGCACGCTCGCGCACGACCTCGGTGAATTGCTTGACCACCGGCAGCGCGACGTCGGCCTCGAGCAAGGCGAGCCGCACTTGACGCACGGTGTCGGCGATATTTTCCTCGCTCAGACGGCCGCGGCCGGTCAAGGAGTTCACGGCCTGTGAGAGCCGCTCGGTCAGTCGATCGAACATAGGCGTCATTATAGAGCGTCGCCACCGGCCGGTTGCGGTATGTCATGATTCATCGTGCACGTGGCTTTCATCGCAGTCTTTTTGTACGCGCTTGGCGCTTGGTGTTTGTGGAAGAGTGTCCGCTCTGCGCGTCTCGCCGCATTGGCCTCGGTGTGCATGGCGTTTGCAGTGCTCGATCACAGTGTTGCGCTTGCGCACACGCTGCATGTCTACGGCCTGTACTCGATCGATCTGTGGCTTGCAATTTCGATGCTCGGCTGGACGCTGGGCGTGCTTGGCGCCGTGGTGGCCATCGAGCGGCGCAACCGCGCTATTGGCTCGCTTCTCATCGCGAGCGCCGCCGTCGGCGCGGCATTCACGCGTGGGCGCTCGAGTGTCATCGATAGCGCTCCGCCAAGCTGGGAGCTGACGGCGCACATCGTGTTGTCCATGGGTGCTGCCGCCTTGTTCTTTGCGGCGGCGGTTACGGCCGTGCTCATCGTCATTCTGGACCGGCGCTTGCGCACTCGCCGCGTGCTCGACCTGCCGCCGGCGCTGCCACCTCTCGATTCGCTCGAAAGCATCATGTTCCGCCTGATCGGCTGCGGCGAGATTCTGCTCACGCTGTCGCTCCTGACCGGTTTCATCTTCGTCACCAATCTGTTTGCTCAGCACCTGGTGCACAAGACGGTTCTCTCCGTGATCGCGTGGCTTTTGTTCGCGGTTCTACTTGCCGGGCGCATCCGCTTCGGGTGGCGCGGCCGCCCTGCCGTGCGCTGGACTCTCATCGGTTTCGGCTTGCTCGCACTGGCCTATTTCGGCTCGAAGTTCGTGCTCGAATCTTTACTGGGCCGTCACTGGGGATGACCGTCTCGCACCCCTCCAAAGCTCGCTGAGTCGATTACGTAAGGTAAAGACACTGATGGGTCACGACGCCAACCCGACTTCCAGCATTTTGATCGCTCTCGGCGTGCTGCTGTTGATCTCGGCTTTTCTGAACGGCAGCGAGACGGCGCTGATGAGCATGAACCGCTATCGGCTGCGGCATCGCGCGCAAGCGGGACATCGCGCCTCGCGTCTGGCCGAGCGCCTTCTCGCAACGCCCGATCGGCTCATCGGCCTCGTGCTGTTGCTGAGCACGCTGGTGAATGTGACCGCACCCATGCTTGCAAGCGTGGCGGCGTTGCGTATGGGAGGCGATTTGTGGGTGGTGATGAGCGCCGTCGCGCTCACCATCGTCACGCTCGTGTTTTGTGAAGTCGCACCCAAGACTTTCGGCGCGCTCCAGCCCGAGCGGCTCGCGTTGCCCGCATCCTTCGTCTATGCGGCGTTGCTGGTCGTGCTCTATCCCTTCGTATGGGCGACCAATTTGTTGGCGAATGCGGTGCTGCGGATCTTCGGCGTTGCGCCCAGCACGGCATCGCATGCGCTCAGCAGCGAAGAGCTCCGTACCGTCGTGGCGGAAGCCGGCGCCATGATTCCGCAGCGCCACCAGCAAATGCTGGTGAGCATTTTGGATCTCGAGAAAATCCGTGTCGAGGACATCATGGTGCCGCGAAACGAGATCGTCGGCATCGACATCGAGGAGGATTGGGAAGCCATTTTGGAGACGCTGCGGCAGACCCAACATACCCGGCTGCCGCTGTATGAGGGCGAAATCGACAAAATCATTGGCGTGTGCCACGTCAAGCGCATCGTGCATGAGCTCGCGCGCGGCCGCCTGACCAACGAATCGCTGGTGCAGACCGCGCTGGCGCGGGATGCGTATTTCGTGCCCTTCGGCACCACCCTGAACGCGCAGCTGCTGAATTTTCAGCGCGACCGCCGCCGCATGGCATTCGTCGTGGACGAATACGGCGACATTCAGGGGTTGGTCACGCTCGAAGACATTCTCGAGGAGATCGTCGGCGAGTTCACGGCGGACCCCGCGCAGCGTGTGCATCGCGATGTGCATAGCGATGCCGACGGAAGTTTTCTCGTGAACGGCAGCGCCAGCGTGCGCGCGCTGAATCGCGCGATGCAATGGAGCCTGCCGACCACGGGACCCAAGACTTTGAGCGGACTCATCGTGGAATTTTTGGAAACCATTCCGGAAGCCGGCACGACACTCAAGCTCGCCGATTACACACTGGAAGTCGTACAAGTCGCCGATCATGCCATCAAGACGGTGAGACTCAGGCCGCCGGAACCCCCCAAACAAGAGATCGACGAGGAGAGCGCGGCCTCCGACGCACAAGCCACCTGATCCGCGTCCGCCGTGCACACCCTTCACGGGTTCATCGCCGGGCCCTGCTCGGTGCGCTCGTCACAACCGGGTGTGCGCGGCCGCTTCTCTCCCCTATACTTTGGCCCCTCGGAGCCTTCATGCGGCGTTACGCGGGCACGGCGTAAGCGTAATTTTTCCGCATGCGCGACGCGGGGAGTGAATCGCACGGCATGCATTGGATAATATGGATCGCTGCGGGCGCAGCAGCTGTGCTCATTTTCCTATTGCTCGCGCGCTTCGCGCGCCGCGCCAAGCCGCCGGATGCGCATGCCGATCCGCCGCGCGCGTACATCGACACCGGCCGTCTGCTCGACAATTTCGAGCAGAGGTTTGCCGAGCTCAAAGCCAAGCCGGCGGACACCCATGTCATGGGCGATTTGTATGATCTCGGCAGCCAGCTCGAGCATCGCGGGCGCCGCGTGCATGCCACCGCGGTCTATCGCCATTTGGCGCGGTTCGATGCGGGCTATCGCGACGTGTCGCAGCGCCTTGCGGCATTACTCGATGCCGAGCAATCAGCCAAGTCTCAAGCGGCGCGCGGCGCGGCGCCGTCCACGGCATCCGCCCATGGCAAAGAGTCGGATTTGCCCGAAGACATCTCGGGAGCCAGCGTTGGCCCGGGGCGACTCGGCCGATTTCAACTGGAAAAAGAAATTGGCCGCGGCGCCATGGGGGTGGTCTATTTGGGCCGCGATCCGGCCATCAATCGCTTGGTCGCCATCAAAGCGATCCCGCTTGCAACCGAGTTCAGCGAGAACGAATTGGAGGAAGCGCGCAAGCGCTTCTTTCGCGAGGCCGAAACTGCCGGCCGGCTGAATCACCCGAACATCGTCACGATTTACGACGTGGGCGAGCAACAGGGGCTCGCTTACATCGCGATGGAATATCTGCAAGGCCGGCACATGAGCGACTTCGTGTCTCCTGCGAATGCGCTCGAGCCGCGCAAGGTGGTGGAGCTCGTGGCACGCACCGCCGATGCGCTCGGCTTTGCGCACAAGCAGGGAGTCGTGCATCGCGACATCAAGCCGGCGAATCTCATGTATCACGCGGACAGCGATGCCCTGAAGATCACGGACTTCGGCATTGCACGGCTCACCGACGCCGGTGCAACCCGCACGGGCATCGTGCTCGGCACCCCTTCGTTCATGTCGCCGGAGCAGCTCGAGGGCCGAACTGTGACTGGGCCCTCAGACTTATTCTCACTCGGGTGTACGCTGTATCAACTCTTGACCGGCCAGTTGCCGTTTCGCGCAGACACGATGACCGGACTCATGCAGCAGATCGCGGAAGCCCCTCACCCGCCGATCAAAGCCATCCGTCCCGACCTTCCCGATTGCGTCCAAGACGTGCTCGATCGCGCTCTGGCCAAGCGTCCAGAAGAGCGCTTCGACTCTGGAGCGCAAATGGCGCTTGCGCTCAATGACTGCCGCAGCCGAATGGCCATGGGCGCTCCGTGAGGAACGGCGTGGGCATGCCACGGCGGCGTTTGAGCGCGCCGCGATGAGCTTGCGCGGCAAGATCACGAGCGTCGCGCTCACGGATACCGGCAAGGTGCGCGAACACAACGAGGACATGATCGGATCGGAGAGCGACATTGGCCTGTTCGTGCTGGCCGATGGCATGGGCGGCTATAACGCGGGTGAGGTCGCGAGCGGCATCGCCGTCAAGACCATCATCAGCCTCGTCAAAGAGGCGGCGCTGCGCGAGCCGCTCGACACTTCTGACCCGGAGACCGGGCTGACGCGGCCGAGCATCATTTTGCGCGACGCCATTCACCGCGCCAACAAGATCATTTATCACACGTCGAAAACTCAGCCGCAGTGCGAGGGCATGGGCACCACGGTCGTCGCCTGTATTTTTCACGACAACAAAGTATCCATTGCGCACGTGGGGGATTCCCGCCTCTATCGGCTGCGCGACAGCCGCTTCGAGCAGCTCACCATGGATCACTCGCTATTGCAGGAGCTGGTGGATCGCGGCTTCTATTCACAGGAAGAGGCGCAGCGCGCCACCAACAAAAATTATGTTACACGAGCCCTTGGGGTCGAGCAGAATGTCGAAGTGGAGATTCACGAGGAGCCCGTCCATAAGAGCGACTACTATGTGCTCTGCTCCGATGGCCTCTCCGACATGGTTGAAGACGAGGACATTCACTTAACAATCAGTACCTTCAATGCTAATCTTGATACTGTTGCTAAGCAGCTGATCCAACTCTCGAACGATAATGGCGGCCGCGACAATGTGTCCGTCATCATGGCGCACGTGGATGAACCGTTCCCCGCGCGCCGTGGAATGTTTGACAGAATATTGAATTGGTTTGGTTGAGATTTTCTCAAGAACAGGGGATATCGCATGGCACGCCTGATGCTGAGCTTGGATGGTCAGATCCTCGCCGAATACAACATGAACAAGGAGCGATACACCATTGGCCGGCTTCCGGATAACGACATTCGCATCGACAACCCGGCAGTCAGCGGGCACCACTCTCTCATCATCAATATCCTCAATGATTCCTTTCTCGAGGATTTGAACAGCACCAACGGAACCTACGTGAATGGCAAGCTCATCAAGAAGCACGCCATGCAGCATGGTGATGTGATCACGGTGGGTCACCACCAGCTGCGTTTCGTCGACGCGCAAGACGGCGATTCGGCGCAGGATGAGTTCGAGAAGACCATGGTCATCTCTTCGAGCTCGCAGGGCGAAGATCGCGTTCGCCGTGTGGGACAGGCGGTGGATCAGGCGGCAAAAGCCGTTGCGCCAAAGCGCGCCGGCGTTCCGGAAACCGCGGCTGCGTTACCGAAAGCGAAGCTTCAGGTGTTGTCCGGAGCATTTGCAGGCCGCGAGCTCGAGCTCACCAAGGCGTTGACTACGCTCGGGCGCCCGGGCATTCAAGTGGCCGCGATCACCCGACGCGCCGAAGGCTACTTCATCGTGCATGTCGAAAGCGGCAAGGACAATGACTTTCCGTTAGTCAATGGCCTTGCCATCGGCCCGCAGGCCCGGCGGCTCAACGACAATGATGTCGTGCAGCTCGCCGGCGTGAAGATGGGCTTCTTCGAGAGCTGATTTATTTCGAATCGCTGCGCTAGCCAAAGGCTTTGCGTATGGATAATCACGCGACGATGAGCTCGCGCGTACGCGCGGTAAGCGTTTCGACCGCAAAAGGCTTGGTAAGCACCGCCATCCCCTGCTCCAGTTGCCCTTCAGTGAGCAGCGCATTCTCAGCAAATCCGGTGATGAATAGCACCTTGAGGTCTGGACGGTTGACGCGCGCAGCATCAGCCATTTGTCTTCCGTTGATACCGCCCGGCAAGCCCACGTCTGTAATCAGCAGGTCGATGCGAATATCTGATTGAAGGACTCGCAAGCCGCCCGCACCGTCCGCCGCTTCGATGACGGTATAGCCAAGGTCCGTGAGCACATCACTGATCAACATGCGCACCGTCGGCTCGTCATCGACAATCAAAATCGTTTCACCCAATGCTGCAGCGGGCGCGGCGATCGGCTTGAGTGCTTCGACCTCGAGCTCTGCCCTGCCTCGATGTCGAGGCAAATACAGGCAGACCGTTGTGCCTCGATTGACTTCTGAATCAATGCGCGCCTGGCCGCCCGACTGTTTGGCAAAGCCATAGATCATCGATAGACCAAGGCCAGTACCTTCGCCAGTGGGCTTCGTCGTAAAAAAAGGATCGAACGCTTTAGCGATCACTGCGGGCGACATTCCGACGCCGGTGTCAGAGACGCGCAATGAAAGATACTGCCCCTCCGGCAATTCCAGTTGTTTGGCAGCGCCACAATCGATCGTGCAATTGCCGGTCTCAATCGTGATCTTTCCGCCGCGAGGCATCGCATCACGGGAGTTGATGCATAAATTCAGCAGCGCATTTTCGAGTTGAGAAGGATCGACCAAGGCGCGCCAAAGGCCGGGAGCACAAGAGTTTCTTACTTGGATGCTCGGTCCGGCGGTTCGTTGGATGAGATCCAGCATTCCCATAATGAGCTGATCGACATCAGTGGCTTTAGGCGAGAGCGTTTGACGACGAGAAAATGCAAGGAGACGATGCGTCAACGCACTCGCGCGTTTGGCGGCGCCTTGAGCGGCGACCACATATTTTTCGATATCCTTGAGCCGACCTTGGCTTAAGCGCAGTTGGACGAGCTCAAGGCTTCCCGAGATACCGGCCAAGAGATTGTTGAAATCATGCGCCAGGCCCCCGGTGAGTTGGCCTACGGCTTCCATCTTTTGCGACTGACGCAGAGCCTCTTCCACACTCTTGAACTCTTCCGCGCGCTCGTTGATTCGCTGCTCGAGAGTCTCATTGATCGCGCGCAGCTCCGCGTTGGCACGATCGCGCTCTGTCCTCAGGGCACGCCGCTCCTCGACATCAAGCAACACGCCGGAGAAGCGCCGCGCAGCGTCATCTGCTCCGAGCTCAACATGACCATTGGCCTCGATCCAGCGGTAGGTGCCATCGTATCGGCGTATCCGATACTCGTGCGCATAACGCCCGCCGTGCTGTAGAGCCGCACTGACCGCCTGGCTCAGGCCCGCTTGGTCATCAGGATGCGCCAATTCGAAAATCTCGGGCAGCGGAATTCCCGCGCGGCAGCGTTCTGAGTCCAGGCCCACGCTGCGCGCAAAAGCTTCATCTACCGTAAATTGGTCATTCACCAAGTCCCAGTCCCAAATTCCGACGATGGTCCCCGCGGCGAGGGCGATATTCACCCGTTCAGCGTCCGTGCGCACTTGCGATTCATTGAGTCGAGCGGCGTCTCGCTCGGCAGTCCGCTCTTCCACCCTGTACTGCAAATTGACGTGTGTCTCCGCCATCTGATGTTCATGTTGTTGACGCTCGATCCGTTGCTGCAAGATGAATCGACGCAGCTCGAGCAATCGCACCACCTGCCGCGCCAATGCTCGGAGCGAGATCTCTTGTCGCGGGGTCAGTTTCTTGGCGGTGCGATCGAGCACGCACAGCGTGCCCAGGGGGTGTCCGTCCGGGGTTACTAACGGCACCCCGGCATAAAAGCGCAAGTTCGGGTCGTCAGTGACGAGAGGATTATTCGTAAACCGGGGATCCTGAGAAGCATCCTCGACGATGAAAGTTTCCGTTTGTTCGATGGCGTGCGCACAAAATGCGATACCTCGTGGCGTTTGCCTGGCATCGAGACCTATGGCCGCCTTGAACCATTGGCGCGAGGCGTCCACGAGGCTTACGAGCGCGATCGGTGTGCCGCAGATTTGAGCGGCAATCTGAGCGATGTCGTCGTATTCGGGCTCGCTCGCCGTGTCAAGAATTTGATAGCTCTGGAGGGCGATGAGCCGTTGTTGCTCGTTGATCACGTCACGCGCTGCCATATTTTGATGAGCGTAAACTCTGGCTCTGGTCTTGCAAGATTCCTCGGTGCTCTATTCCAAGTAGGTCAGTCTGCTTGAATTCACCGTGGACGAGCGAGGATGTTTGAGAAAGCGCAGATCGGGATCAAACCGATCGAAAATCGTCTCACTACGCTTATTGCGAACATCGAAGGCATAGCAAACGATGTCATCCGCAATGCGGACCGCACCGAGCGCTCATGTCAAATCCTTGGCCGATCCAAAACTGCGAACGCTTTAGCGATTCAATCAAGCTGTCCTCGAGCGAATCTGAGTGCTCGAAGATTAGTGATTGACACCGCACAAATTTAGCTCAGTCAGCGCTTTACTTCGCGCTCCCCGAGAAAACCGTCTGACGGGCTTCTCTTCGTGCATCCACCGAGGACTCGACAATGGCCGATACCAATCTGGGCGAACGCCAATGGGCGTGCCGTGTAATTGAGAATTTCAAGAAGGACTGCGAAATCTTTCTTGCGACGGACGGAAAGAAAAGCGATCCAAAACCGGATGCAATGGTCGCCGCCTATTGAAATTTTCTCGAGCGCCATGTGACGGCGTTTCAGAATGAGCTCGCGCGAACGGCTCCGCAGGAAAAGGTTGCGTAATAAATGCGCTCGCTCATCCCAGAAAGCCGCATTGGGCTTGAACGCGGATGGCGCGGGGTAAGTTTTTGACACTGGCATTTTCTCACTGCAAACAGTCGACAGTGCAGCCTTCAGCGCGGCTTGGATCTTCCGACCTGACTGGTATGCACTCGACGTTGCGTGCGGGTCTCGCCGCGCTAGTTCAGAAGCCATACGCGCACCACGCAATATGAGTCAATGACAGCGGGACACACAATTTAAGCCCGCTGCGTCCCCGAACTGCCGCAACGGTTCGACAAGCAAGGCTTTAGGCTTGTACGTATGTACGCATCCACAATTCCGGACCATGGGCTAGATCACGACCATCGTTCAGCACTTAGATTGACGAAAATAAAATGTATCGGTCCGGGTCGCCACCGAACGATCATTCCCAGCGCAAATCCACCCTCTGCGTCAATCCACTGAGCAGCTCGTAAGGAATCGTGCGCGCACACGCCGCGATTTCCTCGACCGGGAGCTCATCGCCCCATAGCGTCACATCATCGCCGATGCGCACGTCGTCGCGTCCGGTCACGTCGATCGAGATCATGTCCATGGAGACGCGGCCGACGATGTGCGAACGCATGCCGTGGATCACGACGGGTGTGCCGTCGCCGATGCTTCGCGGGTAGCCGTCGCCATAGCCGATGGACGCCACGGCCAGGCCCGTGCGCGACCTTGCAGTCCATGTGCTGCCGTAGCCCACATGTTCCCCTGACTCGATGTCCTTGAGCGCGATGATTCGGGCGCGCAGGGCCATGACGGGGATCAGCGAAAAGTCCGCAGCGATCGAATCGCCAAATGGCGATACGCCGTATAAAGCGAGCCCAGGTCTGACCCAGTTCGCGCAGGAGTCCGGCGTGCTGAGCAACGCCGCTGAATTGCAAATACTGCGCTCCCCGGTGAGACCTCGAGTGACTCGCTCGAGCAAAGCGCGCTGACGTGCATTGCTCTCGTGCTCACGCAATTCTGCATTGGCCAGGTGAGTCAAGATCTTCACGGGCTTGAGAACGCCGGGCAGCTCGTCGAGCACGCGCAGCGCCTCATTGAACTGCGCAGGCGATAGCCCCAACCGATTCATCCCGGAATCCAGTTTGAGCCACACGGTCATTACGCCGGCCAACCGTGCATTGCGTAATTGTTCGACCTGACTCATGTGATGCACCACGATCTCGCAATTCGAGCGCGCCGCGTATTCCAGTTCTTCCGTGTCGATGACGCCCTCGAGCAAGACGATGGGCTTGTCGATGCCCGCATCACGCAACGTGAGCGCCTCATTGACGCGCGCAACCGCCAGCGAATCAGCTTCATCAAGAGCTCGCGCTGCGCCGATCAATCCATGGCCATAGGCGTTGGCTTTGATGACCGCCATGACACGGCAGTTTCCGGCTCGCTCGCGCAGAACGCCCAGGTTGTGTCGAAGCGCCGCGGTGCTCATGACCGCGCTCACCATAGGCTTCAGCGAAACACCCCTTCGGCATAGGACTCGGGCGCGAAGTTCTCGAATTTGGTGTATTCACCCAAAAAAGTCAGCTGAATGTCGCCTGTCGGACCATTGCGCTGCTTCGCCACGATGACATCCGCGATGCCTTTGCGCGTCGTGTTCTTCTCGTACACTTCTTCTCGATAAATGAGCAGGATCAAATCTGCGTCCTGTTCCAATGCGCCCGAGTTGTGGCTAACAATGCCGTCCGCGAGCCAGCTAGCGGGGCCCGGGACGGTGAGATCAAATACTTCTTCGTTCTTCTGCATGTCGATGGAGACGATGCGATCCCAGGTTGGATGATCGCCTTCGATCGCGCGCAAATGATCTTCGCCCAGCGACAAGTCACACACGCGATTCCAGCCGTCGCTGGTAAGCAGGCGGTGGTTCGCAGTCGCTCGGATCGAGCGACCACTCGCAAGACTCACTCGAAATACCGGGCGCACCCCCGTCGACCATACCCGATCGCTTTGCGCGGCAACTATTTTCTGATCTTCGCTCATCGCCAACACGGTCGGCGTCTGTCCCACGAGCTCACGGATCGGAATTCGATTGCCGTCTGCCATGAGCACGAGCGTGTCGCCCGTTACGCACTCCCTCAAATCCGACATCACCGGTTTCTTTTCAGTGCGCTGCTCGACGCCGCGGTTCAGCTGTGACAGCGCAACCACGGGAACCGACAGCTCCTTGGCCAGCGCCTTGAGTGAGCGAGAAATCTCGGAGATCTCCGTCGCGCGATTTTCCTTGTTGCCCGCCACTTGCATGAGCTGCAAGTAATCGACCACGATCAAATCCAAGCCGCGCTCGCGCTTCAAGCGGCGCGAACGGGCTCGTAGCTCCGTCGGCGTGAGTCCGGGGCTTTCGTCGATGAAAATCTTGGCCTGGGACAATTGCGTCATGGCGGTATCGATGCGCGGCCAGTCATCCTCGCCCAGCCTCCCTGAGCGCAAGTTCGCCTGATTGATCCGCCCGAGAGAGGAGATCATGCGCAACGTCAACGACTCCGACGACATCTCCATGCTGAAGATCGCCGCGGACTTATCCGCCCCGATGGCTGCGTTTTCCGCGATGTTGACGGCGAGCGTCGTCTTGCCCATCGATGGACGCCCCGCGACGATGATCAACTCTCCCGCCTGCAAGCCCGAAGTCATGTCGTCGAGCACGCGAAACCCCGTGGCGATGCCCGTGAGCTTGCCCTTGGAGTGAAACATGGTATCGATGCGATTGACCACGTCGGGCAGGATGCTCTTGACCGTGCGCAACCCCGCGATGCCGCGCGAGCCGCGCTCGGCGATCTCGAACACGGCGCGCTCGGCATCATCGACGATGTCGCGCGCTTCGCGCCCTTCACTCTGCAGAGCGCTGCCGACGATGCCATGCCCCACCGAAATCAACTGGCGAAGCACCGCACGTTCGCGCACGATGTCCGCGTAAGCGCGAATGTTGGCGGCCGTCGGTGTGTCTCGCGCAAGCGTGCCGAGGTAGGCGAGACCGCCGATCTCCTCGAGCTGGCCGCGCGCTTCGAGCTGATCCGCAACCGTCACGGCATCACATGGCTGGTTGCGCTCGATCAACATGGCCGCCGCCTCGAAGATGAGACGGTGGTCGTGGCGATAAAAATCTTCCGCGCTGACGCGGTCGGCGACCTGGTCCCAGCCGGTGGTCTCGATCATGAGCCCGCCGAGCACGGATTGCTCGGCTTCGATGGAGTGCGGCGGCGTCTGCAGGCTCGACTGCAAGTCGCGCGAGAGTTCCGCGCGCGGCGCGAAATGATTTTCAGCGCTCATGGCAGCACATAGTCAAAGCCCGCAAGACGATCAGGCTCTGCACGGCTGCAGAGCCCCTTCAATCCTCGGCGATGATGGAAACGGCGAGGTTGACGTCGACGTCGGTGTGCAAGTGCAGCGGCACCGAATGCTCGCCGGCAGTGCGGATGGGTCCGCTCGGCAAGCGCACCTCGGCGCGCGACAGCGGTTGCCCCGCCTTGGTGGCGGCTTCCGCGATATCGGCCGTGCCGATCGATCCGAACAGCTTGCCCTCAGCGCCGGCCTTGGCACGAAGCTCGAGCTTGAACTGCGAAAGCTTTTCGGCGCGCGTTTGCGCAGCGGCCAGCGCATCGCCCGCCTTTTTCTCGAACTCAGCACGCTGCTGCTCGAAACGCGCGATGTTGGCCGCGCTCGCAAGCGTCGCCTTGCCGCTCGGCACCAGAAAATTCCGCGCATAGCCCGGTTTGACTTTCACGCGATCGCCGATCTGGCCGAGGTTTGCAACCTTTTGCAACAAAATGACTTCCATGGCGAGCCTTAATGCTGATCGGTGTAGGGCAGAAGCGCGAGGAAGCGTGCACGGCGAATCGCCAACTGGAGCTGGCGCTGATAATGCGCTCGCGTGCCGGTGATGCGGCTCGGGACGATCTTACCAGTCTCGGTGATATACCCTTTCAATACCGCCAGATCCTTGTAGTCGATCTGTTTGACATCATCCGCCGTGAAGCGGCAAAACTTTTTACGTCGAAAGAAACGTGCCATGAGTCATTCCTCGTGCTTTTCGCTATCGGCTCATCGATAGATCGTCATCGTCGCCATCCATGCCGTAATCATCATGACGGCGCGCATTTTCATCCGGCGGACGCGACATCGGAGACGGCTCCGTCACCGCCTCGTCCATCTTCACGACCAGATGCCGAAGCACCGCATCGCTGAAACGAAATGCACCGGTGAGCTCGGACAGCGTCTTGACATCGCACTCGATGTTCATGAGCACGTAATGAGCTTTGTGCACCTTGGCGATGGGAAATGTGAGCTGACGCCGGCCCCAATCCTCGAAGCGGTGCACTTGGCCGCCGCCCGCGGCAATCATGCCGCGATAGCGCTCGACCATGGCCGGAACCTGCTCGCTGCGATCTGGATGGACCAGAAAAACGATCTCGTAATGCCGCATGTCGACCCCTTATGGATAAAGCCTCCCGTTGCGAGCGGTGAGGCAAGGAGAAATTTCAGCGCGGCGTCGGCTGACGCTGTGCGAAAAAGAGCGCGCGAGGATACGCGCATGCCGGCCTCAGCGTCAAATGCTGCAATGGCCCGTGCGGTGCGACGCGACCTCGAGTCAAACGCGTAAGTGACGCGTACGCTGGCGCACTGCCTCGAACAACGCGATGCCGGCAGCCACCGATACATTGAGCGATTCGAGCAAACCAGGCATGGGAATGCGCACCAGCGCATCGCAGCGCTCGCGCGTGAGCCTGCGCAAACCGCGATCCTCCGCTCCAAGGGCGAGCGCAACAGAGCCTGTCATGTCGAAATCGAACACGGATTGCTCGGCGTGCGCATCCAAGCCCCCAATACGTACTTGGCGCTCGTGCAATGCCTGCATATGGCGCGAAAGATTGGTGACCGCGACGACAGAAATGATTTCCGCCGCGCCTGCCGCAGCCTTGATGGCGATCCCTGTCATCGGCGCCGTCCGGTCCTTGGGGACGATGACGGCTTGTGCGCCCGCTGCGGCGGCGCTCCGTACACAGGCACCGAGATTGTGCGGATCGGTAACGCCATCGAGCAACAGCAGGAGCACAGGCGTTTCGATTGCATCGAGCGAATCGAGCCATTGAGCCTCGCTCATGATTGCGCGAGGCCGAACCGCAGCGACCACGCCTTGATGGGCCTCACTCCCCGCGAGCTTCGACAGCGTGGCGGCCGATGCCTGCTGTACATTCAAGCCGAGGTTTTGCGCACGCTCCATCAAAGCGGACAGACGCGCCTCGGCTCCATACTGAATCCAAAGCTCGAGCACGCGGTCTCCGGCGCGATCGAGCACGGCGCTCGTTGCGTGCACTCCAAAGACCATGGTGCGACGATCGCTCACGCACGTGCGCGGCTGCGCGATCTGCGGCGAAGCGCATGTGCGCGCGGCAAAGCCGCATCGTCCAACTCAAAATCGATGCGCCGCTGCGCCAAATCGACTCGCGCCAACCGCACTCGCACTGCGCCGCCCAGCACCCAGCGCTTGTGGGTCCTTCGCCCCACGAGCTGAACCCGGCTGCGATCGAGCTCCCAGAAGTCTCCCGGCAGTGTACTGATATGCACCAGACCATCGATGGGCACCTGGCTCAGCTGCACGAACAATCCAAATTCGGTCGCGCTCGTGATGGAGGCATCGAATACTTCGCCGATGCGCGGCTGCATGTACAGACACTTGAGGTAACTGATGACATCGCGTGCGGCATCGTCCGCACGCCGCTCGCGCAGTGAAGTCTCGACTCCGAGCTCATCGAGATCAGTCGTTTCATAGCGCCGACCCTCGACCGACTCCGGCAGCAATGCGGCTTTCAGCGAACGGTGCACGATGAGATCTGGGTAGCGGCGGATGGGCGATGTGAAGTGCGCATATTCCTGCAATGCGAGTCCAAAATGCCCCACGTTCCCAGGCGAATAGACGGCTTGCGCGAGCGTGCGGATGACCAGCATTTCCAGCAGCTGCGAATCGGCGCGGCCTTGCAGCCGCTCGATGAGCTGGCGAAACTCGCGCGGCGTGGGATCCTGCGAAAACTGCGCGCCCACTTGCAACGCTTGCATCACACGTTGCAACTCGCTGACGCGATCGGACTTGGGCGGCGCGTGGATTCGATACAATCCCGGCATCTTGTGCTTTCGAAGCGCGGCGGCCGACTGCACATTCGCAGCGATCATGCACTCTTCGATGAGTCGGTGCGCATCATTGCGCTCACTGGCGGCAAAGCCGACGATGACTCCATCGCTGCCGATACGCGCTTTGACTTCGCTGCCGCGAAAATCCAGCGCACCCCGCCCGGCGCGCGCGCGCGCCAGGGCGCCGTACACTTCGTGCAGCGAGTCGAGCGAGCCGCGCACTTCCGCCGGCACACTGACATTGGCGGCTGCGGGCGCCGCAAGATAGGCCCATGCATTGTCATACGTCAGTCGAGCGTGCGAGCGAATGACGGCCTCATAGAAACGCGCGCGCGAAACGCCACCGTTTTTCGCCACATGCATATCGCAGACCATCGCAAGGCGATCTACATTGGGCATCAGCGAGCACAAATGATTCGACAGCCGCTCGGGCAGCATGGGAATCGCGCGATCGGGGAAATACACCGAGGTCGAGCGGCGGCGGGCCTCCGCATCCAACGCAGAATGCGGGCGGACGTAGTGCGACACGTCGGCAATGGCGACGATGAGCCGCCAGCCTTCGCCGCGCGAGGGTTGTGCAAACACCGCATCATCGAAATCTCTCGCGTCCTCGCCATCAATCGTAACGAGCGGAAGGTCGCGCAAATCGATGCGATTCTTCAGATCACGTGCGCCCACTTCGGTGCCTAGCGCCTCGGCAGAGGCCAAGACATCGCGAGGAAATTCCACCGGCAAATCGTGGCGCAGGATGGCAAAAACCGCCGCCCGATCCGCAGGACGCATATCCGACAGCACTTCGACGACACGCGCTTTGGCGGGCGTGTCGCGCAGCGGCCGACGGTGCACTTGCGCGACGATGTAATCGCCATTGGCTGCGCCGTGCAGATGATCGGCATCCAATTCGATGGGATACCAATGTCCCGGATCCTCCGCTTCCAATCGCGCTGTTCCGCGGCCGCCCATCAGCATCCCCGCGATCCGTGCCGGGCCTTCATCGACTCGACGCACGACTTTCGCCAACCGCCGGCCCTTCTCGCCGATGCCCACGATGCGCGCTTCGACGCGGTCGCGATGCATGAGCGAGGCTAAATCGCCACGCGCAATGACGAGCGGAGCTGAACCATCATCGGGCAGCAGCAGCACCTCGCCCTGCGCACGGCCTCTTACTCGCCCGGTGATGAGATGGCCCGCGCCCATTGCACGAAAGCCGCCCTCCTCCGCTGACAGCTCACCATCACGCACCATGGCTGCCAGACGTTTTTCGAGCGCCGTGCGCTGCGTATCGGTGGTGAGGCCGAGGCGCTTGGCAAGCCGCGCCGCGGAAAGCGCTTGCGCGGAGGATTCAATGTGGCTGAGCAGCCATTCGCGGCTGGCGATGGGTTCGGCGTAGCGCTCGCGTTCGCGCTGCAGATGCGGATCTTCGCCGCTGACACCCGGCGCTTTGCTCGGCCTACGGCGGTTTCTTCGATTAGTTCGCTTCATTCTTCTGATATTTCATTTGGGTGCCTCATGAGACGTGGTGTTTCACGCAGACTTCGATCGACTGCAGAAAACTCAATGGCAGTAAGCTCGATTGACAGTAGCCACCGCTCTGTATAGATTCGGCGCGCGAAAAAGCCCAGGTGGCGGAACTGGTAGACGCGCTGGTTTCAGGTACCAGTGGAGAAATTCGTGGAGGTTCGAGTCCTCTCCTGGGCACCAATAGCGCTCCGCGGCAGCTCGCAGCAGTTCGTTCTGATGTTCCTTATCGAATAACTCGCTGTTTTTTCGTGAGGTTGCCGCCGATTGCACACCGAGCTGTTTGCGCTTGGCCGCAGCTCGGCAGTGGGTAGGATTCGGCGCGAATTCGAGTTCGGCTCCGGACAGTCGAATGGCGCTCACGGACAGGGAAGTTGTTACTTTGATCGCAAAGAGCGGAAGTATACGGCGTTTGCTGAAGCCTGCTGAGCATCATCGCTCCAATGCACCCTTGCCGGCGATGATCTTATCTCGATACTTCGCGATCCGCGCATGGCGGGTCGCCGATTGCTTGGCTTGGTTGAGGTTAAACACGTAGCTCCGCCGCCGTCCCGGTGTGAGTGCCCAGAACGCCTCGCCCAGTTCCAGATCGGCCTTAAGCGCCTCAATCAGTTCGTCCGGCATATCGATCTCGCGCGTCACCTTAGTCGGTCGGACCCCAGCCTCGGCAAAGCCCATCAACTGCTTCAGATATCCGCGGATGACCGGCTCGAGTTTCGCGACTTGTTCTGCGGACGCGAGATGTAACACGCTCGGCGTCCGGCTGTTGGGGCCTGCGGGTTGCAGCACACCTGCATCGTCGACCAACAGGCTTGGGTTCATAAAACCCAGCCGGAAATCACTCCTCAGCGCCATCAGAATCGCGATGTTGCGCCCGGCGTGCATGTAGCAAGGGTGCCCCCATTTCACCGTCTCTTGGAGACCCGTGTCGAGGACGATGCGGCGTAGCTGATTCAAGCCGTCCACCCAAAAGCGGACCGAGCAGTCCGGCGTAGCGAAGCGATCGCAACGACCGCACCCGATGGTGAAAAAGTCGTCGGCATCGGTGATCATCGCCATCGGTTCGACCGAGATCACCTGCCTTCGAACGCTGCGCGCAGCTTCTCGATATCGAGCTTCACCATTTGCAGCATGGCCTCGCTTGCGCGTTTCGCTTTGGCCTGATCCGTGCCCGCCATCATCTCGGTGAGCACCGTCGGAACGATCTGCCAGGACACGCCGTACTTATCCTTGAGCCACCCGCACTCCTCCGCTTTGCCGCCGTCGAGCAGCGCATTCCAATAGCGATCGATTTCCTGCTGAGTCTCGCAGCTCACGACGAAAGAAATGGAGTGGTTGAACGAATCGAGCTCGCCGGCGCTCATGGCGGTGAAGCGTTGCCCGAAAAGAGCGAACTCGACCACCCGCACCGAGCCCGCCGGACCGCTAGGCGTATCCACCGGCAGCGCAACCACGCGCTCGATGCGCGAATCCGGAAAGATGGCGCAGTAAAACTGAGCCGCTTCTTCAGCTTGGCGCGCGTACCACAAGAAAGGTGTGATTCGTTGCATTTCGCTCACCCGTGACTCAAGCAAAGGGATGTCTGTGCACGATGGTCTGGTCGCGCTCGGGACCGGTCGAGACAATATCGATGGGCACTCCCGCAAGATCCGCCAACCGATCGAGATAGCGACGGGCCTCATCCGGTAACTGCGATTCGCGCGTCGCGCCGGCCACGCTCGTGCTCCAACCGGGCCATTCCTCGTAGACCGGCTCGACGTCGCGGGTGAAGTCCCCATCGCCGTTCAGTTGCGAGGCGCCGCGGTAATCCACCGCCACTCGGATCACATCGAGACCATCCAGTACATCGAGCTTGGTCACACAGAGCGATGATACGCTGCTGTGAACGATGGCTCGCCGCAGCGCCGCCATGTCGAACCATCCGCAGCGGCGGCGCCGGCCCGTCACCGAGCCGAACTCATGACCGACCCGCGATAAGTGCTCGGCGTTCGCATCGAACAGCTCGGTGGGAAACGGCCCCGCGCCGACTCGCGTCGCGTAAGCTTTCACCACACCAAGCACCGCGTCGAAAGCCCGCGGCCCGATGCCCGTGCCCGACGCAGCGCCGCCCGCCGTCGTAGTCGACGAGGTGACGTAAGGATACGTTCCCAAATCGACGTCGAGCATGGCGCCCTGAGCTCCCTCGAACAGCACGTTGGCGCCCGTCGCGCGCAGGGCTTGCAACTCATCGGCGACGTCGGTGACGAGCGGCCGCAGTCTTTCGGCATACGCCAGATGAGCTTCCAACACCTGCGCGAAATCGATGCCGCTCTGCTTGTAATAGTGCTGCAGCAAGAAGTTGTGATAGTTCAGCACTTCGCCGAGCTTTGCCGCGAATCGCTCACGGTGGAACAAGTCGCTGACGCGCAGTGCGCGGCGCGCAACCTTGTCTTCGTAGGCCGGGCCAATGCCGCGCCCGGTGGTGCCAATGGCATTGGCCCCTTGCGCGTGCTCGCGCGCGCGATCGAGTGCAACGTGCGAAGGCAGGATCAGCGCGCATGCGGAGCTCACGCGCAGCCGCTCGAACACCGGCACACCGCGCGCCACCAATCCATCGGCTTCTTTGAACAAGGCTTCCAACGAGAGGACGACGCCATTACCGATGAGACACCTCACGCCCTCGTGCAGGATGCCGGACGGCAGGAGCGACAGAATCGTCTTCTCGCCATCGATC
Source organism: uncultured Steroidobacteraceae bacterium (assembly GCA_964247385.1). Lineage (GTDB taxonomy): Bacteria > Pseudomonadota > Gammaproteobacteria > Steroidobacterales > Steroidobacteraceae > TMP-86. The sequence continues at coordinate 182,379 of CAXTUB010000002.1, read as the reverse complement.
ACGAGTGTGTGACCCGCATTGTGGCCGCCTTGGAAGCGCGCCACAGCCTGCGCCCGGTCGGTGAGTAGATCGACGATCTTGCCTTTGCCCTCATCGCCCCATTGCAGGCCAACGACGACGACGTTCCTACCCATTACGCGCCATCCACAGAAGCGCCACACCGATGGCCATACTGATGAGCCCGCCCCAGCGCAGCTGCGAGGTCGACATTTGCGACATGCGCAGCATCAACTTCTGCGCGGCCGCTGGATTCAAGAACGGCAGCACGCCTTCGAGCACCAGATACAAGGCAAAGGCGCCGCTCAAGTATCGTCCAAGCTCGACCCAGCTGACTTGCGTCAAATCCATCGGCGTCTACTTGGAAGTCTTCGGTTGATTCAAGTATTTGAGGTACGCGTTGTCCGGCGAGATGACCAGCAAGTCGTTGTCGCGGCCGATGCTTTGACGGTATGACTGCATGCTGCGATAAAAGCTGTAAAAGTCCGCGTCCTTGGAAAAGCTCCTGGCATAGATGGAGCTCGCTTCGGCATCGCCCGCGCCGCGAGTCTCATTGGCCTGCCGTGCGGCATCGGCCAATATCTGCGTCTGGTCCTTATTCGCTTCTGCCCGGATGCGCTCGGATGACTCGACGCCTTCTGCCCGAAGCTTGGCTGCCTGCGCCTTGAAAGTCGCGCGCATGCGCTCGTACACCGAATCGCGCACCTGGCTCGGCAAATCGATTTTCGTGATGCGCACATCGACGAGCTCCACGCCGAGCTGTTCGGATGCGGGCCGCGCATTTTTCATCATGGCGCCCGTGAACTCGGCCCGGTCGGCAGTGACCACTTGCTGCAGCGTCCTCTGCGTGACCACACTCTTGATGCTGTCTTTGATGGTCTCGCCCAGACGCGCATTCGCCACTTCTTCCGTCCCGCCCGTGGACTCATAGAATCTGCGCAAATTCGCGATGCGCCACTTCACATAGAAATCGACGTTGAGCTGCTCCTGCTCGCGCGTCAGGAAGCGCTCCGCCGGGTATTGCTGCGTCATGATGCGCCGGTCGAACTTGCTCACGCTTTGCCACAGCGGAATACGAAAATGAAGCCCCGGATCGTAATCCGATTCGACGATCTGCCCGCCCACTGATTTGATCGCAAGCTGTCCTTCACTCAACGTGAACGTGCTCGCGCGCACGATGAGAATGACCGCGATGAACGCAATGACGACGATGAGAAGCCGGTTATGCATTAGCGCACTCCGCGCGCGCGGGCCGGATCGTCCACGGCGGCCGGCGCAGCCTCCGGCAAGCGGCTTGGCGCGACCGTCAAGTTATCGCTGGCGGATGCGCTTGGCGCGGCCAGCGGCAATTTGTCGAGCGGCAGATACAGGACATTTCCGCCGCTCTTCGCATCGATCAGCACTTTGCGCGAATTCTTGTACACCGACTCGACGGTTTCCAAATACATGCGCTCGCGCGTCACCGCAGGCGCTTCGCGATACTGCGCGAGCACTTGATCGAAGCGCGCCGTCTCGCCGCGCGATAGTGCGACCACCTGCAGCTTGTACGCCTCGGCGTCTTGCAGCTCCTTCGCCGCGGCGCCGCGGGCGCGAGGCAGCACATCGTTTCGATACAGCTCCGCTTCCTGCTGAATGCGTTGGCGGTCTTTGTCAGCCTTGATGGCGTCGCGCTGCGCATCCTGCACCGCATCGGGGACGTTCACATCCATGAGGTTGACGCTGAGGATGCGGATGCCGGTGTTGTACGCATCGAGGGTGCGCTGCGTGATGCTGCGCGCGCGGTCGGCGATGGAAGGATCAAACGCCAGCGCCTTATCGAGCGAGGCTTGGCCCACGGCCTCGCGCATTGCGCTTTCGCACACGAGCGCGAGAGTCTCATCCATGTTGCGCACGCGAAACAAAAATTTGATGGGATCGGGCTGCGTGTACTGCACGGCCGACTTCACCTCCACCAGATTGGTGTCGGCGGTGAGCATGCTGGCATCGTCCGTCACGCTATATTGGCGTGACACGTTGACGATGATCTTGCGCTCGATGGGCCAAGGCAGGTGCCAGTTATAGCCGGGCCCGGTGGTCTGCACATATTTGCCGAAACGCAGAATGACGGCTTTCTCCTGCGCGTCGACTCCATAGACGCCGGTCGCGAGCCAGATGGCGGCGAGCAGCACGAGCACACCGCCATACCCCAAACCCGAGCCGGCAGGTTTGCCGTTGCCCGCGCCGCCGAAACGAAAAATGCCCGCGATGCGCCGCTGCAAGTTGCGCAGCACTTCATCCAGGTCGCTTTGTGATGATGACGGGCGATTCCACGGGTTGCGCTTATCGCCGCCAGGTTCATTCCATGCCATAGGCCGCCGCTGCAAAAGCGCGCATTCTAGTATCGTGACCGATAAATATCTCGAGGTTCGTCAGAAGCGCGCGCAGCGGTGAGCCCTGGATGCGCATGGCCCGGTTGCACGTCGCGTGAAATTTCAGGCCACACGCCGCGCGGGCTGCTCGCGCAACTCCCCAAGATCCGTTACGCCTTCGCGCTTCGTCAACTGCGCAAAATCCTCGGCGGACATTCTCACATCGAGCTCCCAGCTGCCATCGTCGCGAACACGCTCGCCCTTGATCGCATCGCGTTGAAACAACTGCGAGCGAATGGCCGCGTTCGCAAGCGTCACATGCACCGAGTGATTGACGAGTGAGCGAAACAACATTTGACCGATGGCGCCGCGCAATTCCTTAAGGCCTGCCCCGGTCGCCGCGGAGACCCAAGCCTGCCGCGCGGAGCCGTCGCTCACAGGCGTCGAGCGCGCGGGATCTGATGTGCGGTCGATCTTATTCATTACCAGAAGCTCCGGCACGTGATCGGCGCCAATGGTCTTGAGCACCGCGCGCACGGCCTCGATGTGTTCGCCGCGCCGCGCATCGGCTGCATCGACCACGTGCAGCAGCAAGTCTGCTTCGCGAGCCTCCTGCAGAGTCGATCGGAATGCGGCGACCAACTCGTGCGGCAGATCGCGCACGAAACCCACCGTATCCGCCAGCGCAGCCTGTCCGAAATCGGGCAATACGAGTTGGCGGACGGTCGGGTCGAGTGTTGCAAACAACTGATCGGCGACATACGCATCGGCACCCGTCAGGGCATTGAACAGTGTGCTCTTACCGGCATTGGTATATCCGACGAGCGCCACCATGGGCACGGGCTTCGCCTTGCGCACGTGCCGGCCGGTCTCGCGTTGCCTCTGTAGTTTTTCCAGACGGCCTTTCAGCGTGCGAATTCTCTTGCCGATGAGGCGACGGTCAGTCTCCAGCTGCGTCTCTCCCGGCCCGCGAAGACCGATGCCGCCCTTCTGACGCTCGAGGTGAGTCCAGCCCCGAACGAGACGTGTCGACAAATGAGTGAGTTGCGCAAGCTCGACTTGCAACTGCCCTTCGAAACTTCGAGCTCTTTGAGAGAAAATATCCAAAATCAAACCGTTACGATCTAAAACTCGACACTTGCACACATCTTCCAGATTGCGTTCCTGACTTGGGCTCAGCGCGTGATCGACCAACACCACTTCGATCTTTTCCGCGTCGACCCGCGCCGCGACCTCCGCCGCTTTGCCAGAACCTATGAATGTTTTCGGATCAGGGCGTGAGCGTGACCCCACCACCCAATCGATGGGTTGAGTCAGTGCGGAGCGAGCCAACGCGTCAAACTCATCGAGCTCGGCTTGCTCGATTGGGCGGCCCAACTGGACTCTAACGAGGAGCGAGCGCTCTGGAACTCGAAGGATCGAGTTCAAATGCTGTCGAGCACCACTTCCGAGCTCATTCCACCGCAGCGCTTTCCGGCACTTCGTCGTCTTCGTCGGTTGGCAAGCGGACGTTGCGCGCGGGCACGACCGTCGAGATGGCATGCTTGTACACCATCTGACTCACGCTGTTGCGCAGGAGCACGACGAATTGATCGAACGAGTCGATCTGACCCTGTAGCTTGATGCCATTGACGAGATAAATCGAAACGGGAATTCGCTCTTTGCGCAACGCATTGAGAAACGGATCCTGCAGAGACTGGCCGCGGGCCATGGATGCTCCTTATTGTTCGATCTGACATCTGCCGCGACGCTTCCATGCCACGCAAAATCGGCACCGATCGAGAGGCCGAGTTTCTCGCATGCTAACACGCCGCCAAGCGCGTTATGGCAAAGCGTCGATCAAATTTTAACGGTGAACACGTGCAAATATTACAGCTGCGTTCGCAAAAGGTTCCGCTGACAACCATTGAGCGCCCGCATCCCTTCGCAGCCAAGTCAGCTGACGCTTGGCGAGCTGGCGCGTGGCGGCGGCAGCGCGCAGCACCGCAGCCTCCAACGTCTCTTCGCCGGCCAAGTGCCGCCACAATTGGCGATATCCGACGGCGCGCATCGAGGCATGCTCAGGGGTCAGATCGCCGCGCTCGTAGAGGGTTTGCACCTCACGCAAAAAACCTTGTTCCATCATCGTGCGCAAACGGATCTCAATGCGTCGATGAAGTGCATCGCGTCGCGGCGGGCAAACGATGAACTCCAACCACTCGGCATCGGCAAGCGGTGCAGGGGTTTCGGCGGTCAGCGCGGACCAGGTGCGGCCCGTCAGCGCGTGCACTTCGAGCGCGCGTTGAATCCGCTGCGCATCGTGAGGCCGGATGCGTGCAGCAGAGACAGGGTCGATGTGCTCGAGCTCTTGATGCAACGCGGGCCAACCCGCCTCCCCGGCGCGCGCCGCGAGGGGCGCGCCGAGCGCCCCGGCTCGCGCTCTTGAGGCACGGGGGCCCACCCCCCCCCCCCGGCGCGCCCTGCGAGGCGCGCGCGAATCGCCGCGTCTCGCGCCGGCAGTCGAGCAAGCCCATGCTTCAGCGCGTTGAAATACATCATCGTGCCTCCGACGAGCAGAGGCTCGCGGCCGCGCCGCCAGATGTCCTCGAGCAGCGGCGGCAGATCGAACAGGAAATCGCCCACCGAGTAATGCTCCGCCGGATCGCGGATGTCGATGCCGTGATGGATCACACGCGCCCGCTCCTGCGCGGTCGGCTTGGCCGTACCGACATCCATGCCGCGATAAATCATGGCGGAGTCAACGCTCACGATCTCGAAGCCTCCGTGAGATGCGAGCTCGAGCGCCGCAGCCGACTTACCCGCGCCGGTCGGGCCCTTGATGCAAATGATACGGCGCCGCGCTAGCCCCGTCGGCGCCCGGTCTGTCACGCGAGCCTGCAAATAAGCGCTCGCTAGCGCCCGCGGAGGAACAGCTGATCGAGCTGCGAGAGCGAAAGCCGAAGCCACGTCGGCCGCCCATGGTTGCATTGGTCCGCGCGCGGTGTGCGCTCCATCTCGCGCAGCAGCGCATTCATTTCCACGATGCTCAAAGCGCGATTCGCGCGCACTGCGGAGCGGCACGCCGCATTGCCCAAGCACGCATCGATGGCGGCGCGGACACGACGCGATGCGCCATGCTCACGCAAGTCGCTCGCGACATCGCTCAGCAGCGCATCGATATTCTCGCGTGTCAAAATCGCCGGCATCGAGAGCAGCGAGATCGACTCCGGCCCACGCCGCTCGATTGCGAAGCCCAGCTCCTCGAGCTCGGCGGCATGGTCCTCGAGCGCGTCGGCGGCGCCGCGCGCTAGCTCGAGCTGGCGCGGCAGGAGCAGGGACTGCGCGCCGACCTCTCCGGAGAGAAGACGTTTGATGCGCTCATATAAAATTCGCTCGTGCGCGGCGTGCATATCCACGATCACCAATGAGTCCGCGCTTTGCGCCACGACATAAATCCCGTGCAGTTGCGCGATGGCGTGACCCAGCGGAGCCTGCGCGCCGAAATCATCAGAGGTGGCCGTGGCGTCCGCTGCGGCGATGGACGTCGCAAACGAATCATTTGCATCGCGGGCGAAGAAGGTTGGGCCGCGCCGGTCGAGCTCGACCGGCTCGTGTCGGCTCAGCGGCGAGGCATAGTTGAATGCAGCGCTGAGCCAATGGCCGCCGGCGCTGCCGGAGACTTGCGGTCCCGGCCGCGATTTTGCGAGCGCGGCCGCAACGGCATGCGTCAACTCGTCGTGCACACGGCCCGGCTCGCGAAAGCGCAGCTCGATCTTCTGTGGATGCGCATTCACATCCACGCGTTCGGGATCGATGGAAAGATATAAAACGAACGCGGGATGGCGGCCGCCGTACAGCACCTCTCGAAACGCCACGCGCACGGCGCTCGTCAAAAGGCGGTCGCGCACATAGCGCCCGTTGACATACACATACTGAAGATCGGGTTGCGCGCGCGAAAACGTGGGCCGGGAAATCCAGCCGCTGATTTCCAGTCCGGCGGCTCGATGTTCCACCGGCAAACTTTGCCGCGAGAATTCCGCGCCGCAAATTTGCGCAATGCGCTCGACGCGCGACGCCTCGTCGCATGCCACTGCGAATCGCCAGCGCAGCTCCGCGTCGTGGGTCAGTGAGAATCCCGTTTCGAATCGCGACAGGGCGAGGCGCTCGAGCCAGCGCGAAATAAGCATGAGCTCGGTGGATTCGCTGCGCAAGAATTTGCGCCGCGCCGGCACGGCGCCGAAAAGGTCACGCACCTCCACGCAAGTGCCGCGCTCGAGCGCGGCGGGCTGTGGAGCGGACACGTTTCGGCCGGCGGCCTCTACTCTCCACGCATGCGCAGAATCCGCCGTGCGTGAGATGACGCAAAGGCCCGCCACCGATGCGATGCTCGCCAACGCTTCGCCGCGAAAGCCCAGCGTAGCGACATGGTCGAGATCCGCCGCAGCGCTAATTTTGCTGGTGGCATGCGGCGAGCACGCCAGCACCAAGTCCTGCGCCGGAATGCCGATGCCATTGTCGCGAATGCGGATGAGCGCCGTTCCGCCTCGCTCCACATCCACATCGATACGCGTCGCACCCGCATCCAACGCGTTTTCGACCAACTCCTTGACCGCCGATGCCGGCCGCTCAATGACCTCGCCCGCAGCGATCTGCTGAATAAGCTCCGGCGGGAGAGAACGGATGGGCACGACTCAATGATATGCCGAGTTGGCGCCAGGTACGGTGCACGGCACCGCCGATACGAATCGCTCGGTACCACGGGACTCGCATGCCCACATGCGAGCGCTCGATCACACGGCGGTTCAGCCGCCGGAACGGCGCGACTGATTCACGAGCTGCGCCATGCGCGTGCCCGGCGGCGGGTTCGAATAAAAATATTCGCGTATACCGGCGCTGACGGCCGCCGCGATTTTCTGCTGATAGGCAGGATCGCTCAGCCGGCGTTCCTCCGCAAGGTTCGAAATGTACGCGGTCTCGACCAGCATCGACGGAATGTCAGGCGACTTGAGCACCATGAAACCTGCCTGTTGAACGCGCGGTTTTCGAATCGAGCCAATTCGGTCCAAGCTGCGAAGCACACGCGCAGCGGCAGTCTGGCTTGCGCTCAGCGCCGCGGTTTGCGACAGGTCGAGGAGCACCGAGGCCAACACGTCATTCTTTGCATCGAGCCTGACTCCGCCCACGAAGTCTGCCGCGTTTTCGCGTTCAGCGAGCCAACGAGCCGCCTCATCGCTCGCGCCGCGTGAGGACAGTGTATAAACCGATGCGCCCGAGACGCCGCGGTCCCGAATCGAATCTGCATGGATGGAGACGAACAAATCGGCTTGTTTGCGCCGCGCGCGCATCATGCGCTCGCGCAGCGGCACGAAATAATCTCCATCACGCGTCAACACCGCTTTCATGCCGGGCTCGGCATCGATCTGCCGCGCCAGTGCGCGGGCGATTTCGAGCACCACATTCTTCTCGCGAGTACCGTTGGCCCCGGTCGCGCCGGGATCCTCACCGCCATGGCCTGCATCGACGGCGATCACCAAACTGCGGCCCGCCAGTGGAGCGTGCGGGATGACTTGCGCGGTCGGCGCGGTCGCAATTGCGCTCGCAACCGGTGCGACGGCCGATGCAGCACGCGAATTCGGAGCGGCCGCCGCGGAATTCGAGCCCGCTTCTGACCTTCTCGCGCCCGCGAACTGCGCATCGCCCGTGCCCGCCGGCGCAAAATCGATGCTCAACACAAACGTTCCGTCATCGAGCTGACTCAGCGCGCGCCGGCTACGCATCGGACGGCGCAGATCGACCACAATGCGCACGTCCGAGCCGCGCCATCGGCCAATGCGCACTTGCTGAATGCCGCCGCCTCCGGAGACGCGGGTGGTCAGGCCTTTACGCGGCTTCGCATTGCGCAGATCGAGCACCAACCGGTCGGGAGACTTCAGCGACTCCGCCCTGAGCGAAAGGCGGCGCGATGCGCGGATGACGAGCTGCGTCTTTTCGGCTCGAGCCAATACTTCCACACTGCGCAGCTCGACAATGCGGTCTTGCGCCTGAGCGGCTTGCATGCAGCACGCCAATAACCCACAAAGCGCCCATGCGTTGCGCATGCGCTATTTAACTACGTGCGCCATCTCGATTCAAGAAAATGACGGGCTTACGGGAAATCTATCAACCAATGGGTGAGGTGCGCACCGCGGTTTGGAGCTGTTCCAGCCATCGAGCGCCAAAGCGGCTCTCGAATTGCGCGGTGAAGTGGCGGCCCGTGGTCTGATGGAGCAGCGAAATTCTGAGATCGGGCGAGGGTAGGCTGGCCTCGCCCCGCTCCGCCCATTCACACAAGAGCAGCGCGGGCGCTTCGGGCAGCTCCCACAGGTCCAATTCATCAATCTCATAACGCGTGCGGATGCGGTAAAGGTCCACATGCACGATCTGGAGTCGCTCGGTGTCATAGGTCTCCACCAACGTGTAGGTTGGACTACCGACACGTCGCTTGACTCCGAGCGCGACGAGAATCGCCCGCACCAGCGCGCTCTTGCCCGCGCCCAATTCGCCGTGCAAGAAAACTGTGGCTCTTGTCTGAGGCGGCGGCATGGCAGTCGCCAGTCGAGCGCCCAATCGCTCGGTCGCCTCCGCATCCTCCAAGACTAATTGGAGCCGAGGTTCACACAAGCACGCAGCTCTGCGATCAGATCGCGCGTCAGCATCCCGCGCTGGCCGCGCGCTGCGGCGAGATCGCCCGCTTGTGCATGCACCCACACGGCAAGACGCGCCGACGATGCGAGATCGCGCGTTTGGCCGAAAAAAGCGGCGACGATGCCCGTGAGCGCATCCCCCATACCCGGCGCGGCCATGCCGGGATTTCCAGCCGTGCATAGGTGGAGAGTCTCGCCGCCGTCGGCAATGAGGGTGCCCGCACCTTTCAGAATGATGGCGCCGCCATAGAGATCGAACAGCGCGCGCGCGGCAGTGCACCGGTCGCCTTGCAGTTGAGCCGTGTCGATGCGGAGGAGCCTGGCGGCCTCGCCGGGATGCGGAGTCAGGACCCAATCGTTGCGCTTTTCAGGCTGCGCCGCGAGCAAATTCAGCGCGTCCGCATCGACGATGAGCGGCTTTCCGCTCGCCATCACGCAAGACCACATCCCGCGCGCCCAAGCCGATTGCCCAAGGCCGGGGCCAATGGCAATGACGTCGGCGCGTTGAGCCAGCGGCATGAGCTCGGCCGCGTCCGCGGGCGTCCACACCATGAGCTCTGGGATCGAAACTGAAATGTGTCCAATACTTTCGGGCGACATGGCCAGGGTGACGAGCCCCGCGCCGGAGCGCAGACACGACTCGCCAGCAAGCTGCACCGCTCCCGCCATGCCGGCGCCGCCGCCGACGATGAGCACTCGACCGAAATCTCCCTTGTTCGCGCCGCGCGTTCGAGGCCGCAGCGCAGGCCGGAGCTCGAGAGGATCGAGCGCGCGCACGGAGCTTGCGCGCAGCGGCGGCCACTGCGGCAGATGCAAATCGGCAAGCTTGATTTCACCGGTGTGATTCGGACCGTGACCCACCCACAGCCCGAGCTTGTGCGCGATGAACGTGACGGTCATCGATGCGCTCACTGCGCGACCCAGCAAGGCGCCTGTGTCGGCATCGATGCCGGCGGGCAGATCGAGCGCAAGTACCGCGTCTTGGCGGGAGTTCAACGCCTCAACTGCCGCAGCCAAGTCTCCATCGAGCTCGCGGTCCGCGCCGATGCCCAGCATTGCATCGACACAGACATCGGCGGGCGCAGCCAACGCATCCCTCCATGGCAAAACCGCTCCGCCGGACTCGATGAATCTTTGATACGCCGCGCGTGCCTCGGCTTTGAGCCGAGCGGGATCGCACACGGCGCCCACCCAAACGGCCAATCCTGCCGTGCTGATCGCATGCGCCAGCAAGTACCCGTCGCCCGCGTTGTTGCCGGCCCCGCACAGAACAGCCACGCCGCGCGCGTGCGGCCAGCGCTCGCGCAGCGCGTCGAACGCCGCTTGCGCGGCGCGCTGCATGAGCTCGGCGCCGGAGAGGTCGAGCGTGTGCATCGCGAAATGCTCGATGGCTCGCACGTCCTCGCGACACAGGATGGCACGCAAATCGGGCCGCATGCGAATCATTATACTGACGCCATGCAGCCGAGCCGGCTCGTCGAGGATTTGCGCCGCTGGAGCGCTGAGTTGGGTTTTGCACAACTCGGCATCGCAAACATTGATCTGGACGCGGAAGCGGCCGATTTCAACGCGTGGCTCGCTCAAGGCTTTCACGGCGAGATGTCTTACATGCAGCGTCATGGCGCGCGACGCGTCCGGCCGGCGGAACTGGTGCAAGGCACCGTGGCGTGCATCAGCGTGCGAATGAATTACTGGCCGGCGGGATCGGCCGATGCATGGGCAACTCTCGCCGACCCGAGCAAGGCCTACGTGTCACGCTATGCGCTCGGCCGCGACTACCATAAAGTGCTGCGCGCGCGCTTGCGTGCGCTCGCCGAGCGCCTGCGCGCGCAAGTGGGTCCGGTCGGCTATCGCGTCTTCAGCGACAGCGCGCCCGTGCTGGAAAAACCTCTCGCGCGCAGCGCGGGCCTTGGATGGATCGGCAAGCACACGAACTTGATCGACCGCAAATCTGGCTCCTATTTTTTCCTTGGAGAGATTTACGTCGATCTAGCGCTGCCTCCTGACCCGCCTGCCAGCGCGCATTGCGGCACGTGCGCCGCGTGCCTGCCGGCGTGCCCCACGCGCGCTATCGTCGCACCCTATCGGCTGGACGCACGACGCTGCATTTCCTATCTGACCATCGAGCTCAGGGGCGCGATACCGATGGAGTTTCGCGCAGCCATCGGCAATCGCGTGTATGGCTGCGATGATTGCCAGCTCGTTTGCCCATGGAACAAGTTTGCGCAAGCCTCGAACGAAAACGATTTCGCCGTGCGCAACGGCTTGGATGACTCCACGCTGGTCAGTCTGTTTGCTTGGAACGAAGCGCACTTCCTGCGCGCAATGCAAGGCAGCGCGATCCGGCGCATTGGCTACGAGCGTTGGCTGCGCAATCTTGCCGTGGGTCTTGGCAACGCCCCCACGTCGACGGCCGTCATCGACGCGCTGCGTACGCGTGAGAGCGACTCATCCGCGCTCGTGCGCGAGCACGTGCAGTGGGCGCTTTTGCGTCACCGAGGCCAAGGAAGCTCCCTAGACGCCGTCAGGCAATAAGCTGTGGCCGATGGGATTGAAGAAATGTCGGCCGCTTCGCTTGCGGTTGATCTCATTCAACAGCATGAGATAGTCGCGCTCATCGTTGACGGGGTCGATGGACGCGGAGTTCACTATGAGGAGCGGCGCCGCATCGTACGCATGGAAGAAATGCGCATAGGCCTGCATGAGCTTTTCCAGATAGGCCCGCTCCAGCCATTGCTCGTAGCGAATGCCGCGCTTCGCAATCCGATCCAGCAATACATCCACTGGCGCCTGTAGAAAAATCACCAAGTCGGGCTTGGGACATTCCGTCACGACGCGCTCGTAGACCTTTTCGTACAGTCCGTACTCGGTGTCGTCGAGCGTGGCGCGCGCGAACAACTGATCTTTTTCCAGCATGTAATCGGAAATTCGCGGTCCGAACAAATCTTGCTGCCGCACCGCTTCTAGCTGGCGCGCTCTTTGAAAAAGAAAAAACAGTTGTGCTTGAAATGCCGCCGCCCGCGGGTTCTTGTAAAAACGCTCGAGAAACGGGTTTTGCTCGGCCTCTTCCAATATCAGCTGCGCGGAGAATGACTGCGCGAGCTTATGCGCAAGGCTCGTCTTGCCCACGCCAATGGGACCTTCGATGGCAATGAACCGGTGCGCGGGCTCGCGTGCCGGCGCGCGAGCATGACGGGAAGTTCGCGTGGACGACGAGCTCGCGTCGGGCTCCGAGCGGTGTGCTGCGCGAGGCTCATTGCTCATCAATACGCTCAATCCCTTGGTCTTGCGCCGCTCGAGACAGTTGAGCAATGGTCCCATGGCCGGGGATCTCGAGCTCGGGCGCCACATCCATGAGCGGGCGAAGCACGAAATTGCGCTCACCGAAACGCGGGTGCGGCACCTTGAGGCCATCTTCATCGACGGGCGCTCCGGAGATCCAAATCAAATCAAGATCGATGATGCGGGGTCCCCACTTCTCGCCCTGCCTGCGTCCCATGGCGGACTCGATTCGCTGTAAAGCGCGGAGCAAATCTCGCGCCGGCAACGTCGTGACGAGCGCTGCCACCGCATTGACGAAGTCCGGCTGATCCAGCTTGCCTTGAGGTTGAGTGCGATAGAGCGCCGAACGCGCGGCCATGCACGAATCGGCCAAGCGAGTGAGATGTTCGAGCGCCAGGTGGACTTGCCGGACGGGATTGTGCAAATTACTGCCGAGCGCGATATACGCAGGGCGCCACGTCGTCATCCTCACGATGCGGGACGGCGACGCCTTCGACGCCGCGGCCGTCCCGTTGCGGCCGCATCGCCACCCTGCCCTTGCACCATGGCCTGAGCGCGCCGCAAACGCTCATCGGCCGGCACTTCCTGAATTTCTTGCCACCACTGGGCCACGTCGTGTTCAGCGGCTCCAGCCTGCGAGCGCAACAGAAGAAAATCAAATGCTGCCCGGAATCTTGGGTGATCCAAGAGACTCAGGGCGCGGCCTCCGGCGCGTCGATTGAATCGCGGCTGCAGCGCCAGAATCTCGCGCATTGGAATGCCGAACCTCTTCGGAATGCTGATGCGCGCCTGCTGCGTCCTCAAGACAGCGTCGCACGCCCCCATCAGCGCGGCCACATCGGGCGAGCCGCCTGCTTGCCGCTCGTTCATCTGCCGCAAGATTGCCGCCCACAACACAATGGAAAAAAAGAACGCGGGCGAAATCGGTTTGCCGGCCTCGACGCGCTCATCCGTGTTCGCGAGCCCTTGCCGCATCATGCCTTCTGCATACGCGTAAGGCTCGAGGCCAAAGGCCGCCGCCGATTGCGGGAACAAGTGCTCGAACAAACGAAACCGCTGCAGCATGTCGTATGCGCGCACGCCGAACCCAGTCAGAAACAGCTTGAGCACCTCATCGAACAGCCGCGCGGGAGGAACCGCGTCCAATAGAAATCCCAGCCGCGGCATCAACTCCTCGATTTGCGGATCGATCGCGAAACCTAGCTTGGCGGCGAAACGCACCGCGCGCAGCATGCGCACCGGATCTTCGCGTAGACGTTGCTCCGGCGGGCCGATCAGCCGCAGCCGGCGAGCTCGCACGTCGTCGAGCCCATCGACGTAATCCCAGAGCGAGAAATCCTCAATGTTGTAATACAGCGCGTTGGCGGCGAAATCGCGCCGCCACACATCGTCTTCAATGTTGCCGTACAAATTGTCGCGCACGATACGGCCGCGCTCGTCGATCTGGCGGTGGACACTGGATTGAGCCAAGTCTTGCGGCAGTGGCCCGCGCTGCAACGGTTCTGCTCCGCCCGTCCCCTCTTCGCTTTCTTCTTCGCTGTCCTCTCGCTCGGGCGCCGACGATGCTCTGAAAGTGGCCACTTCGATGATCTCGGGACCGAAGTGCACATGCGCCAAGCGAAACCGGCGGCCGATGAGACGCGAGTTCCGGAACAAACGTCGAACCTCTTCCGGCAACGCATTGGTCGCCACATCGAAGTCCTTGGGACGGATTCCAAGCAATAAATCGCGTACCGCTCCGCCGACGAGAAAGGCCTGGAAGCCCGCCTCGTTCAGGCGATAAAGCACCTTGAGCGCGTTCGGAGAAATATGCGCGCGCGAAATCGTGTGCTCGGCGCGAGGCACGATGCGCGGCGCGCTGGCAACGGGGACGTTCAAATCGTGGCTTGAGCTTGAGTCTCGAAAAATGGGCCGTATACTAACAGCCCTTCAACGCTCAGTCTCCGCATCGGCTCCCTTCGTCTAGAGGCCTAGGACACGGCCCTCTCAAGGCTGTAACACGGGTTCGAATCCCGTAGGGAGCGCCAACCATTGCGAATTGTCGGCAGCAAACTCTGCTCGCTGAGCAACGCAAGTGCAGACAAATCGCTTTCCGCACTGCCGCTCGTCACGATTTTGACCCGCTTGGCTTCTCCGTGATCATTTCGTGATCTTTCGCGTTTAGCATCTGGCTCGAGGCAAATGCATGACGTTAAGTAACCTGGCCGTCTCGGCGGTGGCATTGATCAGCATCGCGTGGAACTCGTGCTTCGCCGAAGGTGCGGATCATGAAGCTGTGTTCGTCGAGCTCTTTACGTCGGAAGGATGCAGCTCGTGCCCTGCCGCGGAGGCCTTGCTGGGCGAGCTGCGTGCGTCGCCGCGAGTCATTGCGATCGCGCATCACGTGGATTACTGGAATAGCTCGCGCTGGCAAGATCGCTTCGCATTGCCGATGGCGGCTCGAAGGCAAGAGGGCTACGTCCGCGCCCTTTCACTCTCGAGCGCGTTCACCCCGCAGCTGATCGTCAACGGCAATGAAAGCTTCGTTGGATCGGACCGCCGGCGGGTCATCATGGCTCTAAATCAGAAACTCGCGCTGCCGATCGGCCTGACGATTTCGCCCGGCCTCGTCAAGGTGACATTGCCGAATACTCCCAGTGTGAGGCGCGCAGAGATCAGTTATGCCGCGTATCTCGATCGGGCCGTGACTCCTATCCAAGGCGGAGAAAACTCAGGTCGCACCTTGGAAGAATTCAACATCGTCCGCGACTTCCAAAACGTGGATCTCTGGGACGGACAGGCGAAGACCGTGCTCATCAAGGCGAACGCCTTACCGGCAAACGCCAACCGGCTCGCCGTCATTGCTCAAGTCCCCGATGAAGGACCCGTTCTGGCTGCAGCGACGATCGCGATCGATGCGCATTGAAGATTACTGTTGAGGTCGAGTAATTCACTTAGCAACGAGGAGAAATTGATGAAAAGCGCGATGACCGGTGCGATTTGTACGGCCCTGATGCTTGCCGGCTTGCAGGCGATGGCTCAGGATTCCATGAGCAAAGATTCGATGAGCAAGGACAAAATGATGAAGGACTGTATGGCAAAGATGCAGTCCGATGGCAGCAGCAGTATGACGCACGATCAGATGATGAAGATGTGCAAAGACAAAATGAAGAGCGATTCCATGGGTAAAGACTCCATGCAGAAAGATTCCATGAGCAAAGACAAGAATTAAATTCTTCAAACGCGCGGACTGCTCAGGATGGAATCATGCGGAGCAGTCTGCCTTTTCGCTAATCCGATGAGCCGTTAAGGGAGGCCCACCATGCGATCGTTCACTCATCTCGTCGAAGCGGTGACTCGTGCAGGCCGGGCGGGCGCTCTACTGGCCGGCGCGGTCTCGATTTGGGGTTGCGGGCATTCACACGATCGTGGAGCCGACGGTCCGATGAGTACCGAGGAGCCGGTGGTTCATGCGGTCGGCGATGCAACCAATGGCCAGCAAGTGTTCAGGTTTGAAACTTTCGGCAACGAGAGCTTCTGGACCGACGCATTGAAGCTTCAACAAGGATTTGTTTCGCTGGGCGTCACCCCACTCCAGGCGCTCGCGCTGGGACTGAGCGTCGATGCCGATGCGCTCGATACGGCCACCCGATCCGCCATTGCGGCGGAGCTTGCGACGGATCTGAGTCCAACGAACGCTCCGCTTCTCAACAATCCCGCGACGACCGTCGCGCTGGTCAATGCCAATGCCATCATTGGCCTCGTCCCCAAGGATTCCAACAACGATGGAATCATCGACATCGCCAATGGCGATAAAACCGGAGCGTCTTGCGCGCTGTGCCATACGATCACGGATGGATCGGTGTTCAGCATGGACAATGGAGGCTCGATTGGCAGCCGTCTGGATGGGCGCGCCAATCACAATCTAAATTTTGGCGCCATCGTTGCCGCAGGGCTCAACTCTCGCGCCTACTATCCGGTGTTGCAGTTAGCCCTGAATGCCAACGGGGGTGCGACCCTGGGCCGGGCGCCCACCGGCTTGACTCCCACTTCATCCGAAGCCGACGTGGATGCCTATCTATCCAACCCCGATTATTATCCGGTCGGAATGTTTGATGACACCGTGGATGGAAATGGCGATCCGATGCACAACTCCGCGTTGTTTCGCACTGATCTAGCAGCGCCCTGGGGAACCGATGGCAGTATTGCGCGCCTCGATAATTTCAGTAATCTCGTATACACCGCGCTTCTCGATCCCACCAACCTCACCACGCCAGGCGGCCGTGCATTCGAAGTCAAATTAGGCGGCGAGGCGGCGGGCAATGAAATCGTCGATGGATATATTCAGGTGCTCGCGGATACGGGAGTGACCGGCTACCCCTACGTGCAGGCGGCCCCGAGCGCGGCGGCGGGAACCGAGGACGCACCGTTGGGCAATCGAGTGGACGATACAAAGCTCGTCGACATGAACGCCTATCTCAATAGCCTGCAGGCGCCGGCCGGCATCGCCACGGCGCAAGCGACGGCGGATCGCGCCCGTAAAATCTTTCGCACTCATTGCACGTCCTGCCACAACGTGGATCAAGGCGCTCCCGTTCCGGCGTTCATCGTGCCGATGAAAACCATCTTTCCAGGAGACAACCCGGTCACGCTTCTTGCGATGCGCGAAGCGCCTTTGAATCCGATCTTGAACACCGTGGACAACATCTTCGACGACAAGATGGCGGTGGTGAATGCGAGCCAGCGCGGCGACGAGCGAGGAACCGCCTTGCCCTTGTTGCTCGACCTCGCGCGCAAACCCAACTTCTTGCATGACAACTCGGTGCCCGATCTCGATACGCTCTTGAATCCGAGCCGCGGTGGTGATGCTCCGCACCCGTTCTATCTGAGCGATGCCGGCGAGCGCTCGGCCATGGTGAGCTATTTGCTCAGCCTGGACACCGACAGCCACTGAATTCAACGTCCGATACTGGCGAGGCCAGGGGTAGCTCGGCTTATCATCGGCTCATGGCAGAGCCTTTGCGCAACACAATCGCACGCGCGCCTGTCTTGCTGGTCGAGGACGATGGGCAGATCGCGAAGCTACTGACCGCCGAGCTGATCGACGCGGGATTTGCCGTGGACTGGGCGCGCAACGGATCCTCCGGAGTGCGCAAACATCGGCTGAGCAAGCCGCTTTTGATTCTTCTCGACTTGAACCTGCCAGATCTCGATGGCCTCGAGGTATGCGACCAAATTCGAAACATCGACGCCTCCATTCCCATCCTCATGCTGACTGCGCGCGCGAGCAAAACACAGGTGATCCAAGGGTTGGAGCGAGGCGCGGACGATTATCTGACCAAGCCCTTCGATGCCCTGGAATTGATGGCGCGCATCCGTGCGTTGTTGCGCAGGACGGAAGACAAGAAAGTGGGCATGTGCCCGGCGCCGGGTGGCGAAGACATCGTGTGGAGAACGCTGCGTATCGATCCCACCAAGCGGCTGACACAACTCGATGGGCGTGCAATCGACTTGACCGTCAAGGAGTTTGAGCTGCTCCATCTGTTTGCCCGCCATCCCGGGAGAACGTTCACCCGGGACGAGCTGCTGCGCCGCATTTGGGGCGACGGCTTCGAGGGTTACGAACATACGGTGAACACTCACATCAATCGACTGCGCAACAAGATCGAAAAGGATCTGCGACACCCCACCATGATCGAGACGGTGTGGGGCGTCGGATACCGATTCACACAAGCCTCGGGATCAAAGACATGAACGGCCGATCCCACACATTGTATTTTCAGATCGCTGCGCTGTACCTGATCTTATTGACGGCATTTTCCGCCGCTTCGATCGTTTTCGTATTTCGCGAGCTCGAGAATTTCATCAGCGAAGTCGAGCAGGGCCTGAATCGCAAACTCGCCGTCCACCTGGCGCGAGAATTGGCTCCCGTGCTCGGTGGCGGCGATTCGGAAAAAGTTTCGAGCACGGTGCGCCGAATTCACCAGCTCAGCCCGGGCATCGATATGTATACCTTGGACGCCAACGGGAATGTCGTGCGATCACTGACTGGCACGCCGCCCCTGCGCAAGCGCATTGATCTCGAACCGATTCGCACATTTCTGTCCGCGCATCCCAAGTTTCCCCTTCGCGCTTTGGACCCCAGCAAGGTCGATGCGCGCAAGATCTTCTCCGTGAGCCCGCTTCCCAAGTCTTTGGGCGAGGGATTTTTCTACGTCATTCTGCCCGGCATGCCATTCGAGACGGCAATGCAAATGGCGCGCTCGAGCTACGTCGTTCGAGGAGCAGCCGGAGTACTTGGCGCAATCTTTGCGGCAACGCTCGCCTCCGGAATGATCCTCTTTTTCCTGTTGACCAAGCGCTTCCGGCATCTAATCCTGACAGTCAAGCGCTTCAAAGAAGGCGACTTGAGCGAGCGCGCCGCGGCGGAGCCCGCCGATCAGATCGGCAAGCTGGGCGCAACCTTCAACGAGATGGCCGAGACGATTCAATCCCAGGTCGAGGCGCTGCAGCGCACGGACGATGCGCGGCGGGCGATCGCTGAGAATGTGGCACACGATTTCCGCACTCCACTGACTTCCTTACGCGGCTACGCGGATCGCATGTTGCGCGTCGGTGAGCGTTTGTCGCCGGAGGAACGTCGGAAGCACTTGAGTGCAATATTGCACAGTGCCGGCCAGCTCGAGCGGCTGGCAGATCAACTGGCGCTGATCGTGAAGCTCGACGGCACGGAGATGATTCCAAAGAGCGAGCCGTTTTCAATCGCCGAGCTGGCGCAAGATGCCGTCGTCAAGTTTTCCATCGCGGCGGAACAACGCGGAATTCGCCTCTCACTTAAGAATCCACAGGATGTGCCGTACGTGGTCGGAGACATCGGTTTAATCGAGCGCGTTCTTTCGAATCTGATCGATAATGCGCTGAAGAACACGAATGACGGGCACGTAGAGGTCTCGCTCCCTGTTTCCGAATCCCACGTGACTTGCATGATCATCGACACAGGACGCGGAATCACCCGAGAGGAATTGCCGCGAATCACCCAGCGGTTTTATCGCACGCGCAGCAGCGTTGCGGCCTCTCTCCCGGGAAGCGGCCTGGGCCTCGCGATCGTCGAGCAGATTTTGGCGTTGCACGATAGCTCGCTTCACGTCGACAGCGAAATCGAAGTAGGGACGCGGTTCTGGTTCGATCTTCCGATTGCGCGCCCAAAGTGCGCGGAGCGCCAAGCCTTATTGGGTGACGCTGTTTCATAGCGCGCCGCGCACGCGAACGGCGCTCGAGTTTCTCAGATTCCTGCATACCATTCGTAACCTCGATCTTCCCAAAACCCGCCCTTTCCTTCGCCGATGTCCGCGAAAGTTTTGACGAGCTCGATGCCCAGGAGGTACTTAGCCTGCTTGTAGCCGAGCTGCCGCTCGACTCGTAGGCGCAGCGGCGCGCCATTCTTGACCGGCAAAGCCTGACCGTTCAGCTCGTAAGCGAGCATCGTTTGCGGATGAAACGCATCGATCATGTCGATGCTTTCGTAGTATGGCGCGTCTTCCTCGAGCTCATCGGCACAATGGAAAACCGCGAAACGCGCTTCGGGTCGAACGACGGCGCGCCGCAAAACCTCGTACAGGGGCACGCCTGTCCATTGCCCGATGGCGCTCCATCCCTCAACGCAGTCATGCCGGGTAATTTGCGTGCGTGCGGGCAGCGAGCGCAAATCTCGCAAGGAGTAAGTGCTCGGAAATTGCACCAGTCCGCTTACCTTGAGCCGCCATTGCGAGAATCCGCTGGCCTCGAGTTTGCGGTAGAGCTCGGTGTCGGGCTGGCTCGTGCCATTGGAGCGGAAAACTGGCGATAGGTCCTTCGGATCGTACTCGCGCGCCAGGCGATTTTTTCCGAACAGCCAGCGTTGCGCGGCGTAGGTCAATGACTCCGCCGAATCGAGTCCTTGCACAAAGCGTGGCGCGTTCGTGAGCCGGTCGCAACCCGCCAGAATCAGTCCGCCGAACGCGCTCGATCCGCGCAGCAGCATCTGCCTCCGCGTGAGCACGCGCGAACTCATTCCGCTTTTCTCGGCGGCAGCACATACCGGCCCGTGATCATCGAGCGAATCTCGTTCCATGGCCCCGCCAGAACGACCATCAGCAGATGCACGACGATGAAGCTTGCGATGAGCATGGCAACGAAGAAATGCAAGGTGCGCGCACTTTGGCGGCCGCCGAAAAGATCCAGCAGCCACGGCATGGCGGCCGCACCGCCGGGCGACATGGTGAGGCCGGTCGCCAACATGAGGGGGGCACAAACCAGCACGATGCCCGAATAAGCGAGCTTCTGCAGCGTGTTGTAATGGCGCGCAGCGTCGCCCGCCGGGAACTTGAGCCGCACGTGGTTCCATAAATCCTGCGCGATATGCCGGGGCGACCATTCGCTTCGACGCGGAATGAGATCACGTTGGATGTGCTTGTTGATGAAGCCGATGAGTAAGTACAGGGCGCTGTTTGCGACCAATACCCAAGCAAAAAAGAAATGCCAGCGCCGCCCTGCAGCAAGATCGCGCCAGCTGGGTATCGTGGACCACGAAGGGAATGCGCGGCCCGACTCATCACGCTTCAACTCGAAGACGGCATGCTCCGTGTCAGCTCCATATTGACCCAAATAAAGCCGTGGATGCGCATTGAAAATCTGCAAGCCGCTCATCAACACGAGAAATACGCAGAGCGCATTGATCCAATGCAGGATGCGCGTGGTCAGGGCATGCCGCTGAATGCTACGGGACAACATATGCATGGGACCGGCGATGCAATGGAAAAATTTCAGTCATTCGGTGCGAACCTTCGCATAATGCTTGTCTCGCGTGCTCGCGTCCCGTGTGTTGCTGCGGCCGCTCATCGAGCCGAGCTCTGAAACAGCCGCCGGTGAACGGCGAGCGCGGCGCCCACTCCGAGCAGCGGCAGTAGGACGACGGCGCCGCTCTCGTGCACGATCAGTGCGCCGGACAGCAGCGCGCCGAATAAATAAGCCAGCACCACGGCGCTCTGCAACTTGATCTCGTGAAACGTGCTGGGGTCGCTTCGGTTGAATGAATCGGCGATGGTGGCGACGAGCTTGGTGAGCATCGTGGTGAACACGATTCCGGTGGGGCTGATGGTCTGGCCGAGCACGGCTTGCATGCCCATCGCAAGCGAGAGCAGCACGATTTGCAGATGTCCCGACGCGGCCTGAGGCCCATGCGGGGCCCACAGAGCATACAAGGCAAAAAACAACAACACACCGGTCTCGCTCACCAGAAGCAGAGTCATCGCGCTCTGCGGCGCGCGGCCGCGGCGCTGCAATACTCCGAGCGCGCAGCCCGCGACGAACCCGATCAGCGCGACGACGGAACCCATGGCGGCTTGTGCATCGCCTTTCGCGACATAGTATGCAAGAAGCGCGAAGTTTCCCGTCATGGCGGAGGCGAACACTCCGCCGAGCACGGCGAAACTGATGACATCGACCGAGCCCGCAGCGAACGAGGTGAGCAACAGAATCGATTCCGCGTTCGAAAGTCTGAGCATCCTGAACATGGCTTGCCTACCGACGAGACGCTGCTTGCCGACGAGACGCTGCTTGCCCTAACTCGCCCGCGCGCGCCAATGATCGACCAGCACGCGCTCCGCCATGACGTAAGATGGATGCGGACCTACGAACCCGGATGGCTCGGTCAGATCAGAACCGGTGCGACCGGCTTAGGCTGTACCGGATTCGAGCCCGCGTAAAAGACGTTCCGCATGAATCACTCCACCGAGGATGCGAGCCGGTACGTTGCACTCGCGTCGGTGGTTTTGCAACTGCGTGGACTCACTTTGGATAATCGAGTTGCATCGCCCTGAAGAGCCGCCGAGCCCGCTGCACCACGCACATGCCATGCCATTCGGTGC
This sequence comes from uncultured Steroidobacteraceae bacterium, assembly GCA_964247385.1. Taxonomy (GTDB): domain Bacteria; phylum Pseudomonadota; class Gammaproteobacteria; order Steroidobacterales; family Steroidobacteraceae; genus TMP-86. The sequence continues at coordinate 160,206 of CAXTUB010000002.1, read as the reverse complement.
GGAAGTACGCGCGAACTCGGTGCGCTTTCGCCTGTGGGCTCCACAGGCGCAGCACGTCCAGCTGGTCCTGTATGCACCCGAGCGCACGTACCCCATGCGAGCGCTGCCCCAAGGCTGGCATGAGCTCGAGTCACGCGAAGCCCATGCCGGCTCCGCCTACCGATTCCGCATCGGCCGAGACGACGTGCCTGATCCTGCATCGCGCTTTAATCCGTCGGATGCGCAAGGTCCCAGCGTGGTCTCGGATCCCGCCAGCTTTACGTGGAGCGATGCCGAGTGGCGCGGCCGGCCCTGGCACGAGAGTGTCATCTACGAGCTTCACATGGGCACATTCACGCCGCAAGGCACGTTTCGCGCGGCCGCGAATAAGCTCGAGTATCTGCGCTCCCTCGGCGTCACGGTCATTGAAATCATGCCCGTGTCCGACTTCATGGGCACTCGCGGCTGGGGCTACGATGGCGTGCTGCCCTTCGCACCGGATGCGAGCTACGGCACGCCGGATGATCTCAAGGCGTTCGTTAACACGGCGCACTCGTTGGGCTTGAGCGTTTTGCTCGACGTGGTGTACAACCATTTCGGGCCGCTCGGCAACTATTTGCCGCGTTACGCGCCGCAGTTTTTCTCCAGCGGACATCGCACGCCCTGGGGCGCGGCAGTCAATCTCGACGGCCCGCACAGCCGCATCGTGCGAGATTTTTTTCTTCACAACACGTTGTACTGGCTGAATGAGTTTCGCTTCGACGGGCTGCGCTACGACGCGGTGCATACATTGCACGATGCAAGCGAGGTGCACTTCCTATCTGAGCTCGCTCGCGCCGTGCGCACGGGGCCCGGCCGCACGCGCGCAATTCACTTGGTGCTGGAAGATCACTGGAATGAATTGCGGCATTTGGGCGCACCCGGCGCCGCTTCCACTTTCGAGGCGCAATGGAATGATGACGTGCATCATTGCCTGCACGTGTTGTTGACGGGTGAAGCTCATGGCGCCGTAGCGCCTTATCGGCGCCATGCACACGAGCTCCTGTGCCGTGCGATTGCAGAAGGTCTCGCGTTCCCGCACGATGCCTATTCGTCGGAGAGCTCCCACGATGGGTGGGCCGCCCCGCCGCTCACGGCGTTCATCTCGTTTTTGCAGAATCATGATCAAATTGGCAACCGAGCCTTCGGCGAGCGACTCGCGCACATGGCAGATCGTTCCGCGCTCGAGGCGGCCACCGCGCTGGTGCTGCTCGCGCCCGCGCCTCCGATGATTTTCATGGGCGATGAGTGGGCGGCGGCCGAGCCCTTTCTTTATTTTTGTGATTTCGGAGGCGAATTGGCGAATCGAGTACGCGCCGGCAGGCAACGTGATTTTTCGTTTGCTCAAGAAATGCGGCGTCATCACGGTGAATCGATCCCCGATCCGGTCGACCGACGAACCTTTGACCGGTGCAAGCTCGACTGGAATGCGCTGAGCAAGGCGCCGCACGCGGACTGGTTGGCGCTGTACCGCAAGCTCTTGCACTTGCGCCGCGACAAGATCGTGCCTTTGATCCCGTTGATCCATGCCCGCAGCCGAAAGCCCATCAACCGCATGGGAGCCTTCGAGGTGCAGTGGCACCTACGCGATGAGACCCGCTTGTGCGTGGTCGCCAATCTGACGGCTTCGCCGTGCGAGCGTGAGAATGCGGATGTGACGGAGATTCTGTACGCAACGCGCGATGCGGAAGCGGCAAAAACGTCGTGGCCCGCATGGAGCGTTGCGTGGTACACGCGGAGCGCCGCACGCACGGCCGCGTCGCCCGCGAGCCAGTGCCGATGATTCCACGCGCCACCTATCGATTCCAGCTGAATGCCGCATTCACGTTTCGCGACGCGACGTCGCTCGTGCCTTATCTTGCCGAGCTCGGCATCAGTCATGTGTATTGCTCGCCGTACTTTCGCGCGCGGCCTGGCAGCACTCACGGCTACGACGCCGTCGACCATAACTCGATCAATCCGGAGATTGGCACGCGCGAAGAGTTCGAGGAATTCGTGCGTGCGTTGCGGGCGGCGGGAATGGGGCACATCGCCGATTTCGTGCCGAATCACGTAGGGATCGGCCATGACAACGCATGGTGGACGGATGTCCTTGCGAATGGGCGCGACTCGCGCTACGCGCCCTTCTTCGACATCGATTGGGGCGCGACCAACAAGGTGCTGCTGCCGGTGCTGGGCGAGCCCTACGGCGAGGTGCTTGCGCGGGGCGAGCTCCGCGTGGCGCGTTCGCCTGAGGGGCCATCATTCGAAGTTCACTATCACACGCACCGCTTCCCCATCGCGCGCAAGGATGACGAGCTCGCCCGCAAGATCGTCGACGGCGCACAAGGCGATGCGGACGCGCTGCACGATCTGCTCGAGAAGCAGTTTTATCGCCTGGCATACTGGCGAGTCGCGGGCGATGAGATCAACTATCGCCGGTTCTTCGATGTCAGCGAGCTCGCGGCCTTGCGCATGGAGAATCCGCAAGTATTCGCCGAGACCCATCGTTTGGTTCTGGAGCTGATTCACGCGGGCAAGATCGACGGATTGCGCATCGATCATCCCGATGGGCTGTTCGACCCGGCAGCGTATTTCGAACAATTACAACGCGCGGTGTGCGGCGATGCCGCGCATGGCTCGGACGGACCGCGCTTCTACGTGCTTGCAGAGAAAATTACGGCCGGATTCGAGCAACTGCCGCTGACTTGGGCGGTGGACGGAACCACGGGCTATCACTTTACGAACGTGGTCAATGGTTTGTTCGTGGATTCGAAATCGCGCGGCGCTCTATCGCGCATCTATCGCGCTTTCGTGCACTCGGCAGCGAAATGGCCGCAGGTCGCCTACGAGTGCAAGCATCTCATTTTGGATACCTCACTTGCGGCCGAGATGAATGTGCTCACGCTGGCGCTCGCGCGCATCGCATGGCGGGATCGCCAAACTCGCGACTTCACACAGAATATTTTGCGGCGGGTTCTGAAGGAAATCATCGCTTGCTTTCCCGTCTATCGCAGTTACGTGACCGATACGTTCTCGGAGCAGGATCGCCGCTTCATCGACTCGGCGGTTTCCAGCGCTCAACGCAACATGCCTACGGTCGATGCGTCGGTGTTCGATTTCGTGCGGCACGCCTTACTCGCAGAGCCGATCGCGGGGATGGAATATGCGCGCGCCGAGCTGCGCGCATTCGCCATGAAGTTTCAGCAAGTCAGCGCCCCGACCACGGCCAAGGGCATCGAAGACACCGCGATGTATCGCTTCAACCGCTTGGTCTCGCTCAACGAGGTGGGCGGCGAGCCGGATGATTTCGGCATCAGCGTGCGCGCGTACCATGCCGACAGCAGCTATCGCGCGAAGCACTGGCCGCACGAAATGTTGACCACTTCGACGCACGACACCAAACGCGCCGAAGACGTTCGCGCGCGAATCAACGTGATTTCCGAGCTGCCGACTCGATGGAAGGATGCGCTGCATCGCTGGCACCTGGCCAATCGCGGCAGCAAGCCCCACTTGAAAGGCATGGTCTGTCCCAGTGTCAATGACGAATATTTGCTGTACCAAGTACTCATTGGCTCATGGCAGGGAGCGGCCGATGCCGCCGAGCGCAGCGCGTATGTGAAGCGCATTGCGGCGTACATGATCAAGGCTGCGCGCGAAGCCAAGATTCACACGAGCTGGGCCAATGCAAATGCGGATTACGAAGCAGGTGTTACGTCATTTATCGGCGCAATACTCGAGCCCGGCCCGGGCAATGAGTTCCTGACCGATTTCGAGCGCATGCACCCGGTATTTGCCTGGTTTGGCTACTTGAATAGCCTGGCTCAAACCACGTGCAAGCTCATGGCGCCGGGCATGCCGGATATCTACCAGGGCACTGAGCTTTGGGATTTCTCATTGGTGGACCCTGACAATCGCCGCGCAGTCGACTACGCGCGGCGCGCCGCCGAGTTGAGCCGTCTGCGCCCGCTCCTTGCCGAGCCTTCCGCCGACGGCGCCTCGGAGTTGCTGCGCCCGCTTTCTAACGGCCGGGTCAAGCTCTATGTCACTGCAAAGCTCTTGGGCCTTCGACGAACGCGCGCCGAGTTGTTCGCCACCGGCGGTTACATCCCGCTCAAGACCCGCGGTCACGGCGCTTTGCACGTGTGTGCATTCGCGCGAAAACTTTCTTCGACGAATTTCGTCATCGTTGCCGTGCCGCGGTTGTGCACGCAGCTCATGCAGGGCGAGCCGGAGCTGCCTCTCGGCGAGCGGGTGTGGCACGATACGCAAGTCGAGCTGCCGCCCAAACTTTCGGTTGGAGAATCGACCCATGTGCTAACGGGCCGGCAAATCCGAACACGCGCCCTAGGCGAACGGATGGTCGTGGATGCCCACGAATTGTTCGAGCATTTTCCCATCGCCGTGCTCGTCCTCTAGCTTTTCGCGCAGGCCAAATAAACGGGACGTCGCGCCGGGTTTTTCTTAGCCACTCTTTATCAACATCCGCAGGCGCTGCGAGAGATTTTGCACGGTGACAACGAGGCGGCCGGCAGCACTCTGAGCTACCGCGCCAGCGCGGGCTGGAATGCGTGCACCGGCCTGGGCGTACCGAAAGGCCTGCGGCTCCTGACCTTGCTGTCTGCGGACTCTTGACGCGGAGAATTTCCCGGCACACAATTTTGCGCACTGCCGATGGTGGGATTTTTAAGCCGATCGCGATACGTCGCGGTGGTCTCGAGATTTCGACTGGGGAGCGGAGTGAATAACAAGATCGTCTTGAGCGGCAACCCGACCGAGCGTCCGACGCTACGGCTCGAATTCTAAGCCCGCAAGCCTCCTATGTTTCAGAACACCTCATCGATGGCGCGTCTCTCGCCCTCGATTCCGGTGCCCGTGGCTGCGAGCAACGCCATCTCCATGCTGGTGTACCGGAGCAAGGCGGCCCGCTCGTACAGCGAGACAGACTTGGCGCAGTTATTGACGAAAGCGCGCAAGCGAAATCGCAGCGAGCATCTCACGGGACTTTTGATTTACGACGCGGGCTGCTTCTTTCAATGGATCGAAGGTCCCCATGCGGGGCTTGCGCGAGTTTGGGAAAGTATCCAGCGCGATCCTGCGCATCATCACATCGAGCTTTTGCGCCGGCACGTCATGCCGAAGCGGTTATTCGCTCGTTGGGACATGCGCCTCGCGCGACGGCCGGGAGCCGCAGCGTCGAATAGCAACGGCTTGTCGCACTCCATTGTGTCCTCGACTCAAGATTGGGTGGAAAAGTTGCGCAGCTGGCCGCAGTCCTTGCCCAAGACACTTTGGGACGAAGTGTTCAATTGCGCCATTGCGCCGCTCGACTCGGGCGCTTCGAGCGTCGGGCCTCAGGCGGAGCGCGCTCCGTGCCCGGTCTGGCATCCCGCGCAAGGAGCGGCGGCCGAGCTTGCACGATGGTCCTTGACGCCGCAGCTGCTGATCGCTGAAGAATTTGCGGCGGGTTTGGTTGCGCAAGGCGCCACTCTCGAAAGTATTTATGGCGAAGTGTTCGAGCCCGCGGCGCGTCACATCGGTATGTTGTGGAACGATGATCGCTGCAGCGACATGGACATGAGTTTGGCCATGGGCCGGTTGCAATGCACGGCGCGCACGCTCGGCTCACAGCTTGGCGCCGATGCAGGCGCGGCCCATTGCGGTCACTCAGTTCTCGTGGCCCCTCAACCTGGCGAAAGCCACATGTTGGGGGCTGCCATGAATTCGGAGCTGTATTTGCGGGCGGGTTGGAACGTGAGCTGTGAATTTCCCGACAATGACCGGGCACTCGATCAACTCGTTCGTAAGAATTGGTTCGATGTGCTTGATTTATCGTTGAGTAATGCAATTTGCCGAACCCATCGGCTCAATGAAATGAGAGCCACCATTCGTAACGCCCATGCGGCTTCCATGAATCCAGCCATTGCAGTCATCGTAGACGGGCGAGCATTTTTTGAAGAGCCACAAAATTATCTACAGGTGGGCGCAGATGCGGGCTGTGGAAGTGTTTGCGACAGCTTGTTGACGGCTTCGCGATTGATGGATGCGCCGCCGCTGCGGCAGTGAATGCTGGCCGCGGCGCGGCCATGTATTGATGGGTTATTGCGGTAGCAGAGCCCGGCAAAATACGTCGAGCAAATAGCCGCGCTCACGCGTGGACAATTCAGCACCAGACTTTGGCTTGCCGTTTCGAATAAGAGGCATGCGCGTTCTGGCTTGCTTGAGTAACGGTTTACGGTGAGTTTTGGATGGAACCTGGCGCATGAACCTTCCTTGAGTTTCATCGAGTGGGTAATCAAACTAACTCATGAATTTTGAGGGCGATAGAGTGCTTTTCTAATCCGCTCGTCAGAACTCGCCGACAACTGAACTCCCTTAGAGAGAACTGTATACTTGTACAGTATCGAATTTTTACCTACCCTTAGGCCATGCATGATGCGCCGTCCTCCCCAGCTCTCGATTTGTTCTTGCAAAGCCATGGAGAAGTTTGGAAAGGCCGTCACCGCAGTCGGCTCGAAGTGTTGCAGAGCGGCTTTGGCCCGCTCGATGCCGCACTGCCTGGAGGGGGTTGGCCGCGCGGAGTTTTGATCGAAATTCTTCCTTCGATTGAAGGCATCGGTGAGCTGCGCTTGAGCTTGCCGGCCTTGCGAAGCTTGAGTGAGGCCGGCCGCAGAACAGTTTTCATTCGTCCGCCACACATTCCTTATGCTCCGGCGCTGCTGCAAGCCGGCTTATCTCTGCGCCACATCGTCTGGATCATGAGCCCGCAGGAAGCGGATGCGCATTGGGCTGCCGAGCAAACCTTGCGTGCGCGTGCGGCAGGCGCCGTGTTGTTGTGGAGCGATTGTTCGCACGATCGCAATTTGCGGCGTTTGCAAGTCGCGGCGGAAGCGAGCCGCGCTTGGATGTTTCTTTATCGCACTCCTCAAGCCCGCATCGCTCCCTCTCCCGCGGCGCTGCGGCTGGCCCTGCGGCCCGAGCCCCGAGCGCTCGTCATCGACTTGCTCAAAGTGCGCGGCGGCATGCCCGCACGCGTACGCCTGCCGCTTCACGAAAACTGCGCTTAAAGCCCCTCCCCCCACGCCGTGTTGTGGCTTTGCCTTTCGCTGCCTCACTTTGCCATGGAATTGCTCGAGCCCAAGCCGGGCGGCATGAGCGCCATTGCAGAACGCCATGGCTCGCGCCGTGTGCTCATCGCCTGCAACGAAACGGCACGCGCTTGCGGCTTGACGAGAATGCTCGATGCCGCCACCGCGCTTTCGCGCGAACCCACTTTGCAACTCATCGATCGCTCCAAACGTGCGGAACATCAAGCGTTGCAAGCTCTCAGCGCATGGGCCGAGCAATTCAGCAGCCATGTCACTTTCGATTCCGAGCGCTGGATGCTGTGGCTGGAAATTGGCGCAAGCATTCGCTATTTCGGCGCGCTCGCCAATTTGCGCGCGCGCATCGCCGAAGGCATTTCAAGGCTTCGTTACACTGCCCGGCTAGGCGTCGCACCCACCTTGGAAGGGGCGGCATTGCTGGCGCTTTGCGAACATCCGGTGGCCGCGACTTCACGAGCTTCGCTCGAAGGCGCGTTACGTCACCTGCCTCTCGATGCGCTCGCATTGGATGCGAGCACACGCGCCGCTTTCCGTGCCAGCGGTCTCAAGCACATCGGCGAAGTCCTGTGCCTGCCGCCCGCGGCGGTGGCGCGGCGCTTCGGGCCCGAGGCCAGCGGCTATGTACATCGTCTGTTGGGCGAACAAGCCGATCCGCGTAAGTTTTTTCGCGCACCGCAGGCATTCCGGCGGCAATTCGAATTCACTCAAGGGGTCGAGAGCGTCGAAGGGCTGCTGTTCGCATTGCGCCGCATGTTGCACGAGCTGCAAGGTTTTTTGCGCGGGCGCGACACGGCCTTGCAAAGCTTGCAGCTCACGCTCAAGCATCGCGAGGCCGCTGACACCGTGCTCACATTGCGCATGAGCTCGCCGCATCGCGATGCGCTGCATCTGTTCGCTCTGCTGCGCGAAAAGCTCGAGCGCATCGCGCTCCCCGCCGCCATCACGCATCTCGTGCTCGGTGCCGGGCGCTTCGTGCCGCTCGGGTTCACCCAAAAGGATTTGTTCGAAGAAGACTCTCGGCGCGATGCCGACTGGACGGATCTGCTGGACAAGCTGCGCGCCCGCTTGGGTGATGATGCCGTGCGCTACCTGGGTTTGGCCGACGATCATCGGCCGGAAAAAGCTTGGTGCGTGCGCGATCGGCCAGAAGAAACCGCAGGCTCACCCACGCTGCCGGAGGAACGCTTTCCAGACCGGCCGCTGTGGCTGTTCGATCCGAAACCCATTGATGATCTGCCGGCCATTCTAGGCACTCCGGAGCGCATTGAAACCGGCTGGTGGGAGCATGCCGATTCGAGCCGCGATTACTATCTTGCACGCACCAACGAAGGCGCGCGTTGGTGGCTGTATCGGGAAGCCGCGAGCCGGCGTTGGTTCTTGCAGGGCTTGTGGGCCTAGCGTGGCATGAGCTGCATTGATCGGCTGATCTGATGGCGTACGCCGAGCTCCTGGCCTTGAGCAACTTTACTTTTCAGCGCGGTGCATCCCACCCCGTTGAAATGGTGTGCCGTGCGAAAGAGCTGGGGTACTCCGCCATCGCCATCGCCGATGAATGCTCGCTGTCGGGCATCGTGCGTGCGCACGAAGCATCGCTGCAAGCAAAGATTCCACTCATCATCGGCAGTCAATTCCGTTTTGCCGAAGGCGATCGAGTCGTCCTCCTAGCCCCCACGCAAGCGGCCTATGCGCAGATTTGCTCGCTCATCACGCGCGCCCGTGCAACTTCCGAAAAAGGCACATACACCTTGAGCCGTGCCGACTTCGAGCATGACTTGCATCTCACCATCGCCCTGTGGGTGCCGGGCGAGACCGTGCGGTGCGAGCAAGCACGCTGGTTTGCATCGCTCGGCACACCAGCTCGCTACCTCACCTTCACGCATCGTCTCGCACAGGCCAGTGCGCAACGCCTGGAAATTCTGCAGCGCTTGAGCGTTAAGCTGGGATTGAAATTGACGGCCGTGGGCGATGCGCACTATCACAAGCGCGCACGGCGCCCACTGCATGACGTGCTCACCGCCATTCGCTTGCATACCACGGTGGACAAGATTGGCCGCAAGGGCTTGCCGAACGGCGAATTGCATCTGCGGCCGCTCGCCACCTTGCGCAAGCTCTATCCGCCCGAGCTGCTTGCCGCAAGCCTCGAGATTGCGCAGCAATGCAATTTTTCCCTCAAAAGTCTGCATTACGAATACCCCGAAGAGCTGGTGCCGGCGGGTCTCACGGCAAGCGAGCATTTGCGCAATCTCACCGAAGCAGGCATTCGCTGGCGCTGGCCCCTCGGTGTGCCGCCTACCGTGCGCGAGCAGATCGAGCGGGAGCTCGAGCTCATCAAGGAGCTCAAGTTTGAGCATTACTTTCTCACCGTGCAGGACATCACCCGCTACGCTCGGAAAGAGCGCATCTTGTGCCAAGGCCGCGGGAGCGCTGCGAATTCCGCGGTGTGCTACGCGCTGGGTGTCACCGCCGTGGATCCTGCGCGCACCGCCACGCTGTTCGAGCGCTTCATTTCCAAGGAGCGGCACGAGCCACCCGACATCGATATCGACTTCGAGCATCAGCAGCGCGAACGAGTCATTCAATACATCTATGAAAAATACGGACGCTCGCGTGCCGCCATCGGCGCGACGGTCATCACTTACCGCAAGCGCATGGCTGTGCGCGATGTGGGCAAGGCCTTGAGCTATCCGCCCGACATCGTGGATGCCTTGTCGAAATCCTTGCACTGGTTCGACGGCGCGGGAGAAATCTCAGCGCAGCTCAAAAATCTCGGCTTCGACCCGGCTTCGCGCAATGCGCAATTGCTGTTGTCACTGGTGGCGCAAATCCTGGGCTTTCCGCGGCACTTGTCGCAGCACGTGGGCGGCTTCGTGATTTCACAGCAGCCTCTACACACGCTCGTGCCCATCGAAAATGCCTCCATGCCAGATCGAACCATCATTCAATGGGACAAGGACGATCTGGAATCCTTGGGGCTTTTGAAAGTGGATTGCCTCGCGCTCGGCATGCTCTCCGCGGTGCGCCGCGCGCTCGATTTGAAATCCACTTTCGAGGGCCGCCCGTTCGCGCTCGAAGACATTCCGGCCGAAGATCCGGCGACTTACGAGATGCTATGTCGCGGCGAGTCCATAGGCGTGTTCCAAGTGGAGTCGCGCGCGCAAATGACCATGTTGCCGCGCCTTCAGCCCCGCACTTATTACGATCTCGTGATTCAAATCGCCATCATCCGTCCCGGGCCCATTCAAGGCGGCATGGTGCATCCCTTTCTGCGGCGGCGCCAGGAACTGGAAGCCGTGAGCTATCCCAGCGAGGCGTTGCGGCGCGTGCTCGAGCGCACCTGCGGCGTGCCCTTGTTTCAAGAGCAAGTCATGGAAATCGCCATGGTGGCCGCGGGGTTTTCCCCAGGCGAAGCCGATCAAGTGCGCCGTTCCATGGCGGCCTGGCAGCGGCGCGGCGGCCTCGAGCAATTTCGCGACAAGCTTTTGCAAGGCATGCGCGAGCGCTGCTACAGCGAGGAATTCTCACAGCAAATCTACAATCAGATTTTGGGTTTCGGCAGTTATGGGTTTCCCGAATCGCATGCCGCCTCATTCGCCCTGCTCGCGTATTCCTCTTCATGGCTGCGATGTCATGATCACCCCGCATTCGTCGCGGGGCTTTTGAACAGCTGGCCCATGGGGTTTTATGCGCCGGCGCAGCTCGTGAACGATGCGCGCCGCAATGGCGTGACGTTCCGTCCCGTCGACGTCACGTTGAGCGATTGGGATTGCACGCTGGAAGCGAACGCGGAAGGACGCGCCGAAGTCCGCTTAGGGTTGCGCATGGTCAGCGGCATGCCGGAAGAGCCTGCGCAGCGGCTCGTGCGCGTCCGCGCCGCTTCGCCATTTGGCAGCGTCGAGGATCTGGCCGCGCGCGCGCAGTTGAGCCGGCGCGCCTTGCAGGCGCTTGCACGTGCGGGAGCGTTGAGCACGCTCGCAGGTCACCGGCACGATGCGTTCTGGAAAGCCGTAGGCGTCGAATATTTGCCCGGCGTGCTCGCGCATGCATCGGCGTGCGAGTCGCACGTGCCGCTTCCCGCACCGAGCGAAGCCGCGGAAATCGCCGCCGATTACCGCAGTCTTTCGCTCACGCTGCGCCGTCATCCGTTGGCGCTGCTACGGCACAAGCTCGAGAGTTTGCGCATTGTGCGCGCCGCCGATTTATCTCAACTGAAGAGCGGCACGCGGGTTCGTGTGGCCGGCATCGTGACGCATCGGCAGCGCCCGGAGACGGCATCCGGCGTCGTCTTTATGTCGCTCGAAGATGAAACCGGCATGAGCAACCTCATCATCTGGCCAAGCTTGCAGCAGACTCAACGTCAAGCCGTATTCGGTGCTCAACTCATGGTGGTGCATGGCGAGTTGCAACACGAGTCCGGCGTAATCCATGTGGTTGCCCATCGAGTGCAGGATTATTCTCGCTGGCTCGGCAGCATCGTGACTTCGTCGCGGGATTTTCACTAAAGCCAATGGATGAATCCGTGACTGCCGCTTCTCGCGCGCTATCGCTCGGTCATCGCGCGACACCGCGCATCCACGCGATCGCTAAGAATTATTCTCCAACAGAACATCCTCGAGAACTTTGACGGTGGCGGCGCCATAACGCCGCGCCATCGCAAATAGTAGCTCGCGATCCAAATTTCCTTGACTCGCCAGGATGGCACGACGCGCATCCAAAATATCCACCGGGCCGCCAGCAAACAGCTTCATCGCAACAAAGTCCTCTCGCCCTATGAATTTCAGGCGCGCACCCTGGAAATCAACCGCCACGGCGCGCGTAAACGCTGCCGAGTCGATACCTCGCAGCCCGAGCAACAGGTCGACGCGATTCCCAAATGCATCGCTCACGGGAATGAGCGCCGGAATGGGATCATCGAGACCGCCTACCCTCGTTTCCGCAATGAGCCCCGCCGCGATGAACAAGGCTGTCAAATGACTCGCAGCCTGAGCTGTGCTGGCCAGCAACAGGTCGGCATCGGCGCTGGCCCGGATTACGCCGTGCACAGTCGCAGCCAATGCGCCAATGACGACGTAATCAATGCCCTCGCGATTCAAGACGTCCACGACGTCCAACAACAAAAGTGCCGACTCACCCGCGCGGCGTGCTCTCATTCGCGATTCACCTCATTGCGCTGCGGCTCGCTTTCCGCTGCGGCTCGAAGCTCGAACATTAATCGACTGTGTGCCAAAAACGCGTTGACGCGCTCTTCAGGAGACAGCTTTTGCGTGGCTTCGATCAGCTCCAGCTCGGCAACGCGCGCAAGTTTCGATTCCATGTTCCACGAGAGTGTAGCGGTGCGCGGGGTTCTGGTCATTCCATATCGCGGCACTCCGCGTTGTATAGTTCGCACAAGAACGAGTTGGGGGGATCATGAAAAGCGTTTTTGCCTTCGCGTCCTTGGCGGTGGCCGCCCTGTTGGCAAACGCCGCAGGCGCGGCCGAGCTGCAGTCCACGGTGTCGGCGGAATTACCGTCGCTCTTATCCACCTATCAAAGTTTGCATGCGCATCCAGAGCTGTCGCATCACGAGGAGAAGACTGCGGCGCTCCTCGCCGCGGAATTGCGCAGAGCCGGCTTCAAGGTGACTGAGCGAGTGGGCCGGTATGCCGACGGGTCGCAAGCCTACGGCGTCGTTGCGTTGCTCGCGAACGGTGCGGGACCGAAGCTCCTGATCCGCGGTGACAAGGATGCGCTGCCCGTCGTTGAAAATACCGGCGCGCCGTATGCGAGCACGGTGCGAAGCAAGACTCCGTCAGGCCAAGACGTCGGGGTCATGCATGCTTGCGGCCATGACGTGCACACGACGGTCTTGCTCGGTACCGCACGTGCGCTTGCCGCAACCAGGTCGCAGTGGCATGGCTCGCTCATGCTCATCGGCCAACCTTCGGAAGAAACCGTCGACGGCGCCCGCGCCATGCTGGCGGATGGTCTATACGAGCGCTTCGGCACGCCGGACATGGCCATCGCGCTGCACGATACCAATGCGCGCGCCGCAGGCACCGTGTCGATTACCTCGGGAGCTGCGCTCGCCAGCTCGACATCGATCGATGTGCTGATCCGCGGCATTGGCGGGCATGGCGCGAGGCCGCAAGAAGGGAAGGATCCCATTGTCATGGCGGCGCAGTTCATCAATCAGATCCAGACCATCGTCAGTCGCCAGCAAAATCCGCAAGACCCTGCGGTGGTCACGGTGGGCGATATTCACGGCGGCACGAAGCGCAACATCATTCCATACGAGGTTAAGCTGGAGCTGACCGCGCGGGCTTTCAGCGATCGTGCGCAGCAAGTGACGGTCGATGGCGTACGCAATGCCGCCAGAGGCATTGCGATCGCGGCGGGCTTGCCAGAGGATCTGTATCCGGTCGTGACGATTCCGGAGCAGCAATTCACGCCCGTGACGTACAACGACCCGGCGTTGAGCGCGCGCTTGAAATCGACGCTGCGTGCCGCGCTCGGCGCGGACCGCGTGTTCGATGAAGATCCCATCATGGCCAGCGAGGACTTCGGCGCCTTCGGTCTCGACCAACGCAGGATTCCGAGCGTGATGTTCTGGCTCGGCGCCGTCGATGAAGCCGCGCTCAACGAGGCGAAGTCGCGCGGCACTCTGCCGCCCGGAATGCATACCGACAAGTTTCTTCCCGTGCCGGAGCCGACACTGCGCACCGGCGTGACCGCCATGACTGCGGTCGCACTCGATCTGCTGAAGCCTTGAGCGCGCCAGTCGATCGAGTGCACAATGCGGCATGGAGCGCATTTGGGCTAACTTAAGCCCGCTGACGGAATTCGCCATCCTGCTCATCAGCGTGGTCGGCATCGCGTTTCATCTGCGCTGGTCGCGCCGTGCGGCGCTGTTGGGTCCGACGCTTTTGACCACTCTCGGCATCTTCTTTTGTTTCACCGGCATCGCATGGGGCTTGCTCGACTTCGATCCCAACGATGTGCGCGCCGGCGTGCCGCATTTGCTCGAGGGCATTCGCACATCGTTCTGGGCGTCGGTGGCCGGCATCGGCTTTGCGCTGACTCTAAAGGCACGGCAAATGTTGTTTGGGGAGACGCGCGCTCGAGCGCGCAGCGTCACCACCGGCGCCACCGTCGATGACCTTGCCACGCAGTTGGTCGAGCTCAATCGCACCATGGGACACGCGGGCGAGTCGAGCCTGGTGGGCCAGATCAAACTCTTGCGCACCGGTACCGAGTCACGTCTTGACAAGTTGCAGAACTCCTTTGAGCGCTATGCCGACAAGGTCGCCGATTCCAACTCGAAGGCATTGATCCAAGCGCTGCAGGAAGTCATCCGCGATTTCAATGCCAAGATCAACGAGCAGTTCGGCGAGAACTTCACGCAGCTGAATTCGGCCATCGGCAAGCTGCTGGTCTGGCAGCAAAAGTACGAAGTTCAACTCAACGATCTCATCGAGCAAGAAACGGCGACCCGCAAGAACATGGCGCAGGCCTCGCTTCGCTACGCGGACCTCGTCAACAAAGCGTCGGCCTTCAACGGAGTCGCAGGCTCGCTCGAGAAATTGCTGACATCGCTCGAGACGCAGCGGACGCATCTCGAGAGCTCGCTCGGCGCGTTCGCCGGACTCGTGAACAAGGCCGCATCCGGCTTGCCCGAAATCGAATCGCGCATCGTGGCCATGACGAGTCAAATGGAAGCCGGCGTGCGCGCCAATCAGGAGCAGCTGACCGGTGCTCTGGCTCGAGCCAACGATGCGCTGAACGAGCATGTGCGTCGCGCCACCGAGGATTCGCGAAAGCACATCGTGCTGCTCGACAAGGCGCTCGAAGAAGAGCTGCGCCGCGCCATCGAGTCGCTTGGGCGGCAGCTCACCGCGCTGTCGCAAAAGTTCGTGCAGGATTACACGCCGCTCACCACGCAGCTGCAGCGCGTGCTGCAATCGACCCGGGTGTCGTGAGCTTTGCTGCCCATGAGCCCCTTCGCATGAGCTTTTCCCGGTGACTTCTCCGCGATGAGCGCGCTCGGTGAGGAGAGCTCGCTGGGACCAGCCGACAGTTTGGGATCGGCCGAAGCGCACTGGATTCCTTTGAGCGACTTGATGACCGGGCTCATGGTCATCTTTCTTTTGATCGCCGTCATGTACATGCTGAAAGTGGAAGCCGACGCCGACCGAGTCAAGAGCGTCGCCATTGCCTACAGCGAAATCCGCGATGCGCTCTACGATGATTTGCAGTCGGAATTCAGGCAGGACTTGCCGCACTGGAAAGCGCAGCTCATCAAGAACGATTTGAGCGTGCGCTTTACCGAGCCGGAGGTGCTGTTTGCGAATGGCCGGAGTGATCTCAGGCCCGAATTCAAGACCGTGCTGGCGGATTTTTTTCCACGCTACGTCGCCATCTTGACCTCGCGCAAATATCGCGACGCCATTGCCGAGATTCGCATCGAAGGACACACCTCATCCGACTGGTACGGCGAGCCGGTGCAAGGCGCTTATTTCAGGAACATGGAGCTATCGCAGGCCCGTACACGCACCACGCTCGAGTATCTACTGAACTTACCCGAGGTCGTTGCAGATCGTGCCTGGATCGCGCGGTTCCTGACGGCCAATGGATTGGCCTCGTCGCATTTGATTCTGCGCGCTGATGGCAGCGAGGACGCCGAGCGTTCCAGGCGAGTCGAGTTTCGCGTGCGCACCGATGCAGAGACGCGACTCGCAAAAATTCTCGAAGTCACGCATTAGCACCCATGGAATTACCCGATTTCACTGAAGATCGCGAGCTCAACGACCTGCGCGCGCGCATGGGAGCTCGGGATTTGGGTCAATTTCGTTTATCGGTCAATCCGTACCGCTTTACCGTCGCGGAGCTCGAAGCGCTGGTGGATACCGGCATCGAGTTGCGGTTCTTCGATGAAGTGCGCGCGCTGGAAGACTCCACTCTGGCTTACAAAGACCGGCGCGTTTTGTTGCACGCGCGCGCCGGCGTGCCCCGCCCATCCTTTCATTTTGCCCATTGCGCCGAGATCGAGCGGATGCGCGCTGCGGGGTTTCCGCCGCCACACTGCGTTTCAGCGCGCGAGGACGGAGTATTCCGCATTCACCTCGAAAGCCCCAGTGCCAGCGGCTTTGCATTCGAGCGGCTGTTGCCGTGCGAGGCATGCTTGGAGAAGCTTGGCTATTTGGGACTTGCGCCGGCGCTTTCAGCCGAGGAACGCGCGCGCCGGCGAGCCGAGTTCATGATCACCCGCTTCTTCGAAAAATATCCGCGCACCCTGGCTGTCGCTCCGGGCTAAAGACGGCACGCGCTGCGCGCCGCGCCCACCAACGCATCGACGTCGGCGAGAGTGTGCGCATACGACGTGACGAATCGCACCGGCACGCCATGCGTGCGCTCGCTCAAGGCCCAGCGGTAAAACCCGAACCCCTGATCCTTCAACGACTGCTCGACTACCGCGGGCAATTCAACGAAGACCTCGTTCACCTGAGCGGGCGCGTTGAGCGTGACTCCCGGCAGGACGGACAACTCGTCTGCGAGCCGCCGAGCCAGCTCGTTGGCATGCTTCGCGTTGGCAAGCCATAAGCCGTCAGTCAAATAAGCCTCGAGCTGCGCGCTCAGGTAGCGCATTTTCGACCAGACGTGGCCGCAGCGTTTGCGGCGCCGGTCGAAGTGCTCGGCGCGGCGGGGATCAAAGAACACCACGGCCTCTGCACACAGCGCACCGTTCTTGGTTGCGCCGAGTGAAAGCACATCGATGCCGGCTTTCCACGTCGCCTGCGCCGGCGTGCAGCCAAGCGCGGCGAGCGCATTGGCGAAACGCGCGCCGTCCATGTGCGTGCCGAGATCATGCGCATGTGCGTACTCGCACAAGGCTTCGATGTGGGCAGGCTCGTACACCGTACCCCATTCGGTGGCTTGAGTCAGACTGAGGGCAGCGGGCGGAACATGACTGGCACCGGTTTCAGTGGCGAAGCGATAGGCGCGCTCGAGCGAGGCGACACTCACGCGGCCGTGCTCGCCAGGCAGCCCCAGCAATTTCGCGCCGCCCGTGAAAAGCTCGGGCGCGCCGCATTCATCGATCACGATATGCGCCGCTTCATAGCAATAAATTCCCGCATAAGGCGGCGCGAGCTGTGACAAAGCAAGCGCATTGGCCGCAGTGCCCGTGGCGACCGGAAACACGGCCACCTGCGTTTCGAAAATCTCTCTGGCGAGCGTTTGCAGCCGCAGCGTGATGTCATCCGCGCCATACGAAGCCGCATCGCCTTGATTGGCGGCATTGAGCGCATCCATGATGGGCGCACACGCACCGACCACGTTGTCGCTCGCGAAATTACGGCTCACGTAGAATTGTGGACGCGCGCACCCCGCGATTCACGCCACATCGGCGGCGCGCAGCATGCGCGCGGTCGTAGTTGTTATGCAATCGGGATTCAGAAGGCTCGGGTCGAAGCATGAAGACCTCCTGTTGTTGAACGAGTGTACGGTCGCGTGTCCATGAGGGTCAACGCACGGCGGCCAGGATTCGCGCTCGCCCTCGCTTGGATTTTTGCGGCGTGCGCGGCAAGCGCGGCAGATGGGGCAAGCGCCGCAAGTGCGGCAGGCGCAAGCCCGCCAGACGTGCGGCCGGTCATCCATCTCACGCGTTGCGCCCACGGCGCGTCTTGCGGCTCGCTATCGCGCCCCTTCGATCCACTCGATCCACGGGGCAAGACGATTACGGTGTATTTCGAATGGTTTGCGCATCGCTCACCAGGCAAGGCACGCGGCATCTTGGTTGCTGCCGGGGGCGGACCGGGCCCGCCGGCCACCGAATCGCGCGATGCCTACCTTGCGCTGTTTGCGCCGTTCCGCGACTCCCACGATGTGCTGATCATGGACAATCGCGGCACGGGAAAATCGAGCGCCCTCGATTGTGCGCCGCTGCAGCGCGCGGCGCGGCCGACGCCGGCGCTCATCGGACAATGCGGCGCATCGCTCGGCGCCGCGGCGCCTCTCTATAGCACCGCTTACGCGGCCGACGACTTGGCTGCGATTCTCACTGCCTTGCAAGCGCCGCCCGCTGACCTGTACGGCAACTCTTACGGAACTTATTTCGCGCAAGTGTTTGCGCTCCGCCATCCGCAAATGCTGCGCTCGCTGATCCTCGACGGAGCCTACCCCATCGGGGGTCCCGACATCGCGTGGCACCCGAGCTATGCGCCCGCGGTACGCGCCAAATTCGATACGGCATGTCAGCGCTCGCCAGAATGCGCGCGCCTGCCGGGCTCGTCCATGCAGCACATTCAAGCCGCGCTCGATGCGTTGCGGGCTCACCCGTTCGATGCGCGTGCGCGCGATTTTCTAGGTCAGATGCGGGCGTTCCGCGCGGATGCTGGCATGCTCGCGGTGGTCATGTTCAGTGCAGCCCCGGCGTTCACTAGCGTGCGCGACCTCGATGCGGCGGCGCGTGCATTCGCGGCCGGCGACCACGTTCCGCTGTTGCGCGCCATGGCCGACGCCGTCGCGAATGTGGATTCGCGCGATGCATCGCGCCGAGCCAGTGCATTCAGCGAAGGCCTAGCCGCCGCCGTGATGTGTCAAGACGCGCCGCAAGTCTTCGACATGCGTTTGCCGCTCGCGGCACGCCGCGCCCAATTCGAGCAATTGATCGCGGCGCGCGAGCGCGAGGCGCCGCAGCTCTACGCGCCGTTTACGATCGCGGAGTACCGCACGCTTCCGCTCGACTACAGCGATCTCGAGCAATGCGTGGCGTGGCCGGCATCCGATGCGCTCCATCCGGCCGGACACGTCATCACGTCCGGCACGCGTTATCCGGCGATTCCGGTGCTGGTGGTTTCGGGCGAGTTGGACCACATCACCATTCTCCAAGAGGGCGCCGATGTTGCAACACCGTTTCCCAACGCACGCCAGGTCGTCATTGCCAACAGCTTTCATGTCAATGCGCTGCCGCATGCGCGCTCAGCGTGCGCGGCGCACATCGCCCGGCATTTCATCGAGCGCCTGGAAGCGGGCGATGTGAGTTGCGCATCTGCGATACCTCCACTCAAGCTCACCGCGGAATTTTCCGCCCATACCGGGCAGGTGATGCCTGCCCTTGCACTGGCCGGCAACGCCGCTCCGCCGTCGGCCTTGCGCTGTGCCCGTGCCGCGGTGCTGACCGCGGACGATGCGATCGCGCGCCTTCCGCCAGGGCGATTCGGCCGCGTTGCCGGCCTGAGAGGCGGCGAAGTCATGCTCGAAAGCAAAGGCGATCGCAGACGTGCGGTGTTGTTCTCGACACGTTGGACCGAGGATTTACCCGTTTCGGGTTTCGTTGAATGGCAGGTCGATGCAGACGGTCGGCCCGTACCGGCAAGCCGGCAAGGTCGATTGCGAATGCGCACGTCCACGGCGGCAGGCGGCGCGTGCATCCTGGGCGACCTGCGAGTCGAATGGAGCGATGGCCCTGCTCGCGTCAGCGGCAGCATCGACTCCACTTCGGTCGAAGCACAAGTGGGCGGACCGTAGGCCGAGCGTGCTCGCGCGGCACCCTTGCGAGCCTGCGCGGCGCACTTGCGACCGCGGGCGGCGCATATGGGATCGCTCCTGGCAGCGATCGTGCGCATACTTTGCCGCATGATGAGCGAGACTCGCGGTGCGCGCCGGCCCAGCGGGCGAGATGCCAAGCGCGCCGCGCGCACGGCTCGCGCCAGCGCATCCGTTGCGTTCATCACGCGCAAGATCCCCTGCTACGAAGTGCTCGACGATGAAGGACTGTCGCTCATCGAGCGCAATGCCGACACCATTCTCGAGGAGATTGGCATCGAATTCCGCGAAGATGCCGAAGCGCTCGATCTATGGAAAAGAGCAGGCGCGGACGTGCGCGGCGAACGCGTGCGTTTTCCGCGCGGCCTCTGCCGGCAAATCATTCAAGCCACGGCGCTCAAGGAATTCACCCAGCATGCGCGCAACCCGGCGCGCAGCGTTCGCATCGGCGGTAAGAACACGGTGTTCGCGCCGGCTTATGGATCGCCCTTCGTGCGCAGTATCGACGAGGGACGCCGCTACGCGCGCATCGAAGACTTTCGTAATTTCGTGAAGCTCGCCTACGTCGCGACGTCGCTCCATCACTCCGGCGGAACGATTTGCGAGCCCGTCGACTTACCCGTGAACAAGCGGCATCTCGACATGGTGTACAGCCATCTCAAGTACAGCGACAAGCCGTTCATGGGCTCGGTGACTCATCCTGAGCGCGCGGCTGATTCGGTCGCCATGGCGAAAATAGCTTTTGGCGATGAATTCATGGACCGCGAGACCGGCCGGCCCAAGACGGTCATGGTCAACCTCATCAACGTCAACTCGCCCATGACCTACGATGCCACCATGCTGGGTGCGCTCAAGGTTTACGCGCGCGCGAACCAAGCGTGCATCGTGACGCCGTTCATTCTCGCCGGCGCCATGTCGCCGGTCACCGTGGCCGGCACGGCGACGCAGACGCTCGCCGAAGCGTTGGCCGGTCTTGCGTTCGTTCAACTATTGAATCCGGGCGCGCCCATGGTGTTCGGCAGCTTCGCCTCTTCGATTTCCATGCAATCGGGCGCGCCGACCTTCGGCACGCCCGAGCCTGCGCTCGTGCTCTATGTCATGGCCGCGCTCGCACGCCGCCTCGGTGTGCCGTTTCGTTCCGGCGGCAGCTTGTGCGCATCGAAAATTCCGGACGCGCAGGCTGCGTTCGAATCCGCCAATACTCTGCTGCCAACGTGCCTGGCCGGTGTGAATTTCGTTTTGCACGTCGCCGGTTGGCTCGAGGGCGGCCTTGCCATGGGCTATGAGAAATTCGTCATGGACGCAGACCAGGCCGGCATGATGCATACGCTGATGGCGGGCGTCGATTTGAGCGATAACGGTCAAGCCTTGAGCGCGATTCGCGAAGTGGGGCCGGGCAAGCATTTCCTGGGCTGCGCGCATACCCAATTGAACTTTGAATCAGCCTTCTACCGCTCGCCGCTGGCCGACAACAACAGCTACGAGCAATGGGAAGCCGACGGCGCGCTCGACATGGCGCAGCGCGCCAATGCGCTGTGGAAAAAGCAGCTGCTGGAATATGTGGCGCCGCCGCTCGATCCGGGCATCGACGAGGCGCTGCTCAGCTACATGAGGCAGAAAAAAGAAGCAGTGCCCGACTCGAACGTGTAAGCCCGCGCACGGCGGTCACGTTCCCGGCGCGCGACTCATTCACTCGATTCAGCTCGCTTCCGCCTTGCGCGCACGGCTGCGGGCTTCGGCGCGGGGCGCTGCCGGCTTGGGCGGCGGAAGATTCACGGCCTCACGCAGATGCTTGAGCTCGGCGCTCTTGTGTGGAATGGCCATGGCCTCGACGAAATGCGCCTGAAACCGCGGTTCGATGGCGGTCTCGATTTTCTCCACGCGTCTCACCAATGATTCGATCACTTCTCGCGCGGCCGCATCCAACAATGCGATGCGCGCGCCCGCCCCCGCGGCGTTTCCCGCCGATGCAACGCGATCGAGACGACAGTCCGGAATCATGCCGAGCACCATGGCGTACTTCACATCGATGTGACTGCCGAATGCCCCGGCCAGGCGAATGCGATCCACGCTTTCCACACCGAGCTTGTCCATGAGCAGCCGCGTTCCCGCGTATAAAGCAGCTTTTGCCAACTGAATTGCACGCACATCGGTCTGCGTGATCTGTAAGACTGGTTCGGCAGCGCGCAGAACATAGGCGAATGTGCGTCCATGCGGCACGACGCGCGGCGTGCGCGCCGCCAGCGCACCGTCGATGACTCCGTCCTGACTCAGGATACCTGCGAGAAACATTTCGGCAATGACCTCGATGATGCCCGAGCCGCACACTCCGGTCACTTGCGCAGAGCCGAAGCGCGCATCGTCGGACCAAAACTCGTTGCCGATGATCTTGAAGCGCGGCTCGAGCGTTTGCGGATCGATGCGCACGCGCTCGATGGCGCCCGGTGCGGCGCGCTGACCGCAGCTGATCTGCGCGCCTTCGAACGCCGGACCCGTGGGGCTCGAGCAAGCCAGCACCCGATCGCGATTCCCAAGCACAATCTCTGCGTTGGTGCCGACGTCGACCAACAGCGTCAACTCTTCACTCAGGTCCGGGCGCTCGGCGAGAATCATCGCGGCCGTGTCGGCGCCGACATGTCCCGCAATACAAGGCATCGCATACACGCGGGCATTCGGATGCACCTTGAGATCGAGCGCGGCCGCGTCGACCGTGAGCGCTTCGTCCGCCGCGAGAGCAAATGGCGCACCGCCCAATTCCACCGGGTCGATGCCCAGAGCCAGGTGATGCATGATGGGATTGCCGACCAGCGTCACCTCGAGAATATCCTCGACGCTGACGCCGGCATCGGCGGCCGTTTGCGCGGCCAGTGCGTTCAAGGCCTCGCGCACCGCAGCCGTCATTTGAGAGAAACCGCCGGGATTCATCATCGAATACGACACGCGGCTCATGAGATCCTCGCCAAAGCGAATCTGCGGATTCATGAGACCCGAAGATGCCGCAACCTTCCCGCTCGACAAATCGCACAAGTGCGCGGCGATGGTGGTCGAGCCGATATCGACTGCAAGCCCAAACAAACTTTCGTGCAAACCGGGCCAGATTGCGATGATGTCTTGGCGCGCATGCACGGCGACCGTCACCTTCCAATCGCCCGCGCGCAGCACCGACTGCAGGCGCTGCAAGATGGACAATTCGCAGCGCAAGTCCTGCAAATCCCACTCGCGCCTCAATGCCTCGCGCAAGCGCCGCAAGTCGCCGCTCGGCTCGTGCATGTCGGGCTCGCGCACCTCCACGTAATGCAGCCGCACGATGGGATCGATCTCGATGGCGCGCTGATCGGCCTCCTTGCGCACGACTTGCCGGTGCACCTGGCTTTCCGCCGGCACATCGACGAGCACATCCTCCAAGACGCATGTCGAGCATGACAAACGCCGCCCGGCCTTGAGCGGCTTTCGCTCGGCGTACCAGCGCTCCGCATCGCTCAACGGCGAGACACTTGCCGCGCTGGAGTTCAGCCCAAGCTTGGCAAAACGGCCCTCGCCGATCTCCACTTGACAGCGTCCACAGATGCCGCGGCCGCCGCACACCGAATCGATGTCGACGCCGAGGGTGCGTGCCGCCTGCAGTAGCGGGGTGCCCACGGCAAATCGGCCGCGCTTGCCCGACGGCATGAACACGACGAGCGGGTGATGATCGGGCGGCATGTGACGTGCTTTACTCTGGCCAGCAAATTGCTTTGAGTCAGCGACGCCGCTAACTGGCGCCTATGCGCCTGCGCATGCCGCCTTCTCGACGGCCTCGCGCCATTGCCCCGCCCTCGCCAGGCGGCGGCGCCGTTCGAAATTTACGAATCCAGCGCGCGCAATCCGGATCATGTCCCATCATCACATCGGCGCCCATGCAAGCTTTCACTGTCTCGGCATGTAGGGGATTGGTGATGGCCGAGGTGAGCCCAGCGCTGATCGCCATGGTGAGAAATGCCGCGTTGATGCCGTCGCGATTCGGCAATCCGAAACTGACGTTGGATGCGCCGCACGTGGTGTTGACTTTGAGCTCATCGCGCAGGCGGCGCACCAAACGCATGACTTGCACTCCCGCTTGATTGATGGCGCCGATGGGCATGACCAGCGGATCGACCACGACATCGCAGGGTGAAATGCCGTGATCCTGCGCGCGGTGCACGATTTTCTTGGCCACCTCGAAGCGCACGTCGGGGTCTTCCGAGATGCCCGTCTCATCGTTCGAGATCGCAACGACGGCTGCCCCATATTTCTTGACCAGCGGCAAGACCGTCTCGAGCCGCTCATCTTCGCCGGTGACCGAATTCACCAGTGCCTTTCCCCGATAAACTTTCAGCCCCGACTCGAGCGCCGCGACGATGGACGAATCGATCGACAGCGGCAGATCGGTGATGGCTTGCACCAGCTCGATGGCGCGCGCCAGCAATGCCGGCTCATCAGCCAAAGGAATTCCCGCATTCACGTCCAGCATGTGCGCGCCTGCTTCGACTTGCGCGCGCGCATCCGACTCGACGCGGCTGAAATCTCCCGCCAGCATTTCCGCCGCCAGCACTTTCCGTCCCGTGGGATTGATGCGCTCGCCGATGATGACGAACGGACGGTCGAAGCCGATGACCACTTCCTTGCTGGCCGAGCTGATGAGAGTTTCAGTCACGAAAAATTCCTTTGTAACGATTCATGCGGCGAGACACCGGCGGCTGGCTGATCTCGGCCGGGATACCATGGTACGCGGCCCGCGAGCACGCCAGAGCGCTCGATGACGTCCGCAACCGCTTCTTCTTGACGGTACGCCATGACATGTACGCCGTGGATGCCGCGAATCGTGCGGATTTCCTGGATCAATTCCGTGCAAATGACGCGTCCCTCGCGGGCTTGATCGTGTGCGCCCCGCAGCCGCTCGATCAGCGCATCTGAAATAAAAACTCCCGGCACGTGGTCGCGCATCCACAACGCTGCCTTCGCGCTGCGCAACGGACCGACGCCCGCCAGCAAGTAAAGCCGGTCGATATAGCCGAGATCCTCGATGTGAGACATGAAGCGCCGCAAGCGCTCGACATCGAACACATATTGAGTTTGGATGAATTGCGCCCCGGCTTCGACTTTCTTGATCAGCCGGTCGGCGCGCCATTCGAGCGGCGGCGCGCTCGGATTTTCAGCCGCGCCGTAGAATACTCTCGGCGCGGCCGTGACCCTTCGGCCGCTATCGAAGCGCTGCTCATCACGCAGCACGCGGCCAACGCGCAACAGGGAAATACAGTCGAAGTCGAACACTGGCTTCGCTTCCGGGTGATCGCCGGCTTGCACTCCGTCGCCGGTGAGACACAGAATGTTGCAGACGCCCATGGCCGCCGCGCCGAGAATATCGCCTTGGATGGCGATGCGATTTCGGTCTCGGCAGGAGATCTGCATGATGGGCGCATAGCCCACACGCGTCAGCAACGAGCACACGCCCATGCTCGACATGTGACAATTGGCGCCACTCCCATCGGTTGCATTGATGGCATCGACGTACCCGTCGAACACTCGCGCCCGCTTGTAGACTTCTTCAGGGTCCGCCGAGTCGGGCGGCGACAGCTCGCTCGTGACCACGAAGCGCCCGGCACGCAGCACACGTTCGAACCGGCCGGGAGAAACGTGCCCGGGCAAGATGGCGTACGGAGCGCCGGCTTCGGGCTCATCGTCGAACCTCATGCGAGCATCAAGCGCGATGCCGCGGCGGCGCGTGCCGCGGCGGCGCATGCCGCGCGAGCGCACGTGCTTCGCGCAGCACGGCAAGCCATGCCGAATGGCCCTCGCGCCGCTGATCCACCGGCGCCTGGGGCCGGCGCAGCGCCGCAAGTCCGCCCTCGATGCGCCGCGCCCCTTCGAACGCCGCAACCCAGACGCATTTCATGTCCGGCTTCACTTCGCACTGACCGTTCTCGCGCACGCCGCCACACGGGCCATTGCGTAAATTCTTCGGGCAGTTCATCGGACACGACATGCCGGTCGAGCTCAACACGCATTGGCCGCACATCCTGCAATCGAACAAAAATCCTTTGACCTCGCGCTCGACGGCGGCGAACGGGCGATCGAGCTTGTCGTCACCGATCGCACGCCACAGTCCGTCCATGGCCAAGAGCGCGCGCTCGAACCCGCGGTAGAAATGATTCAAGCCGCGCGCGTGCCGCACCGACCATTGGCGCATGGCATACATCAGGATTCGAGCCCCTTCGCTCGAATCATGCGCTCCAGGGTCTCGTCGCTGAAGCGCGCTTCGATGAGCGCGGCTTCGGCGGCAGCCTCCGCCTCGATGTCATCGCCGCACGGACGCGGATCGCTGCGCTTCCAATCGGCCAGATACGCATCGGAGCTGCCCTTGCCGGCGCGCATCGCGGCGCGGTCGATGGCCTCCTGAAAGCGCGGCGTGAGCGCAACCTTCGCAGTCTGCCGCCCGCGCCGCGCGACGACCTGCGCGGGAATATCGCGCCACGAAATGATTAAGAGCGTAGCCAAGATATGGGCCGCTCGCCGCGCGCGAACCGCTCGAGCCCACGCTCCAACCCACCGTAGCCCGTGAAGCGAAATTCAAAGTCGAGCCCCAATCGCTCCGCGATGACACGCGCCTCGCGCACCGATCCGGCTCGAGTACGCTGCGCCAGATACACGAGCCGGCCATAGTGCTCGAAGTACACGCGCAGCAACTGCGGATGCCGATCGATGCCGAGCGAGCGAATCACGAGGCGCTCGAAATGCGCCAACAAGAAATCGGTCAGATAGAACGTACCCGGCTCTTCATCACAAAGCGCGCCAAAGGCCTGCGAGCCCGCAAAGAACTCATAGCAATGCGCACCCGGCAGGCGCTCGATTCCTTCGGCCTGCAATACGGCATCGAGAGCGCCGGCAGTACCGCAATCCGCATAGGCCACGAAAATCGAAGCGTACCGCACGCGATGCTTGGCGATCTGCTCGCGCACCGCCGGTGCGATGAGCTCGGGGCGATTATGCAACTCGGGCGGCAGGCACCGCACATCGAAAGACGTCCAGCCATTCAAGCGGCGCAGTTCGGCCACCTCGTGCGCAAGTGCGCCGCAAGCTATCACCAGCGCATTGGAGTCGGGCATGCGAGATCTGCGATGAAGACGCGAAGTGCGCTGAATGAGCCGCGCTACGCGTTCGCCCGAGCGCGGCGCGCGGCGATCAGGCTCTTCGCCGTCTCGACCGCAATGCCGGCGTCGCGGCAATACGCATCGGCGCCGACGGCCTTGCCGAATTCTTCGTTCAGAGGCGCACCGCCCACGAGAACGATGTACTTGTCACGCAAGCCCTTCTGCTTCAGCGTATCGATGACCACCTTCATGTAGGGCATGGTCGTGGTCAAGAGCGCCGACATGCCGAGAATATCGGGCTGATGCTTCTCGAGCGCTTCCAGATATTTTTCCACCGGATTGTTGATGCCGATATCGAACACCTCGAAGCCCGCGCCCTCGAGCATCATGGAGACGAGATTTTTTCCGATATCGTGAATGTCGCCTTTCACGGTGCCGATTACGATCTTGCCGATGGGCTCCACGCCGGTCTCGGCGAGCAGAGGGCGCAGAATTTCCATGCCGCCCTTCATCGCGTTGGCGGCCAGCAGCACTTCGGGCACGAACAGAATGCCGTCGCGAAAGTCGATGCCGACGATGCGCATGCCCTCGACCAGTCCGTCGTTCAGCGTCTTTTCCGCCGACCAGCCGCGCTCCAGGAAAATTCGCGTGGCCTCCTCGACCTCGGCCTTGAGCCCGTTATACAAGTCGTCATGCACCTGTTCCACCAAGTCTTCGGTGGACAACGTTCGCAGATCCAATTCGACGGCATCATCGTTCATTTGAAAATGTTAAAGCGGCCCCTGTCCACCGGCTGGCTGACACGCGACGAGTGCATGTCCATTGACGACATCGTATGCTAATCAAGCATTTACTGTGAAGCCCGCATGGTTAATCTTCACATCCTATGAAATTCGACACACAAAACGCTCACATTCTCACCGCAACGTGCGCCAGCCGAATGGGCACCGCGGCCGCCGTCACCGGTTTTCTCGCGCAACACCGTTTTTACATCATGGAGATGCAGCAGTTCGATGACACGCTGACGCAGCGCTTCTTCGTACGGGTCAAATTTTGCGGAGTGGCCGGGGAGCCGCTGGATCTCGACAAGCTTCGCACGCAATTTCAGCAAGTGGCTGGAGCCGAACAGATGGAATGGTCCATCCATGACGGTGCGCAGCGTGCACGTGTCATGATCATGGTATCGAATCTGGACCATTGCCTTCAGGACCTTCTCTACCGCCGGCGCATGGGTGAGCTGCGCATGGACGTCACCACCATCGTATCCAACCATGAGAAGCTGAAGCCCATCGCCGAGCACGAAGGCATTCCTTTCATTTACTTGCCGGTCACGCCGGGCACCAAGTCCGAGCAGGAGCAAAAGCTGCTGGCCCTGGCGGCCAGCACGCGCACCGAGCTCATCGTGCTAGCCCGCTACATGCAGATTCTTTCCGATCACTTGTGCCGCGAGCTCACCGGCCGCGCCATCAACATTCATCATTCGTTTCTTCCGGGATTCAAGGGCGCAAAACCCTATCACCAAGCGCACGCGCGCGGCGTCAAGTTGATCGGCGCCACCGCGCACTACGTGACGACGGAACTCGACGAAGGCCCCATCATCGAGCAAGTGGTCGAGCGCGTGGACCATAGTTTTACGCCGGAGATGCTGACCGCGTCCGGACGAGACTCGGAGAGCCGGGCACTGTCGACCGCGGTTCGCCTGTTGCTCGAGCATCGAGTGTTTCTCGACGGCAACAAGACCGTGGTATTCAAATGATTCCGCGGACACTCCGAGCACGGCAGAGCGCCGCCGCAAGCAGGGCCAGTGCGCTCAAGTCGACCCACCCCAGCGCACCGCCGCCGCCTTTTTTGGTGGCGGGGGTCACGGTGAGCAGAGCGCTCGGACCATCGGCATTGTTGCCCGCCGGGGCCGTGGTCACGGCGGCCGCGGCGAGAGTTTGAGGATAGGTTCCAACGCTCGTCGCCGAGACATTGACGGACACCGTGCAGGCGCTGTTGGCCGGCACCACGGCATTGGTGAGCGTCAAACGGCCGCTGTCCGCGCTCAATTGAGACTGCGCGCCGCCGCACGTCGTCGAGGCGGCGGGCGATGCGGCAAATGCCAAGCCACTCGGGAGGTCCGCCGAGACCGAAGCCTGGGTCAGAGCGAACGCGTTCGAGTTCAATACGGTGAGCGTCAGCTGTGAGATCGAGCCTGCAGCGACGGTGTCCGGTGAGAAGGCGACCGCAGTCGTCGGTGCTGCGACGGCGACATTGATTGCTGACGTACATGCATCGGCATTCGTGCCCGCTGGCGCAGTCGTGGATGAACTGGTGGCGCCCACCGAGATGCGGGCAATGTCCGTCGCACCATTCGAATCGGTAACCGTGAGTGTGAGCGTGCCGGTGCCGGTGACGGTGATGTTCGGCTCCGTGCCGCCGCCGTTCATCACGACCAGGCCCGATCCCGCGCTCCACGAGTAACCGGAGATTTCAGCGCTGCATGCCGCCGCGCTGGCCGCGGCGTCGAAAGTCACGGCGCTTCCGGCCGAGTACGTTGCCGGAAACGCTACCGCGGCAATGGGTTCGAGCGCGGCAGCCACGGCATTTTTCGCATTCGCCATGCCGAAGCCGCACTGGCCCGAGGGCGGACAGGAGCACTCGCCGTGACTCGTATTGTCATTTGTCACGGCTGGACACACCGGCAATCCAGTGTTTGCCGGAAACGGCGCGGCGCTTGCTTCGAGCCGCGCGACGATTTGCGCCGGCGTGAGGCGCTGATTGGCCGAATGCATGAGCGCGGCGATGCCCGCCACGATGGGCGATGAAAAACTCGTGCCGATATTGATGGCCGTTTGATTGGTATAGATGCTCGATGCAGGTGCGGTGAGACCGGAGTTCGATGTGGTGTCGATGGAGCGCAAGCACGCGCCACTTGCGTTGATGCAATTGCCCGCCGGAGCCGCAATGCCGACCTCCGGGCCGAAACTGCTATAGCCCACTTTGGTTCCGGAATGACGCAAGCCCGCCACCGCGATGACGCCCGGCACGAGCGCGCTGCAATTACCGGGCGAGTCGACCGGTCCGCTCTCGTTGCCCGCGGCCACCACGACCACCGCGCCCAGCCGATTCACGGCATCGAACGCCGACCGATACGCGGTCGAGCATGAAGTGCCCGATCCCAAGCTCAAGTTGATAACATCGGCGGGAAAGGGATTATCGGGAACGCTGGGCGAGACGTTCATGCCCGCAGCCCACTCCACCGCCGCGATGATGTCCGAGTCGTAGCCGCCGCACTTGCCGAGCGCCCGGACCGGCAGAATGTAGGAGCCCCAGGTCAAGCCCGCGACGCCGACGGCGTTGTCGGTCAAGGCGCCCAAGATGCCGGCGACGCGCGTGCCGTGCCACGAGCTGTCATCGATGTCGCAGTCGTCAAACAGCTTGCTCTTCTGATCGGTCGAATTCACCCAATCTCCGGGGTCGGAGGGGTCGGGATCCCATCCGTCGCCATCATTGGCCGTAAGAAACGTATTGGCGGAACTGTCGTGATTGACGAAGTCGTAGCCCGGCAGAAGCCGCCCGCCAAAGCCCGCGCGCAACAAATCGGGATGCTCGAAGCGCACTCCGGTGTCGATCTCCGCGATCACCGTGGTTGCATCGCCCACCGTCGTGTCCCACGCGTCCACGGCATCCACCGCGGAGCGGTTCGCAAGCGTTCCGCCGGCAGCGCTGGGCGCGAGGAGATACCATTGCCCCGTCGCGCCCGTGGTCGGTCCGAACAAAGGATCGTTTGGCGCGTTGGTTGGATAGCGCCGCTCATCGATGTCGGCGAATTCCACGGCCTCGTCCGCACGCAGTGCGGCCAGAGCGCTCAACACCGCTTCACCATACAACATCCGCCCGGCGAAAATGACGTGCATGTCTGGAGTGATCTGCCGCGAGCCTGCTGCCGCAACCTGCGTGCGCGACAGCAGCGCCTCAACGTCCTCACGCGAGGTGTGGGCTCGTGTGATTTGCATCAAATGAGTCGAGCGCGCGTGAAATGCGAGCGTCTGCGCATTACGGGAGGTCGCGCGAAAGCCGACGATGAAACGGCTCGCTTGGGGGCCGAGCCGCATCGGATGCGTGCGCACCGGATTGTATTCCTGCGCGAATGCGGCCGTGAGAGGAAGAGCGGCGAAGAACGTAAGGAGGCAGCGCAAGAACATGAGCGTATTTTTTCCGAAGCGGGGTTGCGCTCATTATCAACGCAATGACGGCGGCGCGGGCCGACCGATACAAATCTTTGCATTCGCTGCGAAGCGAATCACATGCGCACGCACTCAATGCGTCGCCGCGCGGCGACAGTTTTAGAGAGGGAGCTTGTGTCGCTGCCGTTCGGCGCTCGGCGGATAGCCGAACTGGTTTCGATAGCACTTGGAGAAATGCGGCGGAGATTGAAAGCCGCAGGCCGTCGTCACATCCATGATGGGCATGGCCGTTTGCAGCAGCAGCTCGCGCGCGCGCCGCAGACGCATCTCGAGATAGTAGCGCTTCGGCACGCAGTTCAAGTGCCGCTTGAACAGCCGCTCGATTTGCCGGCGCGAAAGTCCGGTCGCCTTCGCAATGCGATCGAGCGACATGGGTTTCTCGATGTGCTCCTCCATGAGTTGCGCCACTTTGATCAGACTGCGGTGCGATGGGCCAACTTGCGCGCGCAAGGGCACGTATTGCCGGTCCTTGTCGTCTCGCACGCGCTCCACCATGAACTGTTCCGACACCAGTCGCGACACGTTCGGCCCGAGCTTGATGCGAATCAGATTCAACATGAGATCGAGCGGCGCCGTGCCGCCGGAGCAAGTGAAGCGGTCACGATCAATGGTGAACAACTGATCGCTGATCTTCACGCGCGGGAACTCCTCGCGCAGCGCCGATAAATTTTCCCAGTGAATCGTGGCCTGGAAATGATCGAGAAGCCCTGCGCGTGCGAGCGCATAACCCCCCGTGCACAAGGCGCCGAGTGGGACACGGCGCTCTGCGAGCCTGCGCAGCGCGGTCAGGAGCGCGGATGAGACCGCCTCGCGCACCTCGACTCCGCCGCAAACGAACACGATGTCCGCCTGCAGCTTTTCCATGCCGAGCGTCGGCGAGAATTCCAGTCCGCAACTCGATTTCGCGGGCGTGCCGCCGAGCGTGACGATGGACCACTCGTAGAGCTTCTGTCCGGTCAGCCGATTGGCCATGCGCAAGGGCTCGATGGCATTGGCGACGGCAATCAGCGAATAGTTTTGCAGCGTCAGAAAGGCGTAGCTGCTTTTACGCGCGGAGGCGAGTTCCGGCGAATGCTCTGCCGATTCCCGCGGAGGAAGGGCGACAGGCTCCGTACGCCGCGTGTCGAGTGCCACGCCGGCAGTATGCCATCGGCGCCCGTGGTGCTGGCGCATTTCTTACCGGCCACGTCGCGAATGAAGCGCTGCCCGTCCGCCCTCCCGCTACACTTTCGCACCGACCTCAAGATGCAAATTCCATGATCAGTCATGCGCGCGTGGTGGTGATCGGCGGCGGTGCCGTCGGCGTATCCACGCTGTACCACCTCGCTTCGAAAGGTTGGTCCGACGTGGCGCTGCTCGAGCGAAGCGAGCTGACCGCGGGCTCGACATGGCACGCCGCGGGGCTTCTGCCCTTGTTCAACATGAGCTACACCGTAGGTCAGTTGCACAAATACTCGGTCGATCTCTACAAGCGCTTGCCCGCGGAGACCGGCCAGGACGTGAGCTTTCACGTCACCGGAAATTTGCGCCTGGCCACGCAACCCGACCGCATGGATGAATATCTGAAGTACTGCGGCACGGCCAACACCATCGGCGTGCCCTTCCGCATCATCTCGCCGGCCGAGGTCAAGCAGATCTGGCCGTTGATCGAGCTGGGCGGCAAGGATGGCGCGGCTGCCGTCATCGGCGCCTTGTATCACCCCGACGATGGACACATTGCGCCTGCCGATCTCACCATGGCGTTGCGCAAGGGCGCACGCGCCAAGGGCGCAACGATCTACGAACAGACGGAAGTGACCGGCGCCGAGCGCACGGCGTCGGGCGAATGGAAATTGACCACGACGCGCGGCGAGATCATCGCCGAGCATGTGGTGTGCGCGACCGGAAACTACGCGCGCCAGACGGGACGGATGTTTGGGCTCAGCGTGCCCTCGATTCCCGTGGAGCATCAATACATCGTCTACGACGAATCCCCCGAGCTCAAAGCCTATCGTGCACGAGGCGGCCGCGAGCTCGCAGTGCTGCGCGAATCGGACCGCTCGTATTACCTGCGCGAAGAGCGCATGGGCTGGATTCTGGGGCCGTACGAAGCGGGCGCGCCCGCACGATTTGCCGACGGCGTGCCGGAATGGTTCGGCAAGAGCCTGTTCGATGGCGCGCTGGATCGGCTCGTGCCGCACATCGAAGCAGCCACCGCGCGTGTGCCGGCATTGGCGGATTGCGGCATCAAGGACATCGTCAACGGACCCATCGCCTACACTCCGGATGGCAGCCCTCTCATCGGGCCTGCGTGGGGCGTGCGCAACTTGTGGCTCAACGAAGGTCATAGCTTTGGCATCACCGCGGCGGGCGGAGCGGGTTGGCAATTGGCCGAGTGGATCGTCGAGGGCGAGCCGGGCATCGACATGTTCGCGGTCGATCCGCGGCGTTACGGCGCTTACGCGAACCGGCGTTTCGTCGTGCAGAAAAACGAAGAGACGTATCGCAACGTGTTCACCATTCACTACCCGGACGAAGAGCGCGCGGATGCGCGTCCTGCGAAGACCAGCCCCGTGTACGACAAGCTCGCGCGCATGGGCGCGGTGTTTGGCCAGCGGTATGGCTGGGAGCGCGCCAACTGGTTTGCGCCGCAAGGCGTCGACGCCGAGGATCGATGGAGCTTTCGCCGCAGCAACTACTTCCAGCATGTGGGCAACGAATGCCGCTTGATGCGCGAGCAGGTCGGCGTCATCGATCTCACACCATTCACGAAATTCGAAGTGTCCGGCGCAGGCGCGACGGCGTGGCTGGATTCGCTGGTGGCGAACAAGGTGCCCGCGACGCTTGGCCGCATGGCGTTGTGTCACGCGCTCACGCCCCGCGGCGGCATTCGTTCCGAGTTCACCATCACCCAAATCGATGCCGAGCGGTATTACGTCGTGAGTGCGGGTGCCGCGGAGCGTTTCGATGCGGACTATCTGCAGAAGCGTCTGCCTGCCGATGGAAGCGTGAATCTGCGCAATGTGACGGCGAACCGCGGCTGTTTCGTGCTCGCCGGCCCCGCATCGCGCGCGGTGCTCGAACATCTGACGGATACTGCGCTCGACAATGCATCATTTCCCTGGCTCACCGGCCGGATCGCCGAAGTGGGGCTTGCCAGTGATGTGTATCTGCTGCGTGTCAACTTCGTGGGGTCTCTCGGTTGGGAGCTGCATTTTCCCATCGAGTACGCGCATCATTTATTCGATGCGCTATTCGCCGCCGGCAAGCCGCACGGCATCGGCATGGTCGGCATGCGCGCCATGGAATCGCTTCGGATGGAGAAGTCCTATCGCATGTGGGGCACCGACCTGACGCGCGATTACACGCCTTGGGAGAGCGGGCTCGAGCGCTTCGTGCGCATGAGCAAAGCCAATTTCGTCGGCAAGCCGGCGCTGCAGATGCAGCGCGACGCCGGCGTGCCAAACCGCTTCGTCACTTTGGAAGTGCATGGCGTGAGGGATGCCGACCCTCTGGGCAACGAGCCGCTCTTCGATGCGCAAGGGATGCTCGTCGGCCGCGCGACTTCCGGCTATTACGGGCATACCTTGCAAAAGAGCCTGGCCACCGGCTACGTGAAGTCGGGTTTCGAGGCGGTCGGCACTTCGCTCGGCATCGAGATCCTGGGCGAGCGCAAACACGCCACCGTATTGATAGACTCGCCCTACGATCCGGAAAATGCCGCATTGAAAGCTTGAGCATCCCGCCAACCGCCATCGTTCGCGCATGACGCGCCAGCGCTTCTCCGCCCTCACGCTGATCATGCGTGGCCTCGCTCGCCACCGCGGCTGGCAAGTGCAGTGGCGCAAGCCCACGCCGAAGCCGGCGTATGACGCCATTGTGATCGGCGGCGGCGGACATGGTCTGGGAACTGCGTATTATCTGGCGCAAGAGCACGGCCTCACCAATATCGCCGTGCTCGAGAAGGGCTGGATCGGCGGCGGCAATACGGGCCGCAACACCACCATCATCCGTTCCAATTATCTGTTCGACGCGAGCGCGGGACTGTACGACCATGCGCTCGACTTGTGGCAGGACTTGTCTCAAGCGCTGAACTACAACGTGATGTATTCGCCGCGCGGCGTGATGATGCTGGCGCACACGCTGCACGATGTGCAGGTGATGAAGCGGCACGTGCACGCCAATCGCCTCAATGGCATCGATAACCGTTGGCTGAGCCCGGACGAGGCCAAGGCGTTTTGCCCGCCGCTCGATATCTCGCCGGCGCTCCGCTATCCGGTCCTGGGTGCGACGCTGCAGCCTCTCGGCGGCACCGCGCGTCACGATGCGGTGGCGTGGGGCTATGCGCGCGCAGCCGATGCGCTCGGCGTGGACATCATCGAAAATTGCGAAGTGACGGGGCTGCAGCTCGACGCGGGCGGCGCCATCGCGGGCGTCACGACCACGCGCGGGGACATCCGCGCGCGCAAGGTGGGCGTCGCCGCGGCGGGCCATACCAGCGTCGTCATGCGCATGGCGGGCATCCAGCTGCCGCTCGAAAGCTTTCCGTTGCAAGCGCTGGTGTCAGAGCCGGTGAAACCCGCCTTCCCGTGCGTCGTCATGTCGAACACCATGCACGCTTATGTGAGTCAATCGGACAAGGGCGAGCTCGTCATCGGGGCCGGCACCGATGCCTACACGTCGTACACGCAACGCGGCGCATTGCATGTCAATACCCATACTCTGGATTCCATCTGCGAATTGTTTCCGATGTTCAGGAGACTGCGCATGCTGCGCAATTGGGGCGGCATCGTCGATGTCACGCCGGATCGCTCGCCCATCATCGCGAAAACGCGCATCGCCGGCCTGTACGTCAATTGCGGCTGGGGCACGGGCGGCTTCAAGGCGACGCCGGGCTCGGCGCACGTCTTTGCCTGGACTATCGCGCACGATGAGCCGCACTCTCTGAATGCGCCATTCAGCATTGAGCGTTTCCGCGAAGGCCGGCTCATCGACGAAGCGGCAGCCGCGGCGGTCGCGCACTGAGGCGGGTGTCATGGTCCGTTCGGTTCGCCCTCATGCTGTTGATTGATTGCCCCTACTGTGGACCGAGGCCGGAAAGCGATTTCGCTTACGGTGGTCAGGCGCACATTGCCCGGTCCGACAATCCCGCGGCGCTGACGGACGAGACCTGGACAGAATTCTTGTACATGCGCAGCAACGAGCGCGGTCCGCATGCCGAGCGCTGGCGTCACGTGCACGGTTGCGGCCGCTTTTTCAACGCGGTGCGCGATACGAGCACGGATCGCATCATCCGCACCTACGAGATCGGCGCGACATGAGCGGACCACGCGCGGCGAGCGGCCATGGCACGACGATCGGCCATGGCACGGCGAGCGGCCATGGCAGGGCGAGCGGGCGTGGCAGGGCGAGCGGGCGTGGCACGGCAAACTGGCAGCGCACGGTCAGCGGCGGTGGCGTGGATCGCGGCCGGATCATTCGCTTCCGCTTCGACGGCCGGCCGTACGAGGGGTTGGAAGGCGACACGCTGGCTTCCGCGCTGCTCGCGAACGGCGTGTACTTGATCGGCCGTTCATTCAAATATCATCGGCCGCGCGGGGTGCTGAGCTCGGGCTCGGAGGAGCCGAGTGCGCTGGTCGGCGTGCGGCGCGATGACGCACGCTACACACCCAACTCGCGCGCCACACAAGTCGAGTTGTACGAGGGCCTTCAGGCGTTCAGCCAGAATTACTGGCCGCGGCTGGGGTTCGACGTGGGTCGTTTGAACGATGCGCTCGCGCGCTTTTTTCCGGCTGGCTTTTACTACAAGACTTTCATGTGGCCGCGATCGGCATGGCACCGCGTATACGAGCCATTCATCCGCCGCGCCGCGGGTCTGGGCATCGCGCCCACTGTCGCGGACCCCGATCGCTATACACAACGATTCGCGCACTGCGATGTGCTCATCGTGGGCGCGGGCCCCACGGGGCTCGCGGCCGCGATGGAGGCTTCGCGCCATGGGTTGCGAGTCATCCTGTGCGATGAGCAGCCCGAGCTCGGCGCCTCGCTGTGGTCGATGCCTGATGCGCGCATCGAGAATCAACCTGCGCGCGAATGGCTACGGCAGGTCATGCGGACTTTGAATGAGAGCGGCGCGAAGGTTCTCACGCGCACGACGGCTTTCGGTGTATTCACCCACAATCTCGTAGGCTTGTGCGAGCGCCTCACCGATCATCTGTCGGCGCCGCCCGAAGACATGCCGCGCGAGCGGCTGTGGCAGGTGCGCGCCAAGTGCGTGCTGCTCGCCACCGGCGCCATCGAGCGTCCCTTGGTGTTCGAGGGCAATGATCGGCCGGGCGTCATGCTGGCTGACGCCGCGCGTGTTTACCTGCACCGCTACGGCGTGCGCGTCGGCTCGCGCGTCGTGCTCGCCGCGGCTCACGACGCGGCTTATCGCAGCGCGCTCGATTTGCATGCGGCCGGCGCCGCTGTGCCCGTGATCGTGGACGTGCGCGACGCACCACAAGGGAAACATCACGCGGCCGCCGTTGCGGCCGGCATTGAGGTCATCATCCGTGGAACTGTCTTGAGCACGCGCGGCGCTCATCGCATCACCGCAGTCACCGTCGGTCAGGCGGATGCGAGCGGTGCGGTACGGCCGGTGCGTCGCGTCGCGTGCGATGCATTGCTCATGTCGGGCGGCTATACGCCGAGCGTGCACCTGTACTCGCAGGCGCGCGGCAAGCTGGTCTGGAGTGAGGCCATCCGTGCGTTCGTGCCGGACCCATCCTGCGCGCAAATTTCCGACACGCCGCGCCTCGCCGGAGCGTGTCGGGGCCTCTTCGATCTCGATGAGTCGCTCGACGATGCGCGCAGCGCCATCCAAGAGATCCGCCTCGCGTTGAGCCGCGGCGCTCCGGCGCGCGTCGCGCGCTATGAGACTCATCCGCCCGCTGCCGTGGATGCGTGGCTGGGCGCCATGCCGTGTCCCGTGGATGCTCACGGCGCGCATGCCTTCGTCGACTTTCAAAACGACGTGACGCTCAAAGATCTGGCGCTGGCCGTGCGCGAAGGCTTCACGTCGATCGAGCACCTCAAGCGCTATACCACGGCCGGCATGGCGACGGACCAAGGCAAGACCTCGAATCTCAACTCGCTGGCGTACGCCGCGCAGCGGCTGAACCTGCCCATCGCGGAGGTCGGGCTCACCACGTATCGCATGCCGTATACGCCCGTGACGTTCGGCGCGTTTGCGGGCCACTCGCGCGGCGCGTTGTTCGATCCGGTGCGCAGGACCGCAACTCACGAATGGGCCGCTGCGCACGGCGCGATATTCGAGAACGTGAGTCTGTGGAAGCGCGCGCGCTATTTCCCGCGAGCAGGCGAAGACCTGCGCGCGTGTGTGCAGCGCGAGTGCCGAACCGTGCGCACCTCATGCGGGGTTTTCGATGCGTCCACGCTGGGCAAGATCGAAGTGGTCGGCGCCGATGCCGAAACGTTTCTCAATCAGTTGTACGTGAACAACTTTTCCAATCTCGCCATGGGCCGCTGCCGCTACGCAATCCTGCTGCGTGAGGATGGCTTCATCTACGACGACGGAGTGATCGCACGCTTGAGCGCCGATCGATTCCATGTCACCACCACGACGGGCGGCGCGGCGCGCGTGCTCAACATGATGGAGGACTATCGCCAAACCGAATGGCCTCATCTGCACGTCTGGCTCACCTCGACGACGGAGCAGTGGTCGGTCATCTCCGTCCAGGGGCCGAAGGCGCGCGATGTTCTGCGCTCGATCCTGCCCTCATTCGACTTGAGCCCTTCCGCTTTGCCGCACATGGGGATGGCGCGAGGCGACTGGCGCGGCACAGAAGTGCGGCTGTTTCGCGTCAGTTTCACGGGCGAGCTCGGGTTTGAAATCAACGTGCCCACCGCCGCAGCACTCGAGCTGTGGGAGCAACTGCAAGCGGCCACCGGGCGCTTCGAGATGTGTATCTACGGCACCGAGACCATGCATGTGTTGCGCGCCGAGAAAGGCTTCATCATCGTCGGGCAGGACACCGATGGCACGGCCACTTGCGATGACATGGGGTTGTCATGGGCCGTTGCCAAACACAAATCCGATTATGTCGGAAAACGCTCTCTGGACCGCTCTGGCATGCTGGCCGCCGGGCGCAAGCAATTCGTCGGACTGTTGAGTGCGGATCGGCGCACGGTATTGGAAGAGGGCTCGCAGCTGGTCACGGCACGACGCACGGGCCAGGAGCGCGTGCGTTCGCAAGGTCACGTGACTTCAGCGTATTGGAGCAGCGCGCTTCAAGCGCCCATTGCGCTTGCCATGCTCGCGAACGGCCGGGCGCGCATGGGCGAGCGGCTATTCGTGCCTGTGGACGGCGGCGAGCTCGAAGTGGAGGTATGTGCTCCGCTTTTCGTCGATCCGCGAGGTGAGCGTCTCCATGCGTGAGCTCGAAAGCGACGTCGCGGATGCGTGAGCCTGGCCCGAGCCATTCGGACGAGCCGGAGCATCAGCGCGCAGCCTCCGAGCCGCCTTGGCAGCGTGTTGCGGGTATCCGCGCGCGCGCTGTTTTCCAGGGTGAAGAAGCGGCGCAACGGGAATTGAGCGCGCAATGGCCGCTGAAGCTGCCGCCGGCGAAGCACGCGGTCAGCATCGGCGCGCATTCTGCTCTATGGCTCGGGCCGGACGAGTTCCTGCTGCTCGCACACGATGCGCTCGTACCACCGACACTGGGCTCGCCGCACTCTTGGGTCGACGTGTCGCACCGCCAATCCACCTTCGAGTTGTCGGGAGCGCGCGCCGAGGACATTCTGAGCGGCGCGTGCGCGCTCGATTTACATTTCAGAGAATTTTCGGTGGGCATGTGCGCACGGACCGCCTTTGCAAAGGCCGAAATCGTTCTATGGAGAACGCGTGCCGATGTGTTTCAAATCGAGGTGTGGAACTCCTTCGTGCCCTACGTGGCCGAGTTGCTGCAGGAGATTGCACGCAACGCCTGACGGGCAGATCATGCGGTCGATCCATGAGACATGGATCCACGGTGAGTGAAAACGGGTTGCAGTTGCGTCCTTTCGTGGCGTGGTGCGAAGATGGCTTAAAACAGCGGCGGCAGCGCCCGCTCGAGGGGAATCATGCGAAACAGTTCATTCATTCCGGCGCTGCTCGGCGCCGTGGCGGGAGCGGTGCCGTTGGCGCCGCTGCCGGCCATTGCGGCGGATGAGCCGGAAACTTTCGACGCCATCATCGTCACGGCGCAACGCCGCGAGCAGCGTCTACAAGACGTGGGCATCTCGGTCACGGCGCTGGGAAGCGAATCGCTGAAGGATTTGGACATCACGGAAGCGACCGACATCACCAAGGCCGTGCCCAACTTACGGATGAATGCGTATTCGTCGTCGCAAGTGGTGTTCAACATCCGCGGCGTTTCGCAAAACGATTACGGCGATGAGAAAGAGCCGCCCGTCGCCGTCTATCAAGACGACAGTTACTCGAGCTCCATCAATCTCGCGAGCTTTCCCGTGTTCGATCTGGCGCGTGTCGAAGTGCTGCGCGGTCCGCAAGGCACGTTGTTTGGCCGCAATGCCACGGGCGGTGCGCTGCAATTCATTTCCAACAAGCCCACCAAAGAATTCGAAGGCTACGCGACCGCGACGTACGGCCGGTATGACCAGCAAATCTATGAAGGCGCGGTGTCCGGCCCGCTTACTGAAAATTTACAAGGCCGGCTCGCTGCCATTCGCGACCGCGACACGGGCTACATCAAGTCCATCATTCCGGGGCAGCCGGACCGCGGCGCCAATGACCACTATGCGCTGCGGGGCATTCTGGCCTGGCAACCCACGGACCTCGTCAATGTGCAGGGCATCTTCCGCTTCCTGCGCGCCGATCGAGAGCGCCAAGCGGGGCTGTATTCCGTGGCGCCGGCGTGTCCGAACGGGCAATTCCAGGGAGAGTTCACTCAACCCACTCAGGAATGCGAGCTGTACGGAACCAATCCTGGCGAAACCGGCACGGGGTATTTGAACCCCCGCATCACGCCGAGCTTCGGCGGCGATCCGTGGGCGAGCGCCGAAACTCAAGCCTCGTACGTCGATCGCAAAATCTTCGGCTCGCAGCTGCATGTCGACTGGACCCTGGGTGAGGTGAGCTTCGTCTCGATTACCGATTATCAGCATTCGGAGAAGTTTTATCTTGAGGGCGGTGATGCCTCGCCCGAGGACGGCGTGCTGTTCTATCAGGGCAGCAAGCTCGATCAGCTCTCGCAGGAGTTCCGCGCCAGCATGCAGTTCGGTCCGCATCAGCTCACGACCGGCTTGTACGGCATGCGCGTCAGCGGCGACTATACGGGCAAATTCGCAGATCCGTTTGTTGGGTACGATCCGACGGAGTCGTCGTCTCAAGACACCAAGTCGTACGCGATCTTTGCACAGGATGAATGGGCGCTCGCCGAGCGGTTCAAGCTCATCACGGGCGTGCGCTACTGGCATGACAAACGCGAGGGCGCATATTTCGCCGAGGCGCCCGATGCACCTGGGCTCACCGGGCCCGTGACCATCATTTTCAATCGAAATCAGATTTTTCCCGACGGTTCCGCGCAAACCCCGTCAGATGCCATCAAGAAATTCAATGGCGTGACGGCGCGCTTGGAGCTCGATTTCAAGCCCGTCGACAACGTGCTGCTCTACGGCAGCTACAACCGCGGCAGCAAGAGCGGCGGCTTCACGTTTTCAACCGGGACGCCCTATGATGTGAACGCGGTTCCATTCCTAGACAGCATCCCATTCAAGCCGGAAAAGCTCAATGCGTATGAGTTGGGCGTGAAGAGCACGTTGACCGATCGCACGACACTGAACGCGAGCGCTTTTTATTACGACTACAATAACTACCAGGCATTCGCTCAAGTCGGCACCGTGCAAAGCATCTTCAATTTGGACGCGCATGAAGCGGGACTCGAGGTCGAGCTCAATTCGCAGCCCCTGGACGGCGTGACCTTGCAGGTGGGCGGGTCTTATCTGAATTCCACGGTGAAGAACGTCCTGCTGCCTGATGGCAGCACCGTGGTGAATCACGACATGCCGCAGACGCCGAAATTTTCTGGCAATGCGCTTGCGCGCTATGAGCATCCGCTCGCCGGCGGCACGGCCTCCGTGCAAGTCAACGGACTGTATTCGGATCAGTTTTGCTTCACCGTACTCTGCGCGCCGGTGGAGCGCGAGGGCTCGTATTTCGTGGCCGATTCACGCATCGGCTTCGAGCCCGGCGGCGGACACTGGGAATTCGCGGGTTTCGTGAACAACATGTTCGAGCGCAAGTATCGCGTGTATGCCTTCGACAGCTCGTTGTTTGCCGGCGTGGTTGCGGGTGTGTACGCCAAGCCACGCACGTGGGGCGTATCGGCGACCTATCGCTTTGGCGCCGCGCACTAAGTGAGCGCGAGGCTCGCGCAGCGGCTGCGCGGCGGTGCAGCGCTTCCGCCGCGCCTTTCCAATTCGCAGATCGCGCTTGGATGTGCGGGAGCGGCCATCGCCATCGCGATCATCGCGTGGCTCACATCCGCCACCGCCCTGCCCTTGGTGATCGGCTCGTTCGGCGCCAGCAGCACCCTCATTTTCAGTTTGCCCGATAGCCCCTTCTCGCAGCCGCGCAATGTCATCTGTGGACATTTCATCGCGAGCGCCATCGGGCTCGCCGCATTGAGTGTCTGTGGTGCATCGTGGTGGTCCATGGCCCTTGCCGTCAGTCTTGCCATCGGCGCCATGCATTGGACGCGCACATTGCATCCGCCCGCGGGCTCGAATCCCATCATCGTCATGCTCTCCCATCCGGGTTGGAGCTTCTTGTGGCTGCCCACGCTCGCCGGCGCCGCGGCGCTGGTGCTCATTGCGCTCGTCTTCAACAATTCCAGACCCGGTACGTCGTATCCGCGCTATTGGTGATGCGCGGCGCGCAAGACGCCTTCGAAAGTCAGCGTTGCTGCGTGCGCCAGTTCGGCGCTCGATAAAAAGGCGCCTGCGAGGGCGCGAGCAATGGCCCTCCTAGAATGTGATCGGCCGCTTTCTCTGCGATCATGAGAGCGGGCGCATTCAGGTTGCCGTTGGTGATCGACGGCATGATGGAAGAATCGACCACGCGCAGACGCTCGACGCCAAGCACGCGCGCTTCGGCATCCACCACCGCCAAGGGGTCGTCCGCCGCCCCCATCTTGCATGTGCAGGAAGGGTGGTATGCGCTCTCCACCTTGGCGCGAATGAACGCATCGATGGCCTCATCGGACTGCACATCCATTCCTGGTTGAATCTCGCGCCCGCGGAAAGGCTCGAACGCCGGCTGGGCGAACAGCTCGCGTGTCAATCGAACGCACGCGCGCATCTCCGTCCAGTCGTCTGCATGACTCATGTAATTGAAGAGGATGCGAGGTTTATCCCGCGGGTCGGCCGATGCAAGACGCACCCAGCCGCGTGATTTCGAGCGCATGGGTCCCACGTGTGCCTGAAAGCCGTGCTCGCTGGCGAGCGTGCTGCCGTCATAGGCCACGGCCATGGGCAAAAAATGATATTGAATATCGGGATACGGTATGCCGGCGGCGCTGCGAATGAATCCGCAGGTCTCAAAATGATTGGTGGCGCCGAGCCCCGACTTGAACAACAGCCAGCGCATGCCGATGAGCGCCCGGCTCCAGGGGTTGAGCGATGAGTACAGTGTGACGGGCCGGGTGCACGCCACTTGAAAATAGAATTCCAAATGATCCTGTAGATTTTCGCCCACGCCCGCCAGATGTTTGACGACGGGAATCTTGAGCTCACGCAATTCCCGCGCCGGGCCGATGCCGGAGAGCTTCAACAATTGCGGTGACTTGATCGAGCCCGCGCTCACGATGACTTCGGCGCTTGCCCGCACGCTGTGCTCCGCACCGCCTCGAACGTAGCGCACCCCGATTGCACGATGACCGTCGAACTCGATGCGCGTCACCAGCGCGTGTTGCCGTACGATGAGATTCTTGCGGCGCATCGCGGGACGCAAGTACGCGTTCGCCGCGCTCGCGCGACGCCCGCCGTTCACCGTCATGTCCATGCGGCCGAATCCTTCCTGCCGAAAGCCATTCACATCGGCAGTGCGCTCATATCCCGCTTGCACGGCGGCCTCGAGCCATACGGCGTGCAAAGGATTTTCGAGCGAGCCATACGTCGTGAACAGCGGGCCCGAATCGCCGCGGTACTCATCCCCGCCCTCGAGGCGGGTCTCGGCGCGCCGAAAGTACGGCAGCACGTGCGCATAGCTCCAGCCACGGGCGCCTTCGTGCTCCCATCGATCGAAATCCTGCGC
Source organism: uncultured Steroidobacteraceae bacterium (assembly GCA_964247385.1). Classification (GTDB taxonomy): domain Bacteria; phylum Pseudomonadota; class Gammaproteobacteria; order Steroidobacterales; family Steroidobacteraceae; genus TMP-86. Next base: position 115,953 of record CAXTUB010000002.1, on the reverse strand, counting down.
GTTGCCTCGAATGTAGACGAGCCCATTGATGGATGACGAGCCGCCCAACACCTTGCCGCGCGGCGTGTGCATGCACCGCGAATTCAAATGAGGCTCGGGATCGGTGTAGAAAAACCAATTGAACTCGGGCCGGTTCATTGGAATGGACAGCGCGGAGGGCATCTGGATCCAGATGGAGCGATCCGATCCGCCGTACTCGAGCAGCAGGACTCGATGCTTGCCCGAGGCGCTGAGACGATTCGCGAGCACGCAGCCGGCGGACCCTGCGCCGACGACGATGTAGTCGAAAGCTTCGCTGGCCGGCAAGCGGGTCAGTATGGCGCTTCGACGGGGCCCAACCCCACGTACACGCTCTTGACTTGAGTGTAGTGCTCGACGGCGGCGCGGCCGTTTTCGCGCCCGAGCCCTGATCGTTTCATACCGCCGAAAGGCAACTCGACCGGAGTCACGTTGTAGTGATTGATCCAGCAGGTGCCCGCCTCGAGCGCTCCGATCACCCGATGCGCGCGCGTGATGTCTTGCGTGAAAACGCCCGCGGACAATCCGAACTCGGTCGCGTTGGCGCGGCGCACAACCTCGATTTCGTCATCGAACGTGAGCACTGCCATCACGGGCCCGAAAATTTCCTCGCGCACGATGGTCATGCCGTCGCGGCACGCATCGAACACCGTGGGCCGCACGAAGTATGCGCGCTGACACGCGCCCCGAGTTTCGCGCTGGCCGCCCGCGGCGAGTCGCGCACCTTCGGACACGCCAAGCTCGATATAGCGCATCACCTTGTGGAACTGCTCGGCGGAGATGAGCGGGCCCATCTGCGTGGCAGGATCCAGTGGATCGCCCAGGCGTATGCGCGCGGTGCGGTCGCACAACTTGCGCATGAAGACCTCATGAATGCGCTCGTGCACGAAGACGCGCGTGCCGTTCGAGCAAATCTGCCCCGATGAATAAAAATTCGCAAGCAGCGCTGCGCTGACGGCGTCGTCCAGCCGCGCGTCGTCGAAAATAATCAGCGGAGATTTTCCGCCAAGCTCGAGCGTCACATGCTTGAGCGTGTCCGCCGCCTCGGCCATGACGGCGCGCCCCGTCGACGCCTCACCCGTCAGCGAGACTTTGCGAATGCCCGGGTGCCGCACCAGCGCACGCCCCGTGTCTGCGAAACCTTGGATTACCTGAAATAGATCCGGGGGCAGGCCGGCCTCGGCATAGACTTCCGCGAGCTTTCCGGCGGTCACCGGCGTGAGCTCCGAAGGCTTGAACAGCACGGCATTGCCGCACGCCAACGCGGGTGCGGATTTCCAGCAGGCAATTTGCAATGGATAGTTCCAAGCTCCAATGCCTGCGACGACCCCCAGCGGCTCGCGCCGCGTGTAGCCGAAGGCATGCGGTCCGAGATCGATCTGCTCGCCGCCCAAAGTCTGTGCGACGGCGGCGAAATATTCGCAGCACTCGGCGCCTGAAGCCACATCGACCAGGCGGGTTTCTTGAATGGGCTTGCCGGTGTTGCGGGTCTCGCATTCGGCCAGCTCATCGTTGCGGCGCCGGAGAATTTCAGCGGCGCGCTGCAAGATGCGCGCGCGTGCAGCCCCGGGCGTGCGTGCCCAAGAGGCCTGCGCCCGCTGCGCTCGCTCCACCGCCACATCGATCTGCTCGGCAGTGGCCACGCCGAATGTGGCCAGCGTCTCGCCGGTCGCTGGGTTCTTGGCGACCAGGTCGCGCCGCGCGGCTGCTTGCGCAGCAGAGATTTTCGCAGCTCCGCTCACGGCACGATTTCCATGATGTTGCGGACGCGCCGCGCTGAGAACATGCTAGATTTTAGTATCGTGTCCCGACAAATTGTGCTGCAAGCCACGGTGCGATGCAAATACGACTGAGGCGCTTCCTCGGTATGGCCGCGGGCCTCGCGTGGGTCGCGTTCCTCGGGTCGGTCTCGATCCGAGCGCACGCCGCCGAACCCGCGCAATGCAAGGCGGTACGCTTTTCCGACATCGGCTGGACCGACGTCACATCGACCACCGCCATCGCCGCGGAGCTTCTCCGGCGTTTGGGATACGAGCCCACCATTACGGTGCTCTCCGTGCCGGTCACCTATGCCTCGATGAAAAACCGCGACATCGACGTGTTCCTGGGCAACTGGATGCCGGCGCAAGAGGGGGACCGCAAACGCTACATCGATGACGGCTCGGTCGAAATCGTGCGAGCGAATCTCACCGGGGCCAAGTACACGCTCGCCGCGCCCAGCTATTTGTTCGATGCAGGACTGAAGGACTTCGCCGACATCCGCAAGTTTTCGGGCCCGCTCGACCACACCATATACGGCATCGAGCCGGGCAATGACGGCAATCGACATGTGCTCGAGATGATCAAGACCAACCAATTTTCATTGGGCGACTTTCGACTGCTCGAATCCAGCGAGCAAGGCATGCTCGCCGAAGTCGAGCGCGCCTACCGCACTCAGCGGCCCATCGTGTTTCTCGCGTGGAATCCGCATCCGATGAACATGCGTTTCAACGTCAAGTACCTATCGGGCGGCGATGCGGTGTTTGGCCCGAATTTCGGCGGCGCCACCATTTATACCAACACACGCGCGAATTATTCACGTTCGTGTCCGAATGTCGGCCGGCTCCTCAGCCGCCTCGAATTCTCGCTCGAAGGAGAGAGCGAGATGATGGATGCGATTCTGAATCGCCACGAGCAGCCGGATGCTGCGGCGGCGGCGTGGATCGATCGGCATCGGGAGACCGTGGCGGGCTGGCTGCAAGGCGTGAATCGTTTCGATGGTTCCCAGTTCGCCGCGAGCGCAGCCGTCGCCGAGACGGGCAGCGGAAGAAGCGCATTCGAAGCCTGGGTGCAGCGGAAGAAAATTCCTTTGGGTGATAGCGTGGCCTCGGGCATCGAATACGTGAAACACCACGGCACGTGGGCGTTCGATGCCATTTCCGCAACCATCCATCGCAGTGTGGCGGCGGTGAATGGCGCGCTGCTCGCGCTGCCCTCGCCTCTGTTGATCGCCGCGGTGTGCGCGCTCGCTTGGTTCCTGCGCCGCTCCATCGCACTGCCAATTTTCATCGCGGCGGCGCTTCTGTTCATCATGAATCAGGGTTATTGGCTCGCGACGATGCAGACTTTGTCGCTCGTCTTGGTGGCCGCTGCCATGTCGGCCGTGCTTGGAATTCCCTTGGGAATCGCAGCAGCGCATCGCCCGCGGCTCTATGAGTTTCTGCGACCGGTGCTGGATCTCATGCAGACGCTCCCCACCTTCGTCTATCTCATTCCGACGCTCGTACTGTTCGGGCTGGGGGTGGTTCCCGGCCTCATCTCCACCGTCATCTTCGCCCTGCCCGCTCCGATTCGCATGACTCACCTCGGCATCACTTCAGTTCCTAAGCCTCTTCTCGAAGCAGGCGAGGCCTTCGGCGCAACACGCTTACAGCTCCTGTGGAAAGTGGAGCTGCCGAGCGCCGCGCCTTCGATTCTCGCGGGCGTCACCCAATGCATCATGCTGAGCTTGTCGATGGTCGTGATCGCAGCGCTGGTGGGCGCCGGCGGCCTCGGTGTGCCCGTAGTTCGCGCGCTCAACACCGTGCAGGTCGGGATGGGATTCGAAGCGGGTTTTGCCATCGTGCTCCTCGCCATCATGTTGGATCGTATTTCGAGGCCGTGCGAAGCGCGGGTAGCCAAGTGATTGACGGGCGAGCCAGCACGGGCGCCGACGCGCGCGCAAGCGCGGATGCAAGGTCAAGCACAAGCGCGGATGCAAGCGCAAGCGCGAGGTCCCGCGAGGCACAGCCCAGCACGGCGCTGGAATTTCGCCATGTCGATATTTTGTTTGCCGAGCGCGGTGGACGCGCAGGCCGCAAGGCCGTGCAGAGCGCGCTCGAACAACTCGACCGTGGCGCAAGCCGCGCTGAAGTCGCCAAGTCTTGCGGCGTGGTGGTCGGCGTGTCCGACGCGAGCCTTGCAGTCGCGGAAGGCGAAATCTCGGTGATGATGGGTTTGTCCGGCTCGGGCAAGTCAACCCTATTGCGTGCGGCCAATGGTCTCAATGCCGTCACTCGCGGCGAGGTGCTGCTGCGCGACGGCGATGCCATGGTGAACGTGGTCACCAGCGGCGCCCGCCGGTTACGCGGGCTGCGGCGCCGGCGCATTGCCATGGTGTTCCAGCAATTTGCGTTACTGCCGTGGCGCACGGTGCGCGAGAACGTCGGCTTGGGGCTGGAGTTGCGCGGTGAGTCCAAGGCAGAGCGGCGCGATTCCGTGCAATCGAAGCTGGAGCTCGTAGGGCTCGCAGATTGGGCGGATAAGCCCGTGGCTCAGCTCTCCGGCGGCATGCAGCAACGCGTGGGTCTCGCGCGCGCGTTCGCGACGGAGGCCGACGTGCTGCTTATGGACGAGCCTTTTTCGGCGCTCGATCCGTTGATTCGCAGCAAGCTCCAGCAGGAGCTTCTCGCGCTGCAGGAGCGCGTCAAGAAAACCATTCTGTTCGTCAGCCACGATCTCGACGAGGCACTGCGCATCGGCGATACCATTTCGATCTTGCAGCACGGCCAAATCGTGCAAACCGGGGCTGCGCACGACATCGTGCTGCGGCCCGCCGATGCCTACGTCGAAGAGTTCGTGCGCCACATGAATCCGCTCAACGTGCTCACGGGCGAGATGGTCATGAGTGCCCTGACCGATCTGCCGCAGGGCGCCGAAGGAGTGTGGCTCGATCCGGCGCGCCGCTACCGGTTGGAGCGTGGCGCCGAGCGCGCGGCAACTCACGTGAACCTCGATGGCCTGGCGTTCCCCGTGCGCCGCTTCTGCGGTTCAGAGCTCGCCGGCGATGCATCCGCGGTCACCGCGGCGCCCGCGGGAATTTCCCTGCAGCAGATCATTCATCTACAGGCCTGCACGGGACACCCGGTGCTGCTGATGGCGGACGGCGAAGTGCGCGGCGTTTGCGGCGAGCGCGAGATCTTGACTGCGCTGAGCCGGCGGCCGGCCGCGGCGGCGCCCTGAGCTGGGCGCCATGAACTACGAAGTGGTCTTCGCTGCCGTGAGCGGCATTCGGAATTGCAAGGTCAACGCGCGGCGGCCTCGGGCAGAGTGCCGGCGCGGATCAAAATCATTTGTTCTGGATCCAAGTGCACATGGATCGCTGCGTTGACTTTCTCTAGCGTCAGCGCGCGAATGGCCTGCGGATAGCGGTCGACCCAATCGATGCCGAGACCGCGCTGTAATGCGAGAAGCAGCGCCGATGCGAGACCACCAGTGGTGGACAAGCTCACTTGATACGTGCCTACGATGCTTTCCTTGCGTCGCGCCAGCTCGTCCGCAGTCACTCCATCACGCCACCAACGCGCGAGCTCGCGCCGCGCGGACGCCACGCCTCGATCCATGAGCTGCGGCGCAAACGATGCCGACACCGCGAACAGCCCGTCATTGAACGTGTCTTCCGATACGCCCGCGCCGATCCCATAGGTCAACCCTTCGCGATCTCGCACCGTCGACATCAACCGCCCGGTGAAGCCCGTGCCCAAGATGGCCGTCCCCACCCGCAACGCCAGGGTATCGGAGTCTCGATAGCGAAGCCTCGTGGCTTGTCCCAACAACACCGAGACGCTGGATTTTCCAGGTACCGCGATATCCTCCGCTGCACTCGCGGTGGCAGGCGCGGGCTGCGCTGCCTCGAGCACGGGCACGCCGCCTGTCCAGCCTTTGAATTCCCGCTCCACCTGACGCTGCACTTCGCGTGGATTCACCGCTCCCACGAATACGAGCGTCAAGTCACGAGGCCCATAGTGCTCAGCGTAGAACGACCTCACGTCGTCGAGAGTCGCCGACTGAGCCTGCTCGAGGAACTCTTCCAGCGAATGCATGCGGCTCGGATGGCCCACAGGATAAATGGCGCGATTCATGGCCTCGCCGGCGCGCGCATTGGTGCTGCTCAACTGCGTTTGCAGCTCGCCGATGAATTGCTGCCGCGCTTTTTCGAGCTCGGCCGGCGCGAACGCGGGCCGGCGCAATTCCTGCGCGAGCAGGCGCACGACCAATGGAATGTCCTTGGACAAGCATCGGGCTCGGATATCGAGAGTCTCGTTGGATACCCCGAACTGAATGCTGGCGCCGACATCGTCGAGCTGCCGCGCGATCGCGAACTGATCCATGTCCACCGTGCCTCGCTCGAGCATGAGTCCGGTCAGCGTTGCGGCCGCGGCGTTGCCGCGTGCGGCGAACGCATCGCCTGCGGGCAGAGCCCCGACGATGGTGACCACATCCTTGATGCGCGTGGGATAGATCACGAGATCCACCTGAGCCACTGGCTTTCGAATCACATGCTCCGCGATGCCCGCGTGAGCCCATGAAACTGCGCCGATGAGCAGCCACGCAAATCCATGCCACGCTTTCGTCATCGCGTACCGGTGGGCACGAACCAGCCCGTCGTGCTTTGATCTTCGTTCAGGTAGGCCTTTGCAACGCGCTGCACATCGGCCGCGGTGACTTTTTGAATTTCCTGTGGAAAGCGGACATAGAGCGTCCAGTCGCCCGCCGCGATCCACTCAGTCAGCTCGGCGGAGATGGCGGCGGTGCCGTCGCGCTTGTAGGCTTCCGCGGCGCGCACTTGTTGCTTCACGCGCTGCACTTCCTCGGCCGTCGGCCCGTCTCTTTGCAGCTTTGCAACGACTTCGAGCGCAGCGCGCTCCGCGGTCTCGTGCTTGGCCTGCGGAGCCAGATCAATGGAGATCGTGTGCAGCGCCAAATCGTGCGAAGCGCTGGTGTCGGCGTCCGCATCCAACGCAAGACCCCGATCGACGAGAGCGCGGTAGAGCCGGGAATTCTTGCCGTCGCTCAATATCGCATCCATGACCGCCAGCGACGCTTGGTCCGGATTCCGGCCATCGGGAACCTTGTGCGCGATGAGAATCGCGCCAAGCTCGCCCGTCTGCTTCACGATGAGCCTGCGAGGCCCGGTCTGAGGTGGCTCTTCCGTATACATTGGTGGAATGGGCGCGGGGGATGCGCTGTATCCGCCGTAGTCTTTACGAATCCATTCGAGCACGCGCGCGGCGTCGAAATCCCCCACCACCGAAATGGTCGCGTTATTGGGCCAGTAGTACGTGTCGTAAAACGCGCGCAGCTTTTCGATGGGCACGTGCTCGATATCGCTGCGCCAACCGATCGTCGAATGGTGATACGGCAATGCCTGATAGGCCACCGCGCGCACCTCTTCGGCCAGCACGCTGTGCGGGTCGTTCTTGCCGCGCTCGAATTCATTGCGCACCACAGTCATCTCTGCTTGCCGGTCAGACTCGTGCAGCCATAGATTGCGCATGCGGTCAGCCTCGATTGCGATGTACCCTTCGAGCCGCTCACGGCCGATTGATGCGAAATAGCTCGTGCGATCGAGCCAGGTCGTGGCGTTATAGCTGCCGCCAACGCCTTCAACGTAATCCTTCAAGCTGTTGTGGGCCGGCGCATTGAAATGCTCGCTTCCCTTGAACATCAAGTGCTCGAGCAAGTGGGTCGCACCCGTGGTGCCCGTCACTTCATTGCGCGAGCCCACTCGATACGTCACGTTGAACGTGACCACGGGCGCAGAAAAGTCTTGCAACAACAACACATCGAGGCCATTCGCGTCGAGACGGTACTCGACGATGCCGCCCAGCTCGCGTACCCGCGTAAATCCCGCGCTTTGCGTATCTGATGGCGTGGAAGGTCTGGCCGGCATGGCAAACGCCATGCAGAGCATGAGCAAAAAAGCCAACGCGCATGGCTTCGCCGACCCGCGGCGGAGCGTACGACGCGCGAAAATCAGAGCCCGCTCAGCCGGGTTTTTTCGCCCACACCTTGCACCACCCGTTGGCGGAAACGCTCTTGCCCGCAAAGATATTGCAACCGCCGCGCGCATCGCCAGGCTTGCCCTGAAACTGGGCGCAAGTGCCGCACTTCTGCTCAGGCTTGTGGGTGGGATTCTTGGTCGCATCGACCTTGCTCGAATCATTGGTATAGCCAAGAGCTTTCGCAGTCGGATCGTTAGGGTCCAATGCCGGCAGATCGGTTGCCGCCAGGGCCGCTTGAAAAGCCCCCAGCCCCGGCAGGAATGCCCCGGCAGCCAATGCCCCCTTGACCAGCGCGCGACGTGAAAGTTTCGTAGACATACACTCCCCCAATCGATGAACGCACGATCATCTTCGCGCGTTTGGGAGCTCGGTTGCCATAAATAAACGTAATCTGAGCGTGTCAACGAATGGCCTACGATTTCGTCGCTTGCCTCCAGCGCAAGCTCAATTGCGCGGCGTGAGCGACAAAAGCCAGGAAAAGCCAGCTCGCGACGTGAGTCCACGGCGCCTGAATCAATGCGGCGCGCAGCGCCAATGCCAATCCGAGTCCCGCGAATTGACTCGCAAAAAAATCATCCAATGGAAGCTCCCAGCGAAATTTATTGCGAATGAGAATCAATAGTCCGCATTCCATGAGCAGTATCAGGGCGATCAGCCAAACGATGCGGCCGCTGCTGAACCAGAGCGCGATGCCTGCTTCCACTACACCCGCGCCAAGCCAAGCAGATGCGCCATGTCCTTGGCGAAAATTCGCACGTGCGCAAGCGGACTCGAACGCACCAGTTTCTTGTGCATGTAGGCCTGCCAAGTCAGCCGCTGCACGTCGGGATCCTTGCACATGCTGACGAAGCGCTCACGCCGCTTGTCGGTTGAATACCAGAAACGCTGCATGAGGCCCAGGATCCAAAAGACGCGGCCGTGCGCGCGCATGAAGCGTCGCCGCGCGTCGCGCAGAGCACGCGCATTGCCGGTGCGCAAGAATTCACACGCCGCATGCGCCGCGAATCGGCCGCACGCCATGGCGTAGTAAATTCCCTCGCCCGAAGCGGGCGCCACGACTCCCGCGGCATCACCGCACAGCACGACATGGCGGCCGTCGTCCCACCGTGGCAGCGGCTTCATGGGAATCGGCGCTCCTTCCCTACGAAGCGTCTTCAAGCCCGACAGTTGTGTGGAATCCCGCAGGCGCGCAACGGAGCCGCGCAAGGAAAAGCCTTTGCGCGAGCTTCCCACGCCGATGCTGGCCGTGTTTCCGTGCGGAAAAATCCACGCATAGAAATCCGGCGAGATCTGCCCCTGATAAATCACGTCGCAACGGCTCGCCGCATAGTGCGCGCTCGGCGACGCCGGAGCTTCGACAATCTCGTGATAGGCCGCGACGTAGCGTATTCGCTCGGCTCCGGGTATGCATTGCTTGGCGACCCGCGACTGCGCACCATCGGCGCCGATCAAGACCCGGGCGCGCGCCGTGAGAAGCGCGCGCTCGCCGCTGACATCCGTCGCGCGATACCGCACGGTCGCGCGATGGCGCACCGTCGCGCTTCGCTCTCGGCCAAATCTGCCTCCGTTGGAATCGCCGCGCGGGTCGTAGTCCAGCCGCTCGAAGGTGCCACTGGCGCGGATCGCGCCCGATTGCGCCGCCCGCTCACGCAGCCATTCATCGAATACTTCGCGGTCCACCATGCCGACATAGCCGCCCTCGATGGGCATGTCCACGCTGACATTGGAGGGCGACACCATGCGCGCCGAACGGATGCGAGCGACCAAGAGCGTTTCCGGAATGTCGAACTCTTCGACAAGCTTCGGAGGGATGGCGCCGCCGCACGGCTTGATGCGTCCGTTGCGGTCGAGCAAGAGCACGCGCAAACCGCGTTGCGCCAAATCGTTGGCGGCCGTGCTGCCGGCCGGGCCGCCGCCGATCACCACCACATCGAAAATTCCGTCGTGGCTCATGTCAACTCACCCATGTGCAAGCGGTCCAAGCTGCGACGGCCGGCCGAACCCCGCAGTGCGCCGCGGAGTGAAAATCCGGCCGCGGTCAAAAACAGCGCCGACTGAACAATGAAAACCGCGGCGAACGCGCCTGAGCTCGAATGCGTGAAGATGCGCAGCCCATCGACCAGCGAAGTGCTCGAAATACCGCCGAGCGCGAAAGCAAGAGCTTGCGCCGCGCCCCAAATGCCGATGCGCATGCCGGCGCGGCCGGGCTCTTCCATCGTTGCAGAATCCATCATGGCTCCCACCGTGGCTACAGCGAACACGCCGTTCGCAAGACCGAGGCACACCACCAGTGGTCTGATCATGGACAGCGCACCTGCGGCCGATGCGTACGCAAGCGCGGCAAGCGCCGCGCCGGATGCAACGCATCCCATCAAGGTCCAGACGCTGAGAGAGGCCACAGGGAATTTTCTGGAAGCCGTGCGTCGGCGCGTCAGCAGAGCCACGCAACACATGCCGGCGAACGCGGCGCCGTGCAATGTGCCCGAAAGCCGCGTCGAAGCTCCAAGCGAGTAGTTGAATACGACGCCCGCGAACGGCTCGAGCAAAATTTCCTCGGCGCTGTAGGCCAGCATGGACACGAAAATAAACAGCGTGAAGTCGCGCGCTTGCTTCTCGTTCCACACCGCGCGGAACGCCTCGAAAAAGGAAATCGACGCAACGCGCGGCGCGCGATGAACACGCATCGGCGCATCCGCTCCATGCACGGCGAATGCGGTCACAGCGCACGCGACCAGGGCCACGAGCGTGGTGATCACGATGAGACGCCCCGGTGAAAATGGATCCAGAAAACGTCCCGTCACGCCTGCGGTCAGCGCGAATCCACCGATCATCATGATCCACATCACGGCCGCCGCGGCGCCGCGCCGCTCGGGCTCGATGCGCTGGGTCATCAAGATCAATAGCGACGTACCGGCTGCGCCGATGCCCAAGCCGACCAAGGCATAACCCGATGCGGCGATGAGTAAACCCCAGCGAGAACCATGAGCAAGGCCCAGTGTCGAGGCGGCGCACAGAATGCTCGCCGCGGCAAATACACAGGTGCCGCCCAAGATCCAGCGCGAAAGCCGCACGCCTGCATCGGCTTCGTGGCCGACTCGAGGCCGAATGAATTGCACGAGATAATGCAGCCCCACCAAGGTGCCGGGGATGACGGCGGGTAAGGCGTACTCAATGACCAGCACCCTGTTCAGGGTGGAGATCATGAGGACGGCGATGGCTCCGATGCTCGCCTGCACCAAGCCGAGACGAAAAATCTCAGCTTTCATCGCGCGGCTGCCGGCTGGCATGGCGCCTGGCTGTGATCGATGGAATCACGCATGAGCGCGCAATGCGAACGCCGCGATGAGCATGCCCAACACGTACAGGCTCACGCCCGTGGCTCCGTACCAAGGCGCGCGCGCGCGGGGCTCCGCAACGAGCCGTCGCATCAACAGGCATTGACTGCAAAGGAGAACGCCCACTGCAGCCGCGTGCAGCTCTCGGCGCCATGCACAGAGCAACACGATGACGACGAGCTGCGGTGCGGCCATCGCAATACAGGCCACGCGTGCGGCGCGCGGCACGCCGAGCCGTACCGGAAGCGACCCCACACCGCTGCACCGGTCGCCCTCGACGCTTTTGAAATCGTTCAGAGTCATGATGCCGTGCGCGCCGGCGCTGTACAGCGCAGCCACGATCAAAATGTGTGCGCCGGGCGCGGCGCCTAACATGACCGCGGCTCCGGTCACCCACGCGAAGCCTTCGTAGCACACGCCGCACGCTGCGTTGCCCCACCAACCGTTTTGCTTCAGCCGCACGGGCGGGGCGCTGTAGGCCCAGGACAACGCGCAGCCGAGAACCGCGGCGGCAAGCACGAAAGCGCCGAACTGCGCGGCGACGGCAAGACTCAGCGCCGTCCAACCCATCGCGATCCACAAACCCCAGCGTCCTGGGATGCGTCCCGAGGGAATGGGGCGACCCGGCTCGTTCAACGCATCGACATGCCGGTCAAACCAATCATTCACTGCCTGGCTCGCAGCACACAGCAGCGGCCCGCACAAGACGACCCCCGTAATCAGGGCGCCCCAGTGGTCTTGGAAAGCCACGCCCGAGGACACCACGCCACAAATGAATGCCCACATGGGCGGAAACCAGGTGATCGGCTTCAACAGCTCGAGCACGGCGCGGCCCGAAGGCAGCTCGAGCCGCGCGGCGGCGCCGTTGTGAGTTGCCATCCGGCTCATTCGAACGATTCGTCAGCGGCCGATGCAAGCTCGCCCAGACCGTATCGCCGTAGCTTCGCGTACAGGCTTTGCCGGCTCAGGCCCAAAATCTCGGCGGCCGATGCGCGGTTGTCCCCGGTGATCTCCAGCGCCGCCTCGATGCAGAGCTTCTCGATCATGTCGGTCGACTCGCGCACCAAGTCCTTGAGGGGCACGCGGCCCACGAGCTCCGTCAGCTGCGCCACCGAGCGCGGCTTGTCGCGGCTCGCTTGGCGGTCGAAGGTCACGCGCTGGCCGACATCTCGAATGGTGAACCCGCAGCACGGATCCGCACTGTTCGGTACGCTCACCGCGCAAATTTCCACATCGGTGTTCGAGCCGTATTCGCCGCGCAACTGAGTCGCAAACAACCGCAGCGAGCCATGCTCACGCAGTTGTGCGGTCAGTAAATTGAAATCGACGCCGGGCCGCCCCAACCAACGCTCGATGGGCTCGTTGCGCGCTTGCTCTTCGGTCGCCAGCTGCACGAGATCGAGAAAAGCGCGGTTCGCGAACAAGATGCGGCCTTCGAGGTCGGTGACGACGAACCCTTCGGGCGCGCTGGCGACAATCTCCAATACTTTGGAATTCTGACGTGGCGCGGCGACACCGCCGGCGTTGGCCTGCGAGGCGCTCAAGCGAATCAGAAAATACGAGGCTCGGTCTTCGCGAAACAAAGCGGCGGATGCGGCGAATTCGCGCCCATCGTCGGCGGCGCGCACGATCACGTCGTCGGCGCGGCCAATCGCCCGCACCGACCCCAACATGGCTTGAAGAACTTGCGAGCTTTCCTCATCAAAGCCTTCGGGAAATAGCCGCCCGACCAGGCGCTTGCCGCCCTCTCCCAACAGTCGCGCCGCCGCCGGATTGGCCTCGATGATCTTGCGCGTGCCTGCATCGACAATGAGCACGGCTTCTGCCGCGACTTGAAACAGCAGACGATGCCGCGCCTCGGTCTGGCGCAGCTTCATGTATTCGCGCTCCATGGATTGTTGAGCACTGACCAGTTGCTGCTGCAGCTCGACCATGGGCCGCATGCTCTTGCCGAGCGCGATGATGTGTCCGCCCGCGCCGAGCTTCACCGCGCAATATTGAATCGGGAGATCCACTCCGCTGCTCGTCGGATGATTCAACTGCCGCCAACGCGGCATTCCTTTCGCGCCCGCGTCTTTCAACAGCGCCTCGAGCTTGGGCCGGCTCTCGATAGTGACCGTGTCGCGCCACGACGTGCCCAGCCAATGCGAGCCGATTTCTGCTTGTAGCTCCGCGTTGCCGAAGGCCACATCGCGAATGACTCCGCTCGAAGAGTCTGCGATTGCGAGCGCCACATCCGAGCCCAGAGTCAACAGCTTCGACGCCGAATCGTACGCCAGACCAGCCAGCCACTTTTTGGGATGACCGAACGGCTTCATCGCACATGCCCCAATGCCCGCCGCGCGCGCATCATCAATTGGCGCTCAGCAAAGCGGTGCAAATCTGATCGGCGCGCAGGACGGCTTGATTTCCGTCAACCGCCGTCGCATCGGCGCCAAGCTCGTGAGCGACATGCGGCTGAGCAGTGAATATCGGGCCGCCTAACAACACGCCGATGGCGCGGTTGCGCGATGCCTGTCGAATTGCATGAATGGTTGCGCTCACATTCGCGAGGCGTACGTCGCTTCCCGCGGAGATGCCCACCGCGGCCAGCCAGTGACTGCTGACGATATCGATGATGTCGGCGGTCGAATCCGGAAATTCGTGCCAGACGTCCCACCCGGCGCGCCGCAAATACTGCGCCACCAACGATACGCCAAACGTGTGTTGTTCCCCTGGGTGCGCAAGCAGCAGGATTCTCCGGCCCGCTCTGCGCTGCGCTTCGTCGCTGCGAAATTGCGGGCTGAGCTCCCTCAATAATTGATGCAAAGTGCATAGGCCCACCGTGACTTGCAGGAAATTGCATTCGTCGGTTTCCCACAGCCGACCGAGCTCGCGCGCCGCGGGCGCGAGCAAATGCAAGCAAATGGCATCGAGCCCCGCCCCGCGGCTGCGCACCGAGGCCACCACATCACTTGCCACCCCGGCATGCGACGAGAGCAGTATACGCACCAGCTCCTGAACATCGCCCTCGCACGGAAGGTAATGCGTCTCCTGCGCAGGCTTCTGGTTGAGCACGACGAGACGCGGCACGATTTCACCTTCGATCGTGCGGACCAGCCGGGACAAGCGCTCATCATCCCAGGAAATCGAAACCGCGCGTTGGCGTGACGAGGGATTCATTCTTAGGCCTCATCGATTTCCGACGAGTGCGCAACATCGCAACTTCCCGTTGGATTGTCAACATCGCTTTACGTACAGCTATGTTGACACCAGCCCCGGGTGGGCATAGGGTTGAGGTCCGCCGCAGGTGCGCAAGATGCCCTTATATACACACGAAGAACGGCTTCGACGCGACGCATCGATCTGGACCCGGGTGCAAGCCATTCTGGCGCCTATCCAGTTTCTCGTTTTTTTGGTGAGCCTGTCGCTCGTGCTCAGGTTTTTGTTGACCGGCGTGGGCTTTTACGCCGCTGCGAGCTCCGTTGCCGTGAAAACCCTGGTGTTGTATTCGATCATGTGGACGGGCTGTTTGTGGGAGCGCGACGTCTTCGGCCGCTATTTGTTCGCGCCGGCATTTTTCTGGGAAGACGTCGTCAGCATGTTCGTGCTCGGCATCCATACCGCGTACCTCGGCATGTGGTGCTGGGGCATCGGCTCGGCGCATGTGCAAATGCTCGTCGCACTGCTCGCTTACTCGGCGTACGTGATCAATGCGACCCAATTCCTGTTGAAATTCCGCGCAGCACGCCACGCCCCGCGCGAGCCACTGCCGGCTGATTTACTGCGGGCGGCATGAGCGGCGCGGCCGAGGTCTGTGTTCCGGCCAGCATCGCTCATCGAGGCGACCTGCACTTTTCGTCCGAGAAGGGCCAGCGCGAGGTGTTCTGCGGCCTGACGGGCATCATTTGGCTGCACCGCAAAATTCAGGACGCGTTTTTCCTCATCGTGGGATCGCGCACCTGCGCGCATCTCATGCAGTCGGCCGCGGGCGTCATGATTTTTGCCGAGCCGCGTTTTGCCACTGCAATCATCGACGACCGCGATCTCGCCGGGCTCGCCGATCCAAACGAAGAGTTGGATCGGGTGGCCTGCGAGCTCTTGGGAAGGCGGCCCGATATCAAGCTGCTTTTTTTGGTGGGCTCGTGCCCGTCCGAGGTGATCAAGCTCGACTTGTCGCGCGCGGCGGCCCGCCTCACGCAAAAGTTTACACCTGCGGTGCAGGTGTTGAGCTATTCGGGCAGCGGCATCGAGACCACGTTCACGCAGGGTGAGGACGCGTGCCTCGCTGCTCTCGTTCCGGCGCTTCCGGAGCGGCGTGAGACCGGGCCGCACTTGTGTGTGGTCGGCACCCTCGCCGATGTGGTCGAAGACCAGTTTCGCCGCCTGTTCGAAAACATGGGCGTGGCGAATGTCGATTTCCTACCCGCGCGACGCAGCGGCGCAATGCCGGCTGTGGGGCCTGGCACTCGGTTCCTATTGGCTCAGCCCTTTCTCAGCGATACGGCGCGGGCGCTAGCCGAGCGCGGTGCGCAGCACCTCCCGGCGCCTTTCCCGCTCGGCGCGGAAGGCACGCTCGAATGGCTCCGCGCGGCGCAGCGCGCGTTCGGAGCGAGCGCTGCGCAGTTTGAGCAAGTCACCGCGTCGGGCTACGCCCGAGCGCAATCGAGCTGCCGGCGCTATCGGCCCGTGCTCGAGGGCAAGAGCTTGTTCATTTTTCCGGATTCGCAGCTGGAAATTCCACTCGCGCGATTCCTGAGCGCGGAGCTCGGAATGGAGCTCGTTGAAGTAGGCACGCCCTATTTGCATCGCCTCCATTTGCGTGAGGAATTGCAGCGTCTGCCGAGGGACACTCGCATCGTCGAGGGGCAACATGTCGAGGCGCAGCTGGAGCGTTGCCGCGCGGCACATCCGGATCTCGTGATTTGCGGACTCGGTCTTGCCAATCCACTTGAGGCCGAAGGTCAAACGACCAAATGGTCCATCGAGCTCGTGTTCACGCCCATCCAAGGATTTGATCAAGCTCAAGATCTCGCTGAGCTCATCGCGCGCCCGTTTCTCAGGCGCGAGCGGCTGGTCGCCTGATGCAACTGACGATCTGGACCTATGAGGGGCCGCCGCATGTGGGCGCCATGCGTATCGCTACCGCCATGCGCAACTTGCACTACGTGCTCCACGCGCCGCAAGGCGATACATATGCGGATCTTCTGTTCACCATGATCGAGCGGCTGCCGCGCCGCCCGCCCGTCACCTACACGACGTTTCAGGCGCGCGATCTCGGCAAGGACACGGCCTCGTTGTTTCAGAGCGCCGTGAGCGAGGCTTTCGAGCGCTTCCATCCTGAGGCGCTGATGGTCGGCGCATCCTGCACGGGTGAGCTGATTCAAGACGATCCCGGAGGTCTCGCGCGGGCGCTCGACTTGCCCGTGCCGGTGATTCCGCTCGAGCTGCCCTCCTATCAGCGAAAGGAGAATTGGGGCGCAGCCGAGACGTTTTATCAGTTGGTTCGCACCCTCGCCGGGCCGCACGCGCCGCCTTCCGGTTTCAAGCGGCCGCCGCGCGGCGATGCAGGCACAGGAGCCGGCGCGCGCAGAGCCCGAGCAAATATCTTGGGCGCCACGGCGCTTGGCTTTCGTCATCGCGATGATGTGCGTGCGGTGCGCGAGTTGTTGGCGCCGCTGGATATCGATGTCAACGTCATCGCGCCGCTCGACGCTGCGCCTTCCGATCTGGCGCGCTTGGGCGATGCAGATTTCAACGTGATCATGTATCCGGAAATCGCCCGCACCGCCGCCGAATGGCTGCAACGTACGTTCGATCAGCCGTCTACACGCACGGTGCCGATTGGGCGGCTGGCGACGCGCGAGTTCATCGAGGAAGTTGCGCAATTGGCGAACGTCGATCCAGCGCCTGCACTGCAAGCGGATGTGGATCGCTCCGAGTGGTATTCGCGCTCGGTGGATTCGAACTATCTGACCGGCAAGCGCGTGTACGTTTTTGGCGATGCGACGCATGCGGTGGCGGCTGCGCGCATCGCGGCGCAAGAGCTCGGATTGACCGTGGTTGGTTTGGGAACGTATAGCCGCGAGCAGGCGCGGGAGGTGCGCGAGGCCGCGAAGCGCTACGGCGTGACGCCGCTGATCACCGATGACTACCTCGCCGTCGAATCGCAGATCGCTGCGCTCGCGCCCGAGCTCGTGCTCGGCACGCAAATGGAGCGGCATATCGCGAAGCGCCTCGGCGTGCCGTGCGCGGTGATCTCGGCGCCCGTGCACGTGCAGGATTTTCCGGCGCGCTACTCCCCGCAAATGGGCTTCGAAGGCGCCAACGTCATCTTCGACACTTGGATTCATCCTTTGATGATGGGCCTCGAGGAGCATCTGCTGACGATGTTCCGCGGCGATTTCGAATTTCACGATGCGGCTCCCGCCTCGCATCTCGGTTCCCACAAGAGCGCGCCGGACGCCGCTGAGGGGCCCAGCATGCCGCCGGCGAGCATCGCGCCCGACTCGCGGCGCGGCGTCGTCAGTTGGTCGCCGGAAGCCGAGAAGGAGCTCGGAAAGATTCCCTTCTTCGTTCGCGGCAAGGCGCGCCGCAATACCGAGCGCTTTGCGGCGGAACGCGCGCTGCCTCTGGTGACCTTGGAAACTTTGTACGATGCCAAGGCGCACTTTGGCCGCTGATCTGCCCATTCGCGTCGTCATCGTGACCATGGACAGTCACTTGGCGAGCGCCGTGGCGCGCGCCCGGCGCGCGCTGTGCAAAGAGTGGCCTGGCCTTGCCCTCGACTTGCACGCAGCCGCGGACTGGGAAGGCGATGGCACAGCGCTCGCACGATGCGTGCGCGACATCGAGCGCGCACATATCGTGCTCGCCACCATGTTGTTCATGGAAGATCACTTCGAGCCGGTGCTCGGCGCGTTGCGCGCGCGGCGCGAATCCTGCGATGCCATGATTTGCGCCATGTCGGCGCCCGAGATCGTGCGGCTCACCCGCATGGGGCGCTTCAGCATGGACGGTGCGCAGAACGGACCGATGGCGTTGCTCAAGCGTCTGCGCGGCGCGAGCAAGCAGTCGGGCACTCACGGCGCGCAGCAGTTGAAGATGCTGCGCAGAATTCCGCAGTTGCTGCGCTTCATCCCGGGTGCGGCGCAGGACGTGCGCGCGTATTTCCTAACCTTGCAGTATTGGCTCGCGGGCTCCGAGGAGAACGTGCGGCGCATGGTGCGGTTCTTGGTGGGCCGGTATGCATCGGGAGCACGTCAAGGGCTGCGCACCGCGGCCAAATCATCGCCGCCCATCGAATATCCGGAGATTGGGGTCTATCACCCGCGCATGAGCGGGCGCTTGAGCGAGCTCGCAGCGCATTTGCCGCGAGAGCCCAAGGCGCGCGGCACGGTGGGGCTGCTCCTCATGCGCTCCTATTTGTTGGCGGGCAATGCGCGCCATTATGATGGCGTGATCGAGGCGTTGGAGGTCAAAGGCTTGAACGTCATTCCCGCGTTCGCCACAGGCCTCGATGCGCGGCCCGCCATCGACCGGTATTTTCTCATCGAGGGTCACGCCAAGATCGATGCGCTGGTCTCTCTCACTGGTTTTTCGCTGGTGGGCGGCCCCGCATACAACGATTCACGCGCCGCCGAAGAATACCTTTCGAAGCTCGACGTGCCGTACATCGCCGCGCATCCGCTGGAATTTCAATCGGTCGAAGAATGGCAGTCCTCCGATCGCGGCCTGATGCCGGTGGAATCGACCATCATGGTCGCCATTCCCGAGCTCGATGGCGCTACGGGCCCGATGGTATTCGGCGGCCGCTCACGCGCCGGCGCGGGCGCAACCTCCGGTCATGACGCAGATATGGTGGTGCATGCCGAGCGCGCCGCGCGGCTCGCAGCCCGAGTGGCGAAGCTCATCGAGCTGAAGAGCACCGAGCGCGCGCAGCGCAAGGTCGCCATGGTGTTGTTCAATTTCCCTCCAAACGCCGGCAATGCCGGCACCGCTGCGCATCTGTCGGTGTTCGAGTCGCTGTTCAACACGTTGCGCGATCTGCGCGCCAAAGGCTATCGCGTCGATCTGCCCGCGCACCCCGATGCGTTGCGCGAGGCCATCATCGGCGGGAATGCCGCGCAGTTTGGCGCCCTCGCGAATGTGTGCAAGCGCGTGCCGGTGGGTGAGCACGTGCGGCGCGAGCGCTACTTGAAAGATATCGAGGCGCAATGGGGCCCAGCGCCCGGCAAACACCAGAGCGATGGCGCATCGATTCATGTGCTGGGCCAATTTTTCGGCAACGTGTTCGTCGGATTGCAGCCGGGATTCGGCTACGAGGGCGATCCCATGCGTCTGTTGTTCGAGAAAGGGTTTGCCCCGACGCACGCCTTCAGCGCCTTCTACCGATTCATCCGCGAAGATTTCGGCGCACACGCGGTACTGCATTTCGGCACGCACGGCGCGCTCGAGTTCATGCCCGGCAAGCAAACCGGATTGAGTGAAGCGTGCTGGCCCGACCGGCTCATTGGCGATGTGCCGAATCTGTACCTGTATGCCTCGAACAATCCGTCCGAAGGCGCCATCGCCAAGCGGCGCTCGGCCGCGACGCTCATCAGTTATTTGACGCCGCCCGTTGCGCGCGCTGGTCTGTATCGCGGCTTGAGCGAGATCAAAGAATCGATCGAGCGATTTCGCCTCGGAGATCCGCTTGCGCCCGAGCGCGGTGAGCTGGCGCAGTTGATTCAAGAGCAAGCGGCCGCCCTGGAGCTTTCGCCGACCGAGCCGAAGGCATCGAGCGCGGATCGAGACATCGAGGCCCTGGCGGTGAGGATCTCGGAGATCGAGCACAGCCTGATCCCCTACGGTTTGCATGTCGTCGGCCGGCCGCCGAGCGCGGCGCAGCGGCGCGATTTCCTGCAAGCCATGGCGGATGCGGGCCAGGTTTCCCCGCCCGCCGAAGCGCTCGACGACATCGTTGCGGGCATCGACGTTGAAGAGCTGTGCGCGCGCCACGCGCCTGATGCGCAAGGCCCGCAGCGTTTGCCGGACGCTGCTCTCGCCGATGCGTTGCGCTCGCTCGCCGCCACTCACCTCACTTTGTCGCAAGAGCACGAACTGAGCGCCATCGTGCACGCGCTCGACGGCGGCTTCATTCGACCCGGGCCCGGCGGCGACGTGATACGCACGCCGGCCGTTCTGCCCACCGGCCGCAACGTGCACGGTTTCGATCCATTTCGAATTCCGAGCGCTTTTGCGGTTCGCGACGGTGCACGGCAGGCGGCGAGCCTGCTTGCGCGACACGCCGCCGATGGCCACCCCTACCCCGAATCCATCGCGATGGTTCTGTGGGGAACCGACAACTTGAAGAGCGAGGGCGCGCCCGTCGCGCAGGCTCTGGCCCTCATGGGCGCTGCGCCCCGCTTCGACAACTATGGGCGCATCGCAGGCGCAGAGCTCATCGCCCTGAGCGAGCTCGGCCGGCCGCGCATCGACGTCATGATGACGCTGTCGGGAATCTTTCGCGACTTGCTGCCATTGCAGATCAAATTGTTGGCGGAAGCTGCATTGCTTGCCGCATCGGCCGATGAGCCGCTCGAGCAAAATTTCGTGCGCAAGCACGCTCTCGATTACATGCGAATGCATGACTGCGATCTGGAGACTGCGGCGCTGCGCGTGTATGGCAACGCCGAAAGCACCTATGGCGCGAATGTCAATCACATGATCGAGAATGGCCAGTGGAACGAGACGGACGAGCTCGCGGAGGCGTACACGCGCCGCAAGAATTTCGCCTACGGCCGCAGCGGCCTGCCGAAAGCGCAACCGGCGCTGCTGGCGAGCGTGCTCGCGAGCGTCGACTTCACCTATCAGAATCTTGATTCCGTCGAGCTCGGAGTGACGACAGTGGATACGTATTTCGATACGCTCGGCGGAATCAACAGTGCGGTGCGCCGCGCCAAGGGCCGCCCGGGAACGCCGGTCTACATCGGCGATCAGACCGCCGGCGCGCACACCGTGCGCACCTTGTCGGAACAAGTCGCGCTCGAGGCGCGCACACGCACGCTCAATCCGAAATGGTACGAGGGAATGCTCGCGCATGGCTACGAAGGCGTGCGGCAGATCGAAGCTCACGTCACCAACACGCTCGGCTGGTCGGCCACCACCGGCGAAGTTCAACCGTGGGTGTATCAGCAAATCACGCAGGTGTTCATGCTCGATCCCGAGATGCGCGCGCGGCTTGCGAAGCTCAACCCAGCCGCTTCCGCCAAAGTCGCAAATCGCCTGCTCGAAGCCTCGGATCGCAACTATTGGAAGCCGGACGAAGAAATGCTGGCTGCGCTTCGCTGTGCCGGTGAAGAGCTCGAAGATCGTCTCGAAGGTATTTACGAAGGAGTGGCTGCATGACCACCACGACGATTCCGCTGTCCACGCTGACGCGCCGCTCACCCTCCGCACCGCGAGATGACGGCGAGGGCAGCGTGCAGGTGCGGCTCGATGCGAGCGTGCGCATCGGCAATGCGAAAGTCTTTGCGGTTTACGGCAAAGGCGGCATCGGCAAGAGCACGACGTCCTCGAATTTGTCCGCGGCATTCTCTAAGCTCGGCAAGCGCGTGCTGCAAATCGGTTGCGATCCGAAGCACGATTCGACGTTCACGCTGACCAAGCGTCTCGTGCCCACCGTCATCGATGTGCTCGAGTCGGTCGATTTTCACCCCGAGGAGCTGCGCGTCGAGGACTTCGTCTACACGGGCTTCAATGGCGTCATGTGCGTCGAAGCCGGCGGCCCACCCGCAGGCACGGGATGCGGCGGCTACGTGGTGGGGCAAACCGTCAAGCTTCTGAAGGAGCATCATCTGCTCGAAGACACCGATGTGGTCATCTTCGATGTGTTGGGCGATGTGGTGTGCGGCGGCTTCGCAGCGCCGCTCCAGCACGCCGAGCGCGCGCTCATCGTGACGGCCAACGATTTCGATTCGATCTTCGCGATGAATCGTATCGTGGCCGCCATTCAGGCCAAGTCCAAGAACTATCAGGTGCGGCTCGGCGGCGTGATCGCCAATCGCAGCGCCGGAACCGATCAGATCGATCGCTTCAATGAGCGTGTCGGCCTGAAAACCATGGCCCGCTTTCCCGATCTGGACGTGATCCGACGCAGCCGCTTGAAGAAATCCACGCTGTTCGAAATGGAACCCTCTCCCGAGCTCGAAGCCGTTCAAACGGAATACTTACGCTTGGCGCAAGCGCTGTGGGACGGGACCGACCCTCTCATGGCGGAGCCGCTCAAGGATCGCGAGATATTCGATTTACTGGGATTCGATTGAGCCAAAAACCCATGCAGTCCGCGAGCTATGAGCTGCGCCGCGAGCGCATCGAGCGGTATTTCGATCGCACCGCCGCCGATGCTTGGGCGCGCCTCACCTCCACGGAGCCGCTGGGTCGTATTCGCACCACGGTGCGCGCCGGACGCAATGTCATGCGGGCTACGCTTCTTGGTCTGCTGCCCGCATCGCTCGATGGTGCACGCGTGCTCGATGCAGGCTGCGGCACCGGCATGCTCGCCATCGAAGCGGCGCAGCGAGGCGCGCAGGTCGTGGCCGTCGACTTATCGCCCACGTTGATTCAATTGGCGCGTGAGCGGCTGCCCTCGCCGCTTCGCGGCCGAATCGACTTTCGCGCAGGCGATCTGCTCGATGAGTCGCTCGGTCATTTCAATCACGTGGTCGCGATGGACTCGCTCATTCATTACGACACGCACGACATGGTGCGAGTGCTCGCGCAGCTCGCGCGGCGTGTGCAAGAGAGCATGGTGCTGACTTTTGCGCCAAAAACCGCGGCGCTCACCGCCATGCATTCCGTGGGCCGGCTCTTTCCGCGCGCTGATCGCGCGCCTGCCATCGAGCCCGTAGCGGAAGCTGAGCTGCGTCAGATGCTGGCCAATGCGCCGGAGCTGCGCCATTGGCGCGTGGCCGCGACGCAACGTATCTCCAGCGGTTTCTATCAATCGCAGGCGCTTCAGCTGGTGCGGGCGTGAGCGCCGTCACCGCGAAGCTCACGCGCGGCTGGATGCAGCTGAGCACGCGTTTCCTGCCATTTGCCGATTCGGCCAGCATGGGCCTGCCGCGCGCGCAAGCCGTTCGCTTGTCGCTGTTCCAGGTCACCGTCGGCATGGCCATGGTGCTCTTGATCGGCACGCTGAACCGGGTACTCATCGTCGAGCTTCGCGTGCCCGCGTGGCTGGTCGCATCCATGGTGGGGCTGCCGCTCGTGTTCGCCCCATTCCGAGCACTCATCGGCTTTCGCTCGGATCACCATGTGTCGGCGCTCGGCTGGCGCCGCGTGCCGTATATCTGGATGGGAACTCTGTTGCAGTTCGGCGGCCTCGCCATCATGCCGTTCGCGCTGCTCGTCTTGTCAGGCGACACGCACGGGCCAGCCTGGATCGGCAAGGCGGCCTCCGCACTCGCGTTTTTGCTGGTCGGGGCAGGCTTGCAGGTCACGCAGACCGCCGGACTTGCGCTCGCTACGGATCTTGCGCCCGAGCACACTCGCCCGCGAGTCATCGCCATGATGTACGGCATGCTGCTGCTCGGGATGGTGGCCGCCGGAGTACTGTTCGGCCGTTTGCTTGCAAATTTCAGCGAGGTGCGGCTGATTCAAGTGGTGCAGGGCGCGGCGCTGCTCACCATGGTGTTGAATCTCACGGCGCTTTGGAAGCAAGAGCCGCGCGGCATGCTGCGCCGGACCGATGCGGCCACGCCGACACGCTTCCGCGATTCGTGGCAGCGCTTCTTACGCCACCGCAAGGCGCCTCGATTTCTCGTGACCGTCGGCCTGGGCACCGCGGCTTTCAATATGCAGGACATCGTGCTCGAGCCCTATGGGGGTGAGGTCCTGCAGCTCTCGGTGAGCTCGACCACCACGCTCACGGCCATGCTTGCGCTGGGTGCGCTTGCGGCGTTTCTACTCGCCGCGCGGCGATTAAGCCGGGGCGCCGATCCATATCGCGTGGCGGCTCTCGGCGCCGTCATTGGACTCGGCGCATTTGCATGCGTCATTTTTTCCGCGCCGCTGAAAGCGCCCGCGCTGTTTCGGCTGGGCAGCGTTCTCATCGGCTTCGGCGGCGGCTTCTTTTCGGTGGGCACGCTGGCCGGCGCCATGGCGCGCGAGCGCAATGGAGAGACCGGTCTTGCACTCGGCGCATGGGGCGCGGTGCAAGCGACCTGTGCAGGCCTTGCCATTGCGCTCGGCGGCGCGCTTCGCGACGGCATCGCCACCCTGGCCGCGAGCGGCGCTTTGGGCGAAGGCATGCGCGGTGCGGCAACAGGCTATAGCGTCGTGTATCACATCGAGATTGGATTGTTGTTCGCCACCTTGGTGGCGATCGGCCCCTTGGTGCGGCGTGGCGATGAGCAACCCGCACCATCGGCCGAAGCCGTCATGGCGGTGCGGGAATATTCGAGAGTGATTTCTTAACCGGAGGGGCGCATGAATACAGGTGCAATTACGAGTTACATCGACGTGGCGCAAGTAGTGCTCTACGCCTTCTGGATCTTTTTTGCGGGCTTGATCATTTATCTTCGGCGTGAGGACAAGCGCGAGGGCTATCCGCTGGAATCCGAGCGCTCGCAGCGCGTACGGCATCAAGGCTTTCCGGCGATCCCTCGACCCAAGATTTTCATGCGAGTTGATGCCAGCATCGTGCTTGCGCCGCGTGAGCGCATCGATATCCGCATTTTGCGTGCCGTCCCGCGCGGTAATTTCCTGGGCGCGCCGCTCCATCCCGAAGGAGATCCGCTCGCGGATGCAGTCGGACCCGCCGCCTATGCAGATCGCGCCAACGTTCCCGACCTCGCCTTCGATCGGCGGCCTGCCATTGTTCCGATGCGTCTCGCGCCGGGTTTCCACGTTGATCGGCGCGATCCGAACCCGCGTGGCATGACGGTGTACGGAGATGACTATGTGCGCGGCGGCGTGGTGACCGAACTGTGGGTCGACCGAGCCGAAGTTCTGGTGCGCTATCTCGAGGTGGACACGGGCGTGCGCCGAGTGCTGCTGCCTTATCCTCTGGCCCGCTTCGACCGACGACGCAATGAAGTGCTCGTCAAGTCCATTCTCGGAGGTCAGTTCGCGGGCGTGCCGACCCACGCCAGCCCTGACCAAGTCACCAAGCTCGAGGAAGACCGCATCAGCGCGTACTACGGCGGAGGCATGCTGTATGCCACGCCTGCACGGTCCGAGCCGTTCTTATGAGTCACGATGATTTTGCATTCGAGCCGGTTCGCGGGTTGCCTGCGCAGCTTCCGCCAGGTGAGACGCTCTTGTGGCAGGGAAGCCCGCGATGGCAATTGCTTGCCGTGCGCGCTTTCCACGTGAGAAAAGTGGCCGTCTACTTCGCATTGCTTCTCGTGTGGCGGCTCGCCATCGGCTCATCGCACGGCGCGGCCGCGTTGCTTGCGTCGCTCGGCTGGCTTGCGAGCTTGGGACTCGCCGCAGTCGGCTTGTTATGCGGACTTGCGTTTGCGAGCGCACGCGCGAGTGTGTACAGCATCACGAGCGCGCGCATCGTCCTGCGTCACGGCGTCGCCGTCTCGCTCACCATCAACGTGCCGTTCGCGCTCATCGACTCGGCCAACATCAGCAAGCAAACCGACGGGAGCGGGGAAATCGCGTTGACTCTTTCCCGTAAGCAGCGCATCAGCTATCTGGTCAACTGGCCGCACGTGCAAGCCGGTCATTTTCTCCAGCCGCGGCCTGCTCTGCGCGGCTTGGCCGATGTGTCCGTGCCGGCGGATATTCTGGCGGCCGCGCTGCGTTCTGGCGGAGTCGCCGCCGCCGCCGCGCCGTCCCGCATTGCACGCCTGCGCGAGCCCGTGGCCGCATGAGCGCTCGCGCCGCGGTTATCACTCGACCCATGGCGCCTCGCGCCGTGATTGCCGGCGCCGGTGTGCTGGTCGCGCTTTGCCTCGCATTGGTGGTCGCTGCCCGGCTGTTGCATTACCGCCCTGCGCAGCCTCCCGCTGCAAGCGTCGTGCAATCGAGCGATCTGCGCTTCGAGGATCGAGCAGACGGCGCCATCGCCGTTCTCGACGCTTCAAGCACACGTCTGATTTATTCCGTTCTTCCCGGCACGCAGGGCTTTGTGCGCGGTGTGCTGCGAGGGCTTGCCCGCACGCGCAAGGCCGAGCACATTGGCGCAGCGGCACCGTTCCGTCTCACACATTGGTCCGATGGCCGGCTCTCTCTCGATGATCCATCGACGGCACGGCATATCGACCTCGAAGTGTTCGGACCCGCGAATGCGGGCGCTTTCGCCGCGATTCTCCTCGCCAGTAAGGAGCCGCCATGATCGACACGTCTTCTCCCACCGGCGCAGACGCGCCCGTGGGCAAGTCCATTGATGCCACCAAGAAAGCGGAAGAGAACACGCTTCTCAGCCCGCGTTTCTACAAGACCGATTATGCGGCGCTCGAGCGCATCGATGTTACCTCGGTGCAAACCGAGTGGGATGCCATGATGGCGGAGTTCAGGCGCGATGCGAACCGCGACCATTTCGAGCGCAATGCCCAGTTCGATGCCGAGGTGCGCCCACTCGCCGCCCCGCTGCATCGCGAGTTTCTTGATTTCCTCATCAGCTCGGTCACCGCCGAGTTCTCGGGCTGTGTGCTGTACAGCGAGATCAAGCGAAAAGTCTCCAACCCGCAAGTGCGCGAGCTCATGAGCTGCATGGCGCGCGACGAGGCCCGGCATGCGGGCTTCATCAATCAAGCGTTGAAGGATTTTGGCGTGGGCGTAGACCTGGGGTTTCTGCGCCGAGGTAAAAAATATACTCATTTCCGGCCCAAGTTCATTTATTACGCCACGTATCTTTCCGAGAAGATCGGCTACGCGCGCTACATCACCATCTACCGGCACCTCGAGCGCAATCCGGAAAAGCGGTTCCATCCGATTTTTCGCTGGTTCGAGCGATGGTGCAACGATGAGTTCCGGCACGGCGAAGCGTTTGCGCTCATCATGCGCGCAGATCCCAAGTTGCTGCGGGGTCATAACCGGCTTTGGATTCGCTTCTTTCTGCTCGCGGTGTTCGCGACCATGTATGTGCGTGATCACGACCGGCCACTCATGCACGAAGCATTCGGCATTGATCCGACCGAATACGACCGAACGGTATTTCGGATCACCACGGAAATTTCAAGGCAGGTGTTTCCGGTATCCCTGGCCATCGAAGATTCTCGCTTCAGCGCCGGTCTCGAGCGGCTGCGGGTTCTTTCACAGCGTGCCGCGCGCGCCAAAGCGCGGGGTGGGATGTGGGGAGGGCTGCAACGAGTCGGCGTGGGGTGCGCGGCCGCGCTGACCTTCGGGCGGCTTTATTTGCTTCCCGTGCAGCGCCACGATCTCCCCGAGCGCGTGCGCATGGCGCCGGCGGGGTGAAATGATCTCCGGCGATGCGTTGGCAGCCGCGGGCTATGCGGTTTTGTTGTGGTGGGCCGCGACCGGAGTGATTTGGTTCCTGGACCAGCGCAAACCGAGCACGTTCCGCGTGAGCTTTGCAAGCATGAGTCTCGTGGCATGCCTTGCGCTCCTGGGCACTCGATCCAGCGCGCAGGTCTCGAGCGTGGGCGGCGCGTATCTTGCATTTTCCTGCGCAGTGCTATTGTGGGGTT
This sequence comes from uncultured Steroidobacteraceae bacterium, assembly GCA_964247385.1. Lineage (GTDB taxonomy): Bacteria > Pseudomonadota > Gammaproteobacteria > Steroidobacterales > Steroidobacteraceae > TMP-86. Next base: position 88,173 of record CAXTUB010000002.1, on the reverse strand, counting down.
GGCTGGAGATGAGTTTTCTCATGGGCTACATCACCGGACCGCGCCGCTCAGCGTGCGCCTCGCCCTGTCGCGGTCCGGCGCATTTTCGACACGCCGTCGAAGCCATTTTTTATAATGAAGTCGCAACCGCGTGCATTGCCGCCGCAATTGCCTGGCTGGCGGCGGGGGCGCCCAATCGAACTGCGCTGCTCACCTTTTTGGTGCTGTGGTGCATGCGCATCAGCGCCAAGCTGAATTTGTTTCTCGGCGTGCGCAACACGGGTGAGGCCTTTCTACCGTTGCACCTCGTCTATCTGAAAAGCTTTTTTCGCCAGCGGACCATGAACCCGCTGTTTCCGCTTTCGGTCGGAATCGCGGGCGCCGCGGCCGCCTATTTCGCCGCATGCGCGGCGGCCGCGGAGTCCGCGGCCGATTCGGCGTGCTACACGCTGATTGCGGCGCTCATGGGCCTCGCGCTGATCGAGCACATTTTCATGATGATTTCGTGGCCGAGCGAAACTCTGTGGAAGTGGGCATTCAAGCCGAAACAAAGCGCAGCCTGAATTTTCAAGGCTGCCCTGCTCCGCCGGATGATCCGTAAATCTGTCCGGTGGCGAAACTTCCCTGATTATCAGCAAGCTGGACGTAAATTCCCGCAAGCTCCGCGGGCTGACCCGGGCGGCCGAACGGCGTCTTGCCGCCAAACGTCTTTTGCTTCTCCGGCGATGCGCCCCCGGAAATTTGCAGCGGCGTCCATATCGGCCCTGGCGCAACACCGTTGACCCGGATGCCCTTCGGCGCGAGCTGCTTGGCGAGCGATTTGACGAAGTTCGCCGTCGCGGCTTTGGTTTGCGCGTAGTCGTACAACTCGGGAGTCGGGTCATACGCTTGTTCGGAGGCCGTCGCGATGATGCACGAGCCTGGCCGTAAATGAGGCAGCGCGGCTTTGATGATCCAAAACGGCACGTAAATATTGGTCTTCATCGTCCAATCGAACTGCTCGCTGGAAATATCCAGGATCGAATCGTGCGCCTGCTGACGGCCCGCGTTGCTCACGAGAATGTCCAGCCCACCGAGGGACTCGATGCTCCGGTTCACCAGCGTCGTACAGAACGCCTCGTCCCGCAGATCGCCCGGAATACCCACTCCTTTGCGGCCGGCCGCGCGGATGAGGGCCAGCACGTCGTCGGCATCGGGCTGCTCACTGGGGAAAAAGTTGATGGCCACATCGGCCCCTTCCCTCGCGAACGCGATGGCTGCCGCCCGGCCCATGCCTGAATCGCCTCCGGTGATCAACGCTTTGCGCCCGGCGAGCCGCGCGGCCCCGCGATAACTCTTCTCACCATGATCGGGCACGGGATCCATTTTGCTTGCGAGCCCAGGCCATGCTTGATGCTGCTCTGGAAAGGGCGGCCTGGGATATTTGGTCAATGGATCTTGAAGCGCCGGTCCTGGCGCGGAGTCACCGGGTGAGCCAGCCATGGACCTCGAAGGAGTTGCCGCTCCGGCCATGGTGGCGCCGGACGCTGCGGCCACGCTAAGTCCCGCACCGATCAGGTCACGCCGGCGCCAATCAATGGGTTCGCGATCCATGGTCCACTCCTCTTGCAAAGAGCGGCAACATACCCGTGCGCTCGCGCTGCGCGATATGTATTCGCACGCGTAACGCGGGTCCGCGCTTTCCTACTTTGAATTTGACCTCGCGCGCGCAGCGATCCTGGCGCGGCTTCGATGAGCTATACGGCCGCGAGCGCGGGAAGCTTGAACGTCACGGATTCGTGGATGCCCGCCAGCTCACGCTCACTCGAGGCCCCCAGCGCCTTTAAGCGAGCGCGCACGCCCGAGACGAGAACCTCCGGCGCGGAGGCGCCAGCCGTGACTCCGACACGGCCCGCGCTGCGCAGCCACTCCGGATCGATCTGAGATTCATCCTGGATCAGATGGGCCGGGATGCCTTGTTGGGCCGCCACTTCGCGCAGACGATTCGAATTCGAGCTGTTCGCCGCGCCGACCACGAGCATCACGTCGACAGTGCCCGCCATCTCGCGCACGGCATTCTGCCGGTTGAGCGTCGCATAGCAGATATCGCTCAAATCGGGGCCCACGATGTGCGCGAAGCGTCGCTTCAGCGCCTCGATGATTTCGCGCGTGTCATCCAGACTCAATGTGGTCTGTGTGACATAGGCCACGGGAGCATCGCGCGGAATCGGCAAGCCCTCGACATCGTCGACAGTCGCCACCACATGCATGGGCACGTCAACCGAGCCGGTGGTTCCCACCACTTCTTCATGCCCCGCATGTCCTATCACGATGAGGTGGTATCCCTGTTTGGCATAGCGCTGGGCCTGCACGTGTACTTTCGCCACCAGCGGACAGGTGGCATCGATGATGCGCAAGCCGCGTGCGCGCGCTTGCGCGACCACGGCATTCGACACGCCATGCGCGCTGAACACGGTGACCGCGCCTTCCGGAATGACGCCGATGTCTTCAACGAAGATCGCACCACGCAGCGTCAGGTCATCGACGACATGTCCGTTGTGCACGATCTCGTGATAGACGTACACCGGGCTTCCATGAGTAGCCAGCGCACTTTCGACGGTGTGGATGGCTCGCGCAACGCCTGCGCAAAATCCGCGCGGTTGAGCGAGAAGAACTTCCATGTTGATTTCCTTGGCTGCGCTAATGCGCGGCCCTCGCCAGCAAGACCGGGGCGGTTTGGGCCGGCAACGCTTGCCTGGCGGTCGGAGCAGGCGAGCCCATCGATGTTCCGTCCGGGCCGGGCGCGGGGAGCTGAGACGGCGCACTCTCCACCGGCGGATGCATGACGCCCTGCAGCTCTGGATACGACTTGGCCATGCTCTCGCCGTATAGAGGCTTGAACACCCCTTGATGGCAGGTCGCGCAATTGACTTTGCCGACATCGCCGGCGAGGCCCAACCGATGTGCGGGGAAGTTGGGCTTGAGCGGCGTGAGATAGTGATCGTTCAAATCCCGCGCCATGCGAATCGCATACCACGCCGTGGCGCGCTTCGGCGTGCTTTGGTCCCAAACGAAGAAGGAGCGGCTATTGTGGCAATAGGTGCAATTGACGCCCAGCGCTTCACTGAAATGAATCATCAGACTGTAGCTGTTTTCAGCCTCCTTGATCGATGAGCGATTGCTGCCCGGCAAGGCTTCGACCGAGACCACACGAATATTGTTATTGCCCTGCATGAAATAGCTGAAGGGATCGTAGGGGAGCGAGGTCAGATTTGGCGCCACGAGCGGCGCATCCTGACCGGCGGTGTTCGCGGTCAGCCCGCTGTTGTTGCGCGCGCCCACGCTCGTAAACCAAACGTGTTGAGGCACGGCGTTGCCGCGGTGGCAGGTATAGCACGTCACTCCGGTGTCGCCGACGTGGGTTTTCCAATCGCTGTTGATGTGTCGGACCATTTGCAGCATTCGGCGCGATACCACCTTGGTGTAGCGCGCATCGCTCGCCATCTCCGCGGTGTGACAATAGTTGCAACTTTGCTCCGGAGGCGCGACCCATTGGGTGATCGCCAGCATGACGCGCGAGAACTGCGCGACGTTCAGATCCTTGAGAACCTGAATATTCTGATACACGCTCGAGGCCAGCGGCCCCCCCGCAGGGGCCGCAGGAATCACATCGGGCAGCCTGTTGGCGGCCTCTTTCTTGGCATCGATCCGAGGATTGATGACCTGCTCCATGCCGAGCCCGCGAAAACCGCCCTGCTTGGTCTCGACGGGAGGCCGCTCGCAACCAGCCAGCAAAAGCCCCGCGCCGACGGCGGCGAGCAGTGACCCCCTGAAAAGCAACCGCGCCGTATCGGTCTTGGCCAAACTTGCATTGAGAGTCGCGCGAATCATTGCGGTGCTCCTTGCAAGGTATTCGGATCGATGATGGGCGGAAATACATGCGGGTATTGCGGCGCCATGTGGTGCTTGACGGCCCATAGATACCAGTTATCCACGACCGTTCCGGTCAGCAAAATGCCGATGCCGCCCACCAACGGGCATAGCACCGCAAACCACCAAGCCCACCGATGGATGGATTCCATGGTGGCGTTGAAGCCCATGGTCCAACGCCAAAATAGCGCTGCCCGCTCCGCCGCCGTGCCTCGATCCACCACTTGTTCGATTTCGCGTTCGCCTCCATAACGGCTTACGGCCAGGATGGTGCCGCCATGCATGGCAAACAACAGCGCCGAGCCGTAGAGGAAGGCAATGGACAGGCAATGAAACGGGTTATAAAACAAGTTGCCATAGCGGATCGAGAACGCCGCAGTCCAATCCAAGTGCGGGAATATTCCGAATGGAACGGCCTCGCCGAAACTTCCCATCAAGACGGGACGAATGATTCCGAGCACCAGCATCAGCCAAATCGCCGACAGAAATGCCCATGCAACGTGGGTGCCCATGCCCAGCGCGCGAGCTCTGCGATACATGCGCAGCCACCACAACAATACCGAGGTGGTCATGAAGAAGCCCGCCATGAGCCACCAGCCCCCTTCCTTCAGAGGCGGGAAATGCAAGCCGTTGGAAGGCGCCGGCGGCTCCAGACCGAGCCAGGGCAGCTGGCGCACGAACTGAATCGGATTCCAGTTGACCGATGCGAACATATTGAGCCCGACGATTTCGAACGCGACGAAACCGCACACGAGCGACATGACGCCGAGAGTTCCCAGATAAATGGGTCCGACCTGCGCATCGCCGATTTTGCCGAGCCAATAACTAAAAAACGGCGTGCCTTGCCGGCGCCACACGCCGCGCCGCATGGGCGTGCCGGGTTGGGGCGGCGCATGAACTTCGACGCGCGTAAAAATATTCTGGTATTCGAACATGCCGTTCCCCTTGCGTGTCTTCAGCCCTTGCGTGTCTTCAGCGCCAGATCGACAAATTGAGCCACCAGCTCCACCACTCAGGCCATCCACGCGTCCAGAAGGGTCCGCTGATCACGATGCATACCGCACTCCAGAACGATGCGCTGATGGCGAGGAACAAGCCCAAGCGATGGATACCCAAGGTGCCGATGGAATAACCGATGGTGTCGCGAAAATACGTGTTCTCTTCCTCGGGAGTTTTGATGGGCTCCCCTTTGCGGGGGTTGGTGGAAGACAAAATGACTGCCCCGTGCAGAGACAGCGCCAGGGTCGTCGTAAAGAAAAAACTCACGGCCAACATATGCGCCGGGTTGTAATGAAAGTGCAGGTATTGATAGCCGGTGTTGGAGACCCAATCCAGGTGGCTGAAAATGCCGTAAGGGAAGCCGTGTCCCCAGGCGCCCAATAGCAAAGGGCGAACGATCACCAGGCTCACGTACGCGAGAATTGCGGAGCCAAAAGCAAACGGCACGTGGTATCCAATACCGAGCTTGCGGCAAATTTCAACTTCGCGGAGCGCCCACGAAATGAACGCCGCGGTGGCGCACATGGTGATGAGCTGCCACAGACCGCCCTCGGCCAGAGGCGCAAGGCCGAGCCCGTATTTGAGATCCGGCGGCGCGATGTTGATCTGCCACAAATTCCACGTCGGCCCAATGGCCGCGGCCCAGACGATGAGAAGCGTTCCCAGCAACGAGAAAAAGGCGGTCGTCACGCCAAAGAAGCCGACGTAGAACGGACCCACCCAAAAATCGAACAAGTCTCCGCCGAGCAGGGTTCCACCGCGTACCCGGTATTTCCTTTCGAAGCTGAGCATGGCCATGTCTGTGCTCTCTTTGTATATCCGTAATCGGTGACTCGAGCGTCCGGCAGCGGATGAGGTCGTGCACCCGGCACCCCTCGATCCGCCGCCTTTCACTCAAACTTGCGCTTACTGCGCTGGCGGCGCCGGCATCGTCGACATGTGCTGAGCGGCCGCCGAGGCCGATCCATGTCCGCCGAGCCAGTTGAACCGGTCCGTGCTGAGCAAGATGAAATGAATCAGCAATGCCAGCACGAACAAGAAGGTAAACAGCGCAATCAACGCTCTGCGAGGATCGAAAAGAAGCCAAATTCGCCACATTTTCTAGTCTCCTATGAGTAGTTTCGAATCCTTAGGTCCGCACCATTGCGGGTGCTAGAGCCAAGGTCTCCACTGCCAAACTAAAAAGTGAGCGACGATCGCGATCACGGTGAAAATGATGAAGCTCGTAACGAAGATTCCGTGGAATTCCTTCGCTTCACTCTCCGTCAGCCCCGAGAGCGAGCCCCCTCTCTTGTCATCAACCATACGTCTCACCTCCACACATCGGCCTTTCGGCCAGCCACCCGCGCCCGCAAGCGCGCGGATATGTCGCCCGCCGTTGACTGTCCCGGCGAGCACCCTCTACCCAGTTGCCTGAGTGATTTTCAATTTCCTGCCACTGCATCACGCGCTCTGCACTTCACGAACACCCGCGTGTAAATGGAAAAACTTCGCCGTGACGACCTCTTCGCCGGCGTGCTGCGCGCGCGCTTCGATGCGGTCGCGCAGCCGCTTAGCGGCGGAAATGCGCACGATCACGGGCTCTGCGCAGACTTGCCGCTCCAACGCATCGCGCGCTTCATCGGTCCAGGCGAGCTCTTGATGCAGCCTCGAGGGCGTGGCATCGACACGGTCGAGCTCACTCGCGAGCGGCAGGATGTTGAACAGCGCATCGAATAGCGCATTGCACACCTCCTGCACGAGGTAGGTTGCGCCCGAGTACCCCATGAACGGGGTGCCGGTGTGGCGGCGAATGATGGCGCCGGGAAAAGAGGCTGGAATGTAGGCTGCGCGCGCGCCGCTTTCCGCCAGATACATGCGCTCGTTGAAGCTGCCGAACATCACGAGCGGCGGAGATGTCTTGATGGCCTGGCGCACCGCATCGTTATCGGGCTTCACTCCCGCCTTGCGCGCGAAGGAGAACGTGCACGGCAGCCCCAACTCCGTTTCCAGGAAATTGCGCACGCCTCGCGCGTAAGTTTCGTTGGCCACAATGGCGAAGCTCGCCGTGCCGAAAAAATCTTGAGTCACCGAACGCCACAAATCCCATACGGGCTTGATGGTGGTGTGCTTTTCGCGCTCGATGAAGGGTTCCGCGTCGAGACCCGTCAGCTCGGCGAGCGAGCGCAAGAACTTCGTGGTACTATGTAAACCGATGGGCGCTTGCAGATAGGGCCGCGCGAGTCCTTCGCACAACAGCCGTCCGTACTCCCGGTACATGCAAACATTCACTTCGGCATCGATGAGACGCGGCACATCCTCGAGATGGCTTCCGAGCGGGAACGTGAGATTCACTTCCGCGCCGATGCCCTCGATGAGGCGGCGAATCTCACACAGGTCGCTCGCCGTATTGAACGTGCCGTAAATGGGCCCGATGATGTTGACGCGCGGCTTCTCGCCGTCTTTGCGCGGCTTGGGCGCGGGAATTTTTTTCTTGCCGTACTCGCTCCACAACCAGGCCATGGCGCGATTGGCGCTCTGCCATTGATCCTCATCGATGGTGCGCGGCAGAAAGCGCTGGATGTTGGTGCCCTCGGGCGTGACTCCCCCGCCAATCATTTCGGCGATGGACCCCGTGACCACGACGGAGGGCAGATCCGGATTCAAAGTCTTGTGCGCGCGGCGCATCGCGCCTTCGGTGCCGTGCTGTCCCAGTTCCTCTTCGGAAAGCCCGGTGACGACGATGGGCAGCTCATGCGGCGGGAGGCCATCCGTGTAATGCAACACGGAGGTCACCGGCAGGTTCTCGCAGCCCACCGGTCCGTCGATGATGACCTGCAGACCCTTGATTGCCGTGAAGACGTAAACCGCGCCCCAATAGCCGCCGGCGCGATCATGGTCGAGCACCAACATCAGGTCATATCCCCGGTCTTGCTCTTCGCGGCCCGCTTCGCAAGCTGCGCTCGATACGCTTGTGCAAATTGCGGACGGGCGCGCGGGGTGTTCTCCCAAACACCGGCCGCATCACCGCGGCCGACTCCCTCGAAGAACGTCGTCATCTGCGAAAAACGCGCCCGGTTCTTCAGCGCCGCGTTGATCACTTGCGCGAGTGAGCCCGCGCCCGCGGCGCCGAACAAAGGCCGCGCCGAAATCAAATTGGTGAAATACAGCGCGGGAATGCAGCGCTCCTTGGCTTTCTGTACTACTGGAGTCGTACCGATGGCGAGATCGGGAGCGAATTCTTCCAAGGCGGCAAGATCCTGCTCGAGCGATGCACGATAGCGAACTTGCACGGACTTGCTCTCGAGCCAGGCGCAGTCGGGTTCCGACCATCGGGACCGCGCACATGCCGTACCCACGTAGCGCACGTCGGCGCCACTTTCGATCAACAGCCGCGCAACCAATAGCTCGGACCCTTCGTAGCCCGAGACTGTGATCCGGCCTTCGATGCGCGACTTATCCAGCGCGGCGCGAATGGCGGGCAATGCCTTGTTGTGCGCGCGTCCCAGCGATTCGGCCGGGACGTTGCACGTGTCGGCGATCGCGGTGAGCCAAGCGGCCGTGCCTTCGAGACCGACGGGAGCGGAAGCAACCACGGCGCGACCCGCGGCCTGAAACTCGCGTACCGATGCCGCGTAGAACGGGTGGATGGCGGCTACTGCCGCACAATCGAGCGCGCCATAGAGCTCACGCCACTCGCGGGTCGGCACGACCGGTCCGGCCGCCAGCCCGAGCGGCTCGAGCAAGTGGCCGATGACCATGGGATCGGCGGGAAACATTTCGCCGAGCAGCGTGATCGCGGGCAAAGAGCGGCGCCCGCCGCGCGGAGTTTGCACGGGACCCGAGCTCGCCTCGCACCGCGCAAATTTCAGCATGGCTCCGGCGAGAACGTCCTTGGCTTCGGCGTGCGTGGGCACTCCGAAGCCGGGCACGTCGATGCCGATGATGCGCACGCCTTCGATGCTCTTCGGCAACAATTGCAGCGGCACCCCGGACGCCGTGGGCACGCATAAGTTGATCACGACCACCGTGTCGTAGAGCGCAGGGTCCGCGAGCTTGAAGACGGCTTCGCGAATGTCTTCGAACAGTTTGCCCGTCACCAAGGTCTCGGAATTGAACGGGACGTACCCGACGGTGCGCCGCGCGCCGTAAAAATGCGATGTGAAAGTCAGCCCATAGACGCAGCAGGCCGAACCCGACAACACCGTGGCCGTGCGCCGCATGCGCAATCCCACGCGAAGCGAGCCGAATGCCGGACACATGCTTTGCGGTTGGTCGTGGGGACCGAGCGGATAATCCCTGGCATAGGCATCGAGTGTTTCGCTCTTGCCGGCCGCGCTGGCGGCGCTCTGCAATTGAGCCTTGCCGCCGTGGCAGCTCGCAGCGCTCACGGCGTGCGCGGCAGAAACAGAGCCCGAGGCGTTTGCGCTCATACCGTGTCGTACACCACTTCGAGCGAAGGCCGCACTTGCGCGGAGGGCCCGCACAAATCCTCGTGAGTTGCGGGCTCGAGCACGACTCCCCGACCGACGGCTTCGCCTTTGAACAGCGCGAGCAGGCCATCCTGAGTCAGCGGCACAGGACGCAGCGGCGGCGCCTCGGCGACGCTTTGCGCCAAGGTCTCGAACAACGGCGCCCACGCGGATCCGGGCTTGCCCACGATGTCGTAGTTCGCGCTCTTGCGCCGAATGTCTTCGTTGGCGGGAATGGCGGCAAGCACCGGAATTCCCGCGGCTTGCGCAAAGGCCTGCGCCTCGCCGGTGCCATCATCTTTGTTGATGACGAGACCCGCGACGCCGACATTGCCGCCCAGCTTGCGGAAATATTCGACCGCCGAACACACGTTGTTGGCGACGTACAGCGACTGCAGATCGTTCGAGCCGACGACGATGACCTTTTGGCACATGTCGCGTGCGATGGGCAAGCCGAAGCCTCCGCACACCACATCGCCGAGAAAATCCAGCAAGACGTAATCGAAGCCCCACTCGTGAAAGCCGAGCTTTTCGAGCAGCTCGAAACCATGGATGATGCCGCGGCCGCCGCAACCCCGGCCCACTTCCGGACCGCCCAGCTCCATGGCGAACACTCCGTCGCGCTTGAAACACACATCGCCGATGGCGACCGGCTCCCCGGCGAGCTTCTTTTTCGCAGAAGTCTCGATGATGGTGGGACACGCACGGCCGCCGAACAAGAGCGAAGTGGTATCGCTCTTGGGATCGCAGCCGATGAGCAATACCTTTTTTCCGAGCTGCGCCATCATGTAGGACAGATTGGCGAGTGTGAAACTCTTGCCAATGCCGCCTTTGCCGTAGATGGCGATGACTTGCGTGGCCCGTGCCGGCGCCTCGGTGCCGACTGGATCAGGATCGATTGCGGCTTCCGCGCGCAGCGCCGCGAGGCGATCTTGCTCGGAGCGAAGCGACGAAGTGGTTGCGGCCAGGCTCATGGGCATTCTCTCCAATCCAGAATCATTTTCAGACACTGCGAATCTGCGAACGCCTTGGGATACGCGTGCTCGGCGTCCGCCGCCGCCGCGCGATGCGTGATCAACCCATCGAGCCGGAGGCGGCCGGATTCGATGAGACTCAGCACCGCCGCGAGATCCGCCTCGCGCCATTCAGCCGCGACGCAGATGCGCGCCTCCCGCATGAAGGCCGGTGCGAAATCGAAATTGAGCGGCGCGTGATAGAAGCCTGCAAGCACGATTTCACCTTTCGGCGCCAGCCGTGCGATGAGCGCATTCAAGATTCCGGCATCGCCGCTGACATCGCAAACGCTCGAGTAATCCCGGCGCGTATCGGCGGAAGGATCGATCACGTCATATCCGCAGGCGCCGTCGCGGCGCGAGGCGTTGGTTTCCCATACGATGGGCGATGCACCCAATGCCGCCGCAACACGCGCGCTGAGGCGGCCGAGCACACCGTGGCCCACGATGAGTTGCGGCAAGATCTTGGGTGCGCAGACCGCGTGATGCGCCGTGGCCGCCAACGCCAAAAGGACCCCCTGCTCGCCCAATGAATCACCGATGGCGGTAACTTTCGAGCCTGGAACGACGAGGGTCGCGGCCGCGCCGCCGAACAGTCCGCGCGCTTCCTTGAAGCAGCGCGCACCGGGCACGAATACTCGCTCGCCTATGCTGCGGCCGCTCATCGAGCCTGCGTGAGAGATGCGCCCGACGGACTCGTAGCCCGGCACGAGCGGATAGCCCAAACCAGGAAATGAAGGCATTTCCCCATTCCAGAGCAAACGCTCCGTGCCGGTGCTGATGCCGGACCAATCGATATCGACCACCACGTCGGCATCGCCGGGCTCCTCTAAACCTAGGCATGCAATGCGGAGCGACTGCGGTTTTTCGAACACGACGGCTGAGGTCTTGCGATTCATGCGCCGCTGGTAACCTTCTCTTTCTCGACCGTGGTGTAACAATACTCTGACTATCTGGGCTGTCAAGCTAACTTCACACTCGGCTTGCGTCCGACGACCAAGCCCGCTTGCAGCGGCTGCGGAGTTTCAATCACACGCGTGTCTGCGAATCCCGCCTCGCGCATGAGAGCCATGATTCGCTCCGCGCTGCGCGGACGACCTTGACCCATCGCCAAGAGATAAAAGCCGAAGTACGCATCGCCCACGGCCTCAGCTCCCGCAGTCAATGCCATGGGCTCAGCCAGCAATAAGACGCCCTGCTCTTCCAGCGCGCTGAACGCCGCTGCCAGAAGCTGCGCCGCACGCTCGTCGTCATGATCGTGCAGTACACGCACCATGCTGATGACATCGGCGCCGCGGGGAAGAGCCTGCGCGAAGAAATCACCTCCGACGCAACTCACATTTGCGCTCGATTCCAGTGCTTGCGCGAGATGCTTCTGCGCGCGTGCAGCGACCGGCGGAAGATCGAACAGCATCAGCCGCAGCTTCGGGTAACGGAGCGCCGCCGCCACGAGGAATGAGCCATCGCCCCCGCCGACGTCGAGCAGACAAGCGCGCGTATCGAGCGGATACGCATCGAGTATTTGACCTGCGATCAAGGCTTGCGAGCGCGCCATCAACGCCGTGTACTCCGCGGTCTGCGCTGCGCCCAACGATGCGGGCAAGTCGGCGCGCGCATAGGCCCAGTAGCGGCCGAGCTCCGTGTCTTTGTTACCGCGCAGCAAGCCGATGGGATCGCGCAGATCGGAGTACAGCAAGCGATGGTGCTCGATCATCGAAGAAATGCCTGGATTGCCGATGAGCGCGGCGCCGAGGGTGCCGAGCCCGAATCGTCCATGGCTGCGGTGCTCGAGCAATTCCAACGAGGCCGCGGCATCACATAAGCGCTCGGCCGCATCGAGCGGCAGATTGAGCCGCTCAGCAATCCGCGCTGCGCTTTGCGGCCCCTCCGCCAATGCGTTGAAAAGATCCAGCTGCACGCAGGCGTAGAGAATTTGCGAATACACGAAACCGGCGCACACATCGAAAAGAGCGCGCGCCCGCCGCCGCGCGGTTGGCCGCGTCAGCGGAAACGCCGCGGCCCAGCGCTGAAACTTCGGGCTCGCGAGCCAACGGTTGCGAATGGAAAGGTATCGATCGGACCACGCGCCGCCAGAACCGCGCGCAGGCTCTGTCACGCCGCGGGCCTTGCCAGTGCGCGAGGGATCAACCGCTCGACTTGCGCCGAGACGAAGCCGCGCAGCTCGTTGCGCCCAGGGCATGAAGGCACCGCATCGAGCGCAGCCGTGGCGAGCGTCCAAAGTTTCAAGGTGGCTCCGTGCGCACCCAATTCGTGAACCGCGTTCGGCCTTGCGAGCGCCCGATCTTTTCCGGTGGGCTTGCCAATCTCTCCGGCGCTCGAGAACTCGTCGCGCAAGTCATCGGCGATCTGATAAGCCTCGCCCAGCGATTCACCCAATGCGCGCCACTCGCTCGGATCGGCGCCGGCGGCGCACGCGCCCACCGCCGTCGCGGCGGAGAATAACGCGCCCGTCTTGGCGCGCTGGTACGACTCGAGATGCACGCTCGGCTCACTTTCCCACGCTTGACCTGCGGCAATGCCGCGCGGCGACCCGGCGGCGCGTGCGAGGATCGCAAGGAGCGGCGTCAGCCGCGCCGTGCGCGGTGAATTGCACAGCAGGAGCGATTCGAATGCCAGCACGATGAGCGCATCACCGGCCAACACCGCGATGGCTTCGCCGAATGCGCGATGGACCGAAGCCCTGCCGCGGCGGAGCGGTGAGTTGTCGAAGCAAGGCAGATCATCGTGAACGAGCGATGCGCAGTGCAGGAGCTCGATCGAGGCGGCGGCAGCGGCCGTGAGATCCGGGCTGTCATCTCCGCACGCGCGCGCAACCGCGATCGCCAGCCGTGGCCGAACTCGCGCCCCCCCGGGCACGACGGCGTGGCGCAATGCGCGCTGCAGAGTTGGCGGCCCGCACTCGTCTTGCGCGCTTTGCAGCGCACGGCTCAATGCCGCTTCGATGCGTGCGGAGTCGCTCATATGCCTCCCCGAGTGTCAGCTCGAATTGTCGCCTTCGTCTGTCAGGTAATATAGACAGTCGATGGGTGCTCGGTCAACGAAGTCGCGAGTCATGCACAGGTGTAGGGTCGGCATCATCGGCGCGGGTGTTGCGGGTCTCGCGGCCGCGATGGAGCTTGCGAGCGCCGGTTGCGAGGTGCGCGTGTTCGAACGCGCCGAGCGCGCCGGCGGTAAGCTTCGCGAGATCGGCGCCGGCGATGCCCGCATGGACGCCGGGCCCACCGTCTTCACTCTGCGCTGCGTCTTCGAAAATTTGTTCGCGGCCGCGGGTGCTGATCTGGCGCGCGAATTACCGCTGCACGAGGCCGAAATTCTCGCCCGTCATACGTGGATGGATGGCGGCCGTCTCGATTTATTTTCTGATCCGCAACGCTCCGCGGATGCGGTGGCCGGGCTGTGCGGCGGCGCAGAAGCGCAAGCGTTTTTGAAGTTCAGCGCGCGAGCGGCCGATGTGTACCGCACCTTGGAGCGCTCTTTCATCGGAGCGCCGCGGCCAGGCATGCTCGACCTCGTGCGGCGGGCGCATCTTCCGGCACTGCTGCGCATTCATCCCTTCACGACGCTGGCCGCCGAGCTCGGCAAACAGTTTCGCGATCCGCGATTGCGCCAGCTTTTTGGCCGCTACGCGACGTATTGTGGGTCGTCCCCGTTCGCCTCCCCCGCCACGCTCATGCTGATTGCGCACGTGGAACAACGCGGCGTGTGGTACGTGGATGGCGGGATGTTTCGATTGGCGCAGGCCATGCAGCGCATCGCGGAGCGTCACGCAGCACGCTTCGACTTCGGCAACGAAGTACAGCAGATCGAGACGGCGCACGGCCGCGCCGCGGCAATCATCACCGCGCAGGAGCGCTGGCCCGTGGACGCCATCGTGAGCAACGCCGATAATGCTGCGCTTCGCGCGGGCCTCTTCGGGAACGACGCGCGGAGCGCGGTCGCGAACGCCGGTGCGCGCTCACTGTCGGCCGTCACCTGGCACTTCAAAGCGCAAACTCGTGGATTCACGCTGGCGCACCACACGGTGTTCTTTCAGTCGGACTATCGCGCCGAGTTCGATGATATCTCGCGGCGGCGACGCCTTCCATCTGCACCCACCGTATACGCGTGCGCGCAGGACCGGCGGGACACTGCCGTGCAGCTGCCGGCGGATGGGGGGCCAGCCGAGCGCATCATGTGTCTGGTCAATGCACCCGCCAGCGGCGACGTGCATGAATTTAACGCGCAGGAGATTTCGACATGCGAACAAGCGGCGTTTCGTTTATTGAAAACGTGCGGACTCGAGCTGCGTTGCACATCGAATTTGGCCGTGACCACGCCCAACGATTTCCACCGACGTTTCCCGGCGACGGGGGGCGCCTTGTACGGACCGGCCTCACACGGCTGGAAAGCGTCTTTCACGCGGCCGGGATCGCGCAGCGCGATGCCGGGATTGTACTTGGCGGGAGGCAGCACTCACCCTGGCGCGGGCCTGCCGATGGCGGCGATTTCGGGACGCCTGGCGGCGCAGAGCATTCTTGCGGACTTCGCTTCGATGTCGAAGTCGCGCGTCAAGGCTATCGGTGGTGGTACCTCGATGCTCTGAGCGAGGATGGCGCGCGCGCACTGACGGTGATTTTATTCATTGGCAGTGTCTTCTCACCATATTACGCATGGTCACGCCGCAGGCCCGGCGGCGGCAATGCACTCGAGCATTGCGCGTTCAACGTCGCGCTGTACGACCCGGCGCGCCCGCGTTGGTGCATGACCGAGCGCGGCGCCGCGCAGATACGGCGCGACGCGCGCTCGCTCGTCGTGGGCTCAAGCGTCGCGCGTTGCACGCCCGACTCGCTCGAGCTGTCGATCGACGAGCGCTGCGCGCCCGTTGCGCGGCGCGTACGCGGCACGGTGAGGCTTCGTTTCAGTGGGCTCGCCGCCCATGCATTCTCGCTGGGCCGCGGACACTATTGGATGCCGCTCGCGCCATGCGCAGTGGCCGAGGTTGATCTGGCCGGATCGACATGGCGCGGAACGGCTTACCTGGACTCCAATTGGGGAAGTGAAGCGCTGGAGCAAGGCTTTCGCGAGTGGCATTGGTCGCGCGGCCATGTCGACGACGAAACCATCGTGCTCTACGACATGGTTACGCGCTCAGGTGTGCATCAAGCGCTCGCTTTGCGATTCGATGCGCGCGGAGCGCCTCACCCGCTCGAGGCTCCGGCGCCATGCAGCTTGCCGAAAACGGGATGGCGCATTGCGCGTCGCACCCGCGCAGACCCGGGCAGCACGACGCGCGTATTGCGCACGTTGGAGGACGGCCCTTTTTACAGCCGCTCTCTCATCGAATCCTCGGTGCACGGCCGCCGCTTTCACGCGATCCACGAAAGCCTCTCGCTCGAGCGCTTCGGTTCGCGCTGGGTGCAGGCGCTATTGCCCTTCCGCATGCCGCGCAGTGCGCGCGGCGGCTGCGCGCCGCCGGCGGCTCAGGCGAGCTGAGCGAGATTGTCCCGCGCCCGCTCTTCGCGTTCGAGCCGGGAAAAAAGCTCAACCAACCAAGCCACGCGATCGGCGCGCGATGTGCGGAGAGGTGCTTGCGCATCGCTCACCGCAAATGGCTGCAACAGAAATTCGGCTTCGGCGAGCGCGGAACACGCGAGCGGCTCGTTCTTCGGCGCTTCGATGATGGCGCCTGCAAGCAGAGCCGCCTTGCGGCGCCAGTGCACCACCGCGCGCTGTGTCACGCAATCATAGCCTCGACGCCGCACTTCTTGTCCGATCTCCGCATAAAGATAATGCGCCGCGCGCATGGCGGCACGGCAGCCCGCGGGCAGACGGTCGAGTCCCGGCCGCGCGCGCTCATACAGCTCATCGGCAGCCAACAGCACGCGCTCGACCACGCTCGAAAGCGCGCTGCCGCCACGCGGCGCGCGTAACCATTCTTCAGGGTCGATGCCGGCATCACGCAGCCATGCAAGGGGCAGATACACGCGGCCCATCGAGGCATCCTCACCCACATCACGAGCGATGTTGGTGAGCTGCATGGCGGTGCCGAGATCGCAGGCGCGAGCGAGCAGGCGCCGATCGCGCACGCCCATGATCAGCGCCATCATGATTCCCACGGAGCCCGCCACGCGCACCGCATACGCGGTCAGATCGGCCATGGTTTCGTAACGCCGGGTTTGCACGTCCCATTCAAAACCCTGCAACAACGCGGCCGGCACGTGCAACGGAATGGCATGAGCCCGCACGCACGCGGCAAATGCCCGATCCGCCGGATGCGCATGAGGTTGCGATGCATAGATTGCTTGCAAGCGCGATGCAACGCCGCCGAGCGCGGTCTGCCGATTGGCCGCCAGATCAACGGCGTCGTCTGCCATGCGGCAGAAGCCGTAAAGCGCCGTCGCCGGCTCGCGCATGCATCGAGGCAGCAGCAACGATGCGGCGTAAAAACTGCGCGAGCCGCCGCGCAAAGACTGCCGGCATGCCGCGCGATCGGCTGCGTTCGAATAGGGCTGCTCAATGCCGCGCATCAGGAACCACTGTATCAAGAACTCGTGCCGATGATAAAACACCCGGCACGCCCGCGCCCGGATGCGTACCCGCGCCGACGAGATACAGTCCATCGATGCGCTCGCTCCGGTTGTGCGGGCGGAACCACGCGCTTTGCAGAAGCCGCGGCTCGAGCCCGAACGCGGAGCCGCACATCGCGCCCAGCTCGTCGCGGAAATCGAGCGGCGTCATGAGGCGCGATGTCACCACGTGCGCGCGTAAGTCCGGCAGAACCGTGGCGGCCAGAAATTGCTCGATACGGCTTCGATAAGGCTCCGCCTGTTCCCGCCAATCGACTCGTGCCGCAAGATGCGGCACGGGCGAGAGCACGTAGAACGCATCGCATCCGGCGGGGGCAAGCGCCGCATCGGTCGCGGTGGGTCGATGCAGGTAGAGACTGAAATCCGGCGCAAGAACATGATGCTTGAAAATATCCTCGATCAGTCCGTGATAGCGTGGACCGCACAAAATCGTGTGATGAGGCAGTTCCGGATACTTGCGATCGGTGCCGAAATACCAGACGAAAAGACTCATCGAGTATTTTGCGCGCGCGGCTCTGGCCTGCGACCAGCGGTAGGGCTCGGGCACGAGCTGCGTATACAAGCTCGCGGCGTCGGCGTTCGACACGATCACGTTCGCGCCGATGATCTCGCCGCCGGCCAGCTGCACACCGACCGCGCGTCCCCGTTCGATACGCACCTGGCGAACACGGGCATTGAATCTCACTTCATCGCCGCGCTCGCGCACCAAGCGGAGCATGCCAGCGATGAGCGCACCGGTTCCGCCCTTGACGAAGTGCACGCCCCACGCGCGTTCCAAGTGCGCAATCAATCCGTAGATCGATGGGGTGGCAAAAGGATTTCCGCCGACGAACAGCGGGTGAAAGCTCAACGCAAAGCGCAACTTCGGATGCTTGACGCAGCGCGCGGCAAGCGCATGCACCGAGCGATCGCTGCGAAATCGAAGCAGCTGGGGCACAAGGCGCAGCATTTTCCAAATTGAATCGAACGGCACGTGCGCGAGCTGATCAAAGGCCACCGCGCAAATCGCCGCGCTCTGCGCGAGAAACTTTTCGTAACCCTGCACATCGCCGGGCTCGATGCGCTGGATCTGCGCGCGCATTTGCCCGGCGTCGGCGCCCACATCCAGCACATCGCCATCGTCGAAGCGAATGCGGTAAAAAGGATCGAGCGATGTCAGCCGGATGTCGGCGTCGAAGTCGCCGCCGCCGAGACGCCATAGCTCGCGCAGCAAAAAAGGGGCCGTGATGATGGTCGGGCCCGCGTCGAAGAGAAAGCCGTCTTGCTCGAACACGCGCGCCCGCCCCCCCGCGCGATCGAGTTGCTCCAGCACGGTCACAGAGTAGCCGCGCGAGCGCAAACGAATCGCAGCGGCAAGACCACCGAAGCCTGAGCCGATCACGATGGCGCTTGGCATGGAAAAGCCCTCGGGGAGCAAGCCGAGCCGCTGTGCACGACGGGTTCCCCGTGCCCTACCCCCAAAATCTCTGCGTGGCTATGCTTTACGCTTAGCTATTGCTTCACGTAGACGGCGGTCGTTTTTTCGCCGTCTTTGCCCGCGGGCCAGCTCACATCGGTATACGACTTGCGGTCGAGCGCGAGAGTTTGCATGCCATAGCGGTCCGGCTTGCCGTTCACTTTCTCCGCATAGGAAAGCTTGAGACGACTTTCGGGCACAAACGCGACGGTCATTCCGGCGGGCACTCGCGGGCCCTGGACGGGCAGCGCACCGCCATCGAACTTGCCGACGACGACGTTCTTGTAGCCCGGAATTTCCACCCGCATGATGTCCGGCGAAGTCTCGGTATAAATCACGACGTCCGCCACCGAGACATCCACATTGATCAGCTTCCAGGTCCCCTCCAAACCCTCGCCCGCGGCAGCTCGCTCCCACACTTGCTCGTCCTTGAATGGCTTGCCGTCGGGCTGAAAGCCGCTCACCGTCACGTGCAACGTCTTGCCGTCGGCGGACAACCGCCGTTCCCACGTCGAGATGGTCTCGCCTTTGACTTTCGTTTCCGAGTGCCATGACCTCTCGCCGGTCGATGTCCACGTGGTCGTGCGATCGTACGCGGCCTTGTATGGCTTGCCGTCGACCTTGAAATCGTAGCCAATCGATCCGCTGTCCAAATGCATGGCGCCGTTGGGCTTTTTCGAGACCGTAAAGGTCTCGCCGGTCAGCTGACTCTTGGCCTTGTCGAGCTTCCACGTGCCGACCCACGGACTTTCCGCTGCAAACGCGCTGCCGGTGCCGAGTGTCATTGTTGCAATGAGTGCGAACGCCGCGTTCCAGGCCGTCGCTGAATGCCTTTTCGAGTCTTTAAACATTCGGGTCTCCCTCTCAAGTTAGAAATGATGGGATTCGCGCAGTCCCTCTTCCGCGCGCCGCAAATTATAGTTCGACGAATAGATTCAGCAGCAAATTGATGATGCGGTCGGGCGTCTCCTCGTGCGCAAGGTGGCCCAAATCGGGCAGTTCGATCAGCCGAATTTTCGGATACATGCGCTTCAATGCCCGCCCCTGCTCCGGCGGCACCATGCAATCGCGTGCGCTGGTGACGAGCAAGAGCACACGCTCGATGACCGCAAGGCTCCGGTGGAGTGCGTCAAGTCGCCAATGCGCCATCATGGACAGGGCCGCGGCCACATGCTTTGGATCGCGCGCGAGTTTCGAGTAGATATCTTGGCCTTCTTGATCCAGCTCCGAACCCGTATTGGCGAGCAAACGCGCGAAGCCTTTTCCGTCGAGCACGGAGCCCGCGATCAGCCGCGGCACCCAAGGCAGGCCCGACATGAGCTTCGCCACCGGCGCGAACAGGGAAGCGGCAAGGCCCGTGAACGGGACCAGCGCGGCGTTCAACCCGATGAGCATGCGCGGCTCGAAGTCACCGTCGACGGCCATGCGGCATAAGATCGCGGCGCCTGCGGAATGCCCCACCGCAACGCTTGGATGAAAATTCTCGGCTCGAATGAGATCGCTCACCGCTCCGCCCATCCCCGACAGAGAGCTGCGTTCTCCCGTCACGGACTGTGTGAATGCATGGCCCGGTAAGTCCATCGCCAACACGTCGAAGCGCCGCGCAAGCGCCGGGAATAATCCGCGCCACGAATGGGTCGATGAGCCGGTGCCATGCACGAGCAGAAGGCCGGGCCCCGCGCCGGCGCGCTGCACGTGCCACGTGATTCCCGAGGCTCGAACCCATCGGCTGTGCTCGCCGTTGGGCCAGCTCGACTTTTCACGCGCCCAATCGAGCGTCGGTTCACCCACGCGGCGCAAGCGCTTTCAAGATTTCCGACCCGCGGCTCAGCACGAAACGTTTGAAGGCTTCGGCGGTGGGCGAAAGGCGTTTGCGAGTCAGGTGCGCCACGTGCCAGCGCCGCATGACCGGCGTGCCTCGTACATCGAGCACCGAAATTTTTCCTGTCTCGAGCTCGAGCCCGATCGTGTGCTGCGACAAGAAGCTGATGCCGATGCCGGCCATGACGGCTTGCTTGATGGTCTCGTTGCTGGACATCTCCATGCCGACCTTCACAGGAATCTGGTGCTCATCGAAGAATGTCTGCATGGCCACCCGGGTGCCCGAGCCCGGCTCGCGCACGATGAAATTCTCTTTCTCGAGCACGGCCGCTCGCAAGCGGCGCGCGCGCGCCAGCGGGTGCGATGGCGCTGCGACGATGACGTGAGGATTCGCGGCGAATGGCTCGGCGGTGAGCTCGCCCGATTGCGGTGCGCGCCCCATGATTGCAAGGTCGATGGCATTATCGGTGAGCTCTTGAATCACAGCGCCACGGTTGTGAACCGACAGACGCAGCTCCAGATCGGGGTGATCGCTTCGAAATCGCGCGAGCAATTGCGGCACGAAATACTTCGCCGTGCTGACGACGCCCAGATTCACGAGCCCGCGCCGCAGGCCCTTCAAGCCATCGAGCGCCTCTTCCGCGTCCTTTAAGGCGCGCATGATCTCGCGTGCGCGTACCAACATCTCGCGCCCCGCCTCGGTCACGAATAATTTCTTGCCGATGCGCTCGAACAGCGCAAGCCCCGCGCAGCGCTCGAGCTCTTTGATGTGCATGGAAACGCCCGGCTGAGTGAGATGCAGCGCCGCGGCGGCTTTGGAAAACGAGCCGAGCTGAGCGGCTGCTTCGAACACTCGGAGCTGCCGGAGCGAGACATATTGCAAGCTCATCGAAGCGTCCCGTCGAAGTATCAGTAAAACTTATATCTTGCGTCAATTCTATTGAATATCGCTGATACGTCGATTCTGCCACAGTGCGGCGCCATCCATTTCGAATAACACGGGAGCACTCATGGCGAACGCAGCGGAACGGTACAAGTCGGGAGTCATGCCCTACGCGAAGATGGGCTATTGGGATCCGGACTACGAGCCCAAGGAGACCGACGTCATCGCGGTGTTCCGCATCACGCCGCAAGAAGGCGTCGACCCGGTCGAAGCGGCCGCCGCGGTGGCGGGTGAGTCTTCCACGGCGACGTGGACCGTGGTTTGGACCGATCGGCTCACCGCATGTGAGCTGTACCGGGCCAAGGCATACCGCGTGGACCCGGTGCCCGGAGCGCAAGGACAATACTTTAGCTATATCGCTTATGACCTTGATCTTTTTGAGGAAGGTTCCATCGCCAACCTCACGGCTTCCATCATCGGCAATGTGTTTGGCTTCAAGCCGCTGAAGGCCCTGCGCCTCGAGGACATGCGCATTCCGGTGGCGTATCTGAAGACGTTTCAGGGCCCGGCCACCGGCATCGTCGTCGAGCGTGAACGCCTCGACAAGTTTGGACGGCCGCTCCTGGGCGCCACCACCAAGCCGAAACTTGGCCTGTCCAGCAAGAACTATGGGCGCGTAGTGTACGAAGCGCTGAAAGGCGGTTTGGACTTCGTCAAGGACGATGAGAACATCAACTCGCAACCGTTCATGCATTGGCGCGATCGCTTTCTATACGTCATGGAAGCCGTCAACAAGGCCGCGGCCGCGACCGGCGAAGTCAAAGGCCATTATATGAACGTCACCGCGGCGACCATGGAAGACATGTACGAGCGCGCCGATTTCGCCAAGACGCTCGGCTCCAACATTGTCATGATCGATCTCGTCATCGGCTACACCGCCATTCAGTCCATGGCGAAGTGGGCGCGACGCAATGACATGATTCTGCACTTGCATCGCGCGGGGCACGGCACGTACACCCGACAAAAAACTCATGGCGTTTCGTTCCGCGTCATCGCGAAATGGATGCGCATGGCCGGAGTGGATCACATTCATGCCGGCACCGTGGTGGGCAAGCTCGAAGGCGATCCCAACGTCATCAAAGGCATTTATTCGGTCTGCCGCGACTCCGTGACTCGGCAGAATCTCGAGCAAGGCGTGTTTTTCGATCAGGATTGGGCTTCGTTGCGCAAAGTCATGCCGGTGGCTTCGGGTGGCATCCACGCAGGACAAATGCACCAGCTCATCACGTATCTCGGTGAGGACGTGGTGCTGCAATTCGGCGGAGGCACCATCGGTCACCCCATGGGAATTCAAGCGGGCGCCACCGCAAACCGCGTCGCACTCGAGACGATGATCAAGGCGCGCAACGAAGGCCGCGACATTTGGAACGAGGGGCCGCAGATTCTCGCGGACGCCGCCAAGTGGTGCTCGCCTTTGCGAGCGGCGCTCGATACTTGGAAAGACGTTACGTTCAATTATCAGTCGACCGATACGGCCGACTTCGTTCCCACCGCAACCCCGGCGTGAGGCTGCAATGAAAGTCACTCAAGGCACATTCTCGTTTCTTCCCGAGCTCACCGATGCGGAAATCCGCGCTCAAGTCGACTATGCCCTCAATGCAGGCTGGTCGATCAGCGTCGAGTACACGGACGATCCGCACCCGCGCAATTTTTATTGGGAAATGTGGGGTAACCCCATGTTCGATTTGCGCGACGGCGCAGGCGCGATGACCGAGGTCGCCGCGTGCCGCAAGGCGCATCCAAACATTTATATTCGCGTCAATGCGTTCGATTCCACGCGCGGGTTCGAAACGACTCGGCTGTCGTTCATCGTGCAGCGTCCCGCGGAGGAGCCGGGCTTCGCGCTCGTGCGTCAAGAAGGCGCCGGGCGGCGGATTCATTACACGACGCGCAGTTACGCGGTGGACAAGCCCGAAGGCGAGCGTTATGGGTGACGCCGCCTGCGCATGGAAGCGTGCCGCGCATTGATCGCGTGTTTCTTGATCAGGTGAGGTCATGAGCGAAGATCAAGTGGATTTGCATGCGCTTCTGGCCGAAGCGCGCGTCAACGAAGTACTCGATGAGCTCGACGCCGAGCTCATCGGCTTGAGGCCGGTCAAGGCGCGCATTCGCGATATCGCCGCTCTGCTCGTCGTCGAGCGCGCGCGCACTTCGCTCGGGCTGGTCGCCGGCTCGCCCTCGCTTCACATGTCCTTCACCGGCAATCCGGGCACCGGCAAGACCACGGTCGCCATGCGCATGGCGCAAATACTCCATCGTTTGGGTTACGTGCGCAAAGGCCACTTGGTCGCAGTGACGCGCGATGACCTCGTCGGCCAATACATCGGCCACACCGCTCCCAAGACCAAGGAGATCTTGAAAAAAGCCATGGGCGGTGTGCTGTTCATCGACGAGGCGTACTATCTCTACCGCCCCGAGAACGAGCGGGATTATGGGCAGGAAGCCATCGAAATCTTGCTGCAGGTCATGGAAAATCAACGCGACGATCTGGTGGTCATTCTCGCGGGTTATAAAGACCGCATGGACACGTTCTTCAAGTCGAATCCCGGCATGTCATCGCGGGTCGCGCATCATTTGGATTTTCCCGATTACTCTGCCGCCGAGCTCGAGCAGATCGCCGCGCGAATGCTGCAGCAGATGCAATATCGCTTGAGCGAGACGGCCGTTCAGGCGCTGCGCGAGTACATCCCTCTGCGCATGCGCCAGCCGCATTTCGCGAATGCTCGTTCGGTGCGCAATGCTCTCGACCGCGCGCGTCTGCGCCAGGCCAGCCGACTGCTCGCAGCGCCGCGGCAATCCATGGACCGTCGTGCACTCATGACCATCGAGGCTGGCGATCTGCGCGCCAGCCGGGTGTTTGCGCAAGAAGCCGCGCCGGCGACATCCACCGCGGACATTCATTCTTGAGCTCGATGGCTCATGCGCTTCGTCGCCGGCTTCCGAGAGGCGGGAAATGACGCTCCGCGCGCTCATTTTCGATGTGGATGGCACGCTGGCCGACACCGAAGAAGTGCATCGCCAATCTTTCAATCGCGCATTCGAAGCCGCGGGGCTCGGTTGGCACTGGAGCGCCGAGCATTATGCGAGATTGCTTGCGGTGACGGGCGGGAAGGAGCGAATCGCGGCTTATATCCGCTCGCTCGAGCTTCCCGCAAAAGAGCAGGCGGCGCTCGACGCTCGCATTCCGGCGCTGCATGCCGCGAAAACCGCGCATTACACCGAAGCAGTCAGCCAGGGCATTGGCTTGAGGCCGGGCATCGAGCGGCTCATGAACGAGGCCGTGGCGCGCCGGCTCACGCTCGCCATCGCAACCACCACCACGCGCGCCAATATCGAGGCATTGATGCAATCTGAATGGGGCGACGAGCCGCTCAAGCATTTCGCGGTCGTGGGCGCGGGCGATGACGTCGCGCGGAAAAAGCCGGCGCCCGATATCTATTTGTTCGTGCTCGAGCGTCTTGGATATGAAGCCGATGAGTGTGTGGCGCTTGAAGATTCGGCCAACGGCATGCGCGCGGCGAAAGCCGCGGGGATATTTACGGTGGTGACGCCGAGCCCCTGGAGCCGCGGCGAGGATTTTTCGCTTGCAGACCTGGTCGTGGATTCGCTCGACACCGCGGACGCAAACGGCGCATGGCTCGACATCACGCGACTAGAGCACGAGATGGCGCGGTCGCGCAGCGCCTCGGTGCGCGAAATCGGTGCCGCATGAGCACGCACGAAAAGACCATCACTGAATTCATGATCGAGGAGCAGCGGCGCTTTCCGCAAGCCACCGGCGATTTCACGGCGCTCCTCAACTACGTGCGCCTCGCGTGCAAGCGCATCGGCTTCATCGTGGGCCGCGGCGCATTGGCCGGTGCGCATGGCTCCGCCGACGCCACCAACGTGCAGGGCGAAACACAAATGAAGCTCGACGTCATGTCGAACGACATCTTTCTGCGCACGAGCGAATATGGTGGACATCTCGCTGGCATGGTGTCGGAGGAGCTCGAGGAGCCTTACCAAATACCCGCCGAGTACCCGCGCGGGCGCTACCTTCTCGTGTTCGATCCTCTCGACGGCTCGAGCAACATCGACATCAACGCGCCCGTTGGCAGTATTTTTTCCGTGTTGCGAGCGCCGCGAGGCACCGATATTCCGAGCGCCGAAGACTTCTTGCAGCCCGGCAGCCAGCAGCTGTGCGCGGGCTACGCCATCTACGGCGCTACCACCATGCTGGTGCTCAGCATCGGCCGGGGCGTGCACGGCTTCACGCTCGATCGCGGCTTCGGCGAGTTCGTCTTGACACATCCGAACTTGCGCATTCCCGAGGAGACCAGCGAGTTCGCCATCAATGCATCGAACGAGCGTTTCTGGGAGCCGCCGGTGAAGCGCTACGTGGTCGAGTGCCTGCAAGGGCATGGAGGCTCGCGCGGCAAGGATTTCAACATGCGCTGGATCGCCTCGCTCGTGGCTGAAGTGCATCGCATACTCATTCGCGGCGGCCTGTTCATGTATCCCAGAGACACGAAGGATCTGACCAAGCCGGGGCGCCTGCGGTTGCTTTATGAAGCAAGCCCCATGGCCATGCTGGTCGAGCAGGCAGGCGGCGCCGCGTCCACCGGACGCGAGCGCATGCTCGATGTGGTGCCGGAAAGTCTGCATCAACGCGTGCCGGTCATTCTCGGTGCGAAAGCCGAAGTCGAGCGGCTGGTGCGCTACCACCTGGAACACGAGCAAGGTCTCGATCGCGAGTACAGCTCGCCGCTCTTCAAAGAGCGCTCGCTGTTCATGCAAGAGCGCTAGCAGGCTCGTCAGGCGCCGCGCAAGAAGTCAGTCGTGTTCGACAACCCCAGTCCGCCGGCACTTCGCGCGCGTAGCGCGGGCAGCACCGGAAAATAGCAAGGAGCTCGAGGCACAGCATGTCGGCAAAGCACCCCATCATCGCGGTCACCGGCTCGTCCGGCGCGGGCACGACGTCGGTCACACGCACCTTCAACTGGATTTTCAAGCGTGAAGGCATCAACGCCGCCATCGTCGAAGGCGACTCGTTTCACCGCTACAACCGCGTGCAAATGAAACAGAAGATGGCCGAAGCCGCTGAGCACGGCGACAACCATTTCAGTCATTTCGGTCCGGAGAACAACTTATTCACCGAACTGGAAGGCCTGTTCCGCGGCTATGCGCAAACCGGCCGCGGCCGCATTCGCAAATATTTGCACAATGCGGCAGAGGCCGCACCGTACAAGCAAGAGCCTGGCACGTTCACGGAATGGGAAGAGATTCCGGCGGACACGGACCTGTTGTTCTATGAAGGCTTGCACGGCGCGGTGATCACGCCCGAAGTCAATGTCGCGCAGTATGCGGATCTCACCATCGGCGTGGTGCCCATCATCAATTTAGAATGGATACAAAAGCTGCATCGCGACAAGGAAGCGCGGGGCTATTCCACCGAAGCGGTGGTCGACACCATCTTGCGGCGCATGCCGGACTACGTGAATTACATCTGCCCGCAATTTTCACAGACTCACATCAACTTTCAGCGTGTGCCCACGGTCGATACTTCGAATCCGTTCATCGCGCGCTACATTCCGAGTGCGGACGAAAGCTTCATCGTCATCCGATTCGCAAATCCGAAGGGCATCGATTTTCCGTATTTGTTATCGATGATTCACGACTCATTCATGTCGCGCCCAAACATCATCGTGGCGCCGGGCGGCAAAATGGAGCTCGCCATGCAACTCATTCTCACGCCGTTGATTTTGAAGCTGATGGATGCGCGGCGCCGCGCGATCGGTGCAACGCCGATCAGAACCATCGCGCAGCGCTAGGCAAGCTCTGCACACGCTATGCGAGCTCGACCCTACCCCGGCAATTGCTTCACGGCATCTGCCACGGCCCGCGCATCTGCGAACGGCAGCGGCACGTAGCGCGCGCGCATGGCTCGAGCCAGCTCGCCTGCTTGAGAGCCGGGCCTTGGCGAAATATCGATGAACAGCGCAGAGATTCGCAGCGACGCCAGTGTCTGCGCCCGTTTCTCGGCTTCGCGCTGCGCGCGCTCGCGCCCGGGAGCGCCATCTTCCGCCACATTGGCGCGGCCATCACTCAACAGCACAATCGTGGGCTGGTCGCCACGCCGCTGCGCCAGGCGCGCCAGCTCCACTGCCGCGGCAATACCGAGCGCGAGCGGCGTTCCCCCGCCTCCGGGAAGACCGGCCAAACTGCGCTTGGCGCGCACCAGCGATCTCGAGGGCGGGAGCAACACGCTCGCTTCCTGGCCGCGGAAAGCCACCACGGCCACGGAGTCGCGCCGCACATAACAATCGGACAGCAGCAGCTCAACGGCTCCCTTGGCCTCGGCAAGCCGATGCAACGCGGATGAGCCCGAGGCGTCGACGGCGAATATCGTGACCGTTTGCGTGCGCGGTTTCGAGCGATGAACGCGAAAGTCTTGCGGCAGAATTCGAATACGCGCATTGCCAGGCGACGATGCATTGTGCACGCGCAAGCGCTGCCACGGCGCCGCGGCGCGCAAGGTCTCGATGACGCTCAAGCGCGCATTGTCATGGGGCTTTCCGGGTTTCGTTCCGGCGGGCCTGCCCTTGCCCCCTGCGCGCATCCGAGCCGATCGACCCGCGCCGGCGGATCTTCGCGGAGCGCTCGATGAGGGTGAAGCCCTGAGCGAGTCCAGAAGCCGTGCCGGTATCGCGGCGGCAGCGGCCGCAACGAGCACCTCCTGCATCTCGCGCGGCGTGATCGACGGCTGCTCGACTGGCTCATCGTTCGGCTGGCGCGCGCGGGCGGCCTCGTGCTCGCGTGATTCTTGCGGCAAAGGATCTTGCTCGGAGGCTCGATTGGTCTCATCCACCGGCACGCGCGTTGCCCGCGGCGCACAGACGAGCGAGAGCGCCAGAGTCAATTCGTCGTGGGAAACCTGGATTCGCTCGGCGAGCGCCGCGGCAGCGCACGCTGCGCGGAATGCCAGCATCGAGATTCGCGGTGAATCCACGCCCAAGGCAAGAGCCGTTGCACAAAGCGCCTCGAGCTCTGCATCGCCGCAGGTCACTTGATCATAGTCTCGCCGCGCCGCATCGATCTGAGCTGCGGTATGCGCAGGCTCGATGGGAGCCCGAGCATCCATCGCGCGCAAGTCAACCACGAGCCCAAGTCGATCGGCCAGCGCATGCGGCAAGCGCTCATCCTCGCGGATGCTTTCGTCCAGAGCGATGACGCCAAGGCGAGCGCGCCTCGCACTCAAACCGGCGTCATCTCGCGCCCGCGACACGAAGCCCGTATCCAATACCGCGGCAAACGGCGCCGCGCTCGCCGCGGTCATGCGCTCCGCCATGCCGATCAGCACGAGGCCGCCGTCGCAACGCTCAAGAATGCCTGGCTCTTCGATGACACGGCCGCTGCGCAGCGTGGCATCCAGATCGAGCGATGGCACGAGGCGCGAGTGTTCGACGTTGAAAGGCATGCGCTGCATGCGGGCGCCCAGCGAGGTGAGCAGAGCCAGCCATTGATCTCGAGACTCGCCGGCGCCGGCGCGCAGCCACACACCGCCCATGCGCCATGGATCAAGTGCGCAAATCGATGCGGCCCATGCCGCATTTCGCGCACTCTGCGCCGCATCGATCACGCAGGCAATACTTCGCTCAACGCCCGCTCGATGCGCACCGACGAACCGGCCTCATCGAGCGGATCGCGGCGCAAGCGATGCCGCAGAGCCGGCGCCGCCATGCGCCGCACGTGCGACAGCTCGACAGCGCGCGCGCCTTCGAAGCACGCAAGCGCGCGGGCCGCGCGCATGAGAGTCAGCTCCGCGCGCAGTCCATCGGTGCCCAGATGCATGCACAGCCGCGTCAGCGCCTCGAGCACCGGCTCGCTCGTGGTCACGCGATCCAAGCGCAAGCGGCTCTTGGCGATCCGCCGCTGCAACGCCTCATCCTCGGCTTTCCAACGCGCGGCAAATTCCTCTCGATTGCGATCGAATTCATCGCGCCGCTTGACGATGCTCATCCGCTCCTGGATTGCAACCGGCGTCGAGACTTCCACGGACAGGCCGAACCGATCGAGGAGCTGCGGGCGCAGCTCGCCCTCCTCCGGATTTCCGCTTCCCACTAGCACGAAGCTGGCCGGATGCTTGAGGCTCAACCCTTCGCGCTCGACCAAATTTTCACCCGACGCTGCGGCATCAATGAGCAAGTCGACCAGATGATCTTCGAGCAAGTTGACTTCATCGATGTATAGAAAGCCGCGGTTCGCGCGCGCCAGCAAGCCCGGCTCAAATGCTTTCACGCCTTGCGTGAGCGCGCGTTCGATATCGAGCGCACCCACCACGCGATCTTCGGTGACCCCAAGAGGCATATCCACCACGGGCACAGGCACGGTACGCAGCTTCGGTTTCTTCTTGCCGCCATGTCTTTCGATGCATTCGCTGCACCAAGATGCGGGAGTCTCGGGATCGCACGCAAAGCGGCAATCGGCCACGGCCCGCATGGGCGGCAGGAGCGCCGCCAGCGCACGCACGGCCGTGGACTTGCCCGTGCCGCGATCGCCGAAAATCAGCACTCCGCCGAGGCGCCGATCGAGCGAGGCACAGATGAGCGCATTTTTCATTTCGTCTTGGCCGACGATGGCGGTGAACGGAAAAGGAATTGAGCTCATTAGGTGCCGAGTCTCACAGGTTTCATTAGCTTGACAGTTCTTGACCGGAATTGGCGTTGTCTTATGCCTCTTTAGAAGCCTCTACGGTATCTTCAAGGCATGGATCAAGTCGATTCCCGGCCGTGGTATCGGCGGCGCAGCGTACTCATTTTCGCCGGTGCGCTGTGCGCCGTGGCTGCATATTTTGCGGTAAGTGGCCAGTCTTCACAGCCGGGCAAGGAGCGCGGTCATCACGGTAAACCGGGCGAGGAACGGCCGGTGGTCGTGGGCACGGCGCCCGTGCGCCTGGGCGATGTTCCCGAATATCTGAGCGGGCTGGGTACGGTTACGCCACGCAATGTGGTGACGGTGCACTCGCGCGTCGACGGGGAGCTCGTCAAAGTGCTGTTCACCGAAGGGCAATTCGTGAAGGCCGGCACTCTACTGGCGCAAATCGACCCTCGACCGTATCAAGTCGTGCTGACTCAAGCCCAAGGCGCCATGGCGCGCGATGCGGCGCTGCTCAAGAACGCGCAGCTCGACGCCGAGCGATACCGAAAGCTGCTCGCGCAAGACTCGACATCGCAGCAGCAAGTCGACACGCAAGCGGCGTTGGTGCGCCAATACGAGGGCACCGTCGAGGCCGATCGCGGTCAAGTTGCGAGCGCGCAGCTCTCATTGACGTACACGCGCATCACCGCGCCGATTGCAGGCGTCGTGGGGTTGCGCCAGGTCGACCCGGGCAACATCGTGCACGCATCCGATGCCAATGGGATTGCCGTGATTGCGCAGATCCGGCCCATGACCGTGGTGTTCGCAATTCCTGAGACGCGCGTTAGCGCAATGATCAAGCGCATGGCGGAGCCCGAGTCCGTGCAGGTGGAGGCTTGGGATCGCGACAACAAAAATCGCCTCGCCGTCGGCAAGCTCACCGCAGTCGACAATCAAGTGGATGCGACCACGGGCACCGTCAAGCTGAAGGCGGAATTTCCGAACGATGATTCGAGCCTGTTCCCCAATCAGTTCGTCAACGCGCGCGCGCTCGTCGACGTGCGCAAAGACGTGCCCGTGGTGCCCGCTTCCGCGGTGCAGAACGGCAACGACGGCGCGTTCGTGTTCGTCGTGCAAGAAGATCAGACGGCCAAAGTTCGGCCGGTGACCACGGGAATCTCGAACGAAAATATCGTGTCCATTGCCCGCGGGCTGCAGGCAGGCGAGATCGTCGTCGTGGACGGGCTCGACCGGCTGCGCGATGGCAGCCGCATTAGCGCGGCGCGGCGTGGCGCTTCGGGCGCCTTGAGCGCAGCTGCGGGCAACGCCGCCGCGGCGAGCGCGAGCGGCCATGGCGGCCCATCGAGCGGCTCCACGGCGCAAGGTACTGCTAGCACTGGCGCTGATTCCGCCGCGGAAGCGACGAGCTCCAAGCGACATCGCCGCCGCGCCTTCGCGCAATGAATCCGTCGCGGCCGTTCATTTTGCGGCCGGTAGCCACCTCGCTATTGATGGTGGCGCTCTTTCTGACGGGCCTCATTGCGTTTCGCTTGCTGCCCCTGTCGGCGCTACCCGAAGTGTCGTATCCCACCATCCAGGTGAGCACGCTGTATCCCGGCGCAAGCCCGGATGTCATGGCGACCTCGATCACTGCGCCGCTCGAACGGCAACTCGGACAGATTCCTGGACTCAACCAGATGAGCTCCGCGAGCTCGAGCGGCGCATCGCTTCTGACCTTGCAATTCAATCTCGACTTGAGCCTGGACATCGCTGAGCAAGAGGTGCAGGCGGCGTTGAACGCGGCCGGCAACTTGCTGCCGACGGACCTGCCGCAGCCGCCGGTGTACAGCAAGGTGAACCCCGCCGATACCCCCGTACTCACGCTTGCGGTCACCTCGGACACGATGGCACTGCCGCGCGTGCACGAGCTCATCGACACGCGGCTCGCGCAAAAGATCTCGCAGCTTCCGGGGGTCGGATTGGTCACGCTCAACGGCGGGCAGCGTCCGGCGGTGCGGGTGCGCGCGAACTTGCAGGCGCTGACTTCGCTCGGATTGAGTCTCGATGATGTGCGCACTGCCATCGGCAGTGCCAACGTCAATACGCCCAAAGGCAGCTTCAATGGGCCCACTCGCGCTTCCGTCATCGAAGCCAACGATCAATTGAAGTCGGCCGCGCAATATGCCTCTCTCGTGATCGCCTACAAGGACGGCGCGCCGATCAGGCTGGCCGACGTGGCGGAACTTGTGGACGGCGCAGAAAATTCTCAGCTCGCCGCGTGGTCCGACGACCGGGCGGCGCTCATCGTCAATATCCAGCGCCAGCCGGGCGCCAATGTGATTGCGGTGGTGGAACGGATCGAGGCCTTGCTGCCCGAGCTGACGGCCGCCTTGCCGCGCTCGATCCGCGTCGAAACCTTGACTGACCGGACCGTCACGATCCGGGCGTCCGTGCACGACGTCGAGTTCGAGCTCATGCTGTCGGTTGCGCTCGTGGTGCTCGTGATCTACGTATTCCTGCAGAGCGCGCGCGCGACCATCATACCCGCCATCGCAGTGCCGCTGTCGCTGATCGGAACGTTCGGCATCATGTACCTTGCGAAATTCTCCATCAACAATTTGACGTTGATGGCGCTCACCATCGCAACCGGCTTCGTCGTGGACGATGCCATTGTCATGATCGAGAACATCGCGCGCTATCTCGAGCAAGGCATGAAGCCCATGCAGGCGGCTCTCAAGGGCGCGCAGCAAATCGGCTTCACCATCATCTCGCTCACGGTCTCGCTCATCGCCGTGCTGATTCCGCTCTTGTTCATGACCGACGTGGTGGGGCGTCTTTTTTGGCAGTTTTCGATCACGCTCACCATCGCCGTGGTGCTCTCCGCCATCATCTCGCTGACATTGACGCCGATGATGTGCGCAAGACTTCTGCGTGCGCCGCACGAAGAGCGCAAGAGCCGCTTCGCGCTCGCCTCGGGCCGGTGGGTCGAGCGCGCCATCGAGCGGTATTCCCAGGCTTTGCGTTGGGTATTGGCGCGCGAGCATCTGACATTGATGGTGGCGGCGGCAACTCTTTTGCTCACCGTCATCTTGTATGTATTCATCGGCAAGGGCTTCTTTCCGA
The DNA here is from genome assembly GCA_964247385.1 of uncultured Steroidobacteraceae bacterium. GTDB lineage: Bacteria > Pseudomonadota > Gammaproteobacteria > Steroidobacterales > Steroidobacteraceae > TMP-86. Next base: position 55,273 of record CAXTUB010000002.1, on the reverse strand, counting down.
TTCAAGATACCGGCGTCATTCAAGGCGTCTCCGAAGCGCCGAACTCCGTTTCCTTCGGCGCCATGGCCGAACGGCAACGCGAGCTCGCTCGCATCATTCTGCAAGACCCTGCGGTGATGAGTCTGTCTTCGTTCATTGGCGTGGACGGAACCAACCCGACGTTGAATAGCGGCCGCTTCCTCATCAACTTAAAGCCGCTGTCGCAGCGCTCGAATGCGTCGAAGGTGATCCGCCGCATCGAGCGGAGTTTGGAGAATTCGCGCACGGCGCTGTATCTGCAGCCGGTGCAGGACCTCACCATCGAAAATCGCATCAGCCGCACGCAGTTTCAGTTCACTCTGGAGTGCGCGAACACGCAGGACCTGGCGCTTTGGACCACGCGCTTGGTCGAGCGGCTGAAGAAAGCGCCCGAGCTCGCCGACGTGGCGACGGATTTGCAGGACAACGGCCTGCAGGCCTATGTGGAAATCGATCGAGACGCGGCGGGCCGGCTCGGAGTCACGCCAGCCGCGGTGGACAACGCCCTGTACAACGCATTCGGTCAACGGCTCGTCTCCACGATTTACACTCAAACCAATCAATACCGTGTGGTTCTCGAAGCTGACAATCAAAACGTCGGCGGTCTTTCGCTCCTGACCGGCTTGTACGTGCCTTCGGCGACGGGTGAGAAAGTGCCGCTGGCCTCCATTGCTCGCATCGAGGAGCGCACCCAGGCGCTCGTGATCAATCACGTCGAGCAGTTTCCCGCGGCCACCGTCTCATTCAACTTGAATGGCAGCGATTCCCTGGGCGATGCGCTCGCGGCCATCCGCAAGGCGCAGCGCGAGCTGGACATGCCCGCGAGCGTCATCACGAATTTTCAAGGCGCGGCGGCCGCGTTCCAGGCATCGCTCGGCAGCACGGTGCTTTTGATCCTCGCCGCTATCGTCACCGTGTACATCGTGCTGGGCGTGCTTTACGAAAGCTACATCCACCCCCTAACCATTCTGTCGACGCTCCCTTCCGCCGGCGTCGGCGCCCTCCTCGCCTTGCTGCTTTCAGGCCACGATCTCGACGTCATCGCCATCATCGGCATCGTGCTGCTGATCGGCATCGTCAAGAAAAACGCCATCATGATGATCGACTTCGCTTTGGACGCCGAACGCAATCAGGGCAAGTCCGCGGAACAGGCCATTTACGATGCGAGCCTGCTGCGCTTTCGGCCCATCATCATGACGACATTCGCGGCTCTGCTGAGCGCGGTGCCCTTGATGTTGAGCCACGGCGTGGGAGGAGAGCTGCGTAGACCTCTCGGCATCACCATGGTGGGCGGCTTGATCGTGAGCCAGATGCTCACCTTGTTCACGACGCCGGTCATCTATCTCGCTTTCGACCGTTTGGCCAAGCGGCGTGCGCCTGCGCCTCAGGCGGCACACGCATGAACCCATCGCGCATTTTCATCGCGCGGCCTGTCGCAACGACGTTGTTGACCGCGGGCATCCTGATCTCGGGCGTGCTTGCCTTCACCCTATTGCCCGTGGCGCCGCTCCCGTCCGTGGACTTTCCCACCATTTCCATCACCGCGCAGCTTCCAGGCGCGAGCCCCGAGACCATGGCGGCCACCGTGGCCACGCCACTCGAGCGGGCGCTGGGTGAAATTTCGGACGTCACCGAGATGACCTCGGTGAGCTCGCTGGGGCAAGCGCGCGTGACCCTGCAATTCGATCTGAGCCGCGATATCGATGGCGCCGCGCGCGATGTGCAGGCCGCGATCAATAATGCGAGAAACCTCTTGCCTTCGAGCTTGCCCCGCAATCCCACGTATCGAAAGGTGAATCCCGCCGACGCGCCCATTCTGATCGTGGCGCTGACCTCCGATACCGACACACGCGGCCAGCTCTACGACGTGGCGGACAGCATTCTGGCGCAGCGCTTGAGCCAAGTCCGCGGCGTGGGTCAAGTGACGGTCGGCGGCTCATCGCAGCCAGCAGTGCGCGTCGAGATGAATCCGGCCGTGCTCAACCGTTATGCGGTGAGCACGGAAGACGTGCGCGCCGCGATCAATTCCACCAACGCCAATCGTCCCAAAGGTTATGTCGAGGCGGGCCAGCGGCACTGGCAAGTCGCGGCCAACGATCAAGCAAAAACCGCCGATGAATACCGCCCTATCGTCGTGGCCTACCGGAACGGGGCGCCGCTGCGGCTGGGCGACATCGCCACCGTGCGCGACTCCGTGCAGGACGAGCGCAATGCGGGCTATGCCAACGGCAAGACCGCGGTGTTGCTCGTCATCACCCGGCAGCCCGATGCCAACATCATTCGCACGGTCCGCCAGATCGAAGCCCTGCTGCCGCAATTGTCTGCGTCCATTCCGCGCTCGATGAGCCTGAAGGTGGTGCTCGATCGTTCGCCGGTCATCCGCGCATCGCTCCATGACGTCGAACGGACGTTATTGATCTCGATCGGGCTGGTGATCCTGGTGGTGTTCGTCTTCCTGGGAAGCGCGCGCGCGACCGCCATACCAGCCGTGGCCGTACCCGTGTCGCTGATCGGCACGTTCGGCATCATTTATTTGCTCGGGTTCAGCTTGAATACGCTGTCGCTCATGGCATTGACCATCGCCACCGGGTTCGTGGTCGATGATGCCGTGGTGGTGCTCGAAAACACTACGCGGCACATCGAGGCCGGCATGCGCCCGCTGCGCGCCGCGCTGCAGGGCGCACGTGAGGTGTCGTTCACCGTGGTCTCGATGAGCGCATCGCTCATCGCCGCGTTCATTCCCATCATGGCCATGCGCGACATCGTCGGCCGCCTGTTTCGCGAGTTCATCGTCACGCTCACGATCGCCATCGTGGTGTCGCTGATCGTCTCGCTGTCAACGACACCGATGATGTGCGCGTATCTGCTACCGCGGCGCGGCGAGCGCAAACTCTTCGCGCGCGGCACGGATACGGCCAAGAGAGCTTTTGAATCGCTACTGCGAGGCTACGAGCGCAGTCTCGTGTGGGCCTTGGACCATGGCCGTCTCGTCATGGCGCTTCTGCTTCTGGCCGTCGGGCTCAACGTCTACTTGTATGTCATCGTTCCAAAGGCATTTTTTCCGCAGCAGGATACCGGGCGGTTGCAGGGCGGCATCAAGGCCGATCAGTCGATCTCGTTCGAGTCGATGCGCGGCAAGCTGGTGCAGTTCATGCGCATCGTGAGCACCGATCCAGCGGTCGACAGCGTGTCCGGGTTCCTGGGCGGCGGCCAAGTCAACTCGGCGCAAGTCTTCGTATCGCTCAAGCCGCTCAAAGTGAGGAAGGCGTCGTCGGAGGAGATCATCGACCGTCTGCGGCCCAAGCTCTCCCGCATCGAAGGCGCACTTCCGGTGCTGCGCGCGGTGCAAGACATCCGCGCCGGCGGGCGCAACAGCAGCTCGCAATATCAATACGCCATCCAAGCCGAAAGCCTTGCGGATCTTGACGTGTGGAGCAACAAGATACGCATTGCGCTATCCAAGCTCCCGCAGCTCGACGATGTGGATAGCGACCAGCAGGATCATGGGGCATCGACTTATCTCACCATCGATCGCGACGCCGCGGCGCGCCTCGGATTGACCATGGCGAACATCGACGCCGCGCTCAACAACTTGTTCGGCCAGCGGCAGGTGTCGGTGATTTACAACTCGCTCAACCAGTATCGCGTGGTCATGGAAGCGGATCGGCCGTGGACTCAGTCTCCGGCCGCGCTCAAGGATGTGTATGTGATGGGCGGCGCCGTCACGCAGATTCCGGCAGGACAGACGCCTTTGAATCAAGCGGCCAGCCAGCCGCAGGCCGGCCTGGCGCTGGGCGCGGCAGTTGCGGCGCCTGTGCTCAACAGTCAGACCACCCGCCCACAGCTGGCGCCCGTGGTGCCGCTCGCATCGATCGCACACTTCGAGCCGCGCTCGAACACTCTGTCAGTGAACCACCAAGGCTTGTATCCCGCCACGACACTTTCATTCGGCCTGCGCCCTGGCGTTTCGCTTTCTCAAGCGACCGCAGCCATCGATGAAGCCGTTGCGAACCTCGTGTTGCCGAGCAGCGTGCATGCAAGCTTTCAAGGCAACGCAAAAATGTTCCGCGAGGCGCTTGCGAACCAGCCGCTGCTCATTTTGGCCGCGCTGGCCGCCATCTACATCGTGCTCGGCGTGCTGTACGAAAGCACGCTTCATCCGCTCACCATTCTGTCGACACTGCCCTCGGCCGGAGTCGGCGCATTGCTCGCATTGCTCGCAACAGGAACGGAACTGAGCATCGTGGCCTTCATCGGCGTCGTGCTCTTGATCGGCATCGTGAAAAAGAACGCCATCATGATGATCGACTTCGCACTGGTGGCGGAACGCGCCGGCAGCACGCCGCGCGCAGCCATCATCGATGCGTGTGTGCATCGCTTCCGTCCCATTCTGATGACCACCACCGCAGCGCTCTTCGGCGCGCTGCCGCTCGCGCTGGGCATGGGCGAAGGTTCGGAGTTCCGCCGTCCTCTCGGCATTTCGATTGCGGGCGGGCTCATCGTCTCGCAGTTGCTGACGCTCTACACCACGCCGCTCGTCTACCTGTACTTGGAGCGGGCCAAGGCGCGTTCGAGGCGGCCTCATCAGCGACGTGAGGATCTTCCGGCGCTGGCACCCGCCGAGGCTTCCGGCCCGTGAGCACGAAGCGAGCCCGAGCGATGTTGCAAAATGCACGTCAAGTCACTCTTTCGGCTGCGGGGTCGGTGCTGTTGCTCGGATCCGGCTGCGCCGTGGGACCCCGGTACGAGCGGCCGATCACCGAGCAATCCCAAAGCTTCGCCGCGGCGGCCGAATGGAAAGCCGCGACGCCGAGCGATCACCTGCCGCGCGGAGCATGGTGGCAAGTGTATGACGACGCCGTGCTCGATGACCTCATGCAAAAGGTCAGCATTTCGAACCAGAACGTGCTTCAGGCCGAAGCACAATTCCGCGCCGCGCGCGCGTTGGTGCAATCGGCGCGCGCTGCTTTTTTTCCGACCCTCGATGCCGATGCATCCGTGACGCGCGGTGAAGGATCGCGCTCGCGCTTTTCCACCGTCACCATTCCGGGCGGCACTTCTGGCACGGGCGGCTCCGCGGGAACCGGCGGCGCTGGCGGCGGCACGGGCGCCGGAGGCATCCCGACGGGCGGGACGACCACCACCACCGTCCCCACCACCATTTCTCGCGGCGTTCAAACCTCCTACTCCGCGTCGCTCGATGCAAGCTGGGAGCTCGACCTGTGGGGCCGGGTGCGCCGGCAAGTGGAGAACGCGCGCGCCACAGCAGCCGCGAGCGAAGCGGACTTGCAAAGTGTGGTGTTGAGCGCACGCGCCGAGCTTGCGCAAGATTATTTTCAGTTGCGCATCACCGACGCACAGATCGCCTTGTTGCAAGACGAGATTCAGGGCTTCGAGCGATCCCTCAAAATTACCCGGAACCAGTACGCAGCCGGAGTCGTGGCGCGGAGCGACGTGCTGCAAGCGCAAACGCAGCTTGATTCGACGCGCGCGCAACTGCTCGACGCACGCATCTCGCGTGCGCAATATGAGCACGCCATCGCCGTGCTCATCGGCAAACATCCCTCGAGCTTTTCTCTTGCCGCCGCTGAGCTCCGCGCAAGCATTCCCGCAACCCCGCTCGGACTGCCGGCGGATTTGCTCGAACGTCGTCCAGACGTGGCGGCGGCCGAGCGCCGGGTCATGGCGGCGAATGCGCAGGTGGGCGTCGCGCGCGCTGCATTTTTTCCGTCGCTGAGTCTCGGCGGCAATTTCGGCTATGAGAACTCGCAATTCTCCAATCTGGTCGCTGCGGCCAATCGCACGTGGTCGATCGGGCCTTCACTCGTGCTGCCTTTATTTCGCGGCGGCGCATTGCGCGCCGCTTCGCGTCAGGCCGAGGCCAATTACGATGCGGCGGTCGCGGCCTACCGACAGACCACGCTCGCAGCCATCCAAGACGTGGAAGACAATTTGGTGACGCTCGAGCGGCTGGAAGAATCGAACGCCGTGCAAAGCAGCGCAGCCAAAGCTGCGCGGGATGTCGAAACCATCACGCTCAACCAATATCAGGCAGGCACGGTGTCGTATCTCAATGTCGTCGTCGCTCAAAGCACGGCGCTCACCAACGCCCGCAATTCCTTGCAGATTCGCGGCCGGCAGTTGGTCGCGAGCGTCGGCTTGATTCGAGCGCTTGGCGGCGGCTGGCAGGCAGGCTCCATCGCGCAGGCGGTTCGAAGCGACTCGGGTCGCCCGCCTTGATGAGCTCACGCGCCGGAAGTGCCCTAGATCGGGCAAGCTGTATATAATCTCAGTGTGGAAGTCGAGCAAAAGTTAGCGATTCTTGCCGACGCGGCAAAGTATGACGCTTCGTGCGCCAGCAGCGGAGCGCAGAAGCGCGGTTCGACTCGAGGCGTGGGTATGGGCTCCACCACGGGAATGGGCATTTGCCACAGCTACACGCCCGATGGACGCTGCGTTTCGCTCCTGAAAATCCTGCTGACGAACTTCTGTCTCTACGACTGCGTGTATTGCGTCAATCGCCGTTCGAGCGATGTGCCCCGAGCTCGCTTCAGCGTCGATGAAGTCGTCGATCTCACGCTCGCGTTTTACCGCCGCAATTATATCGAGGGGTTGTTTTTGAGCTCCGGCATCATTCAGTCCGCCGACTACACCATGGAGCAATTGGTCGAAGTCGCGCGTCAGCTACGCGAGACCCATCGCTTTGCCGGCTACATCCACCTGAAAACCATTCCGGAAGCGAGCGCCGATTTAGTGGCGCGCGCCGGCCGCTATGCCGATCGGCTCAGCGTGAATTTGGAATTGCCCACGCGCGATGCGCTCAGCGCCATGGCGCCGGAGAAGTCGGATGTGTCCATCAAGCGCACCATGGGCGAAATCCGTTTGAAGCTGGATGAGGCCAAGGACAGCGGGCCTCGCGCGCCCAAGTTTTCACCTGCGGGTCAGAGCACTCAAATCATCGTCGGCGCGGAAAGTTCTTCCGATGCACACATCTTGTCGGCCGCGGATACGTTGTATCGCTCGTACCGCTTGAAGCGGGTTTACTACTCTGCGTTCAGCCCCATTCCGCATTCCTCCGCGCGTCTTCCCAACCGCGCTCCGCCGCTGATGCGCGAGCACCGCTTGTATCAAGCCGATTGGTTGCTGCGTTTCTATGATTTTTCTTTGCCGGAGCTGACTGGCTCGCTCACGGGCGGCGCTCTCGATCTGGATCTGGATCCAAAAACGGTGTGGGCGCTTGCGAACCGCGAGCACTTTCCGGTGGATGTGAATCGCGCCGATCGCCGCGCTCTGCTGCGTGTGCCGGGTCTCGGAGTTCGCGTGGTCAAGCGCATTTTGTCCTCGCGCCGCCACCGGCGGTTGCGCTATGCCGACTTGCGCGCGCTCGGTGCCAGTCTCAAACGCGCGCGGCATTTCATTTTGGCGGCGGATTATTTGCCGGCACAGGACTCGGCTCGGAGCGACATTCTGCGCGCGGGTCTTTCCGGCGCCGCGCAGCAACAGACATTGTTTTGAGCATCGAGCGTGCAGTGCTCCGATTCGATGAGTGGCGAGCCGCGGCCCGTCCGCTGCTGGCCGCCCAGGTGTCGAGCGATGCCATCGATTGGATCGATCTACGCATTCGCCCGCGTGCTCGAGGGCTGGCCGAAGTCGCAGCGCCCGATGAAGCGATGCCCGAAGTGGCTTCCCCGGAGGAGCGGGCCGAAGCCGCTCCTATGGGCTTAGCATCCCCTGCGGCCTTAGCAGTCCCTGCGGCCGGAGCGGCTGCTGCGCCCGGAGCGGCGCGTTCCCGGTCGGAGCTGCGCATTCCGCGCGTGTTGTTGCGGCTGCTCGAGACCATCGCGGATTTTCGCGACAGCGCGCGCTGGGATCTCATGTACCGCTTGGCATTTCGCACTCTGTACGTCAATGCGCGTCTGCTCGAGGACGCGGCGGATGAGGATGTGCGCCGCGCCAGTCTGATGGAGCGCGAGATTCGCCGCGATTGTCACAAGATGCATGCTTTCGTGCGCTTTCGGGAAGTCGATGCAAGCGGGGAAAAATTCCTTGCGTGGTTCGAGCCGTCGCATTACACGCTTACCCGCGGTGCGCAGTTTTTCGTCAAGCGATTTCCGAACATGCAGTGGAGCATCGTTACGCCAGATGGCGCGGCGATTTGGAATCGCGAGCAGCTCGACATCATCGATGCGCCTCACACCCTCGAGCGCGCGCCGGACGATGCGCACGAGACGCTGTGGCGCGTGTACTACCGCAACATCTGCAATGTGGCGCGGATCAATCCGGCGGCGATGCAAAAGGAAATGCCGCAGCGCTATTGGAACAATCTGCCCGAGGCCGCTGAGATCCATGCGTTGCTGCGCGAAGGCCATTCCAATTTCGCGCATCGACAGCGTGAGAGCGAACAGGCCGCCATCGCGGGAAAAGCGGTGCAACGTGCGCTCGAGCGTTTGCCATCGCTGGATGAAAACAGCCTGCAGGCTTGCCGGCGCTGCGATCTATGGAAGAGCGCAACGCAAGCCGTCGATGGCGAAGGTCCGCGTGACGCTCGAATGATGTTGGTCGGGGAACAACCCGGCGATGAGGAAGACTTGCGCGGCCGGCCTTTCGTGGGCCCCGCCGGGCGCGTGCTCGACGAGGCGCTGAGCGCCGCGCAGGTCGATCGGTCGAGTCTGTTCGTGACCAATGCGGTCAAGCATTTCAAATGGCAGCCCCGCGGCAAGAGGCGGCTGCATCAGAAGCCGGTGGCAGGCGAAATCGATGCATGCGGTGTGTGGCTCGAGCGGGAAATCGCACAAATCACGCCGCTCGTCATTGTTGCGCTGGGCGCAACGGCCGCACGCGCGCTGTCGGGCCGGTCGATTCCGATCGAGTCGGCGCGCGCGCGTGAGTTTGCACACGTGAGCGGCGCAAAGGTGCGCGTCACGTACCATCCGTCAGCGATTTTGCGCTCTGAAGAGCCGCGCGCGAGCGAGCTGCGATCGGCGCTCGTGCATGACCTGGCCAGCGCGGCGCAGTCGGTGCGCACGATCAGCGCGGTGTCTTAAGCTCGCCCGTCTCGCGATGCGCGCGCCACAATGCGGCGAAGCAGAGCAGCGCGATGACGGGGATGGCCACGGCTTCCGCGAGCTCCGCATCTAACTTTGCGCCGGAGGCGGCGAGCGCGCGGGCGATGTAGCCCACCAGCCCCGCGCCGTAATACACGATGGCGGCGACGGAGAGCCGCTCGATCGATTGCTGCATGTGAAACTGACGCTCCGCGCGCACATCCATGGAAGCCAGCAGACGGTGATTTTGCTGCTCGCGCACGATGTCCACGCGGGTCGATAGGAGCGATGACATGTTGCCGACCCGCTCCACCAGATCTCGCAGGCGGCGCTCGGCGCTTGCGCACGTCGCAACCGCAGGGGTAAAGCGCCTCGCCATGAACTCTTGGATGGGCTGCACGCCGGGAAGCCGCTGCTCGCGCAACTCGGCGATGCGTGTGCGCACCAGCTCGGCATAAGCGCGGCATGCGTTCAAGCGAAATTGGCTCGAGACGATGCACTCCTGCGCCTCCACCGCAAGACTCGTGAGCTCATTCAACAAGCTTTCGTCATCGACGGTGGATGAGGACAAGTGCCGCGTGAGCTCGGCGAGCGCTGCTTCCGAGGCGGTGATGCGCGGCATGAGCGCGCGAACGACGGGCAACGCGAGCAGCGCCATGAGCCGATAGGTCTCGATCTCGAACAGGCGCTGCAACATCCGTCCCGCCTGACGCGCGGTGAAGCTGCGATCGAGCAACAAGAAGCGCTCGAAGCCGTCGGGGCGCGTAACAAAATCGGTCCACGCGAAGCCGGCGCCGCCGGCCAGCTCGGAGCCCACCAGCGGTCCGTCAAAGTATTCGCGAATCAGCGCCGTGTCGGGAACGCCATCCCCGGCCGCGCGCACCTCCGCGCGCGCCGCGAGAATGGTCACGCCCGGATAGTGCTCGAGCCACCCGGGCGGCAGCTCGCGCTCGGGTGCCGTGACGAATAATTCGGCATCGGACGGGCGCTGATACAGCGTCAAGCTGGAGAATTCGCCGTGCTTTTCCCATTTGAACAGGCTGGCGCCGATGCGTCCGGTGTATTGGCTGACATGCGCAATCGAGTGGGCGTCGCCGGGCTCGATCAAGGCCGCCAGGTGCGCAAGCTCGCGCGCGCGATCCGCCGCATTGACGAGCAAGGCAAGATGTACGGCAGAGGATGGCGTCTCGATGGGTTGCGGCGGCCGCGCATGAACCTCATCTGCGATCAGCTTACGGTCTGGATGGTCGGGTGGAATGCCGCGCATGGGTCCAAGCCTTGTTCGTTTTCAACGGAGACGCCACGCAAAATGGTATCGATTGTGGCCTCGCGATGCACGGCGTACGATCATTCGCATGCAAGAGCCACCCCCTGGCGCGCACGGCGATTGGACCATCCCACAGTCATGGAAGGATTACAGCGATGCCGACCATCGCACGTGGCTGACGCTGTGCGATCGACAAGAGCATGTTCTCGCCCGGCGTGCATGCGATGAGTTTCTGCAGGGTTTGCAGCGGCTCGAATTGCGCGGCCGCGGCGTTCCCGACTTCGAAGCCTTATCCGAGCGCTTGTGCGCGCTGACCGGGTGGCGCGTGGTGGCCGTGCCGGGTTTGGTGCCGGACGAGATTTTCTTCGAGCATCTGGCGAACCGTAGATTTCCCGCCGGCCGATTCGTTCGGCGCATGGATCAGCTCGATTATCTGCAGGAACCCGACGTCTTTCACGATGTGTACGGCCACGTACCCATGCTCGCAAATCCGGTGTTTGCGGATTACATGGCGGCGTACGGCCGCGCCGGGCATCGGGCGCTCATGCTCGGCCGGCTCGTGAATCTCGCGCGGTTGTATTGGTACACCGTCGAATTTGGCCTCGTGCATACGGCGCAAGGGTTGCGTTTGTTCGGCGCCGGCATTGTCTCTTCCAGCACCGAGTCGATCTATGCGCTGGAAAGCGATCTGCCCCATCGTCTGGAGTTCAAGCTCGAGCGCGTCATGCGCACGCCGTATTGCATCGATCACTTTCAGCAGCTCTATTTCGTCATCGATTCAGTGCGCTCGCTCCTCGATCTCACCCTGAATACGGATTTCGGGCCGTTATATGAAAAGTTGGCCGCCGCGCGCGAGATCTCGATCGAGACCATTCTGCCGGGTGATCGCGTGGTACCCATGGATGCACGGAGCGGTGCGGCTCATCCGGCGCCTCGTGCCTCTTCTCTGACCGCCAGCGCCGACAGTTAGCGTAAAGCCCGCGTGATCTTTCGTCGGGCGCGATGCTTGCGGGGCGCGCCACTCGGTTCATCGATGTGAGTCTGCATGCATTTTGACAATAGCTACGCTCGGCTGCCGCCGAGGTTTTTTGCGCAGCTCGCGCCCACCCCGGTCGCCGAGCCGCGCTTGATTCAGCTGAACGAGCCGCTGGCGCTGGATTTGGGCCTCGAGCCTCGAGCGCTGCGCGCCGCCGAAGGCGTGCAGATGCTCGCGGGCAATCGCGTGCCGGTTGAAGCCGCTCCCATCGCCATGGCGTATGCCGGGCATCAGTTCGGCCAGTGGGTTCCGCAGCTGGGCGACGGCCGCGCCATCTTGCTCGGCGAGATCATCGATGTGCATGGAATACGGCGCGACATTCAGCTCAAAGGCGCGGGGCCCACGCCCTACTCGCGCATGGGCGATGGGCGCGCGGCGCTCGGCCCGGTATTGCGCGAATATCTGGTGAGCGAATCCATGCATGCGCTCGGTGTGCCCTCGACTCGAAGCCTCGCGGCGGTCAGCACGGGAGAACGCGTGCGGCGCGATGGCTGGCTGCCCGGTGCGGTGTTGACGCGAGTGGCTTCGAGCCACGTGCGCATCGGCACGTTCGAGTTCTTTGCCAATCGAGGCGATCACGAGGGCGTGCGTACGCTCGCTCAATACTGCATAGCGCGGCACTATCCGCAATGCCTCGACGATGCGCGCCCGGCTCTTGCGTTTTTCCGCGCGGTGCTCGCGCGCACCGCAGCCCTCATTGCGCGCTGGCAGCAGATCGGCTTCATTCACGGCGTGATGAATACCGACAACATGTCCATTGCCGGTGAGACCATCGATTTTGGGCCCTGCGCATTCATGGACGAATATCACCCACGCAAGGTGTTCAGCTCCATCGATCACGCGGGCCGCTATGCATACGCCAATCAGCCCGCCATTGCGCAGTGGAATCTTGCGCGTCTCGCGCAAGCGCTTTTGCCGTTGATCGACACGGACGAGAGCGCGGCCGTCTCCGCTGCGCAGGCCGAGCTCGATGGGTTTGCGCTCACGTTCGACGCGGCGTACTTGACGGGCATGCGAGCCAAGCTCGGCCTCGATTCTCCGGCTCCGGGGGACGCCGACCTTGTCTTGCGTCTGCTGCAATGCATGGCCGAGCAGCAAGCCGATTACACGTTGACGTTTCGCGGTTTGTGCGCGATGGCAGAGCTAGGCGATGCAAGCGCCCCGCGCGCATTGTTCGCCGATCCGCAGTGCTTCGATGACTGGGCGGCCAGCTGGCAGGCGCGGCTTGCGGATGAGCATGGCCGCGAGGCTGCCGCGCGTGCCGGAGTGCGCAAGAGAATGGAGCGGGTGAATCCCGTGCTCATCCCGCGCAACCATCGCATCGAAGAAGTCATCATGGCCGCGCAATCCCAAGGCGACTTCAGGCCCTTCGAGCGCATGCTCAGCGCGCTGCAGCGGCCGTATGACGAGGGTCCGGATGTGCAATATTTCGCCCGCCCGCCTCAGCCGCATGAGGTGGTGAGCGCAACGTTTTGCGGAACTTGATGCCTATTGTGATCTGAAGGCTCGTTACCCATTCGCGAGGTCCTCGAGGACACTCGCATAGCGCGCTCGGTATTCGCGCATCGAATAGCGGGTCTCCACATGCGCACGACCGGCCTGCCCCATGGAGCGCCGCAGCTCTTCTGAGCTCAGCAACTGTTTCAAGCCGCCTTCCCAGGCTTGCACCGAGTCGGCATGAAATCCCGTGCGTCCCGCCAGCACCGCCTCGGTATTCGCGCCGACGGGCGAGGCGATGCAAGGAAGCGATGCGGCCATGTATTGCAACAGCTTGAACGCACATTTGCCTCGCGCCCAGGCATCATCGGTCAGCGGCATGATGCCGATGTCGGCATCAACGAGCGCGCCGACTTCAACGGATTCACTCCACGCGATGCGCTCGAGCGGCACATCATTCCAATCGGGAAAGGCGGAGCAGATCACGCGCAGGCGAAGGCTTGGGAAGCTGCGCGCCACGCGGGCCAGCGCTTCGTGCGCAAGCTCGAGGTAGATCAGGTTCTCGGGGCTTCCAATCCACACGACGGTGAGCGGCGCGCCGCCGTCTCGTTTCGACCCGGGCCGCTCCGAACGCGCGCGATCGTAAGCCGCGGCATCGATGGCGGTGGGCAGTATCTCGATGCGCGCAGCGTACGGCTCGGCAGCGGCTGCAAGCACATCGTTCCCTGCGGCGATGAGATCGACGTGGCGGCACGTCGATGCAAATTTCGCGCGCCGCCAGCGCGATTCACCAGCGCCATCGCCCAAGTGTCGCGGCTTGCGCACATAGATTGCATCGTCGAAATCGAACGCCGCCTTGCGCGCATAACGGCGAAGCAGCTTGGCTTCGAGCGCCGCCAATTTGATTTGGTGCAATACGGTGACATCGGCCCACCGAAGCCACTCCGCCCGTTCCCAAATACGCCGCCCGTATCGTCCGGACGGCAATTGCTCACAGCGCACTTGCCAACCCGCCGCGGTGAGAGCGTCTGCCAAGGTGCGCATGCGATGTCGGAATGATGGCTGCGGCAGGCCGTAGCCCAGAAGTAAAGCTCGGCGGGTCATGCGCGTCCTTTCACGGCACGCGTTGCCCGTCTCGATCCAACAGCGCCTGCAGCGCATCCATCGCCGTGCGTGTTCCGTCGATCAAGTGCGCTGCGCGTGCGCGAGAAGCCAGCGCAACGAGTTGCGCCGGTGCATCGAGCAACGCCATGCAGGCTTGAAGCATGCCGTCCGCCCGCAAAGGTGCGGCGCGCGCAAGCTCGAGCGACACGCAGCGCTCGATCCGCTCCGGCTGATCGTGCGCGATCGGCGCGGCGATCGTGGCCGTGCCGCATGCAATCGCCTGCAATAGCGATGCGCCGCCATTGGTGAGGACCAGATGCGCATTGCGCATGAGTGTCACGAGTTGCGGCAACGGCAACCGGCCGAGATGCATCAACGCATCGCTCCCCGGACGTTCCGCACCGGGCGGCGCGCCGGAGCGCGGCGCCACCAGCACCGTGGACATGCGCCACGACAAACCTTCGGCCGCCGCGGCGAATTCGCGCACCGCGGCCGGTTTGCCGCCGCCTCCGGGCAGTACCAAGGCAAAAGGCGCACGAGGCGCCACGGCTGTTTCGGCCGCTTCGGGTAGAAACACATCGAGGAAGCGCACGGCAAAGTCGGGACGCAGCGCAAGCTTCAACCGCTCCGGCCATCCGAAGTCTCCGGCGATGTTGCGCGGATAGGCGATCCAGTGCTCGTCGAGCAAGCGCATCCAACGCAAGCGAAACGCTTTGCGGCGTTGCCGCCGGCGCGCACTGATGAATACGGCGCGGCTCCCCGCCTCGCGCACCGCCCGCAGTTGCGCCGTGCGCCCGGCATTATCGAAAATCGTCACGTGCGGTGTAAATCGCCGCACCGCATCGCACACCTCGCGTGTGCAAAGAGTGGCCGATGCAGGCAACAGCGTATGCTCGAAAGGACAGGCGGCTGCGTAAGGGGCCAGACGGTTCAAGAGAAAATGAATTCGCGCACTGGGCCAGCGCACCCGCGCAGCCGCTGCCAAAGACGCAGCTCGAACATACTCTCCCATTCCCTGCGCGCCAGAGACAGGAACGAACAAGAGACGAGGCGCACTCAAACGTAGCGCGCGAACCAGCGTTCGAGCACCAATACCGCCCAGGCGCGGCGAAACTGCGGCGTGATGGCGGCGCGCAACACGCCGTCTTGCACCAGCCGGCGCGACGCATTCGCGATGATCTGCGGCGAACGTGAAATCCAGCGGTGCACAGGCAGGCCAAAACCCATCTTGGGCCGCTGCAGAAAACCGCGCGGCACTCTCGGCTCGAGAATCCCGCGCGCCAACAGCTTGCCGCGGCCTTTTTCCTCATCCACCAGTATTTGCGGATCGGCGCGCAGCATGAGCTCCACCACGCGATGATCCACGAGCGGCGGCCGCACCTCGAGTGACACGGCCATGCTCGTGCGGTCGACCTTGGTCAACAAGCCTTCGGCCAGCGATGTATTCAGGTCGAGCCAGCGCAGACGCGCGAGCGGGCTCAGCTCCTCCTTCCAGAATTGTCGATAGAACCATGCGTAGTCATAGTCAGGCTCGCGCCAATCGGGCGCGAGCAACGCATCCACTTGTGCAGCCGGCATTCCCCCGAGCGCGGCGCCGTAGGCTTCGAGCTCGACCGCCGCGCGCTTTTGCATGGAGTGTCCCCAGCGAGACAAAGGCGGGAGATTCCTTGCGAGAAATCGATTGACGATGCCCGAGCGCGCGCCGATTCGAGACCAGTAGCGCGGATAGCCGCAAAAAATCTCATCGCCGCCTTCGCCGCTCAGCGCCACTTTCACCGTCTCGCGCGCTCGTCTTGCGATCAAATAATTGGACCACGCCGCGCTGTCGCCGAACGGTTCGTCGAAAATCGGCAGCAGGGTGTCGAGCGCCAACTCCAAGTCGCCCGCGTGAGTCGACAACTCGTCGTGC
Organism: uncultured Steroidobacteraceae bacterium; assembly: GCA_964247385.1. GTDB lineage: Bacteria > Pseudomonadota > Gammaproteobacteria > Steroidobacterales > Steroidobacteraceae > TMP-86. The sequence goes on along the minus strand of CAXTUB010000002.1, from coordinate 39,458 downwards.
GAAGTGCCGAAATGCGCCGCGAGCGCGCGGGCCGCTTCGAGCTCGGAACGCGATTCATCCTCGAAGCCCAGAGTGAACGTGCGAGGCGCGGGCAAGTAGCTCGCGACCAATGCCGAATCGATGCCGCCGCTTAAGAATACGCCGACCGGCACGTCGGCCAGCAAATGCGCGGGGATGGCGTTGCGAAGCAGTGAGTCGAGCCGCTCCCGCCAATCCTCGGCGCTGCCTGCTTCGATCTCCGTGGTGGGGTTCCAATATCGCGCGATGCGTATCTTGCCGTGCTGATAGGTCAGCGTGTGCCCGGCGGGCAATTTTCGAATGCCGGCATAGATGGTCTTCGGCGCGGGAACATAGCCATAGAAAAGGAAATCTCTGAGCGCGCTGCGATCGATCTGAGCAGCGCCCAGCGGCAGCAGCGCCTTGAGCTCGGACGCGAACGCGAATCCATCGTGCAGCTCGCGGTAGTACAGCGGCTTGATGCCGAGACGATCGCGAACCAGCAATAACCGGCGCTGGCTTTCATCCCAATGTGCGAAGGCGAACATGCCGACGAGCATGTCCAGACAACCCGCGCCCTTGCGGGCAAGCAGGTGCAGCAGAGTTTCGGTGTCGCCGGTCGAAGTAAATGGCCCCGGCAGCCGCTCGCGCAACTGCTCGTGATTATAGATTTCACCGTTGTAAGTCAGCACCTGCGCACCGAGACGCATCGGCTGTGCCGCGCAGTCCGTCAAATCGAGAATGGCGAGTCGGCGATGCGCAAGGGCGACACCGTCGGCGTGCCAGATGCCCTCGCCATCCGGGCCGCGATGCCGAAGTGTGTCCGCCATCGTGCGTACACGCTCCGCGCTTGCAAGCGTGCCGACGATTCCAGCGATTCCACACATGCAGCGAGTTTAGCCTCGTTCGCGCACGGCGCGTCCCTAGCTAAGCGACTCCGGTTGGTTTAGGGTGCTCCTGCGATGCCCGCAGCCGCCGATCAACGATTGCTCGAGCTTCTGGACCAGTGGTTGGCCAGCCTCGATCTGCATCAAAAATACTCTTCGCTGGATGATGCGGCATACCGGCGCGCGCAAGATTGGCCTGAGCATCAGCGGCCCAGCCGTTGGATCATCGATCTGGCAAAGCAGAAGACTTCCGCTTTGAAGGCCGAGGTGGAGCGGCGCATGAGCCTCAAGGACGAGCAATTCTCCGATTCGATGGAGATGATGGCATTCCTTGCAAACCTCGTCGGCTCAGAGCACATCGAGAGATTCATTCCGCTGGCCCATGCGGCCGATGAGCGCGTGCCTCGCGACTCCGCCGCCGGCGACGACGCCGACACCGAGGCCGCGCTGCATGCCGTCCCGGTCGGCGATGCCACGCGCGAAATGGCCTCGTCGGGGGCGTCGGGCACCCGCGAGATGCCCGCGTTCGCGCGGCCGGCGGCCAAGCCCGCGCCGCCCGTCTCACAAACGCACGTGACGCGGCTCGAGCGCCGCTCCACTGAGCGCGGTGCACCTGAACGCAGCGCCTCTCGGGCGTCGAGCGAGCCATCGGGCATGAGCGCCGAGGCGCGTGAGCAAGTCATTGCGGACGCCGTGCGCCTGACGCAATGGGGCCGCAAATGGTATGAGCTCGCGGAATTGATTTCGCGCATGGCAGATCGCCCGCCGCTGCCGGACGTGCGGCGTCTGCTCAAAGATCACAAAGCCGAGATCGAGCGCATGGCGGGCCGCGCTCCCTAGCTCGACGGCACGCGCATTTTTTTTCGGAACTTTTCCGAGCACGCGCCACTCCGAAGGCACTGTCGTTACAGCGTGCATGGATGGACTTCGGCAGGTGAATCATTAAACTGCCGCGCCTATGATCAGAACCGAAGCCCTGACCAAGCGCTATGGCGATCAGCTCGCGGTCGACCACATTTCCTTCATCGTCGAGCCGGGCGAGGTGCTCGGGTTTTTGGGCCCGAACGGCGCCGGCAAGACCACGACCATGCGCATGATCGCGGGCTTCATCACCCCATCGAGCGGCAGCGCCAGCGTCTGCGGTCATGACGTGGTGAAAGATCCGGTGCGCGCGAAATCGTGCATTGGTTATTTGCCTGAGGGCGCGCCGAGCTACGGCGAAATGACGGTGAGCGAGTTCTTGGATTTCATCGCCGATGTGCGCGGGCTTGCAGGCGCGCGCCGCGCGCAGCGCAAGTCGAGCGTCACGGATCAGCTCGGCTTGGGGCCAGTTCTCGGCCAGGTGATCGAAACGCTTTCCAAGGGGTATCGGCGCCGCGTGGGTCTTGCGCAAGCATTGATTCATGATCCGCAAGTGCTCATTCTCGATGAGCCTACCGACGGCTTGGACCCCAATCAAAAACACGAAGTGCGCCGTCTCATCAATGAGCTCGGCAGCGAGAAAATCGTCGTGGTGTCGACGCACATTCTCGAGGAGGTCGATGCGGTGTGCACGCGCGCGGTCATCATCGCCAACGGCCGGCTCGTCGCGGATGAATCGCCGCGCGCGCTCGAAGCGCGCTCGCGCTTTCATCATGCCGTGACCATGCGCTTCGACTCGGCCGAACACTTCGCCGAGGCCAGGCGCGCACTGCCCGAGCTCGCCGAGGTCAGCGAGATCGAAGCCGATGACGGCACGCTCAGCATCACCGCACTTCCGCGGCCGGGCGCTGCGGTGCTGCCGGCCATCAGCGCGCTGGTCGCGCGGCATGACTGGCCCATGGCGGAGCTTCATCTGGAATCCGGCCGGCTGGACGAGGTGTTCCGCAGCATCACGGGTACACCAGCGGCGAGAGCCGCACAGGCCGACCGGGCAACTCCTGCCGCTCAGACGACTCCGTCATGAGCGCGACTTTCTCGATCTTCAAGCGCGAGCTGCGCAGCTACTTTTCGATGCCGCTCGCTTATGTGTTCATCGTCATTTTTCTCGTGCTTTCGGGCGTCTTTACTTTTCAGGTGGGCGGCTTCTTCGAACGTGGCCAGGCCGACTTGCAGTCATTTTTTCGTTGGCACCCCTGGCTGTACTTGTTTCTCATCCCTGCAATCTCCATGCGCTTGTGGGCCGAAGAGCGCGGCTCGGGGAGCATCGAGTTGCTCATGACCCTCCCCGTCAAGCTGGGCGAGGCGGTCGCGGGGAAGTTTCTCGCGGCATGGGCGTTCGCCGGCATTGCGCTCGCGCTGACCTTCCCCATTTGGATCAGCGTGAATTATCTGGGTGATCCCGACAACGGCGCCATTTTCGCAGGCTACATCGGCAGCTGGCTCATGGCGGGCGGATTTCTTGCGATCGGCATGTGTCTGTCGGCGGCCACGCGCAATCAGGTCATTGCATTCATTACCGCGGCAAGCGTGAGTTTTCTGTTTCTGCTCGCGGGCTTTCCCGTCGTGCTCGATTTCATCCGCGGGTTGTTGCCGCAACCCGTGGTCGAAGCCGTGGCGTCCCTCAGTTTCTTCACCCATTTCGATGCCATTTCCAAGGGCGTCATCGATTTGCGGGATCTCATCTACTTCACTGCGCTGGTCTTGTTTTTCCTGTTCGTCACGGCGCTCGTTCTCGACCTGAAGAAGGCGGATTAGTTTGTCGCAACGCTTCGCACGATTGACGGGCGTCGGCGGCATCGCCGCGCTCGCACTGCTGTTTCTCGGCGTCGTCATGCTGTCGAACGTGCTGGTGCGCGGCGCTCGGCTCGATCTCACACAGAACAAGTTGTACACGCTGTCTTCCGGCACGCTGCAGGTGGTGCAGCAGCTCAAAGAGCCGGTCAATCTGTATTACTATTTTTCGCGCGAGGCGGCCGGCAAGCAGGCCCCTCTGTTGCTGCCCTATGCCAATCGAGTGCGCGATCTGCTGCAGGAAATCGCCGCGCGCTCGGCCGGAAAGATCAAATTGCGCGAAATCGATGCGCAGCCCTTCTCCGAGGAAGAAGACAAGGCCGGCGAGTACGGACTGCAGTCCCTGCAGCCTTCGGGCGATGCGTTATATTTCGGGCTTGCCGGCACGAATTCCACCGATGGCCGGTCCGTGATTCCGGCATTTCAGCCGGATCGCGAGCAGTTCTTGGAATACGACATCGCAAAGCTCATCAACGAGCTCGGCGCACCGAAAAAACCTGTGGTCGGCTTGATGAGCTCGCTCCCCATGATGGGGCGCTTCGATCCGCAGACGGGCCAGATGGGCGAATCTTGGAGTGTGATCAGTCAGCTCGACTCGTTATTCAACGTGCGCACTTTGAGCGCCGATGTCGCGAAGATCGATGCCGACGTCGACGTCTTGATGTTGGTGCACCCGAAAAATTTGAGCGCAAAGACGCTGTATGCCGTGGATCAGTTCGTGATGCGGGGCGGGCGCTTGCTCCTCTTCATCGATCCTTCCAGCGGCGCGGATACCAGCGGGGCCGATCCGCAAAATCCGATGGCCGCCATGATGGCGAATCACGCATCCAACCTCGAGCCGCTTCTCGCCGCTTGGGGCGTGAGCTACGACCCGGGCCAGGTCATCGGCGACACCGAGCTCGGTCTCGAGGTGCGCTCGCGCGCGGACTCCCAACCGATACGGCATATCGGAATCCTTGGCTTGCGTCGCGCGAACATGGCATCGAACGATGTGGTCACCGCATCTCTCGATAGCATCAATCTGGCCACCAGCGGTTATTTGCGAGCGAAGTCAGGCGCCGCATCGAAGTTCGAGCCGCTGTTGCTCTCTTCGACGAGCGGCGCACCGATGCCGGCGGACCGGTTTGGTCCCATGAGCGATCCGGCCACTCTGCGTGATGGGTTCAAGCCGACCGGGCAACGCTATGCATTGGCGGCGCGCATTACCGGCAGTTTGACTTCCGCCTATTCGGGCGCACCGCCGAGCGAGCCCGGTGCGAGCGCGGGCAACGACAACAAGGGGCCGCCGGCTGCGCATCTGGGGAAAACCCAATCTCCCGCCAACATCGTCATCGTGGCGGATACCGACTTGCTCAGCGACTTCATGTGGGTGCAGACGCGGGAGATTTTTGGCCAGCGAGTGGCGCAAGCGTTCGCGAGCAATGGCGATCTGGTCGCCAATTTGCTGGACAACCTGGGCGGCAGCAATGCGTTGATCAGCATTCGCGGCCGCGCCAGCTTCTCGCGTCCTTTCCAGCGCGTCGAAGCGCTCAAGCGCCGCGCCGATGAGCGGCTTCGCGTGCGCGCGCAGGAGCTGGAGACCGAGCTGCGCGCAACCGAGTCGCGCCTGACGGAGCTGCAAGCGAAGCGCAATGATCGCGCATCGCTTCAGCTCACGCCGGAGCAAGAGTCCGAGCTCAAGCGATTCACGGCGGAAAAGGCTCGCGCCCGCAAAGCGCTGCGCGAGACGCAGCGCGGACTCGATGTCGAGATCGAGCGTCTCGACACGTGGCTCAAAGTCATCAACATTGGCCTCGTGCCGCTGCTCGTTGCCGTCGCCGGATTCTGGATCTTGGCCTCGAGGCGGCGCAAAGCGAGCATGGCGCCGTGACCGGCAAGCGCTTCGCCATCGTCCTGCTTGCGGCGCTGGTCGCCATTGCCGGCGCCATGTATCTCAGCTCCCTCCGCCATCTCGAGCGCGATGAGCGCGGTCAGCCCTTGGTGGCCGGATTGGCGTCGCGCCTCGACTCCATCACGGAAGTGCGCTTACGCAAGGCGAGTGCGCAGCCCACGGCCACGTTGCAGCGTACCGCGCCGGGTGAGTGGAAGGTCGCGCAGCGTGAAGGCTATCCGGCCGATGCGACCAAGGTGCGAAAGCTTTTGATCGCCTTGGGCGATGCGCGGATCATCGAGCCGAAAACCGCCGATCCGGCGAACTACGCAAAGCTCGGAGTCGAAGATCCTGGTAGCGCATCGAGCACGGGCACTGAGGTCTCCTTGGTGGCGCCGGGCTCGACCACCGCCGTCATCATTGGCCGCAGCACCGGGTCGGGCAACTATGCGCGTCAGGTCGGCACCGCGAGCAGTGCCGCAATCGAGCCGGGCATCGAGGCGCCCGCCGAGCCGCGCGAATGGATTGATGCAAGACTGCTCGATATTCCTGTCGAGAAGATTCAGAGCGTGCACGCCGAGCTTGCCGATGGCACGTCGTACACCATTGCGCGCAAGCCCTCGGCCGCCCCAGCAACGCTCAACACGCCAACGAATCGCGCCGCGGGTCAAAACGCCGCCGGCGGCCCTGCGGAATTCGTCTTGGAAAGCGCGCCCCCCGGACGACAGCCCAACGAAGCTTCGCTCCTTGCGCCCTCGGCCTCCACGTTCTCCGGAGTGACCGCGGAAGATGTTGCCGACGCATCGACGGTCGATTTCTCCAAAGGCTCGCTGCTGCGCATTGGAATGCAGGACAAAGGTTCCGATGTGCTGCGTGGAGTCGTGGTGGGCGAGCGTCACTGGCTGCAGATCGCCGCAACGAGCGACGCGGCGCTTGCGAAGAGAACCGCAGGCAGAGCTTACGATTTGGCGGGCTACCGCTACGATGCGTTGTTTCGCCCGCTCGAGCAATTGCTCAAGCCGAAGCCGACGCAACCGGATGCCAAGTCGCCGGGCAAACCCTCGACGCGGCAGCTGCCGTCCAGGGCGGACGCGGCGAGCACCCAAATCAAGAACTCATCGCCCGCTCCTTCGAGCCCAGCCGCCGCAGCGCCTTGAGCGCGGGCCTCGGCCGCCGCTGCGCCGCGCTTGCGTACGATGCGCTCATCGTCGCGGCGCTGTGGCTTTTATTCACAGCTGGCGCACTGCTCCTGACCCACGGCCACGCGATCCTCTACGACCAATTCGGCGCGTGGGCTTATGTTTACCGATGCGCGCTGGTGAGTCTCGCCTTCGCATACTACGCGCTGTGCGTCTGCCGCACAGGTCGTACCCTCGGCATGCGCGCATGGCACCTGCGCGCACAACGCCTCACGGGCGAGCTCATGAGTTTCTCGCGCGCCTTGGCGCGCGCTGCGCTGGGCAGCCTTGCATGGGCAGCCGGTGGGCTCGGCGTATTGTGGCTGTATGTCGATCGCGAGGGGCTCGCCTTGCATGATCGTCTCACCGGCACGCGCGTCGTGCGCATCTGAGCGTCATCGGCTTAGGCTTTGCGGTGAGCTGCAGGCTGCTGTAGTTCTTCGGATCTATCGAGTGCGTGTAATTGCGACTAACGTGCACGCAGCGATGATGAGCGTCGGCAGCCAGCCGATCAGCATCGGGTTGAGATTGAACAACTGACCGCCGTTCTCGATCGTGCGGTTGGCGAGAAAAAAGATCACGCCGAGCAGAATACCGATCACGGTGCGTGTCCCGGCTCGGCTGGATCGAAGCGGCCCGAACACGAATGGCAGCGCGAGAAGCGCCACGACCATGACCGCGAAAATGCGCGCAATGCGCGACCAGAACGTGATTTGGTAAGGCGCCGTGACCAGCCGATTGCTGCGCAGGTGTTCGATGTACGCCGACAGCCCGCGCAGGGTGAGAATCGTCGGGTCCGCATTGGCAAGACCTAAGAAACCCGCGTTGATGGTCGAATGCATCATGGTGTGCGGCAGGCGAGCCCCCACCACGGTGTCATCCGCAAAGCGAGTTGCCGCAACGTTTTCCAGCCGCCACAATCCCCGCTCCACGATGGTCACGCGCTCGGCGCGCTGCACCTGTGCAAGCGTGTCCGCGCCGCTCAAATCGAAAACGTAGACTCCGCCAAGACCTGCGCTGGGGTTGGCGTTCTGCATTCGCAGAATGCGATTGCCGTCTTTGATCCACGCACCCTGCCCGCCCGCGAAACTGATGCCGGTGAGTTTGCTGGCCGCTTTTTCGCGCGCGGCGTATTGCGCCATGCGCGGCGCGATGAACTCGCCGATGAGATACATGCCGAGCGCGAACAACGCGCCGGCCATCACCACCGGGCGCGCCGCGCGCCAAATGGAGACACCCGCGGCGCGCGTGATCACGAGCTCGCCGTTCGCGGCGAGATTACCCAGCCCCATGAGCGAGCCAATGAGCACGCCGATGGGCAAGAGCTCGAAGATGGTCTGCGGAATGTTGAGCATGGTGTAAAGAAACGCATCGAGCGCACCATACGAGCCGGTGCCCACGTCGCGCTGCTCCGAGATGTACAGAAACAACGTGCCGAGCGTGAGCAACGCCGCCATTACCATGAGCGTGAAGGAGATCACGGTGCGCATCAGATAGCGGTCGAGAATGTTCACGCAGTTCTCACACGCGAAAAGCGCGGCGGCGAATCGCGCAGCGCAAGATACAACCCCAGCAACAACGCGAGGCCGTGCACCCACCAGATGCCGAGCGAAGGCGACAACGTGCCTTTCTCGATCCAGGTTTTTGCCGCCGTCACCAGATTGGAGTACACGAAAAAAACCAGGATGGCGAAGCCGATCCGGCCATATCGGCCCTGCCTGGGGCGCAGGCGGCTCAGAGGCACGGCAATGAGCGTGAGAATCAATGCCATGAGCGGGCTCGACAGACGAGATTGCAATTGAGCGACATCCACAGGGTCGGATGAGTTCAGCAGCGAGGCCGTGGGTTTGGTGTCGGGATCCATTCCGCCGGCGGGCCCATCGCGCGTGGTGACAGGAATGCCGTGCTCGCGAAACTCAATGACGCGAAAATCGGCGCGGCCGGGAACGCCTTCGTAGCGGTGTCCCTCATGCAGTGTCACGAAATGCCAGAGGTCCGAATTGCCCGAGGTGTAAGTGGCGGTGCGTGCGAGCACGAGCTCCATCTTGCCCGCGTTGTCCCGCTCGACGAAAACGTTGTGCAGCACACCGGCAGAATCGACCGACTCGGCATAAAAGACAGCGGCGCCGTTCGAAAATACCCGAAAGCGGCCCGCATCGAGCTTGCCGAACTGCGCATGCCGAAACGCGCTTTTTCGCAGACTTTGCACTTGCGCATCGGCAATGGGCACTTGCACGAACGAAAGCCACGCGAGCCCCGCGGCGATGACGAACGCGAATCCAAGCAAAGGCTTGAGCAACTGCCCGGAGCCATAGCCGCACGCTTGCAGCGCGGCCATTTCGTTATCGTGATAGAGCCGCCCGAGCGCCAGGACGACGGCGAGCATCAAGCCGACAGGCACGATGATCGACAGATTCATGACCGAGCCCAGCACGATGAGTTGCGCCACGACGCGGCGCGCGTATTGGTTCTCCGTCGCCTGCCCGAGCACACGCGACAGCTGATTCGACAACACGATGGCGACGAGCACGCCCGTCACGGCAAGCCACGACTGCGCGACTTCGCGCAGCACATAGCGCTGGATGGTCCACTTCATCGGCCGCGAATCTCGCTCATGCGCGCAAGATTACGCGAAGCGCGGCCTGGCGCTGAAGCTTCCCGCGCTTAGAGCCTCGGCCGTAATCGAGTAAACTGACGGCAGAATGTGCATGCTCGGTGCGTAGGGGATTTTGCTGATGCAGTTCAAACCGTTGGTGGATTCCAAGGCGCGCGCGCGAACCGATTGCGCCGTCGTGGGTGTTTACGAGAACGCCGAGCTCGGCGCGGCTGCTAAAGCGCTCGACTCCGCGCTCTCTGGCCTGGTGCAGCGCTGGTGCAGCGGCGGAGATTTCAGCGGCAAACTGGGTGACACCGCGTTACTGCCGACGGATGCGCAATTGGCGGCGCGGGTCTTACTGGTGGGCCTGGGGCCGAAGACTGCCTATGGACGCAAGCAATATCGCAAGGCGATATCGAGTGCCGCGACGGCGCTCGCCAAATCGGGGGCGAAGAACGCGGCGTTGTATTTGACTCTCGATGCTCCCGCGATCCTTGATGTCCCCACTCGAATGCGGATCGTCGCTGAGCTGTTCTCGCAGCAAGCCTATCGCGTGCCCGACGCGAAGACCGCGCCGCCGCCCCCTCCGGCGCGTCTGACCGAGCTCAATGTGGCGTTGGGCGACGCGCGCTCGGTCAAGGCGGCACGAGCCGCGCTTGCCGCGGGTCAGGCTCTGGCCCACGGCATGGCCTTCGCCAAGGACCTGGCGAACCTGCCGCCGAATGTATGCACGCCGCGCCACATCGCAGCGCGTGCGCAAAGTCTCGCGAAGGACTGGCCGAAGATCGAAGTGTCGGTGCTGGATGAGAAGCAGATCAAATCACTCAAGATGGATGCGTTTGCCGCAGTCGCTCAAGGCTCGGATGAGCCGCCGCGTTTCATCATTTGCGAATATCGCGGGGGGCGCAAGAGTGCACCGCCGGTTTGCCTGATCGGCAAAGGCATTACCTTTGATTCCGGCGGCATCTCACTGAAAGATCCGAACGCGATGGACGAGATGAAGTTCGACATGTGCGGTGCGGCGGCGGTGCTTGGGGTATTGCGGGCCGCGGCGGAAATCAAGCTCGCGTTGAATCTCGTCGTCCTCGTGCCAACGTGCGAAAACATGCCGAGCGGCCGTGCGCTCAAGCCCGCCGATGTCATCACGACGATGTCGGGGCAGACGGTGGAGGTGCTCAATACCGATGCGGAAGGACGCCTGATTTTGTGCGATGCCATCACCTACAGCCGCCGCTTCAAGCCTGCGGCCGTGATCGATGTGGCCACACTGACCGGTGCGTGCATCGTCGCGCTCGGCCATCACATTTGTGGGCTCATGAGCAACAGCAATGGGCTCGCGCAAGAATTGGAATCCGCCGGCTTGCGCGCCGATGACCGTGCCTGGCGTCTGCCGATCGGCGAAGACTACGTGGAGCAGTTGAAGAGCAACTTCGCCGACCTGGCAAATGTCGGCGGCCGTGAAGGTGGCGCATGCACGGCCGCGGCGTTTCTTTCGAAGTTTGCGACCGATCTCAATTGGGCCCATCTGGACGTGGCCGGCACGGCGTGGGTCGGCGGCTCGCGCAAAGGCGCGACCGGCCGGCCGGTGCCGCTCTTGTTCGAGTTTCTCACGCAGCGCGCGAACGTGAAGTGAGCGAACGCGTGGATTTCTACGTGCTCGAGCACGGCCTTGCGAGGCAGCGCGATACGCTCGCGTGCCGCTTGACCGAGAAAGCGTATTTGCAGAGCTTGCGCGTGCTGGTGATGGCCGGCGATGACGAGGCGGCCGCGCGTTTCGACGAGCTCTTGTGGAAATTCGACGAGCGCTCTTTCGTGCCGCACGACAGACTGGGGGTCGATGCGCGCACCGCGGTACAAATTGGAACGCACATTCCGCCAACGGCGGGCGCCGCACCCGCGTTCGACCTGGTGCTCAACTGGGGAGATCACGAGGCAGGCGCCTTGCTTGCGTTTCCGCGCATCGTGGAAATCATTGACGACGATGCCGATCGCAAAGTGGCGCGCCGCGAGCGTTTCAAGTTCTATCGCGCGCAAGAGCTCGACTTGCAGACCCATCGCATCGACGCGTGACCTTTCGCCCGCGCGATCCACGCGACATCCCCGTGCTCACCGATGCGGTCGGCGATGCGCCGCCGTTGGATTTCGAAACCGCCGCGTTGCGCGCCGCCGAGGCCGCGCTCGGGTTGGCGGAGAAGCTCATTCAGAGCGCGTTGAGCGAAGCTCATTCGAGCGTGCAGGCGCGGGTGCTCGAGGCGCTGCGCAAAGACTTGCCGTCGGTCATTGCGGCGGCACTGCACGACGAAACCGCGAAGAATCCACCGCAGGGGTCGCCCGAGCATCATGGATAAGGCGTTCTCGCCTGCGGACATCGAGCATCGCACGTATGGGCGCTGGGAGGAGCTCGGGCTGTTCGCGCCGTCGGGTCATGGACCCGCGTTCAGCATCGTCATCCCGCCTCCCAACGTCACCGGCACGCTGCACATGGGCCACGCGTTCCAGGACACCATCATGGATGCGCTCACACGCCATCGACGCATGCAGGGTTTTGACACGCTGTGGCAGCCCGGCACCGATCATGCCGGGATCGCCACTCAAATGGTGGTCGAGCGTCAACTGAACGCGGCCGGCGTTTCGCGGCTCGATCTGGGGCGCGAAGAATTCATCGCTCGGGTGTGGAAGTGGAAAGCGGAGTCAGGCGGCATCATCTCGACGCAGCTGCGCCGCTTGGGCGCCTCGGTGGATTGGAGCCGCGATCGTTTCACCATGGATCCCGGCTTGTCGCGCGTGGTCATCGGCGTATTCGTGCGGCTGTATCGCCAGGGGCTCATCTATCGCGGCGCGCGGCTCGTCAATTGGGATCCCGTGTTGAAGACCGCGCTGTCGGATCTCGAGGTCACCTCGGCTGAAGAATCCGGCTCGCTCTGGCACTTGCGCTATCCGCTGGCCCAAGGCGGCGAGGTCATCGTGGCCACGACTCGCCCCGAGACGCTGTTTGGGGATGCAGCCGTGGCCGTGCATCCGGACGATGAGCGCTTCCGCCATCTGATCGGCGCGCGGGTCAAGTTGCCTCTGACGCAGCGCGAGATTCCCATCATCGCCGATGAGTACGTGGATCCGGAATTCGGCAGTGGCTGCGTGAAAATCACACCGGCGCATGATTTCAACGACTACGACGTGGGGCTGCGCCACGGACTCGAGCGCATCGATATTTTTACGCCCTCGGCCGCACTGAACGAGCGCGTGCCGCCTGCCTACCGCGCGCTCGATCGCTTCGTCGCGCGCGAGCGAGTGGTCGCGGACTTGCAGGCGCAAGGCTTCGTTGCGGCGACCACCGCGCACACCTCGGCGGTGCCGCGCGGCGATCGCACGGGAGAAATCCTCGAGCCGCGGCTCACCGATCAATGGTTCGTGAGGATCCAGCCTCTGGCCGATGCGGCGGTTGCCGCCGTGAAAGACGGCCGCATCCGGTTCGTGCCCGAAGCTTGGTCGAAGGTGTACTTTGATTGGATGCATCAGATCAAGGATTGGTGCATCAGCCGGCAGCTGTGGTGGGGCCATCGGATTCCCGCATGGTACGACCCGCAGGGTGCAATTCATGTCGGCGCTACGGAGAGTGAAGCTCGAGCGGCCGGCGGTTTATCCGCAGACGTGCCGCTGCGGCAGGATGAGGACGTGCTCGACACGTGGTTCTCTTCCGCGCTCTGGCCTTTCTCTACGCTCGGCTGGCCGGAGAAAACCTCGGCGCTTGCACGTTTTTACCCGACGTCGGTCTTGGTCACCGGATTCGACATCATTTTTTTCTGGGTCGCGCGCATGATCATGATGGGGCTCGAGCTCACCGGCGAGGTGCCGTTCCGCGATGTCTACGTGCACGGACTGATTCGCGATCACGACGGACAGAAGATGTCGAAGTCCAAGGGCAACGTCATCGATCCGTTGGACGTCGTCGACGGCATCGAGCTGCAGGATCTGCTCGCCAAGCGCACCGCGGCGCTCATGCAGCCGCAGATGCGTGCATCGATCGAGCGCAGCACGCGCAAGCAATTTCCTCAAGGGATCGCGGCTTACGGAACGGATGCGCTGCGGCTCACGTTCGCATCGCTCGCCACGCAGAGCCGGGATCTGCGCTTCGACATGGCGCGCGTCGCCAGCTTTCGCAACTTCTGCAACAAGTTGTGGAATGCGGCGCGCTTCGTCAGCGCAACGCTGCAAGCCCACGGAGTGGAAGCCCACGAAGTACAGCGACATGGCGTACAGGGGCACCGCGCGCACGGCTCGATGGCGCACGATGCGCAAGCACCGACTTTGCTGCGCGCGGAGCCGAGTCTTGCCGATCGCTGGATCAATTCGCGCCTGTCCGCCGCGTTGCTGCGCATCGAGGAAGGGTTCGAAAATTACCGGCTCGATCTCGTCGCCGCGGCCGCTTATGAGTTCATATGGGATGAATTCTGCGACTGGTACCTCGAGATGTGCAAAGCCGTACTGTACTCGGACGATGCTTCGCGCGAGGCGAAGCTCGACGTGTGCGACACCATGGTGCGTGTGCTCGAGACATCGCTCCGCGCATTGCACCCCATTGCGCCCTTCATTACCGAGGAGCTATGGCAGCGCGTTGCGCCGCTTGCGAATTTGCCCGCGCCGAGACCGCCCTCCATCATGCAAGCGCCGTTTCCGCGCAGCGCCGATTTCCGGCGCGATGACGAAGCGGAGCGCGACATGAACTGGCTGCAGGGGTGCATTCTCGGCATCCGGCAAATCCGCGGCGAGATGGACATTTCTCCGGCCAAGCCCTTGACTGCATTGCTGCGTCACGCGAGCGAGGCCGAAGCCGAGCTTGCCGCGCGCCATACCGGCTATGTGCGAAAGCTTGCGGGGCTCGACACGTTGCGCGTGCTCGGCCGCGAGGATTGCGCGCCCATCAGCGCCATTGCGCTGTCCGGATCGGTGGAGATCCTCGTACCGATGGAGGGCCTCATCGAGCCGCGCAGTGAGCTCGGCCGCGTATCGAAGCGGCGCTCGCGCGCCGCGGCGGAATTGCAAAAGGTCGCGGCGAAACTGGAGGATCCGAGCTTCTGCGCCAACGCGCCGGCCGAGGTCGTATCGCGGGACCGAGCGCGCGCCGATGAATTGCGCGGGCAGCTGGCGCAGCTCGAAGCGCACCGCGAGCGAGTCGAGGCCTTGCTCGCTCAGTGAAACCCGCATCGCCTGAGCCGCCGCAGCTTCAAGGTAGTCCACACGGCGAGGCGCTGCGTGCATTGCGCGCCGTGGAATCGGCGGTGGGAAGCATCGTGCTCGGCAAACGCACACAAGTCCGGCTTTGCATGGCTTGCTTGCTGGCGCGAGGTCACCTGCTCATCGAGGATGTCCCCGGTGTCGGCAAGACCACCCTTGCGCATGCGCTCGCCAAAGCGCTCGGACTGTCTTTTTCACGGATTCAATTCACCAGCGACTTGCTTCCGGCGGACGTTCTCGGCGTCTCCATCTTCGACCGCGACAGCGCCCGATTCAGATTTCAGCACGGGCCGATTTTTGCGCAGCTCGTTCTGGCGGATGAGATCAATCGCGCGCCGCCGAAATCGCAGAGTGCATTGCTCGAGGCCATGGAAGAGCATCAGGTGACCCTCGATGGGGAGACCCACGCGTTGCCCGAGCCATTCTTCGTGGTGGCCACGCAAAACCCGCAGGATCAGGCAGGCACCTTCGCCCTGCCGGAATCCCAGCTCGACCGGTTTTTGATGCGCGTGCAACTCGGATATCCCGATGCGCACTTGGAGCGAGAGCTTTTGCACGGGGTGGATCGCCACCGGCTGATCGCGCAGCTCCCGCCGGCGCTCACGCTGCAAGAGCTCATCGATTCGCAAAACCTGGTTCCCAACATTCACGTATCGCCGGCGCTGCTCGATTATGCGCAGGCGCTCATCGCGTTCTCGCGCTCCCATGAGCGCTTCAAGCACGGTCTGTCGCCGCGCGCAGGCATCGGCCTTTTGAATGCGGCGCGCGCCTGGGCTCTGCTGGATGGACGCGATGCCGTACTGCCCGAGGATGTGCAAGCAGTGCTCGAACCGGTTGCCGAGCATCGTTTGCGCTCGCACGCGCATGCCTCCTCCGCAAGCGCCCAGCTCACTGAGGCCGTCGCGATTCCGTAGCTCACAGTGCCGGCCTTCAGAAATTGGCTTGCCGCTTGGACTCGACGCTGGTCGCTTCGCCGCCATGGAGTGGATCACGATCCGCACACCATTGCACGCCGGCGCATTTATATTTTACCGACCCGCTTCGGGCTGATGCTTGCGGCGCTGCTGCTCGCCATGCTGGTGGCCGGTCTCAACTACAGCAGCAATCTCGCGCTGATCTTCGCCTTTCTCATGAGCAGCGTGGGCATCGTCGCCATGCATCAATGTCATCGCAACTTGCAGGCCTTGACTGTCGGCGCCGTGAGCGCCTGCGATGCATTCGCCGGCGGTCATGCAGCCGTTCGCATCACCGCCCGAAACCCTTCATGCGTGACGCGATATGACTTGGAGTTTTGCGCGGGCGGTGGCCGCGTCTTCGCTACGCTGGCGCCGGCCGCGCAGACCTCACTCGAAATTGCGGTGGCCACGCCCCGGCGTGAGGTGATCGCGATGGATGCATGGCAAGTACGCACGCGCTACCCGTTCGGCTGGTTCCGCGCGTGGACCTACGTGCATACGCAGATCGTGATTTACGTTGCGCCCCAGCCTGCCGGTGGCTTGGCTTTGCCATCGCATCTGCGCGATACCGATTCATTCGCACGCGAATCTGCGCTGGCGGGCGATGAGGAGTTTGCCGGACTGCGAGCCTACCGGCCGGGAGATGCGCGCAAGCAGATGGCGTGGAAGAGCATGGCGCGAGGCGGTGAGCCCGCGGTGCGACATTATGTTGCGCTGGCGGGCGCACCCGAGTGGCTGGATTGGAGCGCGCTGCCGCATCTCAGCGATGAGGCCAAGCTGGCGCAGCTGTGCGCGTGGGTTCTCCAGGCCGATGCGCGCGGCATCGCCTACGGACTGCGCCTGCCGCGCCGCGAGCTGCCGCCGGAAATAGGCAACGTGCAACGCATCCTGTGCCTGCGCGCATTGGCGGAATTTTCTCCGTGACGCTTCCTGCGACCGCATTCGATCGCTGGGCCTGGATGGGTCTGTGCCTCATGCTCGCGCTTCTCCCCCATGCGCGAGCTCTTCCGCTCTGGATCACGCTGACCGCGGCGGGAGCCACGGCCATTCGCTTGTTCCTTGCGCATGCGCGGCGCAATCTGCTGCCGCCCGCGCTGCGTCTGACCATCGCAATCACGGCCATTGCATTGCTCTTTCTGCAATTCCACACCTTCAACGGCATCGACGCGGGCCGTGCCCTGCTCGCGCTGATGGCCGGGCTGAAGCTGCTCGAGGCGCGCAACGAGCGCGATGCGCACATCATCGTGTTCATCGTCTATTTCCTTTGCCTCACCGCGCTGCTGCGCGATGAGTCGTTCTTCATGCTGTTGTATCTGCTCGCGGTTGCGTGGATTTCCACCGCGGCGCTCGGGCGGCTGACCGTGGTTGAGCCCGGGCCCGGAATTCGCGCCAGCGCCGCGCTCGCGGGCAAGTCCTTGCTGCTCGCCGTACCGCTGGCGCTGGCGCTGTGGCTGTTTTTTCCGAGATTTTCAGGCCCGCTATGGAGTTTGCCGGAATCCTCCGAGAACTCTCGGTCCGGCCTGGGTGATCGCATGAGTCCGGGCGATATCTCGGAGCTCGCCCTTTCCGATGAGGTGGTCTTTCGGGTGCGCTTCGCTTCCGCGCCGCCGCCTGCAATCCAGCGTTATTGGCGCGGACCCGTGCTGTTCGACTTCGATGGCCGCGCCTGGAGCCGACGTGATGCGAGCTTTGTGCTCACCTCTCCCCTGGTGCCGTCCGGCCGCTCGATCGACTATGTCTTGAGCCTGGAGCCGCATCGCAAGCGTTGGCTGTTTGCGCTCGACTATGCCACCCGCTGGAATGCGCCAAGAAGTTTCTTGAGCGCCGATTATGCGCTCATGCAAACCGAGCCCGTGACGCGAAGCCTCGATATCGAGATCCGCTCGGATCCGCTCGCGCATGCCAACGCCCTGTCCGCCACCATGCACGCTCGCGATACGCGGCTGCCCGCGCAGACGAACTCGCGCACGCGTGAGCTGGCCGCAACACTGCGTGCCGGCGCGGAAAGCGACGAGCGGTATGTCAACGCGGTGCTCAAGAAATTTCGCGATGAGCCGTTCTATTACACGCTTACTCCGCCGCTTCTCTCCACCAACGCGGTGGACCAGTTCTTGTTTCAGAGCAAGCGCGGATTCTGCGAGCACTACGCATCGGCCTTCGCCGTGCTCATGCGCGATGCCGGAATTCCTGCGCGCGTCGTCACGGGGTACCAAGGCGGAACCTACAATCGCTACACAGGTTCCTGGATCGTGCGGCAAAGCGATGCGCATGCATGGAACGAGGTGTGGCTCGCCGGGCGCGGCTGGGTGCGCATCGATCCCACAGCCGCGGTGGCGCCGGAGCGTGTCGAAGTGGGAAGCGATTCCGTCGCCCGGACGGCGCCGGCGTTTGCGCGCTGGACGCGGATGCCGTGGATGGCCGATGCGCGCCTGCGCATCGATGCGGTTCGACAATGGTGGCGCGACGCCATCTTGAGCTTCGATCAAGCATCACAGATGTCGCTCTTGCGCTCACTTGGTTTGCGCGAGCCCGACGCGCGCACTCTCGTGCTCGTCCTCGCAATCACGCTCGGCGCCGTTCTCGCCTGGCTCGGCTGGCAATTGCGAACGCTTCCGGCACGCGATCACGATGCCCTGCGCACGGCGTTCGACCGGCTGTGCGAGCGGCTCGCGCGCGTGAATCTGGCACGCGCACCGCACGAGCCGGCATCGCTGTATGCGGCGCGCATCGGCAGACAACGCGCAGATCTGCGCGAGGGGCTGGAGCGGCTATGCAACGCCTACAATTCGCTGCGCTACGGCGCCGCCGAGGTGAGCGCTGCGCAAATCAACGAATTTGCAGACGACGCACGAGCGCTCGCGCGCAGAGCGAAGCGCACTTCACGCGCCCGCTAGGGGGGCTCTGTGCAGAGCTTCCCCTGCATCACACGGCGTATTCGCGAGTCGCGAGAAGCTCGATGTCCGGCCAGCGTTCGATCGTAAGAGCCAGATTCACGCGGCTCGGCGCGAGGTATACGAGCTGCCCGGCATGATCGATGGCGAGATTTTCGTAATTGCGACTGCGAAACTCCGCCAGCATCTTCTCATCGCTGGCGCGCACCCAACGCGCGGTAGCAACCGGCACCGCATCGAACACGCATTGCACGCCATATTCATCCTGCAACCGAAATGCCACGACCTCGAATTGGAGCTGTCCGACCGCGCCCAGGATGAGATCATTGTTGCGCAACGGCTTGAACAATTGCGTGGCGCCCTCCTCGCATAACTGCGACAGGCCTTTTTGCAGCGCTTTCATGCGCAGCGGATCTTTCAGCACTGCGCGACGGAACAGCTCGGGGGCAAAGTTCGGCACGCCCGTGTACTGCAGCGGCTCGCCTTCGCTGAACGTATCGCCAATATTGATGGTGCCGTGATTGTGCAGGCCCACGATATCGCCCGCGACCGCCTCTTCGGCTTGTGTGCGCTCCGCCGCCATGAAGGTGAGCGCATCGGCAATGCGAATCTCTTTTTTGGCGCGCACGTGATATGCGCGCATGCCCTTGGTATAGCGGCCCGAGCACAGCCGCATGAACGCGATGCGGTCGCGATGACCAGGATCCATGTTCGCTTGAATCTTGAACACGAAGCCGCTCATCTTGCCCTCCGCGGCCCGCACTTCACGCTGAACGGCAGCGTGCGGCTGCGGCGGCGGCGCATCGGTTGCGAACGCGCTCAACAGCTCGCGCACCCCGAAATTATTCACGGCCGAGCCGAAAAACACCGGGCTCTGCTCCGCAGCCAGGTATTTGGCGCGGTCCAATGCGGGTGAGGCGCCCCGCACCAACTCGATCTCATCGCGCATCGCGGCGTAACGTTCTTTGAGAAAATCGCGCGCCGCGGAGCTGTCCAGCCCGTCGATGGTCTCGTGCGTGCCGGCACGGCCTTTGCCCTCACTGACGTACACATAGATCCGATCTTCGATCAAATGATAGACGCCCAGCAGATCCCGTCCCATGCCCAGCGGCCACGTCACCGGTGCGCATTGGATGCGGAGCACGCGCTCGATCTCATCGAGCAATTCGATGGGCGCCCTGCCGTCGCGGTCCAGTTTGTTGACGAACGTCATGATGGGCGTACGGCGCAGCCGGCACACTTCCATGAGCTTCACGGTGCGTTCCTCGACGCCCTTGGCGCAATCGATCACCATGAGCGCCGAGTCCACGGCGGTGAGCGTGCGGTACGTGTCTTCCGAAAAGTCCTCGTGGCCCGGCGTGTCCAGCAAGTTGATCACGCAATCGCCGAACGGAAATTGCATGACGGACGAGGTCACCGAAATGCCGCGCTGTTGCTCGAGCCTCATCCAGTCGGATGTGGCGTGGCGCGAAGCCTTGCGGCCCTTGACGGTGCCTGCCATCTGGATGGCGCCGCCGAACAGCAGGAGCTTTTCGGTCAGCGTGGTCTTGCCGGCGTCGGGGTGCGAGATGATCGCGAACGTCCGGCGTTTGCGGATCTCTTCGGAAAGCTCGCTCAAGGCGACAACGAGCGGCTCAGCACCGATGCATCTTCACGGCCGTTCACCGCCTGATAGTAGCCGCGGCGCACTCCGACGATCTGAAAACCCATGGATTGATACAGCCGGATGGCTGCGCGATTGGAAGGCCTCACCTCCAGAAAGGCCTCGCGCATTCCCGCATGAGCGGCGCGATCGAGAAGAGACCTCAACATCGTGCGGCCGAAACCGCGGCAACGAGCCCGCGGACCCACGCACACGTTCAGCACGTGCGCTTCTCCCGCACCCATGGACATGATGCCGTATCCCGAGACCTCGCCATCGACCTCGAGCACGCGGCACACATAGCCCACTCTCAGGCAATCCCGAAAAATTCCTTCGGTCCACGGAAACGCATAGGCGCTGAGCTCGATGGCCAACACGCTCTGTAGATCGCTCTCGCTCATCGCGCGCAAAGAGACCCGCGTCGAGCCGTGGCGCGAGATCTCATCCGCATGCAGCTCAAGCTTGGCCGACACGTTCGAACACCGAGCGGGCGAATTTCAAATCATCCCACGCCTTGCGTTTGTCGCCAGGCGTGCGCAACAAATACGCCGGGTGATAGGTCACCACCAGAGGCACCTGGCTGGCACCGTATTGGAATTCGCGCTGCCGCAACCGCGCGACGGGCAAAGTCTGGCCCGTCATGCGCTGCGCCGAGATGCGCCCCACCGCCAGAATGATCTTCGGCTCGAGCAGCGCAATCTGCCGCTCGAGATAGCCAATGCATTGCTGCATCTCCTGCGGCGCGGGATCGCGATTTCCGGGAGGCCTGCATTTGAGCACATTCGCAATGTAGACGCTTTCGCGCAGCATGCCGAGCGAGCGTAACATGCCATCGAGCAGACGGCCCGCGCGGCCGACAAAGGGCTCGCCGCGCCGGTCTTCCTCGGCTCCCGGCGCTTCGCCGACGATGAGCCACTTTGCACTCGTCGAGCCCACGCCAAACACGGTTTGAGTGCGCGTTGCGCTGAGCGCGCAGCGCGTGCAATCGGCGACGCAAGCGCGCAACTCGGTCCAACCCATGTGATCGATCTGCGACGCGGCGGCACTCGGCAGATCGGCGCGCCGTGCGCTTGCAGACGCTCGAGGCGCATCACGGCGTTGCCACAGGACGAGCCCCAGCGCCGAGGCAAGCTCTTGCCTCGAATCGTGTGTGCTCACGCGGCCTGCAATAAAGTTTTCACCAAGGTTTCAAGCCGCGGGCCGCAAGCGCTCTCGCCGCCGCAACTTCCGCAGCGCCCATAGCAACGGCGCGCCAACGGCATACAAGCCGAATACGCTCAGCAAAGCGACCGGCGGATCGGTGGCAAGCAGCGCGAATGCAACCGGCACGAGCACGATGTATGCGAATTTCACGCGTGTGCCGCCGTCCAGATGCTTGAGACTCGGATAAGAAAACCGGCTGACCATCAGCGCGCCGGCGCAAGCCGTCACGAAAAAGGCGAGCAGTAGTCCGGGCAAACCGACGCTTCCGCCGCGGCTGGCCAGCCACACGAATGCGGCGACATTCGCCGCGGCCGACGGGCTCGGCAGGCCTTCGAAGTATTGCTTGCTCTGCGAAGCCGGGCGCGAATTGAAGCGGGCCAAGCGCAGCCCCGCCGCGGCCGCGTAGAAAAAACAAACCACCCAACCGAGTCGCCGCCACACCTGCCCGTACTCTGCGATGCGGGCAACGCCCCACTGATACGTGACGATGGCCGGCGCAAGCCCGAACGACACCATGTCGGATAAGCTGTCGTACTCCTTGCCGAACGCGCTCTCGGTGCGCGTCCAGCGCGCGACGCGGCCATCGAGACCGTCGAAGATCATTGCGACGAACACCGCGATGCCCGCCTTCTCGAAATTCCAGTCGATGGCCGCAACGATGGCGTAGAAGCCCGAGAACAACGCCGCGGACGTCATGAGATTCGGCAGCAGATACACGCCGCGGCGGCGCGGAGCGATGCCCTCGGCCGACTCGTCTTGCGATGTTTCCGCGGGCTGCATGCGCAAAATGATACCAGGGCACCTCATGTAAGATAACGCGATGCGCTGGTCCCGCTACCCGATCGCCACACTCAAAGAAGATCCGGCGGATGCCGAGATCGTGAGCCATCGGCTGCTTCTTCGCGCAAGTTTCATCCGGCGATTGACGAGCGGTGTTTATTCCTGGCTGCCTTTCGGATTGCGCACGCTTCGAAAAGTCGAGGCCATCGTGCGCGAGGAGATGAATCGCGCCGGCGCTTTCGAGCTGCTCATGCCCACCATACAGCCCGCCGAGTTGTGGGCGGAATCCGGCCGGCTATCCGAATACGGTCCGGAGCTGTTGAGGCTGAAAGACCGCCACCAACGTGATTTTGTATACGGGCCCACGCACGAGGAAGTCATCACGGACATCGCGCGGCGCGAATTGCGCAGCTACAAGCAGCTTCCGGTGAATTTCTATCAGATTCAGAGCAAGTTTCGCGATGAGATTCGGCCGCGGTTCGGCGTCATGCGGGCGCGCGAGTTCTTGATGAAAGATGCTTACTCTTTCCACATCGACGAGGCGAGTCTCGAGCAGGGCTACCGCGCGATGGTGGATGCGTACACGCGTATTTTCACGCGCCTCCAGCTCAAATTCCGCGCGGTGCAGGCCGATGCGGGGAGCATCGGCGGTGACGTGTCGCAGGAGTTTCACGTCTTGGCGGATTCGGGCGAAGACATCATCGCGTTCAGCGACAGCGATGACTATGCCGCGAACCTGGAAATGGCACGCGCCGGCGCAAGCAACGCGCAGCGGCTGGCCGCGAGTTGCGCCATGCGCAAAGTCTCAACCCCAGGAGCGAAGACCATTGCCGCGGTCGCGCAATGTCTTGGCACCGCGGCCGAGCAGAGCGTCAAAATGCTGCTCGTGGATGGCGACGACGGCGGAGTGGTCGCGCTCGTCGTGCGCGGTGATCACGAATTGAATTCGATCAAGGCGCAAAGGATTCCTGGCGTCGCAAGCCCACTTCGTCTTGCGAGCCTCGACCAAGTACGCACGGCTGCAAGCGAGCCCGGCTTCTTGGGGCCCGTAAACTACTCGGGTCGAATGATCGTGGACCACGCTGCGGCAGCTCTGTCTGATTTCGTTTGCGGCGCGAATGAGACGGACTTTCATTTCACCGGGGTGAACTGGGGACGGGATGCGCCCGAGCCTCAAGTCGCGGACTTACGCAATGTGGTTGCGGGCGATGCCAGTCCGACGGGCCGCGGCCATCTGCGCATTGCGCGCGGAATCGAGGTGGGCCACGTATTTCAACTGGGGCGCAAATACAGCCACGCGATGGATGCGACTGTATTGGATGAGCATGGTCAGCCGGTGGAAATGTACATGGGCTGCTATGGCATCGGCATCACCCGCATCGTTTCCGCAGCGTTGGAACAGAATCACGATGCTCACGGCATGATCTGGCCGGAGCCCATCGCGCCATTTCAAGTGGTTCTCGTGCCGCTCGCGTATCAAAAATCCGCAAGAGTGCGCGCGGCGGCCGATTCGCTCTACGATCAGCTCGAGACCGGCGGCATCGAGTGTTTGCTCGATGACCGGGATCTGCGGCCCGGCGCAAAGTTTGCGGACGCCGAGCTCATCGGCATTCCACATCGCATCGTCATTTCCGACCGCGGCTTGGAAGCCGGCACACTCGAGTATAGGCATCGAGCCTCGTCCGTCTCGAGCGATGTGCCTGTCTCCGGCGCGTTCGAGAGCATTCGCTCAAAGCTTGCCGCACTCTCGCCTGCATGATCGCGGTTCGGCGCGCGCGGCTCGTCGGAATGACTTTCCTGCTCACGTGGGCCGGCCTCGGCCTCGCCGATGGCCAACGGGACCCCGAGCTCAAGGCGGTGTTGCAGCGGATCATCGGCAAACCCGATTGCTTCACCGACCGCTACGAATCCATCGTCTGGCACACCGCCATGGAGCCGCGGCTTTCGAAGTTCGTGCCCGCGCATGAAGATCGCATCGAAATTCTCGACCACGTGTACTGCGAATCCAAGCGAGATCCCCTGGTGCGGCTGCCGCCCGATCTCGTGCTTGCGCTGATCGAGGTCGAGAGCCGCTTCGATTCCTGGGCCGTGTCGCGTGCGGGAGCGGTCGGCCTCATGCAAGTCATGCCATTCTGGCCACGGCAACTCGGCGTGCAAAATCAATTGGTGCGCGTGGCCGCCAACATCCGCATGGGCTGCGAGATTTTGCGCTATTACCTGCGCATGGAGCGCGGCAACTATTCCCGCGCGCTGGCGCGCTACAACGGCAGCGTTGGCCGAAACACGTATCCCACCTTGGTGATGTCGCGCTGGCAGCGCGGCTGGCGATTCTGACGCAAACGCCTATTGCGAAACCGGCATGACGTCGGGCACGCGATCCGCGCCGGCATCGTGCGACTTGGCGAGCGCCACGGCCGCATTGCGCTTGGCTTCCTGCGCGGCGAAGCGCGCGCGCGTGTAATGCTGCTCGCGCAAGCTCGATTCAGCGCGCGTGATGGCCGCCTGCGCATCGCGCAGCTCCCGCGGCGAACGCTCTTGCGCACCGGCCGCCCGCGCAGCCTCGATGGCCTGACGCGCATCGCTCATCTCTTGCACCGGAGCGCCTTTACAGGCCAAGAGCGCCGCGCTCAATACCAACACACTGCAGATTCTCATGCTCGATACCGCATCGACTGTGCAGCCGACACTAGCAAACAGAGTTTTGAGCCGTCAAACGCACGCCGGTTGTAGACTCGCGCAGTTCCATCGCACAGGCGTTGCGCGCGCGCAGCACCCGGCGCGCGGCGCGGTGTGACAGCCTGTGATGATTACGTAATCTCAAGCCCGAGGCGATCCATGTCGGAGATTTTGGTTTTGTATTATTCACGCCATGGGAGCACCGCGGAGCTTGCGCAACAAGTGTGCCGCGGCGTCGAGTCCATCGTGCCCATGCGCGCGCGATTACGGACCGTTCCGCCCGTGCGCGCCGACATCGACCGCATCGCACCCGCCGTCCCGGACGCCGGACCCCCGTTCGCGACGCAAGAAGATCTGGCGCAATGCGCAGGCTTGATTCTCGGCAGCCCGACCCGGTTCGGCAACATGGCCGCGCCGCTCAAACATTTCATCGACGGTACGGCGTCGCTGTGGATGTCGGGAGCGCTCGCGGGGAAGCCGGCCGCCGTATTCACTTCAACGCAGAGCATGCATGGCGGTCAGGAATCGACGCTGCTCAGCATGATGCTGCCGCTCCTGCATCACGGCATGCTGATCCTGGGACTACCCTACTCCGAGCCTGCTCTGCTGCAGACCGCGAGCGGCGGCACCCCTTATGGCGCGAGCCATGTGGCCGGACAAACCGCGCAAGCCCGGCTGACGACCTCCGAGGCGGAGCTTGCCCGTGCGCTGGGCGCTCGCGTGGCGGCAGTGGCCGCTCGCTTGGCTCGAGGCGCCGCGACGCAGTGATCGATGCGCGCATTCTGTGTATCGCGCTTTGGAGTCTGTTGTGCCTCAGCGTCTTGTCATGGATCAGTTTGGGTTATTCAACCGCGCTGTGTGTGGCCGCCGCACTGGTGATGGCGGCGCCGCTCCCGGGCCTGGTGCGAAATCAGCGCCGCACGTTCGTCTGGGCCAGTCTGTTCGTCGTGCCGTACTTTGCGTTCGCCGCGGGCGAGCTGTTGGTCAGTCCCGCGGCACGCGTGATTGCCCTGGTCGCCTTCTTGCTCATGATGGCGTGGTTGTTTGCATCCACCGCCTATTTGCGGCGCACACGTGCGGCGCGGCGCAACTCGACGCCGCGCCACTAGGCGCGGAGCAATTAGACGCGGCGAAACGAGTGGCCGCGCGATGCAAGCGTCAGGGCATCGCGTACGAACGGCACGGTAAGACGCCGCTGCGCAGACAATGCGGCGTCATCCAAATCGTCCACCATTCGGAACAACGTGACTTGATCGCGAGGCATGCGCCGCAATAAATACTTTGCGGTCTCGTCGGGCAAATCGAGCCCGCGCGATTGCGCCCGCATGCGCAAAGCCTCGATTCGCTGCGCATCATCGAGCGGCTTCAGTTGATACACGGCACACGCCCCGAGGCGCGACGCCAGATCGGGCAGCGCCCAGGCCACATCGCCCGGTTTGTCCCGCGCGGCGAACACGAGCCGCGCATCACGGTCGTTCGATGCGTTGTAGATTTCGAACAACGCCGTTTCCCACGCAATTTTTCCCGCCACCTCATCCACGCGATCCATGCACAACGTGTTCAACTTCGAGAGGCCCTCGAGCGTCCACGGGGGCGGCTCCATCGCACTGAAATCGAGGTAAGCGGCGCCCTCGGCGGCGCATAGAGCGAGCAACAAATGAGTCTTGCCCGTGGCGCCCGCGCCATAGAGCCAAACATTGCGCTCGTGCGAGCGAAGCGCTGCAATCGCTTCCGAATTGGCGCCGCGAAAAAAGTTCTCGAATGTCGCCGCATTGCGCAGCCGCACCGGTAGCGGCAATTGACGCACGGTGTTCATGAGCTTCGCGCGCCGGGCGCCGGTGCGCCAGGGATGCGCGCGCTTCGAATGGCGAGTTGCGCGCGCGCCAGCCGCGAATAACGAAGGACGTAATCCAGGCCGCTGACCACCGCCATGAACAAGACTGCCGCACCGAGCGCGATGGCGATCGGTGCAGAAGGACGCGAGAAAGCTTGCCGGCAGACCACGATCAGCACAAAGGCGAGCTGACATGCGGTGTTGATCTTGCTCGAGCGCGCGGGCGCGATTTTTACCGGGCCGAGCACGACGAAATACGCCGTTGCCCCCGCCACGATGACGACATCGCGCAACACGGTGAGAATGGGAAGCCACAATGGAATCAAGCCGATCACTCCAAGGGTGACGAACACCGAGGTCAACAGCACCTTGTCCGCGATCGGATCGAGCAATGCGCCGACTCGCGACTGCCAGCCAAAACGTTTGGCGAGAAACCCATCGGCGCCGTCGGAAACCGCCGCCGCTGCGAAAAGCCAGAGCGTGGCGGCGGGATCATCGTGCGTCAGCGTCCATATGATCGGTGCTACGAGCGCGAGCCGCAGCAAACAGATTGCATTCGGAAGTTGATGCAACACGCGAATCGCCGCCGCCCGACGCCGTTCGAATTTACCCGCGCGACGACACTAGCGGCGCAGCCGAAAGCGCACCGCGCCGGACTCACTGGAATCGTCGAGCTCAACGCGCGCGTCTTGCCCGAGCGCGCGCCTGAGCGCATCCGCCCCGCCCCGCACCATCAACGAAAGTCGCAGCACGTCCTCGTCAAAACCGAGAATGCCCACTCGCGCCACGGCGGTCATGGACTCGAGAAATGTCGTGGCGGCCGCATAATTCTGCAGGGAGCCAATTCCCGCGATCTCGACGGCCACCGGCGTGCTCGCGCCCGTGGCG
Source organism: uncultured Steroidobacteraceae bacterium (assembly GCA_964247385.1). GTDB lineage: Bacteria > Pseudomonadota > Gammaproteobacteria > Steroidobacterales > Steroidobacteraceae > TMP-86. Next base: position 12,116 of record CAXTUB010000002.1, on the reverse strand, counting down.
GCAAAAATTTGCGCATACGCATCGGCGGCATGATCGATTCCTTCTTGAGCCCCGCCAATCTCGGAGGAGCGGCCTTGATAGGCAAAATTCCAGCGTACCCCAGCCGTGGCGCTCGCATCATTGGCCCGGCCGGCGAGCACTCCGTCAGCGCCGAGCCGCTTCGATGCCTCGGCCAATGCCGCCGGCGCAGCTTGTTCCGAATCGGCGGACATCGATGCGCGTTGAGAGTCTGCATTGGTCGGCCAGACCAACGGAATTCCGCGCAACGCAGCCTCCTGATCGATGACCCGCTTCAACTCGCTCGGATCATCACGCGTCAGGAGAGTCCGGCCGCTCCGCGACGCTACCCAAAGCCAGACCGCCGTCACTGGACGTTCACGCCCCCAGGACGGCTGGGCGTTTTGCGCGAGCCACCGCTCGATCGCCGCTCCATCGAAGCTCACCCAGAGCTGATTGCCGCTGGCGGCCCGATACTGCTGCATGTAGCGGCGTGCGTTCTGAATGAGAGGCGAAAGGCTTGGATCTTGCGAAGCGGATTTACGGCCAGTCACTCGGACCAGCACTTGGCGCATTCCGGCTTGAAACGCCGACCCTAGGCCTGCATCGGACCGGTCGGGCGCGCTCACGGAGGCTTGGTACAAATCGACCGTGGCAGAGAGCGCAACGCCTGCGAGCACCACGGCGAGCAGCCACGGCGCTCGAACAAACCAGCGCACACGCCCGCCTTTGCGAATCGTGACAAGTCCTCGATTGACCATTGTAAAATGATACACGCATGGTCACACCACCGGACGGCGCCCCGTCCACGTATCGCGATGCGGGAGTCGACATTGATGCCGGCGATGCATTGGTCGAGCGAATCAAGCCGCATGCGCGACGCTCCCAGAGGTCCGAAGTGTTGGCGGGCCTCGGGGGCTTCGGTGCATTGTTCGAGCTGCCGGCGCGCTTCAAGCGGCCGGTGCTGGTGTCGGGCACGGACGGTGTGGGGACGAAGCTGCGCTTAGCCATCGATTACGGCTATCACGATGGCGTCGGCATCGATCTCGTCGCAATGTGCGCCAACGACATTTTGGTGCAGGGCGCGGAGCCGCTGTTTTTTCTCGACTACTTCGCTACGGGGCAGCTCGACGTCGCGATCGGCGAGCGGTTGATTGCGGGTATTGCCGAAGGCTGCGTCCGGGCCGGCTGCGCACTCGTGGGCGGCGAGACGGCGGAAATGCCCGGCATGTATCACGGCGCGGATTACGACTTGGCGGGATTTTGCGTGGGCGTGGTGGAGAAGGACCGCATCATCGATGGCTCACGCACGCGCGCCGGCGATGCGCTCATTGGACTGCCGTCTTCCGGTGTGCATTCGAATGGATTTTCCTTGGTGCGCGCGGTGCTCGCGCGTGTCCATGCGGACGCGGCCACCCGGCTCGAGGGCCGTCCGCTCATCGAAACTCTCATGACGCCCACTCGGATTTATGTCAAGCCTGTGCTGGAGCTTCTCGCCGCGGTTGAGGTGCACGGGATAGCTCACATCACCGGCGGAGGTCTCGTCGAGAACTTACCGCGCGTGCTGCCGGAGGGGCTCGAGGCTGTGCTCGAGCGGAACAGTTGGCCGCGGCAAGCGGTGTTCGATTGGCTGCGCAGCGCGGGCCACATCGAGCAGCCGGAAATGGACCGCGTGTTCAATGGCGGCATTGGCCTTACATTGCAGCTTGGCCCACAAGATGTGGATCGCGCCTTGGCCATTCTGCGCGCGGCCGGCGAGACTCCTTGCGTCATCGGCGAAGTGCGCAGCGGCGGCCGCGGCGTCGTCATTCATTGAAGGCGCGCGAGCCCGTTGTCATTTTGATTTCCGGGCGCGGCAGCAACATGCAAGCGCTGCTGGATGCAAGCGAGCAGCGCGACTCGAGTTTCGCCGTGGCGGCAGTCATTTCCAATCGCGCGGAGGCGAAGGGCCTCGATGTGGCTCGCGCAAGGGGCGTGCACACCGTGACGCTGCCGCCTACCGATGCGGCGTCGGCCGATGATGACCGGCAGCTCGCGCGGATCGTCGCTGGATTTTCGCCCGCGGCGATCGCCCTGGCCGGGTATATGCGCATCTTGTCCGCTGAGTTCGTGCAGACATTTTCCGGCCGGATGCTCAATGTTCATCCATCGCTCTTGCCTGACTTTCCGGGTTTGCACACTCACCGCCGCGCATTGCAGGGCGGCGCCGCACTGCATGGAGCGACCGTGCACTTCGTCACCGAAGCACTGGACGCCGGGCCGGCCGTGCTGCAGGCAAGGCTCCGCGTACGCGAGGCCGATGACGAGGCATCCCTTGGCGCCCGCGTGCTTGCGCTCGAGCACAGAATTTTTCCGGCGGCCGTGCAATGGTATTGTGAAGGACGGCTGCAATACCGCGACGGAGATGCATGGTTTGAAGGACGCAGGCTCGATGCACCGGTGCAGTGGCATGACTCGACCGCCGCGTAGCGCAGTGCGCAGATCGCGGCGCGGGTTCTTGTTCGCATGTGCAAGCATCGCCTGGCAGGGCGCGGGGTCGAGCATCTCGGCGGCCGCGGACGAAGAATTGCTGAAGCCGTTCGCCGCGCGTTACCAGGTGCAATGGCGCGGCATCAATGTCGGCACGAGCGAGCTCGTGCTCAAGCCCCTCGCCACCGGCGACGGGTTCGAATTTGCTTCTCATTCGAACGCCACGGGCTTGTTTCGTTTGGTCTACAGCGAGGAAATCCTGCAAGCCTCGACGTTCAAGATCGTTGGGGGGCATGCCCAGCCGCTGACCTATCGCGGAGATGACGGAACTCCCAAAACCGACAAGGACGTTCATTTGAGTTTTGATTGGGGCGCCATGCGCATCTCAGGCACAGCGGAAAATCAAGCCGTGGCTTTGACGCTCAAGCCTTTGACGCAAGATCCGATGTCCGTGCAAGCCGAGCTCATCCTGGGCTTGAATGCGAATCGCCTGCCCAGCGATATTTGGCTCGCGGACAAGAATGAGATCAAAGACTACGTCTACACGGATGAGGGCAAGGCGCAGCTCCGCACACCCATCGGCGATCTATCGACTCGCGTGCTTTCGAGCCGCCGGCCCAACGGAAATCGCATCACGCGGCTTTGGTTTGCCCCCTCGCTCGGCAATGTGCCGGTCAAGGCCGAGCGCACGCGCGACGGCCGCATCGATTTTGCGATGAACATTCGCACGCTGCGGCGGCCATGAATTGCGTGATCGAATTCTTCAACGGCGACTCGGAGTTTGCGGTCTAAGCTTTCGGCAAGGTGACGCCGAGTTGGCCCTGATACTTTCCGCCTCGATCTTTATAGGACGTCTCGCAAGGTTCGTCGGATTCGAAAAATAGCATTTGGGCAATGCCCTCGCCGGCGTAGATCTTGGCGGGCAAGGGGGTCGTGTTGGAGAACTCGAGTGTCACATGGCCTTCCCATTCGGGTTCGAGAGGCGTGACGTTGACGATGATTCCGCAGTTGTGAACGAACACCCCGGCGTCGAGCGCGAAGTTCCCTGCTTCTGGGACACTCAAGCAGTAGACGTCGTGAATGCCCGGCAGGTCGCGAACCGAGACCACTCGATGATTTCGAGGCGCCGGCGCGGCTCGAGGCCGCTCCCGCAGAGCTGCAAGACGATGAGCATTTCGAGAATCCATTGCCGCGTTCGCTGAGGGATGCAACTCCTTAGCGTGAATTTCGTGGCGTAGATTCCACTCATTAGCGAGCCTTCGAGTCGAACACCAGAGCCCGTTCATGGGTTGACAGACGCTCTCTTCGCCGCGAGCTGAGTCGCGATAGAGAGGCATGAGCGACTCGCCCTCTCGCAGGCTCCCCGCTTGGACCATTCTTCCATCCCGTCGCATGAACTCGTGATCGGGAGTTGCGCGAATGCACTCGCCGTTGTCGAGCTCGATCTCGATCAATGCATCGTGTCCGATCAGCCGCGGCGCATCCAACAGGCTGACGATCACTCGGCCGCCCGGCCCGATGCTGTAGCCGAAGTAACGCGCTCCTTCCTCGTGCCCCCGCGCCATTTCTTCCAGCGTGGCCGAAGCCCCATCGATCAGCGCGACCCGCGTATCCCCGCGAAAACAGCGCGCATACGTGCTTTTTCCCAGCGTGACGACCAAGACACTGCGCGGGATACGGAAATACTCCACCGTCCGCGCCAGCGCAAACGAGTTGGGCGGAATGATGCACACGGGGCCCTTGAAGTCCACGAACGAGCGTTCATCGAACGCCTTCGGATCGACGATGGTGGAATTGATGTTGGTGAAGATCTTGAATTCGTCGGCGCAGCGCACGTCGTAGCCATAGCTCGAAGTGCCATAAGACACGATCTTGTGTCCATCCACGAATCTCACTTGCTCACTCGAATACGGCTCGATCATGCCCTGCGCGGCACGATGCCGAATCCAGCGGTCGCTCTTGATGCTCACGAATTCTCGATGCGAATGTTTGCAAACTTCCGGCTGTAGTCGCGCTCACGCAAGGAAAGTACCGCCGCTGCGCGCCGCGCCACCTCGAGATACGTGCCTGCCAACTCGCCCCGCGGATTCGCAGCGACCGTCGGCGCGCCGGCGTCGGCATCGGCCCGCACCCGCGCATCGAGCGGAAGCTCGCCGAGCAGGCGAACACCGTACTGCGCCGCCATCCTCTCGCCCCCGCCCGCGCCGAACAAATGCTCGCGATGGCCGCATTGGGAGCACACGTGCACGCTCATATTCTCGACGATCCCCAGCACGGGCACATCCACTTTCTCGAACATCTTGAGCGCGCGACGCGCATCGGCGAGCGCAATGTCCTGCGGCGTCGTGACGATGACGGCGCCGCTCACCGGCACTTTCTGCGACAAGGTGAGCGCAATGTCGCCGGTGCCGGGCGGCATGTCGATCACGAGATAATCGAGCTCACCCCATACCGTATCCTGCAGCAACTGCGTCAATGCTTGCGTCACCATCGGGCCGCGCCAGATCATGGCTGCGTCTGTATCGATCAGGAAGCCGATGGACATCGCGACCAGGCCATGCGCTTCGAGCGGCGTCAGCTTCTTGCCATCCGAAGTGGTCGGCTTGTGCCCGTTCAAGCCGAGAAGAGTCGGCTGGCTGGGCCCATAAATATCGGCATCCAGGATGCCGACTCGGGCGCCCTGGGCCTGCCACGCCAACGCGAGATTCACCGCCGTGGTCGATTTGCCCACGCCGCCTTTGCCGGATGCGACGGGAATCACATTCTTGATTCCCGCGATCGGCTTCAGCGCTCGCTGCACGGCGTGCGTCGCGATGTGGGTACTCACCTGCACCGCGAGACGTATTCCGCCCAATGCGGGCGCCAAGCGTTCGGTGATTCTCGCTGCCAGCACCGGCGCATAGTCGGCGCTCGGAAACCCGAGCGTGACCTCGATCTCCGCATGACTCCCCTCGACTTGCGCGCGTGTCACCGCCTTGGCTTGTCCCAAATTGCAATCGAGATAAGCGTCGTGGATGGATTCGGCGGCAGCGCGCAGCGTTGCGCTAGTGTGAGCGATCATGCGTTTTCGCCATTGTACGCTGGCGGAGCGCAAAGGTCGGTATGGCATAATTCTCGCGTCGTGAGCCACGAGTTTCGATGCATCCTGTCACCATCGCGCAGGCGCCCCTCGGCGCGCCGTTCGGCACGCAACGCGCTTCGCGTGACCTGGGCAGAGCTTCCCTAGCGATGCCCCTGTTCGCCAATTACCGCGCCGACCGGCTCATCGCGGAAATCAAGGGCAGCGGAGATGCGGGCGGCGCGGCGGCGCAAGGCGCGTTGCGCAAGCTCCGTTCCCTGGGCCCGCAGGCGGTGGATTCCATCGTTACCGCCTTGAGCGTGGCCGACAAAAAGGAAACCCTTGCATACGTCGACGTGCTCGCAGAGCTCGCCGATCCGAAAACCGTGCCGCATCTGCTCAAGTTGATCGGCGAGACCAACAGCCGCGCCGTGTCGGGAATCGCTTGGGCGCTGTCGAGCAGCAAGAAATATCCGGTGGCCATGCTGCTCGAGGCGCTTGCCAAGCCGGAGATGCCGAAGCAGGCCATCCTCGACATCATCGCCGCGCAGAAATCACGATTCTCGGTGCGCGAGCTTTTGAATGCGGCGTACGCACAGGAACCCACGGAGAAAGCCGCGCTGTTCCGAGTGCTGGCCGAGATTGCCGATGAGTCGGCCGTGGATGATCTAATCTCTCGGCTCGAAGGCAAGGATTCCGTCGCGCGTTTGCATATCGTCAATACGCTTGCTCGATTCAACTTGCCGCGCGTACAGCAGGCCATTCAAGCGCAGCTCAAAGACAACAACAAGTTGCTGCGCTCCGCCGCCCTCGGCGCATTGTCCAAGATGGACGGTCAGATCGACTTGCCCACCGTCGCGGCCATGCTGCGCGATCCGGAAATCGATGTGCAGAACAAAGCCGTCGACGTCATGATCAAGGCGAATGATCCGCAGACCGTGCGCTATCTCATCGACGTGCTCAAGGACGAGAACGAGTACGCACGGCGCGCCGCGGTGGAAGTGCTGAATGCCGTCGGCAATTCCAAATCAGTGAAGTTCTTGCTCGAAGTTCTCGCGGACAGCGACTGGTGGGTGCGCACGCGCGCGGCCGATGCGCTCGGCAAGATCGGCGGTCCGCGCGTCGTCGATGCGGTGCTCGAGCTCATCAAGGACGACAATCAAGACATCCGCCGCGCCGCGATCGAGATTTTGAATCAGACCAAGGACGAGCGCGCCATTGCGCATCTGATCGAAGCGACGCGCGATGAGGATTGGTGGGTGAGCGAGCGCGCGGTGGACGCTTTGGCCGAGATCGGCAGCACCAAATGCATGCCGCGGCTCGTCGAGATGCTGCAGACCGCGCCGTCCAAATCCATGCCGACGGTTCTGCGCGCGGTCGGCAAGCTGGGCGATCAGAAAAATATCTCGCAAGTCATGCCGCTCTTGCAGCGGCAGGAAAACGAGATCCGCGTCGAAGCCGTTGCCGCGCTGAGCAAGCTCGCCGATGAGCGGCGCGCCGAGACGATCCGCGTGCAGTTGAAGAGTCTCGCAGCCTCTGCCGACGCCACTCTGAACCAGGCGATCGGGCGTGCGCTCGAGGAAATCGACAACCGGTTTTCCACGACTCAACTGGCCGCCAACGAGCGCGCGGAAAAAATTCAGACGGCGAGCAAGACGCTGCTCATCGACAGCCAGGACATTTCAGCCGTCGTGGAACAGGCCGAATCTCAGGCGGTAAAGCTCGACATCGCCACGCTCAAGCCGGGCGATGTGATCGAGGGACGCTACAAGTTCATCGAGAAGATCGGCAAGGGAGCATTCGGCACGGTGCTGCTCATGGAAGATACCGTGGTCGAGGAACGCCTCATCCTCAAGTTCTTGAATCCGAACGTCTCGTCGGATGAGGAGATGATGAAGCGCTTCGTGCATGAGCTGCGCTACAGCCGCAAGATCACGCACAAGAACGTCATCCGGATCTACGACTTCTTGTTCATTCGCGGCAATTACGCGATTTCCATGGAGTATTTCCCATCGCACACCTTGAGCGGGGAAATCATCAATGAAAAGCCGGTGGAGCTGAAGCGCGCCGTCAAGTTCGCGATGGACATCGCGACCGGCATGTCGGTGGCACATCAGGCGGGCATCGTGCACCGCGACTTGAAGCCCGCGAACGTGCTCATCAACGACGAGCAGCTCGTCAAGATCGTCGACTTTGGGGTGGCAGCGGCACAGAGCCAGGGCGATACGCAGCTCACCAAGACGGGGTATGTCATCGGCTCGCCGAAATACATGGCGCCCGAGCAAATCCTCGGCAAGAAAGTGGACGAGCGCGCCGACATCTATAGCCTGGGCGTGATCATGTACGAAATGTTCACCGGAGTGCCGCCCTACTCGCGGGGCGACCACATGTCCGTGATGTACCAGCACGTGCAGGGCAAGGCGCGGCCGCCCATCGAGATCAACAAGTCCCTCCCACCCGGCATCAACGAGCTGGTCACGCGGAGCATGTCGCTCGACAAGGCCAAACGGGCTCAGTCCATGGACGAGCTGCGCGAGTCGCTGGAAAAGTTCCAGTAACCCCATTAGCCTTGCGCGCATGGCGCGTATCGATTCGTTCCTGAAGCTGGGCATGGCGCAGGGCTGTTCCGACCTGCATCTGGCCGTGGGCGTGCCGCCGATGCTGCGCATGAACGGCGACTTGGTGCCCATCAAATTTCGCGATCTGGGCAGCGCCGAGCTCGAAGCGTACATTCAAGAGGTGCTCACCAAATCGCAAGCCGAGCAGCTGCGGTTGGGAAACGATTTGGATTTCTCCTATGTCTCGGCCGAGGGCGGCCGGTTTCGAGTGAATGTCTTCCGCAAGGAGACCGGCATCGGCGCGGCGTTCCGCACCATTCCCGTGCAGATCCCGAGCATCGATCAATTGGGACTTCCGCCCATCGTGCGCAAGCTGTGCGACCACCATCAGGGCATGATCCTGGTCACCGGTTCCACCGGCACCGGCAAGTCGACCACGCTCGCCTCCATGATCGACTACTTGAATTCGACCCGCTCGGTCAACATCATCAGCCTCGAAGACCCCATCGAGTTCGTTCATCGCAGCAAGAGCGCTCAAGTCATTCAGCGCGAGCTTGGCACGCATCTACCGACGTTTGCCGAAGGGGTGCGTGCGGCGATGCGCGAAGATCCCGACGTGATCCTGGTGGGCGAGCTGCGAGATGCAGCCACCATTTCCATGGCCATGACGGCCGCGGAGACCGGGCATCTCGTGCTGGGCACGCTGCATACCACGAGCGCGACCAAGACCATTGACCGCATCATCGATGCGCTGCCCACCGAAGAGCGCGAGCAGACCAAGAGCTTTCTCGCGCAAAGCCTCATCGCCGTCGTGACCCAGGTATTGGTGAAGAGCCCCGATCAGCGCGGCCGACGCGCGATTTGCGAGGTCATGGTCGTGACCAAGGCGATCGCCAAACTCATCATGACGGATCAAAGCCATCAGATCCCGAGCCAGTTGCAAATGGGCAAGGATCAAGGCATGCAGCTGCTCGATCAGGCTCTGCTCACGGCCATACAGGCCAAGGACGTGGACCCCGAGCATGCGCTGACTTATGCCTCGGACAAGCGGCAATTCCAGCGCTACGTCAGTGAGACTTCAGCAGCGGCCATGGCCGCCGCGCAGAGCTAGCGCTCATGGCCAAGATCGACGCGTACCTCAAGGCCGTATTGGAGAAAAACGGCTCGGATCTGCACTTCCTCGCGGGCGACCCGCCGCGCGTGCGTCAATACGGCGAGCTCAAGGTGCTGCAACAAAATGCCCTGACCGCAGAGCACGTGAAAGACGTGCTGTATGAGATCATGCCCAAGCTTTCCGTCGAGCGTTTCGAATCGAAAGACGGCACCGACTTCGCCTACAGCATGACCGGGCTGGCCCGATTCCGCGTCAACGTGATGCGCCAGCTGAATGGCATGGGCGCCGTGTTTCGCGCCATTCCGTCCACCGCGCGCACCATGGAGCAATTGAACCTGCCCGAGGCAGTGCGCAACTTCTGCCGTGTCAATAACGGGCTCATTCTCGTCACGGGCAAGACGGGCTCGGGCAAGTCGACCACGCTCGCCGCCATGATCGATGACATCAACTCACGCGAGCACGGGCATATTCTCACCATCGAAGACCCGATCGAGTTCGTGCATCCGCGCAAGAACTGTCTCATCAGTCAGCGCGAAATCGGCGTGCACTCCCCGTCCTTCTCACAAGCGCTGATGTCGGCGCTGCGCGAAGACCCTGATGTCATCCTGGTCGGCGAGTTGCGCGATCTCGAGACCATGGGCATCGCGGTGACGGCTGCGGAAATGGGCATCTTGGTGATGGGAACGCTGCACACCAATGGCGCGGCCGCCACGGTCGATCGCATGGTCAACGCGTTCCCGGCGGATAAGCAGCCGCATGTGCGCACCATGCTGTCCACCTCGCTGCGCGGCGTCGTCTCGCAGCAGCTCATCCCGACCGCGAACAAACAGGGGCGAGTCGCGGCGCTCGAAATTCTCGTGAACACCTCGGCGGTCTCCAATCTCATTCGCCAAGGCAAGATGGATCAACTCGAGAATGCCATGCAAAGCGGTGCCGCGCTCGGCATGCGCACCATGGATACGGCCATTCAGCAGCTGCTCGAGAAGCGTGAGATCACGGGCAAGGAAGCGTTCCGAAAGGCCATCAACAAAGCCAAGTTCGAACCCTACCGCGAAGCATCGTGATGCGGACGGATCATACCCGCCGCGCCCGGAAGGCGGCATGAGCGCGGCGAAGCGCCGAATCCTGGTGACCAGCGCACTGCCCTACGCCAACGGGCCGCTCCATCTGGGCTATGTGCTCGAAGCCGTTCAAACCGACATCTGGGTTCGATTTCAGCGCATGCGCGGCCACGAATGCCACTACGTCTGCGCAGACGATACTCACGGCACGCCCATCATGCTCAAGGCGCAAGCGGACGGCATGAGTCCCGAAGCCTTGATCGGAGCGGTGCACGTCGAGCATCGGCGCGACCTGGCGGATCTCGACATCAGTATCGACAATTTCAGCTCGACCGATGCGGCATCGACCCGCGAGCTCTGCGCTTCGATCTACCGTACGGTGCGCGAGCGCGGTTTCATCGAGCGCCGCTCGGTCCGTCAGGCCTATGATGCGGCCGCGAACATGTTTCTGCCGGACCGCTACGTCCGCGGCGACTGCCCCAACTGCGGCTCGCCGGACCAGTATGGCGATTCATGCGAGGTGTGCGGCGCAACCTATTCGCCTTCGGATCTGGGCAATGCGCGTTCCATCGTCTCGGGCACCGCGCCCGTGCAGCGCGAGTCGGAACATTATTTTTTCAAGCTGAGCGCATTTCAGGATTCATTGCGCGCCTGGGTGGCGAGCGCCGCGGTCAGCGCAAGCGTGGCGCGCAAGCTCGAGGAATGGTTCGAGCAAGGCTTGAAAGACTGGGATATTTCCCGGGATGCGCCGTACTTCGGCATCGAGATTCCGGACGCGCCCGGCAAATACTTCTACGTGTGGTTCGATGCGCCGATCGGCTATCTCGGCAGCTTTGCCGAGCTGTGCGCAAGAACGGGAATCGTGTTCGACGATTTCTTCGGCACGGGAGCGTCGACTGAGCTGCATCATTTCATCGGAAAAGACATTCTGTATTTCCACACGCTGTTCTGGCCTGCAGTGCTGGAAGCGGCGCGGATGCGCAAGCCCACGCAGGTGCACGCGCACGGCTTTCTCACCATCAATGGCGAGAAAATGTCGAAATCGCGCGGCACGTTCATCACGGCAAGACGCTACTTGGACTCTTTGTCGCCGGAATATTTGCGCTATTACCTGGCAGCCAAGCTCGGTCCTGGGATGGATGATCTCGATCTCAACTTCGAAGACTTCGTGCAACGCTGCAATGCCGATCTCATCGGCAAACTCGTGAATATTGCGAGTCGCTGCGCCGCATTCATCCATCGTGAGTTCGGGGGGCGGCTTGCAGCGAGCTTGCCGGAGCAGCAGCTGCAGTACGAGTTCGTGACCGCCGGCTATGCCATCGCCGCCGCGTACGAAAGCCTCGATTACGCGGATGCGTGCCGGCAGATCATGGCGCTTGCCGACCGCGCCAATCAATACATCGACCGGCAGAAGCCATGGATTCTGATCAAAGATCTCGAGCGGCGCGGCGAAGTGCAGGCGATCTGTACGCAAGGGTTGAATCTGTTTCGCGTGCTCATGATTTATTTGCAAGTCGTGTTGCCGCGAACCGCGGCGCAAGCAGCAAAGCTATTTTCAGAGAGCTCCTGGAGATGGAGCGACGCGGCCTCGCCGCGCGTCGATATCACGCTGAGCCGCTACGAGCCGCTGCTCACGCGAATCGACCCCGCGCTCGTTGGCAAGCTGATCGAGCCCAGCCCTGCCGAAGTAGTCGGTGCGCGCGCAGCAGCGGCCCCTCCTGCCCCTGCTGCCCGTGCGGCTGGCGTCGGCGGGTCGGCAGCCCATGTGCCCGCGCCTGCAAGTGCGCCAGCGGCCGCGAGTGCGCCAGCGGCCGCGAAAGCGCCGGCGGCCGCGGGCATGCCGGCGGCAGCGCCCGCGT
>CAXTUB010000001.1:98926-271998 GCA_964247385.1 uncultured Steroidobacteraceae bacterium | reverse complement strand
CGCGTCGGCGGTGCAGGCGCGCGCATCGTCGCCTCCGACATTCTGCCGATGGATCCGATTCCGGGCGTGCGCTTCGTGCAAGGCGATTTCTGCGACGACGCGGTATTCACCGACATCCTTCATGCGGTGGGTGACGGCAAGATCGATCTTGTTTTGTGCGACATGGCCCCCAATCTTTCGGGCATCGATGCGCTGGATCAGCCACGGGCCGCAAATCTCGCGGAGCTGGCGCTCGATTTTGCCGAGCGCACGTTGACCGAAGGCGGAGATTTGCTGTTGAAACTTTTTCAGGGTCAGGGTTTCGAGGAACTCGTGCGGCGCGCACGCGGTCGATTTCGACGCGTGAGCCTGAAAAAGCCGAGAGCGTCACGGTCTCGGAGTGCGGAAATGTACTTATTGGCGCGCCAGTTTCGGATGGTGTAACGTGCGTAAGGCCTGAATGGGTGTGAAGTCATTGAATGACCTGACAAAGCAAATTCTTCTATGGGTGGCACTCGCCATCATTCTGCTTGCCATATTCAGTCAGTTCGGCATGCATACCGGGCAGCCGCAGACCATTGACTACTCGCAGTTCTTATCCGAGGTCAAAAGCAATAGCGTCGAGTCGGTGACTCTCAAGGGCGAGATCATCGAAGGAAAGCGGCGCGCGGGCGACTCGTTCATCACGTTCAATCCCGAAACCGAAAATGGCGCGTTGATCGGCCTCATGCAATCACAAGGGGTGAAATTCCGCGGTGAGCCGCCGAAGCAGCAGTCGGTGCTGTTGCAGCTTTTGATCTCTGCATTTCCCATCCTGCTGCTCATCGGCTTCTGGGTTTATTTCATGCGCCAGATGCAGGGCGCTTCGGGCGGCCGCGGCGCCATGTCGTTCGGCAAGAGCCGCGCGCGGCTTCTGGGCGAAGATCAAGTCAATGTCACGTTCGCGGATGTCGCGGGCGTCGAAGAAGCGAAGCAGGAAGTGGTCGAGATCGTCGACTTCCTCAAAGATCCGGGCAAGTTTCAAAAGCTCGGTGGAAAAATTCCCAAAGGGGTGTTGATGGTCGGCTCGCCGGGCACGGGCAAGACATTGCTCGCGCGCGCCATCGCGGGCGAAGCCAAGGTGCCGTTCTTCACCATCTCCGGATCCGACTTCGTGGAAATGTTCGTCGGCGTCGGGGCATCGCGCGTGCGCGATATGTTCGAGCAGGCGAAGAAGCATGCGCCTTGCATCATTTTCATCGATGAAATCGATGCGGTCGGGCGGCACCGCGGCGCGGGCTTGGGAGGCGGGCACGACGAGCGCGAACAGACACTGAATCAGTTGTTGGTCGAGATGGATGGGTTCGAAGGCAACGAGGGCATCATCGTCATTGCCGCCACCAACCGTCCCGATGTGCTGGATCCGGCGCTGCTGAGACCGGGCCGTTTCGATCGCCAAGTGGTCGTCTCGCTGCCGGATGTGCGCGGCCGCGAGCAGATTCTCAAGGTGCACATGCGCAAGGTGCCGTTGGGCGACAACGTCAAGCCTTCGGTCATTGCCCGTGGCACGCCTGGCTTTTCCGGCGCCGATCTCGCCAATCTCGTGAACGAAGCGGCGCTGTTTGCAGCGCGCGCCAATAAGCGTTCCGTGACCATGGACGAATTCGAGCGCGCCAAGGACAAGATCATGATGGGCGCGGAGCGGCGCTCCATGGTGATGACCGAAGATGAGAAGCGCAATACCGCATACCATGAGGCGGGGCACGCCATCGTGGGCTTGAGCGTGCCGGATCATGATCCCGTGTACAAAGTGACCATCATCCCGCGCGGTCGAGCGCTGGGTGTCACCATGTTTCTTCCGGAAGCCGATCGTTATTCGACGAGCCGCCGACGGCTCGAGAGCAGCATTGCGACTCTGTTTGGCGGACGCGTCGCTGAGGAGCTGGTGTTCGGCGTCGACGCCGTGACGACGGGTGCTTCCAACGATATCGAGCGCGCCACGGAGCTCGCGCGCAACATGGTGACTCGCTGGGGTCTATCCGATCGGCTCGGTCCGCAAACTTACGCAGAAGAGTCCGGCGAAGTGTTCTTGGGCCGCAGCGTTACGCAGCACAAGCAAGTCTCCGATGTGACCGCTCATGTCATCGATGAGGAAGTGCGCCGAGTCATCGACAGCAACTATCAACGCGCCAAGTCCATTCTCGAAACCAACATGGACAAGCTTCAGGCCATGTCGCAAGCGTTGATCAAGTACGAGACCATCGATGAAGAGCAAATCAAAGACATCATGGCGGGGCGCGAGCCGAAGCCTCCTCGAGATTGGGACGACACAGCCACGCCGACTCCCCGTGGACCCTCAGCCGAAGCGCCTTCGACGCCGTTGACCAGCCCGGCCGGGCAGCACTGATCATTCGATCCGCGTCGTTGCGTGAGCCGTTCGCGGCGGCGCGCTAGTTCAGCATTTTCGGGCACCGCGGCTGCGCATGTTTTGGAAGTGCCGTGAGCAGCAAGTCGATCTCACCGCGCCCGTGGTCATGGGCGTGCTCAATGTCACTCCCGATTCCTTTTCAGATGCCGGCCGCTTTACGACACTCGACGCCGCGCTTCGGCACGGGCTGCGCATGGCCGATGACGGGGCGGCCATCATCGATGTGGGAGGAGAGTCCACCCGTCCCGGCGCCGCGAGAGTCGCGTCGGCGCTTCAGGTCGAACGCGTGGTGCCGGTGATTAAGGCGCTGGCGCAGCACACACCTACCGCGATCTCGATTGATACGAGCAATACGGAGGTCATGCGTGCCGCAGTCGAAGCGGGTGCATGCATCGTGAACGACGTGCGCGCGTTGAGAGAGCCGGGCGCTGCGCGCTTCTGCGCCGAAGCGGGCGTTGGCGTCTGTCTCATGCACATGCAGGGCGAGCCCACCAGCATGCAGAACGAGCCGCGATATGGCGATGTGGTTCAGGAGGTCGCCGCATTCTTGCGCGAGCGCGCTGACGCTTGCCGCGCTCAGGGCATCGCAGGCGAAAGCATCGTGCTCGATCCAGGCATCGGCTTCGGCAAGACTTTTGCCCATAATATGACACTGCTCAAGGAAACGGCGAGGCTTGCCGCTCTAGGCTCGCCCCTTCTCGTGGGTGTATCGCGCAAGGCTCTCGTGGGGAAACTACTGGATCGGCCCGTCAATGACCGGCTCTACGGGGGCCTGGCCTTCGCCGCGTGGGCGGCATTGAAGGGCGCTCGCATCATTCGAACGCACGATGTGGCCCCGACGTTCGAAGTTCTCGCAACCTTGCGCGCCTTATCGGAATAGGGCATTTGGCGGCGCGAAAGTACTTTGGCACGGATGGAGTGCGCGGTTGCGTAGGCACCGAGCCGCTGACGGTCGACTTTGCGTTGCGGCTGGCAAGCGCCGCGGCGCGTGTGCTCGCGCCGGATGGCGGCCGGGTGCTCATCGGCAAAGACACGCGGGTCTCAGGCTACATGTTCGAGTCCGCGCTCGAAGCGGGGTTCGTCGCCGCCGGTGTCGATGTCCTCATGATCGGACCGCTGCCGACGCCCGGCATCGCCTACCTCACGCAGCGCCTGAGTTGCCACATCGGCGTGGTGATCAGTGCTTCGCATAATGAATTTCGAGACAATGGCATCAAGTTCTTCGATGCATCGGGAAGCAAGCTGTCCGATGAGCTCGAAACCGAAATCGAGCGCATCATCCATGAGCCCGTGCTGACGCAGGATTCGACACGCCTCGGCAAGGCCTCGCGCATCGACCGCTCGCGCACGCTCTATCAGGAATTCTGCGCTTCGACGATTCCCGCGGGAATGGACCTGCGCGGATTCAAGATCGTGATCGATTGCGCCAACGGCGCCGGCTACAAAGTTGCCCCGCGTGTACTTGCGGACCTGGGCGCGGAGATCGTGCCGATCGGCTGCTCGCCCAATGGTCGAAACATCAACGATGGCTGTGGCTCGACGGCGCCAGAGTTGCTGCAGCTCACGGTTCCCGGTGTGCGTGCGGACGTGGGCATCGCACTCGATGGTGACGGAGACCGGCTGGTCATGGTCGATGCGCTCGGCCGTACTCTGGATGGCGACCAATTGCTGTATGTGATCGCGAACGCGCGAGCGAGTGAGGGCCTGCTCGCGGGGCCGGTGGTGGGTACGGTCATGAGCAATCTCGGTCTGGAGCTTGCGCTCACCGAGAAAAAAATTGGATTTCTGCGCGCGCCGGTGGGAGATCGTCACGTGCTCGCCATGCTGCGCGAGGCGGGGGGAACTCTGGGAGGCGAAACGTCCGGCCACATTTTGTGCCTCGATAAAACGACCACCGGCGACGGCTTGGTCGCAGCGTTGCAGGTGCTTGCCGTGATGAAGCGCTCTCAAGCGGGCCTTGCTCAACTTGCGGTCGGCATGAGCAAGTACCCGCAAATCTTGTTGAATGTGCGCGTGGCGCGCAAGTTCGATCCGCTGAGCGTGCGCGAGGTGCAAACGGCGACGCATCGGGTGCTCGAGCGCTTCGCGGGCCGCGGCCGCATCGTGCTGCGGCCTTCGGGCACCGAGCCGGTCATTCGCATCATGGTCGAGGGCGAGGATGAGGCGGCAGTGAACGCCAGCGCACACGAGATCGCGGCAGCCGTCGAATCCGCGGCTGCGGCGGCCGCGTAAGTCGCACACACCAGCGAGCTTTCTTTCTCGCAATAATCTTCGCGCGAACGCAAGGCGCTGCTTGCGAGCCTGCGTCCGCGCCGCTAATCTTCGCCGCCATGCGCCGCACGTTAGTCGCCGGCAACTGGAAAATGCACGGCACCCGCGCATCGAATCGCGCGCTCGCCGCGGATCTGGTCGACTTGGTGCATACCGAGAGTGCGGATGTGGCGGTCTTTCCGCCCTTTGTTCATTTGGTCGACGTGCTCGAGATCGTGAGCCATTCCCGCTTGGCGGTGGGTGCGCAAACTGCGAGCTCCGAACCGCCGGGCGCATTGACGGGCGAGATTGCCGTATCGATGTTGAGCGATCTCGGCTGCCGCTTCGTCATCGTGGGACATTCAGAGCGCCGTCATTTGCTGGGCGAGAGTGATGAAGTCGTTGCGAAAAAATTCGTCGCGACGCTGACCGCGGGCTTGACGCCGATTCTGTGTGTGGGCGAGACGCTGAGCGAACGCGATGCCGATCTCACCGAAGCCGTGGTGTATCGCCAGCTCGATGCGGTGCTGAGTGTTGCGGGCGTGACGTCGATGGCTGATGCAGTCATCGCCTATGAGCCGGTGTGGGCCATCGGCACGGGACGTACGGCGAGTCCAGAACAAGCGCAAGCCGTTCACGGCGCATTGCGGCGCCGATTGGCGATGCATG
This sequence comes from uncultured Steroidobacteraceae bacterium, assembly GCA_964247385.1. Classification (GTDB taxonomy): domain Bacteria; phylum Pseudomonadota; class Gammaproteobacteria; order Steroidobacterales; family Steroidobacteraceae; genus TMP-86. Next base: position 266,693 of record CAXTUB010000001.1, on the reverse strand, counting down.
ATGATATGATCGCGCCGCAAATTCGCATCCTCTATGGCGGCAGCGTCAAAGCGGCCAATGCGGCGGAGCTGTTCTCTCAGCCAGATGTCGACGGCGGCCTGGTCGGCGGCGCATCTTTGCATGCCGAAGAGTTTGCGCGCATCGTCGGCGCTGCGGCGGTTAAACGGGGTCTTGGCTCGAACGAGTCTTGATGGGTTCAAGTATGTTTCACGGCTTCATTCTGTTCGTTCATATCGTGCTTGCGATGCTCATCATCACGCTCGTGCTGCTGCAGCGGGGCAAAGGCGCGGAAGCGGGTGCAGGCTTCGGCGCGGGAGCATCAGGGACTGTGTTCGGCGCCCGCGGCACCACGACTTTATTTTCCAGGCTCACAGCCGTGTTCGCTGCGCTGTTTTTCGTCACGAGCTTGACGCTTGCGTTTCTTGGCACGCGGCAATCCGCCGAGCCGACGACGGTGCTCGAGCGCGCGGCGCAGTCGGCCACTCCAGCGCCGCCGAATGGGCGGAAGAAATGAATCATGCCGACGTGGCGAAATTGGTAGACGCGCTAGTTTGAGGGGCTAGTGGGGCAACCTGTGCCGGTTCGACTCCGGCCGTCGGCACCATCGTTGACAGAGAAACGCGCCGCTTGCGCGCTCGCGAACTTGACCTTGCCTGCTACAATTCCCGGCGATTGCCATTGACCTTTTGTTGAGATTCTCCGAGCCGCACTCCGAGCATGTTGCGCGAATACCTGCCTGTTATGATTTTTTTGGGACTCGCCGCCGTGATCGGGCTGGCCTTGTTTTTGATCGGCACTATCGCTGGCCCGAACAGGCCGGACGTGGAGAAGCTCTCGCCCTATGAGTGCGGCTTCGAGGCATTCGAGGACTCGCGCATGCGCTTCGATGTCCGCTATTACCTCGTCGCCATCATTTTCATCGTGTTCGATCTGGAGATCGCGTTCTTTTTTCCGTGGGCCGTCAGCTTGCGGCAGACCGGTGGGTTCGGGCTGGTCGCCATGGCCATTTTTGCCGCCATCTTGGTGATCGCGCTGATTTACGACTATCGACGCGGGGCGCTCGAATGGGATTAGAGACCCCGCCGCAGATCGCACGCGGCTTTGAAGTAACGACGCTCGACAATCTCATCAATTGGGCGCGCACCGGTTCGTTGTGGCCGATGACCTTCGGCCTGGCCTGCTGCGCAGTGGAGATGATGCAGGCAGGCGCCGCGCGTTATGATCTCGATCGCTTCGGCGTGCTCTTTCGCCCCAGCCCGCGCCAATCCGACGTCATGATCGTAGCCGGTACTTTGGTCAACAAGATGGCGCCGGCCTTGCGCAAAGTGTATGACCAGATGGCCGAGCCGCGCTGGGTCATTTCGATGGGGTCGTGCGCGAATGGCGGGGGCTATTACCATTACTCCTACTCGGTCGTGCGCGGTTGCGATCGTATCGTGCCCGTCGATGTGTACGTTCCGGGCTGCCCCCCGTCCGCCGAAGCCCTCATCTACGGAATCATTCAGCTGCAGAAGAAGATCAAGCGCAACAAGGCCATCACGCGATGAGCGAGGCAGCCGCGGAGAACGCAGCGGCCGCCGCCGCACCGGCCGGCTATCTTGCGAAATTGGAAACGGCGATTGCGAGCCGCTTCGGCGAACAAGTCACGAAAGATGAGAGCTTGATTTCGGAGTTGTGCTTCGAGATCGTTTCAGCCGACGCATTGCTCGGCGTCATGCAGGCGCTTCGCGACGAGCCCGCTTTCCGGTTCGAGATTTGCATCGACGTGTGCGGCGTGGACTATTTGCAGTACGGCCGGGCTGAATGGAAGACCGAACAGGCAACCCGATCTGGATATAGCCGCGGCGTGAATCGGCTGACGAGCGGATCGGCCGATGCGCGCGATTCTCACCGGCGTTTCGCCGTCGTTTATCACTTGCTGTCGGTATCGCTGAACCAACGCCTGCGACTGCGAGTATTCTGCGCAGATCCGGATATGCCCACCATCGACTCGGTGACCTCGATCTGGGCTTCCGCGGATTGGTTCGAGCGGGAGGCATTCGACTTGTTCGGCATATTTTTCGAAGGTCATGCGGACCTGCGGAGAATCCTCACCGACTACGGCTTCGTCGGCCATCCGTTCCGCAAGGACTTTCCCTTGAGCGGAAACGTCGAGGTGCGCTACGACCCGGAAAAACAGCGCGTGGTGTATCAGCCTGTGAGCATCGAGCCGCGCACGCTCGTGCCCAAAGTCATTCGGCACGACAACCGCTACGACGACGTGCTGAAAGACCGCGGACCTCATCCGTAGCTCAAATGCCCGAGTTTCAAAATCTCACCATGAATTTCGGTCCGCAGCATCCGGCAGCGCACGGCGTGCTGCGGTTGGTGCTCGAGATGGATGGCGAAGTCATCCGCAAAGCCGATCCGCACATCGGACTGTTGCATCGGGCGACGGAAAAGCTTGCGGAAACCAAGCCCTATAACCAGAGCATCGGCTACATGGACCGTTTGGATTACGTGTCCATGATGTGCAACGAGCATGCCTATGTGCTCGCCATCGAGAGGCTTCTTGGCATCGCGCCGCCGCTCCGCGCGCAGTACATCCGCGTGCTGTTCGATGAGATCACCCGCATCTTGAATCACCTGATGTGGCTCGGCTCGCATGCACTCGATATCGGCGCGATGACGGTTTTTTTATACGCATTCCGCGAGCGCGAAGATTTGATGGATTGCTACGAGGCGGTGTCGGGCACGCGCATGCATGCGACCTACTATCGGCCGGGCGGCGTGTATCGCGACCTGCCGGCGAGCATGCCGCGCTATCAGGAGTCGCGCTGGCGGAGCAAGCGCGACACGGCGCGAATGAACGAAGCCCGCTCGGCGGGGCTGCTCGAATTCATCGCCGATTTCGCCGCGCGCTTCCCTGCCTGCGTGGACGAGTACGAGGCTTTGCTCACGGATAACCGCATTTGGAAACAGCGCACGGTCAACATCGGTGTGGTTTCGCCCGAGCGCGCCTTGCAGCTCGGCTTTACCGGTCCAATGTTGCGCGGCTCGGGCATCGCATGGGACTTGCGCAAGAAAGATCCTTACGAGGTCTACGGCGCCATGCAGTTCGATGTTCACGTCGGCACGCATGGAGATTGCTACTCGCGCTATCTGGTGCGAATTGGGGAAATGCGCGAGTCGGTGAAAATCATTTCCCAGTGCGTCGCATGGCTTCGCGACAATCCCGGCCCCGTCATGATCGAAGACCGCAAGGTGGGGCCGCCGCGCCGCGAGGAGATGAAAGGCGACATGGAATCGCTCATTCATCACTTCAAATTGTTTACGGAAGGTTATTGTGTGCCCGAGGGAGAGATCTATGCGGCCATCGAAGGCCCGAAGGGAGAGCTCGGCGTGTACCTCATCTCGGACGGCGCGAACAAACCCTATCGCATGAAGGTGCGGGCGCCGGGGTTCGTGCATTTGAGCGCGCTCGATGAGATGGTGCGTGGACACATGTTGGCGGATGTGGTTGCCGTCATCGGCACGCAAGACATCGTGTTCGGAGAAATCGATCGATGAGCATCGAGTTGTCGGCGCACGCCCGCGCAGAGATTGATCGCTGGACCGCGAAATTTCCGGCGGATCGGAAACGCTCGGCGATCATTGCGGCGCTTCGCGAAGTGCAGCACGAGCACGGCGGCTTCTTGACGGTCGAACTCATGGATGCCGTGGCTGCGTATCTTGGCGTGCCTCCCATTCAAGTCTACGAAGTCGCCTCGTTCTACTCCATGTTCGAGACTCATCCGGTCGGCCGTCATCACGTTTCGATTTGCACCAATATCTCCTGTATGTTGCGTGGCGCCGAGGACTTGGTGGCGCACGTGGAAAGAAAGCTCGGTATCAAGACGGGTGAGAGCACGGTCGATGGTCGGATTTTTCTCAAGCGTGAGGAGGAATGTCTGGCCGCGTGCACGGGCGCGCCCATGATGTCGGTGGATCACAGGTATCACGAGCATCTGACCATTCATTCCATCGATGCTTTACTGGATGAATTGCAATGAGCGGGACGGCGGCCAACGAGGCCAATGCGCGTGAATACCCACAAAACCTGGTGGTGTTCGAGGCGTTGCAATATGAACGCCCGTGGACGCTCGAGTCCTACCGCAAGTTTGGCGGTTATGACGCATGGGAAAGAATCCTGACGGAGAAGATTCCGCCGGAAAAAATCATTGAAGATGTGAAAGCCTCAGGCTTGCGCGGCCGAGGCGGCGCCGGTTTTGCCACCGGTCTCAAGTGGAGCTTCATGCCGCGCTCCTCGCCGGTGCAAAAGTACGTGGTGTGCAATTCGGACGAATCCGAGCCGGGAACATGTCACGACCGGGACATCTTGCGCTACAACCCGCACTCCGTCATTGAGGGCATGGCCATTGGCGGCTACGCGATGACTGCGACGGTGGGCTACAACTATATTCGCGGTGAGTTTCTCGGCGAGCCCGTGCCGCGTTTTGAAGCAGCGCTCGAGGAAGCTTACGCGGCGGGTCTTTTGGGCAAGAATATTCGCGGCTCGGGCATCGATTTCGATTTGCATACGTTCGTCGGCGCCGGCGCATACATTTGCGGCGAAGAGACGGCCATGCTGGATTCACTCGAAGGTAAACAAGGCAAGCCGCGCTTCAAGCCGCCGTTTCCCGCGAACTTCGGTTTATACGGCAAGCCGACCACGATCAACAATACCCAGAGTTTTGCGTCGGTTCCCACGATCTTGCGCAAGGGGCCCGCGTGGTTCGCATCGCTGGGTCCGCCCAATGCCGGCGGCACGGTCATTTTTTCAGTCTCCGGACATGTGCAAAATGCGGGCAATTTCGAAGTGCCGCTCGGAATTCCGTTCAAGAGCTTGCTTGCGCTGGCGGGCGGCATCTGGCGAGGACGAAAATTGAAAGCCGTGATTCCGGGCGGGTCCTCGGTGCCCGTGCTGCCGGCCGCACTGATCGAAAACGCCACGATGGACTACGACTCGCTCAGAAAGGCAGGCTCGGCGCTGGGATCGGCGGCAGTCATCATCATGGATGACTCCACGTGCATGGTCAGCGTCCTCGAGCGAATCAGCCGCTTCTACATGGCGGAGTCGTGTGGTCAGTGCACGCCATGCCGCGAAGGCACCGGTTGGATGAATCGGGTCATTCGCAGAATCATGGCAGGGCAGGGGCGGGGGTCGGATCTCGACGTGTTGGTTGACGTCGCCAATCGCATAGAAGGTCATACGATCTGCGCATTTGGCGATGCCTCGGCGTGGCCCGTGCAGAGTTTCGTGAAGTATTTCCGGCACGAGTTTCAATACATGCTCGATCACGGCGGCCGCTCCATCGTCGCCGCCGAGGCTGCGCAAGCCGCATGAGCGCAGTGCCGAGCGATGAGGTGAACGTCACCATCGATGGAGTGGCGGTGGTCGGCCGCAAGGGCCAGATGATCATGCAGGTCGCGGACGTGCATGGCGCGTACATTCCCCGCTTTTGTTATCACGATAAGCTCAGCATTGCGGCAAACTGCCGCATGTGCCTCGTCGAGGTCGAGAAGGCGCCGAAGCCGCAGCCCGCGTGCGCCACGCCCATCGCGGAAGGCATGAAAATCTTCACCAAGTCGCCGCGCGCCATTGGCGCGCAAAAAGCGACCATGGAATTCCTGCTCATCAATCACCCTCTCGATTGCCCCATTTGCGATCAAGGCGGGGAATGCGAGCTGCAAGATCTGGCCGTCGGATTCGGTCGCGGCATCTCGCGCTTCACCGAACGTAAGCGTTCGGTGAAGGATAAGGATCTGGGGCCGCTCGTCTCGACCGACATGACGCGCTGCATTCACTGCACCCGCTGCGTGCGCTTCGGGCAGGAGATCCAGGGATTTCCGCAGCTCGGCACGGCCGGCCGCGGCGAGCACATGGAAATCACCACGTACGTGCAGCAGAGCGTGGATCACGAGCTCTCCGCGAACATCGTCGACCTGTGCCCCGTGGGCGCGCTCAACAACAAGCCATTTCGCTACCGAAGCCGCTCGTGGGAGATGACACAGCATCCGCTCATTTCGCCGCACGATGCCGTCGGCAGCAATCTCTTCGGCCATTCGTTGCGCGGGCGGCTCATGCGCATCGTGCCGCGCACGAACGAGGCCATCAACGAAACCTGGATTTCGGATCGGGACCGCTTTGGTTTCGAAGGGATGCACGCCGCGGATCGCGCCGTTGCGCCGCTGCTGCGCGAGCGCGGCGAGTTGCGCGAGGTCGATTGGGAGACCGCGCTCGCGAAAGTGGCCGAGAACCTCAGCGCGAGCCGGGCAAGCGCGCACGAGTTGGCATTCTTGGCTGCGCCCTCGAGCACCTTGGAAGAATTATTTTTGTTTGCGCAAATCGCGAACCATCTCGGAACGCGCAATATCGATCACCGTCTGCGGCAACTGGATCTGGAGCCGCGAGCCTTGGAGCTGCCGTTCCCGCAGCTCGGGCTTCCTCTCGCCGATGTCGACGCTGTGCAGAGTTTCTTGATCATCGGTGCGGATCTGCGCGCCGAGGCGCCGATCCTTGCGCATCGCATGCGTAAGGCCGTGATCAAGTCCGGCGCCAAGGCCGCGTTCTTGAATCCCTGGCGCCTCGATTACTTGTTCCCAATCGAGCAATACGTCGCAGCCGACAACGTGGCGCGCGAACTTGCGGGCGTGGTGCGCGCGGCAGCGGCTCTTGCGGGACGCCGCCCCTCGCACTTGGCGGATTCGTTCGAGCCAAGCGATGCGCAGCGCGCAATGGCCGCCATGCTGATGCAGGGCGAAAGAAAGGCCATCATTCTGGGTGAGCTTGCGCAGCGGCACGAAAGCTACGGCGTCTTGAAGGACCTTGCGGCCGAGCTGGGCGGGATGGTCGGAGCGCGCGTCGGAGTGTTGACTGAAGGAGCAAACGCCGCCGGTGCGTATCTTGCCGGCGCCATCCCGTTTGATCCTTTGCGCGCAGGCGCACCGAACGATGCCAGCGCGGCCACCTCCGGAGCAGCGCACGGTTTGAGCGCACGCGCCATGTTGAAATCCTGCCGAAAGTTTATTCTGCTCGGCGCAATCGACCCTTCGCTGGATCTGCTCGATCGGGGCGCATTGGCGCAGGCGGATTTCGTGGTCGCATTGACTCCGTTTGCCAGCGCGGAGCTGCGCGAGCTCGCGCACGTGGTGCTGCCCGTGGGAACCTTCGCCGAGACCGCGGGCACCTTCGTCAATTGCGAGGGCCGTTGGCAGCGCTGGAGCGGCGCCGCGAAGAGCCTAGGCGCGGCACGTCCCGCTTGGAAGGTATTGCGGGTGCTGGGAAATTTGCTCGGCATTCCGGATTTCGACTTCGATAGCGCCGAGCAAGTGCGCGATCGAGTACAGGAGAAAATTAGTCGACTTGAGGCGTCCGTGAGTTTCGAGTCGAGCGGCACGCCGTCGAGCCAAGCGCCGTCGAGCCAAGTGTCGTCGAGCCAAGCGTCGTCGAGCCAATCGTCGTCGAACGGTGCTCCTGCAAACCCATCTCCAACCCACGCCGTGAGTACGTGGAGCGAGATCCGTATCTATGCGGGAGATGCGCTCGTGCGCCGTTCGGATGCTCTCGCGCATACGGCGCTGGCGGGATTGGATCTCACCGTCGCCGAGCAGGTCGTTGCGGAGCTGGAAGCGTAAGCATGTGGTCTTGGACACCTCTGCGCGACGCATTGTCGGGATGGATCACGCCGTACTGGTCAACTCCTCTTCTCATTGCGGTGCAAGCGGCGATCACCATGGTGTGCATCATTCTGACCATGGCCATCTACACCCTGGCCGAGCGCAAGGTCATTGGCTGGATCCAATCGCGTCGCGGGCCGAATCGCGTCAATCTCTTGGGGATTCCGGGGCTCGGGCAGCCGTTCGCCGATGTCGTCAAGCTGATCTTCAAAGAAATCTTGTTGCCTTCGGACGCCGACCGGTTCCTGTTCAGGCTAGCACCTTTTCTTGCGCTCATCCCTTCGCTCGCGATCTGGGCCGTGATCCCATTTTCGCCCGAGCACGTGTTCGCGAACATCGACGCGGGACTCTTATACATCCTCGCCCTGACCTCCATGGGAGTGTATGGAATCATCCTGGCAGGCTGGGCGGCGAACTCCAAGTATGCGTTTCTGGGCGCCATGCGCGCAGCGGCGCAAATCGTCGCGTACGAAATCGCCATGGGCTTCGCGCTCGTGGGTGTGCTCATGGCGGCAGGCAGTCTGAACATCGGCGCCATCGTCAGCGCGCAACGCGGCGGTTTTCTCGCCTGGAACTGGTTTTGGCTGTTGCCCATGCTCGTCGTGTATTTCATCGCCGGCGTGGCGGAAACCAATCGCGCGCCCTTCGATGTGGCGGAGGGCGAGTCCGAAATCGTCGCCGGCTTTCACGTCGATTACTCGGGCATGGCGTTCGCGCTGTTTTTCGTGGCCGAGTACGTCAACATGATTACGGTGTCCGCACTCACCGTGGTGTTTTTCTTCGGCGGCTGGCTGTCGCCTTTCGATGGCTACTTCGACGCCGGCTCGTGGTTGGCTGCGCCGGGCTTTTTCTGGTTCGGGCTCAAAACGCTTTTTCCGATGTTCGTTTTTCTCTGGTTGCGCGCGACCTTTCCGCGCTACCGCTACGATCAGGTCATGCGGCTCGGCTGGAAGGCGTTGATTCCGGTCACGCTGACGTGGTTGGTGGTCGAATCTTGCATGGCGTACTGGCACGTCGGGCCTTGGCGCACCTGAAGCAGCGCGTCGTCATGCAAGCCATTCGAAATTTCATCAAGACATTTTCCCTGTGGGAGTTGCTGCAGGGCATGTGGGTCACCTTGCGCTCGATGTTTCAGCCCAAGGTGACCATCAACTATCCGGAGGAAAAGACTCCGCAAAGCGTGCGCTATCGTGGGCTCCATGCGCTGCGGCGCTATCCGAACGGACAGGAGCGATGCATTGCCTGCAAGCTTTGCGAGGCGGTTTGTCCGGCGCTCGCCATCACCATCGAGTCGGATGTGGCGGATGATGGCACCCGCCGAACCACGCGCTACGACATTGATCTGTTCAAGTGCATCTATTGCGGTTTTTGCGAGGAGGCGTGTCCCGTCGACGCCATCGTCGAGACTCGTCTGCTCGAATATCACATGGAAGCGCGCGGCGACAACATCATGACCAAGGACAAGCTGCTCGCGGTGGGCGATCGCTACGAGGCCATGATCGCCCACGATAAGGCGGCTGACGCGCCGTACCGTTGAGCCGAAGAAGATGTTTGCGACTTTGCTATTTTATTTTTTCGGCGCCGTATTGATCGGCTCGGCGCTCGCCTTGATTCTGGTGCGTAATCCCGTGCACGCCGCGTTGCTGCTCGTGTTGTGTTTTTTCACGAGCGCCGTGATCTGGCTGTTGCTCGAAGCTGAGTTTCTCGCCATCACGCTGATCGTGGTGTACGTCGGTGCGGTCATGGTGTTGTTTTTGTTCGTGGTGATGATGCTCGACATCAACGTCGAGGAGTTCAAGGAAGGCTTCGCGCGCTACTGGCCGCTGGCGGCCGCGGTTGCGGGTTTCGTGGTATTTGCCATGCTGAACGTCATCGTCGTGCGGCAGCTCGGCGGTTTGGCGTTGGCGGAGGCCCCGCCGCTTGCCCCGCATGAATCCAATACCCGCGAGCTCGGCATCGCCTTGTTCACACGCTTTGCCTACCCAGCGCAAATCGCCGCGGCTGTGCTGCTGGTTGCAAGCATCGCGGCGATCGTCCTCACCTTGCGTCAGCGTCCAGGCGGCAAAATGCAAGATGCTTCTGCGCAGGTCGCGGTGCGGGCGCGTGATCGCGTGCGCGTGGTTCGCATGGCGCCGGAGGAGCGGTCTTGATCTCCCTCACCCACGTGCTTGCATTGTCGGGCGCGCTGTTCGCGATCGCCATTGCAGGGGTTTTTCTCAATCGCAAGAACGTGATTCTGTTGCTCATGTGCATTGAGCTCATGCTGCTCGCGGTCAATTTCAATTTCGTCGCTTTCTCCCGCTTCTTAGGCGACATCGATGGACAGATTTTCGTGTTTTTCATTTTGACGGTCGCCGCCGCCGAGGCGGCCATCGGGCTCGCCATTCTGGTGGTGCTGTTTCGTGAGCGGCGCACCATCAACGTCGAAGACCTCGACACCTTGAGAGGCTGATGCAAATCATGCGCGAGATCCTGCTCACGATCGTGCTTGCGCCGCTGCTCGCATCGGCCGTTGCAGGGCTGGGCGGCCGCTGGGTTGGCCGCGTCGGCGCGCAAGGCATCACCATTGCGGCAGTGGGATTGTCTTTCGTGCTATCCGCCTACGTGCTGTGGCAATTGCTCGCCGGTGCGCCGACGTTCAACGCTTCCATTTACACGTGGCTGGTGAGCGACGGACTTCACATGAACGTCGGCTTCCTGGTCGATCGGCTTTCGGCCCTGATGATGACCGTGGTCACGTTCGTATCGCTCATGGTTCACGTGTACACCATCGGCTACATGCACGACGACCCGGGCTATACGCGCTTCTTCAGTTATATCTCGTTGTTCACGTTCGCCATGCTCACTCTCGTCATGTCGAACAATTTTCTGCAGCTCTTCTTCGGCTGGGAAGCCGTGGGGCTCGTCTCGTATCTGTTGATCGGGTTCTGGTTCACGCGGCCCAGCGCGGTGTTCGCCAATCTCAAGGCATTCCTCGTGAATCGAGTCGGCGACTTTGGCTTTTTGCTTGGCATTGCCGCCATCGTACATTTCACGGGCACGCTCGATTACGTCACCGTGTTCGAACGGACCGGCGCCATGGTCTCAGGACATGTGCCGGGATTGCCGTTCGATTGGCCCGCGATCACTTTTGTGTGTATTTGCTTGTTCATCGGTGCCATGGGCAAATCAGCGCAAATGCCGCTGCATGTTTGGCTGCCCGATTCCATGGAGGGCCCTACGCCGATCTCCGCGCTGATCCATGCCGCAACCATGGTGACGGCTGGAATTTTCATGGTGGCGCGCATGTCGCCGCTATTCGAGTTGTCGCCGACGGCGTTGTCGTTCGTGCTCATCATTGGCGCGAGCACGGCGTTTTTCATGGGGCTTCTCGGTATCGTCGCGAATGACATCAAGCGCGTGATCGCCTATTCGACTCTTTCGCAGCTCGGCTACATGACGGCGGCTTTGGGCGTGTCGGCTTATTCGGCTGCCATGTTTCACTTGATGACACACGCGTTCTTCAAGGCGCTTCTGTTCCTTGGCGCGGGTTCCGTCATCTTGGCCATGCATCACGAGCAGGATCTGCGGCGCATGGGCGGCCTCAAGAAATATCTGCCGATCACAAATTGGACTATGTTGATCGGTTCGTTGGCGCTCATCGGCTTCCCCGGCACATCCGGCTTCTTTTCCAAAGACTCCATCATCGAGGCCATCGGGGAGTCACATCGCATCGGCTCGGGCTACGCGTACTTTTGCGTCCTCACCGGCGTATCGGTCACTGCGCTGTATTCATTCCGGCTGTTTTTCATGGCGTTTCATGGCTCTCCAAGAATGGATGAGCACACGCGCGATCACTTGCATGAAAGCCCACGAGTGATCACGGTGCCGCTCGTGCTGCTGGCCATTCCGTCAGCATTCATCGGCTGGCTTACCATTCAGCCGATCCTGAGCGGCGGCTTTTTCGGCAGCGCCATCCGCTCGAGCGGGCAGGGCTCCGGGGAAACGGCGGATGCACTCCAACCCCTGCACATGGTGCTGCATTCGTTCGCCTCGCCGGTGCTGTACATGATGCTGGCAGGGGTGGCCACAGCTTGGGTCTTCTATCTTTGGAAGCCCGAGTGGCCCGCCCGCGTTGCGGGTTCGATCCGATGGCTGTACGAAATCTTGGTGCGGAAGTACGGCTTCGACTGGTTCAACGAGCATGTGCTCGCTCAGTTCACGCGCGTCCTGGGTGGCGCATTGTGGAAGGGCGGCGATGAGTTGTTGATTGATGGCGCGCTGGTCAATGGGAGCGCGCGAAGCGTGGGGTGGGTGGCATCGGTCGTGCGTTTCGCGCAGTCGGGTTTTTTATATCACTATGCATTCGCAATGATTCTGGGGTTGGCTTCGCTTCTGCTGTGGCTCATCTGGCGAAACCCATGAGAAGCGATCAACGGCAGGCGAGAGCGGAATGACCGGGTTGCCCCTGCTCAGCGCGCTGATTTGGCTGCCGATCTTGGCGGGCCTCGTCACTCTTTCGCTGGGGGACGCGCGCGCCGCCAGCGCACGCTGGGTCGCGCTTGCGGGCTCCGTCGCGAGCTTTGCGCTGAGCGTGCCTCTCATGACCCAGTTTCGTCTCGGCACGGCGATGATGCAATTCGTCGAGCGCGCGCATTGGGTTCCGATGCTCAACTCGGATTACCATCTCGGCGTCGACGGCATTTCCATGCCGCTCATCGTGCTCACCACGTTTTCTACCGTGCTCGTGGTCATTGCCGGATGGGGAAGCGTGCATCGGCGTATTGCGCAATATTTCGCCGCGTTTCTACTGCTCGAAGGCTTGATGATTGGTGTGTTTGCGGCGCTCGATGGGCTTCTGTTCTATGTATTTTGGGAAGCCATGCTCATTCCGATGTTTCTCATCATCGGTGTATGGGGCGGTGAGCGGCGCGTGTACGCCTCCGTCAAATTCTTTTTGTATACGTTTTTGGGTTCGGTGCTGATGCTCGTCGCGCTCATTTATTTATACGTGAAGAGCGGCACCTACGACATCGCAGCATTGCAGCGGCTGCCGCTGAGCCTGTCGGAGCAGCTGCTGATCTTCGGTGCATTCCTCACGGCGTTCGCGGTGAAAGTTCCCATGTGGCCTGTGCACACGTGGCTGCCGGATGCCCATGTGGAAGCGCCCACGGGGGGCTCCGTGATTCTTGCAGCCATCATGCTGAAAATGGGCGGCTATGGTTTTTTGCGTTTCACGCTGCCGATCGCTCCCGATGCGAGCCGCGAGCTGGATTGGCTCATCATTGCGCTGTCGCTGATCGCAGTGGTGTACATCGGACTCGTTGCGTTGGTGCAGCAGGACATGAAAAAGCTCATTGCTTACTCCTCGATCGCGCACATGGGATTCGTCACCTTGGGCGCTTTCGTCGGCTATGGCATTTGGCGTCGGAGCGGTGCCGCCGCCGGCGTCGAGCTCGGCCTCGATGGCGCGATCGTGCAAATGATTTCGCACGGATTGGTCTCGGGCGCCATGTTCCTTTGCGTCGGCGTCTTGTACGATCGCTTGCATAGCCGCGCGATTGCAACTTACGGCGGCGTCGCGACTTCCATGCCGAATTTCGCAGGCTTCATGGTGTTGTTCGCCATGGCCAACGCGGGACTTCCCGGAACATCCGGCTTCATTGGTGAGTTCCTCGTCGTGCTTGCGGCGTTCAAGGCCAGTTTCTGGTTCGCATTCTTCGCGGCGCTTACGCTGATTCTCGGTGCCGCATACACATTGTGGATGGTCAAGCGCGTGCTTTTCGGTCCGGTCAATGAGCGCACCGCCAGCTTGCGGGACATTGGCGGCCGCGAAACCTTCGTGCTCGGCACACTGGCAGCCGCCGTGCTCGCAGTGGGGCTGTGGCCGGCGCCTTTGCTGCAGGTCACCGCGGGGGCAACGCGGCATTTGAGCGAGCAGCTTCTCGCGACCAAGCTCGCACACTGAGGCAAGTGAATACGGCCATGAACATGTTTGCGCCGGCAAGCTTTATTGCTGAGCTGCGGCTGCTTGCGCCGGAAATCACGGTGGCCAGTGGCGCGTGCATCGTACTTTTGACCGATCTGTTCGTTCAGCGAAATCAGCGTGCCGTATCCGCCGCATTGGCGGTTTTCACCGTTCTTGGCGCACTGGGTCTGGTGCTCGCGCAGACGTGGTCTCCGCACACTCTGGCTCTCGCCGGCATGTTCGTGCTCGATGGGCTCGCGCAAGTGCTGAAAGTGGTGACTCTCGGCATCGTCGCCGTGGTGTTCGTGTATTCCGCCGATTATCTGCAGCAGCGCAAGATTTTTCGCGGCGAGTACTACGTGCTGGGATTGTTCGCGACGCTCGGCATCCTGATTCTGATTTCGGCGGCCAGTTGGGTCACGGTTTATCTGGGGCTGGAGCTCTTGTCGCTTTGCTTGTATGCCATGGTCGCGTTCGACCGCGACTCAGGGAGGGCGGCTGAATCGGCCATCAAGTATTTCGTGTTGAGCGCGATGTCATCGGGAACATTGCTCTACGGCATCTCGATCATCTACGGCATCACGCACACGCTGGAGCTTGCGCAACTTGCGAACGCGTTGCGCAGCTTGGGAGCAGACAACCTGGGGCTTCTATTCGGCCTGTCGTTCGTGATCGTCGGCGTCGGCTTCAAGTTTGGCGCGGTGCCTTTCCACATGTGGATGCCGGACGTCTATCAAGGCGCCCCGACCAGTGTGACGTTGTACATCGGTTCGGCGTCCATGGTCGGTTCGCTTGCGCTGACTTTGCGAATCCTCGCCGAAGGCCTCGCGGTGAGTCAGCACGCCTGGGGGCAAATGATCACGGTGCTCGCCGTGCTCTCCATGGTCATCGGCAACCTGATCGCACTTGCGCAAACGAATCTGAAGCGCATGCTGGCGTACTCCACGATCTCGCACGTCGGCTTTCTGCTGCTCGGCATCTTGTCGGGCACCGAAGGCGGCTATCGAGCCTCGACCTTCTACACCATTGTCTATACCGTCATGACGACCGGGGCCTTCGGTATGATCTTGTTGCTGGCCCGCGAGCGTTTCGAAGCTGATCGAATCGATGATTTTCGCGGATTGAACGCGCGCAGTCCGTGGTTCGCCGGCATGATGGCCATGCTCATGTTTTCCACCGCCGGCGTCCCGCCATTCGTCGGTTTCTGGGCCAAGCTGGGCGTCATTCAGGCGGTGATTGCCGTGAATCAACTTTGGCTCGCGGTCATCGCCGTTCTCATGTCCGTGGTGGGCGCGTTCTATTACCTGCGAATCATCAAAGTCATGTATTTCGATGAGCCCATCGATGCCATGAGGCTTGGCGGCTCCGGGCTCATGCGTGCGTTGCTCAGCGTCAATTCGCTCGCGGTCTTGGCGCTCGGAATTGCTCCCGCGGGTTTGCTGGCATTGTGTCAGCGGGTTTTTCCCTAAGGCCTTGTTTTGCATTCGAGCACGCCCGCAAGTAGAATACGCGGCTCTGACCGGTGCGGGGTGGAGCAGTCTGGCAGCTCGTCGGGCTCATAACCCGAAGGTCGCAGGTTCAAATCCTGCCCCCGCTACCAATCTAAAAAAATCTTCTGAATCCATTATTTAGAATATTGAGCTTGGTCTAGCTTGATTTAAATCTACACAAGCTTCGCCGGCGCCGCTAATGCTGCTTAGCGGCTAGCGCGCGCAATCGATCGCGATTTCGTTGTGAGGGCTTCCACCCTCTCCAAAATCTGCACTGCCGCCCGCGCCTCGCGGCTTTGGGGTATGTCCGTGGTCGAAATGCGAAGATTTTGTATTAGCGCGCCCATGAGAGTGAGCGGCCGCTGACCGTCGTATTGGACAATCGCGCGATTTTTTTGGATCTTCGGCGATACAGCGATTCGTCGATGCGCGCATATTGCGGATGACCGAACGCGAACGATGCGCGCGGAGACTGGGGTCTGGCGCCGAATTCATTGCAATCGAATGACGGAGAGGAAATATGGCTCGGTATGCGGGAAAGCGTGTGGTGATTACAGGCGGCACGAGCGGCATCGGTCTAGCGACCGCCAAGTTCTTGGTTGCCGAGGGCGCGCGGGTCTTGGTGACGGGTCGAGAGGGCGACGCGATGAATAGGGCTCGCAAGGATCTCGGGCCAGGTACGGTCACCGTAGCGAGCGATGCGGCATCGATGAGCGATATCGCGACTTTGGCCGATCGCATCAAGTCGGAGCTTGGCGGCGTCGATGCGCTTCTCATCTGCGCAGGCCAAACCACCTTCACGCCGTTCGAGGCGGTCGATGAGGCGGCCTATGATCAACAGTTTGCTGTGAACACTAAAGGCGCCTATTTCACCGTGCAGAAGGTTGCACCGCTGATCGTTCAGGGCGGCGCAGTGGTGTTCGTTACTTCGGTCGCGGACGAGCTTGGGATGGCGGTTAACTCAGTGTACTCGGCCACCAAGGCCGCGTTGCGCTCGATGACCCGCACGCTGGCAAGCGCTCTCTTGCCCAGGGGCATCCGGGTGAATGCCGTGAGCCCCGGGCCCATCGACAGCGGCATCCTCGAGAAGGCTCTTCCGAAGGAGGCGGTGGAAAAGACTCGAAAGCAGATGACCGAAAGCAATCCGATGAAGCGTTTTGGGCAGCCGCGCGAAGTGGCAACGGCCTTGGCGTTTCTGGCTTTTGAAGCGACGTACACGACGGGCGCCGAGTTGGTGGTCGATGGCGGAGCCACACAGCTCTAGCCATGCTCCGCACGATGAGTGGTTGGACGATCCGTGAGCCACGGTTTGCCTTCCTGGCTAGCTGAAGGCGCGGCTCAGGAAAATGATTCCGATTACCGCGAACATCACGCAGGCAATGATGCGAATGGACCGCAGCGGCAAGCGCCTCGCAAACGCGCCGCTGAGAAAAATTACCGGTGCGTTGACCAGCGCAAGGCCCAGCGTAGAGCCGGCAACGACGCCGGAAATATCGCCATAGCCTGCGGCCAAAGTCATCGTGGCAATTTGCGTTTTGTCGCCGCACTCTGCAATAAAGAAGGCAATCGAGCTCGCGACCAGAGCGCTGCGGCCCGAAGTTGCGGCGACCGGCTCGAGCGCATCGGGCTTTAGCATCCACGCCGCCATCACAATGAAAGCGAAACCGACCGCGCCGGCAACAACAGTGGGTGTCAGCCACTGCGCCAACAAGCGCCCGATCACCGCGGCTAGCCCATGATTGGCGAGAGTTGCGAGCACCATGCCCCATAAGATCTGCCAGGGGGCGCGATAACGGGCCGCCAACAGAAGCGCAAGCAGCTGAGTCCGGTCGCCGACCTCTGCGACTGCAACGGTGGTCAGCGAAATGAGAAAGGCGTGCAATGACATCACTTGACCCTGAGGCGACTCATTTTACGTCTCACACCGTCCGCGATTCGCGACGGACTCACTTTATTGAAAGCTGCACTCGCTTTGCGCTATACAGGGGGCGAGCGGCCGGATTGCAACCCGGCTGAAATCGAAGATCTGGCGTCGGATCTCGTTGAAGTGACCGGTGCCCACGCACCTGATTGCGGATTGGGAGTGGCGAGTCATGACCATCCAACGTTTCGCCTTGATTTTGATCGTCCTCTTGACGGCTTCTTGCGGCGGCTCTGGCAATCGTAGTGCGGCTGCACCACCCACACCGCCGGCGACGCCGCCTACCGAAGCGTCCGGATTGAGCCAGCGGCCCAACAACACTTCATGCATCGCGGGTGCATCGCCTGCCGCGATGCAAACGTTGGACAAGCAAAGGGCGTTCCCGAAGCTGACATTTTCCCAGCCGGTGCTTGCGCTGCAAGCGCCGAATGATGCGTCGCGCTGGTTTGTGGTCGAGCAGGCAGGCCGAGTCCTATCGTTTGCGAACGATGCCGCCGTCGCCGCTGCACAAACCTGCCTCGACATCCGCAGCCGTGTGACTTCGGGAGGCGAGCTCGGTTTGCTCAGCATCGCGTTTCATCCAAGCTTCCCCGCCAATCCGCACGTCTACGTCTCATACACCGCAACGGCGAGCGGTCAAGTGCAATCCCGCATTTCGGAATTCTCATCGAGCGACGCTGGCGCAACGCTCGATGGCACTTCGGAGCGGGTCCTTCTAACCATTGCGCAGCCTGAAGACAATCACAACGGCGGCTACATTTCGTTCGGACCGGACGGATATTTATATGCTGGCTTTGGCGACGGCGGCGGTGCGGGCGACATGCACGGCGGCATCGGCAACGGCCAGAAGCTCAATACGCTGTTGGGCAAAATGCTGCGTATCAATATCGATGCAGCCAGCGGTTCGACCCCTTACGCAATACCCGGCGACAATCCGTTCGCGGCCAATGCGGCCTGCACGGGTGGGAGCGGTGCACAGAACTGTCCGGAAATTTTTGCTTGGGGCTTTCGTAATCCGTGGCGTTGGAATTTCGACTTGGTGAGCGGCGCGTTGTGGGTGGCCGATGTCGGGCAGAGTTCGTGGGAGGAGGTTGATCGCGTGACTCGCGGTGGAAATTACGGCTGGCGCTGCCGTGAAGGTGCCCACCCGTACTCTTCCAATTGCGGAGGCGCGCAGAACTTGATCGATCCCGTGGCGGAATACAGCCACTCGCGTGGCCTATCCATCACCGGCGGATTCGTTTATCGCGGCTCGCGAATCCCGAGTCTCGTCGGCCGCTATGTGTTTGCGGATTATTCCTCGGGCCGCGTTTGGAGCATCCCTGTCGACACCGCTCCGACCCTCGAAGTCACCGGCGGTGTGCCCATCGACCTCAACATCTCATCCTTTGCGCAAGGGATCGATCATGAGTTGATGCTGATCGATTTGAAATCGGGCGGTCTATTCTCGCTCATTGCTCAAGCCCGCACGGGAGCGGACGTGCCCTCGCAGCTTTCACAAACTGGATGCATCGACATGGCACATCCGGATCAGCCCGTTGCGAGCGTCATCCCGTATGCGCCGAATGCGCCGTTCTGGTCCGATGGCGCGGAGAAAACGCGCTTCATCGGCCTGCCGAATGGCGCCAGCATCGGCGTCGGCTCGGATCAGGATTGGACTTTTCCGCCAGGCACCGTGCTGGTCAAGAACTTCAAGCGTGAGAATCGCCTGATCGAGACTCGGCTTTTCATGCATCACACCGATGATGTGTGGGCCGGCTACACCTATGAGTGGAACGATGCGGGCACCGAAGCCACGCGAGTGGTGGGCGGGAAGCAGGTGGATATTGGCGGCTCACCTTGGATTTTTCCAAGTGAGGAGCAATGCCTGATCTGCCACACCGCCGCGGCGGGCAGGGCGCTTGGTCTCGAAACCGCACAGCTCAACGGCACATTTCATTACCCAGGCCCTATCGATGCCAATCAAGTCGCGACGCTCAGGAGCATCGGTGTGCTCGATCCGGCGCCTGCGGGACCGGTCGACTCCCTGCCGAGATTTCCAGACCCCGCAGACCAGTCTGCCGATTTGACGCAACGCGCGCGTGCGTACTTGCACGTCAATTGCTCGCAGTGCCATCGCCCCAATGGCGGCACGCCGTCCAACATGGATCTTCGCGCGGGCACAGCGCTTGCGGATACGTCGGCCTGCGCGGCGGCTCCGCAATCGGGCAACCTCGGCATCGCCGACGCCGCGCTCATTGCGCCAGGCAGCTCGGACCGCTCGCTCGTTGTGGCTCGCATGAACCGCCGCGATGCCAACGCCATGCCACCCCTTGCTAGCGCCATAGTAGACGCCGACGGCGTCGCATTGATCTCGGCATGGATCGATTCCCTCGCCAGTTGCAATTGACCGAACGCAGGTTATTGATCGTTTACTACTCGCGCACCGGCGGCACCGAGAAGATGGCGCGCGCTGCGCACGAGGGCGCTGTGCAGTTCTCAAGCATTCGAGTTTCGTGCCTGCGTGCCTCCGCCGCTCGCGCAGCCGATGTGCTCGCGGCCGATGGATTCATCTTTGCGGCCCCGGAAAATCTAGCCTCCATGGCAGGCGTGATGAAAGCGTTTTTCGACGATGTGTACTACGCTGCGCTCGACCGCATCGCCGGAAGGCCGTACCTCTGCATGGTGTGCGCTGGGAGTGACGGCCAGGGCGCGGCGCGTCAGATCGAACGGATTGCATTGGGCTGGCGGCTGAGAGCGGTGGCGGATGCACTCATCGTGAGCACGAATGCGCAAAGCGCGGAGGCCATTGCAGCGCCCAAGCAAATTGATTTGAAGGACTTGCAGCGCTGCCGAGAAGCAGGCGCCTTGCTTGCTGCAGGTCTCGAAGGCGGCATGTTCTAATGTCGTGACCCGTCAGTAGCTGCCGGATCACGACACTAGCCACCGAACGACGGCCACCTCGGAATTCTGCCTCCGAGGCTTGGCACATCGCGCAGGATCAGCGCGGGATCAACGGAGCGAGGCGTGTTCGATGCGCTCGCTGGCTCGCGCCACGAGCCAATTCTTGACACGCCGAGCATCAGCCACCCGCGTGTACTTTCCAAATGAATTCAATAAAACCATCGTGATGGAGCGATTTTCCACCATGGTTCGCATGACGAGACATCGGCCGGCCTCATCGGTAAAGCCGGTCTTTTGCACAATGATGTTCCAGTCGCTGCGCTTCACTAGATTATCCGTATTGTGAAAAACGAGTTGGGCCCGGCCAGCCCGCACGTGATGCTCGGAATCAGTGGAAAAATCGCGGATGACTTTGACCTGGGCGGCGGCAGCCACCAGCCTCACCAAATCCTCGGCACTTGCGCGATTGGCGCTGGACAGCCCCGTCGCATCGGCAAAATGCGAC
The DNA here is from genome assembly GCA_964247385.1 of uncultured Steroidobacteraceae bacterium. GTDB lineage: Bacteria > Pseudomonadota > Gammaproteobacteria > Steroidobacterales > Steroidobacteraceae > TMP-86. Next base: position 246,249 of record CAXTUB010000001.1, on the reverse strand, counting down.
CGCGACATGCCGAGCGTTTTGGCCTTCGCGTTCATGGCGGCGACGCATGCGCGCAAACCACCAGGATAATGGCTGCCCAGCGCATTGGCTGCGCGGTTCTCGGATGCCATCAACGCCAGATGCATGAGGTCGGATCGGCTCAGGGTTGCGCCGACCGGTAAGCGTGAAAATCCACCCTTGCCAAACTCGCGATCAGACGCCGAAATGGTGATGAGCTCCGAGAGAGATTGCTTGGCCTCGGTTACCACGAGGGAGGTCATGAGCTTGGTGATCGACGCAATGGGCATGGAGTCGTCTGAACGTCTCGAATAGAGCGGGGAGCCGGTGCGATCATCGACGATGAGTACTGCGCTCGACTTCAACCCTGGCTCATTCGGCACAGCACGTACCCGCGCAGCCGCGCCCTCAGCTAGACCCAACAACGCCAAGACCAGTGCCATGTGAGCGCAAGCTACCGATCGCATGTCAGACTCCGTGAATGCCGCTGTAGGACGGCGGGAGTTTAGCAGTTGGCTCGATCGCAATATGACAAAAGTTTGCCTCTATGACGGAGCTCTCGAATTCGCTACGCCATAGTGAACCGCGTACCATTCTCGGCTCGTGCACACGCACGTGAACTGGAGCAAGACGCGTGCGGTGGGGTGACAGCCGTAGAAGTGACAATGTCGAGGATCGGCGAGGGTTGGGCGTCGGTCGCGGCGCGGGCATTGGACTCGGAACGTTGGCGATTGTCGTCGTCGGCTATTTTATGGGAGTCAATCCCGCAACTTTGCTGACTCTGCTTGGCGCAAGCCAGGATCAGTCCGCGCCTGTCGCCGCTCCGATCACGGGCAACTCGCCCGACGCGCAGACCGACTTCGTGCGCGCCGTGCTCGGTGAAACCGAAGACGTCTGGAGTGCGTATTTCGCCGCGCACGGCAGGCAGTACGTGGATCCGCGCTTGGTGCTGTTCTCAGGCTCTGTTTCTTCCGCATGCGGCTTTGCGAGCAGCGCGTCGGGGCCGTTTTATTGTTCGCAGGATCAGCAAGTCTACATTGACTTGAGTTTTTTCCGTCAACTGTCCGATGAGTTTGGCGCGCCCGGAGATTTTGCGCGGGCCTATGTGATTGCTCACGAAGTGGGTCACCATGTGCAAAATCTTCTAGGGATCACCGAGCGTGCGCAGCGCGAAGAGTCTCGCGCGGATCGCACCGACGCGAATCGTGTCTCCGTTCGCATCGAGCTGCAAGCGGATTGCCTGGCCGGTGTCTGGGCGCATCGCGCCAACGCGGCACATCGATTGTTGGAGCCCGGCGATTTGCAGCAAGGGTTGCAAGCAGCATCCTCGGTCGGCGACGACACACTGCAGAAGCGAGCGCAGGGCAGCGTCGTACCTGACAGTTTCACTCACGGCAGCTCTGCGCAGCGGGTCGATTGGTTTCGTCGCGGTTTCGATGCTGGCGAGATCGGCGCGTGCGACACGTTTGCCGCCGGCTCGCTATGACGTGGCGCGTGAGCGGCTTTGTTGGCGGGATCGAGTGCGCTCGCTCCGCAATCACCTCAATTGGCGCCTCGCTGATCTCTTCGCATTTTGACGCGGTCCGTTCTACGAAACACCGTGTAAAGATCTGCCGCCCCTTCCAGACAAGCTTGCGATAAGAATTGAGGAGCTGAAAGCTCGTTATGCCGTGCGCTTTGAAGATGCACATGCGCTACGCACGTGCATCGGCAACTATTGCTACTTGCATTGGCTGGATGAGGCCGACCGAGCCAGCGCAGATTCTGTGACGCGTGCGCTGCGCGTGCGCGATGTGGGAAGCGGTAATTTCTGGTACGCCGCCGCGCTCGATGCATTCTTCCGTCCGCGCTGGTTACGGGGCGCAGAAATCGACTCGAATCGCCGATATTGGAACGGATATCTGCGGCGCGACGCGGCCGCAGGCTACCTCGCCCGGTTGCCTCATGCGGCGATCGACTACCTGGACTACGCCTCGCTCGAGGAGTCGGTGGATTGCGTGACCTGCTTTTTTCCGTTCGTCACGCGAGCCTCAGTGATTGGTTGGGGTTTACCTCATAACATCCTCAATCCGCAAGGATTATTTAGTCGCGTGCGCTCGAATCTACGGCCTGGTGGAATCTTCTTCATGCTCAATCACGGCCGTGAGGAATTCGAGATCGCCCAGGGTTATGCGGAAAAAGCGTCTCTGCGCCGTGCCTGGCAAAGCGGGCCATTGACGTTGCTTGCCCCAAGGTCTCAAGCCCCATGGGCAAGTTGTTGGCATGCTTGAATTTTCTTGGCACCGGCAAATCGCTGCGGTATATTCCGCGCCGGCTCGCAGAACTTACCCTTGTCAGTTGCATTTGGTCACCGCGGCATCTAATGGCCTTCCTTGGCCACAACCCATAGTGCAGGTTTATCGATCCAGGTCTCCGGGACGCATTGCGCGCCCCGGAAATATTTGTTTTTGCAGTAAGGTTTTTTCACATGACGAAAATGTATGTTGGCAATCTCCCGTTCTCCATGGATGAGGCAGGCGTGCGTGCGCTGTTCGAAAAGCATGGCGCGGTGCAGTCGGTGGCGCTGATCAACGATCGCGACACGGGCCGGCCTCGTGGATTCGGATTTGTCGAAATGGCCAGCGCAGACGCCGCGCGTGCCATGCAGGCGCTCAATGGCCATGATGTCGGTGGCCGGGCGCTGAAGGTCAATGAGGCGCAGGAGCGCACGGGGGGCGGCGGCTCGCGCGGGCCGAAGCGCTGGTAGCGAATTTTTCGCGATGGAAAAAGGGCCGCCAAACGGCCCTTTTTTCTTTGGGCGATTGCATTTCAAGCTTTGCTCTCAGCGGCGAAATGCCTATAATCGCGCGCTTGTGAGCCGTATGTAGGCGCAACGCCCGTGTCAGCGTGCGTCGTATGAAGTCAAAGGGGGACCTCAAGGCGTCCCCTTTTTTGTTGGGTGCCATGAGTGCGTCGCCGGCAGATCAGAACAAGCTTCTTTTGCTCCTCGAACCGCCTGTTGAGGCTTTGGGGTATGAGTTGGTGGATGTGGAATTTGCCCGACATGGACGCGGTGCAACTTTGCGGGTGTTCATTGACACGCCGCACGGAGTATCGGTCGATGACTGCGCGCGCGCCAGCCACCGGCTGAGCGAAGTGCTCGACGAATGCGATCCCATTGGCGGAGCTTATGCGCTCGAGGTGTCCTCGCCGGGATTCGATCGTGTGCTTCGCACGCGCTCGCACTTCGAGCGCGCCGTTGGCGAGCAAGTCGCAATCGAGCTCAAAGACCCGCTCGACGGGCGGCGGCGTTTTGCGGGCTTGCTCGTTTTTGCTGACGAGCGTGGCGTGCTGGTGCGGGTTGATGGCGAGGAATTCTCGTTGAATTTCGATTGGATCAAAAAGGCGAGGTTGAAGCCTGCATGAGGCGGCCTAACCTTGGGTTGGGGATTCGAGCTTTCCGGAAGTCAGGAGTCTGAGCGGATGAACAAAGAGATTTTGCTGGCGGTGGACGCGGTGTCGAACGAAAAAGGCGTCGACAAGGAAATTATATTTGACGCGCTGGAAGCCGCGCTCGCCTCCGCCACCCGCAAGAAGCACGGTGAAGAACTCGATGTGCGCGTTTCGATCAACCGCAAGACCGGTGCATACGACACGTTTCGCCGTTGGAAAGTATTCGCCGATGACTCGAGCGAGCTCGAATTCACTGATCGTGAATTGCGCCTCGACGATGCGCGCGACATCGATGCCGATGTGGAGCCGGGCGGCTTCGTCGAAGAGCCGATGGAGTCGGTGCCGTTCGGCCGGATTCTGGCCCAGACCGCCAAACAGGTGATCGTGCAGAAGGTGCGCGAGGCGGAACGCTCGCAGGTGGTCGAGGCTTATAAAGACCGCGCCGGCACCATGGTCAGCGGCATCGTCAAGCGGGTGGATCGTAACGGGATCTACGTCGATCTCGGCTCCAATGCGGAAGGCTTCGTACCCCGCGAGGAGATGATCCCGCGCGAGCCGGTGCGTTCGCAAGATCGCATCAAGGCCTTTTTGAAGGAGGTCCGAACCGAGCCGCGTGGACCACAGTTATTTCTGTCGCGCACGGCGCCTGAGTTTTTGGTGGAATTGTTCAAGCTGGAAGTTCCGGAGGTGGGCCAGGGGCTCATCAACATTCTGAGCGCCGCGCGCGATCCCGGCATTCGCGCCAAGATTGCCGTGCGCAGCAACGACCCGCGCATCGACCCGGTGGGCGCATGCGTGGGCATGCGCGGCTCGCGGGTGCAGGCCGTATCGAACGAGATCGCCGGTGAGCGCGTCGACATCATTCCCTTCGATGACAATTCAGCGCAATTCGTGATCAACGCGATGGCGCCGGCCGAAGTGACCTCCATCGTGGTGGACGAGGACGCGCACGCCATGGACATCGCGGTCTCCGAGGACAAGTTGTCTCAAGCCATCGGCCGCGGCGGCCAGAACATTCGTCTCGCCAGCGAGCTCACCGGATGGGAGCTCAATGTCATGAGCGAGTCTCAGGCCGAGGCGAAGAGTGAAAGCGAGTCGCAGGCTCTACGCGAAACCTTCATGAAGCAACTCGATGTGGACGCCGACGTTGCAAGCATTCTCGTTCAAGAAGGATTTTCGACCATCGAGGAAATCGCCTATGTGCCGGCGAGCGAGCTTGCCGGCATCGAGGAGTTCGACGAGGAGATCATCAAGGAGCTGCGCAACCGCGCGCGTGACGTACTGTTGACTCAGGCCATCGCGAGCGAGGAATCGTTCGGCGGCGGCGAGCCCGCCGAGGATCTCATCGAGGTCGCGGGGGAAGAGCTGGCGGCGCGGCTCGCGCGCAAGGCCGTGCGCACCCGCGAGGATCTCGCGGACCTCGCGGTCGATGAGCTTGTCGAGATGGGCGACGTCGATGAGGGCAGAGCGGGAGAGCTCATCATGGAAGCGCGCAAACATTGGTTCGCCGCAGAGGCGAATGGTTGAGGAGTTCATATGGCAGATGTCACGGTCGCACAATTCGCTGAAGTCCTGAAAGTTCCGGTGGACCGGCTGCTTTCACAGCTTGATCAAGCCGGCATTCGGGTCAACGGCGCGCAAGCGATGATCAGCGAAGATGCCAAGCATGAGTTGCTCACTCACTTGCGGCGCAGTCATGGAAATCACAACGACGCCGAAGCCGCGCCGCGCAAGATCACGCTCAAGCGCAAGTCGCAGTCGGAGCTCAAGCTCGCAAGTCCGCAGGGCCGCGCGCGTACGGTGAACGTCGAGGTCCGCAGCAAGCGCACGTATGTGAAGCGCGAAGTCCTCGAAGACCAAGCGCGCCACCAGCAGGAAGAGATCGACAAGCAGCGTGAAGTCGATGAGCGCGCCAAAGCCGCGCTCGAGCGCGAAGAGTCGGGGCGACGTGAGCGCGAGCAGGCAGAGAAGAGCCGTTTGGAGGAAGAGGTTCGCCGCCGCGCCGATGAGGACGACAAGAAGCGCGCGGCGGAGGAAGAGGCGCGCAAGGTCGCCGAGCAGCAAGCGCGCGAACAGCAAGACCGAGACCGCAAGAGCGTTGCGCAAAAGCCGGTCAAGCCGTCGCGGCCGGAGGAAGACAAAGCCACGCGCTACGGCCGGCAGGAGTTGCATATCGCGGGCGATGTGAGCGCGCGGCACAAGAAGAAGAAATCCCGCGATGGCAGGCGCCGCGCAGTCGGCGCCGAAGGCGACGGCAAGCATGGTTTCGAGATGCCCACGGCGAAGGTGGTGCGTGAGGTCGCGATCGGCGATGCGGTGAGTGTCGGTGATCTTGCGCAAAAGATGGCGGTCAAGGCGACCGAAGTCATCAAGGCGCTCATGACCATGGGCGTCATGGCGACCATCAATCAAATGATCGATCAAGACACTGCGGTTTTGGTCGTCGAGGAGCTGGGCCATACGTCCGTGCTGCGCAAGGAAAACGTCATCGAGGACGACTTGCAGGGCATCGTGCAGGACCAGCACGAAGGCTTCGTGCGGCCGCCGGTCGTGACCGTGATGGGCCACGTCGATCATGGTAAGACCTCGCTCCTCGATTACATCCGCCGCAGTTCCGTTGCGGCGGGCGAAGCGGGCGGCATCACGCAGCATATCGGCGCATATCACGTCGAAACGGCTCGCGGCATGGTGACCTTCCTGGACACCCCCGGCCATGCCGCATTCACCGCGATGCGCGCCCGCGGCGCGCAAGTCACCGATATCGTGATCCTGGTGGTAGGCGCCGATGATGGCGTCATGCCTCAGACCATCGAGGCCATCCAGCATGCGCAAGCTGCCAAGGTGCCCATCGTGGTGGCCGTCAACAAGGTCGACAAGGCAGATTCAGACCCTGAGAAGGTGAAGCAAGAGCTCACCAAGCACGGCGTCATTCCGGAGGAGTGGGGCGGGGAGAATATTTTCGTGAATGTCTCGGCGAAAACGGGACAGGGCATCGATCAGCTGATCGAGAGCCTGCTGCTGCAAGCCGAAGTGCTCGAGCTCAAGGCGCCGACCGGGGGCCTGGCCGCAGGCTTCGTCATCGAGTCGAGCTTGGAGAAGGGCCGCGGCGCAGTCGCCACGGTGCTCGTGCAGCGCGGCACCTTGAAGTTGCAAGACCCTCTTCTCGTGGGACAGGAATGGGGCCGTGTTCGCGCCATGTTCGATGAGGGCGGCAGGCCGATCGACAGCGCCGGTCCGTCCATTCCCGTGGTGGTGCTCGGACTCTCAGGCTCGCCCAATGCGGGCGATGAGCTTCTTGTCATGGAGACCGAGAGACGCGCGCGCGATGTGGCGAGCCACCGTCAGGCGCGTCTGCGCGAAGTCAAGCTCGCGAAGCAAGGCGCGAACGTGCAAGACGTGTTCTCGACGCTCGGCGAGGCCAAGGCCAATGTGGTCAATGTGCTGATCAAGGCGGATGTGCACGGCAGCGTCGAAGCGCTGCGTGATGCGCTCACCAAGCTATCGACCTCCGAGGTCGCGGTGAACGTGGTGGCCTCCGGCGTGGGCGGTCTGACGGAATCGGATATCTCGCTCGCGGTGGCTTCGAAAGCGCGCGTCATCGGCTTCAATGTGCGCGGCGATGCGGCCGCGCGGGCCGCTATCAAGGACAACGGCATCGATGTGCGTTACTACAGCATCATCTACGAAGCCATTGACGACATGCGCCAGCTCATGACCGGCATGCTCTCGCCGGAAGTGAAAGAGCAAATCGTCGGCCTGGCCGAAGTGCGCAACGTGTTCCGCTCGAGCAAGTTCGGCACGGTGGCGGGTTGCATGGTGATCGATGGCTACGTGCGGCGCAATTTCCCCATTCGCGTCCTGCGCGACAACGTGGTGATCTTCGAAGGCGCGCTCGAGTCGCTGAAGCGTTTCAAGGACGATGTCAATGAGGTGCGCGCCGGAACCGAATGCGGCATCGGGGTGAAGAACTACAGCGACGTACGCGAGAAAGATCAAATCGAATGTTATTCACGCGTCGAGGTGGCGCGCGAGCTCTAACCGCTGCGCCGCCGCCTGCTTCCGCATGCCCAAAGAATTTGGACGTAACAAGCGCATCGGTGAGCTCGTGCAGCGGGAGCTTGCCGAGCTCTTGCGTCGTGGCGTCAAGGACGAGCGCATCGGAAACATCACCATTACGGAGGTGGATGTATCACCCGATCTGCGCCACGCGCGTGTTTTTTTTCTGGTGCTGGGAAAAGACGAGGAAGATCCGGTCGTGCTCGACGCGCTGCGTTCGGCGAGCGGCTTTTTGCGGGGTGCGGTGGGCCGCGCGTTACGATTGCGCTACGCGCCGGTGCTCGAGTTCGTCCCAGATCAGAATCTGGTGCGCGGCGTGGAACTGACCAAGCTCATCGATTCGGTATCCAAGCCGAGTTAGCGCGCCGCACGACGCGGCTCCTCGTCAATGTTGCCCGGTGTGCATGGCATATTGCTTCTCGATAAACCGCTTGGCCTGACCTCGGCTTCGGCGGTAGCGCGTGTGAAGCAGCTGTTCGGCATGCGCAAGGCGGGCCACATGGGTACGCTCGATCCGCTCGCCACCGGGCTCCTTCCCGTGTGCCTGGGGGAGGCGACTAAATTTGCGGGCGATCTTCTGCTGGGTGCGAAGACCTATCGCGTGGAGATTCGCCTGGGAGCGCGCACGGCCAGCGGCGATCTCGAAACCGAGGTCGTGGAAAGCGTCGCGGTGCCCTATCTGAGCCGCGACCATATCGCCGGAGTGCTCGAGCGATTTCCGCGTGTCCTCGACCAGGCCCCTCCCATGCATTCGGCAGTCAAGCAGGACGGCACCCCTTTATATGTGCTGGCGCGCAAGGGTCAACAACGAGACAGAGTTGCTCGGACCATCACGGTGCACGCACTCGAATTGATCGAGTGGCGGACTCCCCGCCTCACGGTGGAAACGCGTGTGTCAAAGGGAACTTATGTCCGGGTACTCGCTGAGGACATCGCGCGTGCGCTGGGCACCATCGGCCACGTAGGCGCGCTGCGGCGCGTGGCGGTCGGTTCTTTCGACGAACGCCAAGCCGTCTCGTTGAGCCGGCTCGACTCCGCTTCGCTGCCGGCGCGCATGGAATATCTCTTGCCCATGGATTCGGCGCTGGCTTCATGCCCGGCCATCTATTTGACTGCGCCGGAGGCTCTCGCATTGTCCATGGGCCGCGAAGTGCTGCCTGCGACGACTTGGCCTGAGCTCCACGGCGCGATCAAGCGAGCGCGGCTCTATGCGCCGGGCCCACAATTCATCGGGCTGGGTTTCGTGAGCCCGAGCGGCGAGATCCATGCGCGCCGGATGATTTCAGCGCACGCGTTTCGTGCTTGAGGCAAGATCGGCGCGCGCGTACAATGCGCGCCTTCAAAAAGGTCTAAGTGATTGTTGAGGTTTGAGTTAATGCCATTGAATCGCGAGCAGAAGTCGGCCGTTGTTGGAAAATTCAGGCGCACCGCCAACGACACGGGTTCACCGGAAGTGCAAATCGCTTTGCTTTCCGAGCGCATCAATGGCCTGGGCGTGCATTTTTCCGCACACAAGTCCGATCACGCTTCGCGCCGCGGTCTTCTGAAGATGGTGAATCAGCGCCGCAAGCTTCTCGATTATCTCAAGAGCACTACACCTGAGAAGTACACCCAAGTCGTCGAGCGACTGGGATTACGCCGTTAATCGGCGCTGCGAAGCGCGCTATGCGCTGCGCATCTGCAATGAAAATCAAGGGGTAGCTGCGTGACTGCTGTCAGAAAAACATTCAATTTTGGCGAGCACGAAGTCGTGCTCGAGACGGGTGAAGTGGCGCGTCAGGCCGATGGTGCCGTCGTGGTGACCATGGGCGAGACGGTCGTGCTGGTCACCGCAGTCGGGAAACGCGCGGCTACGCCGGGGCGGGATTTTTTTCCGCTGACCGTGAACTATCAGGAAAAATCATACGCCGCCGGCAGAATTCCTGGAGGCTTTTTCAAGCGCGAGGGGCGTCCCACCGAAAAAGAGACGCTCACCTCGAGGCTCATCGATCGCCCCATTCGGCCGCTGTTTCCGGAAGGCTTTACCAACGACGTGCAAGTCGTTGCGACGGTGCTCTCGGTGAACACCGAGGTGGACCCGGATGTCCCCGCCATGTTGGGCGCTTCGGCGGCGCTTGCGATCTCCGGCTTGCCTTTCATGGGGCCGATCGGCGCCGCGCGCGTCGGATACATCGATAAGCAATTCGTCTTGAACCCCACTGCGACGCACCTCGCGCGGTCGGATCTCGACCTGGTAGTCGCCGGTACGGAAGAAGGCGTTCTCATGGTCGAGTCGGAGGCGAATTGCCTGCCCGAAGACGTGATGCTGAACGCCGTCATGTTCGGCCATGAAAAGCTGCAGATTGCCATTCGCAGTATCCGCGAGCTCGTGGCCGCGGCCGGCAAGCCGGGTTGGCAGTTGGCCTCGGCTACCGCGCAGGATGCGTTGAAAGATGCGCTGCATTCGCAATCGAACCGTGAGCTCATCGGAGCGTATGCGGTGACGGATAAACAGGCGCGTCATGCGCGGATTGGTGAGATCAAGCAGCAGGCGCTCGAGCGTTTGAGCGGCGGCGTCACGCCGCAATTCACGCCCGAGCAGGTGAGCGCGGCGTTCTTCGATCTCGAATATCGCTTGGTGCGTGAGCGCATCCTGGCCGGGCAGCCGCGAATCGACGGCCGCGACCACAAGACCGTGCGGCCCATTCAGATCCGTACGGGTGTTTTGCCGCGAACTCACGGGTCGGCTCTGTTTACACGCGGCGAGACCCAAGCGCTGGTGGTCACCACGCTCGGCACGGGACGCGATGCTCAGATCATCGACGGCTTGACGGGTGAGCGCAAAGATCCTTTCATGTTGCATTACAACTTCCCGCCATTCAGCGTGGGAGAGACGGGCCTCGTGGGCTCGCCCAAGCGGCGAGAGATCGGTCATGGCAATCTCGCCAAGCGCGGCGTCAAGGCCGTCATGCCCGGCATGGAAAAGTTTCCGTACGTCATTCGCGTGGTGTCGGAAATTCTTGAATCGAACGGCTCGAGCTCCATGGCTACGGTGTGCGGCACGAGCCTTGCGCTCATGGACGCCGGCGTTCCATTGAAACAGCCCGTGGCGGGCGTCGCGATGGGCTTGGTCAAGGAAGGTGATCGTTTTCAGGTCCTCACCGACATTCTCGGCGACGAGGATCATCTGGGCGACATGGATTTCAAGGTGGCCGGCACCCAATCCGGCATTACCGCCTTGCAGATGGATATCAAGATCACCAGCATTACGCGCGAGATCATGAAGGTCGCGCTGGATCAGGCGCGCGAGGGCCGCCTGCACATCTTGGATGAGATGAACAAGGCGCTCGCCAGACCGCGCGAGAACATGTCCGAGTGGGCCCCGACCATCATCACGTTGAAAATCGATCCGGAGAAGATTCGCGATGTCATCGGCAAAGGCGGTGCAGTAATCCGTCAGATCACCGAAGAGACCGGCACCTCCATCGATATCGAGAACGACGGCACGGTCAAGATTGCTTCGGTGCAGGGCGCAGCGGGGCGCGAAGCGCAGCGGCGCATCGAGCTCATTACGGCAGACGTGGAAGTGGGCCGGATCTACGAAGGCAAGGTCGCGCGACTCATGGACTTCGGCGCGTTCGTGACCATCCTTCCCGGCCGAGATGGCTTGGTGCACATTTCGCAAATTTCCGAAGAGCGCGTCGAGCGAGTCGGCGACAAGCTCAAGGAGGGCGATGTGGTACGGGTCAAAGTGCTGGAAGTCGATCGCCAGGGCCGCGTACGACTTTCCATGCGCAACGTCGACGCAGCCTAAGGGAGCGGGCGCGAAGCCAGGCGCCGCGCCGCTTCGCTATTCACGGGCTCGGGCACGAACGAGCGCATGCTCTCTTCGAGATGGCCGCGGATTTGCTCATGAGGCGAGCCGTTGTAGGTGCGTATGACGCGCGTCAAGAACTCACAGCTCAGAACGGGTGAGCCCTGGCCCTCTTCATCGGCAATGACTTGCAACAAGATATTGCGCGTGATGTCCGTATCATCCTTGCGATCGATGACGATGAAACCGATGCCCTCATGCACCAGCCGTTTCACGTCGTTCAGTGTGATGTAGCGGCTCTCGGCCGTGTCATACAGCCTTCGATTCGGGTATTTCTTGATGACTCGCGGTTCGCTCATGTCGCCCCTCGATTCTGAGAAACACTCGAGCCTCGTCGCTCGCGAGTTTCCTGTTTTCTCCCACACCGGGCCTTACGCCACAGGCCGCTCGATGCAAAAGAATACTCCTTGCGGGCGCGGACGCAAATTCGTTCGCGGTAGGCATCGCGCCGTGGAGTGTTCGCCCTAGCAACTCGCGTCCGGCGCTGCCGTGACGGCGTGGCTTAAGGCTAGGTGCGCGACGGCGGGAACGCAACGCATATTCCAGTGCCGCTTAGCCCAATTCCAACACTCGGGCATGCTTTCAGCGCCGAGACTGGCCGGCGGAGCGAGGCCGAGAAGTGCGAACACCTGTGTCAGGATTTGCGTCGGCGCATGCCCCACGCCCACCGAGCGGCGCGACTTGGAAAGCTTTGAGCCTCCCGGTTCGGTGAGCGCAGGGACATGCGCATAGGTTGGAGTGGCAATGCCCAGGGCACGCTGCAAGACCACTTGCCTTGGCGTGCGCTCGAGAAGATCCGCGCCGCGCACCACATCCGTAACGCCATCGCGCGCGTCGTCCACGACGACGCAGAGCGCGTATGAGGGAATGCCATCCTTTCGCTCGATCAGGAAATCGCCGAACGAGTGCGCGACATTCTGTGTGAATCGCCCCTGAACCCGATCATCGAAGCTCACAGTCGCTTCGGGTGCGCGATAACGCAAGGCTGCGGCGCCGCTTGCGTCTATTTCAACCTCATCTCGATGAAGATGACGGCACGTGCCGGGGTAGCGGGTCTCATCTCGCAAGTCGCGCCGGCTGCACGTGCATGGATAGACGTCGCCGCTGGCACGCAGGGTCTGCAGCGCATCACAGTAGCTCGGCAGGTATTGCGATTGATAAATGACGGGGCCGTCCCATTCGAATCCGAAATTCTCCAAGCATTGGATGATTCGAAGGCTTGCGCCCGCAACATTGCGCGCTCGATCAACATCATCGATGCGCAAGCGCCATGCACCGCCCTGCGCGCGCGCATCGAGAAAACTTGCGGCCGCCGTGAACAGCGAGCCCAAATGCAACTCGCCATTCGGAGACGGCGCGAAACGGCCGACATAGGTTTTGCGCATAGCCTCGCGTTTGCTGCGGGCCACACACGAAGGATTTCTACCGGTATCGGTCGTCTCGGTCGCCGTACTGCTTTTCGCGGCGTTCGCGCCGCTCCTGCGCTTCGACGGATAAGGTGGCCACCGGACGGGCCTCGAGCCGCTTGATGCCGATCTCCTCACCCGTCTCCAGACAATAGCCGTAGCTGCCGTCTTCGATGCGCTTCAGCGCCTCATCGATCTTGCGAATCAGCTTGCGTTCGCGATCCCGTGTGCGCAGCTCCAAGCTGAATTCCTCTTCCTGTGTGGCGCGGTCGTTGGGATCGGGAAAATTCGCTGCTTCGTCTTTCATGTGCAATACGGTGCGATCGACCTCGACCATGAGATCTCGCTTCCACGTCTGCAAGATGCGCCCGAAATGATCGAGCTGCTCCTTGTTCATGTACTGCTCGCCGCGTTTCGAGACGTAAGGCTTGACGTTGCGCGGCCCGGCCAACAAGCTCGAATTCGATGCGCTCTCGCCGTCGAAATCCTCCTCGGAAGCAGGATCTGGCTTCACGTTCGACATGGGGTCGAAAGCCGGCGCGTCATGGGTGCCGCGTGACTTCACGCTTTCGAGCGGATGAGGCTTGGCCGGTGCGAGCTTGGCCTGCGGCTTCGCGGGACGAGCCGCGGCCTTTGCCGCAGGTTTCGCCTTGGGCTTGGCGGGCGCGGCGGATGAACGAGACGGCTTCGCCGCGCGCGTAGGCGCGGGCTTACGAGCAACAGCGCGCGCCGCTCTTTTCGGCGCTTTAACGGGCTTTTTTGCAGCCATGAACCGCCCCTGCAGTCGTGAAAGAGCGCGCGATTATACTCACCATGCCCCGTCTGTACAGAGCACGCCGACTCGTGGGATTTCAGGACCGCCGGCGCGGCGCGGAGATCTCGAGCGGCTCGGCCGGCGTCCAACCCGGCTGACGATGCTGCGCCAGAATTTCCGTGTAGATTCCGCCGCGCACATTGAATCGTGCGCGCAAACTCAGGAAACGCGCGTCGGTCGCCGCCACCATCGCGGCATGAATCTCATTGGTCACGGCTTCATGAAATGCGCCGCGGTCGCGAAACGACCAGATGTAGAGCTTCAGCGCCTTGAGCTCGAGACACTTCTTATCCGGCACGTACTCGAGCAGCAACGTCGCGAAATCGGGCTGGCCCGTTTTCGGGCACAAGCAGGTGAACTCCGGCAGCCGCATGCGAATGAGGTAATCGCGATCCGCCGCGGGGTTTGCGAACGTTTCAAGGATGATTTGCGCAGGCGTCAAGACTCGCTCGAGGGGTTTACGAAACCGGCGGTTACTTTACACTAGCCGCGCTGCGCGAATTTTTCGCCGTGGAGTCATCGATGACGTTCGCACTACACATTGAGCGGCAGCAGCGCGGCTTGGCACGCCCATGGAGCATCGGAAGGAGCCTTTGAGTTGCGGCTGACCAAACTCAAGATTGCCGGTTTCAAGTCCTTTGTCGATCCGACGCATGTGCAGTTTCCGAGCAATTTGGTCGGCGTCGTTGGCCCCAACGGTTGCGGAAAATCGAACATCATCGACGCCGTTCGCTGGGTCATGGGAGAAATCTCAGCCAAACATTTGCGTGGCGATTCCATGGCTGACGTCATTTTCAACGGCTCGGGTTCGCGCAAGCCGTTGGGTGCTGCGTCGGTCGAGCTGATCTTCGACAATGCCGAGGGCAAGCTCGGCGGCGAATACGCGAGCTACCGCGAGATTGCACTGCGCCGCAGTGTAAGCCGCGACGGTACCTCGGACTATTACATCAATGGCGCCAAGGTTCGCCGCAAAGACATTACTCAGCTCTTCCTCGGGACCGGTCTCGGATCGCGCAGCTACGCCATCATCGAGCAGGGCATGATCTCGCGCATCATCGATGCGAAACCCGATGAGTTGCGCGCCTTTCTCGAGGAAGCCGCCGGAATTTCGCGCTACAAGGAACGGCGGAGGGAAACCGAGTCGCGGATCGCGCACACCCGTGAAAATCTCGAGCGCCTGCAAGACGTGCGCGAGGAAGTAGACAAGCAAATTCGGCATTTGCAAAAACAGGCAGCCGCTGCGCGTCGCTATGCCGATTTGCAAGAGGAGGCTCGTAAGCTTCACGCCGAAATTCTTTTGCAGCGGCTCAATTTGTTGAGTGTGGAGATGAGCGCCGCGAGCACCGCGGTGAATGCGTGTCAGCTCGAGCTCGACGCGCGGCTCGCCGAATTGCGCCAGGCCGAGCGCGACATCGAGCGCTTGCGAGTCGAGCAGGCGGCGCGCGCGGAGGCATTGTCGCTCTCACAGGGCCGCTTCTACGATGCCGGCGCCGCAGTCAGCGGGGCGGAACAAGAAATCTCGCACGCGCGTGAGCTGCGCCAGCGGCACGAGGAAGGGGTGCAGCAGAGCGAGGCGCAGCTTGCGCAGCTCGATGAGCACGAGATGCGCGACCGCAGCAGCCTTGCGCAACTGAACGCAGGCATGGAAGCGCTGACTCCGCAGCTCAATCGCGCCAACTTGGAAGAAGCACGCTGGCGCGAAGCCCAAGATTCTTCGGAAGCCGCGCTCGTGCAGTGGCAGGCGCACGCCGATGCCCATACACTCGCGCTGGCGCGAACGGCGGGCGAGATGCAGGTCGAAGCGGCGCGAATCGAGCAGTTGGAAATGCAACGGGCGCGGCTCGAAGCGCAACACGAGCAGATGGGCGCTGAGCTGCTGACGCTGCAAGCGCATGGAGCTCATGACGAGCTGCACGCGCTCATCACGGATGAGGCCGAGCGTAGCCGGCGCGCCGCTGCCGCCGCGCAGGAGTTGGAACGGGTCACTGCGGGCATCGTCGATCAGCGCAATGACGAGCGGGCCGCGTCGAGCCGCCTCGAACTGACGCGCACTCGCTGGCAAGCAGCGCGCAGCGAGCTGATCGCGAATGAAACCTTGCAGGCCGCGGCGCTCGGATCGAGCGGAGGCGCCGAACGTTGGATCGCGGAGCATCAGCTTGCGCAACGTCCGCGGATCGCGCAGCAGTTGCGCGTAGAGAAAGGCTGGGAACGCGCCGTCGAAACCGTCCTCGGACCCTACCTCGAAGCGGTTTGTGTCGACGATCTGGACGCGGCGGAGACCGGGCTTGCAACGTTCGACGCGGGGTATCTCACCCTGGTCACCCCACAGCCTGAATCTGCGCACCTCGACGTCGACGCACTCGGCGTCGCTTCGCTTGCTCAAAAGGTGCACAATTCCGCCGCAGTGGATGCGTTGCTGGCTCCGATCGGCGCGGTCGACTCGCTTTCCATGGCGCTTGGCCGCCGCCGCTCCCTGCCGGCGGGATTTTCACTCGTGACGCGCGATGGTGTCTGGGTAGGGCGCAATTGGCTGAGAATTTCTCGCGGCCACGATCCCCACGAGGGCATGATCGAGCGCGAAGAAGCGTTGCGCATGGCGCGCGCTCAGACTTCCGATCTGGCGAACGAGCTCGCCCGGCAGGAAGCAGACCTGCTCGAGGTGCGCAGCGAGTTGGAACGGCTCGAGGAACGGCGCGATACCCTTCAGTTTCAGGTGAACGATGCTCACCGTGCGCATGTGGAAGTGCGTGCGCGGCTCGAGAACCGCCAGATCCAAATACAAGAAAGCGCGCGGCGTATCGAGAGCATGCAGGCGCAGCGTCGCGCGCATGAGGAGGATTTACGGCTCACGCGAGATCAACTCGAGTCTGCGCGGCAGAAATTGAGCACGTCGGGTGGCGAGTCGCGCACACTCGAAAATGCGGGCAGCGCACTCGAAACTCAGCGCGAGAGCTTGCGCGCAGCGCACGCGGAAAACCGTTCGCATGCTCATACAGCGCAAGTTGCGGCCCGCGATCTCGCGGTGCAGCTCGAGGCCAAGAGATCCTCACACGCCGCGTTGCTCACGACGCTCGAGCGCGGCGCACAGCAGCGCGAAAGTTTGACCGAACGACGCCGAGATGCGTTGCAGGCCATCGAGAATGGAGCCAGGGCTTTGCTCGAATTGCAGGACGCGGTGAACTCTGCGCTCGCGCGGAGGTTGGCGGCGGAAGAAGACTTACGCTCGCAGCGCGCAGCGGCCGATGCAGCGGAAGCCGATCTGAGGGCGCGCGATTCGGAACGGATGTCTGTCGAGCACGCGGTTGAGCGCTGGCGCAACGAAGCTCAGCAGGCTCACTTGATGGCTCAACAAGCCCGTCTGCGTCATGAAGGCATCGATGAGCAGATCCAAGCCACCGGATTCGACCGCGCGCAGCTGACGGCGGATCTGCCGGCAGATGCGCAGCTCGAGCCGTGGGAGCAGAGGCTTCTGCAAACGCGCGAGCGCATCGAGCGTTTGGGGCCGGTGAACCTTGCGGCCATCGATGAATTCAAGAGTCAATCCGAGAGAAAGGAATATCTCGACCGGCAAAATCAAGATTTGACGGAGGCGCTCGAGTTGCTCGAGTCGGCGATGCGAAAGATCGACCGCGAGACTCGCTCGCGATTTCAGGAAACGTTCGAGCGCGTGAACCTTGGCTTGCGGCAGAAATTTCCGCGCTTGTTCGGCGGCGGCGATGCGTATTTGGAACTGGCCGGCGAGGACACGCTTGCTGCCGGTGTTTCGATCATGGCGCGGCCTCCCGGCAAGCGCAACAGTTCCATCAGCCAGCTTTCTGGCGGCGAGAAGGCGCTGACCGCGGTGGCCCTGGTGTTTTCGATTTTCGAGCTGAATCCGGCGCCGTTTTGCCTGCTCGATGAGGTGGATGCGCCGCTCGATGAAAACAATGTGGGACGATTCTGCGACATCGTGCGCGAGATGGCGAAGCGCGTGCAATTCATATTCATTACTCATAACAAGAGCACCATGGAGACCGCGTCGCAGTTGATTGGGGTGACCATGAATGAGCCGGGTGTTTCGCGGCTGGTCGCAGTGGATGTCGATGAGGCCGTGCGGCTCGCGGCGAGCTAGCCCTCCCGTTAGGCCGCGGCAGGATAGTCTTCGCGCGTGAACGAGATTCGTTGGATTCTGCTCGCCGCCGGCGTGCTATTGCTCGCGGGCATCTGGTGGTGGGGAACCCGCCGCCCGCCGCGCACGGTGAGCGAGCCCTGGCGCGAGCGCACCGATCAACGTCCGTCTCGCCATGGTTCCGCATCCATACCGAGCTTGGAAGTCCGTTCGGACGGTGACGACAGCACGCTGACCACGCCGTTCATGCGCGTGCTGCCCGAAGAGGAAATCAACGCGCCGTTCGAACCCGTGCGCATCGACTCCGGTGACACGCAGGATCCGGCACTCGACTCGCCCGTCTTCATCGAACCCCGGCTCGAAATCAATCGAACGGCCGAAGAGTCCATGGAGCGGGTATTCGTCAGCGAAGACGAAGCGCAAGCGCTGCGGGATGAAGTCATCGGCCGCGACGGTGATGCGGTGGTAGACGATGAGGAGATGAGCTACACCTTCGAGCCCAGCGCTTTGGACGGCCTCGAGCCTTCTTCCCAAGATTCTGCCAACGTTGATGCATCACCGCCCGCCGCACCTGCGGCTGCTCCGCCCGCGCCGCGTTCGGATCGAACCGATGCCAGCGGGCGCTTTGCGCGCGCGAAAGCGCTCGAGGCAAAGCCGGTGCAGGCTCAGTGCATTGTGACGCTGCGAGTTCAACCGCCGGGAGCCGCTGGGTGGGAAGGCCGCAAGCTCCTCGAGACGCTGCTGAGTGAGCACCTCGTTCATGGCCGCTATGGAGTTTTTCATCGACTGAATGGCGGGCAATCTGTTTTTTCCGTGGCCAACTCCAAAGAGCCGGGAACGTTCGATCTCCAGCAGATGCCGGACCAGAAGCTCCACGGCATTACGCTGTTCGCCGTTCTGCCCGGGCCGATCGTGCCCGCGGAAGCATTGCAGGAGATGCTCGAGTGCGCAGGACGGCTCGCCTCCCGGCTTGCAGGCTTGTTGCAAGATGAGGCCGGCGAGATGCTCACGGCCGACATCGTGGAAACACTGCGCGCGAAAGTTGCCAAGTTCGAAGACGATCTGCGCGAAGCCGCGCAATGAGCGCGCGCCAGTCGGCGGCGCAACGTGTGGATGCGTTGCGCGAAATGCTCGATCGCTACAACTATCGGTATCACGCGCTCGATGATCCGGAAGTGTCGGATGCCGAATACGATCGCCTCATGGCGGAGCTGTGCTCGTTGGAGGCTGCGCACCCTGATCTCATCACGCCGGAATCACCGACACAGCGCGTCGGCTCCGCGCCTGTCGCGAGCTTTGCGCCAGTTCATCATCGGCTGCCCATGCTCTCGCTCGATAACGCATTCAGCGAAGATGAGGTGCGCAGCTTCGACAAGCGCGCGCGCGACCGGTTGGATCGCGCCGATGAGCTCTTGTACTCCGTGGAGCCCAAGCTCGATGGGCTCGCAGTGAGCTTGACGTACGAGCACGGTCGGCTGGTGCGCGGCGCTACGCGCGGGGACGGCGAGACCGGCGAAGACATCACGCAAAATCTGCGCACCATCTCCACGCTGCCGCTCAAATTGCGCGGCCGCAGCCTTCCGGGCGTGCTCGAAGTGCGGGGCGAGGTGTTCATGCCCATCGCCAAGTTCGAGCGCTTCAACGCACAAGCGATCGAGCGCGGCGAGAAACCTCTGATCAATCCTCGCAACGCGGCCGCTGGGAGCTTGCGCCAGCTCGATCCGAAAATGACGGCGCGCAGGCCGCTCGATCTATTCATCTACGGCGCCGGTTTCATCGATCAGGGAAGCTTGCCGCCCTCCCACATGGACACGCTGGAACTTCTGCGTGAATGGGGTTTTCGCATCTGTCCCGAATCAGCGGCGGCGCGTGGGGTCGATGAATGCCTGGCATTCTTTCAGCGCATCGGCGCCGCGCGCGCATCGCTCGCGTATCAAATCGACGGCGTGGTCTACAAGGTCGACGACGCCGAGCTGCGGCGGCGGCTCGGTTTCGTCGCGCGTGCACCCCGATGGGCGTTGGCGCACAAGTTTCCTGCGGAGGAGGAAACCACGACGGTGCAGGCCGTCGAGTTTCAGGTGGGCCGAACCGGAGCTCTCACGCCCGTTGCGCGCTTGACGCCGGTGTTCGTGGGCGGCGTCACGGTAAGCAACGCCACGCTCCACAACATGGACGAGGTCGAGCGCAAAGACGTGCGAAGCGGCGACACGGTGGTGGTGCGGCGCGCGGGAGACGTGATTCCGGAAGTCGTGCGCGTGGTGTTGGAGCGCCGCCCGCCAGGAACACGGCGCGTCAAGTTGCCGCAAAAGTGCCCATCATGCGGCTCGGCCGTCATCCGCGACCCAGAGCAGGCGGTGGCGCGCTGCACGGCGGGGCGGGGCTGTCCGGCGCAGCGTATCGAAGAGCTCAAGCATTTCGCCTCGCGCCGCGCTCTCGACATCCGCGGCCTCGGGGACAAATTGATCGAAGCGCTGACCATGAACGGCTTGGTGCGCGATGCGGCTGATCTTTGGTCGCTCAACGAAGACTCGCTCCAAGCGCTCGAGCGAGTCGGAGAAAAGTCCGCGACTAATTTGCTGCGATCGCTCGACGAGGCGCGGCAAACCACATTACCTAGATTCCTATACGCGCTGGGAATACGTGACGTGGGCGAAGCCACGGCGCTCGCGCTCGCACGCCATTTTCGCTCACTCGACGCATTGCGCGATGCCGGCGCCTACGACATCGAGCGGGTCGAAGACATTGGTCCGATCGTGAGTCAGAGCGTGCACCGTTACTTCGGCGATCGAGCCAACCAACTTCTTTTGGACCGACTCATCGACGCAGGGATCCACTGGCCCGCGATGCCGCTGCCCACGCAAGGCGCATTGTCCGGCAAGACGTTCGTGCTGACCGGAACGCTCACCGGCATGACGCGGGAGGAAGCGCAGGAAAAAATCACAGCCGCCGGCGCCAAGACCGCCGCTTCAGTATCTCGCAAAACCAGCTATGTGGTTGCGGGAGAGGATCCGGGCTCGAAGCGCGACAAGGCTGTAGCGCTCGGGGTGCCGGTGATCGACGAGAGCGAGTTCCTGAATTTGCTCAAATCTTCTTCTCGATCTTCGCCGTCTTCCTGAGACTTTCGACATAAGCCTGCAGCTTCTTCTGCATGATGCGGTTGGAGAGCTGATCCTTCACACGATCGAACCCCGGCGGTGCCGCCTCGCGGATGTCTTCGAGCTTGATGATGTGCCAGCCGTATTGAGTCTGCACCGGCGCCGCGGTGACTTGCCCCTTTTTCAACGTTTTCACTGCATCCGAGAATGGCTTGACCATCTTATTCGCCGTGAACCAAGGCAGCTCGCCGCCCTGTTCTTTCGATGGATCCATGGAGTTGGCCTTGGCCAGCGCTTCGAATTTGGCTCCGTGATTCAATTGAGCGGTCAGGCGATCGGCAAGAGCCTTGTCGGCGACGAGAATGTGGCGCGCGTGATATTCAGTCTTGTCCAACGAAGCCACCGCTTGGTCATATTCGGCATGCAGCTCCGCATCCGTCGGCTCTTTACCTTTGAGATATTTGCGCGCCTCGTCGTCCGCCAACAAACGGAGCCGCGCGACTTCGAGCTGCGCAACGGTTTCAGGCAACTTGTCGACGCCATCCTTGACCGCTTGATTGGCGACGAGTTGCGTGTTGATGAGCTCATCGAGAATCTGCGATTTCTGCTCGCTGGTCAGCTCCGCGGCTTTCCGGTCTGCAATCGAGCGCGTGTAGAAATCGTAAATCTCCCGGCCAATCGGCGCGCCATCGACCACGGCGACCGCGCCCGCAGCGTCTTTCGCGCCCACCGCGCGCGTGGCTGGCGGCGGAACTTGCGATGTCTTCTGGCACGCGGCAATAGTCAGCAAACTGAGCGCAACGGCGCTGCGCAAACGATCAAAGTGCATCACGACCTCTCACACACACGAAACTGAAGTCTAGCTGGAAGCCTCGTCGGGCGCACGCGCGTCGATGGAAAGCGCATGCACGTCGGTCTGCATGAGCGCACCGAGCGCTTCGAAGACCGCGCGATGACGCGCGAGCCGCGCCATGCCGACAAACTGCTCGGCAACGAGATAGATGCGAAAATGCCCGCGTCCGTCAGCCGCTCCCGCGTGTCCTCGATGCAGCGCGCTTTCGTCTTCGACGCGCAATGCAAGCGGCGTGAATGCGTCATTGAGGCGCTGCTGCAGCGAAGCGACGCGTCGGCTGGTCATGGAGACTTGACGTTCGATGCCGGCTCGGCACGGCGATTCTTGGCGGCGATCCAAAAGATCTGCGGCAACATGAAGACGATGTTCGCCACGCCCAGCCCGTAGGTGTGAAATTGAACCCAAAAATTTTCCGAGAAGTTCTGCGCCACGTACCAGTTCGCGGCCGCGGCCGCAGTGAACCATGCGATCCATACGCCGTTGAGGGTCTGCCAAGTGGCGCGAGGCAAATCGAACGTGTCGGGTGCGATGGCCTCGAAAATCCGCTGCAGCAATGTTTTTCTCGCGGCAACGGCGCTCAATGCGAGCGCCAGCGCGAAGGCCGCGAATAAGACCGTGGGCTTCAACTGGATGAACCGCTTGTCCTTGAGCACGAGCGTGGCGCCGCCGAGCGCGAGCACCACCACCGCAGTCACGACGTGCTGCTTCTTGAAGCTCCCGTGGCGCAAACGGTGCACCACGGCTACCGCGACGGTGACCAGCATCAACGACCCCGTCGCCCAATAGATGCCGCCGGCGAAGTACGCGGCCAGGAATGCCGCCAACGGCGCCAATTCGAACGCAATATTCATGCGGTTATCATAGCTCACGCGCATGGCCGTCTATTTGCAGCTCCACCCGATCTCGCCGCAGCGGCGCTTCATCAGGCAAGCCGCCGCGGTGTTGCGCGACGGCGGTGTGATCGTGTATCCCACCGATTCGTGCTACGCGCTCGGCTGCCATATCGGCGACAAGAATTCCCTCGAGCGCATCCGCGCGATCCGCGAGGCCGACCGGCATCATCATTTCACCTTGGTCTGCCGCGACTTATCCGAAGTGTCGAAGTATGCGCAACTCGACAACTGGCAGTACCGGCTGCTGCGCGCCCACACCCCAGGTCCGTTTACTTTCATTCTCAAAGCCACACGCGAGACGCCGCGGCGTCTCAAGCACGAGCGACGGGGGACCATTGGATTGCGTATTCCGGATCATAAGGTGGCGCTGGCTCTGCTCGACGAGCTTCACGAGCCCATCATGAGCTCCACCTTGCTGTTGCCCGGCGATGAGCTGCCCATGACGGATGCGCGGGCGATCGATGAGCGCTTGCAAGCGCGTGTCGATCTCGTGCTGGATGGAGGCAACTGCGGGCTCGAGCCCACGACCGTACTCGATCTGGCGCAGGGCAGCGTGGTGATCGCGCGCCAGGGACGCGGCGATGCGGCTGCATTTGCGACGCGCTCTGCCGCCAGCGCTGCGGGCTGAACGCGTGGCGGTGTGCATCACGTGATCGGATCGCGTCTGTATAATGCCAGTCGCCGTGCGCGTTAGAATTTTTGCTCTGCCCAGCCGTCTCGCAGTGTCCTCTATCCCAGCGCCATGATGCCCGCTGCGCAAAGCGGGCGCGTCGTGTCAGGAATGCGTCCCACCGGCGCGCTTCACCTCGGCAACTATCACGGCGCTCTCAAGAACTGGATCGAGCTGCAATACCAGTACGAGTGCTTTTTCTTCGTCGCAGATTGGCATGCGTTGACTACCGGCTACGAGGACACCTCGAACATCGAGGAAAACATCCGGGCCATGCTCATCGACTGGCTTGCCGCGGGGCTGAATCCTGCGGCGGCCACCCTATTCATCCAGTCTCGCGTGCCCGAGCATGCCGAGCTGCACGTGCTTTTGTCCATGATCACGCCGCTCGGCTGGCTCGAGCGCGTGCCGACGTACAAGGATCAGCAGGCGCAATTGGCGGACAAGGATTTGGCAACTTACGGCTTTCTCGGCTACCCACTCTTGCAGGCAGCCGACATTCTTGCCTATCGTCCGCAGTGGGTGCCGGTTGGAGAAGACCAAGTGGCGCACGTTGAATTCACGCGCGAGGTCGCGCGGCGGTTCAATCATCTCTACGGCAAGGAACCCGACTTCGAGAGCAAAGTGGAGCGCGCCATCAAGAGCCTGGGTGCGCGCAATGCGACGTTGTATCGAAACCTGCGCAAGCAATACCAGGAACAGGGCGCGGCCGAATCTCTGGAGCGCGCCCGCGCGCTGGTGCAAGCCAATAGCCGGCTCACCGTGGCTGATCGCGACCGGCTGCTCGGCAATCTCGAGGGAGGGCACATCTCGATACTTCCCGAGCCTGACGTATTGTTGACGGCGACCCCTAAGGTGCCGGGTCTCGACGGCCGCAAAATGTCGAAGTCGTATGCAAACACCATTGGATTGCGAGAAGACCCCGACAGCGTGGCGAAGAAACTGCGGGGCATGCAGACCGACCCTGCGCGAGTGCGGCGCACCGATCCAGGCGATCCAGACAAGTGCCCCGTGTTCGATTTGCACCGGATTTATTCGAGCGAGGAGACGCGCGAATGGGCGGCCGCGGGCTGCCGTTCCGCCGGCATCGGCTGCCTCGATTGCAAGCAGCCGCTCATCGATTCGATCGTCGAAGAGATCCGCGGCATTCGCCAGCGCGCGCAGGAATTCGAGGAGAATCGCGAGCTCGTGCGTGGAATCATCGCGGAAGGATGCGACAAGGCGCGCATCGCCGCGCGCGACACCATGGAGGCGGTGCGGCAAGCCATGGCGATCAATTCCCGATGAGATCGCCGCACGTCTCGAGCGCAACACCGAACCGCGATGCGGCACCCGAGCAAGTGCCCTTTGCGTTCATCGAAGGCCGGCCCATCATTGACTTGCCGCGAGATCTCTACATCCCGCCGCAAGCCATGGAAGTTTTCCTCGAGGCGTTCGAAGGCCCGTTGGACATGCTGCTGTATCTCATCCGTCGGCAGAATCTGGATATCCTGGACATACCGCTCGTCGAGATCACGCGTCAGTACATGCAGTACATCGAGCTCATGCAGGACCTTCAGCTTGAGTTGGCCGGCGAGTACTTGTTGATGGCCGCGACGCTTGCCGAGATCAAGTCGCGCATGCTCTTGCCGCGGCCGGCGGTGAGCGAAGTCGAAGAGGGCGACCCACGTGCCGAGCTCGTGAGGCGCTTGCAGGAATACGAGCGCTTCAAGCGCGCTGCCGAGAGTATCGATCAATTACCGCGTCCCGAGCGGGATTATTGGATCGCGACGGCCGAGCTGGTGGACAGAAAAGTCGTGCGGCTGCTTCCGAAAGTCGCACTGCAGGACATGCTGTCGGCGTTTCAGGACGTGCTCGTGCGCAGCGATATGTTCGCGCATCATCATGTCCAGCGCGAGCCGCTGTCGGTGCGCCAGCGTATGAGCGAGGTGCTTTCGATCTTGGAATCCGGGGAGTTCGTGGAATTCACGCGGTTATTCAAGCCCGTCGAAGGGCGCCGCGGCCTGACGGTGACGTTCGTGGCCATTCTCGAGTTGCTGCGCGAGGAGCTCATCGATGTGGCGCAGGCCGAGAGCTTTGCGCCGCTTCACGTACGAAAGCACACCGAGCGCCGCCTCACGCTGGTGTCGAACTGAAAGGAGATCTCATGAACGATGCTCAGGTGAAAAATGTCATCGAAGCGGCGTTGCTCGCCGCCGGACGCCCGCTCGCCGTGCCGGAGCTCGCCGCGCTGTTCTCCGGAAGCGAGGCGCCGCAGCCGCGCGACATTCGCCAGGCTCTGAGCGCGCTCGAGTCGGACTATCAAGGTCGCGGCATCGAGCTGAAGGAAGTAGCCGGGGGCTTTCGGGTGCAGATTCGTTCGGACGTTGCCGAGCCGGTATCCAAGCTTTGGCAAGAGCGGCCGGTGCGCTATTCGCGCGCGTTGCTCGAGACGCTTGCCTTGGTTGCTTATCGTCAACCCATCACGCGCGGCGAAATCGAATCGATCCGCGGAGTGGCTGTCAATCCCAATATCATCAAGATGCTGCTCGAGCGGAACTGGATCCGAATCGTGGGCCATCGAGACGTGCCCGGCCGGCCCGAGCTCCTGGGCACTACGCAAGAATTCTTGAACTACTTCAGCCTGAAACAACTCGAGGAGCTGCCCGCCCTTTCGCAGTTGAAAGAAATGGAGCATCTGCGCACGCAGCTCACTTTGCCGGGAGAAGCGCCGATGGTGGACGGACCGGCCGGCTCCGGTGACGTGACCGTGTCCGCACAGGCCCTGGCTTCAGAAGCGGCCGACGACGACTCGGCCGGTTCGGCGCGCGCCGGCTACACGGATGACACCGAGCGGGGTGGAGTGGAGTCGCACGCCTTGGCTGCAGCGGCGGTCGCGGACCGCTGATTTCGGCAAGCGGCATGCAGCCGCGCCGAATTGAATTTCCGCATCGTCGTGCCGGAGCGCATCCAAAAATTTTTAGCCTTGGCGGGTCTCGGCTCGCGCCGCGACATCGAGCGGTGGATCGCTGCGGGACGTGTGCTCGTGAATGGCGCCGCGCCGCTTCCAGGCGCCAAGGTAGACCACCGCGATCGCATCACATTGGATGGCCGCACGGTTCGATTCAAAACGGATGCGTCGGCCGCGGCGGAGCTCGTCCTGTTGCATCGCTCGCCGGGTACGCCTCTCGACATCGAGTCGGTCATGAGGCATGCGCGCGAGCATGGCATCAAGTCGCGGTCGAGGCGATGGGTACCCGTGCTGCCCTTACCACCGGTTGATGGCGGACTCGAGCTCTTGTGCGCGGACGGCGCATTGGCGCAACGCATCGCACGCCGGGCTTTTATGATTGACATCGAATTCATGATGAGGGCTCGCGGTCCCCTCGATGAAGCCCTCGTTGCCGAGCTCTTGACCGCGCGCGAAATCGAGTCCGGGAGATTGCATATCGTGGCCGCGAGTTTGCGAACGGGCGGTGCGTCGAATCATTGGCTGCAATGCATCGCGCGCGACACGCGGCCGGCGCTGTTGCGGCATTGGCTGGCGGCACGCGGCGTCATGGTCGGCCGTCTCATGCGCATCGGCTTGGGGCCGTTGAAGCTCGGGCGCGAATTGCCGCGTGGACGCGTGCGCGTGGTGAGCGCAAGCGAGCGGAGTCAGTTATTACGCTCGCTCGCCTCAGAGCCGGATGAAGAACAGCCGAGCGCGGCGCGGCGCGCTCGAAGGCCTACTGCGCGGCGAAAAACTGGCCGCTGATGCCCCGGCTGTCCGCACCCAATAGATACAGGAACAGTGGGCATACCAGGGCCGGCGAAAGCACCGACTCGGGGCGCTCGGCGGGATACGCCGCCGCGCGCATGGGAGTGCGCAAGGCGCCGGGGTTGACGGTGTTGACCCGCAAATTCGCGTAAGTCTCCCACTCGATGGCCAGCATGGCCGCCAGGGCCTCGAGACCGGCCTTCGCGACGCTGTATGCGCCCCAGTATGCTTTGGGCGTGCGTGCAACGCTGCTGCTGACAAAAACAACTGACCCATCCACCGCGCGTTTCAGGGCGGGCGCGAGCACCTGAGTCAGGATGAAAGGCGCGGTAAGGTCCACGTGCAAGGTCTTGCACCACGTGGGCACGTCGTACTGCTCGAGGGGTGTGCGGTCGCCGAGCAGCGCTGCGCAATGCACCAAACCGTCGAGCGCGCCAAATTGCGCGGCGACCTGTGCGGCAAGGCCATCGTACGCCTGCGCATCCGCGGTCGCGAAATCGAACGTGGCGAGCGTGGGCTCAGGATTTTTTGCGGCGACGATCTCATCGTAAAGCGCTTCGAGCCGGCGCGTATTGCGCGCACAAAGAATGACATGGGCGCCTGCGCCGGCGGCTGCGAGCGACAACGCGCGCCCGAGGCCGCTGCTGGCGCCGGTGATCAGCACGCTGCGCCCCGCCAGCAACTGCGGCGGCGGCTCATATTTGCGCGGATCATTCATGAATCGGCACAGCCTCGCGGCGTTCGCGCCAACGCCTCCACGGGCTCGATCACCTCGAGAGTGCGATCAACTCGCAAGCCCAGCTCAGGAAAGCGGCGCGTCGCCGGCAATACGCTCTGCTCGAGCGAGCCTACGGCGCGATTGAAAGAATCGACGCTGCCCGTCAGTGATTTACCGAGCTTGGCCATGTGATCGCCGAACGCCGCAAGCCGCCGGTACACGTCTTCGCCGAGCTTGCGCACCTCGTCTGCGTTCGCCGCCAGTGCGGACTGCTTCCAACCGTATTCCACTGTCTTCAAGAGGGCGATCAAACTCGAGGGCGTGGCAAAAATGACATTTTGCCGTAAGGCCTCGTCCATCAAAGTCACGCCATGCTGCATGGCGGCCGACAAGAATTGGTCGCCCGGCAGAAACATCACCACGAATTCGGGGCTCTGCTCGAACTGCGCCCAATATTTCTTCGCCGCGAGCTCGCGCACGCGTGCGCCCACCACTTGCGCATGGCGGCGCATCTGCACGTCTCGCTCGCTTTCATCCTGCGCCTCCATCGCGCATAGGTAGGCATCGAGCGGCGTCTTGACATCAATCGCAATGTGGCGCCGATCGTGCAGATGCACGATGGCATCGGGCCGCAGAACGCCGGCGGCGGTCGCAACGACCTCTTGCTCGGTGAAATCCACGTGTGCGCTCATGCCGGAGAGCTCGAGCAGTCGGCGCAACGTGAGCTCGCCCCAGCGCCCCCGAACTTCGGGCCGGCGCAGCGCAGTCACCAGGTTGCGAGTCTCCTTCGACAGCGTCGCCTGCCCCGCGCTCAAATATTCCATCTGCGCGCGTAAGGTCGCGAAAGCATCCACGCGGTCTTTCTCAATGGCCGCAATCTGCGTCTCGGCTTTGCTCAGCGCCTCGCGAATGGGCTGCACCAAGTTCGATATCGCAGTCTCGCGCTCGTGCAGGGATTGCACGCTTTCGGCTTGATGCCTTCCCAGACGCTCGGCGGCAACCTGCAGGAACATCTCGCTGTTTCGCCGCAGGGAATCGCTCGCGAGCTCGCCGAAGGTTCCTTGAAGCGACTGGCGCACGAGCTCATCGTGACGTTCGCGCTCCATGGCCGACTCGCTCTCGTTCTTCAGCCGCTCACGCAACGATGCGAGCTCTAAATGTAGGGAGTGCTCGCGGCGCATCCGCGCGACCAGCGTCACCAGGATGCCGAGCGCGAGCCCGATCAATGCAGCCAGCACGGTGGCGCCGCTCATAAATAGCCATGCGCCCGCAGCCAAGGAATGACATCCTGCGGCACCAGCACGTTGCCGTCCGCCTTCCACGATCGGATGTCTTCCGCTGGGTCGAGGTATCCGTATAACGCGACCAGCGCCGGCATGCCCGCTGCTTGCGCGGCCTGCACGTCACGCTCGGCATCTCCCAAGTAGACACATTGCGCAGGCCTCAACTTCAACAGCTCGGCTGCATGCAGCATGGGCTTCGGGTGAGGTTTGCAAAACTCCACTGTGTCGCCGCTGACCACACAATCGAACGTCGTATCCAGTTGCAAACCTCGCAAGAGCGGCGTCGTGAGCCAGCCCGGCTTGTTGGTGACGATGCCGGTGCGCAAGCCCAAGGAGCGAATCTCGTCGATGAGGCTCGACATGCCATCGAAAAGCGTCGTCCCTTCGCTCAGATGCTCACGATAATCGCGCAGGAATTCCTTCTGCAAGGCTTGTTGCTCCGCAAGCGAGCGCTCGGCAAATCCGACTTGGATCAATCGTGCCGAGCCATGGCTTGCATGCGCGCGGAGCGAATCCAACGCAAGCGGCGGCAGGCTTTCGCGTGCGCGCAGTCGGTTCAGAGTGGCCACGAGGTCAGGCGCCGTATCGAGCAACGTGCCATCGAGATCGAACAAGATGGCAGCAACCGCGGCATGCCCGCTCTGCGGCGAAATTGCGCGAGCGTCTGCGTCAGTCAAGCCGTGCGCCTCCGGCGAATCATGCGGCGGGTGCGCAAGCGCGGCGGCCGCGTTCAATTTCGCGCCGCTTGAAATGCGCGAGATAGTTGACGCTCACGTCCGTGCCGAGGCTGAAAGTTTGCAACAGCGGATTGAAGCCAATTCCGGCCGTGTCTTCCAATTCCAACCCCGCGCGCCGGGCTTCGGCCGCAAGCTCAGAGGGCTTGATGAACTTGCGATACTCGTGCGTGCCGCGCGGCAGGGCCCGGGCAATGAGCTCCGCACCGATGATGGCTGTGACAAATGCGCGCGCATTGCGATTGATCGTCGATACGAACACCGACGCTCCGGGCTCGGCAATCTGCGCCATGGCGCGAATGACGCTTTCAGGCGCGGGGACGTGTTCGAGCATTTCCATGCAAATCACGATATCGAAAGAATTTGGCGCCTCGAGCGATAACTCTTCGACCGATACGGCGCGATAGTCGATCGCAAGCCCCGATTCGATGGCGTGGAGCCTCGCGACCGACAGCGCACCTTCCGCCAGATCGATTGCGGTGACGATAGCGCCCTCGCGGCTCAAGCTTTCGCTCAAGATGCCGCCCCCGCACCCGACATCGAGGACGCGCGCGCCGCGCAACTGCGCACGCTGCTTGATGTATCCCAAACGCACGGGGTTCAAATCGTGCAACAAACGGGACGAGCCGCGCTCGTCCCACCAGCTCTGCGCGAGCGCATCGAACTTGGCAATCTCGGCAGCGTCGACGTTGCGGCTCAAGAGACAGCCGCCAGCGCATCGACGCGAAGGGCCATAGCCGAAGCGTCGATCGCCTCACGCCAGCTCTGCGCTCGCGCACGCAGCGCGGGCCAATCGAGCTGCTCGAATCTGCGTTCCTTGATCAGTTGGCGTCCCGCAACCCATACATCGCTCACCGCGTCGCGCCCGCCGCTAAAGATGAGTTGTGCGGCCACATCGTACACGGGCTGCATGTGCGCCTGATCGAAATCCACGCAGCACAAATCCGCGAGCTTTCCAACCTCGAGCGTGCCCACCTCGTGAGCCAGCCCCAGCGCGGCGGCGCCGCCCGTGGTGAGCATGCGCAGCGCATCCCATGCATTGACGACGGGCTCGCCGGAAGAC
Source organism: uncultured Steroidobacteraceae bacterium (assembly GCA_964247385.1). Taxonomy (GTDB): domain Bacteria; phylum Pseudomonadota; class Gammaproteobacteria; order Steroidobacterales; family Steroidobacteraceae; genus TMP-86. The sequence continues at coordinate 215,535 of CAXTUB010000001.1, read as the reverse complement.
GACACGCCGCCGAGCAATGCCGCGAGCTTGGCTTCGGCCCACAAATCCAGATCATTGTTGGACGCCGCGCCATCCGTGCCGAGCGCCAACGGAACCGACGCGGCGGCCCACGCGCCGATGGGCGGTGCGCCATTTCCCAGTTTCAAGTTGGATTCCGGACAGAGCGTCACGCTGATGCCGGCGGCCTGAGCGCGCGCAATATCCTCCTCGTTTGCACACGTCATGTGCACGGCAGTGAGCGAGGGGTTGAGGATACCCAACGACTCCAGGCGCTCGATGGGCCGCACACCGTGCCGGTCGAGCGAGGCGGCAATCTCGGAAGGAGACTCGTGCAGATGAATTACGATGCCCGCGTCGAGCTCATCGGCGAGCGTACGCAGGCGTTCGAACGTGCCGTCGGCCACGGTGTACGGCGCATGCGGGGCGAATTGGGTGCGAATCAACGGCAGATCACGCAACTCATCCCGCACCTCCAAGGCTTTGCTCAAATATTCATTGGCATCGCATGCCCAGCGAGTCGGAAATTCGGCGATGGGCAATCCAACGCAAGCACGCATGCCGAGATCCGCGGCGATGCGTGCCGTAATATTCGGGAAGAAGTACATGTCGCCGAAACACGTGATGCCCGCGCTCAACATCTCGGCCATGCCGAGCGCAGAGCCGTCGCGCACGAACTCGACATCGGCATACTCGCGCTCCAGCGGCCAAATGCGCTCGTTCAGCCAACGGTGCAGCGGCAAGCCGTCCGCAACGCCACGCAACAGCGACATGGCGGCGTGAGTGTGCGCATTGATGAGGCCGGGCATGAGCGCATGATGATCCCGGCGCACGTGAACAGCTTGCCGATAGGACTCACGCGCCATCTGCTGCGGCAGGATCGCCGCGATGCGCTCGCCCGCAATGGCAAGCGCGTGGCCTTCGAGAATTCGCGCGCGATGCTTCATGTCGAGAATCCAACGCGCGTGAATGACCGTGTGAATGAGCGGTGACGACACGCCGAGCAGTATAGCGGGTACGCTTGCCGCGGCAGCGGATTACGCGCCGGAGAACCAGGCTCGCTATGCTAGAATGCGCCTGAAATCCAAGCCTTTTTGTATTCGATCTCATGACTTCATTCGCCCGCGAAATCCTGCCCGTCAATCTCGAAGAAGAGATGCGCAAGTCGTATCTCGATTACGCCATGAGCGTCATCGTGGGCCGCGCCTTGCCGGATGTGCGCGACGGTTTGAAGCCGGTGCATCGGCGAGTGTTGTTTGCGATGCGTGAGCTCGGCAATGATTGGAACCGGGCTTACAAGAAATCCGCGCGCGTGGTCGGCGACGTCATCGGCAAGTATCACCCGCATGGCGATGCGTCGGTGTACGACGCCATCGTGCGCATGGCGCAGCCGTTCTCCATGCGCTACATGCTGGTGGACGGACAAGGCAATTTCGGCTCGGTGGATGGCGATCCCCCCGCGGCCATGCGCTACACCGAAGTGCGCATGGCGCGGATCACCCATGAGCTGCTGGCCGACATTGACAAGGAAACCGTCGATTTCGTTCCGAATTACGATGAATCGGAAAGCGAGCCGGCGGTCATGCCGTCGCGCGTGCCCAATCTCCTGATCAATGGGTCTTCCGGCATCGCGGTCGGCATGGCCACCAACATTCCGCCCCACAATATTTCTGAGATCCTCGCAGCCTGCATCGCGCTGATCGATGAGCCGGCAATGAATCTCGCGCAATTGATGCAAATCGTGCCGGGGCCGGATTTTCCGACTGCCGCCATCATCAACGGCGCGCAGGAAATCGTTTCGGCCTACAAGAGCGGGCGCGGCCGCCTGCACGTGCGCGCACGCACTCATTTCGAAGACGTCGGCAAGGGCGATCGGCAAGCCATCGTCATTACGGAGCTTCCGTATCAGGTCAACAAGGCGCGCCTCATCGAGCGCATTGCCGACTTGGTGCGCGACAAACACATCGAGGGGATCGCTTCCGACGGCTTGCGGGACGAGAGCGATAAAGACGGCATGCGCGTGGTGATCGAGTTGAAGCGCGGCGAGGTGGCCGAAGTCCTGCTCAACAATCTCTATGCGCAGACGCCGATGGAAACGGTGTTCGGCGTCAACATGGTCGCGTTGGTCGACGGTCAGCCCAGGCTCCTGTCCCTGAAGGAAATGCTGGAGGCGTTCCTGCGGCACCGACGCGAGGTGGTGACGCGCCGAACTCAGTTCGATTTGCGCAAGGCGCGCGAGCGCGGCCACGTGCTCGAAGGCCTCGCCATCGCGCTGGCCAACATCGACGCCATCATCGCGGCGATTCGCGCATCGGCCTCTCCGGCAGAGGCGAAGTCCGTGCTCTGCACGCGCATTTGGAATGAGGGCGCCGTGCCCGAAATGCTCGCGCGCGCGGGCGGCATCAGCACCCGTCCGCCTTCCGAATTGCCGCCGCTCGGCCGGGTCGACGGCGGATATCGGCTCACGGAGATTCAAGCTCAGGCCATCCTGGATATGCGCCTGCATCGGCTCACCGGGCTCGAGCAGGGCAAGGTCATCGCAGAATATCAGGAGGTTCTCGACGCCATCCGCGAGCTGTCGGTCATCCTCGCCGAGCCGGCGCGGCTCATGCAAGTCATTCGCGCGGAACTGGAAGAAGCGCAGCAGACTTTTGGAGACCGGCGCCGCACCGAAATTATTTCGACGCATGAAGATTTGACCATTGAAGATTTGATTTCGCCGGAAGACGTGGTGGTCACTCTCTCGCACGGCGGCTATGCGAAAGCTCAGCCGGTTTCCGCGTACCAAGCGCAGCGGCGGGGCGGCCGCGGAAAAAGCGCGACGGCCGTCAAGGACGAGGACTTCGTCGACAAGCTGTTCGTGGCCAACACCCATGACACGCTGTTGTGCTTCTCCGATCATGGCAAGCTGTACTGGCTCAAGGTCTATCAATTGCCGCAGGCAAGCCGCGGCTCGCGCGGCAAGCCCATCGTGAATCTCTTGCCGCTGAGCGAGGGCGAGCGCATCAGCGCCGTGTTGCCCATCAAGGAATTCGCGGAAGATCAGTTCGTTTTCATGGCCACCCGGCTCGGCACGGTGAAGAAAACTTCGCTGACGGCATTCTCGCGTCCGCGTGCGAGCGGCATTATTGCAGTGGATCTGGATTCAGCCGATGCGCTCGTCAGCGCATCGATCACTCACGGCGCGTCCGACATCTTGTTGTTCACGACGGCCGGCAAGGCCATCCGCTTCAACGAGCAAGAAGTGCGCTCGATGGGACGCGAGGCCGCGGGCGTGCGCGGCATTCGTTTGGGCGAGGGGCATTTCGTCAACGCGCTCATCGTGGCCGGCGCGGGCTTCATTCTCACGGCGTCTGAAAATGGCTTCGGCAAACTCACTCCGCTCGCTGACTTCCCGGTGCACGGGCGCGGCGGTCAAGGTGTGATTGCGCTGCAGCTCACCGAGCGCAATGGCGCCATGGTGGGCGCACTGCAAGTCAATCCGGATGATGAAATCATGCTCATGAGCCAGGCGGGCACGCTGGTGCGCACGCCGGTAGCGGACATTTCCGTGGTGGGGCGCAACACTCAGGGCGTGCGGCTCATTCGCCTGGAGGAGGGGGATCGCCTCTCGGGGCTGGAGCGCATCGAGGGGCTGCCGCGCGACGACGATGCGATGAATGCGCTCGGCGGCGACGAGGGCGCGGAGGCGGTGGAGCAAGACCACCCGTGAGATTGGTGGACACCGGCGCGCGATCCGCCTGCTAGACTGCGCGCCGCGCAAGATCGCGCGATGTGGAGCTCGATCAGTTCTCGTGATTCAACCGACTCAATCCATGCCTCGGGTATTCAATTTCGCGCCGGGGCCCGCGAACTTGCCGCAAAGCGTTTTGGAACGAGCTCGAGATGAGCTTTTGAATTGGGATGGCAGCGGCATGTCGGTCATGGAGGTCAGCCATCGCGGCAAGGCTTTCATGGCGGTGGCTCAGCGCGCCGAGCAAGATCTGCGCGAGCTTTTGGCGATACCTGAAAACTATCGAGTGCTGTTCTTGCAGGGCGGAGCGACCGGTCAGTTCGCCGGCATTCCCATGAACTTGACGCAGGCCGAGGATACCGCCGATTACATCAATACCGGGCAATGGTCCAAGAAGGCGATCGCCGAGGCCGGTAAGTACTGCACGGTGCATGTCGCCGCCGATGCCGGCGGCAAATACACGCGGGTGCCTCGCGCGTCGGAGCTGCGCTTTTCGGACGCCGCCGCTTATGCGCACTACACGCCCAACGAGACCATCGGCGGCGTCGAATTCGATTACATTCCAGTCACGCGCGCGCCGCTGGTCGGCGATTTTTCATCGACGTTGTTGTCGCGTCCGCTCGACGTTTCACGTTTCGGACTCATCTATGCCGGTGCGCAGAAGAACATCGGACCCGCGGGCTTGGTCGTCGTCATCGTGCGCGATGACTTGCTCGGCCGTGCGCGCGCCGATACGCCGTCGATTTTCAATTACGCGACTCAAGCCGCCGATCATTCCATGTCGAACACGCCGCCCACCTTGTCATGGTATCTGGCAGGCTTGGTGCTGCAATGGATCAAGCAGCAGGGCGGATTGGATGCGATGGCCAAGCTGAACCGTGAAAAGGCGCGGCGACTGTACGCCGCCATCGATGAATCCTCGTTTTATGCGAACCCGGTCGAAAAGAACTCCCGCTCATGGATGAATGTGCCCTTCACTCTGGCTGATCCGCAGCGCGAGAAAGACTTTGCGGCGCAGGCAGCGCGTGCAGGCCTCAAGAATCTCGAGGGACATCGCTCGGTGGGCGGCATGCGCGCCAGCATTTACAACGCCATGCCGCTTGCGGGCGTCGATGCGCTGATCGAGTTCATGCGCGAATTCGAGCGTACAGCAGCATGACCAAGCTTCGCGTGCTGACGTTCAATAACATCTCGCCGAAGGGCCTGGCGCGGCTTCCTTCGGATCAATTCGAGGTGGGTCCAGAAGTTTCGGAACCCGATGCCGTGCTGTTGCGATCGGCGGATTTACACGAGGTGCCCGTCGCTTCGACGGTCAAGGCCATCGGGCGCGCGGGTGCAGGCACCAACAATGTGCCCGTAAGCGCCATGAGCGCACGCGGCGTTCCAGTGTTCAACGCGCCCGGCGCCAACGCCAACGCGGTCAAGGAGCTCGTCATTGCCGGCATGTTTCTCGCGGCGCGAAATATTTGCGAGGCGTGGGCGTTTGCACGCTCGCTTTCCGGAAGCGACGAAGAAATCGATGCCGCCGTTGAGAAGGGCAAGAAGAAATACGTCGGATTCGAGTTGCCGGGGCGAACTCTGGGCGTCGTCGGGCTCGGCGCAATAGGTGTCGAAGTCGCGAATTCGGCGTTGGGACTTGGCATGCATGTGCTCGGATATGATCCGGCGATCACGGTACAACGCGCCTGGCAACTTTCTTCATCCGTGCAACAGGCGAAGTCGCTCGATGATTTGTTCGCTCGCTCGAAATTCATTTCGGTGCATGTTCCGTTGACGGACGGCACACGCAATCTGGTCGGCTCGGCGCGCCTGAAGAACATGCAGCGCGGCGCAATACTGCTCAACTTCTCGCGCGCGGGCATTGTCGACGAGGAAGCAGTCGCCGCCGCGCTCGACGACGGCTCGCTCATGGCCTATGTATGTGATTTTCCATCGGCAAGGCTCAAGGCGCATGGATCGGTCATCGCACTGCCGCATCTCGGTGCATCGACCCATGAAGCGGAAGAGAATTGCGCCGTGATGGTGGCCGATACGCTGCGTGAGTTCTTGATGACCGGCAATATTCGTCATTCCGTGAACTTTCCGGACGCATCGCTCGGCCGCATGGCCGGCACGTCGCGCATCGCCATCGCCAACGCCAACGTTCCGAACATGGTCGGGCAGATATCAACCCTTCTTGCGCAATCGAAGCTCAACATCGCCGACTTACTCAACAAGTCGCGGGGCGAGCTTGCGTACACGCTCATCGACTTGGATGCTGAGGTGCCGGCGCATTTGATGGATGCGCTGCGTGCCATTCCTGGTGTGCTGAGCGCGCGTCTTTTGTGAGCGGGCGACCTTAAACGAGCGGCGGGCTTGAGAAGGCAGTCGAAAACAAAACCACGCCGCGCATCCGGCGCCCCGGCGTTGACGGACATTCGCGCGCGCATCGACGACATTGATTCGCGCATTCATGCGCTCATCAGCGATCGGGCGCGGCTCGCGCAGCAAGTGGGGGCCTCGAAATCGGCAGCGGGGTCGGCAGCGGATTTTTACCGCCCGGAGCGGGAAGCGGAAGTCTTGCGCAACGCGCTCGAGCGCAACGACGGCCCGCTGCGCGATGAAGAAATCGTGCGCTTGTTTCGGGAAATCATGTCGGCGTGCCTTGCGCAGCAAGAGCCGCTGAAGATTGGATTCTTGGGCCCCGAGGGCACGTTCACTCAAGCCGCGGTACTCAAGCACTTTGGGCATTCGGTGCGTGCTTTGCCTTTGTCGGCCATCCCGGAGGTATTTCAAGAGGTCGCCGCCGGAGTGATGGATTTCGGCGTGGTGCCAATCGAGAACTCCACGGAGGGCACGGTCAACCATACGCTGGATATGTTCTTGACTTCGCCGCTGAAGATTTGCGGCGAAATCGAGATGCGCATCCGGCACTGCCTCATGGCACGCGGTGCGGATCTTGCCGCAGTGAAGCGCGTGTGCGCGCATGCGCAAGCTCTGGCGCAATGCCGCGGTTGGCTCGATGAGCACATGCCGGACGTTGAGCGCATCGCGGTGGCGAGCAATGCCGAAGGCGCGCGCCGCGCGCGCGACGAGCGCGGCTCAGCCGCCATTGCGGCACAAGAAGCCGCCGAGCTCTATGGATTGACGCTCCTTGCGTCGGATATCGAAGACAGCGCCGACAACAGCACGCGCTTTCTGGTTCTGGGCCGAAAGGAGTTCGCCGCGTCGGGTGCCGACAAAACCACCCTGTTGCTGTCGAGCGGTGATACCGAGGGACCGGGTGCGCTGTTTCGCCTGCTCGAGCCTTTGGCGCACCATCGCGTCAGCATGACGCGAATCGAGTCGCGTCCGTCGCGCAAAAAGAAATGGGATTACGTGTTCTTCGTCGACATTGTTGGGCACAGCAGCGATGAGCCGGTGCGCGCGGCGCTGCGCGCGCTGAAGAAGCAGGCCTCGCTATTCAAGGTGTTGGGCTCTTATCCCAAGGCGGTTTTATAGCGAATGCCGTGGCTCGCGCCTAGCACACTCGAGTCTGCGTAAGTGGTCAGGCGCATGCTGGTTGCCGCGCCTTGCGCACATGTGGCCGGCACCATCGACGTGCCGGGCGACAAATCCATTTCTCATCGCGCCATGATGCTTGCGGGAGTTTGCGACGGCCGCAGCGAGGTAACCGGCTTTCTGCCGAGCGAGGACTGCCGCGCGAGTCTTGCAGCCATGCGCGCACTGGGTGTCGAGATCGAAGAGCGTGACCCAACCTGCGTGTGGATCCAGGGCCGGGGCCTGCGCGGGCTGCGCGCGGCAGATCGCGCGCTCGACATGGGAAACGCGGGCACCGCCATGCGCTTGTTCGCGGGACTGTTGTCCGGCCAAATGTTCGACAGCGAGCTGGTGGGCGATGAGTCATTGTCGAGGCGGCCGATGGAGAGAGTCGCTCAGCCATTGCGCCGCATGGGCGCGCAGCTCACGACCAGCGCCGGCGGCACCGCACCCATCCGCATCCACGGCAGCCAGCATCTGCGCGGCGCCGAGCATCGGCTGGCGGTTGCAAGCGCGCAAGTCAAATCCGCATTGCTCCTCGCGGGTTTGTATGCCGACGCACCGACCGCCGTGGTGGAGACGGGGGTGTCGCGCGATCACAGCGAGCGCATGCTTCGGGCCATGGGCGCTGAGGTGCGCAGCGAGGCGCTGCGAGTTTGCTTGACGCCTCCCAAGTTTCTGCGCGCGACTCACGTACAAGTACCGGGAGACTTTTCTTCCGCGGCGTTCTTTATCGTCGCCGCGCTCATCGGCGCGGACGGCAGCGGAATGTCGATTCGCAATGTCGGGGTGAATCCCACGCGCACCGGCCTTGCAACCATCCTGCAGCGCATGGGCGGGCAGATCGAGATGCGCTCACCGCGCGAGGCGGGCGATGAGCCGATGGCGGATGTGCATGTGTCCCGCTCTGAGCTGCACGGGATCGACGTGCCGGCTGACCTGGTGCCGCTGGCCATCGACGAGTTGCCCGTGCTCATGATCGCGGCGGCCTGCGCGCGCGGCGTCACGCGCATTCGAAACGCGGCGGAACTGCGGGTCAAGGAAAGCGATCGGATCGCCGCCATGGCCGCGGGTCTTCGCGCACTCGACGTCGAGCACGAAGTGTTCGATGACGGTATCGCGATCGAAGGAAACTCGGAGCGGCGTTTTCCTTCGGCCGAGATCCAAAGTCACGGAGATCATCGCATCGCCATGTCGTTCGCCATCGCAAGCGTCCGCGCCGATGCACCCTTGAATATTCACGATACGGCCAACGTCGCCACCTCATTTCCTAATTTCGTGACGACCGCGCGCCAGGCTGGTTTGCGTCTCGGCGATGCGTAAACGTGGCGCGCAAGTACCGGTCATCGCGGTCGATGGTCCATCGGCAGTCGGCAAGGGCACGATCAGCCGCGCGCTGGCGGCGCACCTCGGCTGGCATTTACTGGACAGCGGCGCGCTGTACCGCCTCACCGGCCTCGCTGCCACAAGGCTCGGTGTCGATCTACGTGACGGGGCGGCCGTGGCGTCGGCGGCCGAGCGTATGCAGGTGCGTTTCGGCTCCGATCGCTGGCACGAGCAGGTATGGCTCGACGGGCACGAGGTGACGCGGGAGATGCGCTCGGAAGCGGCGGGGAGCGATGCTTCCCGCATTGCGGTGCTTCCGGCAGTTCGGGCGGCGCTGTTGGGGCGACAGCGAGATTTCGCGACTCTACCGGGTTTGGTCGCGGATGGACGTGATATGGGCTCGGTGGTCTTCCCGCATGCCGAGGTCAAGATTTTTCTTACCGCAAGCGCCGAGGAACGCGTGCGTAGACGGTATAAGCAGTTGAAAGACAAGGGGGTTCCTGCTAGCCTTGCGCGCCTTTCGCAAGAGATCGCCGAACGCGATGCGCGCGATACCGAGCGCGCCGCGGCGCCGCTCGCGGCCAGCCCCGATGCCGTCCTCATCGACACTTCGAATCTTTCGATCGAGGCCGTCACCGAGCGCATTTTGCGGTTGGTCGCCGAGCGGCTCGAAATCGAGCCTTGATTGGGCGGGCAGGAAGCGCGCCTTGAACTGACATCCTCGTATCGCATGGAGCGATTCGAGCCCAACGTAGAGCACCTAATGACCGAAAGTTTCGCCGAGCTGTTCGAACAAAGCATTGCCAGTCAACGTATTCGCCCCGGCACCATTCTGAATGGGTTGGTGGTCGAAGTGGGCCAAGACTACGTCGTCGTCAACGTGGGCCTGAAGTCCGAAGCCGTCATCCCGGCGGATCAATTCAAGAACGAGAAAGGCCAGATCGAGGCTCAGGTCGGCGAGCACGTCGAGGTGGCGCTGGACAGCGTGGAAGACGGTTCCGGCGAGACGCGCTTGTCGCGCGAGAAAGCCAAACGCGCGCGCACATGGACTCGACTCGAGCACTCGTTCGAGAATCAGGAGATCGTCAATGGCGTGATCACCGGGCGCGTGAAGGGCGGGTTCACCGTCGAAATCGACAACGTGCGTGCGTTTTTGCCGGGCTCGTTGGTGGATGTACGCCCCGTGCGCGATCCGTCGTATCTCGAGAACAAGCCGCTCGAATTCAAAGTCATCAAGCTCGACCAGAAGCGCAACAACGTCGTCGTGTCGCGGCGCGCGGTGGTCGAGCAGGAATACAGTGCCGAGCGCTCCGCGCTACTCGACAATTTGCAGGAAGGCGCCGCTGTGAAGGGCGTGGTCAAGAATTTGACCGATTACGGCGCATTCGTCGACTTGGGCGGCATCGATGGCCTCCTGCACATCACCGACATGGCGTGGAAGCGAGTCAAGCATCCATCCGAAGTCGTGAAAGTCGGCGATGAAATCGACGTGCGCATCCTGAAATTCGACCGGGAGCGGCAGCGCGTGTCGCTGGGCTTGAAACAGTTGGGTTCGGATCCATGGCAGAACATTGCGCGCCGTTATCCCGCCAATACACGGCTTTTCGGCAAGGTCACGAACATTGCCGATTACGGCTGCTTCGTCGAGATCGAAGAAGGCGTGGAAGGGCTGGTGCACGTTTCCGAAATGGACTGGACCAACAAGAACGTCAATCCCGCCAAAGTGGTTCATGTGGGCCAGGAAGTCGAAGTCATGGTGCTCGACATCGACGAGGAGCGCCGACGCATCAGTTTAGGCATCAAGCAGTGCAAGACGAACCCGTGGAAGGAGTTCGGCGAAAATTTCAATCGCGGCGACAAGGTCAGCGGCCAGATCAAATCCATTACGGATTTTGGAATTTTCATTGGCTTGGCGGGCGGCATCGACGGGCTCGTGCATTTGTCGGATATTTCCTGGGACGTGCCGGGCGAAGAAGCCGTGCACGGCTATCAAAAGGGACAATCGGTCGAGGCCATGGTGCTATCGATCGATCCGGAGCGCGAGCGCATCAGCTTGGGCATCAAGCAGCTCGCACGGGATCCTTTCTCTGCTTACATTGCCGATCACCCGAAGGGCTCCATCGTGCGCGGCACCGTGCGCGAGCTCGATGCGAAGGGCGCGGTCATCGATTTGGGCAACGGAGTCGATGGCCAGCTACGCGCATCTGAGCTGTCGCGCGATCGTGTGGAAGATGCGCGCGTGTTGCTCAAGGTCGGCGAGGAAGTCGAGGCCAAGTTCACCGGCGTGGATCGCAAGAGCCGCACCATCGCGCTGTCGATCAAGGCCAAAGACATCCATGACGAGCAGGAAGCCATGCAGAACTACCGCACCGATTCCGCCACCGGCACCAGTCTCGGCGATTTACTGAAAGAGCAGATTTCCGGACAAGACTAGCGCGCACGAGAGCGTGCGCGTGGGCGCATGCTCTCCGGCGGTGCGTGGGTTCGAGGCAATGCGATGCGAGACGGCATGACGACAGACACAGGTCCCATCATGACCAAGTCGGAGTTGATCGAGATCATCTCCGCCAAGCAAAAGCATTTGCCCGCCAAGGATGTCGAGCTGGCGGTGAAGCAAATTCTGGAAATCATGAGCGATGCGCTCGCGGCGGGCGAGCGCATCGAGATTCGCGGCTTCGGAAGTTTCTCCTTGCATTTTCGCCCGCCGCGTCAAGGAAGGAACCCGAAAACGGGCGAGGCGGTGGCATTGGCGGGTAAGCACGTGCCTCATTTCAAACCGGGCAAGGATTTGCGCGAGCGCGTCAACGAGAGTGTGCGGGCTTCTCCCCGCGATTGAAACTTCATTCTCCCGTCGGATTTGCAAGAATGCGCCGGACGCGAGACACGCTAGAGTGATGCATCGGCGGGAGGTCCGCCGGGTTCAAGGAGGAGCCATGTCACTGCGTCGTTTCATTTATCCCATGCTGTCCACGTTCGTTCTGGTGTTGCCGTGCGCGGCATTCGCAGGGCCGGTCAACGTCAACTCGGCCGACGCTTCGGAAATTGCCAAGGAGCTGCAAGGCATCGGGCTTGCCAAAGCCAAAGCCATCGTCGATTACCGGCAGAAAAACGGGCCATTCAAGACACCGGAAGATTTACGCAAGGTCAAGGGCTTCGGGCCCAAGGTGCTCGAGCGGAATCGTGCCAATATCCGCACGGGCAATGTCAAGGGCGTGAAGTCTCCCGCTGAGGATACGCACTGAGTCGAGGCCGAGCACGGCGGTTCGTATGACGCAATGACTTGAGTTAAACGATACGCAGTGCTCGGTCGCTTCGGGCTGACGCGAATTGTGGCGGGCATGCTTCCGGTATCATGCTCGCATGAGCATTTACAACGTCAAGACCGCAGTCTTTCCGGTGGCGGGCCGGGGCACGCGGTTTCTACCGGCGACCAAGGCCAGCCCAAAGGAAATGCTGCCCATCGTCGATAAGCCGCTCATTCAGTATGCAGCCGAAGAAGCATTGTCCGCGGGCGCCGAGACGCTGGTGTTCATCACCGGCAGCTCCAAGCGCGCCATCGAGGATCACTTCGACACGGACCGTGAGCTCGACGCGGAGCTTCAAGCGCAGGGCAAACAGGATCTGCTAGATACGCTTCGCGGCATTTTGCCGAGCTGGGCTGCGTGCGTTTACATCCGCCAGCCCGCGCCGTTGGGACTTGGGCATGCCGTGCTGTGCGCGCGGCCCATCGTGGGCTCGGCGCCATTCATGGTTCACTTGGCCGATGATTTGATCGATGCGAAGACGCCGTGCCTGCGCCAAATGGTCAAGGTGTTTTCAGGCCATGGCGGCAGCATCTTGGGTGTGCAAACCGTTCCACGCGCCGAGACAGACAAGTACGGCATCGTTTCCGTGGCGAGCGAAGTTGCGCCGCGCGTTGCGCAAATCTCGCACATCGTGGAAAAGCCGAGTCCCGCAAAAGCGCCGTCGACTCTTGCAGTCGTCGGCCGGTATTTGTTGTCGGGCACCATCTTCGAGGAACTGATGCAAGTCGGGAAAGGTGCGGGCGGCGAGATTCAACTCACCGACGGCATCGCGCGGCTCATGCGGCGAGAGCCCATCTTCGCCTATGAATTCGAAGGCAAGCGCTACGATTGCGGCAGCAAGCTGGGTTATTTACAAGCCACGGTCGAGTTCGGCCTGAGCCACGCCAAGCTCGGAAAGGAATTCCGGAGTTACTTGCGCGAGCTCGCGGACACCTTGTAATCGCTAGCCGCGCTCACACGAGCTCACGCGAAGGGTTGATCTCTCAATTGGCTCCCCGGGTCTGATTCGAACAGACGACCAACGGATTAACAGTCCGACGCTCTACCGCTGAGCTACCGGGGAATTTGGGAACGGCGCCGTGGCTGCGTTCGCCTCGAGCTGCGCGGATTTTCCTTGATGCCGCGATTTTAAGTCAAGCGTGGTGCCGCTTTGCCAACGGCTCGGCCAATAAGGACTGCATGCGGCGCACGGCTTCCTCGAGTTGCGCGAGACTGCAAGCAAACGATACACGCAGATGATTGGGTGCGCCGAAGCCGGTTCCAGGAACCGCGGCGACTCCGCATTGCATCAAGAGTTGCTCGGCAAACTCGCCGTCATCGCGCAGGCCCAATTGACTCATGGCGCCTTCGATGTTGGCAAAGGCGTAGAACGTGCCGGCCCCAGGCCGGCAACTCACGCCCGGCAATTGGTTCAGCGCACCGACGATATAGTCGTGGCGCTCCTTGTAAGCGCGATTTCTTTCGCTGACGCAGGACTGATCGCCATTCAACGCAACCGCGGCGGCCCGCTGCGACATGCTCGCCGGGTTCGAGGTGGACTGTCCCTGAATGGTGGCCATTGCGGTCGCGAGATCACGTGGAGCACCGCAATATCCAATGCGCCAACCCGTCATGGCATACGCCTTCGACACGCCGTTGATGGTGACCGTGCGCTCGAACAGCGCAGGGCACGCGCGTGCAAAGCTCACGTACGGCTCCGGCCCCCAATAAATATGCTCGTACATTTCATCCGAGCCGATGACGACGGCGGGAAAATCCTCGAGCACCCGGCCCAACGCGGCGAGCTCGGCGCGCGTATACGCCGCTCCCGTCGGATTGCTGGGACTATTGATCAAGAACAACTTGGTTCGCGGCGTGAGCGCTGCCCGCAATTGCGCAGGCGTGATCTTGAATCCTGCGGACTGGGTAGCGGGAATGATCACCGGAGTTCCTCCGGCAAGCACGACCATGTCGGGATACGAGACCCAGTAGGGCGCGGGAATGACACACTCGTCCCCGTCACTCAAAAGAGCCATACACAGGTTGTAGCAAGTCTGCTTGGCGCCGCACGAGACGACGATGTCCGCGCGCGTATATTCGAGCGAGTTGTCGCGCTGAAATTTCTTGACGATGGCATCTTTGAGCTCCGCCGTACCGTCCACCGCGGTGTAGCGCGTAATTCCCGTGCGGATCGCTTCGATGCCCGCGGCGATGATATGTTCCGGGGTGTCGAAATCCGGCTCACCCGCCCCAAGACTGATGATGTCCCTTCCCTGAGCTTTGAGCTGCGCTGCCCGCGCGGTCACTGCCAGCGTGGGCGATGGCTTGATTTGCTGCACTCGATGCGCCAAAGCAGTCACGGCGGTCTCTCCAATCGATTGAATGCGGCGAAGTGTACGGAATCTGACGAAGCTGCGCCACGCGCGCGGCGCGTGAGAGAATGTGATGCGAGGCGTCTACTATGAAGTTTGAATTGTTCGGCGACTTTAATCCCGCTGGAGACCAGCCGCAGGCCATCGAGCGGCTCGTGGACGGCATCGGCAGCGGGCTTGCGCATCAAACCCTGCTCGGGGTCACCGGCTCGGGCAAGACCTTCACCGTGGCCAACGTGATTCAGCGGGTGCAGCGGCCGACCATGGTGCTGGCTCACAACAAGACGCTCGCCGCGCAGCTGTACGGCGAATTCAAGGAGTTCTTTCCGCGCAATGCGGTGGAGTACTTCGTTTCGTATTACGACTACTATCAGCCCGAAGCGTACGTCCCTTCATCGGATACGTACATCGAAAAAGATTCCTCGATCAACGATCACATCGAGCAGATGCGCCTGTCGGCGACCAAGGCTCTGCTCGAGCGGCCGGACTCCATCATCGTGGCGACGGTGTCCGCAATCTACGGTCTGGGTGATCCGCAGGCGTATCTCAGCATGGTGCTGCACTTGTCACGCGGCGATCTGCTCGATCAGCGCAAGCTTCTGCGCCGCTTGGCCGACATGCAGTACACGCGCAACGAGGTCGAGCTGCGGCAGGGCAACTTTCGAGTGCGCGGCGATGTCGTGGATATTTTTCCAGCCGAATCCGAGCGCGAAGCCGTGCGCGTCGAGTTGTTCGACGACCGCGTGGAATGCTTGAGCCTCTTCGATCCGCTGACGGGCGAGGTGCTGCGCAAGACGCCGCGACTCACGATCTTTCCGTCGACGCATTATGTGACGCCGCGCGAGCGCATCCACAAGGCCGTGGATGAGATCCGCGAGGAGCTGCGCGAGCGGTTGCAGGCACTGCATCAGGCGGGGCGGTTGCTCGAGGCGCAGCGCTTGCAACAGCGCACCACGTTCGATCTGGAGATGATGAACGAAGTGGGGTATTGCTCAGGGATCGAAAATTATTCCCGGTATTTATCCGGCCGCTCCGCGGGCGCGCCGCCGCCTTGCCTGTTCGATTATCTCCCGGCCAATGCCTTGCTCGTCATCGACGAAAGCCACCAAACCGTTCCTCAGCTCGGTGCGATGTACCGGGGAGATCGGTCGCGCAAGGAGACCTTGGTCGAATATGGCTTTCGATTGCCTTCAGCGCTGGATAACCGGCCCTTGCGTTTCGATGAGTTCGAGCGTGCCGCGCCGCAAACTATCTACGTTTCAGCGACCCCCGGCCCGTACGAGCAAAAACTGTCGGCCCAGATCGTCGAGCAACTCGTCCGACCCACCGGCCTCGTCGATCCGGAAGTCGAGATACGCCCTGTGCGCGCGCAAGTCGACGATCTCCTGTCGGAGATCCGCGCTCGCGTCGCGCTCAACGAGCGCGTGTTGGTGACTACGCTGACCAAGCGAATGGCCGAAGATCTGACTGATTACTTGAGCGAGCATCAAGTCAAAGTGCGATATCTGCATTCCGACATCGATACCGTGGAACGGTCGGAAATCATTCGAGATTTACGGCTCGGAAAATTCGACGTGATTGTCGGGATCAATCTGTTACGGGAAGGTCTGGACATGCCCGAAGTCAGCCTGGTTGCGATTCTGGATGCAGACAAGGAGGGCTTTCTCCGCTCGGAAGGCTCATTGATCCAAACCATCGGCCGGGCCGCTCGCCACCTGAATGGCCGAGCCATCCTATATGCAGACCATCTGACAGGCTCGATCGAGCGCGCCTTGCAGGAGACGGCTCGCCGCCGTGAGCGGCAACTGCAGTTCAATGTAGAAAATTCAATCGTGCCGCGGGGCATCGTCAAAGGTGTCGCGGACGTGATGGAGGGCGCGCGTTCGGGCGCGCAAGCGCGCACTCAACCCACGATCGAGGCGCTCGGTCCCGAGCAAGCCGCGCGAAAGCTCAAGAAGTTGGAGACTGAAATGTTTCGGTTGGCGCGCAATCTCGAATTCGAACGAGCGGCCAAGCTGCGCGATGAGATTCAGCAGCTGAGAAACTCGGCGTTCGGCGTACCCGAGCAGCGCGCTGTCTAAAATACGATATGGTAAATCGCGCTCGGGTTCACATTCGCAAGTCCGACCCTTCAGATACACTATCCCGCATGCGCAAGCTGCAGGAATCGGAGTCCGCGCGCGAGGTGGACTTGGAGCGCACGAGCGAGCTTCCGGTTCTCAAATTCGCCGATGAAGATGACCACCTAGATTTGAGCTCGACGGCTCGACTCGAAGTGAACGTCGTCACTTCCGAGCACGACCGGCACATCGATTTGCCATCGCTCGTGGAGAGCGTGCAAAACGCTGAAGCGCGCCTGGTCCAGCAAGTCGCGCAACAAGAAGCGTTCGAGCGTGAGCTGAAGGAAGCGCGCGAGAAGCTTGATCTGTCGCGCACCGAGGCGCAGAAATATGCAGCCGATGTATTGAATCTGCGCGGCGCGCTCAATGCCCGCGATGAGTCATTGAGCCGCGCGCTGGAGACTTTGTCCGAGCGCGACCGGCAATCCAAGACGGCGGCTGAAAAGGTCGATGAGCTGAGAGCCGAAGCGGAGAAGCATGCCGCTGAGCTCGTGAGTTTGCGCGCCGCACTCGCATCCCGCGAGCAAAGTTTGGGGAAGGCTCAACAAGCATCCGCGGAGATCGAGCGGCAGACCGAGGAGCTTCGGCGTGAGCAGACCCAGTTGTCGGGCAAGCTCCACACGGCATTGCAGTCAAATTCCAAGCTGACCGCCGAGCTCAACCATGCGCACGCGCGGATCGAGGAGCGAAAGTCAGAGTTTGCCAATGCGCAACGTTCCATCGATGCGCTGCACGCTCAAATCAATCGCCACGAGCAATCCTATGCCGTGCTTCGGCGCGATGCGGAATCGCACCGGCATAGCGCTTCCGAATTTCTCGAAAATCTCAGCTCGGAAGAATGGCGGCGCGCCGATCGCGATACGGCCTCGCTGGATTTGGAAAGCCGGCTCGCGGTGGTGTCCGGGAACGCCGAGAAGCATGCATCGGCTGCGCGCGATTTGCAGAATCGTCTGTCGACCGCGACCGCGCAGCTCGCTGAACGTGAAGCCAACGTGCGTGCGCTCGAGGCGGCCATCGTGGCCAACTCCGAAAACCTCAAGTCGCAGACGAAGGCCTTGCAGACCAGCGAGCAAACTCGTCAGGATCTGCTGGTGCAGCTCAAGGCACGCGAGGGCGCTCAAGCGAGAGCCGATTCCGATCGTGCCGTGCTCGAAAAAACCGTGCGCGAAATGCAGCAAGAGCTGGCGGCCGCGCGAGCTGCGCGCGCGCAGCTCGAGCAGCACGCAGCGCAATTGCAAAGCGCGAGACAGGAAACCTCTGCCCAGTTGACCGAGCGCGAGTCGGCGGTTCGTGCGCTCGAGGCGGCATTGGCAAGCAGTGCCGAACAGTCGAAGGCTCGCGTTGCGGAACTCGATAAGGCTCGGCAGGGGCAAGATGAGCTTCGTGCGCAGCTCGAGGCTGCGGGCTCTGCTCGTGCCGCGGCGGAGAGTCAGCGCAGCTCCATCGAATCTGCGCTGCGAGAGGTCAGACAGCAGTTGTCGGTCGAATCGGAAACTCGTGCGCGAGTCGAGCGGCAGGCTGCGGAGGCCGTTGCAGGCCGTGAGGCGCTTGCTGCGCGGCTCGACAATGCCGAGCATCGGGCGGCCGAGGTGGAAGCGAAGCACGAAGCCTATGTGCGCGAGACTCAGGGGTTGGAAGGCTCCCTCCAAGCCGCGCAGGCGGAAGTATCTACGCTTCGCGAGCTTTCCCGAGATGAGCTCGTGCAGGCGCGTGACTCGGCGAAACTGCTGGTTGCAGAAGCTCAGAGCGCGGCGCGTGAGGAAATCGAGCGCGCCCAGGCGGAGGCTCGTGAAGAAGTGGAGCGCGCCCGACTGTCGGCGCATGAGGAAGTGGAGCGCACGCGCGAAACGGCGCGTGCGGAGACCGCGCGGGCTCAAGACGCCGCGCGCATCGAGATCGCAAACGCACAAGAGTCGGCACGCGAAGCGCTTTCTCACAGCCGTCAGCACGTGGAAGCGGAGATTGCCCGGGTACGCGAGAATGCGGGAGCGGAGCTATCGGCGGCGCAGATGGAATTGTCGGAATCGCGCGCTGCGCTTGCCGACGCTTCGCAGCGCGCATCGGGCTTGGAGCGCGAGTTGAGCTTGGCTCGTGAGGAGCTTACGGCGCGGCTGCGCCCAGTCGAGGAAGCTGAAGCGGAAATTGCGCGCGTGGCAGCATCGTTGGAATCGAAATCACTCGAGCTGGGCGAGGCCGAGAACGAGATCAAGCGCTTGCAGTCCGCGCTCGAGCGCTCGCGCGGCGCATTGGAAGAGCGTGAATTCTTGATTCGCCGGCTCGAGCGCAGCGCAACCAATAACGCCCAAGTGCTTGGCCGGTTGCAGTCGAGCATCGAGCGTTTGGGCGCTCCGATTCTGGGGAACCCTGTTCATTCGCTGTCAGCGCCGGGCGCAGAGGAGCACCGGGTGTCGCTGTCGCGTGTGGACGAGGGTGCGTCCGGCACCTTCATGTTGGGCGCGCGAACGCGCATTGGCCGAGCTCCGGATAATGACGTGCGCATCGAGTCCACCTCGGTGAGCCGGCACCACGCACTCATATTGACCGGCGCTCGCCACGCCATCATCGAAGATCTTGGCAGCACCAACGGAATCATCGTCAATGACCGCAAGGTGTCGCGGCACAAGTTGAAAGACGGCGATGTCGTCATCATCGGCGAGGCCAAGTTCCACTTCTCCGACTCCGGCTCTTTATCGCCATCGCCGAATCCGGTATCGTTCGCGCCCACCGAGCGCGCTTAGCTCAGCGGTAGAGCATCACCTTGACATGGTGGGGGTCAGTGGTTCGATCCCACTAGCGCGCACCATGGATTCAGCTCAAGCGATTCAAATGGCGCTCAGCGCCGAGCTCGTATTCGTCTGCGGCATTCCGGGGACGGGCAAGAGTTTGTTCATGCGCGAGTTATTCGCATCATGTCGGCGTGCCGGGCGTCAAGCGTCGATGTTGCAGTGGGACGTGGCGCGGCGTCCTTTCGATGAGCCCGCCATCCTGGCTGCATACCCGGAGATCGATGGCTCGACCCACATCATGATCCGCCGCGCGGCGGGCCTTTGGGCACTCGATGCGGTGAGCAAGTGGAGGGCTGCGCGTTCCGCGTCAGATGTGCTGTTGATCGAAGCCCCACTCATCGGTGGCCGCTTCATCGAATTCGCACACCCTGCGCCGAACGAGCTCGAGACGCTGTTGCGCTCGCCGCGGGCGCAATTTTGGGTGGTCACGCCATCGGTGCAGGTACGTCGAGCCATCGAAGCGGCACGCCGCGCCGAGAGCGTGCAGCCCCGACACACCTACGATGGGGCCAATGCCATGCCGAGCGTGGTGGATGCACTATGGAGCGACATCGTGCAGGCGGCGCTCGAGCTCGGCGTGTGCCCCGATGCGGTTCAGGGCGGCACCGCACCGGCCTATTCGCCGGATCTCTACTTCGACGTCTATCGACGAGTACTCGGCGCGCGCCATGCCGAGCGCCTGGAGGTGAGCGAGATCCTCGCCAACGAGACCTCTCCACACGACATCGACGGCCGCCGCGATCTGGCGCCTTCTCCGCAGCAAGCCCGATCATCTTTGCGAGCTGCCGAGATCGAAGGCGTCGAGGCCGCCGCGACCCGCGCGCAATTCTGGTATCGCGCGTTATAAAATGCGCGCCGCTCATGCCCACGATCACTCTTCCCGATTCGAAGCAGCTTGTATTTGATTCTCCCGTAACGGTCGCTCAAGTGGCCGCGCGTATTGGCGCTGGACTCGCCAAGGCGGCGCTCGCCGGAGAAATCAACGGCAATTTGGTCGACACTTCGCATCTCATCGATCGCGGCGTGCCGCTGCGCATCATCACAGACCGCGATCCACAAGGGCTCGATGTGCTGCGACACTCCACCGCTCATTTGCTCGCGCATGCGGTGCAGGAGCTGTATCCCGACGCACAAGTGACCATCGGGCCGGTCATCGAAGATGGCTTCTATTATGACTTCGCTTACAAGCGGCCCTTCACCGTTGAAGATCTCGCGGCGATCGAGGAGCGCATGCGTGAAATCGTCGCGCGGGATTTGCCGGTGCGGCGCCGCGTGCTGCCGCGTGATGCCGCAGTGGAGCATTTCAAGAGCATCGGCGAGCGCTACAAAGCGGAAATCATTTCCGCCATTCCGGCTGCTGAAAGCATCAGCCTGTATGGCCAAGGCGATTGGGAGGACCTCTGTCGCGGACCGCACGTGCCGAGCACGGGAAAGCTCAGGGCGTTCAAGCTCATGAAGGTCGCGGGTGCCTATTGGCGCGGCGACTCTCGCAACGAGATGTTGCAGCGAATCTATGGCACGGCGTGGGCGAATGAAAGGCAGCTTGCCGAATACCTACAGCGGCTCGAGGAGGCGGAGAAGCGCGACCATCGGCGCATCGGGCGCGAGCTCGACTTATTTCACCTCGAGGAGGCATCGCCGGGCGCCGTGTTCTGGCATCCGAAAGGCTGGAGCTTGTTTCAATCGCTTATCGCATACATGCGCGAGAAACAGGACGCTGCGGGCTATCACGAAATCAATACGCCCGAAATTCTCGATCGTGAGCTGTGGGTCCAGTCGGGCCACATCGAAAAGTTCGGCGAAAACATGTACATGACGCAAACACCGGACGAGCGTGTATTCGCGCTCAAGCCCATGAACTGCCCCGGTCATGTCGAGGTTTTCAAGCAGGGCTTGCGAAGCTACCGCGAGCTTCCGCTGCGGCTGTCCGAATTCGGCAAGGTGCATCGCTACGAGCCCTCTGGAGCGCTCCACGGCCTGATGCGCGTGCGTGCATTCACGCAGGACGACGCGCATATCTTCTGCACTGCAGAGCAGATCACCGCAGAATGCGTCGCGGTCACCGAGCTCATTTTGTCGATTTACCGCGACTTCGGCTTCAGCGATGTCCGGATTAAGTTCTCCGATCGTCCGGTCAAGCGCGTCGGGTCGGATGAAATTTGGGACACGGCCGAAGCAGCGCTGAGAGCGGCCGCAGCCGCCGCCGGTATCGAGACGACATTGAACCCGGGCGAGGGCGCGTTTTACGGCCCCAAGCTCGAGTTCGTGCTACGTGATGCCATCGGCCGTGACTGGCAATGCGGGACGCTTCAGGTCGATTTGAACCTTCCCGCGCGCCGCGGCGCGCACTACATCGGCGATGACAGCCAAAAGCATGCGCCGGTCATGTTGCACCGAGCCATGTTTGGATCGCTCGAGCGCTTCATCGGGATCTTGCTCGAGCATCATGCCGGCCGGTTGCCGCTGTGGCTCGCGCCGGTCCAGGCGGTCGTCGTCGCCATCACCGAGCGGCAAGAATCTTTCTGCGCCGAAGCGGCGGAAGACTTGAAAAATCATGGGCTTCGCGTGGAAACGGACTTGAGGAACGAGAAGGTTGGCTTTAAGATTCGCGAGCACACGCTGAAGCGCGTTCCTTACCTACTAGTCGCAGGCGATCGGGAAGTGGAGGGGCGCACCTTGGCCGTGCGAGCACGTAGTGGCAAAGACTTAGGGAGCATCCAGCTGCAAGAGCTTGCGTCCGATCTAGCCAAAGAGAATACGAGCCGCGGCCGTTTTGTTTTGGAGGATCGTTTATCGCAACGTCGAAGCGAGTAAAGCGCAACGAAGAAATCGCGGCACCCCAAGTGCGGGTCATCGCGGCCGACGGGAGTCAAGCGGGTGTCATGACGCGCGCGTCGGCGCTGGAGATGGCCTCCTCGCAGCAATTGGATTTAGTTGAAGTCTCGCCGATGGCCGATCCACCTGTGGTTCGGGTCATGGATTTTGGAAAGTTCTTGTTCGAGCAGAGCAAGAAGGCGCATGCGGCGAAGCGCAAGCAGAAGCAGATTCAAGTCAAGGAAGTGAAGTTTCGGCCCGGAACGGAAGAGGCGGATTACCAGGTCAAGCTGCGTAATCTGATCCGTTTTCTTTCCGAGGGCGATAAGGCCAAGGTGACTTTACGTTTCCGCGGCCGAGAGCTCGTGCACCAGGACATCGGGCGGCGGTTGCTCGCTCGGATAGCCGAAGATTTGGGCCCCCATTCTTCGGTGGAGCAAAACCCTCTGATGGAGGGCAAGCAGATGGTCATGGTGTTCGGGCCCAAGAAAAAGTAGCGGCGTTCCCTGCAAGGGTCGCTCCTCGCCTCGAGCATGCGCAGCGCTCAAGCGTCGCGCGCGCGAACAGGCTCAACAATGGAATAGAGAGTAGGGTATGCCCAAATTGAAAACCAAGCGCGCAGCGGCCAAGCGCTTCACCAAAACGGCCAATGGCTTCAAGCGCGGGCAATCGCACCGCCGTCACATACTCACGAAAAAGCCGAGCAAACGAAAGCGCCAGTTGCGGCGCGAATCGCAGGTGCACGACACGGATTTCAACCGTGTGAAGCAGATGTTGCCCGGAACCTAAAGGAGAGAATGTCATGGCTCGAGTCAAGCGAGGCGTCGTTGCAGGGCGCCGTCATAAGAAAGTTCTGAAGAAAGCCAAAGGCTATTTCAATGCGCGCCGTAAGGTGTTTCGCACCGCGAAGCAAGCAGTCATCAAGGCCGGGCAGTATGCCTACCGCGGCCGTCGCGAGAAGAAGCGCGAATATCGCGCGCTGTGGATCACGCGCATCAATGCCGCGGCGCGATTATCCGGCCTATCGTACAGCCGTTTGATCGACGGGCTGAACAAGGCCGGGCTGTCGATCGACCGTAAGGTGCTTGCGGACCTGGCCGTGCATGACTTACCCGCATTCGCCGCCATTGCGGAGAAGGTCAAGGCGAGTCTGGATGCGAGTGCGCCCACGGCGCGCGCCGCTGCGTAGCATTTCTTCGTCTCGACCGAGTGCAACGCAAGAGCGGCGCGCAAGCGAACGTTGAGGATTCGCTCGCCCACCTCATCGAGCAGGGTCTCGAGCGCATTCGCGCGGCGCAAAGCTCGATCGCGCTCGAGGAGGCGCGTGTCGCTCTGCTTGGCAAGAAGGGCTCGCTTACCGAGCAATTAAAAAGCCTTGGCGCGCTCGCGGCGAGCGAGCGGCCCGCCGCGGGTGAGCGGATCAATGCCGCCAAGCATCGCATTCAAGCCGCGCTCGAAGCGCGGCGTTCGCAGATCGATGATGCTGCGCTGAGCGCTGAGCTCGCGGCGGGCGCCATCGATGTCACATTGCCCGGAAGAGGAGAAGCGAGCGGCGGGCTGCATCCGATTACCCGCACCCGCTTACGCATCGAGGAGATTTTCCGGCAAGCGGGCTTCAGCGTCGAAACGGGACCCGAGATCGAGGACGACTTCCATAATTTCACGGCGCTGAATATTCCGCCGGATCATCCGGCGCGCGCCATGCACGACACATTTTATTTTCCGGACGGGCGTCTGTTGCGCACACATACCTCGCCGGTGCAAGTTCGTGCCATGCGGGGACGGAAGCCGCCCTTCTCGATCATCGCTCCGGGCCGCGTATACCGCTGCGACTCCGACATGACGCATACGCCCATGTTTCATCAAGTGGAAGGATTGGTGATTGGCGCGGACGTCAGCTTCGCCAATTTGAAATCCATGCTGTCATCGTTTTTGGATCACTTTTTCGAGCGCACCTTGGGCATGCGTTTGCGTGCTTCGTATTTTCCTTTCACGGAACCATCGGCCGAAGTCGATGTGGAGTGCGTGTTTTGCAGCGGCCGCGGCTGCCGTGTCTGCAAGCATACGGGCTGGCTCGAGGTTCTGGGCTGCGGCATGGTGCACCCGAACGTTCTCATCTCTTGCGGCATCGATCCGGAAACCTGGCAGGGCTATGCGTTCGGCATGGGCATCGAGCGTCTCGCGATGCTCCGGTACGACGTTGGAGATCTGCGCTTGTTCTTCGAAAACGACTTGCGCTTTCTGAAGCAGTTCGTATGAAAGTCAGCCGCGCGTGGCTCGAAGAATTTGTCCCGATCTCGCTCGACAACGCAGTGCTCGCTCAAACCCTCACTGCGGCGGGGCTGGAGGTCGAGAGCGTCGAAGCGGTTGCGCCTCCATTCACCGGTGTGGTGGTGGGCGAAATAGTAAGCATCGCTCCACACCCCAATGCCCAAAAGCTAACGATTTGCAGCGTCGATACCGGCGAATCCAAACCTTTGAATATCGTGTGCGGCGCGAGCAATGTTCGCCCGGGCATCAAGGTCGCCGTGGCGCGCGAGGGCGCCGTTCTGCCGAATGATGTCGTGATCCGCGCCGCGACGTTGCGTGGCGTCCGGTCGGAAGGCATGGTGTGCTCCGCCGCCGAGCTCGGGCTGCGCGGGGACGCGCAAGGGATCTTGGAACTCGCCGCAGAGCTTGCCGTTGGCCGCGAGCTTCGCAGCGCTCTCAATCTCGAAGACGTCGTTCTCGACTTGAAGTCTCCTGCGAATCGCGGGGATTGCTTGAGCGTTGCCGGAGTCGCGCGCGAGATGCGCGCAATTCTGCAGCGGCGCTACTGGGAGCCGATGGTGCAGCGAGTCCAGGGCACGCTGCAGGACGTGCAGGCCGTGCACATCGAGGCCACCGAAGCTTGTCCGGCATTCGCAAGCCGAATCGTTCGCAACATCCCGCCCGGGGCTAAAGCACCTTCCTGGATGATCGAGCGTCTACAACGCGCCGGGATGAACTCGATTTCGGCCGTCGTCGATGTCACCAATTACGTCATGTTGGAACTGGGTCAGCCGCTGCACGCTTACGATCTGCAGAAGCTCGGCTCGCAACTGATCGTGCGCTGGGCTCGCGGTGACGAGCATCTCGAGCTTCTGAGCGGCGATTTCATCGCGCTGGATCCGCAGTGTTTGATCATCGCATCCGACACGACGCCGGTGGGGCTTGCAGGAATCTATGGCGGCAGGGCTACGGCGATCAGCGATCACACGCAGCATGTGGTGCTCGAGTCTGCCCATTTCACGCCGAGCTCCATCATCGGGCGGGCGCGCCGCTTCGGGCTATTCACCGATGCGGCGCAACGCTTTGAGCGCGGAGTCGACCCAACGCTCGTGCCGAAGGCCATTGAGCGCGCCACGCAGCTACTGCTGCAACTGAGCGCGGCGGCCGGGCCCGTGAGCTTGAGTGGCGATGCGCGACATGTGGAACGGTGGATCACTCTGCGCGCCAGCCGTCTCGATCGTTTGCTCGGGCTCGAGCTTCCCAAGCAAGAAGTGTTTGAGTCGCTGGCATCGATCAGTCCTGAGGTTCGGTCCACGACCGACGGATGGCAGGTGCGAATTCCGGCGCACCGCTTCGATCTCAACATTGAAGCCGATCTCATCGAAGAAGTGCTTCGACTGACCGGCATGAATCGGGTCGCCGTCAAGCCGGCCGAGATTGCCCAGCTCACGGGGCCTGCGGATGAACGTGAAGTCCCGCTCCGCGGCGCACGGGATCATCTGGCAGCGCGAGGCTATCGCGAAGCCATCACGTACAGTTTCATCTCAAGCGAAGAAAATTCAAGTTTGTTTCCCGACGAAACGCCTCTCGCTCTTTCGAATGCAATTTCGGGCGCGATGAGCACCATGCGCACTTCGCTGTGGCCGGGTCTGCTGCGTGCCTGTGAGTTCAACGTACGCCATCAGCAAGAGCGCGTGAAGCTATTCGAGGCCGGCCGCACTTACCACGCGCACGCCTCAGGTCCGCTCGAGATCGAGCGCATGAGCGCGTTGATCTGCGGCGCAAGATTGCCGGAACAGTGGAGCGTGAGAAGTAAGGAAAGTGATTTTTTTGATTTGAAAGGCGATCTCGAGTCGCTGTTATCTCTCGCACGCGGCAATGGTCGGCCGCGCTATGTGCCCGATCAGCTGAGCTGTTTGCATCCAGGGCGGGCCGCGAGGATTTGGATGGACGATCAACCGGTGGGTTGGATTGGCGAGTTGCACCCAAAAATCGCCGCGCGGATGGGCCTTCCGGCAGTGCAGCTTTTTGAGATAGATACTGCACTATGTTTACATAGCAAGCCATTGAAATTTAATGGGATCTCAGAAATGCCATCGGTGCGGCGAGATTTGTCGGTCGTTCTTGACGACGCCATTGCATTCGATGCGATTTGCCGGAGTATTCGCCGAAGCGATGACGCGCGGCTCATTCAGGATATTGTCTTATTCGATGTGTTTCGCGGCGGTAATTTAGATTCAGGACGAAAAAGCATCGCTTTTGGGTTGATTTTACAGGACCCTTCGCGCACGCTTGTGGATCATGAAATCGAGGAAGTCGTGGCGCGGGTCGTGGGCGTCCTCAAAAAAGAATTCGGCGCAGTCTTGAGAGAATGAGAACGCATGACCGCATTGACGAAAGCCGAGATGGCCGAAGCACTGTTCGATCAGTTGGGCCTCAATAAGCGCGAAGCTCGCGAGCTCGTCGACATGTTCTTCGAAGAAATTCGCGCGGCCCTTTCCTCTGGCGAGCAGGTCAAATTATCTGGCTTCGGAAATTTCGATTTGCGCGATAAGAATCGGCGTCCCGGGCGCAACCCCAAAACGGGTCAGGAAATTCCAATCAGCGCGCGGCGTGTCGTGACCTTTCGTCCGGGCCAAAAGTTGAAAGCACGCGTCGAAGCGTATGCTGGAACCAAGCAACAATAACGAGCTGCCGGCCATACCCGGCAAGCGCTACTTCACCATTGGCGAAGTGAGCGACTTATGCGGTGTGAAGCCGCACGTATTGCGTTATTGGGAACAGGAATTCCCACAGTTGAAGCCCGTCAAGCGCCGCGGCAACCGGCGCTACTATCAACGGCAAGATGTGCTCATCATTCGCCAAATTCGCAGCCTCTTGTACGAGCAAGGGTTCACCATTGGCGGCGCGCGAAATCGGCTCGCCGGCGATGACGCGCAAGTGGATTTGAATCAAAG
Source organism: uncultured Steroidobacteraceae bacterium (assembly GCA_964247385.1). Classification (GTDB taxonomy): domain Bacteria; phylum Pseudomonadota; class Gammaproteobacteria; order Steroidobacterales; family Steroidobacteraceae; genus TMP-86. The sequence goes on along the minus strand of CAXTUB010000001.1, from coordinate 188,377 downwards.
CCAGCAACTCATCCATCAGATGCGTGTCGAGCTCGAGGAGCTTCTCAAGGTGCTGCGGCGCTGAGGCGCCGGCAGAAACTAGCATCGAGTGACGTCGGCGTCTTTACACCGAAAAGACTTCGACGCCTTTCCCCGAGCAAGACTTCGACGCCGCGAACGCGGCGCTTTCCGCTATCATCGCCGACTACGGTCGGGGCGTGGCGCAGCCTGGTAGCGCACTTGCATGGGGTGCAAGGGGTCGCAAGTTCGAATCTTGTCGCCCCGACCAACATTTCCCGCGCACCATTTTTTTCGTGCATCGGTGTCGAACGCAATCTCGCTTTCCTGCTGAGCAGCGGTGCTGCTCAATCAAACCTAGGAGCAAGACATGAACAGCCATGATGAAGTCCAACAGCAGCGGCTGGCTTGGAAAGAAGCGTTCGAGAGCGGGGACGTCGAGCGAATCATGTCTTTTTATGCACCGGGTGCGCAGACAGTGGCGTTCGACATCCTGCCGCCGCTGCGCTTCAACGGTTGGGATGCGTATCGCAAGGATTGGATCGGTTTTCTCAAGCTATTCGACGGGCCGGTCTCCGTCGAGGTCCGCGAGAGCAGCATCATTGCATCGGACACGGTCGCAATCGTTCATGCACTCATCGGGCTGAACGGCACAATGAAAGGCAAGCCATTTCATCTGTGGATGCGCGGCACCAATGGATTAAAAAAGATCGACGGCCGTTGGTTGGTCGTGCACGACCATGTCTCAGTTCCCGTCGACATCACGACCGGCGCATCCGCCATGCACCTGCAACCGTAGGCAAAGACCCGCATGTGCGTAGCAGGGCGAAGATTCTGACGACACCTCGCGGGAGCGGCACGAGACACCCATCTTAGAGCGCTGCATTTGATCGGCGAGTAATCGGGTTGATAGACTCGGCGCCGCATGAGGTCGAGCGTGCTTACCGGGTAATGGCTGACTGGCTCGAAAGACGTCGAAGCAAGCGCGCTCACATTGGCGCCGAGCGTGTCGGCTGCCCAGACTGCGGAATGATTCAATGGCTGCCGGCAAGGCGGCGGGGTGAGGGCGCAGATTGCCGCCGCTGCGGCAGAACTCTCGCAGGGCACGGTCAGCCCGCGGTGGAGATGACTCTTGCGCTCGCGATGACTTCCCTCTTGATGCTGATCGCGGGCTCCGCGATGCCCGTGATTTCGGTGTGGTCGTACGGCATCGAGCGGCATGCGTATTTGTGGTCGAACGTCTCAGCGTATTGGCGGGGCGGCTTTCCTTCCCTCGGAGCATTGGTTGCTGCATTTTGCGTGTTTGCGCCCTTTACCTATTTGAGCCTGTTCGTGTTCGCTCTGCTCGAGCTGCGTACGGATCCTCACGCCGGGCTTGGCAAAGTATTCCGCTGGGTCAAGCATCTTCGTCTTTGGGCCATGCTCGACGTGTTCTTGGTCGGCGGCTTCGTTGCCTACAGCCGTTTGGGCGTCATCGCCGAAGTTCAGGTCGGGCTGGGCGGCTGGTGTCTGATCGTCGCGACGTTCGCGGGACTTCTTGCAATGACCCAGTTCGATGAGCGCGTCGTTTGGTCAGCGCTCACGCCGCGCGGTCCGGCGATGGCGGCGATTCCGGCCGATCCGGTAGCGTGCATGACGTGCGATCTCGTCGTTGATCGAGCAGCTCATCCGAAATGCCCCCGTTGCTCGGCGCGGCTCGCTTTTCGCAAGCCCTCATCGATGCAAGTGACCGCAGCGCTCGTCATCGCGAGCTTCCTCCTTTACGTCCCCGCCAATCTGCTGCCGGTGCTTTCCATTACGCAAATCGGCGGCGAGCAAAACAAGACCATCATGAGTGGCGTGCTCGAGCTTGCCGACAATGATCTCGTGCCGCTTGCAATTCTGGTGTTTGCCGCGAGCGTCGTGCTGCCCATGCTGAAGCTCATCGGTTTGTCGTGGATGCTGCTCGCGACGCGCTCTCGCTCCGCGTACGGCCTGCTCGTGCGCACTCGGTTGTACCGGTTGGTCGATGCCATTGGTCGCTGGTCGAACATCGATGTGTTCATGGGGTCGATTCTGGCCGCGCTGTTGCAGTTCGGCGCGTTGTCGACGCTTCGGCCCAAGGACGGATTGGTGGCTTTCGCTGCCGTGGTGGTCTTGACCATGATCGCCACCAGCACGTTCGATACGCGCCTGATGTGGGATGCGACGAAGCGCGCATGATCGACGACCCGGCCGAACGTCAAGCACGGCTGCGCCGCCGCCGTCCCGTCACCTGGGTCTGGGTGGTGCCCATCGTCGCCGGCGGCATCGTTGCCTGGCTTGCTTGGCGTTCGCTGACCGAGCGCGGGCCCACCATCACCATCGCGTTCGAATCCGGCAAAGGGCTCGGGGCGAAGCAATCGACCATACAACATCGCGGCGTGGTCGTGGGCACCATTGAGTCGTTGCAGTTGAGCTCCAAGCTGACTAACGTAATCGTGCATGCGCGCATGGGAAGCGCAGTCGAATCGGCGCTGAATGAAAAAACCCGCTTCTACGTGGTTTCGCCGCGCGTGGGCCCGGAGGGCATTTCTGGTTTGTCTACGCTGGTTTCGGGTGCCTACATCGAAATGGATCCGGGCAATGGCAAGACGCCGCAGCGCCATTTCAAAGGTCTCGAGGATCCACCCGCGCTTCACGCCGAAGCGGAAGGAGCAAGCTTCGTCCTCGTCGCCGATGACCTCGGTTCCTTGACTCGCGGGGCGCCTATCTCATATCGCGGGACGCCCGTGGGCAACGTGGATGCGTTCGCCTTGTCTGCCGATGGCTCACACATCGACGTCACGGCATTCGTGCGCGCGCCGTACCATCGCTTGGTCCACCCGCAGACGCGATTCTGGAACGCGGGCGGGTTCGATGTCGCCGTGGATTCGCGCGGCGTGCGGCTGCGCGCGAACTCATGGCAACAGTTGCTTTCGGGCGGCATCGAGTTCAGCACGCCGCCCGAGACGCTCGCAGGGCCGATGAGCCCGCGAGGCGCGCGCTTCGCGCTCTATGCCAATCATCGCCGCGCCACCGTCGATCCCCGCGTCGAGGTGCTGTGGTGTGTGGCGGATTTTGCGGGTGATGTGCGCGGCATCAGCAGCGAAAGCGTGGTTGAGCTCCATGGCTTCGAAATCGGTGAAGTACGCTCGTCGGAGTTGAGGTACGAGCGCGGACGACGCAAACTCAGCACTCGCGTCATTCTTGCGATCAACCCGGACGCTTTTCAATCTATGCATCTCGAGGCGGCCGGCGCATCGCCGCGCGAAAAGTTGTCATCACTCCTGGCCGACGGGCTGCATGCGCATGTGATGTCGAGCAATTTATTGACCGGCCTCAAGCTGGTCTCGCTCGATCTGAATTCCGATACCCCGCGAGGCCGGGTCATCGAAGAGGATGGCTCTTTACGAATTCCAACCTCTGCCGGAAATGACCTCGATGAGATTCTGGCGAACCTCAAATCGACCCTGGAACATTTGAACAAGGCGACAGGAGGCCCCGAGCTGGGGCGCTCGCTCAAATCGCTGGACGCCACTCTCATGCACCTCGAGCACATCACGAAAACTGCCGAGCCGGAGCTTCAGTCACTGCTGAAATCGATGCGTGAAACTGCCGACACCGCGCGTGATGCCTTGTCGGGCCTTCGAAGCAGCGTCAGCGGAGCCAATGCGAACGGCGATGTGAGCGAGCTGCTGCAAGAGCTCGCGCGAACTTCGCGCTCGGTGCGAGAGTTGGCGGATTATTTGTCGCGCCACCCAGAGTCTTTGCTGCGCGGGCGTCGGGGAGCCGAGAAATGAGGCCAAGCTGCACAGTGCTCGCTATATTTCTTGGCGCCTTGCTCGCAGCTTGCGCCGCGACTCGACCGCCTCTCGAGTATGCGCTGAGCGCACGGCCTGCGAGCTCTCCTATCTCGCCGAGCATCGTTCGGCTGGGACGCGTTTCGATTCCGGTGGAGATCGATCGTCTGCAGATCGTGCGCTATCGCAACGACAACTGGTTGGACATCGATGATCAACATGCCTGGGCCGCACCGCTCCGCGGCATGGTCAGCCGTGTGATGCGCGCGAATCTGGAATCGCGCACCCGTGCCAATATCGATCAAGCTAACATGTCTGAATCTCAGCCTGCCCGATCCGCCATCACGGTGGACCTCGATCTCGACGAGATTTACATCGGGATGGACTGCCGCTTGCGACTGCACGCACGATGGACGGAACAGCGCGAGGGGATGCTGCCTCGATCGCACGTGTCGACGATCGAACGCGACGGGCGCGAATGCGCCGCGAGCGATGTGCCGGCCGCGCTTAGCGACGCGCTCGGCGACTTGAGCGATCGAATCGTTAGAGAAAGCGCGACAACGCCGTAACTCTAAACGGTGTCACCGGCCGGCATGCGCACTTCCAGGATTTCGATGAAACCAATTTTCCGGTTGTCGTGGATGACGGCGTAGCGATTCTTGCCCTCGCGCAGTGGGGTCTCGCCGTCTTTCAATAGCCGTGCGATGTGCTCGCCGACGAATGTGGCGTCATCCATTTCCGCATCCGCATCGATGCAAATTTCCGCTTCGCCTTCGAGACGTCCCTCGAAGTCCCGCCGATACACGAGTTTTTGCGCCATAGCTCCACCTGCTCAAGCATGATGCAACATTGTGATCCGCACGATGCGGCCGATCAAGGCAGCTGCAAGCGCTTGCCATAACCTGTCAACTCCAAATATCCGCGCCCGATCGCACGGCCGTTCGACATGGCGCGAACCGCGCCTTCCCAGTAAATGGCGCCGGTCGATGCACGCGTGTCGTTCTCTTGGTCATCGAACAGGGGCTGGAGTTCAACCTCACTTTGGGGCGTGCTGATTCGCCAAGCGACGGGATAGCCAATGCCGGTTCGGCTGCTCCTCCACACACGCAATGACGTGAACTTGACTTGCGACGCATCGAAAATCCGGCTGAGCTTTCCATTGCGCCAGGTGGCGGCTGCCCACAACGGCGAGCCATCGAGCGCGCGAATTCTGAAGGCCATCATCGCCGAGCCATCATCAAAGTTGATCCCGGTCCAATCCCAACCGGCTGCACGCGGATCCAAGTATTGATTCGACCATTCGTGGTCGAGCCATGCGAGGCCGGTAACTGCCAGCTCGCGATTCTGGCGGCGCAGTTTTCCGACGACTCGAAGTTGCGGCTCGCTGTAGTAATGGCTATACGAGTCCTTGGCTGGACCTTTGAAGCTGATGCCAGCGCTTCCATTGAGGAGCGGGGCGGCGCTGGCTTGCATGCGCAGCTGCAGCTCGAAGTCTTCGGCTAACACGTGCGCATGATAGCCGTCGGGTGCGCGGGTCAAGCTCCAATCATCGAGAAACACGTGAGTATCGCCGATGCTTGCCTCCGCAAGTTGCAAGCCAGTGCGCGCGGTGCGTTGCGCTTGCAGCAAGTGGCCGATGCTCGGATCACTGAATGCCGCATGAGCGATCAGAATTTGCCGCGCGGCGAAAGAGCTCGGATTGCCTTGGAGAGAAGCCAAGTCCATGCGCACTCGAAAGAACGTGACTTGAAAACCATACTCGTTGCTTCCGTCCGATAGCCAACCGGTGACATACCACCATTCGCTGCGCTGTTCGGGATGGCTTCCAAAATCATGCGGCAAGTCGATGGCGGGCCCCGCAAGCGCGAGGCGCGCAACGCTGCCGATCAGTAATACGATGCCGAGCACAACGCACGTGCACCCACGCGGGATCGAAGCCCACAAGCCGCGAATCACCAATCCTCGCGCACGGCCGCTAATGCATCCTGCCGCAGCACTGAGCGGCCGCTCAGGACCGCGGTCATACTTCCAGTGACCATCAACGCCACCGTGAGCGCCGCGAGCTGGCTCACCGGAACGCGAAAATCGATACTCCAATGAAATGACTGTCGATTGACGACGAAAATCAACACCACACTCAACACCACGCCGAGACACAATCCGAGCAACGACCCGAGAAACGAGGTGCACAGGCCTTCCGCGGCCACCATGCGCAGGACGTCGCGGCGCCTCATGCCGACATGACGCAACAGGCCGAACTCCGCGCGGCGCGTGATGGCCGCGAAACTCGCTGCAATGCCGATGCCCGCGAGCCCGATCGAGACAGCGAGCGCCTCGAGCGCGTAAGTGACCGCAAATGCACGATCGAACAGCGCCAGCGACCGGCGCCGTACTTCGGTGCTGCCGGCAAATTCTGCGCTGGCCATCGCCGGTGCACGCTGCACAATGGCGGCGCGAGCCTGCTCGACCGTCACGCCGCGCGTCAGCCAAAAAGACGCCTCGTTCGCGCTGGAGTCGGCAGTCCATCGAATGTAATTACTGCGTTCGATCACGATGGCGCCGGCCGGGTGCGCATAGTCGCGCCAAATGCCGGCGACGCGAAATTCGCGGCGAGCTCCTTGCAATCCGATGGAGAAGCTCGTTCCGACGTTGAGACGGTATCGATCGCGCAAGGATTCGGAGATCCATGCATTGCCTGTCTGCAAACGTGAAAGCCGTGGAGATTCGCCGAGCAGCGGCAAGATTTCTTCCGCGCGGCGCGAGCGCATGTCGCGCGCGATCAGCTGAACCGGTTCCGCGCCCATCATCAAATACACCGTTCGCGTGCGCCGGAAATCCGCCCGCGAAATGGCGGCTAGCTGAGCTACGGCGGCTTGGGAAGACTGAGTCCAGCTGGCCGTGTCACTCGCAAGCGGCTCGCGTACTTGAAGATCCGCCGGCAATAGCTTCGCGAGCCACGACTCGAAAGAGTCCCGGAAGGAATGCACCAGAATGGCCATTGCCACCATCAATGCAAAGCTGACGACCAGGGGAGCAAGACTCAGGAACAACGTTGCCCGGCTGCCGCGCATTTGCGCCAATGCCACGGCAAGGCTCGGTGAACGCAGACGCGGCAACAGGGCAAGCAAGCCGACGCTCACCTGTGGAATCCATAAGATACCGCCGAACAGCAGCGCAGCGATGGCGCAGTAGCCCGCGATTGGAATTTCTGCAGAGGCGGGCACGAAGGACAGCGCCGCGCCGCTGACGAGCAAGACGCTGCCAAGGGCCGCCATGCGCTTCCAGTTGAAAGCGACTTCTACATCGCCCGATCTCAGCGCGGGCGCCGGCTCGCGCCGCGCCGCCTCAGTCGCCGGAATCCACATGGCGAAGCAAACGATGCCCAAACCAACGACGAACTCAATTGCTACGGCCGGCCAATGAATTTGCGGCATGGGCGATGCGGCGTGAAGCTGATCGTTGCCGAGATCCCCGCCAAACTGTGCCAACAAAAATGCCGCGAGGCCAAATCCCAATAGGATGCCGGCCGCGATTCCGAGCGAGCCAAGGCTCAGCGACTCAAACAAAAGTCCGCGCCGCAGCTCACGCATGGATACTCCGAGGGCGCGAAGAATGGCGAGCGAGACCCGCCGCCTCGCCAAGCTCAATGACTGGATCGCAAACACGAGAAACGCGCTGGTGAGCAGTGAGATCAGCGCCAGCATGTTGAGATTGACGCGGTACGCGCGCGTGGCGCTTGATGCACGGCTGCGTTCGACGTCGCCGAGATTCATGACGACGCCCGGCGGTAAGCGAGGCGCCCACTCCGCGGCGAAAGCCGAAGGCCGGACGCCCGCCCTCAGATGGGCATCGATCCGATTCAGGCGGCCGAGCCAACCGAACATCCACTGAGACGTGGCGATGTCCATGAGACCGAATGCGTGGTCATCGCCCGCGTCGGCCAGCACCGCGAGAATCTGCAGTCTCTCGATGCGTCCTTCGTTCCACAGGGCGAGGAAGTCTCCCGTTCGCAGGTTCAATCGGACCGCGGCAGCGGAGCTGAGCACGATTGCACGACTTGCAAGAAAATCTCGCACGCCGCCATGCAGAGCTTCGAGGAGCGATGCTTGCAACACGCCCGCCCGAAAGCAATCGATGCCGAAAATCTGCAGCGAACCGGGCGCTGACTTGGGCGCGGTGGACGCTGCGGTGCTTGGCGCGGCGAGCGCGGCTTGCAACTCGATGACGGGACTAGCTGCGATGACGCGCGGGTCTTTTGCGAGCCTCGGGTAGAGCGATTCAGAGAAGGACTGGGTGCCACTGCGCACGACGACATCAGCGTTGCCCAGTACGCGGCGCGCAGCCGCATCAAATTCTTCCACAGCGCTCGAATTGACCAGAAAGACAGAGCTTCCAAGCGCACTGCTGACGACGATCACCAGCCACATCGTGATCAACCGCGCGGGTTGCTCGCGCAATTGCGCCGACATGGATAGTCCACAAACGAGCCAGGCGCGCTGAGCAGCCTGCCATGCACTGGGTGTCGCGATGGCTCGCATCACATGGATGCTTCATTGCACGGTTTGAGCTCGCGGCCGTCGAGAAAGAAAATCCGGTCCGCCGTGCGCGCCGCGGCTTGGGAATGTGTGATGAGAATGCCGCTACGCAGGCCGTCGTTCATTTGAGCGCGCAAGAGCTCGAGAATCGCGCGAGCGCTTTTCGGATCGAGATTTCCAGTCGGCTCATCGGCAAGAATGAGCGCCGGCCGATGCACCAGAGCACGCGCAATCGACAGGCGCTGCATTTCGCCGCCCGAAAGCGCACGCGGAAAATCGCGCTCGCGGCCTTTCAAACCCACCTGTGCGAGCACTTCGCAAGTACGGGCCGTTCGTTCGGGATCGGCAACGCGCATCAGATCGAGCGGAAGCGCCGCATTCTGCAGCACCGTCAAATAGGGCAGCAGGTGAAAAGCCTGAAAGACAAAGCCCATGCGAGTGCGCCGCAACGAGGTCAGCCGGTCATCGTCGAGAGAGGTCAGCTCAATGCCTTCGAACCGAAGCGAGCCTGCATCGGGTCGATCCAAGCCGGCGATCAGCTGCAGCAGCGTGGACTTGCCCACGCCCGACTCACCCATGATGGCCACGTACTCGCCGCGGGCGAGCGAGAAGCTCAAGCGCTCGAGTACGGCGGGTGCGCCCGGAGCGTAACGCTTAGTGACTTCGCGAGCGATGAAAAGCGGCGCTTCGGCGCTCAATGGTCACGCCGCATCCGCGCCGATCAAGGCCTTGACCTCGAGAAAATCCCGCAACCCGTACTCGCCCCATTCGCGGCCGTTGCCCGAAGCTTTGAAACCGCCGAACGGCGTCGTCAAATCGCTCTGCGCGCCATTGATCGAGATTTGTCCAGCTCGAATGCGCGCAGCGACCCGTGCGGCGCGAGCCGGCTCGGTCGACCAGATGTAGGCCGCCAGCCCATACGGCGTGTCGTTCGCGATCTGCACGGCCTCTTCCTCGCTGTCGTAGGTCAGGATGCATAGCACGGGTCCGAAAATCTCCTCACGCGCGATGGCCATCTCATTGCGAACGGCGGAAAAGATGGTCGGCCGGACGTAGAAGCCTCGACTCAACCCTTCCGGCCGCCCCGTGCCGCCGGTGATCACTTTCGCTCCTTCGGCAATACCGCGCTCGATCAAGGCTTGTACCCGATCGAACTGAATTTTCGATGCGACCGGCCCCAGGGTCGTGTCGCGCGATTCAGGATCGCCGATGACTTCCGCTGCCGCAGTTTCACGCGCCAGGGTCTCGACCTGCGCGAGACGCCCGGCAGGCACCAACATCCGTGTCGGCGCGTTGCAAGACTGACCGGCGTTCTCAAACACATGCGACACCGAGGCACGCACCGCGACCTCGAAGTCGGCATCGTCGAGCAAAATGTTGGGCGACTTGCCGCCAAGTTCTTGATGCACCCGTTTGACGGTGGCCGCCGCGACTCGGGCAACCTCGGTACCGGCGCGCGTTGAGCCGGTGAATGACACCATGTCGACGTGCGGATGCGCGGCGAGTGCCGCGCCCACCGTCGAACCTTCGCCGTAAATCATGTTGAACACGCCGGGAGGGACATGCGCAGCGTGCAAGACTTCCGCCCAGATCGCCGCGCTGAACGGTGAGTACTCGGATGGTTTCAGAACCATGGTGCAACCCGCGGCCAGCGCGGGCACGACCTTGGCAGCTACCTGATTGATCGGCCAATTCCACGGCGTGATGAGAGCACACACGCCGACCGGTTCCTGCACAAGGGTCGTGCGCCCGCGCGTCTCGGCAAATTTGAAATGTTTCAGCACGTCGATCATTGCCTTGAGATGGCCCACGCCAATGCCTGTCTGCGACTTGGAAGCAAGCACGGCCGGAGCGCCCATCTCCGCCGTGATGGCTGCGGCGATGTCGTCAAAGCGCTTCTTGTATTCCGTCAGAATTCTTTGCAGCAGCACGAGGCGTTCTGCCCCGGTCGTTCGCGAGTAACTGTCGAAGGCGCGATGCGCGGCGGCGACCGCGCGGTCGACGTCGGCCGGTGTGCCAAGCCGAATGACACCCGACACCTCTTCAGTGGCCGGATTGATGACGTTGAAATCCCGGCCTTGCGCGGAGTCAACCCATGCGCCGTCGATATAAAACTGCCGATAATCGTACGCCATATCCACCTCACTTCTTGCGCGCCATTTTACCTGGAGCGCGAGACCGACGCCTTCGCGGTAGGGGCCGGGCGGGCGAGGCGGCCGCGGAAAGCGGCGTAGCGACAGGCGAATCCGGCACGTACTTCAGTGGAATGCCTGCGAGCTCGAAGCCGCGGCGAAAATCCAGCACATGCCGTTCCATCCAGCGCCGCGCCTCGGCGCCATCGGCGCGCTCGATCTCATCGATAATGGCTTTTTGCGCGTTCACAATGCGCCTGCGCGACTGGGCCAACTCAACGAGCATGCGCACGAGCAATGGCGGTAGCAACGCATTGATCGAACATTGCAGCACCGAGAGCACCCGGTTCTGACTTGCGGCGCCGACCGCTGCAAAAAATTGCACGACCGCGGCGGCGCTGGCTGTGGCGCTTGCGCCCGGCGCGCTCGCTGGCGCGTCAGCCGCCCGCTCGCTGAGGCGGAAAAGATCGGCGGCCGCGCGCAAGGCGGTCAGGTCCGCGGCAGAGCGCCGTTGAGCCGCAAGCTCCGCCGCCGCCGGCTCCAACGCCATCATGGCTTCCCACAATTCCAGAAAGCTGGCGCCGCTGAGAGCCAACGCACGGCTCAGGCCGAGACCCGCGCGTGGCGAGCCTGGACTCGTGACGCGCAATGCCTTCTCGCTCCGGAAGCGGCCGATCAAGCCATGACCCTCGAGCTCGCGCACGGCCTCTCGCACCGTGGATCGATTCACGCCGAATGCCTTCGCGAGCTCGGACTCCGAGGGCAGGGGCTCACCCGCCTGCAGCTCGCGCGAGGCGATCTTCTTCTCGATGGCGTCGGCGATTCTGCGGTAGGCGGGGCGGTGATCGACAGGCTCAAACGCCGTCATGACGCATTGACCAGCTCGCGCCCGATGAGCATGCGCCGCACCTCGGAGGTGCCCGCGCCGATTTCGTACAGCTTGGCATCGCGCAGTAGCCGGCCCGCATCGTAATCGTTGATGTAGCCATTGCCGCCGAGAATCTGAATGGCGTCGAGCGCGGCGCGAGTGGCTGCCTCCGCGCAAAACAGGATGCACGCCGCGGCATCCTTGCGCGCCGGCCGGCTGCGGTCGCATGCCGCGGCGACGGCATATGCGAGCCCGCGGCTCGCGTGCAGCGCCGCGTACATGTCGGCGAGCTTGCCTTGAATGAGCTCGAACTCGCCAATCGGACGGCCAAACTGCTTACGCTCGCGCGCATAAGCGAGCGCCAGATCGAGCGCGGCGGCCATGATGCCGATGGGCCCGCCGCTCAACACCAGCCGCTCGAAGTCGAGGCCGCTCATCAGCACTGCGACACCGCCATTCTCTCGGCCCATCAAGTTGGCAGCGGGGACTTCGCACGCATCGAACACGAGCTCGCTCGTATTCGAGCCGCGCATGCCGAGCTTGTCCAACTTTTGCGAAGCAGAAAATCCGCTGAAGCCGCGTTCGATGAGAAACGCGGAAATGCCGCGCGCTAAAGCCTCCGGCGAAGTCTTGGCATAAACGACCAGCACGTCCGCGTCCGGCCCATTGGTGATCCACATCTTGCGGCCATCCAGCACGTAGCGATCTGCGTGCCGCACGGCGCGCAGCTGCATGGAAACGACGTCCGAGCCCGAACCGGCTTCCGACATCGCGAGCGCGCCCACGTGCTCGCCCGAAATGAGCTTGGGCAGATAGCGCGCTTTCTGCTCGGCCGAGCCATTCAAATTGATCTGATTGACGCAAAGGTTCGAATGCGCTCCATAGGAGAGGCCCACGGAGGCCGAGGCGCGGGAAATCTCCTCCATGGCGATGAGATGGGCGAGATATCCAAGGCCCGCGCCGCCGTCGGCTTCCGGCACCGTGACGCCCAGGAGGCCCAACGAGCCGAGCTCAGGCCACAGCTCGCGCGGGAAGTGGTTGCTGAAGTCGATCTGTCTGGCGAGCGGCGCGATGCGATCGCGCGCGAACCTGCGAACCTCGGCGCGCACCGAGTCGATGTTCTCGCCCAAGCCAAAGTCGAACTCATCAAGAACCTGCGCCATTGCCCTGCACCTCAGTCTGTTGGATAATCCGATTGTCCAACAATTATCACACAGAGGCTTTACGCCTAGCCATGCTTTTGGGCTCGCACATCGATCCGCGATCGCAGGAATTCTCGGCCAACGTCGAATTCATGGCGGGTCTGGCCAGTGCGCTGCGGGTCGATCTCGCGAAAGCCGCCACGGGCGGCGGTGAGGCGGCCAGGGCGCGTCACGCATCCGCGGGCAAGTTGGGGGCGCGCGAGCGAGTCCGCGTCTTGCTGGATGCCGGCGCACCTTTCCTCGAGCTGTCCCCACTCGCGGCGCACGGCATGTATGGAGGCAACGTGCCCGGGGCGGGCATCGTGACGGGCATCGGCGCCGTGAAGGGGCGCCCTTGCATGGTGGTCGCCAATGACCCGACGGTGAAAGGCGGCACTTATTTTCCCATGACCGTGAAGAAGCATTTGCGGGCGCAGGAAATCGCCCGCGAATATCGGCTGCCTTGCATTTATCTGGTCGAGAGCGGCGGAGCCTTCTTGCCGCTGCAAGACGAGGTCTTTCCGGACCGCGAACATTTCGGCCGCGTTTTCTTCAATCAGGCAAACCTGTCGGCACAGGGCATCGCGCAGATTGCCGTCGTGCACGGCTCATGCACGGCGGGCGGAGCCTACGTTCCCGCGATGTCCGAGCACGCCATCATCGTGCGAAACCAAGGCAGAATCTTCCTCGGAGGTCAGCCGCTCGTGCGCGCCGCCACCGGTGAAATCGTCGATGCGGAGTCATTGGGGGGCGCCGACGTGCACTGTCGAGAATCCGGAGTGACGGATTATTGCGCGCTCGACGACACGCATGCGTTGGCCATCGCCCGGCGCGTCGTCGCCGACTTGGGAGGCTCGCGCCGTACCTCGCCGCCGCATCGTGCTGCCCCACCGCGCTTCGATGGCAGAGAACTCTACGGCATCGTGCCTGCCAGCGCACGCAAGCCTTACGATGTGCGGGAGATCATCGCGCGCATCGTCGATGCCTCGGAGCTCGATGAATTCAAGGCGCTGTATGCGAACACCCTGGTGTGCGGGTTTGCGCGGATCGGCGGCTTTCCCGTAGGCATCATCGCGAACAATGGAATTCTGTTCTCGCAAAGCGCGCTCAAAGGCGCGCATTTCATCGAGCTCTGTTGCCGCGAGCACATCCCTCTCGTGTTTCTGCAGAACATTTCGGGTTTCATGGTGGGCCGCAAGGCGGAGAACGGCGGCATTGCGAAAGATGGCGCGAAGCTCGTCAACGCCGTGGCGTGCGCGAAAGTGCCGAAAATCACTGTGGTCATCGGCGGAAGCTTTGGAGCAGGCAATTACGCCATGTGCGGGCGCGCCTACAGTCCGCGCTTTCTTTTCCAATGGCCCAACGCACGCACCTCGGTCATGGGCGGCGAGCAGGCGGCGGGAGTTCTTGCCACCGTGCGGCGAGAGGCTTTGGAGCGCGACGGCAAAACGTTCACTGCCGAGCAAGAGGAGGCATTGAAGGCGCCGGTGCGCGAGCAATATGAGCGTCAAGGTCACCCCTACTATGCTTCCGCTCGACTTTGGGACGACGGCGTGATCGACCCGCTCGATACCCGGCGAATCCTGACGTTGGCGCTCGCGCTGTCCGCGGACGAAGCGCGCGCCGAGACCCAGTTCGGCGTGTTTCGCATGTGAGGCAGATACGACTACCCAATCAGGGATGAATACCTCATTAGGAATCGAAAGGCGTGCGCAGCCGGCTTGCATGCGGCGCTTGCTCATAGCCAACCGGGGCGAAATCGCATGCCGCATCGCGCGCACCGCGCGGCGGCTTGGCATGACCAGTATCGCCGTCTATTCGGACGCCGATCGGTCGGCGCTGCACACGCGTGTCTGCCATGAGGCGTATTACCTCGGCCCGTCCCCGCCCGCGCAAAGCTACCTTGATCAGGAAAGACTGATTGCCGTCGCTCTTCGCGCACGCGCCGAGGCCATTCATCCTGGCTACGGGTTTTTGTCGGAGAACGCGCAATTCGCGCGGCGCTGCGAGTCCGCCGGCATCGCTTTCGTCGGCCCGCCGGCTTCCGCGATCGAAGCCATGGGCTCCAAGGCCTCAGCCAAGGCTGCCATGACTGAGGCTGGAGTGCCGGTGGCGCCCGGCTACCACGGGAGCGATCAATCCATCGAGCGACTGACCGCCGAGGCGAATCGCATCGGCTTTCCCTTGATTTGCAAGGCGAGCGCGGGCGGCGGCGGCAAGGGCATGCAAATCATTCGATCCGCCGAGGCCGTGCAGCCCGCCTTGGAGGCCGCGAAGCGCATTGCCCGCGGCGCCTTCGGCGACGACCATCTTCTTCTCGAGCGCTATTTTGCGCGCGCGCGCCACGTTGAAGTGCAGATCTTCGCGGGCGCCGATGGCGAGGTGATGGCGCTCGGCGACCGCGATTGCTCGATTCAAAGGCGCCATCAAAAGGTCATCGAGGAATGCCCGGCGCCCGGATTGGCCGAGTCTGTCCGGCAGGGCATGGCTGCCGCCGCAATTCGGGTCGCGCAGGCCGTCGGCTATCGCAGCGCGGGCACCGTCGAATTTCTGTTCGATGAGCCGCGCGATTTTTATTTCATGGAAATGAACACGAGGCTCCAAGTCGAGCATCCGGTAACGGAGATGGTATACGGCGTCGATTTGGTCGAGTGGCAGCTGCGCACGGCGCGCGGCGAGCCGTTGCGCAATTTTTGCCAGGCGCGGGCCGCCGGCCACGCCATCGAAGCTCGCCTGTATGCCGAAGACCCGGCGCGCGATTACCTGCCCAGTGTGGGTGTCATCGATGCATTGCAATGGCCGCGTCTTGAGAATTTGCGAGTCGATACGGGCGTCGAAGCGGGAGATGCCATCTCATCGTTCTACGACCCGATGCTTGCGAAGATCATTGCTTGGGCGCCCGAGCGCTCACAGGCCATCGAGACTTTGCGCGTTGCGTTGGATCGCACGCGGCTCATCGGTCTGACCACGAACAGGAGCTTGCTTCAGGCGGTGCTCGCCGATTCAGGTTTTGTCGAGGCAAGACTGAGCACCGCGCTTCTTGCCGATCAGCCGCAGCTTGCAGCCGCGCCGGCGATCGACTCGGAAGCCGTGCTCGTTGCGCTGGGCGTGTGGCTCTCGACTTGCGGTGCGTACCGCGCGCCGGATGACCCTTGGTCCGATAGCAGCGGTTTCCGGCCCGGCGCAGCGCCGATGGCTCGATGGACGTTCGATTTGGGCACGGTGAGCGTGCAGATGCCCGGTACAGATGTCTTCATCGTCACGGCATCCACATCGCCGCTGGAAGTTCGCTGCATCGAGCGGCGCGGCGAGGCGCTGCGGCTCGAATGGAACGGCGAGCAATTTGCGTTCGAATTCACCGCTGCGCACGGCGCGTGGCATGTCGTGCATGGTGGGCGCCAAGTCGCGGCGCGGCTGGTCTCCACCGACGACTTTGTCGATCAAGGCGGCGCTCGAGCGTCAGGCTCGCTCGTCACGCCCTTACCTGGCACCGTGATTGCCGTGCATGTGGGTCCGGGAGACGTCGTCTCACAGGGCGCGGCGCTTGCGATCGTCGAAGCCATGAAGATGGAGCACACCCTCGTCGCGCCACGCGCCGGCCGAGTCGCGCGCGTTTTGCATCACGCGGGTGAACGAGTGGACGAAGGCGCCGTTCTCGTGGAGCTGGAGAGTGAGCCCGCACCGAGCGGCGACTGAGATGTCAGGGATGCCGGCGCGGCTCTAAGCAACCTTGGTGCGGCCGCACGCGACCTTGCTTCGGCTCTAAGCAACCTTGGTGCGCGCGGCGCTGCTCGGCGGCAGACCGATGCGGAAGCGGGTGTGCCGGCCTGGTACGCTCGACAAGCCGACTTTGCCGCCGGTGGCGGCAATATACCGGCGTACCATGGCGAGGCCCTTGCCCGTGCCCGAGTCACCCTCGGGCGTCATCACGGTGGTGAATCCGGGTTTGAAGATCAATTTGAGGGCATGCCGATCGGAAAGCCCGGAAGCCGCGTCTGCATCGATGATGCCCTTGGCGACGGCGATCGCGCGTATTTGCGCGGCTTCCAATCCTCGGCCGTCGTCTTCAAAACACAACTCGAAACTTGCATCCGCCAACCGCTCGAACGACAGCTGCAGACTGCTGACCGCATCTTTGCCCGCCGCTTCGCGCTGGGGCGCATCCTCGATACCGTGCCAGATCGCATTGCGAATGAGCTGCACGGAAATATTTTTGATGACCCCTTGATATGCTTGAGGCACGCTGGCCAGCCCCGAGCATTTGAGCCTGACGGCCTTGCCGAATGTCTCGGCCACGTGCGCGGTCAGACTTTGCAGCGCGCCTTCGAGACTTCCGGCCGGCGCGAGGCGTGCGCTGACCGCACCGGCCGCCTCTCCGCGCGCCGCGAGCGGAAAAACCGGAGCCGGCAAAATCTGCGTGCCGTTCTCGGTAACCGAAGGCGCATCGCGTCGCGCTTCGGGCCTCACTGCCGCTCGAGCTGAGGGTTTGCCGTTCGTCATCGAGCGCACCAGCGCAAGCTGCGCAAAAAACTCATCCAATTTTACCGCGAGGGGTAAGAAGTCAGTGCCCGTGAGACGCGCGGACTGGCGCAGGCCAGTGAGCGCCTGCTCGAAGCCGTGCGCGAGATTCTCGATCATCGCCAATTCGAGCAGGGCTGCTTCGCGCTTGATGACCCCGATCTCTTGCGACAGCTCTTCGAGCTTGGCGCGGAACGCGTCCGATTCCCTGGCCGGCTTTTTCAGCACTGCGTTGATCGCATTCATGGAAGCTTCGCTCAAACGCAAGAACGATGCGAAGCGCGCGGCACCGAACCGGCTCAGGCTTTCCAGGCACGCGCTCTGTAAGTTCGAATAGGCGCGCAGGTGGTCGAGCTCGCGCGTGAGCTCCACGCGCGCCGTGATCTCCGTGACGGTTACCAACAGCAAGCGCCCGCCGACGCCGTTGTTGAGCCTGCGGAAATGAAAGCTCAAAAAGCGATTCTCGATTTCACCATTCGGCGCGGTGATGCGCACGGCGAGCTCAGCCAGCGGATTGGGTTGGTCGCTTGCGAGATGCTCACCGTTGCGCACACGCGCCGCATGACGCGCCGCCGCTTCAATACACGGCGCGGTCGTCAAGGACTCGAGGAGTGATGCGAAGCTGAGCGTCGACAGATCGCGGCGGCGAAACAGCGTTTCGAGCGAGCGCGATAGGGGCGGGCGTACCATGCCTTGCTCATCCAGCAAGAAAATGCCCTCGGCGAGCCCGCCGATGATCTCCTCATGCAGACGCTGCGCCTTCGCCAGCGCGTTGGCTTGTTCCGCGTGCGCGCGCTTTTTCGAAACCCACATGCCTCGAAACCGATGACCCTTGAGCGCGAAGAATGGCAGAGGCTTCGCGGATGCACGGCGATGAGAGTCACATGCGCATCGGGCGCCGGGCTTGGCAGGACCTTCACCGAGACGCAAACCGCCTGAGTGTGATGGCCGTCTCAGCGAATCAGGAAGCGACGGTCTCGTCGGCGAGATCCGCGAGGAGCTCGTCCGTGGATGCGTAACGCCGAGCCAATTCTTTGGCCATGAGCCGGTCGAGAATCGATTGTTGGGCCCGTAGATGCTCGGGCAGCTTCGGCACGGGCGACTTCACATGCTGCGTCATGATGGACATTGCGCTGCGTCCAAGATATGGCCGCGTGCCGGTCAACATTTCGTGGTACATGATCCCGAGGCTGTACAGATCGGTGCGCGCATCGATGGCGTGTCCTTGCGCTTGTTCGGGGCTCATGTAATACGGCGAGCCCATGACCTTGCCGATGCCCGTGGTTGCGCTCGAGTCGTCGATGCGGCGCGCCAGACCGAAATCGATGAGCACGGGCGAGTTGTCCTCGCGCAGCATGACATTGCCGGGCTTCAGGTCGCGATGGAAGATGCCGAACACGTGGATCACGCGCAGCGCTTCGGCGATGCTGTGAAGGTAGTACCTGCTTTCTTCCACCGTGAGGGGGTTGCGCAAGCGGTCACGCAGATCGCCGCAGGGAAAATATTCCATGGTGAGGTACAAGTGTCGCGGCAGCGCGCCGAAATCGTAGATTTCGACGATGGCGCGATGCGAAATGCTCGAGATGATTTCATGCTCGCGCTCGAAGCGCTCCGCATCCTGCAGCTCGCGCGTGCTCGTGCCGCGGCTCAACACCTTGGCCACCACAGTTTTTCCTCCCCGTGCGCGGCGCGCGAGGTAGACCGAGGAGACGTGGCTGCTTGCAATGAGCTTCACGATCTCGTAGCCGGGCAGCTCGAGGCCGGGCGGTGCGGGGCTTTCCTCGAGCGCCACGCGGATGGCTGCGCCGCGCTCTTGCACCGTCCGGTTGCCTAGAGCCGAGGCCATTGCACCCAAGAGCATTTCCCGGCTCAACGAGCGAAGCGGCAAATACTCTCTTGCGCCGAGTTTCATGCAGCGCACCGCGGCCAACTCATCTCCGGCGCGCGCGAGTACGATGAAATAGGCCGCGGGTCGGACCCGTAGGACATGCAGCATGGACTCGAGTGCGGCCTCGGCGAAAGCCGGCGCGGCGAAGTCCACGTATAATGCAATGGCATCGGGTGGCGGAGTTGAGAGGGCGGCGGCGAGCGAGGCGCCTTCCGATGCCGGCAAAGAGGAGACAACGGCTTCTGGCCATTGACTCGTCAGATGGTGACTCATCCATTGCAGCCGCTTTGGATCAGCACCCACGATGAGCACGATGGGAGATGCCGCCTCGTCCATGGGACGAAAGCGTATCGTGTTGAAGCCTGGCCGCCTATTCGTGGTGTCACAATTCGAGGTTGGGCTCGGTTCGAAAATGAGGTCAATTTAATGCGCCGTACGCTCCGTCCGTGCAACCTTGACGGCGTGCCCGCTGTCTTAGCGCGTCATGAATTTCACTATTGAAAAGTTAAGGGTTTTTATCATGGGTAATATTCGGACCTGGTCGATGGCTGCGGTGGCCTGCGCGATGATGGTCGTCGTCTTGCGCGAGCCTTCCGCGGCGCAGTCTGCGCCTGCGGATGCGCGTGCTCGTCCGGTCATTCCAACTCCTTCTCAGCCCCCCTTGGAGAAGCCTGCTGCACGCGCACAAGTCACGGGATTGCCGGATTTTTCGCAGCTGGTCGCTCAGAATGGCGCGGCCGTCGTCAACATCAGCGTGGTCGGCAAGGCGCAGAAAGCGAGCGACATGGGCGAGCTGGGCGATAACAACGACCCCCTGTCGCAATTCTTCCGCCGCTTTCAATCGCCGGCGCCCGAGCATAGCCCGCCGCCGCGCGGCATTGGTTCGGGCTTCATCGTCAGCGGCGACGGCTACGTGCTCACCAACGCGCACGTGGTTGCCGATGCCGCGACGGTGACCGTCAAGCTCACGGACCGACGCGAGTTCACCGCCAAAGTCATCGGGGTCGACAAGCGCAGCGATGTGGCTCTCATCAAAATCACGGCGTCCGGTTTGCCCAGCGTGCATTTTGGCGACCCGACCTTGTTGAAGCCGGGTCAATGGGTGGTGGCCATCGGTTCGCCATTCGGTTTTGAAAATAGCGTAACGGCCGGTGTGGTCAGCGCAGTGTCTCGAACGCTGCCCGATGAGAATTACGTGCCGTTCATTCAAACTGACGCGGCGGTGAATCCCGGCAATTCCGGCGGTCCGCTCTTCAATCTCAGCGGCGAGGTCGTCGGCATCAATTCGCAAATTTACAGCCGCACCGGCGGCTTCATGGGCGTGTCGTTTGCCATTCCCATCGATCTTGCGCTCAATGTGAAGCAACAGCTTCTCACCAACGGCAAGGTCTCGCGCAGCCGCATCGGCGTCGCGGTGCAAGAAGTCAATCAACAGCTCGCACAAACCTTCGGCTTGAGCTCGCCGCGCGGAGCGCTGGTGAGCGTGGTGGAGCCCAAGAGTCCGAGCGAGCGTGCCGGTCTCAAATCGGGCGATGTCATCATCAGTGTGAACGGCAAGAGCATCAATCGCTCGTCGGATCTGCCCGCCATCATCGCCGCGCTTCCACCGGGGACGCAGGCGCGGATCGGCATTTGGAGAGATCGCAAGGAAAACGAGATCCCCGTGCGCACGGTGGCGCTGGAAGATGAGCCAGCGGGGCGCAACGCGCGCCGAGATGCGCAGAGCGATGCCGGCAAGCTCGGCTTGTCGTTGCGGCCGCTCAATCCCAACGAGCAGCAGCAGCTTTCAACCAAAGGCAAACTGCTGGTCGAAGACGTCACGGGCCCTGCACTGGCGGCCGGCGTGCAGCCGGGTGATGTCGTTCTCGGGGTCAATGGCACGCACGTGGACACCATTCCCGATCTGAAACGTGAGGTTTCGCGCGCGGGAGCCAACGTCGCGCTGCTCATTCAGCGCGAAGATCAGCAGATCTACGTGCCCATCGACATTGGCTAACGCAGGTGCGGGCGCGGCGCTCGATGCGCCGCCGCTCGCCCAAGTCAGGGCGCGGCCCGCTCTCGCAGATCGAGCAGCGCCTTACCTGCCCACCTCGCGCGATGAGATGCTCGCGCTCGGCTGGACTCAATGCGACATCATCATCGTCACCGGCGATGCGTATGTCGATCACCCATCGTTCGGCATGGCCCTCATCGGCCGGTTCCTCGAGGCCCGGGGGTTCCGCGTCGGCATCATCGCGCAACCCAACTGGCGTTCCGCCGTGGATTTCAAAGCATTGGGCGAGCCGCGTTTGTTCTTCGGCGTCACGGCCGGAAACATGGATTCCATGGTCAATCGCTATACCGCCGACCGGCGTGTACGAAGCGATGATGCGTATACCCCCAACGGAGAAAGCGGGTCTCGGCCCGACCGCTCCGTCATCGTGTACGCGCAACGCCTGCGCGAAGCGTATGCGCACGCCGTTGTGATCGTTGGCGGCATCGAGGCGAGCTTGCGCCGCATCGCACATTACGATTATTGGGATGACCGGGTGCGCCGTTCGGTGCTCATCGATGCGCACGCCGACCTGCTCGTGTATGGCAATGCCGAGCGCGCCATCGGAGAAATCGCCGCGAGGCTCGATGCAGGTGAGTCCATTCATGCCATTCGGGATATTCGCGGCACCGCGTTCGTGCGCGGCGAGGCCCATGCGGATTTTGCCGAAATCGACTCGACCTCGGTGGATGAGCCCGGGCGCGCGGACGCGCCGCCGAATCCCTACGAATTGCGCGCCTCGCCCGCGCCCCCACGCAGCGTCATTCCCAACGCTCTACGCGCGCGCAGCGTCATTCGCCTGCCTGCGTTCGAAGAGGTGGCCCGCGACGCGGTGCTGTACGCGCACGCCTCGCGCGTCTTGCATTTGGAATCGAATCCCGGCAATGCGCGGGCTCTGGTCCAACGGCATGGCTTGCACGACGTTTGGCTGAACCCGCCGCCGATTCCTCTCACCACGCCCGAGATGGATCATCTGTATGAGCTGCCCTATGCGCGTCGGCCGCACCCACGTTACGGCAGCTCACGCATTCCTGCCTATCACATGATCCGGTTCTCGATCGCCATTCAGCGCGGCTGTTTTGGCGGGTGCACGTTTTGTTCCATCACCGAGCACGAAGGCCGCATCATTCAAAGCCGCTCGGAGTCGTCGGTGCTGCGGGAAATCGCTTCCATTCGCGATCAAGTGCCTGGATTCACCGGCGTCATTTCGGATTTGGGCGGACCGACTGCCAATATGTACCGGCTGGGCTGCAAGAGCCGCGAGATCGAATCCGCATGCCGCCGGCCCTCGTGCGTATACCCCGGGATCTGTGCCAACCTGAACACCGATCATTCCGCTCTCATCGGGCTGTACCAAAAGTCGCGCGCCGTGCCGGGCGTCAAGAAGGTGCTGATTGCATCGGGCGTTCGCTACGACCTGGCGGTCGAGTCTCCAAACTATGTGAAAGAGTTGGTCACGCACCATACCGGGGGTTATTTGAAGATTGCGCCCGAAGCCATCGCCGAGGGGCCTCTGTCCAAAATGATGAAGCCTGGCATCGGCGCCTACGCACGCTTCAAAGAATTGTTCGAGCGCTTTTCGCGCGCCGCAGGTAAAGAGCAATATCTCATTCCGTACTTCATTGCCGCGCACCCGGGCACTACCGACCGCGACATGTTGGAGCTTGCGGTGTGGCTCAAACGCAATGACTACCGCGCCGATCAAGTGCAAGCTTTTCTACCCTCGCCGATGGCGAGTGCGACCGCCATGTATCACAGCGGCAAGAACCCCTTGCGGCGAGTGACCCGCAGCAGCGAGACGGTCGTGGTTCCTAAAAGCCCGCGAGCACGGCGCCTGCACAAGGCCTTTTTGCGCTACCACGATCCTGAAAACTGGCCCGTGCTGCGCGATGCGTTGCGCCGCATGGGGCGCACGGATTTGATCGGCAATGGCAAGCGTCATCTGGTGCCGGCGTATCAACCCCTGCGCTCCGCGGGCGCGCATTCGCGCGGCAAGGCATTCTCCACTCAGCATACTGGATTGCCGACGGCAAACCGCTGGCGACGGGGCAAGCGACTGCAGAGCCCTTGCTAGTGACTTGCTGTGGCCGGTAGAGTGCGCGGTTTTCGCGCGCGTCTCAATGCAACAGTGGATCGCACATAAGTTCGGCGGCTCGAGCGTGGCCGATGCGCAATGCTTCGAGCGCGTCGCCCGCATCGTGGAATCCTCGCCGCACGAGCGCGAAGCCGTGGTCCTTTCCGCATGCCGCGGCGTAACCGATGCTTTGCTCGAGTTGGTGCAGACTGCGCAGCGCGGCGGCGATGATCACAACGCGCTCAGTGAGCTCGAGCGCAAGCATACAAAAATCGCGGCCGCTCTGTTGTCCGCCACGGCGCAAGCGGCGTATGCGCAAGATTTGAGCCGCGATGTTCAAGACATCGCTGGGCTGTTGCGCACGGTCGGCTTGATTCGCTCAACGCCCGATACCGTGCGCGACCACATCGCGGGGTTCGGCGAGATCTGGTCCACGCGGCTGTTTTGCGCCTACTTGCGCGAACGCGGAAAAACCTCCGGCGAAGTGCTTTGGGTGGATGCGCGCCGCGTCATCGTGGTCGAGTGGGGGCCGTTGGGCCCTGCCGTGCAGTGGGAGGCGAGCGCGGCAAATCTCGCATCCGCCGTGCCCGCTGATTTTCGCGGAAGGGCCGTCATCACGGGTTTTATCGCGACAACGCCGGCCGGCGTTCAGACCACCTTGGGGCGCAACGGAAGCGACTTCTCCGGCTCGATTTTCGGCGCCTTGCTGGAGGCGAAAGAAATTCATATCTGGACCGATGTCGACGGCGTGCTTTCGGCCGATCCGCGTCTGGTGCCGAACGCGCAGATCATCGACGAGCTGTCCTATAACGAGGCCATGGAGCTCGCATACTTCGGCGCCAAGGTGATTCATCCGCAGACCATGGCGCCCGCAGTGGAGCGCCACATTCCGATTTGGATTCGCAACACCTTCGCGCCCGAGCGCGCCGGCACGCTGATCTGCGCTCATCCGCAATCCAAGCTCAAGGTCAAAGGCATTACGAGCATTGATCCGGTAGCGCTCGTCAATCTCGAAGGCGCGGGAATGATCGGTGTGCCCGGCACGGCGCAGCGGCTGTTCGGTGCGCTGCGCGATGCGGGCATCTCGGTCATTTTGATTTCGCAGGGCAGCTCCGAGCACTCCATCTGCTTCGCCGTTCCCGAGTCGCAGTCTGCGAGCGCAGAGGCGGCGGTGCGCAAAGCATTCGACAGCGAATTGCGGGATGGACAGATTCAAAGCGTCGAGGTGGATGCAAGCCTGTCCATCCTGGCGGTCGTGGGTGACGGCATGGCGGGTGCGCACGGTGTCGCGGCGAAGGTTTTTCACGCGTTGGGCGATGCGGGAGTGAACGTTCGCGCCATCGCTCAGGGCGCCTCCGAGCGGAACATCTCCGTCGTGGTCGACGGCAAGAGCGCGGCAAAGGCGCTGCGCGCCGTGCACGCAAGTTTCTATTTATCACCCAATACGCTGTCCATCGGTCTCATCGGCCCGGGCACCGTGGGGGGCGAGCTGTTGACTCAGCTCGCATCGCAAGTGGACCGGCTGCGCAGGGAATCCAATGTGGATCTTCGCATTCGGGCGTTGGCCGGCTCGAAGCGCATGCTGCTCGATGCGCAATTGATTCCGCTCGTTGACTGGAAAGAGCGTTGGCAGGGTGCTGCGCAAGCGCGCGATCTCGAGGCCTTCGCCGCGCACGTGCAAGCCGACTTCATTCCGCACGCCGTCATCATCGACTGCTCCTCGAGCGATGAGGTGGCGCAACACTACCGCGACTGGCTCGCGCGCGGCATTCACGTCATCACGCCGAACAAGAAAGCCAATAGCGGTCCGCTTCCGTACTACCGCGCCGTGCACGCGGCGCGCCGCGCGGCGGGCACTCATTACTTGTATGAGACGACCGTCGGCGCGGGGCTGCCCGTCATTCAGACCTTGCGTGATTTGCGCGATACTGGGGATGAGATCCAGAGCATCGAAGGCATCTTCTCGGGAACGCTCGCCTATTTGTTCAACGTGTATGACGGCTCGCAGCCGTTTTCCGTCATCGTGCGCGCCGCGCGCGACAAGGGCTACACGGAGCCCGATCCGCGCGATGATTTGTCGGGCCAGGACGTGGCGCGCAAGCTCATCATTTTGGGCCGTGAGATGGGCCTGCAACTCGAACTCTCCGACGTTCAAGTCGAGGGCCTGGTTCCCAAGGATCTCGAGAAGTGCGACGCCGAAGAGTTCATGCGCAGGCTGCCTGAGTCCGATGCGCACATGAAGGAGCTGCTGCATTCGGCGCGCGCCAGCTCTCAAGTATTGCGTTACGTCGGCAGGCTGACGGCGGCCGGACATGCGAGCGTCGCCTTGGAGCGCATGGAGGCTCGCCATGCATTCGCCAACATCGCTCTCACCGACAACGTGGTGCGATTCGCCACGCGCCGTTACTGCGACAATCCGCTGATCGTTCAAGGTCCCGGGGCCGGTCCCGCCGTGACGGCGGGCGGCGTGTTTGCCGATTTGCTGCGGCTCTCGGCGTATTTGGGCGCGCAGTTATGAGTGCCATGCCTCCTGTTTCGCGCAATCTGGAAGGCGAGTCATGCTGAGTGATGTCACGGCCTTCGCGCCGGCCACCGTCGCCAATGTCGGTATCGGATTCGACATCTTGGGGCACACCGTCGATGCGCTGGGAGACCGCGTCCGCGTGCGGCGAATCGAGCGCTCCGAGGTACGCATCGCCGCGGTGCGCGGAGTTGCGGGCGACTTGCCGTTCGATCCCGCCCTCAATACCGCCGGACGCGCCGTGCAGGCCATGCATCAAGAATTGCGGCCAGGATTTGGATTTGAGCTGGAGATCGAGAAGGGCATTCCGCTGGGTTCGGGGCTGGGCGGTTCGGCAGCCTCGGCCGTCGCTGCCGTCGTGGCGGCCAATGCCGTGCTCGAAGACCCGGTTCCGCGGCTCAAGCTACTGAAGTTCGCGATGCAGGGCGAGATTGTCGCGAGTGGGTCGCTGCATGTCGATAACATCGCTCCGTGTCTGTTCGGCGGCCTCACGTTGACGGTCGGCATCGATCATCCTCGCGTCAAGTCCATTCCCGTGCCTGCATCGCTTCGTTGTGTGACGGTGCATCCCCATATGTATCTTGGAACTCGCGAGGCGCGTGCCGTGTTGAAGAGCGATATTTCACGCTCGGATTTTGTTTGGCAAAGCGCGAACCTGGCCGGATTCATCAGCGGCTGCTACTCGAACGACCTCGACATGCTGCGTGATTCCTTCAACGATGTGATCATCGAGCCGCAGCGTCAGTCTCTCATTCCGGGGTTCGCAGATGTCAAGCGCGGTGCGATGTCGGCAGGCGCCATCGGTTGCTCCATATCGGGCGCAGGACCCACGGTGTTTGCCTGGGTCGAGGTGCAGTACGCGGAGGCGGTGCGCGGCGCCATGGTGGCCGGATTCGGAAAGCATGGGCTCGAAACCGATCATTGGGTGTGCAGTATCGAGAATTTCGGCGCTCGCGTCGTTGCCGCATGAGCGGCGCTTAGAAGCTCGCCAGGCGACCCGTGGCTATTGAATTTTGCAGCACGCGCGCGGCGCAAACGGGCGTCCCGGCAAGCACTGCCATCGCCGCCGGTTTGGCGCCGGATGGCGGACTCTACCTGCCATCCCGTTGGCCGCAGCCGGCGCAGTCACCCATCATCGATCCGCAAGCGCTTGCCGACGTTGGCGCAAACGTGCTGCAGGAATTCTTCGAACGCGACGCACTCGCTTCCGAGCTGCCGGCGATTTGCGCCGAGGCCCTGAATTTTTCGGCGCCGGTCCTCACCTTGGGTGCGGCGCCTGCGTTTGTGCTCGAGCTATTCGCAGGCCCCACCGCAGCCTTCAAGGATTTCGGCGCGCGTTTTTTGTCGGGATGTTTGCAGCGAATTCGCCGCTCGGCGCCTCGGCCCATGACTATTTTGGTCGCCACTTCGGGCGATACGGGCGGCGCAGTGGCCGCGGCGTTCCATGGGCGCGTCTGGGCGCGCGTGGTGATTCTCTATCCGCGCGGTCAGGTCAGCTCGCGTCAAGAGCGGCAGCTGACCTGCTGGGGCGGAAACGTCGCTGCACTGCGTGTTCGCGGTAGCTTCGATGACTGCCAGCGGATGGTCAAAGAGGCGTTCAACGATGCCCAATTGAGGCGCGAGCACGACTTGAGCTCGGCCAACAGCATCAACATCGGCAGGCTCTTACCGCAAATCGTGTATTACGCCGCGTCGAGCCTGGAGATCTCCAGGCGCATGCGCGAGCCAGTCTCTTACATCGTGCCATCGGGAAACCTGGGCAATGCCACCGCCGCCATCGCTGCGCGGCTCATGGGCTTTCCCATCGGCCGCATCGTGCTTGCGCACAATGCAAACGTTACGGTGCCAGACTACCTTCGCGGCGGAGATTGGCGGCCGCGGCCGAGTGTGGCTACGCTCGCTTCCGCCATGGACGTCGGCAACCCGAGCAATATGGAGCGGCTGCAGCGGCTGTTTCCGTGGGCGCAGCTGCGCGATGAGGTCTCGGCACAAAGCATCGATGACGCGGCGATCCGAGCGCGCATTCGTGAGGACTTCGAGCGTTTCGGCCGGATCTGGTGCCCGCATAGCGCAACGGCCGCCGAAGTGTACGCACGCTTGTCCGACGCCGAGCGCGCAAGGCCATGGGTCATCGTCGCTACGGCTCATCCCGCCAAATTTGAAAGCATCGTCGAGCCGTTGATCGGCCGCCAAGTCGAGGTGCCATCCAGCTTGCGTGCGCTGTTCCAGCGCAGCACGCATTTCACGGAAGTCGAGCCGTGCGTCTCCGCGCTGCGCGATGAATTGAGGGCGATGGCCGCATGAGCGATTACCTCGTCGAAATTCGTATCGCGGGATTTATCGCGGTCGTGGCGGCTGTATTCGGCGCATCGTACCTTTCGGTGCGCTGGTGGCAGCGCCGAACGCGGCGAAAGGCATTGCTTGCTCGCCTAGAGCGCGTCGCATATGAAGCCGCGCACGCGGTTTTGGTCCCCGATGGCATGGGAGGTTTTTTTCACGTCGATCACTTGCTCATGACCTCGCGCGGAATTCTGGTGCTCGACACGCGCAGCGTCTCGGGCGTGATCTTCGGCGGGGATCAAATGACCGAATGGACCGTGATGTCGCGCAAGCGGCGCTTCACGTTTGACAATCCCCAACCGGCGCTTTACGACCGGGTCGCCGCGGTGAAGCAGCTCGCGGGCGATGTGCCGGTCGAGGGCCGCTTGCTGTTTTCCAATATTGGAAAATTCACCAAGGGCGTTCCCAAATGGGTGTTGATGCTCGGCGATTTGGAGGTGGAATTTCCGGTCGTCAACCGCGGCAATCGCACCGCGCCGCAGTTTGCGGGTCTCGAGGCTGCCTGGCAGCGTTTGCTCTCACAGCTGAAGCCGAGCCCGCACGCTTTCACCAACATGTGACTCGAGCGAAAAGAATCTCAGCGCGTTCGCGCTCGTCTCGCGCGCGAGCTCGGCGACTTCCACGCCGCGCACCCGGGCAACCGCGCGGGCAATGTGCGGCAGAAATTTTGGCTCGTTGCGCCGTGTCCTGGGTTGCGGCCTGAGGTCGCGCGGCAGGAGATACGGGGCATCCGTCTCCAGCATGAGCCGGTCGCTGGGAATATGCGGTACCGCCGCAGCCAGCGCTGCACCGCGCCGCTCATCGCTGAGCCAACCGGTGACTCCGATGGACAAGCCGAGCGATAAATAATCTTCGAGCTCTTCGATTCCGCCTGTGAAACAGTGCGCGACGGCCCGCGGCCAGCTCATCGAGTGCGCCTTGAGAATCGCGAGGAAATCCTCATGCGCCTCGCGTTGATGCAGAAACACGGGCTTGCCGCATTCGAGCGCCAGTTCCAGTTGCGCCTCGAATGCGCGGCGCTGCGCATCGCGCTGTGAAAAATCACGAAAATAATCGAGTCCGCATTCGCCGACGGCGACCGCCAGGGGCTGCCTCAAAGCGGTTCGCAATGCAGTGCATGCCACGGCGCTCATCGAGTCGGCGTGATGCGGATGCATGCCCACCGTTGCGAAAGAGACTCCGGGCCACTGAGCCGCCAGCTCCAGCGCGCGAGTCGAGCTCGCAACATCCACGCCCGTGATGATTTGCACACCGACGCCCGCGTTCTGCGCTGCCTCGACTACGGCGCTTCGATCGTTGTCGAAGCTCGCGTGCGCAAGATTGACACCGATGTCGACCCAGAACTGCTCGGACATTGCACTATGCTATGGTTGAAGTGGTGCCGTGTCCCGCAAATATCTCTGCGTCGTGAGCATTTCAGCCGCGCGGTCATTTTTTTGAGACGCAAGGCGGGCTTCGATTTTTTTCTGTTTCTCTTGCTGCTTGGCGGCGCCAGCTTGTGTTGCTTTGCCGTCGGTCACGCGCAAGAGGGCGGCGATGTGCAGGCTCAAATTCTTTACGCGTTCGAATCAGAAGACGCTGCGCGGCTGCGATCGGTGCGCGATGCGCTGCGGAATGAGGTCGCCGGCGGCGATGCATCGGCGCGGGATCGTTATCACTTGGCGCATGCGGATTACCGCCTGGGCGAATTGCTCGAGGCGGGCCACACATCGCAGGCAAGGAGCGCGCTCGGCGAATGCATCCAACAGCTCGATCTGTTGATCGAGCATGCTCCGCAGTCGGTCGAGGCGTTGGCACTGCAGGCTGCTTGCGAGCTCGAGCTTTCGCCGTTGAAAAGCTTGACTGGCTCGCTCACGCGCAATCAGGCCGAGCGGAGTATCTCGAAGGCGGTTGCGCTGGATCCGCGCAACCCTCGCGTGCAATGGGTCCAAGCATCGCTGGCGATGAGCAACCTTGATCGGAAAGCCCCCATACCGGATGCCTTGCGCCGTGCAGCGGAGGCGTTCGATCACGCCGACGCCACCGACCCGGCAAACCCAGGCTGGGGCCACGCGGATGCTTACTTAGCGTATGGCCGCGCATTGCGAATTCATGGGGATTATCTCGGCGCACGCAATTGGATCGAGAAAGCGTTGCTGATCGCCCCTCATTCCAAACGCGCGCAAGCCGAGCTCACCGCTCTCGGTCATTAGCCGCGGCACTCTCGGCCAGCTCCTTGCGGAAGTTCCTGGGGCCTGAGCTGTTTCGCTTCGGTCAGCTGTTATGATGGGCCGTCGCGGTATCGCATGAATGCCATCTCCTTGAGCAGCGCAGCGCAACTTTCTCTATTCGATTCGCGTCAGGCGCGGGAGGCCTTCGCGGTTCGAGTGAGCGTGCGTGCGCGACGCATGACCGTGCGGGTGCATGTGGGCGGCGCCGTCGAAGTCGTGGTGCCGCCGGGCGCCACCGCGGGAACGGTCCGCGCCTTCGTCAAGCGCAACACTTCGTGGATCGAGCGCAAGGTTGCAGAGCTTGGACGCGGTCCCTCGGTGGCGGCCTGCACTCCTGAGACGGTTGATTTTGCGGCGACTCGTGAGCGCTTCGGCGTGTATCTGCGGTTGGAAGAGCCGAGCGGCGTGCACGAGCACGCGGGATCATTGATCGTGCGGGCTCCCGATGATGCGGGAGCATGCTCGGCCTTGCGCGATTGGTTGCTCGGAGCGGCGCGCGCCCGGCTCGTGCCGGCCGTGGACGGGCTGGCGCAGCAATTGGGATGGAAATTGTCCGGGGTTTCCATTCGGCGGCAACGAACGCGCTGGGGCAGCTGCTCTTCGCGGCGCCGATTGAGTCTCAACTGCTGTCTCTTGTTCATGCCGCCCGAAGTCGTGCGCTACTTGTTCATTCACGAGCTTGCGCATTTGACCCATATGAATCATTCGGACCGTTTCTGGAAAGTCGTGGAGAAACACGAGCCAGCCTACCGCGACCTCGACCGGCAGCTCACGGCCGGCTGGCGCTCGGTGCCGGGCTGGGTGTTCAAAGCCTGAGCTTGCATACGTGACGACCTACGAAGGTGTTCGTTCTGCCGAGGGAGCCGAATCCGCGGCGATCCAAGCACAGGAAGCCGATGAATCGCCGTCCTACGGCGAATATTTGAAACTCGACAGCCTGCTGAGCGCGCAGCAGCCGCTGTCACATCACCATGACGAGATGTTGTTCATCACAATTCACCAGGTTTCGGAATTGTGGATGAAGCTTTGCCTGCACGAGCTCACCTCGGCGCAAGGCTGCATTCGGCGCGACGATCTCGCGCCGTCGTTCAAGATGCTCGCGCGCGTCTCCCGCATCCAAGAGCAGCTTCTGCACGCGTGGGACGTGCTCGCGACCATCACGCCGTCCGATTACGCCGCGTTTCGAAATTCCTTGGGCACCTCGTCAGGTTTTCAGTCCTATCAGTACCGAATGCTCGAGTTCTTGATCGGCCACAAAAACGCGATGACCATCGAAAGCTATCGTGACGAGCCCCTGCTGTATGCATCTTTGCAGCGGGCGCTGCGCGCGCCGAGCTTGTACGATGAGGCGCTGCGCTTGCTGAGCCGGCGGGGCATCGATGTGCCGCCGGAAGTCATCGACCGGGATTTCGCGCAGCCGTATCGGGAAAGCAAGGCCGTGGCGGCCGCGTGGCTGGGCGTGTATCACAACTCGGTCAAGGACTGGGATTTGTACGAGCTGGCGGAGCGCCTGGTCGATCTCGACTACAAGTTTCAACTCTGGCGATTCAGCCACATGAAAACGGTCGAACGCATCATCGGCTTCAAGCGCGGCACCGGGGGCAGCGCAGGGGTTGCGTATTTGAGCCGGGCTCTGGAGTTCAAATTCTTTCCCGAGCTCTGGACCATTCGGTCATCGATGTAGCTCTCTCGCCGTTCAGTCCTGCCACTCCTGCGTGCGCAAGCCAGCTGCGGCCGCAGAGCGCCGCGCCCCACCGCGGCCATTCACGAATACCCCTTCATCGCATGATTTTAAATGCGCGATATCGGACTGCGCATTGCCGTAAGCCATGAATCGAGCTTGTGGAAATTCAGCGCGCAGCGCTTGCACACATCGTAACTTTTCTTCGCCGCGGCGGTTTGCGGTAGCGAGGCGCCCAGTGAGGCGTTCGCCCACGAACTCGATCTCGCTCGAGACCACGCGCGAAAACCCGAGCGCTGCGCCCACCGCGCGCACATAGATGTCGGGACTGGCAGAGAGCAACACCAAGTAGGTTTCGTCCACTCGATGTTCGGCGAGCGCGCGCAGCGCAGCGGGACGGCAACCGCGCGCGGCCACGCCGGCCGCGAAGCGACGGCCAAATTCAAAAATTCGCTCGCGCTTCTCGCCATGAAAAAACGCGCTCACAAGGCGCGCTTTCAACAAGCCTCGATCGCGACGCGCGGCAAATTCGAGCACGGCAGGCACGGCGCGCAACAAGCCTGACGCGCTGGATGGATGGCAGCGCACCCTCTGCAGCAAGAATGCGCCGAAGGTGTCGCGCCATGTCAGAGTGCCGTCGAGGTCAAAGATGACGACGGACGTGATGATGCGAGATGACTCCGCTATGCGGCGGCGCCCGCCTGCGCGAGCTGACGCAGCACATACTGCAGGATGCCGCCGTGCCGGTAGTACTCGAGCTCTTTGGGCGTGTCGATGCGCAAGCGAATTTGAAACTCCGTACGCTTGCCAGAGGCCGACGTGGCAACCACCGTGGCTTGCTTAGCCGCGCCGCGCTCGAGTCCAATGAAATCGAACCGCTCCAAACCCGTAAGCTTGAGGGTTTGCACGGTCTCACCCGGCATGAATTGACAGGGCAGTACGCCCATGCCGATCAGATTCGAGCGGTGAATACGCTCGAAGCTTTCGGCGATGACCGCCTTGACGCCCAAC
This sequence comes from uncultured Steroidobacteraceae bacterium, assembly GCA_964247385.1. GTDB lineage: Bacteria > Pseudomonadota > Gammaproteobacteria > Steroidobacterales > Steroidobacteraceae > TMP-86. The sequence goes on along the minus strand of CAXTUB010000001.1, from coordinate 155,589 downwards.
AGCATGGTGCCCTTTGCGGCCCAATCGCGGGAGCTCCCGGTGCCATACTCCTTGCCCGCAAGCACGATGAGGGGTGTGCCTTCGGACTTGTAGAGCTGGGCGGCATCGAAGATGGACAGTCTTTCCCCGCTCGGAATGTGCACTGTCACGCCCCCCTCGACTCCGGGCACGAGTGCATTGCGCAGCCTGATGTTGGCAAACGTTCCTCGCATCATGACTTCATGATTACCGCGGCGTGCCCCATATGAATTGAAGTCCTGGGGAGCGACGCCCTTGCTCATCAGATACACCGCGGCTGGGCTCGCGCGGGAAATGTTGCCGGCCGGCGAAATATGATCGGTGGTGACCGAATCGCCGAGGACGGCCAGAGCCCGCGCGCCGGAGATATCCGCGACTTGCGCGGGGACCATGGTCATGCCTTCGAAATAGGGCGGATTCTTCACGTACGTGGAAGCGTCATTCCAGGCATACACCTTTTCCGCGGGCACCCGGATGGCGCGCCAGTTGGCGTCCCCGTCATACACACTCGCATAGCCTTGCTTGAACATCTCCACATCCACTGAGCCGCTCATGGCCGCCGCGATATCTTGTCCGCTGGGCCAGATCTCTTTGAGATACACGGGTCGACCGCTCGAATCGGTGCCGAGCGGATCCTTGGTGAGATCGATGTCCATGGTGCCAGCGAGCGCGTAGGCGACGACGAGCGGAGGCGACGCCAGAAAGTTCATTCGAATTTCCGGGTGCACACGGCCTTCAAAATTTCGATTGCCAGACAACACCGAGCAGGCGATGACATCGCCAGCGCGCACGGCGTCCGAAATCTCGTCTCTCAACGGCCCCGAGTTCCCGATGCACGTGGTGCAGCCGTAGCCGACGGTGTAAAACCCCAATGCTTCCAAATCACCGAGCAAATGCGCCTTGCGCAAATAGTCGGTGACCACGCGAGACCCCGGAGCGAGCGAAGTCTTCACCCAAGGCTTCGAAGCCAGCCCGCGCGCATTGGCATTGCGCGCCAACAGCCCCGCCGCGACCAACACGGCCGGATTGGACGTATTGGTGCAGCTCGTGATGGCCGCAATGAGCACGTCGCCGTCCTTGACCTCATAACTGGCGCCCGCCACTTTCGCCGCGCCAGGGGTGACATTCACCGCGGCGCGCGGGGACACACCCGCATCGCCCGCGGTTTTCGACTTCTGCGCAGACACGGCTCGCTCTTCCGCCATCTTCTTGACGGATGATTGATATGCGATGCGCGCGTTCTTCAAAGCCACTCGATCCTGCGGCCGCTTGGGGCCTGCGAGCGACGGTTCGACCGTACCCATGTCGAGCTGCATCACATCACTGTAATCGGCGGCCGGCGCGCCATCGATGCGCCACAGGCCTTGCGCCTTCGCATAGGCCTCCACCAGGCTGATTTGCTCGCGTGAGCGCCCGGTGAGGGCGAGGTAACGGGTCGTCTCCTCATCGATGGGAAATATGCCGCAGGTCGAGCCGAACTCCGGCGCCATATTGGCCAGCGTGGCGCGATCGGCGAGAGGCAAATTCTTGAGGCCGTCACCGAAAAATTCCACGAACTTTTCGACCACGCCTTTTTTGCGCAGCATCTCGGTCACCGTCAAGACAAGATCCGTCGCCGTGGTGCCGGCCGGCAAACTCCCCGTCAACTTGAAACCGATCACCTGCGGGATCAGCATGGTGATGGGCTGGCCCAGCATGGCGGCTTCCGCCTCGATACCACCTACGCCCCAGCCCAGCACACCCAGCCCATTGACCATGGTGGTGTGCGAATCCGTTCCGACCAGCGTGTCGGGATAGGCGATCGGCACGCCATCGCGCGTCGATTCAAAAACAACGCGGGCCAGATGCTCGATGTTGACTTGGTGAACAATGCCGGTGCTCGGAGGCACCACTTTGAAGTTGGCGAACGCCGTCTGACCCCAGCGCAGGAAACTATAGCGCTCGGAGTTACGCTCGAACTCGATCTGAGTGTTGCGCGCGAGCGCATCCGCCGAACCGTATTCATCCACCTGCACCGAATGGTCGATGACCATTTCGGCGGGCGCGAGCGGATTCACCCGCTGCGCATCGCCCCCCAACTTGATGATGGCCTCGCGCATGGCTGCAAGGTCCACCACGCATGGCACGCCGGTGAAATCTTGCATGATGACGCGCGCCGGAGTGAAAGCGATCTCGTAGCTCGGAACCGCCTTGGCGTCCCAGCCGACCAGCGCCATGATGTCTTCGCGGCGCACATTCACGCCGTCCTCGAAGCGCAGCAGGTTCTCCAGCAGAATTTTCAGCGAGTACGGCAATCGCGCCACGCGGGGATCATTCAAGGCCGCCAGACTCCAGTAACCCACCTCGCGGCCGCCGACGCTCAGCGTCGCTCGCGTGCTCAAGCTGTTTCCAACCATCGATTCAAGCCTCCCGGACGAGGGCGGCATTATACGGTTCACCGCGGCTTTCCCGGATGGGATCATGGATCACGCCGCCGCCCAAACACTGCTCGTCCAAATAGAAAACGGCATATTGACCGGGGGTGACGGCTCTTTCGGGCGCATCGAGCGTGACGCGGCAGCGGCCTGCGCGCCAGCTCACGGTGCAAGCCCGATCCGACTGGCGATATCGCACTTTCACGCGGCACTTGAATTCGCTCATCGGGGGCGCGCGCAACCATCTCAATTGCTCGACCTCGAATACCGAACACATGAGCGATGGGTGATCGTGTCCTTGAGCCACGACCAGCACATTGCGTGCGGCATCCTTCGCACAGACGTACCAAGGCTGCGGCGTTGCGCGGCGCCGTCCGCCGATTCGTAAGCCCGCGCGCTGACCGAGCGTGTAGAAGGAAAGGCCGCGGTGCTCGGCAATGACTTCGCCATCCAGCGTCTCCACCGCTCCCGGAGCGCGTTTCACATAGCGCGCCAGAAACTCATGGAATGGCCGCTCTCCAATGAAACAGATGCCGGTGCTATCAGGCTTGTCATGCACGCTCAAGCCGCGCTGGTGAGCGAGTTTTCTGACTTCGGTCTTGGTCCATTCGCCGAGTGGAAACAAAGTGCAGTCGAGCACTTGCGGCTCGATGGAGTGCAAGAAATAGGATTGATCCTTTGACGCATCCCTGGCCTTGCATAGCGTCGGGCCGAGATGATCCGTGCCGATGCGAGCGTAATGTCCCGTGGCGATGAACTTCGCGCCCAAGCGGCGCAGGTGATCGAGGGCGACGCCAAACTTGATGTGACGATTGCAGAGCACGTCCGGATTGGGCGTGATCCCTCGTGCATAGTCATGCAAGAAGCTTGCGAACACGAGATCACGGTATTGGCGCGCGAAGCTCGCTCGATGGAGCGGGATACGCAGCCGGTCGCAAACCTTGCGAGCATCCTGGAAATCTTGAGCCTGCGTGCAATACGCATCGTCTTCGTCCCAGTTGGACATGAACAAGGCTTCGACTTGCAATCCCTGACGCTGCAGGAGAAGCGCAGCAGCGGCGGAATCGACGCCGCCGGAAAGGCCCACGATGACGGAGTCCGACACCGAGAAAATTATAGGCGAGATCTGCCGCATCGAAGCCGCAGACCACGGCGAGTCGCAAGAGCGGTGCGGTCAGGGGAAACTGCGCAGATGCTCTCGCGGGAAAAGCGGGCACTCCCGCGAAAAAAAAGAAAGGCCGGGCGGCTACATGCGCAAAGTGCGCAGTTGTTGATCCGTGGAGCTCTGCGCCCAAGCTTCTTCGAAGAAATTCATATAGCGGCGCGTGACGCTCGGATTATTCATGTCGCAAATGCCTTCCCAACCGTGGGCTTGCAGCCGGTACAGCGTGGCGCGGTCGTCCGCGATCATGAATGCGCCGGCGCCTTCCGGGCTGGCCGAATTGATGAGCCGCAAATCAATACAGCTCGTCAGCCGGCGCGCGAGCAGCAAAAAACGGTTGCCATCCATGACGGCGCGAGTTGCGTCCGCCAGCAGCACGCGAACTTTCGCATACGAGCGCGCCAAGACGAGCCGCTTGATGGCCTCGATGAAGGCCTCTTCACCATAGACGGTGGATTCGAGATCTTGCGTGTAGATGCAGAGCTGGCGCTGCGCGGCAAGCGCCATGCGCAGACTCGCTTCGCGCACGTCGGAGAGCGAGGTCAAAATGGAGCGGACGTTGTCAGCCTCCGCCGAGGCGGGACGCCCCGATGATGACGATCGATCCATGCTCCTCGCGGTCCTCGAAAACTTAAGCTTCTGCCGCGGCGATCATAGCCTCGCGGCGTGGAGCGGCGTCGCCGACTGCGTCACGATTTGCCGCGCGCCAGCACCTCCGCCAGGCCCGTATATGTCCGCGGAGTGAGCGCGAGAAGACGCGTCTTTTCTGCCGGATGCAATGGAAGCTGAGAGATGAAGTCGGCCAGCGCATCGCGATCGATCCGCCGGCCGCGGCTGAAGCTCTTCAGGCGTTCGTATCCTTGCTCGATGCCTTGCGCGCGCAACACCGATTGCACCGCTTCGGCAAGAACTTCCCAGGAGTCATCGAGGTCTTGGCGCATTGCGTTCTCATCGAGCTCGAGCTTGCCGAGCCCCTTCAAGATCGATTCGTAGGCGAGCAACGCGTGTCCGAGCGCCACCCCCAGGCTCCGCAGCACCGTCGAGTCGGACAAATCCCGCTGCCAGCGCGAAACGGGCAGCTTTGCCGCGAAGTGTCCGAGGAGCGCATTGGCCAACCCGAGATTGCCTTCGGCATTCTCGAAGTCGATGGGATTGATTTTGTGCGGCATGGTCGATGAGCCGACTTCGCCATCGATCGCACGCTGACGAAAATAGCCCAAGGAAATATAGCCCCACAGATCGCGCACCAAATCCAGCAACACCGTATCGATGCGTGCCAACGCGTGGCAATACTGCGCGATCCAATCATGCGGCTCGATTTGCGTCGTCATGGTGTTCGGCTCGAGCCCGAGGGAGCGCACGAACGTTTCGCTTGACGCCAACCAATCCACCTGCGGCAGCGCCGCGATGTGAGCGTTGAAGTTCCCCACGGCGCCGTTCAATTTTCCGAGAATGCTGACTTCGGCGAGCGAGCGCATTTGCGCATCGAGCCGCGCGCGAAAATTCGCGAGCTCCTTGCCCATGGTGGTGGGGCTTGCAGGTTGGCCGTGGGTGCGCGCCAGCATCGCGCTCGAGGCAAATCGCTGCGCCATCTCGGCCAGCGCTGAGGAGATTCGCTCGAGCGCGGGCCGCAGAACGGTTTCGCGCGCGGTGCGCAGCATGCCGGCATAAGCCAGGTTGTTGATGTCCTCGGAGGTGCAGGCGAAGTGCACCCATTCGAGCTGCGCCGCGTCCGCGCCGCGCATCTCGAGTTGCGAGCGCAACCAATATTCCACCGCCTTCACGTCATGATTGGTGCGCAGCTCGATCGCCTTGATGGCCGCCGTATCGACACTTCCCGCATCTCGCATCAGGTCTTCGAGCCAGCGCCGAGACTGCGCGCTCAATGGCGTGCGCAGGACACCGCCTGCGAAGCTCGAAAGGTGCAACAGCCACGCCGCCTCGATGCGCACCCGAGCGCGCATCAAGCCGGCCTCGCTGAAAAGATTTCGCAGCGGCTCGGTCTGCCGGCGATAGCGGCCGTCGAGAGGGGAAAGCGCGTCGTTCGGCTCGGTCGGCATCAAGGGCTTTCGTTTCGGAATGATAGACTGCGCATCTTACCGAAACTCCAGCAACGAGCATGAACGACACGAGCGTTGAGTCGGGGCGCATCGAGCGCGATAGCATGGGTGAATTGCGCGTGCCGCACGATGCATTGTGGGCCGCGCAGACGCAACGCGCGCTGCAGAATTTTCCGGCGAGTGGTTTACGCATGCCGCGCGCCATCATTCGCGCGTTGGGCTTGATCAAGGCCTCGGCGGCGAGCGCCAACGAGGAGCTCGGCGATTTGCCGCCGGGCACGGCGCAGGCGATCCGCGACGCAGCCGCTCGTGTCGCGAGCGGCGAGCTCGACGCGCATTTTCCGCTGGACGTGTTCCAGACGGGCTCGGGCACGAGCAGCAACATGAATGCCAACGAAGTCATTGCAACCTTGGCATCGCGCGCTTTGGGCAGGCGCGTGAGCGCGAACGATGATGTCAACCGCAGCCAGAGCAGCAACGATGTCATTCCGACCGCCATTCACGTGGCGGCCGCGTTCGGTGTGCACGAGCGCTTGCTGCCGGCGGTTGCACATCTGTCCGAGATTCTTGGCAAACGATCGCGAGAGCTCGAGCACGTGGCGAAGACCGGCCGCACTCACCTCATGGATGCCATGCCTGTGACCTTGGGGCAGGAAATCGGCGGTTGGCGGGCGCAGGTAGCGGCGTCGGAGCAGCGGATTCGCGGCGTATTGCCTCGGCTGCAAGCGCTCGCGCAAGGCGGCACCGCCGTGGGCACCGGCGTCAACGCGCGCACGGAATTTGCGGCGGTGTTCGCGCGGCACTTGAGCCGCGCGACCGGAATCGAATTCCATCCCGCAGCCAATTATTTCGAAGCGATGTCGAGCCAGGATACGGCGGTCGAATTATCCGGACAGCTGAAGGTGCTCGCCGTGAGCCTGATGAAAATTTGCAACGATCTGCGCTGGATGAACAGCGGACCGCTTGCGGGCTTGAGCGAGATTTCCCTTCCTGCGCTGCAGCCAGGCAGCAGCATCATGCCGGGCAAAGTCAATCCCGTGGTGCCCGAGGCGGTTGCGATGATCGCCGCGCAAGTGATCGGTAACGATGCGGCCATTACCATGGGCGCGCAATCCGGCAATTTCCAGCTGAATGTGATGCTGCCATTGATCGCCCACAATCTCGTGCAGAGCATCGAGCTGCTTTCGATTGGCGTGCGCAATCTCGCCGATCACGCCATTGCGGGCTTCACAGTAAATGAAAAACGGATTCAAGCGGCTCTGCACCGCAATCCGATTCTGGTCACGGCGTTGAACACGGTGATTGGCTACGAGCGCGGCGCCGCCATTGCGAAACAGGCGTACGCGCAAGGGTTGCCTGTCATCGACGTCGCGGCTCGCGAGACCGGCATGTCCCGCGCTGAACTTGAGAAACTACTCGATCCTCATGCATTGACGCTCGGCGGCGTGCAGTCGCAAGGTTCTTGAGCACGCCGCTCAAGCAATCGATCCGCGCGGCGCTTCGCGCTGTGCCCGCGAGTGCGGAGGAGGAGGCGCTGTGGCCGATGAAAGACGGGCCGGGCGATGCACTCGCCGCGAAACGCTGGCTCCGCGGCAAGCGCGTACCCGCGGCCGTGCTCGTGCCGTTGATCGAGCGCAATGGCGCGATTGACGTGCTATTGACACAACGCGCCGACAGCTTGCGCGATCATGCCGGACAGGTCAGCTTCCCGGGCGGCCGCATCGAGACTTCCGATGCCTCGCCATGGCACGCGGCAGTGCGCGAAGCGCATGAGGAGGTCGGCCTCGAGCCACGGTCGATCGAGTTCGCCGGCTATCTCCCCGATCACTATGTGGGCACCGGCTTTCGCGTCACGCCGGCGGTGGGATTCGTGACCGCGCCGCTGCGCCTCAAGCTGGCGCCCGCCGAAGTCACCGAAGTTTTCGAAGTTCCGCTCGCGCATGTCTTCAACGTTGCCAATCGATCGCTCAAATTGCGCACATTCGATGGCATTACAGTGCATTTCCATGACATCAAGTTCGAACATCGCAGCATCTGGGGCGCAACCGCCGCCATGCTCATTTCGTTGCAACGCCTGCTGGATGAGAAAGGCGGGGTGAGCGTGTGAACGATGCTGTGAATGAACTTCTACAGATCATGCGAAGCTTGCGCGAACGTCCGGGCGGCTGCGCCTGGGACCTCGAGCAGAGTTGGCGCTCGCTCGCACCGTTCACGCTGGAAGAGGCGTACGAAGTCGTCGATGCCATCGAAAGCGGCGATGCGCAAGCGGTCCGCGAGGAACTGGGCGATCTGCTATTTCAGATCGTGTTCATTGCACAAATCGCCGCTGAGCAAAGGCTGTTCGATTTCAACGGCGTGGCGCGCTCGATCGCCGATAAATTGCGCAGTCGTCATCCGCATATTTTTCTCGACCGCGCATCCTCCGCTACCGCCCCGGATTGGGAAACGCTGAAAGCGCACGAACGCGCTGCGCGCGGCGCGGGCGAGGGCGCGCTTGATGGCGTGCCGCGCGCGCTCTCTGCCTTGACTCGCGCTGACAAATTGAATCGGCGCGCAGCGCGAGTCGGCTTTGACTTCGAGACAGCCGCTCAATGCGTGGCGAAAGTCGAAGAGGAGTTGGACGAGATCAAACAAGCGCTGCAAGCTTCGCAAGGCAGCGCAAGCGCTGCAGTGTTCGAGGAGGTCGGAGATTTGCTGCTGGCCACCGCGAATCTGGCTCGAAAGCTCGGCCTCGACCCCGAATCCGCCTTGCGTGCAACCAATAGCAAATTCGAGCGCCGCTTCCGTCGCATGGAAAGTCTGGCGCAGGAGCAGGGCAAGGTACTGCCCGCGCTCGCGCTCGATGAGCAAGAAGCTTTGTGGACGCAAGCCAAACTGACGGAGTAGTTGCCTGCACAGCCCGGCCCGCGCCGCGGCCTCCGGACCTCCCGATTGCCGCGCATCAGGCCGAGCTCCTGGCGGCGATCAAGCAGCACTCGGTCATCGTGGTCGCGGGCGACACCGGATCGGGCAAGTCGACGCAGCTTCCGCAGTACCTGCTCGAATGCGGATTGACGGCAATCGCGCATACACAGCCGCGCAGGCTAGCGGCGCGTGCGATCGCGGCGCGTGTTGCGGAGGAGCTGAGAGAGCCGCTCGGTCAGCGCGTCGGCTACAAGGTGCGTTTCGATCAATGCACGAGCGCTGCCACGCAGCTCACGTTGATGACCGACGGGTGCTGCTCGTCGAGGCATCGCACGACAAAGACTTGAGTCGCTACGATGCGCTGATCATCGACGAGGCGCACGAGCGCACGCTCAACATCGATCTGCTGCTGGGATTGGTGCGCAATCTGCTGCAGCGACGGGCGGAGTTACGCGTCATCGTGACATCGGCCACATTGGATGTGGAGCGCATCGGCCGTTATTACTCGGCTCCTGTGATCAGGGTGAGCGGTGATACTCATCCGGTGGAAATTCGTTATCGGGCGCCGCCGAGCGGCGGCGATGAGGAGATTGATGCGCTCGAAGCCTTGCGGCTGGCCTGCCGCGAGTACCAGCAGTCTCCTGGAGAGGCGCGCGGCGGCAGCATTCTCGCTTTTCTTCCCGGCGAGCGTCAGATCAGCGAAGCGCGCGATGCGCTGGCCCAGGAATTTTCTCCGCACTTCGAAATCTGCGCGTTGCACTCGCAAATGCCCTGGGAAGCGCAGCGCAACCTGCTCGATCCAGGCGCACGACCACGCCTCGTGCTCGCAACCAACCTCGCCGAAACATCCCTGAGCATTCCGGGTGTTCGTTGCGTCATCGACTCCGGGCTCGCTCGCATCAGCCGCTTCAGCCCGCGCGAGCGCATGCAGCAATTGCAGATCGAGCGCATCTCGCAAGCGAGCGCCACTCAGCGGCTTGGACGGTGCAATCGTTTCGCGCCGGGTCTTTGCATTCGGCTGTACCGCGAAGAGGATTTGTTCGCACGGCCGCGCTTCACCGACCCGGAGGTGCTGCGCACTCATCTGGCAGGACTCATTCTGCGGCTTCTGGTCGACGGACTGGGGAGGCCCGAAAATTTCCCTTTTTTGGATTCGCCGTCCAAGCGAGCATGGACTTCTGGCTATCGGACGCTCAACGATTTGCAGGCGCTCGATGCGGCGGGCGAGATCACGGCCGTGGGCCGGGAGATGGCGCGTCTGCCGTTGGATCCCCACATCGCTCGCGCGCTCGTAGCGAGCCGCACGCTCCAATCGCTGCGCGAAGTGTCGATCTTGGCCGCAGCGTTGAGCGTTCCCGAAATGCAAGTGCCGCGGCGCACGAGCGCGGGGCGAGAGCATTCTCGCGGCAGTCGAGATTCGGATCTCATGCGGATCTTGGAGAGATGGCGCGCCTTCGAGGCGATCCGCAAGCGCGCGCCGCGCCTGCATGCCTGGTGCCGCCAGCAGGGCCTGTCGCTTGCGCGTTTGCGCGAATGGCAGAACGTCCACGATCAACTGCGCGCCTTGACGCAGCATTGGGAGCAGCCCAAGACGGGTGCGCAAGCCGGTTACGCCGCGATTCACCGCGCCATGCTCGCCGGCTTTTTCGGCTCGGTCGGCCTGCGGCAGGAGCGGCAGATCTACGCCGGCTTGCATGGCACTCGATTTTCCATTCATCCCGAGTCGGTTCTGGCACAGAGCCCGCCGGAGTGGATCTTGGCCTGCAAGATCACTCGCACCACGCGCGCGCTCGCCCGCTGCGCGGCGCGTGTGCGCCCGGGTTGGATTGCCGATGCAGCGTCACATTTGATCACGCGCGACTACTACGGCGCGGACTGGGACGAGCGCGCAGCCGACGTCACTGCGCACGAGCGGGTGGCGCTTTCGGGTCTGACCTTGAGCGCCGGCCGAAAAGTACGGCTGGCGCGATTTTTACCGGCGGAGGCAAGGCGCATTTTTATTCGCGAAGGCCTCGTGCAGCGCAGGCTCCTCGAGCGCCCCGCGTGGCTGGCCGCCGATGATGCCTTGCTCGACGCGGCGTCGCGCATCGAAGAGCGCGTGCGAATGCGGGGCTTGCGCTTGAGCGAGCAAGCGCTCATCGACCATTACGAGGAGATCTTGCCGGAGCAAGCCTCGAGCGGCGAGGCGCTTGCGGCCTGGACATGCTCTCGCGCGCTGTCGTTCACTTCGCTCGGCACGGCATTCGCACAGCCTCCGCTGCCTGAGAAGCTCGAGCAGTTGCCGGAACACGTTCCTTTGCACGGCACGAGGGTACGCGTCGAATATCGCTTCGACCCTGGCGCCGAGGATGATGGTGCAAGCCTGCGCATTCCGCCGCTGCTTCTGCCTATACTGACTCGATCAGAAATCGGCGCGGCGATTCCTGCGTTCGAGTCGCCGCGCGCGCTGCATGCGTTACGCACATTGCCCAAGCCGATGCGGATATCGCTGCAGCCCTTGGCTCGGACCGCAGCGGCCTATGTGCAGTGGAACCGTGCGCGGCACGGGGCGGTTGAGCTGAGTGAGTGGCTGCGCTCCGAGCACGGCATCGACGCCGGCGCGGCGCTCGCATCCAGCAGCGCGCCAAGTGATTTCACGCACCCCCGCATGCTGGTAGTGCAGGACGGCCGATTGCTGGGCCACGGGCGCGACGTGGGCAGTCTGCGTCGTGCGCATGCGGCAGTCAGCCGCAGCGCCGCTGATGCGGCTGCACTCGCGTCATTTCCTGACTCATGGCGCGAGTTTGCCGTCGATGTGCTGCCCGAGCACATGTCAGCGGCGGTTGAGGACGGTGCGGTGCGCATGTTTCCGGCGCTCAGCGCCCGCGAAGCTTTGCCGCGGGTTCAGTTGTTCTGGTCCCGCGAAGAAGCCGAAGAAGAGCACCGGCTTGGCGTCGCGGCGCTTCTCAGGTTCGCGGCGCGTACCGAGATTGGCCGGTGGCGCCGGCGCGTCGAAAGCGACGGGCGCCTGGCGCTCATCGCAAGTCCGTTCACGCGTGGCGAGGATTGGGCCGATGCAGCGTTACAGCGCGGTTTGCATGACTTCATCGATCCGGTGGCGAGCTCGATTCGCTCGAGGAACGAATTCACGCGGCTGGTGGAACGGTTCAAACATGATTCGACTGAAATCATCGAGGCGACGTGCCACTGGCTTTCACGAGTGTTTGGCGCCGCGCACGCTGCGCGGCAAGGCACGGATGCCGCTGACTTACCGGAGTTGCGCGCACTCCTACTTCCCTCGCGCTGGCGCGATGCCCATGCGGATTTCGCACGGCATTTTTTCCGCTATGTGCAAAGCGCCGCGCGCGGCGCGCAACGCAGCGGGAGCCGCTCGGCCGCGCGCCTCGAACAAGTCGGTCCGTGGGAATTGGAGCTCGAGCGCTTGCGCCGAGGTTTTGCGGCCGAATTGCGTTGGCATCCCGATCTTGCAAGGCTCGAATGGATGGTGGAAGAATACCGCGCATCGCTTAAGTCGCAGGAGCTCAAGACGGCGATTCCGGTTTCTCCCGAGAGGCTGCGACGCGTTTGCGAGGAGCTCGACGCTTGGCTCGCGCGCTGAGGGAGCGTTGCCATGGAGGCGGCGTGCTACTGCAAATCGAACTGGATGCCCTGCGCGCGCGGCCGCTCACACTTCAGTTGATGGTATTGGCGGCAAATGAATGCGCGCCATGCAAGGCGCTCGGATGCAAGCTCGCGCGCTTGCGTGCGCCCATGGCTGCGCTCATGCGCGCGCCCGCGCTCGCTGTGTGCCGCCCCGGCCTTCGACCACGACTTGTCCTGAGACCTCTTTACCGGCGCTATCCGAGTAGAGCTTACCGAAGCGATTCGCAAGGATGGCAGGCAGGGTGAAGCGTTCTTGAGGCACGAAGCCGCGGTACCGATCGGGCGCCGTCAGCACCAAATCGATCACGGAGGTGATGCCGGCCGCCGTGGTCACTTGAATGGCTGACCAGAGCCGGCCGGCGATGACCTGCGGATACACCTTGTTCACGTAATTTTCTTCGCGCAGCTCGCCGTCCTGAGTGCCGGTGACTGCGGCGTACACGATGACCACATCTTGCAGCGTTTGCGGAACCGCATTTTCGAGAATGCGCTTGAGCGTCGCCCGATCATGGTTCAGCTTGAGATCGTTCATCAAAAGGCGCATTTGCTCGCAGTGCCCTGGGTAGCGCATGGTCTTGTAATTCATGATTTGCACTCTTTCGCCGTAGGTATCGGCGAGCGAGCCCAAACCGCCAGAGGTATTGAAGGCCTCGTACAAAGTGCCGTCGATCTCGATCTCTTCCAACCCTTCGAGCGGGGCGGCCTCCATCAATCGCCCATCCACGATAGTCTGGCATGAGTTGCCATATTCGTTGATCAACCCTTCCGTCGACCACGTGAGGGAATACTTCAGGACATTGTTGGGATGCTGGGGCAGCGCGCCGACGCGCAACTTCACGGTGCGCACGGCATCGAAATGCGTGATGAGCTCGTTGGCCGCGATGCTGATGAATCCAGGCGCCAGGCCGCACTGCGGCACGAATGCTTGGTTCGAGCCAGCGGCAATCTTTCGAACCTCGTGGGTGACCGCAACATCCTCGGTCAGATCGAAGTAATGCGCACCGGCAGCACGCGCCGCGCGCGCAACACTGACGTTGCAATAAAACGGCAGGCTCGACACTACGGCGTCCACGGGATTTCTTCGCAAATGATCCCGCAGAACCGATTCGTCCTCTGCGTTGAGCCCGAAGCTGCGCAGTCCCGGCAGCGAGTGCGCCTTGACCACGGCCGCGGCCGTGGTGTCGGCTACATCGGCGACATCGACTTGGTAGACCTTGGATTCGGCGAGTAGCCCCGAGATCAGTGCGCCGATTTTTCCGGCACCCAATACCAGTACGCGGTTCATGTTCACCTGCCAGAGTTTACGTGTGCGCGTGCACTGCCTTGGCGCGGCATTTTGCCTTTGCCGCGTCGAGAACGCTAATGCAAGCAAAGGCCTTTTGCGCAAAGCACCATGGCTCTGTAGCATCGCGGCTGATATGGATCTCGCAAACGTATGGACCCCATCGAGTTGGCAGAGCAAGACCGCGGCCCAGCAGCCGGACTACGCCGATGTGCGCGAGCTCGATCGCGTCATTGGCGAGCTATCGAGTTTGCCGCCGCTGGTGGTGTCATGGGAAGTGGAGGCGCTGCGCAACCAACTCGCGCAGGCGCAGCGCGGCGAGAGATTTCTCTTGCAAGGAGGAGATTGCGCCGAGAGTTTTGCCGAGTGCGAGTCGGATCGAATTGCGAAAAAGCTCAAGGTGCTTCTGCAAATGAGCTTGGTGCTCTTGCAGGGTCTGAAAAAGCCCGTGGTGCGCGTAGGCCGATTTGCGGGTCAATATGCGAAGCCGCGCTCCGCCGATGTGGAGGCGCGGGACGGAGTGAAACTGCCGAGTTATCGAGGCGATAATGTCAATCGGCCTGGTTTCACGGCCGCCGAGCGAGCGCCCGATCCGCAATTGTTGTTGCGCGGCTACGAGCGCTCCGCCCTGACGTTGAATTTCATCCGAGCGCTCATCGACGGCGGCTTTGCGGATTTGCATCATCCGGAATATTGGGATCTGGATTTTCTCAAACACTCGCCGCTCCATGAGGCGTATCGCAAGATCGTCGACTCGATCGCCGAGTCGTTGGATTTTTTTGAATCCATGAGCGGTCAGCGGGTGCACCAAGCAAGCCGCGTGGACTTTTTCACGAGTCATGAGGGGTTGCACCTGCGCTCCGAACAGGCGCAGACCCGATACATCGAAAGACAAGGAAAGTGGTACAACTTGTCTACCCATATGCCGTGGATCGGCATGCGAACGGCCGACCTGACTGGCGCGCATGTGGAATATTTTCGAGGCATTGCCAACCCGATCGGCGTGAAGGTGGGCGAGCGCATGGATGCACAATGGGTGCGCGAGCTCGTGAATGCCCTGAATCCCGAGCACCTGCCTGGCCGCCTGACGTTGATCCATCGTTTCGGCGCGGCTCATGTGGAAAAGCACCTGCCACGGCTGATCGACGCCGTGCGAGAAACGCAAAGTCCCGTGCTGTGGGTCTGCGATCCCATGCACGGAAATACGGAATCCACCGCGGCAAGCCTGAAGACTCGCAGGTTCGACAAGATTTGCGCGGAGCTCCAGCAGTCGCTTCGCATCCATTCCGAGTGCGGCAGCCGCTTGGGGGGAGTACACATCGAGTTGACCGGAGACGATGTCACCGAGTGCGTGGGAGGGGCTCGAGGCCTTACCGAGCATGATTTGCCGCGGGCTTACCGAACTCAGGTGGACCCCCGTTTGAATGCCGAGCAAGCCTTGGAGCTTGCCATGTTGATCGCGCGCTATGCGGGGGAGGGCGAAGGCGGAGTACGACGCAGCGCACGCATGGGCGCCAATTGAGTTAAACCTACATCTTTCGTCTGGGCGCAGATGATATTCTAGTCAGTCCTTCGTTGATTCCCCGAGAGGGGCAATTCCTTTGACGCTGTTTGAACGATCATCGCAGAGATGAGCTCCTCCCCTCTGCGGCAAGAACCGAGCTGGGTACCCGGCTTACGTTTAGTGGAGGCGCCGCCTGCCGATCTCTTCGGCGAACGAGCACAAGAGCTCATCGTTTCACTCCATCGTCGATTCGCGCCGCGCGTTGTGGAATTGTTGCGCGCGCGCGAGGCGCGCCGCGCTGACTTCGACGCAGGTGCTTTGCCCGATTTTCTTCCGCAGACTCGTGAGGTGCGTGAATCGGATTGGACGGTTGCGCCGATTCCTACTGATCTCTTGGATCGTCGGGTCGAGATCACGGGCCCGACCGATCGGAAGATGATCATCAATGCCTTGAACTCCGGCGCCAGGGTGTTCATGGCGGATTGCGAGGACAGCCTCAGCCCGACTTGGACCAACGTCACTCAAGGACAGGTCAATTTGCGAGATGCCGTCAACCGCAGCATCACGCTCGCTTCTGAGGGCAAGGTCTACCGTCTCAACGAGCGCGTCGCCACGCTCATGGTGCGTCCGCGCGGCTGGCATCTCTACGAAAAGCACGTTTTCGTTGATGAGAACGAAGTGCCGGGCGCATTCGTCGATTTCGCGCTCTACTTCGCGAATAACGTGGACGAGCTCATGCGTCGGGGGAGCGGACCGTATTTCTATCTTCCCAAGACCGAAAGCCATCTCGAGTGCCGCTTGTGGGCGGAAGTATTCGCTTTCGCCGAACGTTTTGCGCAAGTGCCGGCCGGCACCATCAAAGCCACGGTGCTCATCGAGACCATTTTGGCGGCTTTCGAAATGGATGAGATTTTGTATGAGCTGCGCGACCACATCGTCGGTCTGAACTGCGGGCGCTGGGACTACATCTTCAGCTTCATCAAGAAGTTCTCGCGCCGCCCGGACTTTGTTCTGCCCGAGCGCGGTCAGGTCACCATGACCACCCATTTTCTGCATTCGTACTCCAAGCTCTTGATCAAGACTTGCCATCGCCGCCGCGCGCTCGCCATGGGCGGCATGGCGGCGCAAATTCCGATCAAGAACGATCCGCTGGCGAACCAGCTCGCGTTGGACAAGGTGCGCGCGGACAAGGAGCGCGAGGCTCGCGACGGTCATGACGGCACCTGGGTCGCACATCCCGCGCTCGTCCCCATCGCCATGCAGATCTTCGATCAGGCGCTCCAAGGCCCCAATCAACTCGGTCGATTGCGCGACGATGTCGAGGTGGGGGCGCAGGATCTACTCGCCATTCCGGAGGGCACGATCACCGAGGCGGGATTGCGCAACAACGTGGACGTCAGCCTGCGCTATCTGGCGGCATGGCTCACGGGCCTCGGCTGCGTGCCCATTCACCATTTGATGGAAGACGCCGCAACCGCAGAGATTGCGCGTGCGCAGATATGGCAGTGGATTCGGCATCCGCGCGGGGTGCTCGATGATGGCCGCAGAATCACGCTCGAGATGTTTCGCCGCATTCTCGCCGAGTCCCTGCGAGACATCGCAAGCCAATCGAGCGAGGCGGTCTTCGCGCGCGGCCAGTTCGAGCTCGCGGCTCGGCTCTTGGATGACTTGACCGCCGCCACGGAATTCGCCGAGTTTCTGACCTTAGCTGCGTACCGGCAGATTGATTAGCATGAGAAGAGGAGATGCAATGTTGAAGTCGGCCGATGAGTTGAAGAAAGAGTGGAGCGATAACGCGCGCTGGAAAGGCGTCAAACGGCCCTATACGCCGGCGGACGTCGTGCGCCTTCGGGGCACGGTCGCAGTCGAGCACAGCCTCGCAAAGCAGGGCGCAGAAAAGTTGTGGACTTATGTGCACGCGAAGCCGTTCGTCAATGCACTGGGCGCGCTGACCGGCAACCAAGCCATGCAACAAGTCAAGGCAGGCCTTGACGCTATCTATTTATCCGGGTGGCAGGTCGCGGGCGACGCCAACTTGGCCGGTGCCATGTATCCCGATCAATCACTGTACCCCGCCAACTCGGTGCCCGAGATCATTCGCAAGATCAACAACACGCTGTTGCGCGCGGATCAGTTGCATCATGCTGAAGGGGATGATTCGATCGATTGGCTGAAGCCCATCGTCGCCGATGCCGAAGCCGGGTTCGGTGGTGTGTTGAACGCCTTCGAGCTCATGAAGGGCATGATCGAAGCGGGGGCGGCCGGAGTGCACTTCGAGGATCAGTTGTCTTCCGCCAAGAAATGTGGACACATGGGCGGTAAAGTGCTGGTGCCGACGGCCGAGGCCGTCAACAAGCTCGTTGCGGCGCGCCTCGCGGCCGACGTGAGCGGGGTCCCGAGTGTGCTGATCGCACGTACCGATGCAGAGTCCGCCAATCTTCTGACGTCCGATGTCGACTCGCGCGATGCGCCGTTCATCAGCTCGAAAGATCGTACCGCCGAAGGGTTTTTCTATGTGAAAGCGGGGATCGACCAGGCGGTGGCGCGCGGACTCGCATATGCCCCGTATGCCGACCTCTTGTGGTGCGAGACCGGCGTGCCCGACATTCATGAGGCCAAGCAGTTCGCCGAGCGTATTCACAAGGAGTTCCCGGGCAAGTTGTTGGCCTACAACTGCTCACCTTCATTCAATTGGAAAAAGAAGCTTTCTGATGAGCAGATTGGCAAGTTTCAGCGCGAGCTGGGCGCCATGGGATACAAGTTCCAATTCGTGACCCTCGCGGGTTTCCACGCGTTGAACTACTCCATGTTCCAGCTAGCCAAGGGTTATAAGAAATCCCAAATGAGCGCATATGTTGCACTGCAGCAAGCCGAATTTGCTGCGGAAACAGATGGTTACACCGCAACCAAGCATCAAAGAGAGGTCGGAGCGGGATACTTTGATGATGTCACTCAGACAGTTACGGCGGGTACCTCATCCATTACGGCGCTAAAAGGCTCGACAGAAGAGGCCCAATTCCAGCAGGCGCATGGGTAGAATAGGCCTGAAGTTCGGTTGCGCTCGGGTTAGTCCAAAGTCCAGCGCGATGAACGGCGGGCCACGCGCATCAACGCGTGGCCCGTTTTTTTTCTCTTCTTTCGCATGGCTCTCACCTTCGACATCGAATGCCGCCGCTGTTCCAGGCTGGCTAAGTTCTTGGAAGAGGTGCGCATCGCGCATCCGGATTATTACTGCCGACCCGTTGCATCGTTCGGCGCCGAGAAACCTTCTCTACTGATTGTCGGTCTTGCGCCGGGGATGCACGGCGCCAACCGCACCGGCCGCCCGTTTACCGGCGACTTTGCTGGAATTCTCTTGTACCAGACTTTGCACAAGTTCCGGCTGGCCACGACATCGAATCCCTTGGACGAGGCCGGCGGCGCGAATCCCACGATGGCGCTGCGCCGGGCAATGATTACCAACGCCGTGAAGTGTTTGCCGCCGGACAACAAGCCTTTGCCGGTCGAGGTCGGAAATTGCAATGCCTATCTGCGCGCCGAGCTCGAATCCTTGCAGAGCTGCCGCGTCATCATCGCGTTAGGCGTGGTCGCGCACGGAGCGGTGTTGCGCGCGCTCGGCGAGCGCGCGAGAAACTTTCCGTTCTCGCACGGCGCGCAGCATCGCGTTCATCGTTTCGATCTGTTCGATTCGTATCATTGCAGCCGCTACAACACACAGACACGCAGACTCACGCCGGCCATGTTCGAGGCGGTGTTCGCGCGGGCCGTCGCCAAACTATGAGCGGCGGGCCCGAAGGCTCGATTCGTGCGGAGGCGCGCAAGTCAGATGGAAACTCTGAGCGCGGACCATTCGATGCAAGGTCGTTCGTCGATTCGCTCCCGGCAAAACCCGGGGTCTATCGCATGTTGGCAGCGAGCGGCGAGGTCTTGTACGTCGGCAAAGCCCGTAACTTGAAGAGCCGCGTGAGCTCATATTTTCAGCCGAGCAACGTGCTGCCGAAAGTCCAGGCGCTGGTGCGACTGACGGCCGACATGCAGGTCACCATTACCGCCTCCGACATCGAAGCCTTGCTGCTCGAGCACAACGTCATCAAGGAGCACCGCCCGCGCTTCAATGTGGTGTTACGTGATGACAAGAGTTTTCCTTATGTGCGTTTGTCGACCGATCATGAGTTTCCCCGTCTGGCGTTTTATCGAGGGTCTCGCAAGGAGCCGGGCCGGTATTTCGGACCGTATCCTTCCGCCGGGGCGGTCCGACAAACCCTGCAAGAGATGCAAAAGCTGTTTCGCCTGCGAAACTGTGAAAATTCTTTTTTTGCCAATCGCTCACGCCCCTGTCTGCAATATCAAATCGAGCGATGTACGGCGCCTTGCGTGGCTCTGATCTCACCCGAGGAGTATGGCCGTGATGTACGCAGCGCCGTGCAGGTGCTCGAGGGCCAAAGCGAGACAGTGACGCAGGAGCTCGGCGCACGCATGGAACGCGCCGCTGAGCGGCTGGATTTCGAAGCCGCCGCGCGCCTGCGCGATCAGCTTCGAAGTCTCCGCACCATCCAGGCGCAGCAGGCCATCTCGTCGGATGAGCGTTACGATGCCGACATCGTCGCGGTGGCGGGTGCCAACGGCGATTTCGTCGTCTCGGTCATGTTCGTGCGCGCTGGCAAGAGCCTCGGCAGTACGACGTTGTTCCCATCCGCGCCTTTTGCTGAGCGCAGCGAAGTCCTGGCAAGTTTTTTGACCCAGTATTATCTCGAACGCGATCCGCCGCCCGAGATCATCGTCGAGCATCGCTTTGAGGAGGCCGATGTGCTGGAAGCGACTCTGAGCGAGCGGGCCGGTCACCGCGTGCGTGTGGCAAGCGGCGTGCGCGGCCTTCGGGCGCGGTGGCTCGACATGATGCGCACCAATGCCGATGAGTCGGCGAAGATGCGCAGCGCAAGGCGAGCCAGCATCGAGGGAAGTCTCGAAGAGCTGCGGCGCGTCATCGACCTCGCCGAAGCGCCTCGGCGTATCGAATGCTTCGATATCAGCCACACGGGGGGTACCGACACCGTTGCGTCCTGTGTGGTGTTCGGCCCGGACGGTGCGCTCAAGAACGAGTATCGACGCTTCAACATCGAGGGCATCGAACCGGGCGATGACTACGGCGCCATGGCGCAAGCGTTGAGCCGGCGCTACCGGCGGGTGCGTGCCGGCGAGTTCCCTGCGCCTGATGTGCTCCTCATCGACGGCGGCCGCGGTCAACTCGCACAGGCCGCGAGCGTTCTGCGTGAATTGGACGTCACTGGAATCGCGCTCGTTGGCGTGGCCAAGGGCGCCGACCGCAGACCGGGACAGGAGCGTTTGTTCATCGATGGCCAGGACACTCCGTTGATCCTCACGCCGGAGTCGAGCGCGTTGCATTTGATTCAGCGCGTGCGCGACGAAGCGCATCGCTTTGCCATCTCCGGTCACCGCAGGAAACGGGCGAAGCGGCATCATCAGTCCATTCTCGAAACCATTC
Organism: uncultured Steroidobacteraceae bacterium; assembly: GCA_964247385.1. Lineage (GTDB taxonomy): Bacteria > Pseudomonadota > Gammaproteobacteria > Steroidobacterales > Steroidobacteraceae > TMP-86. The sequence continues at coordinate 135,100 of CAXTUB010000001.1, read as the reverse complement.
CTGGACTGGGCCCGGTGAAACGGCGCGAGCTCCTCAAGCAATTTGGCGGAATGCAAGGTATCTTGCGGGCGGGCACGCACGACTTTTCGTTGGTTCGCGGCGTGGGACCCGAGCTCGCACAAGTGATCTATGAGCACCTTCACCCCGGCAGCTGAATCGAAGCCCGCGTTCAACTTGCCGAACGCGTTGACCTGGTTTCGAATCATCATGATTCCAGCCATCATCGTGCTGTTTTATTTGCCCTTCGCCTGGGCGGACCCGGCCGCCTGCGCAGGCTTCGCCATCGCGGGCATCACCGACAGCCTCGATGGCTATTACGCGCGCAAGCTCAGGCTGACCTCGAGACTCGGGGCGTTCCTCGATCCGGTCGCAGATAAGCTCATCGTGGCAACCGCGCTGGTGCTGCTCGTGAGCAAGGACAGCCGCTGGTTCGTCGTGTTGATGGCCGCAGTCATCATAGGACGCGAGATCGCGGTCTCCGCATTGCGCGAATGGATGGCGGAGATTGGCGCGCGCGGACGCGTCGCCGTGTCGGTCTGGGGCAAATACAAGACCATCGCGCAAATCGTCGGGCTTTCGATGATGCTCTACCGGCAGGATTTGTTTGGCCTGCCGATTTACATGACCGGACTGGCGCTCAGCATGCTGGCCATGGTGCTGACCTTGTGGTCCATGATTCTATACCTGCGCATCGCGTGGCCGGAGTTGCGCGGCAGCTCGCATTCCTGAGCCGAAACACGATCGCTCTCGTTGACTCCGAGGCGGGCCGCCGTACAATTGCCGCTCGCGTCAGCGCGGGAATAGCTCAGTTGGTAGAGCGTAACCTTGCCAAGGTTAAGGTCGCGAGTTCGAGCCTCGTTTCCCGCTCCATTTAGGCTCGCTTGTGGCTAGGTGGCAGAGTGGTCATGCAGCGGCCTGCAAAGCCGCGTACGCCGGTTCGATCCCGACCCTAGCCTTTCGTCCGTCCGGCGCGCGTGAACCTACCGCCACCCCCCACCCAAAGCTTTGACCAGTAACACGGTGCCATTGATTCGTCGGGTTCGAATGCTGATGGCGGAGAGCCGCGCCTGCAGCGCCGCGGCTTCCGTAGTCGCCACTTCGATATACGTCACGACACCCGCTTCATAGCGATCCAGCGAAAGGCGCAGCGCCGTGTTGGCGGCCGCCAGCGCTTGTCCTTGAGCTGCCGACTCATCTTCGAGGCGCCGGAGGGCGGCAAGATTGTCCTCGACGTCTTGGTAAGCGGTGAGAACGGTGCTTCTGTAGATTGCCACGGCTTCTGCATAAGCGGCCTTTGCGCGCTCGGTCTGCGCAACGAGCCGGCCGCCTTCGAACAATGGAAGCGTGATTCGCGGCCCTACGGACCACAACAAGCTCGGTGCGCCGATCCAGTCGGACGCATGTGCGCCTTCGAAACCGGCGGATGCGTTCAGAAGAAACTGAGGGAAGTACGCCGCACGCGCCACCCCGATCTGCGCATTGGCGGCGGCCACTTGCCGCTCTGCGCGCGCCACGTCGGGCCTGCGCTGCAGCAACGCAGAGGGAATGCCCAAATCGATTTGCGGCGGCGTGGCATCATCGCCCAGCGGGCTGCGGGCCAACCTAAACAGCGACGGATTGGCGCCCACGAGCACCGCAATGGCGTGCTCGAGCTGCGCGCGCATCAACTGGATATCAGCCGCCTGAGTCTGCGCCGTGTGAAATTGCGATTCGGCCTGAGCTACGTCCGAGAGCGGCACCGCGCCCGCATCGAACAGAGTCTGAACGAGCCCGAGCAGCCGAGAATAGTCGACCACGGTTTGCTCTAGGAGTCGCTGCTGGGTGTCCAGGCTTCGCAAGCTGAAATAATTCGCGGCGAGCTCCGCTTGGATGGACAAGCGAACCGAAGCTAAGTCTGCTGCACTTGCTTGTTCATCGGCTCGCGCCGCGGCGACCTCGTTGCGTATGCGGCCCCACAAATCGACCTCGTAAGATAAATCGGCCTCGAGCACGAAGTCGCTGCCGGTGGTCGACCCACCCGCCGCGGAGTTTCCGTTTGCGGAATCTCCTTCCGCCGGAGTCCGTCCCGCGGAGCTTCCACCAGTTGCGAAGCCCTGCACGCGCGTTGGCGAGTTCCTCGACCCGCGCGCGTGCGTGACCGCGGCATTGAGTGAGATGCTTGGAAAAAGGCTGGCACGAGCAATTCGAGTTTCAGCGCGCGCCTCCTGCAGCCTCGCGAAGGCCGCTTTGAGGGTCTGGTTGGCGCGAGCCGATTGGTTTTCCAACTCGTCGAGTGATGGGTCTTCAAACACAAGCCACCACGCACCGCGATCGATATGGTCGCGTGGTTCCGCGATTTTCCAGTCAGCGGACTCACGATAGGAAGACGGCACCTCGGTGCTTTTCGGAACAGAATAGGGAGGAGCAAACGAGCAACCGACGAGCGCGAAGATCACGATCGCGGCAGATAATTTCTCCTTGCGCATTATTTGCCGCGACTCGCAGAGTCTTTGCTGTTCGAGCCGCCTGCGCTCCCGGAACTGCCTGCACCGTCCGCACCGCTCGTGCCGCCGGGGCTCTCCGAGCTATCTGAAGCTGGGGAGTTTGCGTCCGAGTCTTTTGCCGCGGGCGGCGCGACACGCACTCGAATGCCGTTTTCGATGGAGTCCGAGGGATTGACGACGAGCTTGTCAGCCTCGTCGATGCCATCCAACACTTCGACGGTCCGGCCGAAGTCTCTTCCTTGAGTGACGTTTTTCATCTTGATCTTTCGAGAGTCGTCGACCGTCGCAATTTGGAGGCCGTCGGGGCGAAACAGAATCGTGTTGGAGGGAACGCGCAGCGTCTTGGTTGGACTCGGCAGCTTGAAGTGAACTTCGGCATACGCCCCGGGAAAAAACTCACGTTGCCGATTGTCGAGCTGCAATTCGACTTGCAGCGTACGCGCCGTCGGGTCGAGCGCATTCGAGGTGCGCATGGCCTCTGCCGGAAACGCCCGCCCGGGATGTTCGGCAAAGCGCAACTCGGCCTTGAGACCCGTGCGGGTTGCGGCGGCATAGGCTTGCGGCACCTGTGCATACACGCGCAACTTATGGATGTCAGCCACGCGAAACAATTCGGCGCCGCTGGCTTCGCCCGCGTTGATGAGCGCGCCCACATCAGTGTTCCGCGCCGTGACCACACCATCGAACGGGGCTACGACCCGTTTGTACGATTGCAGATCGCGCAGCCGCGCGACGTTCTGTTGCGCCGAAGCCGACGCCGCTGCGGCCGCAGTCGCGTTGCCCGCTTTCTCGTCGGCGTCCTGCCGGGAAACGGCCTGCTTCGCAACCAGTCCTTTCCAACGTTCGTTCGTGGTCTGCGCGAGCGCCGCATTGGCGCGCGCCGAGTCGAGCTGCGCTTTGGCTTGGTCCAGCTCACGGTCGACTTCGGGCGCATCGATCTCGGCGAGCAACTGGCCCTTGCGCACACGCGCGCCGATGTCCGTATGCCACGCCTTGAGATATCCATTGGTGCGCGCGTAAATCGGCGCTTCGATGTAAGCCACCACATTGCCCGGCAGCACGAGCTCATCATCCACGTTGCTCGATTGCGCGGTGACGGTCGTGACGGTCAGCTCGGCGTCTTCTGCGGTTTGCTTCTGCAAGCCGGAACGCTCGATCAACCGGCTTGCGACACCCCAGATTGCAAGGATCACGGCGAGCGCACCGAGCCCTACCAGAATGCGCAGCGAATTGCGCTTCAATTTGCGCTTTTCATCCGGGCTTGGTTGCTCGGCCGCTCGTTGATCAGCCATGCGCTTCCGCGTTCTCCGGCTTCTCATCGTTCGAGTGTTGCTGGGCCTCGCTCGCTCCGCCATCCTTTGCATTTCCGCCGCTCGCGTTGCCGCCGCTGTTCTTCTCAGGCCTCCGGTCGTGTCGATGAACCAGAGTGAATACGGTAGGCACGAAAAATAATGTCGCGAACGTCGCGAAGATCAAGCCGCCGATGACCGCGCGGCCTAGCGGCGCGTTTTGCTCGCCGCTCTCGCCCAGCCCCAGCGCCATGGGGATCATGCCGATGATCATCGCGAGCGCCGTCATCACAACAGGTCTCAGCCGTGTGAATCCGGCCTCGAGCGCGGCACTGATCGCATCCTTGCCCTCATCCATCTGCTCGCGGGCGAAGCTGATGACGAGCACGCTGTTGGCGGTGGCAACGCCCATACACATGATGGCGCCGGTCAGCGCCGGCACGCTGACCGGCGTATGGGTGAGAAACAACATCCAGACGATGCCGGCCAGCGCCGCCGGAAGCGCCGCAATGATGATCAAGGGATCGAGCATCGACTGAAAATTGACGACGATGAGCATGTAGACGAGGACGATGGCCGCGACCAACCCGATCAGCAGTCCACGGAAAGACTGCTGCATGGTTTGAACCTGACCTTTGAGCTCGACTTTCGAGCCTTTCGGCAATTCATGTTTGGAGTCTTCGAGAATGCCGCTGATCTCATGAGCAACGAAACCAAGATCGGCGCCTTGAACGCTGCCGTAGATATCGAACGCGGGCTGCGCGTTGTAGTGGCTGACCACCGAAGGTCCTGCACTGCGGTGAAACGATGCGACGTTCGAAAGAATCTGCGAAGTGCCGTTCGCAGCGCTCGAGGTCGCGTTGGTGCGCGTGAGCGGCGTGTTGCCCAGATCGTTGAGCGAGGCCAGCCGGTATTGCGGAGTTTGCGACACGACGTTGTACTGCGTGCCGCTCTTGGGATCAATCCAGAAGGAGGGCGTGGTCTGGAAGCTTCCGGACAGCGACACCAGCAGATTGGACGCGACATTCTGTTGGGTCAGGCCCAAGAGAACTGCCTTACTGCGATCGACTTCCACATTCAGCTGCGGATAGTCGTAGGGTTGTTGAATGTGCAAATCGACGGCGCCTGGGATCGCCTGGATTTTGCTCAGCAGCTTTTTGATGTACACCGCGTTTTTCTTGACGTCCTGCCCAACCACCTGCACATCGAGCGGAGCTGGCAAGCCGAAGTTCAAAATCTGACTGACGATATCGGCCGGAAGAAACGCGAACTGCGCGTCAGGAAAGGTCGCAGCGAGCTTGCTGCGCAACTCGCGCTGGTAGCCCTCGATTGACGCATGCTTCTTGGCGAGATTAATGAAAATATCGGCATCTCCGGGTCCCACGGGGGCGGAGGTGCTGTAAGCCAGGTTGATGCCGCTGTAGGGGAGGCCTAGATTGTCGACGATGCTCGTGATCTCGGCGGGCGGAATGATCGAGCGAATCGTGCGCTCGACGGCATCACACAGAATGGCCGTCTGCTCGATGCGAGTGCCGGTGCTCGCACGGAAATGAAGCTTCAATTGGCCCGCATCCACACTGGGGAAAAAATCCTGCCCCAAGCCGGGTAACGGCCCCAACGGGAAAGCCAGCAGCGCAGCGAGAGCCATGGCGCCCATGAAAAGCGAGGCAAACGTGGCCCCTCCGTCGATGGCCACACTGAGAAGATTGCGGTAACCCTGGCGCAGTTTCTCGAAGCCCCGCTCGAATTTTTTTTGCCAGCGTGCAAGGAAATTGCCGCGCCCCTGACGCGCGCCGCCATGGCTCGAATCAGCATGCTTTTTGAGCAGATACTTCGCGAGTGTGGGAATGAGAGTTCGAGACAACAAATATGAAGCCAGCATCGCGAAAATCACGGCTTCTGCGAGCGGCACGAACAAATAGCGCGCAATTCCCGCCAGCAAGAACATGGGGACGAACACAATGCAGATGGCAAAGGTCGAAACCAGCGCGGGCAGGGCGATTTGCTTCGCGCCATCCAAGATCGCGGGCTCGACGTCCTTGCCTTGCTCGAGCTGATAATTGATGTTCTCGATGGTGACGGTGGCATCATCCACCAAAATGCCCACCGCCAGCGCAAGCCCGCCGAGCGTCATGATATTGATGGTCTCGCCTAGCGCAGACAGGCAGGCGATCGATGCAAGAATTGATAGCGGGATGGATACGGTGATGATGAGCGTGCTGCGCCAACTTCCCAGGAACAGCAAAATCATCGCCGCGGTGAGCGCCGCGGCGATGAGGCTCTCGCGCACCACGCCTGAGATGGCGCCGCGCACGAAAATCGACTGATCGCTGAGCGCAACCAGCTTCAGCGCAGGGGGTAGATTCGGGCGGGCGGAATCGAGCTTTTTGTTGATCCCGTTGATGACGTCGATGGTCGATGCATCGCCGTTCTTGAGCACGTTCATGAGAATGGCTCGCTTGCCGTCCACGCGCGATACGCTGGTCTGCGGAGCGTAGCCGTCGCGTACGTGCGCCACATCGCGCACATAGGTGACGCCGCCATTGACCGCCCTGACCGGCAGATCGTTCATCGCCTCGATCTGCGTGGGGCTTGCATTGAGCTTGACGAAATATTCCTTGGTGCCGATTTTTTCGGTGCCTGCCGGCAAGATCAAATTCTGCGATGCAATCGCGCTCACCACGTCCGTGGCCGCAAGGCCGCGCGCTCGCAGCGCCCGCGGATCCAGATCCACCTGCACTTGCCGCTGCTTGCCGCCGAGCGCGTAGGGGAGGGAAGCGCCTGCGACCGTGGCGAGCTGAGTACGCAAGTTGATGTTGCCGAGGTCGAAGATTTCTTGCTCGGTGATGGTGTCGCTCGATAACGCCAATTGCAAAATCGGCACGGTCGACGCGTTATAAGCCAGAATGAACGGAGGCGTGGTGCCGGGCGGCGAGGTCTGCAGCTGCGTCTGCGACACGGCAGTGATTTGAGCGAACGACAGCTCTCGGTTCACTTTGGGCTGAAAAAAATATTTGACGACTGCCGTGCCGTTGACCGATTGCGATTCGGTGTGCTCCACATCGTTGACCACGGTTTGCGCGGTCCGCTCCGATAACAACACGATGCGGCTCGCCATCTCTTCGGGCAGCAAGCCGTTGTAGCGCCAGATCACCGCTGTAATCGGGATCTTGATGTCAGGGAAAATATCGGTGGCTGTCTTCAGAATCGCAAACACGCCGAGCAGCACGATCAAGGCGGCCAGCACGATGAAGGTATATGGCCGCTGCAGAGCGACCTTGACGATCCACATGATTAGAGATTATCCGCAGTCGGCGCTGCCGCGAGTGATGAATTGTCAAGCGCGCTTCGGGCAGCTTGCAGCACTGTACGGGTTCAAGCGAAAGCGAGCTGTCGGGGCTGCCGACCTGCGAATGTCAGACAAGCGCACAGGCGTGCTCGCGCCAACTGACGGCTTGCATGTGCGAGACTCGCGCGGCAAACAGGCTTGCCAAGCGCGCGCAAACATCGTGAACTTGCGGGGTAGAACTGAAATCCGTTCATGTGAGGCTGTCCATGCGATTGAGTCATCGTCGGTCGGTGCGAGTAATGCTTGTGTGTCTATTCGCGGCAGCCTGCTCCAGCCAAAAAATTCCCGCGCAAAAGCTTATCGAAGATATCGACGCCGCGGTCAATGCCGCGCCTGATGCGGCCAAGTACGTTCCAGATGATCTGATGGATGTGCAAAAAAAGGCCGGCGGGCTGAGAGCCTCTTTTGATAAGCAAGATTACAAGAGCGTGGTTCAAGGCGCACCGGCCGTGCTCGCCGCGGCGCGGGCTCTTGCGAGCTCGACGGCCGTGAAGAAAGTTCAAGAAAACAAAACACTGCGAGCCCAATGGAACGCTCTTGCCGCCGAGGTGCCCGGTAATCTGCACATCGTCCAGAGCCGCGTCGATTTTCTCTCCCGGCGCGAGAACAAGAAGCTCGCTTCAGGCGTGGACCTGGATGCGGTACGCGTGAGCTTGACCGACGCGGAATCATCGTGGGCGAGCGCGCTGCGCGCCAATGCCGCCGGGCACGTCGATGAAGCGTTGGCGAGCGGCAACGGCGCAAAGAACAAATTGCAGGCGCTCGCCGCGTCGATGAAAGTGGATTTCAGCCAGCCGGCGGCGGTGAAAGATACCTCGCCGGATCAGTGATGAGAACCTGAAGCTTGGCGCTCCGCTTGATACAATCGACGTTCTCAGCCCGGGTGGCGAAATAGGTAGACGCAAGGGACTTGAAATTGCTTGAGCGCCCGGTGTTGGAAACTGCCGGGTGGATAGGGTCAAATTCGGTGGAACAGCAGCACGATCGGGTGGCTGCAATACCGAGCTAAGCTCCGGTGCTGCCTGCGCAGCATGCCTTGGCGACATTCGCGATCGCTTGCGGAGAAAGTGTAGAGACTTGACGGCCCTTGCCTAACCGGTCGGCGTTTGCGAAGCGTCGACCGCACGGCAAAGATAAAGTCCAGACCCCAAATGCATGCGGTGCGTGCAGCGGTGAAAGCCGTAGTGGGTACGAAAATCCCTTGGAGGAAACTCCGTGCCGGTTCGATTCCGGCCCCGGGCACCAACTTGAAGATCGCCGCTTTTTCAGCCCAAGCGGCGAGGTGCGCCGGCAATGAAGCGAGCGGCGCCCGCGCATAGGCTTAGGGGCATAGCCTCAAGCCGTTGATTTGGATAAGCTCTCGCGCCGATGAGTTCCGCTCGTTGCCGCCTTCGCGTGGATGCAGTTCATGTCTGGCGCGGCGATCGGCATGTGTTGCGAGATCTCAGCTTTGAGGTGCGCGACGCGGAGCTGCTGCATGTAGTGGGGCGGAACGGAACGGGAAAGACCACCCTGTTGCGCACGGTCGCAGGCCTGGTGACGCCGGAACAAGGTGAAGTGTGGTGGTTCGATCGAAGCACACAGCGCCGGCGTGATGAATTTCATTCGGTCATTTCTTACCTCGCTCATGAACCTGCCCTCAAGGCCGATTTGACCGCGCTCGAGAATCTGCGTTTTGCCATCGCGCCGCGCAGGCCGATATCAATGCAGGAAGCGCAAGAGCTGTTGGGGATGGCGGGCGCTTCGAAGCTTGCCCATTTGCCGGTCAAGGTATTATCGGCCGGGCAAAAACGCCGTCTGGCGCTTGCACGCGCGGTGGGTGCACGATCCGCGCTTTGGCTGCTCGACGAGCCGTTCTCCAACCTCGACGCCGACGGCGTGGGCTGGGTGAACTCTCTGCTTCGAGACCATCGAGCGCGCGGCGGCGCGGCCATCGTGGTTGCGCACGAGGAGCGGCTCGCCCAAGACGACGTGCGAGGCTTGGAGCTTTCCGAGTGAGCGCAGGTTGGGGTCGCGCTCTAACCTGCCTGTTGCAGCGCGAACTGCTTCTCAGTTTCAGAAGGCCTGATCAACTTTTGCAGCCCGTCGTGTTCTTTTTGATCGTCACCACGTGCTTTCCCCTGGCGTTGAGTCCGCAACTGACTATATTGCGCCAGCTTGCGCCCGGCGTTTTATGGGTCGGCGCGCTGCTTGCCTCGGTCCTGGCGCTCGAGAGCATGTTTCGTTCGGACGCAGAGGATGGAAGCTTGGAGCAATTGATGTTGTTGGGGCTGCCGTTGACGCTGGTCGTGATCGCAAAGGCCGTGGCCCATTGGCTGCTGGCCGGGTTGCCCCTGGTACTCGTCTCGCCGCTGATCGCGCTGGCGATGAATCTGGAGCCGCGCTGCTTTCCGCTGATCATGGCGAGTCTTGCGCTCGGCACGGGAATTTTGAGCTGGCTGGGCGCGATCGGCGCGGCGTTGACGGTGTCGCTGAAACGGGGCGGCGTGTTGTTGTCTCTCATCGTGCTGCCGCTTGCCATGCCAGTGATCATTTTCGGAGCCAGCGCTACCGACCGCGCGGCGGCGGCGGACAGCGCCGCGGCGCCCATGTGGCTGCTTGCATCGCTTTGTCTCTTGGCCACGAGCTTGGCGCCTTTCGCCGCGACGGCGGCATTGCGAATCTCGACGGAATAGCCGTGGCCTGGACGTGGTTTCACAAATTGGGCTCGCCGCCGTATGTTTTTCGGCTCGCGCGCTCGTGCACGCCCGGACTTTACGCAGGCGCGGCGGCGCTCATGATCTACGGCTTGTTTGCGGGGCTTTTCATCGCGCCTGCCGATTATCAGCAAGGCGATGCATTCCGCATCATCTACGTGCATGCACCGAGCGCCTGGCTGTCGTTGTCCGCCTACACGGTCATGGCGATCGCCGGCTCGGTGGCGCTGATCTGGCGCATCAAAGTGGGATTCGCCGTCGCCGCGGCCGCGGCGCCCGTGGGTGCGTCATTTACGCTTGCCGCATTGATCACGGGCTCTCTCTGGGGACGGCCCATGTGGGGGACTTACTGGGCTTGGGATCCGCGCCTGACGTCCGAGCTCATTTTGCTATTCTTGTATCTTGCGGTAATGGCATTGCAACGTGCGTTTGACGATCGCAGCAAGTCGGATCGCGCCGCGGCGCTGCTCGGAATCGTGGGCATCGTGAACGTACCCATCATTCACTTTTCCGTGCAATGGTGGAACTCTCTGCATCAGGGCGCGACGGTAGCCGCGTTTGCGAAGCCCAAGATGCCGGGCAGCATGTTGTGGCCGCTGCTCGCGATGCTGTTGGGATTCATGCTGTTCTTCGCTGCGGTGCTTTGCGTGCGGTTGCGAGCGGAAATTTTGCTGCGCGAAAGACAGGCGAATTGGCTCAAAGAGGAGCTCGCGAGATGACCGGCGCTGCATGGTCCATGGGAAAATACGGCGTCTATGTATGGCCTAGCGTGAGTTTGGTGTTGACAATCATCGCATGGAACATCTGGTCGGCGGTCCGAGCGCTCGCCCGTGCGAGAATGCGGGCATTGCGCGCTTTGGCCGCGCGCGATTTGAAATCGAATCGCGAGTCATGACGCCGCGCCGCCGCAGATTGTGGGTGCTGTTGAGCGTGGTCGGCGGCGTGGCGGGCTCGGTAGCTCTCGCGACGATGGCATCGCGCGACAATCTCATGTACTACTTCGACCCGAGCCAGGTCGCTGCGCATCGCGCGCCCGCCGATAAGCGCTTTCGGTTGGGGGGCATGGTGGTGAAAGGCAGTGTGCAGCGCCGGCCAGGCGATATCGAGGTGCGATTCTTGCTGACTGATTTCGCACACGAGATTGCAGTCAAGTATGCGGGGGTCTTGCCGGATCTATTCCGGGAAGGGCAGGGCATCATTGCGCATGGAACTTTGGATGGACACGGGGTGTTCGTTGCAGATGAAGTGTTGGCCAAGCACGACGAGAACTACATGCCGCCCGAGGTCGCGGCCTCTCTGAAGAGCGGCACGGGCGCGCATCCGGCGAGCGGCGTGTCCGCGCGCAACGGCACGTGATTCCCGAGCTCGGTCAATTCGCGTTGATCCTGGCGCTGCTCTTGAGCGCTTCTCAAGCTTCATTCGGCCTCATCGGCGCATGGCGTGGACGCGAAGACTGGATGCGCGTCAGCCGGACCGCGGTGGCGGGACAGTTCGTGTTCGTCGCACTCAGCTTCGGTTGCCTGCTCAGCGCATTCGTCGCCAACGACTTTTCCGTAAGTTACGTGGCTCACAATTCGAATTCGAATCTGCCGCTGTTCTATCGAGTCGCGGCTGTTTGGGGTGCGCACGAAGGCTCGCTTTTGTTGTGGATTCTGATTTTGTCCATCTGGAGCCTCGCGGTGGCTTTTTTCAGCTCGCGTTTGCCGCTGAGCTTTGCGAGCCGCGTGCTTGGCGTCCTGGGCTTGGTGAGCGCCGGATTCGAGCTCTTCACTTTGTGGACTTCCAGCCCGTTCGCGCGCCTCATGCCGGCCGCGCCGGATGGCGCCGATTTGAATCCGGTGCTGCAGGATTTCGCGCTCGCCATTCACCCACCCATGTTGTACACGGGGTACGTGGGCTTTTCGGTCGCTTTCGCTTTCGCTTGCGCCGCGATGCTCGAAGGGCGTTTGGATGAGACCTGGGCGCGCTGGACCCGCCCCTGGACCCTGGCGGCGTGGGTATTTCAAACCATCGGCATCACACTCGGCAGCTGGTGGGCGTATTACGAATTAGGTTGGGGCGGGTGGTGGTTTTGGGATCCGGTGGAGAACGCCTCTTTCATGCCGTGGTTGGTCGGCACGGCGCTCATCCACTCACTCGCCGTCACCGAGCGCCGCGGGTTGTTCAAGAGCTGGACTCTGCTGCTCGCAATTTTTGCATTCTCGCTGAGCTTGATTGGCACGTTTCTAGTGCGCTCGGGCGTGCTCGTATCGGTGCACTCGTTCGCAACCGACCCCACGCGCGGCCTCTACATTCTTGCGTTTCTGGTTTTGACCATCGGTGGATCGCTCTCGCTCTACGCCTGGCGCGCACCGAAGTTGAGTTCGCAAGCGGGCTTTGCGCCGTGGTCGCGGGAGTTTTTCCTGCTCGCAAACAATGTTCTGCTCGTGATCGCCGCCGCGCTCATTTTGTGGGGCACGTTGTCGCCGCTCGTGTACGAAGTTCTGGGCCTGGGAAAAATATCGGTGGGTCCGCCGGTGTTTGCGCTGATGTTCCTCGTGCCCATGTTGCCGCTGCTTTTTTTGGCGGGTGTGGGCATGCATGCGGCTTGGAAGCGTGCGCGCCTCGGGTCATTCGCGAAACCGTTGCTGCTGGGCGCAGCGATCGCCATCGCGTCGGCATGCGCGCTGATGTGGTTCACGTGGCACTCGGTGCGTTGGGCGGGGCTTCTCGGCATGGCGGTGGGCGTATGGATCGCCGTGTCATCGCTCATCGAACCCTGGCGGCGCTGGCGTCGCGGCGCCCGTCTCACCGCTGGAATTCTCGGCATGTCGATTGCTCACTTCGGCATCGGTCTGTTTGCGATCGGCGCAAGCGGCGTCGAGAGCTACAAAGTCGAGAAAGACGTCGCCATGCAGCCGGGCAGCACATTCTCGATCGGCGACTATGCATTTACCTACCGAGCGAGCCGCGAGGTGCGCGGGCCCAACTTCGACGCCTTGCAAGCCACCGTGGAGGTGTCGCGGGGCGGGCGGCCTGTCACCACGCTGCATCCGCAGAAGCGCCGCTACAGGATTTCTCAGAGCGACATGAGCGAAGCGGCGATCGACGTCGGGTGGGGGCGCGACTTGTTCGTTGCCATGGGAGATTCCCTGGGTGCGGGTGCATGGAGCATGCGCATTCAGTACAAGCCGCTGATTCGATACGTATGGCTCGGCGCTCTCGTCATGGCGCTTGGCGGCGTCATTGCCGCTTCGGACCGCCGCTATCGCTCGCGTGCGAAGCAAGCAGTCGCGGATACCGGCGTGCACGATCCTCTCGTGAATGCTCATCGGCCCGAAAGCGCTTAGTCAGGTTCGTTGACCATGTGGAAATTTCTCGTGCCTGTGGTGGGCTTCGGCGTGCTGATATTGATCTTCGTGCTGGGCCTTGATCCCAAGCGCGACATTCATGCGCTGCCTTCACCGCTTCTAGGCAAGTCCGCGCCGCAGTTTCGTCTCGATTCGGTGCTCGATGGCCAGCCCGCCGTGGATTCCAGCAAATATCTCGGTCATGTGTACGTCTTCAATGTCTGGGCCACCTGGTGCGTGGGCTGTCGGCAAGAGCACGAGACGCTCTTGGCGATTGCGCAGCGCGGCGATGTGCCTCTGGTCGGCCTTGACTGGAAGGATGATCGGGACAAAGCGCGGCAGTGGTTGAGCGAGCTCGGCAATCCTTATGCAGCAGTGGCGTTCGATGAGGAAGGGCGCACCGCGATTGATTGGGGCGTGTACGGCGCGCCCGAAACTTTTCTCGTCGATGGGCGAGGCCGCGTCCTTTTCAAGCACATCGCCCCCATGACACTCGAGGTCTGGGAGCGGGATTTTCTGCCCCGCATCGCCGCCGCGCGCGCAAATCGATCATGATGCGCATGGCGCTGTTGCTCGCGGTGATCGCGAGTGTGGCGATCAGCGCACAGGTGCGGAGCGGTCCGGCGCTTGATGATCACGGTCAGTTGATCGATGCGGGGCTGCAAGCGCGCTACGAGCGCATCACGCATGAGCTGCGTTGCCTCATGTGCCAGAATCAGTCGGTCGCCGATTCCAATGTGTTCCTCGCGCAGGATCTGCGACGCGAGGTTCGCGAGATGCTCGTGGCGGGCAAGAGCGACGATGAGATCTTGAGTTTCATGACGGCGCGATATGGCGAATTCGTGCGTTTCAAGACACCGCTCGAAGCCAAGACCTGGGCCATTTGGGGCGCACCGTTCGTATTGCTGGTCGCGGGTGTTGGAATCATCGTACGCATCGCTCGACAGCGCTCACATCTGCCCATCGATGACGAGCCCGGACTCGGATAGCGCCGCCCTCGATGCGATGGTTCATCTTGATCGCTGCTTCGATGGCAGCCGCCGCCGCGGGCGCCATCGTCTTTCCTCTCTTGCGGCATGGCAAGAGCCGCGTTTTGCCCTTGGCGTTGGCGGCGAGCGTATTCATTTTGTCGGCGCTCCTGTATTCCGCTTGGTCGGAGTGGGACTGGACAGGTCAAAGACAAATGGCTTCTGCGGCTCCCGACGTGGAAGCCATGGTCTCGAGTCTCGAGTCGCGCCTGAATGCGAATCCAGATGACCTTTCCGGATGGCTCATGCTCGGCAGATCGTACGTAGCGCTCGAGCGCTTTGGTGATGCCGTACAAGCCTACGATCGCGCGTTGCGCTTACAAAACACGAACGTCGATGCGCAGTTGGGCAAAGGTGAATCGCTGTCTCTGCAAGCCAACGGACAGATTACCCCGGAGGCGGCGCAACTGTTCGAGCAGGCCGTGCGTGCCGATCCCACGAATCCCAAAGCTCTGTTATTCGGCGGGTTCGCCGCTGTGATTGCGGGCAATGCCGCCGCTGCGCGCGAGCGCTGGACTCAGCTCAAGGCGCTGAACCCGCCGCCGCAAATAGCGCGCATGTTGGATTTGCGCCTCGCGGCGTTGAGCGCAGAGCCCTCGATGGCCAACGCGAAGCCTCAGCCTCCAGCAGCCGCCGGTGCGGGAAGCGCAGAAGTCGTGGTGACGGTGCGCATTTCCCCCGAATTGCGCGGTCGGCTGGGCGCCGATACTCCGTTGTTCGTGTTTGCGCGCGACCCCGACCTGCCCGGCCCCCCGCTTGCGGTAAAGAAACTTTCACGCTCCGAGATTGGTCAGAGCATCCGCTTGTCCTCCGCGGATGCGATGATTCCGGCGCGGGTCTTACGCGTGGGGCAGAAGGTGCTCATCAGCGCGCGGCTCTCAGCAAGCGGTAATCCGACCCCGGGCGCGGGCGACTTGTATGGTCAAGTACCGTACGATGTCGTCGCCAAAGGCGCTGTCGATGTGCTGATTGACCGAATAACGCAATGACTGCAACCATGGGATTGTTTCTCTTGTGAGTGTCTCGCTCGACAGACAGTCGCGCATGAGCTGGATGACGCCGCGACTGGTGCGTAACGCGCTGCTCGGAGCTGTCGTTTTGATCACGGCGCTTCTCATTTATCGGATCGTGCAACTCAAGCTCGGGCCGGCGACGGTGGATGCGCCCAATACGCCCATGGTGTCCGTCACCTCGATGGCCGCGGTCACGACTCCCACACTGGTTTCTTTCACCGGCACCATCAGCGCGCGTTACGACATCCCGGTCGGCGTCGAGGGCGATGGCGGGACGGTGTCTCAGGTGCTGGTCGAGGCGGGCGACCGGGTTAAGCGAGGACAGCTCCTTGCGCGTCTCAACACGACGGTCTTGCGCCCCCAAGTTGCGAGTCTTGAAGCTGGGCTCGAGCAAGCCCGCGCCGAGTCTGATCTCGCCAAGGCAGAGGCGCAGCGCGCCGAGCGCGTGGGTAAGTCTGGTGCGTTGTCGGCGGAAGAAGCGCAGCGCCGCCGATCCAGCGCTTTGAGCGCGGATGCCCGCGTCAAGCTCGCCGCCGCACAGCTTGCCGAAGCTCAAGCACGGCTCGGCCGCACCGAAGTGCGTGCGCCAGCCGACGGCACCATTCTCACGCGCAATGTCGAGGTGGGCCAAAGCGCCATGGCCGGCGGCACCGCGCTGTTTCGTCTTTCGGAACACGGTGATGTCGAATTGCAGGGCCAGGTGGCCGAGCAAGACCTGCCGCTGCTGCGAGTCGGGCAAACCGCAACCATTCGCTTGACCGGCATCGAGCAAGCATTTTCCGGCGAGGTCCGTCTGCTGGGTGCCGTCATCGATCCGCAGACCCGATTGGGAAGCGTGCGCATCAAGCTCTCTCCCGATCCGAATCTTCGACCGGGCGCCTTTGCGCACGCCGAGGTCACGGTGGCCCGTGCGAACCGCGCCATTTTGCCGCAGACCGCGGTATTGAGCGATGCGGAAGGCACGTACGTCATGATCGTCAACGAGCGAAACCACGTGGAGCGCCGCGCCGTGCAAACGGCAGGAACGCTGCCTGCGGGGGTGTTGATCATCGGCGGCTTGCGCAATACGGATCGCATCGTCACCAGCGCCGGCGCCTTTCTCGAGCCTGGCGAGACGGTGCGGGTCAAGATGGCTAAAGGTTAGTGCGCGTGGACGAACCATTGCGAAAGCACGGTCGCTAATGGTGCGCGCGTTGTTCCATCGCCGAACCGGCGCATGAAAAATCTTTCTGCATGGGCCATCAAGCATCCCATCACTCCGGTGGTGTTGTTCGTGGTGCTTTTTTGCTTGGGATCGATTTCCTTCGTCATGCTGCCGGTCAATCTGCAGCCTGATCTTTCGTTTCCCCTGGTCTCGGTCTCGGTGTCGCAGCCGGGTGCTGCACCCAACGAGCTCGAGACGCAAGTGGCGCAGAAAATCGAGGGGCAGGTCGCAAGTCTCGGCAACATTCACAACATCACGACGCGCTTGACCGAGGGCTCCTCGTACACTGCGATCGAGTTTCAGATTGGCACGCCGGTCGACCGCGCCATCAACGATGTACGCGATGCCGTGGCCAAGATCCGCAACGAGCTGCCGCAGGGAATCGACGAGCCCGTGGTGCAGCGGATGGATATCCAAGGCGGCGCGTTCGTCTACTACGCCATTACCAGCACCGATCGCACTCTCGAGCAGTTGAGTTGGTTCGTGGATGACGCCATCACCAAGCGTCTGCTCGCGATTCCGGGTGTTGCGCAGGTCAGCCGCTCGGGCGGGTTGAATCGCGAGATTCGTGTCGAGCTCGATCCGCAGCGCATGCAGGCGCTAGGCGTCACCGCGGTACAAGTCAATGCGGAGCTGCGAGCGCTGAATGTCGACGCGCCGGGCGGGCGCGCCCAGCTGGGAGGCGGCGAGCAGTCCATTCGAGTTCGTGGCGGGGCGAAGAGTGCGTATGAGCTCGGCAACACCCAAATCTCGTTGCCGGGCGGCCGGTTCGTCCGTCTGAACGAGCTGGCCGAAGTGCGCGACGGCTACGCGGAGCTGCGCTCGATGGCGCGGCTCAACGGCCGCACCGCTGTGATCTTTGGAGTGTGGAAGTCGAGAGGCCATTCGGATGTCAGCGTGGCCGACCGTGTAAATGCAGAGATCGCCGCCATCGGGCGCGAAGATCCGAGCGTTCGCATCGAATCGGTCTTTACCACCGTCACGCATGTCCGCTCGGAATTCCACAATGCCATCAACACGCTGCTCGAAGGCTCGCTCCTCGCCGTGGTCGTGGTGTGGCTGTTCTTGCGCAACGGCCGCGCAACGGCGATCTCCGCGCTCGCGATTCCCTTGTCGGCCATACCAACGTTCGCGTTCATGCAATTCATGGGATTCACTCTCAACAACATCACGCTGTTGGCTCTGTCCTTGGTGGCCGGCGTGCTGGTCGATGATGCCATCGTGGAAATCGAGAACATCGTGCGCCACATGCGCATGGGCAAGAGCGCATACCGCGCTGCGCTCGATGCGGCGGATGAGATCGGGCTGGCCGTCGTAGCAACTTCCTTCACCATCATCGCGGTGTTTGTGCCGGTCAGCTTCATGAGCGGAGTGAGCGGCCAATTTTTCCGGCAATTTGGTCTGACCGTGGCCGCCGCCGTATTTTTCTCCTTGCTGGTAGCTCGCATGATCACGCCGGTCCTGGCGGCTTTTACGCTGCGCAGCGACAGTCTCAAAGCGCATGCCGATGGTCCGCTGATGCAAATGTATCAGCGCGCCTTGGTCTGGTGTGTCGCGCACCGCTGGAAGACGGTGGGCGCGGGCACTGCGTTCTTCTTGTTGTCGCTCCTGATCTTGGTGTTGATTCCGAAAAGCTTTCTTGGCGCTGAGGACTTCTCTGCCTCGGATTTGTCCGTCGAGTTGCCTCCCGGAGTGCGCCTCGAGGACACTGCACGGGTGAGCGCGCAGGCACAGGCGCTGCTGCAGCGGCAGCCCGAAGTCACGAGTGTAGTCGAGATCATCGGTGATGATGAAGATGTGCGTAAGGGCTCGCTCTACATCGGACTCGTGCCGCCAAAGGATCGCCGCGTGAGGCAGAAGCAGTGGGAGCAGAGGATGGCTCCTCAACTGAATCAAATTCCGGATGGCAGGTTCGATTTCAACAAGCAAAGCGGCGGCGGCACGGGCCGCGATATCACCATCTACTTGACCGGCGATGATTCCGACGCAGTCGAAGCGGCGGCCCGCGCGGTTGTGCGAGACCTGCGCAAAGTGCCCGAGTTGCGCTCTCCGCGAATCCATGGAGACCTGCCAAGACCGGAAATCGTCGTGCGGCCGCGCCTCGACATGGCCGCGCAGCTGGGCGTATCCGTACAAAACATCAGCGAAACGATTCGCATCGCAACGCTTGGCGACTTGCCTCAGTATGGCGCGAAATTTTCGCTGCGCGACCGGCAGATTCCGATTCGCGTCAGTCTCGCCGAGAGCTCGCGCAGAAATATGGACGTCATCGAGAACCTCCCGGTGCCCACGGTTGGCGGATCGAGCGTGCCGTTGAAGACCGTTGCGCAGCTCAGTTTTGGCCAGGGTCCCTCGACGGTGCAACGCTACAATCAGACGCGCCGCTTGGCCATCGAAGCAGATTTGAGGCCCGGGGTTGAGCTGGGCGATGGCCTGAAGAAGATGCAAGCGACGCCAGCGCTCAAACAGCTGCCGCCCGGTGTGCGCATGGTCGAAGTGGGCGATGCGGAGTTCATGAAGGAGATGCAGCAGAATTTCGCGCTGGCGATTGCGGCAGGAATCATGATGGTATTTGCCGTGCTGGTGCTGCTCTTTGCTCGTGTATTCCAGCCCATCACCATTTTGTCCTCGCTCCCTCTGTCGCTGGGCGGCGCGCTCGCGGCGCTCATTCTCACCGGATACCCCTTCTCCATGTCGGTCGTCATCGGCGTTCTCATGTTGATGGGCATCGTCGCCAAGAATTCCATTTTGCTGGTGGACTTTGCGATCGAGGAGATGCGTGCGGGCAAGAATCGATTGGAGGCAATTCTCGAGGCGGGCCACAAGCGAGCGCGCCCCATTGTCATGACGACCGTCGCCATGGTGGCTGGCATGCTGCCGGTGGCCATTGGAATCGGCTCGAGCGACTCCTTTCGCCCGCCCATGGCCATCTCCGTGATTGGCGGACTCATTACCTCGACGTTATTGACCCTGGTGATCGTTCCCGCCGTGTTCACATTGATCGATGATCTGGAGCGCTGGCTCGCGCCCAAATTTGGAAAGATGCTGGCGGGCGAGCCGGGCATTGAGCGGGCGCAAACGCAAGTCTGAAAGCAGGCAATCCGGCGTTGCCACTCGAAGCAAGCTCCTGCGCAGAATGGTTTGGGTCAGCAGCATGGTGCTGCTCGCTCGAGTGGCGCATCCGGCTCCAGTGGAGCTCCTGAATTCCATTCGCGCACGCCCCTGCGATGCGGGGCCTGCACGCCGCGCGCTTCACGCAAGTCATACGCTCGATACGGTTGCGCAAGCCGTGGCCGGCGGGGTCTCGCTCCGTTCCGCGCTCGAGCGTTCCGGCTTCGAAGCGGAGCAAGCGACCTTGATTCATTACCGAGGCCCGAGGGGCAGGGAGCTCGAAGCAAGCCTTCGTTCGCACTATTGCCTTACCGTAACTGATCCTCGCTTTGATTTCGCTGGATCGGCGGACGGGCAAGCGGCACGGAGCGACGAGCTCTGGATGGTACTCGCCGCACGATTTACAGCGCCTCGAGATGGACAGGCAACCGCAATCGATCAGGAAGCGCTGTTGCTGACGAACCAAGCCCGCTCGCACGGACGTCGCTGCGGGTCGCAGTGGTTCGCGGCGGCGCCGCCGGTGAGCTCGGACGCAGCGCTCACGCGTGCCGCCATTCAACACGCTCGCAGCATGGCTGCACGCGACGTGCTCGAGCACTCGGGCGAAGAGGGCAGCACGCCTGCGCAGAGAGTGGTGCGCGCCGGATTCCCAAAAACCGGATGGGTGGGAGAAAACATCGCGGGCGGCCCGGCGACGGCTTCGCAAGCGATCGCTGGATGGCTTGCGAGCCCAGAACATTGTGCGAATCTCATGAGCGCCTCCTTTGACCGCATAGGCATCGCGTACGCCGCAAATCCGCGCGCTCGCTATCGGGTTTACTGGGTTCAAGAGTTGGCATCGTCTCGCAGACCAAATTAGGCCGCCGCGCGATGTTTTAGGCCGCGAGTGCCAGCCGCCTACGTCTCTTTGACATAATATACAGAGTCGGTAGCGCTGTCGGACGCACGCGCTTGAGCTGGAAGGGGCGCAAAGCCGGAAAATCCAGCCATTCCGCAAAGCAGCGCAAGTACCGCTGCGGCTGATTTCTTCGGCAACTTGCCGACGCGCGTGCTCCACATTCGTGCCGCCGCGCTGTATACGCGCTTGAGCGACGCATCGCGCTCCGCGCATGCTAGTTGCGCGAGAATAATGGGCGCGCTGTCAAGGCCCAAAATTTCTGCGGCTTTTTCAGCAACTTTCGGGCTGAAAGAGCTGCGGCCCGTGCGCCAATGTCCGGCCGCGGCTCGTTTGACGCCTAACGCTCTCGCGACCTCCGCGTCGGATCTTGCGCCAAGCTTCAACTTCAGGGCATCCAGCAGCTCGGTGCTCGTTTGGTAAAATTGGGCAGTAGGGCCGCTCATCTTCGAGCTTCTGCGGGGAAGTGTGGTCATTACAGCTCTCCATCTAAATCCAACCGATCAAATTCGAGCCTAGCCTATAGCCGGTAGCCGGGCAAATTGAGCGTCACGCATCACATTCTCGATGCATTGTGGACAGAGCCAGTTGACGCTACAGGACAGAGCCTGTAGCTTCGACGCGGGCTGATGGCTTCCTTCACTCGGGCTCCATCTCCCAACCGATGAACACTCCGCTTGCGGGAGGCCATCAGCCTTTATGTCGGTTGGGAAGGGTGCCGGGCGTTGGGAGAGGGCACATGGAATCGCATATTCGCGTTGAGTTGTTCAAAGGCCATTGGACCGTCATGGCGGACGGCCAAGCCATCATCAGTTTCGGCACCTACAAAGAAGCGCTCGCGGCGGCCAAGGCGGCGGCCGAGCTCGCACGGGCATTTCCGCGCTCCACGGGCGAAGCGTTGCTTTCGGTGCTGTCATGACCGCCGCTGATCGTCATCGCGAATCCGTGTTGCGCCTAGAGATGGCCTGCCGTGATTCGCTGCGCGCGCTTCGCGATCAATTCGGCACAAACAAGCATCGTCGCGCATTGCATCACGCGGCCGTGCTGCACGCCGCACGCATCGTGCGCCTGCGCGCAGCCATCACGCCAGGAGCTCGCGCCACGCCATAACACTTTTCCCAATCATCACTCGCCGGGCCACGCGCCCGGCTTTTTTTGCAGGACACGGAAGACATAACGCAAGGAGCATCGAAATGAAGGTCAAATTTCTGTTTGCAGCACTCGCACTGGCGAGCCTCGCGCACGCTCAAGCCGCCGACAACTCCGCCATTCTGACCTGGGTCAATCCGACCAAAGACACCGCAAACAATCCGACCACGATTTCGGGCAACAAGGTGTACCGAGGCGCGAAGGCCGACGGCTCGGATGCGGTGATGGTGAAGCAATTCACGACCGCCACGACCACGTGGACGGATACGCCGCTCGCGCCCGGCAATTGGTGCTACAGCGTCACGGCCTACGATGGCGCCGCGCAGGAATCGGCGAAGTCCGCGACCGTGTGCAAACTCATCCTGCAGGCAAAACCCGGCCAGATCATCACCATCACCATTCAGTAGTCGCAACGGCGATGGATGAGGCGTCGATGCGCTTTCGCGATGATCGCGAGCGCACCGCGTGGCAGATCGGTTTCGAGGACGGCCACGAAGCGGGCCGCTCGAATCGTTTCTTGTTCGGCCTGGTCGCGCTCGGCGCCGGCGTCTTACTTGGCGCCGGCTACTTCGCCGTGTGGCACTGGCTCACCACATGAAAGCGAGCGCAACAGGCCGCGCCCGATGAAAAACGCGGCGGCGATGGTCAACGTAAAAATCAACATGGTGTGCACCTCGGCGCACACCGTAGCGCGCGCGTTTCAATGAGCGCTGTAGGCGAAACCCTCCTTCGGGATTGGCGCGCGTCGATCCGCACGCGCGACCTCGATTTTCTGGCACGCACGCGCTCGCCTCTCACCGATCAATATCCGGTGAGCGTCGCGCGCGAGATTGAGCGCACGCATATCGCGCGCTTCGAGTCCGCAACGCTCGATGGCTCACCGGGCGAGCTCTCCAAGCGCGGCAAGGCAAACCAGTGGCTGCACTCGATGCATGCCGAACTCAAGGCCGCGAAGCTCTCCAAAGCTTTTGACGATGAAGCGATTCGCGACTTCGCAAAGAACTACGCGACCAAATGCGCGCGCCTCTCCCTGACCGATGCGGAAGATTTCGCGCGCTCTGTTCACGTCGAGCCGCCGGCCGGTAAGACCCTCACCAAAAAGGGCGCGGTCGCGCGGCTCTCTTGTCCGAGGTGGTGGCGCCGGCAGCTGCGCAAGTCCTGGACGCGCCGCGCGGAAAACGGCATGCGCGAATTAGGGCTCGTGCGCAAAGGCCGCGAGGTATACGCGAGCGATGAGGCAGTGAAGTTTCAGCGTGCGAAGTCGCGTGCGCATCGCGAATTCTTGAAAGCTCACGTCGCGGTCAGTGGCGAAGATCAGCTCGAGCTATTCGAGCTCGCGAAAGGCTCGATTTCAAACCCGGCCATCCGTCGCGGCGAAATGATGCTGCGCATGCGAGGCTTTGAAGAGATTGCGAAAAAGCGCGGCGATGGATGGTGCATGTTCACGCTCACGACGCCATCGCGCTTTCATGCGCAACTTGCCGACGGCGGCGCAAACCCCCGTTACATGCGCGAGTGCATCCGGGCGGGCCAGGCATGGCTCTGCAAGATGTGGGCGCGAGCGCGCGCGAAGCTTAAACGCCTGTCGATTGTGTATTACGGATTTCGGGCAGCGGAGCCACATCATGACGGTACCGTTCATTGGCACCTGCTCACTTTCGGAGCTGTGCGCGCACTTGAAACACTACAGACAGTGTTGCGCGGCTTCTGGTTGTCGGATGCTGGCGATGAGCGGGGAGCGCTCGAACGGCGTGTCAAGGTTGTTGAAGGCGACGCGAGTAAAGGCAGCGCGGCGGGCTATCTCGCGAAATACATCGCGAAAAACACCGATGGCGCGGGCCGCATCGCGTTCGAAGCGGACGAAGAAACGGGCGCACCCGTGGGCGACTCGATAGAACGCGTCATTGCGTGGGCGCGCATTCAGGGCATCCGCCAGTTTCAGCAAATTGGCGGCCCGCCGGTCACGCTATGGCGCGAGCTCCGCAGACTTCGCGCAGCGCACCCGTGCGAACACATCGAGGCGGTGCGCATGCAATGCGAGATTCCCTCCTGGTCCGGCTTCATCGACGCCAATAGCGGGATTGAAGCGGGCAGGCGAGGGCGCCTCGCGTTGTGGTCGGAAGTGACCGGCGAAATCAATCGCTACGATGAATTGCGCGCACCGCAAATTGTCGGCATTCGCTCGCCGGCGAGCTCCGTGCGCACGCGCGAGAAGGTGTGGATCATCCAACGGAAGGGTACTGTGTTTATATCCAGTAGAGCTCCGCTGTCTTTCTCCGCCCTTGGACCTGTGTCAATAACTGTACGCGGCGGCTTCGACGCATCGCACGCCGCCGACCACGCGCCGCACGCGTCATTTCCCATTCGAGGCTCCCCATGACTGACTTAAAGCGCGCGCTTCGCGACATCGAGCGTATCGCCAGCGACCCAAAAGTGAAAATTATCGGCCTGTCGGAGCCCCTCCGATCTCTGGCATGCGTGTTGACGAATCTCGCGACGCAAAATGCCGCACTTGCCGCTGCGCTCGTGCGCATTCACTTCTGGCCAGGCGAGTCAATCAAGCCGACCGAGCTCTACGACCAAGTGGCGCGCATCGCCCGCGAGAACATGCTATGACGGCGAAAACTCCCATCGGCACCGCACCGTGCCCGATCAAGCTCTGCGAGCTCGATGTGCCGGTCTATCGCTATGAAGGCGGCGAGAATCAAGCGCGCCGGCGCTTCGCCGGGCGCATGTATTGCATCTGCCCAAAGCACGGCCGCGTGGAAAACACCGAATACTTTTTGGAGACCATCAAATGGGCCGACGGCCAAAAAAGGGAAGTCCCCTCATCTCCCATACCGAGCTCGAAAGAACAGCCGCAAAACTCCTCGCCGAATTCGATGACGCCGCCGAGCTCCGCGCCAAAGGCTTCATCCCAGCCGACGAATTCCTCGCTGCCGCCGAGCAAGACGCCCTCGCTCCAGCCGCGCCCGGAACCGCTCCACAAACCGAGCGCACCGTGGCTCCCGGATTATTTCAAGAAATGAGCACCGATCCAGTGAACGAATTGCAGATTGACGATGCGGCACTCCAAGCCGAAGCGGCGAGCGTCGCGCAAGAATTCGCACCGCCGCCGTCCGATGCGCCGCCGGAAATGCCGGCCGCAAGTCCCGACACGGAAGCAGGCTACGAAATCCTCGCCGTCACGGTCGTGGCGCAAGGCGCGGCCGTATTCGTGCCGGCCTGGGAACTCACGCAAGCCGAGGTAAGGGATTTATCCGACGCCATCGTGCGCGCGCTCGTGCTGTGGTTCCCGGACGGCATGATTCCGGCCAAATACATGGCGGTCCTTGCCATCTTAGGCGTAGGTCTACGCATCGCCGAGGCGCGGCGCGATCCCGTGACCGGGCAATTCAAGCCGACGAAATATGCCATCGCCCGACCCGCGACCGCCGCAAGCCAACCTAGAACATCGACCTGACGGCACGCTCTACGTCGTCGCCGGCGCATCGCGCACGGGCAAAACGACGTGGGTGGCCGAGCGCGTGCGCCACGCTCGCCGGCTCCTCGTGTGGGATTCGGTCGGCGAGTGGGCGGACCGTTTCGGCTGCGAACGCGTCACCTCCATTCATGAGCTCGCACGCGGGATCTTTCGTCGCGCACGCATCGCCTTCGATGTACCCGCCAGCCAAGAAAACTTCGCTGCCTTCTGTCGCCTCGCCTGGATCTTTATCCGCGCAAGGCAGGGCACGCTCGTGGTGGAAGAGCTCGCCGATGTCACATCGCCAGGCAAGGCGCCCGTGTATTGGGGAGAAGTGGTGCGCAAGGGCTTGCGCTACGGGCCGGAAATTTACGCACTCACGCAGCGACCTTCCGAGTCCGATAAAACCGTGATGGGCAATGCGAGCATCCTGCACGTGCATCAAATGGCGCGCGAGGAGGACGTGCGCTATATGGCGCGCGAGCTCCGTTGCGATGTGCAGCTGGTCGATGCGCTCGCGCCCTTCGCGTGGATCGAACGCGACCGCCGCACGCGCGCACTCGGCACCGGAATTTTGCGCAAAAAGCGCGCGCGTACTTCAAAAAAATAGCTGCGCTCACGCGTCGCGACGCGTGCACCCTTGCGCGTGCGCTGCGCGCGCTATTGACTGTCAGTGTTTTCTCACCCAACTTTGCAAGCAAGGAAGCTCATGAACGTCAAAGCCATTTTGGTCACTGCAGTCATCGCCCTGGCCGCCATCGCTGTGGCAAACCGCGTGCCGGCGATCTCGAAAATCGTCAACGGATGAGCGCCAAACAAATTTTGATCACCGCGAGCATTGCGCTTGCCGTGGTCATTGCGACGAACAAGGTCAGGGCGTTGAAAAACCTGGTCAGCTAGAGCACGGATGCAACGGGCGCACGGATGCGCCCTTTATTTTGGGAAGGAACCCGCATGCAATTTATTCGAAAGCTTGAACCGTTCCAAAACGTGCTCGCCACGGGCCGCGCGGTTCTCTCGTCCAAGCTCGTGTTGGGCAACGTCATTGAGCGCGTGTATCTCGTGCTCGGCGGCGGCGCCTTCACCAAGGCGATGATTACCGCCATCCGCGTGCGCTTGAATGGCAAAGTCGTCTTCGGCGATGTGTCGGGCACGAACCTCGATTTGATTCAGCGCTACACGCTGCTCAACAACACCGCCGGCTACCTGACGATTGATTTTACTGAGCCGGTCGCGCGCTCGATTCAAGGTCAATTGCTCGGCGCCTATAACACGAACGCCGCCGGCGTAACCGACTTCACCATCGAAGTCGACATTTCAGGCGCCACCACGCCGACACTCGATGCCTGGGTGCAACTGCGCTCGCCCGGCTCCATGTCGCCATCGAACGGCTTTGATCCCGCGACCGCGCCCGCGATTCGCGCATTGATCCCCACGACCATCCCGGTCACGGCCGCCGGCGAAATTCAAGCCGACGTCAATTTCGGCTCAGGCGGAAACTCGCTGTTGAAGCGGCTCTACATCCTGTCGACCGTGTTGACCTCCTTCCGCATCAAGCGCGATGCGCTCGATATTTTCGAAACGGTCACACCGGCGTTAAACACCTACGTCGAGCTCGATTTCGGCCGCGTCGCGCAAGCGAACATGTACGTCTGGGATCCGTTGATGGATGGCAATCAGTCCGATGCCTATCCCACTCGCCGGCCCGATGGCACGCCATCGAACTATCAGTTCCTGTTCACCTCCTCGGGCGCGGGCTCGCACCTCGTGCTCGCCGATGTGTACTCAACCCTAGGCGCTCTGTAAGGGCGTCGCCGTGGCGAACATCGAGCAATACACGGGCCAGGCGAAGCCAACGAGTTGGCAGGATGTGTTACTTGCGGGCGTGTCGGGAATCGTGGATTCGCAACTTGCGAAAAACTACGCACTCTCCGACCCCGCCTATAACACCGCCGGCGGCCGCGCAGGGCAAGGCCAACTCACGCAAGGCACGGTACTCAACGTCGGCAATCCGATTATCTGGGTCATTGTGCTCGGCGTGGTCGGCTACCTGCTGCTGAGAAAGTAATGGCCGGCTTCTCCTCGCTCACCGGCGGGGGCGGGCTGTCAGCCTCGAGCTCGGCCAAGTCGGGCGATGCACGCGCCGGTGATGTCGGCATTCAAATTGGCGGCATCAACACGGGTACTCAATCGGTCGTGCCGGAGTTTGTATGGATAGCAGCACTCGCCATCGCCGCTCTCATCCTCCTGCGGCACCGCTGATCGTAGAGCGCATCCATCCATGGAACGAGGAAGCGGAAGCAGGTCTGAGCCAAACCTTTGGGCACGACCGCGAATTGATTATCAAGGGCGTCAATGTGGGCTCGCTCGAGCTGTGGAAGCTCTGGCACGGCAAAGCCTGGATGGTGACGCGAGTCGAGGCGGGCGTGCTGACGTGCTGCTGCTACCAGGGCGAGCGCGTCGCGGACGCCATGGCCGCGATGGTCGAAGACTCACACCGCCTTGGATTGAAAGCGATCCAGTTTTTTACTCGCAGGCCAGGGCTTGCGCGCTTGCTCGCCGATTTTCATCCCATGCCGCAAGAAACGGTGTATCGCATTGAGCTGCGCCCATGAATAATTTTTATTCACAAAAGCGCACCGCCGTCGTCGGCATCGCCGATGCGAAGCGCGCGAAAGCCGCAGTCATGACCGATGCGCCGGGCCGCTCGCACAATGTGAGCGCCGATTATCGTCAATATGCACGCGATGCGAGACTTGCGCGCATTGCGCGGGAGAAGGGCCGGTGAGCGGTTCGAGCGCGAAGACGCAATCGACGCAGCAACAGTCGACCGACACGCAGAATTTAAACCTGCAGGACACGGCCGGAATCACGGTCGCGAATTCCCACGGTCTCACCATCAATGCAACCGACCAAGGCGCACTCACGGGCGCGCTCGATGTCGCGCGCGATGCGTTCGACTTAGGCCAAAGCTCGCTCGATGCGGGCATCGGCGTAGCGAATGCAGGGTTGGATAACGCGCGCTCGGCCTATACGGGCGCCTTGGATTTTGGCGCAGACCTTGCGCACGATGCCTTTGATGCCTGGGACGGTGCGAGCGATCGCGTCGCGCGATTCTCAACCGCTGCACTCGCAACGCAAGCCGATGCAAATCGCTCGGCACTCGGCGCCGTCGCCGATCAAACATCGGGCGTGCTCGATTTCGCAAGCGGGCTGTTCAGCCAAGCCTTGAGCGCGAATGCGAATTTGACCGATCAGAATATCGGCGCGGTCTCGGCGCTCTCCCGCCAGGTCTCGCAAAGCGCCACGCAATCGACCAACGATGCGGTATCGAAAGTGGCCGTGTATGCGCTGCTCGCGGTCGCTGCCATCTTCGTGCTGCCGGCGCTAGTGAAGGGCGCGAAATGACAACCGAAGTCATTGCGCAAACGCTCACCGCGGGCCAGCAAGCGACCTTTGGCCAAGGGCGAATTTTCTATGTGAAGTCCGCGCCCGGCGGGCCGATCTCCATCACGCTCGAGCAATACCGCTCGGGCAAGTCGGTGCGCAAATTTATCAACGTACCGGCGGGCTTCAAGTTCAAAGCGGTCGAGGGCGATGGCTGGCTGACGATGCGAGTGACCTCGGCCGTCACGCAAAACGTCGAATTCATCATCGGCGATGATGACGTAGAGCTCTCCAATGCCGTGACGGTCACGGGCGGCGTGACCACGGCCGAAGCGCCGAGCTCGGGATTCACGACGACGGTCGCCGAGACAGCGCTTGCGAATGCATCGAGCGCCGACATTGCGGCGAACGCCGCGCGCCGGCGCATCACGGTCAATGCCTCGTCGACCAATTCAGGCTCGCTTTGGATTCGCGATCAGACCGCGACCACGAACGGCGGCATCGAGCTGCAGCCGGGTTTGTTTGTCGAGCTGCGCACCACGGCCGCATTTCGCATCCGCAACAACTCAGGCGCCGCGCAAAGCTACTCGCTGCAGGAGGAGACCTAATGCGCTACTGGAAAGCGATTCTGTTCGCGCCCTTCGTTGCCTGCGTGGGCCTCGCCATCATGGCGCCTACGGGCGGAGTGCCATCGCGCCCGAAGTTCCAAGCGGTGCAAGCAAACTTTAGCGACTTGAGCGGCACGGCGTCCGCGCCCGTGGCTGCATTCACGGCGTTTTCGGCCGCGCCAACGATCATCCTGGATGAAACGGACCAGGGCGCAGACCAGAAGCTTTGGCGCATTCACGCGAACAGCGCAAGTCTGAATTTTGGGGCGATTGACGATGCTGTTACGACAAGCAAATTTGCTTTGCAATTCACGCGCACGGGAAACGTAATTTCAGCGGTCAATCTAGGCAATACGACCGATAATCCGAACGTCACGGTCAACGGCAACGCAATCCCAGGCATCGCCGGCGGCACGGGAAAATGGCGCATCGTCCTCGGCTCTATCACCGAAACGAGCGGTGGATGCTCAAACAACGTTTCGCAAGGCGTCTCGGGCTGCTCGCGCGGCGCGGCGGGCAGCATCATGGTAAATTTCGGAACGGCTTTTGTGCTGCAACCATATTGCACGGTCGCGCCCTATAACACATCGGGCGGCGTCGCAGTGGAAACGGACGTGACGCCATCAACGGGAAGCGCGGGCGTGCTCGTGAAAAATACGAGCGGCGCGGCCTTCGATGGCTTCACGCTCTCGATAATTTGCATCGGCGTCTGATGTGCAAAACCAAACCCTCTTGCTCTTTGGGCTCGCCGGCGCTGCAGGGCTCGTTGCCTACACGCGCACCAAGCAAGGCGAGCTCGCAACGGCCGATGCGACCGATGCCACGCTCGATGAAATCACTGTCGTCGGCACGCGCCTTGCGAATGCCTTCATGAGTCGCGGCTATCACAACAACAACCCGGGGAACATTCGCTTCATCGCGAAAAATGCCTGGAACGGGCAGATCGGCAACGACGGCGGCTATGGCATTTACGATTCCCCCCAGGCCGGAACGCGCGCGCTCGGCCGCCAGCTGCGCGCCTATGCGAATCGTGGCATGACCACGGTGCGCGAAGTGATTTCGACTTGGGCGCCGCCGTCGGAAAACTTAACGCAAAGCTACATCTCGGACGTGTGCAATCAATTGGACTGCGAGCCGGATGACGAATTAGAAATTGGCGCGATGCTGCCAGCCTTTGCCAAAGCCATCGCGAAGCACGAAAACGGTTACGTGGATTCGGGCTACAACTGGAATTGGGCGAATCTATGAAGGGCTTAAAGCTTTCGGGCAACGCGCAGCAACTCGCGATCTTGATCGGCGCCGGCGCGGTCGCCTTCATTGCCATCACCTGGTTTTTGAGAAAACAAGTGACGGATGCCGCGAGCGCCGTCGCGAACGTGAATGAAGGCACGCCATACGCCGGCACGGGCGTGGTCGGCACCGTGGGCCACGGATTTGATACGGTCTCAGGCGGCCTGCTCTCCGATGTCGGCTCGTGGATCGGCGGCAAGGTCTATGACTGGACGCACGACGAATACGATCCGAATGCGCCAGTCACTTCGAACGGCACGCAGCTGCAAACCCGCAAGCAAGCCGTGAGCGATGGCTTTTGGGGTGGCTTCACCGACTTTTTCACACCGAGCCCGTAAATGACCGAAACGAATCCGACCGTCCCGCCGCGCAATCTCACTCCATCGCACCAAGTGACGGCGCCGGCCGCCGCAGGCACCGCTGCAGGCGTCGTAGGCACGATGCTTGCGGTGCGCGTGCTGCATCTGGTCGATCCCTTGGAAGTCGGCGCCGTGGCCGCGCTCATTGCGCAGGGCTTTGGCGCGCTCGTCTCCTACATTCAGTCGGGTGGTCGGCGCGGGGAAAACTTGGCGCCGCGCGAATGAGACTGCTCGCACTGCTCATGGCGTCCCAGCTTCTCGCCGGCTGTGCGCAACTCGCATCGTTACTGCAAGGGAACAACGATGCAGACAACGCGGCGAGCTACATCGTGCAAGTCTGCGCGTTGCCGGAAGGCCAGCGCGCCGCCGCGCTCGATGCGATGAATCACACCATCGCGCCGCGCACGATCACTCTCAACTGCCCGTGAGGCGCTGCAAGCCTAAAAAGCGGCCGCACCGAAGGGTTTCCTTCTCACTCGCTCAATGGAACGCTCTACGCAAGGACATCAAGCACATGGCAAACGAACTGAAAAATTTGGCCGATCAAGTATCGGGATTGGAAGACGCGGAAGACTCCGCCATCGCACTGCTCGAAGCGATCTCAAAGGCGCTCGCCGATCTCGCCGGGCAAGAAAAGATCGACCCAGCCGCCGTGCAAGCACTCGCCGACCGCATCAGCGCCGATAAGGAAAAGCTCGCCGCCGCCGTGGTTGCGAACACGCCGGCCGATGCGGGCGCGACGAGTGCGCGCGCTGCGAAAAAGAAGTAATTGCAATTCGACGCGCAAGGCTTGCTGATGGGTTTGCTGACGGCCGTGTGTTCGGCCGCCGGCGCCTATGCGGCCGTGCGCGTCGAAATCAAATACCTGCGCCGCGACGTCGATGCGGCGCTTGCGCGAATTACATCGCTTGAAAAGGCGAAAGGATGGTCTTAGATGTCTCACTTGCATAAGCAACGCCTCGCGCAATTGAACCGCGAAGGCGAGGGCGCACCCGCCGCGCCGACTCTGCCCAAAGCGAGCGCCGCACCGAAAAAGGCCGCGCGTTCAACGGCGAAAAAAAAGGCGCGCACCCGTGGCGCGTCGTAAGCGTCGCCGCCGGCTCCCGCCGCGCGGCAAGAACGGCCGCTTCAAGAAGCGTCGATGAGTAGCGGCGGCATCTCGGTCACGCGCATCGAGGAATCCGTAATCTCGGCCCTCATCGTGGTCATCGCCATTGCGCTGTGGCGCGAATGGTGGGAAGACTACAAGAGCAACTGACGCGGACGTTTGAGCTCGCGCGCCTGTTCGCGGGCAAGCTCCCGGTAATAGGCGCCTGAGCGAACGAGAGCGGGCGTGAAGCGATCTCCTTCCGGGGAGATTAAATCCTCGCGGGCGAGCGTCCAGCCCGCCCACGGCTCTCCGAGCGCTCCTAGATCGAAGCTCCAAAGGGCACGAATCAAGCGCAATGCGCTCTCGGGCGCCGCTCCCTGGCGTTTCCAGCGTCGCGCCGTGTCGGGATGAACTCCGCACGCGCGCACGATCTCCTCGAGCGGCACCCCATACAAGGGGGATTGTTCCAGCATTGAAGGCGTAACTTGTCGGCGTGTCGGGCCAATGCTTTAGGCCGCGAGCGCTGCCCGCCTACGTCTTTTTACATAATATACATTATGCGAAGTCAGCCAATCAACTGGGATGCCTCGAAATCCCATGTCGCGTCGCGTTGTCCGGCTTGAGTGCATCTCACGTGCTCGCGCGATGCTGCAATAAACCAGGTTTGTTGCTGAAGCGGTTGCGTGCGCTCGAATGCCGCGCACGATAAAGCAGCGATGCAAAAACCTGCCCTGGGATCGCGCACCGATTCATAGCGGATCAATTGGACCTTCGATGCGCGCGCCAAGGCCGCCAGCGCTTGCGTCGCACCGTACTCGGTGCGATGAGTCCAGCGAGTCCGATCTTGTGCGAATGGATCCTGCGTCAAATCGATGCAATTGCCGCGCACCGTCGCACGGAAGGCCGTGTGTGTGATGGGCTTGAGATCCGGCATTTGCGGAGAATCGAGAAGAAAGCGCAGCTGCCAGTAGCTTTTTTCCGCCAGCGCAGTGCGCAGCTGCTCGCCCCCGTACCACACCCCGCTCTCGAAGGCAGCGCGGAAACGGGAACCCACGCGCGAACGATAGCGAAACGGCGTCGACAAAAGGTAATGGAGTTTCTCGCAGCCTTCCGGCAGCTTCGGCTTGGTGTGCTCGAGAATGGACTCAAGGACCGCTTGTTCCGCACTTGAGTCGACGAGCTGCATGGTTGCGGCGATATGCTGGGCCTCGACCACGCGCCAGGGACGGAATCGCCGCTCCCGCGCATTAGACTCGAGCGCGAGCGGCGTCCAGGTAATCAACGGTTCTTGCAAGGCCCGCCGGGTCACGGATGAGCTCCGAAGGCGCTCCGCCGAGCGCAAGATTGCCACCGCGCATCCAAGCACGTGTGGCAGCATCGTCTGAACCCACCACCGCGGTGAGCGAGCGGAACAAACGCACGAGCAGCGCCGCAAGCTGCCAAGACTTGGAGCCGGTCTCGAGCTGCTTTCGCCCATGCGCAATTCTTGAAACCGTTGCTTCACTCAAGCCGAGTACCTCGGCCAACTCAGCTTGGGTTAAATGAAGAAATTCCGCGGCACGCAAAGTCGCACGCGATAAAACTACCGCAGGCTCTGCGACAGATTCTGATCGAAGCCGATTTTTCTCCATTTCTATTGAAATTTTATCGGCTTCATCTTTCTATTGCAAGCGCAGATCCGCTGCGTCTCGACCTGTGAGTATGCTCTCCAAGTCACGTTTTCTTTCCAGTTGGCGTGCGCGAGGATATTCGAACCGGCGCTTTGACGGCCGCCGGTCGGCCGCTGCGCCCATAGATGCGACAAAACGCGTTGCGTTTTCTCAGCGGTCTTGTATATTCCGGTCGCAGATGCTTGATTTAACACAATGGCGCTTCATTTGAATTCTAGAATTTACTTTAACTAAGACAACGTATGAACAGCGCCTGGGAATGCTTTCATTTGGCTGCGCTCGAGTTGGTTCGGTCGACTCCGATCAAGCATCGGTTGGTGGGCGCCTACCGTCGGCATCTGGCCGAGGTGCGTGAAGACCAGCTCCCACGCGAGATTCGAGATCCATTCAATCGCATCATGCGCTGCTTGCGCAACGTACGCCCTCTTCCGGGCGAAGATGAAGTCACCGCCTCGGTGCGTAAGATGTCGAACCAAGAAGCCGATGAATGCGCCGCGCTCATTGTCGACATGTTTGGCGTATTGAGCGGCGCATGTGCGCCGAAGTCTTCGCCGAGCGCGACCGTGGTGACGCTGCACACCGACGCCACGGTTCTGGACACTGCGCTCGAGTCGGCTTGAGCCGTATGAGGCACGGCCGCGGCGCGGCTTGCGCTGCCTAGTCGAGCTTGAACTCGATGGTGTCCCAACGAGTCGTGTCTTCGTGACGCGCCTGCCGCCTTAGCGCATCGGTCAAATCCCGCTCGTTCCATCCGACCAGCTCATCCGCAAGGTCTTTCATGATCTTCGGCACCGCCTCGCTCGAGCCGAAGAACTCGAGCGCGACCACCGGCTTGTCCGCCGCTTTCGCAAAATTCAATTGGAACGCCATGAGATCGGGGTGCGTCAAAAACAGGCTTGGCGTAACCACGATGACTTCGGCCAGCGCGATCTGTCTGCGCAGATCCTCACGTTGCGCTTCGCGATCGAGCGGACGAGTGCGCTCCGGCTCGCTCGTACTGCGGTAGTGAAACCTCCCAGAAGCCTCGAGGTACTCGAACACGCGCGAGTAATCATCGTGTTCGGCCCACGCATGACAGACGAATATGCGGATGGGCTCTTTCTGTACACTCATGATGAGTTCCCGTTCGCTCGAAGCGGTCGGTAGTGTACCCGACAATGTTCATGCGCAACCGGGATGCGGCCGATACAATTTCACCGTGCGCTTGATGGTCTACAACATCCGCTACGCCACGGGCGTCGGCCCCTCTTTTCATATTCCGGTGCCGGGAGCCGGATACTTGCGTTCCAATCCGCAGGTCTTGAGCGAGATCACCGCCTTCATCAAACAGCAAGAGCCTGATGTGGTCGGTCTGATCGAGGTCGATACGGGGTCGGTGCGTTCCGGCATGGTCAATCAGGCCGACGTCATCGCTCGCTCGCTCGGGCACTACTCGACGTACGAATGCAAGTACGGTGTAACCTCGTTCAATCAGCTCGTGCCCATCGTGCGCAAGCAATCGAACGCTTTTCTAGCGGCGCCGCATGTGCGCGGCGAAAGATTTCATTACTTCGACACCGGAATCAAGCGTCTCATCATCGAGCTCGAATTGGACGACGTCGCCATTTATCTCGTTCACTTATCGCTCAAATTTCGTCACCGGCATTATCAGCTGCGTTATTTGCACGAGCTCGTGAGCAAATCCAAAAAGCCAGTGATCGTGGCGGGGGATTTCAATACGTTTTGGGGTGAGCACGAGATCTATT
This sequence comes from uncultured Steroidobacteraceae bacterium, assembly GCA_964247385.1. Lineage (GTDB taxonomy): Bacteria > Pseudomonadota > Gammaproteobacteria > Steroidobacterales > Steroidobacteraceae > TMP-86. The sequence goes on along the minus strand of CAXTUB010000001.1, from coordinate 99,942 downwards.
TGTTCATGCGCGCATCGGGCCTTGCGAGTGCAAACCTGCAGAGCCTGCCGTCGTATCCAAGCCGCAATCCGCGCAAAGAGCTCGATTTCATTTTGCATAGCGAGCGCATTCGCATCGACGACTTCGAGATACCGGACGTGCGCTTGTCGGATCATCTGCCGCTCGTCTGCGATTTTACGGTGACCCGCGAGGCCGCATGAGGCATGAGACATGACTGAGGCCCATTGGATACTTACGAAGGATGCGGAAGTCGCTTGGCTTGATTTCGATCAAACCGGAAGCTCAGCCAACGTGCTCTCGCGCGCCACGCTCTTGGAGCTCGACGAGCGGCTGCGCGAAGCGAGCGCAATGAACCCGCGGGGTCTCGTCATCGCTTCGAAGAAAAAGTCGGGCTTCATTGCGGGAGCCGACATCAAAGAATTCGTCGATCTCAAGACGCCCGCCGAAGCCTACGAGCTCATTCGTGCCGGTCAGAAAATACTCGACCGCCTCGAATCTTTGCCCTTCCCCACCGTGGCGATCATCCAGGGATTTGCGCTAGGCGGCGGATTCGAGCTTGCTTTGGCCTGCTCTTATCGCGTCGGCATCGACGATGGCCGTCTGAGTCTTGGCTTGCCTGAAGTCAAACTCGGAATCCATCCGGGCTTTGGCGGCACCGTGCGTGCCGTGCGTATTGCAGGCGTACGGGCCGCCATGCAACTCATGCTGACCGGCAAGCCGTTGGATGCGCGGCGCGCGCTGGAGCAAGGCTTTCTCGATCGACTGTCGAGCGCGCAAGATGCGCGAACGACCGCATTGGATCTCATCAAAGATCGCCCGCCGAAAAAGTCCGCCGGCTTGACGAAGCGCGCATTGGGTTGGCCCGTCGTGCGGGCGCTCGTGGCATCTCAAATCGAAGCGGGCGTGCGCGCGAAAGCACGTCGCGAGCACTATCCTGCACCGTTTGCCGTCGTGGATCTGTGGCGGCGCGAACCCGCGCGCGGCTAGGCAAGCTGAGCAGCGGGGGGACCCGCGAA
>CAXTUB010000001.1:0-98916 GCA_964247385.1 uncultured Steroidobacteraceae bacterium | reverse complement strand
CCCCCCTCTCCCCCCCCTGGCGGCGGGGGCGTGGGGGGCCCCCCCCCCCGGCCCCGCGGATCGCAAAGCTACGAAGCCGAGGCACGCTCGATCGCCGAGCTGATGTGCTCGCCCACGGCGCGCAATCTGGTCCGTGTCTTTTTTCTGCAAGATCGCCTGAAGGCGCTGGCTGGCAAAGAAAAGTTCGAAGGCAATCGAGTTCATGTAATCGGCGCCGGCGTCATGGGCGGAGACATTGCGGCTTGGGCTGCATTGCGCGGATTCGAAGTCAGCCTGCAGGACCGGAGCGAAGATTTGATTCGCCCCGCGCTCGAACGCTCGCAGGTCCTATTTGACAAGCGCGTGCCGGATCTGGCGGAACGCGCGCGGGCCGCCGCACGATTGCGCAGTGATGTGGATGGGACTGCGGTGTCGCAAGCGGATGTCGTGATTGAAGCGATCTATGAAAACCTCGAAGCCAAGCGCGCCGTGTTTCAACGTATCGAGCCGCAGTTGCAACCGAGCGCGATTCTCGCGAGCAATACTTCGAGTATTCAACTCGAGCTTCTGTCGAGCGAGCTGCAAGACCGCACCAACTTGGTCGGCATTCATTTCTTCAACCCCGTGCCGCAGATGCAGCTGATCGAGGTTGTCAGTGCAAGCGACACGGAACCCGTCAAGGCGCGGCGCGCGCTCGCCTTCGTGAGGCGCTTGGACAAATTGCCGCTGCCATGCAAGAGCGCGCCTGGCTTCGTGGTCAATCGGGTCTTGCTGCCCTATTTGAACGAGGCGCTGTTCGCGATGGAAGAGGGAATTTCGGCCGCGCAGATCGATCGGGCGGGCCTCGACTTCGGGATGCCGATGGGGCCCATCGAGCTCATCGATGTGGTCGGACTCGATGTGGGATTGAGCGTCGGCCGAGTCCTGGCCGAGGCGTTTCATCGCCAAGTGCCCAAATCGCTCGAAACCAAAGTCAGCGAAAAGAAGCTCGGACGCAAGAGCGGCGAAGGTTTTTATCCATGGCGCGATGGCAAGCCCGTACGCCCGCAGGAGCCAAGCTCAAAGCCGCCGGCTGATCTCGAAGATCGATTGATTTTGCCCATGATCAACGAGGCCGTGGCGATTCTTCATGAGCGCATCGTGGCGGATGCCGACTTGCTCGATGCGGGGGTGATTTTCGGCACGGGCTTTGCGCCTTTCCGCGGCGGGCCGCTGGCCTACGCGAAGGCGCGCGGGCCGCGACTCATCGAAGCGAGGCTGCGCGAGCTTGCGCAGCGCTACGGCGACCGGTTCCAACCCAATGCGGGCTGGGCGGAGTTTTGCGCGGCGGCGTGAGCGCAACGCTGCCTGCCAAGGCCGCACGGGTGCCTATGTTAAGATCGCGCCGTTCCGGCGAAACCCGACGTGCTGGTTTTTAAAGGTAGAAATGGAAGAGCGGCCGGTCGAAGTCTCGCTGCTGAAAACTTTTGCGCCCCTGGACGGCCTCAAGGCGGAAAACGTAGCGGCGCTGGCGCGCAAGACGCATATCAAAGAGCTCGCGGGCGGCCGCATCCTCTTCAAGGAAGGCGACACGGACAAGCGCACCCTGTACGTGGTTGCGGGAAGTGTCGAGCTTTCCGCCGGTGAAAAAGTAGCGGCCGTGATTCGCGGCGGCACGCCGCAAGCGCGCGCGGCGCTCGCGCCGCAGCTACCCCGCAAGTACACGGCCCGCGCACTCGACAACGTTCAATATTTGAGCATCGACAGCGACTTGCTGGACGTGCTGCTGACGTGGGATCAAACCGGTCAGTACGAGGTTGAAGAGCTGAATCGCGGCGGCGATGACGAGCCCGGCGATTGGATGACGACGCTGCTGCAGACCAAAGCATTTCACCGCATTCCTCCCGCCAACATCCAGGCGATTTTCATGCGCATGCAGCGCATCAACTACAACGCTGGCGATGTGGTCATCAAGCAAGGCACGGACGGTGATTATTTTTACGTGGTCGTTTCGGGAAAGTGCGTGGTCACCCGCGAGACGCCGCTCAATAAGGAGGGCATCAAACTCGCGGAACTCAACGCGGGAGATAGCTTCGGAGAAGAGGCGCTGATCGCCGAGGCCAAGCGCAATGCGACCGTCACCATGGCCACCGACGGAAGTCTCATGCGGCTCAACAAGCAGGATTTCCAGACCCTGTTGAACGAGCCGCTATTGCAATGGGTGGACTACGAGGAAGCCAAGGCCATCATCGCCGAGCGCGGCAATTGGCTCGATGTGCGCCTGCCGAGCGAGTTCCAAAATTTTCACATCGATCATGCCATCAATATTCCGCTGTACTTCATCCGCTTGAGGCTCAACATGTTGGACAAGGAGATTCCGTACATCGTGTGCTGCGACACGGGTCGGCGCAGCTCGGCCGCGGCGTACATTTTGAGCGAGCGTGGATTCGATGCCTACGTGCTGCGCGGCGGGCTCGCCGCCATCGATGCGCGCCAGTGACCACCGCGCGTCTCGAGGTCACATGGTGTGAGTCGGTTTGTCTCCGCCCAATGCGCCGGCCAGGTAGTTCTCGATTTTTTTCTGCGTATTGCCGCGATCTTGATCGCTGAACTGCACGCCGATGCCGGCCGTGCGCCGCGATGAAGCGCCCTTGGGCGTCATCCAGATCACCCGCCCCGCCACCGGCAGTTTCTCTTCCTCGCCCATCAAGTTCAGCAGCATGAATACTTCGTCGCCGAGACGGTAATTGCTATTGGTCGGGATGAATAAGCCGCCGTTTTTCACGAACGGCATATAAGCAAGATACAGCGCGCTCTTATCCTTGATGGTCAGCGTCAACAAACCGGGCTTATTGTTGGGTGTTCTCAAAACGCACTCGTTGCGCCGGCGAAGTGGCGAATCAGCAAGCTCTCCAGGGCCAATTGAAGATTGAGGCTTGAATCGGCCGACCGCCGCACCTGACGAACCTCGCCCAGCAAGTGGAATAACGGCCGTATCTTCGCCTTAAGTAAAGAAGCAGACAAGCCGACTGGGTCGACAGATTTGACATTGCCGGCGGCGGGCGCCATTTGCTCTCGAATGCGTTGTGTGACCCAGGTCTCAAGCCAACTGAGGCGCAGGAGAGGGGTGCTTTGCGCCCATTGATCCGCGACTCTCGATGCATCGGCGCTGCGTTCGGCAAGCGCCTGCAGCGTCGCGGGCATGTCGCGCGCCAGCGCGGCGCACGCCGCGTGGTCGGCTTGGAGCGCCGCGAGCGGCGCACCCGGATACAGATGCAATGCGCTGCGGGCATGAGCTTCAGACACGCCTTTGCCGCGCAGCCACTCCAATGCTTGCGCCGTGCTCGGCGCATCGATGGCGATGCGTTGGCAGCGGCTGACGATGGTCGGCGGCAAACGGTGTGCGCGAGCCGCCACGAGGAGCAAGAGCGTGTCGCCGGCGGGCTCTTCCAAGGTCTTCAGCAAAGAGTTCGCGGCGGCGGCATTCATCGACTCAGCGTTCTCGATGATGCCCACCTTATAGCCTCCGCGAAAACTCGTCAGCGACAGCGAATCGATGAGCGCGCGAATCTGATCCACCTTGATTTGCTGCGCGTCCTGCTCTCGCCGCACTCGATGCAAATCCGGATGATGTTCCGCGACGAGCAGCCGGCAGGCATTGCAACGTCCACAAGGTTTCGGGGCGTTTCCGCACAGCATGCTCGCGGCAAAAAAATCAGCAAGCGCCACTGCGCCCAGCCCGGGATGGGCAAGGATCAAGATCGCGTGCGGTACTCGGCCGCTGTCGATTGCAGTCGCGGCGCGCCCGAGCGCTGCGCGCAACCACGGATATTCGGTGGCCAGCTCGGTTTGCATCAACCCGATACCGCGCGGCTGCAGCGCGCGCGGACCGCATCGCAAATCGCCTCGTGCACGGCGCCGATGGGACGTGCGGCATCCACCACGATGAAACGGTCCGAGAACCGCGCCGCCCGCTCGAGATACGCCGCGCGCACGCGCGTGAAGAACTCCGCGCTCTGCGTCTCGAATCGGTCTTTGGCCTTGTTTTGCGAATCCCGCGCCGCCGCTCGCTCGCGGCCGAGCTCGGGCTCCAAGTCCAGCAGAATGGTCAAATCCGGCTCAGTCGATTGCTCGACGTGTTGCTTCAGTGATTCGATCAAATCGAACGGCAAGCCGCGCCCCGCGCCTTGATACGCAAAGCTTGCATCGGTGAATCGATCGCATACCACCCACCGGCCGGAGGCAAGCGCCGGACGAATTACTTCTTCCAAATGCACCGCCCGAGCGGCAAACATCAATAGCAACTCCGCCATCGGCGATGGTGATTCTGGCTGCAGAGCCAATGCGCGCACCCGCTCGCCGAAAACAGTTCCGCCCGGCTCACGCGTTGCGATGCAGTCGATTCCTGAAGCACGGAGAGAGTCGGTGAGAAGCTTGACTTGCGTCGATTTTCCAACGCCTTCAACTCCTTCGAACGTAATGAAACTCATGACATCGCGTGCGTCGGCTGCCCATTGAGCGGCTTCACTGGCCGGATGCACCATGCATGCCCTCGCCGGCGCGCGTGCGCTGCAGGAACTGCGCTACCGCGCGATTGTGCTCATCGAGCGTCTGTGAAAACGTGTGACTGCCATCGCCACGGCCGGTGGCCACGAAATACAGAGCACCGTTCATCTCAGGGTGCGCGGCAGCACGGATGGAAGCCGCACCCGGCAAGCAGATCGGCGTGGGCGGCAAGCCTGCGCGCATGTAGGTATTGTAAGGTCCGTCGGTGTGCAGATCGACGCTGCGCAAATTGCCGTCATAGCGCGCGCCCAAGCCATAAATGACGGTCGGATCGGCCTGTAATCGCATGCCCTGGAGGAGCCGCTGCGCATAAACGCCCGCAATTTTCTGCCGCTCTGCAGGCAGCGCGGTTTCTTTTTCCACGATTGAAGCGAGCGTCAACAACTCCTGGGCGGAATGTAGCGGCAGGCGCTCATCACGGCTCGCCCACGCCATGCCGAGCAGCGTGACCAACGCCTGATGCGCTTTGTTCAGAATCTCGATTTCGCTGGTGCCCGCAGGGAATTTATATGTCTCCGGCAAAAACTGACCTTCGGCACTCTCTGCGGGGCTCCCCACCCGAGCCATCAGAGCGGCATCATTCAACGGGGTCGACGCGATGGCCGGAGTCTTATGAATGGCATCGCGCAAATCTTGAAAGCGCCAGCCTTCGACAATCGTGAGCGTGTGCAAGAGAACTTCGCCCGCCACGAGCTTGCGCAAGATGTCGCGCGGCGCGCTGTGCGGCGCGAGCAAATACTCGCCCGCCTTGATGCGAGTCTCCATTCCGGTCGCGCGGGCATGCACGATCCAAATCCATGAGTGCGCGATGGCCTGCTGCCGTTCGAGATCTGCCGCCACCTGGCTGAAACGCGCGTGCGGCGCCACGCGATAAACCAGGGGTGCGGCGAGTGTCGAAGGCGCATCGAGCGTGCACGCTGCCCACCAGAGCCCGGCGGCTGCGATGACCACCGTGACACCGGCCACCCCCAGGAATGCGAGGAAACGCCTCATCGCGCCGCGAACAATGCGCGCAGCGCGTCTGCAGCGCTGAAACAATGCTTGTCCACGGAATGTCCTTTCATGGAAATGCGCCCCACCGAGCGTATTCCTATCACTGCATTGGTGATGAAAACTTCGGGCGAGCGCTCGATGAGCGCGAGCCCGAATAGGCGCTCGCGTGCCTCGAGCTTCACGCCATAGGCGTTTTCCAAGACCCAGCGGCGCATCACGCCCGCGACGCCGGCGCGGCGTATCGGAGGAGTCGATAGCTTGTTTCCGTGTGCAACGAACACATTGCTCATGGTGCCGCACACGATATGACCGTGGCCATCGAGCATCAACCCTTCGAGCACGTGGTTGCCGCGCCATTCGCTGCGCGCCAACACGGAATCGAGACGGTTCAAAGTCTTCAGGCCGGCGAGCTGCGGTTGCTCCGCGACGAGCGTGTCGCACACTCGAATGCTGACGGGAGATGAAAGATTGATCGCTTGCGAAGCGCTTTCGCATGTCACGATGCGCGTCGCCATCACGCCGGCTGGCGCGCGATAGCCACGAGCGCCCTTGCCGCGCGTCACGATCATTTTGATCACGAGGTCTGCGGCCGCCCGCGCATTTCTCTTCGATGCCGGTGCCGCAACGCGCTCGATCTCGGCGCGCATGGCCGCGCGGCGCGGCACCTTCAATTTGAGCCGCTGGCAACCTGTGAGCAAGCGGTCCAAATGATATTCGAGCAAGTCGATGCGTCCCGCGTGCGCGCGCAGGGTCTCGAATAATCCATCGCCGTATTGCAAGCCGCGGTCCAAGGCCGAGACGTGCCTCGAACGCTTGCCGTTCACGAAAATGACGGTGGTCACACCGCGGCGCTGCCCGAGCCACCGAGCGCGCGAATCAAGCCGAGCGCCTTCGCCCGAGTCTCCTCGAGCTCGCGCTGCGGCTGTGAATCGGCGACGATGCCGGCGCCGGCGCGGAACTGCGTGGATCTCGACGTCATGGTCACGGTGCGAATCAAAATGTTGAGATCACCGCTTCCGTCCCGATTCATGTAGCCAATCGAACCGGTGTAGGCGCCGCGGCCCTCCCCTTCCAGCTCGGCGATGATTTGCATGCAGCGGAACTTGGGACACCCCGTGATCGTGCCTCCGGGAAAAAGAGCGCGAATGGCATCGATGAAGGTCGCTCCGTCCGCAAGCTCGCCGCTGACGTTCGAGACGATGTGGTGGACGTGCGCGAACGTCTCGATGCTCATGAGCTCGTCGACTTGAACACTGCCGCCGCGGCACACTTTTCCCAGATCGTTGCGCATGAGGTCGATCAGCATCACGTGCTCGGCGCGCTCCTTCTCCGAGCCCCGCAACTGTGCAAGCAGCGCTTCATCGGCGCGGCGCGCGCGCGCGCGCGGCCGCGTGCCCGCGATGGGCCGAGTCGAAATCCTGCCGTCAGACACGCTCATCAGCCGCTCGGGCGAAGAACTCATGATGGCGTAGTCTCGAAATCGCAGCAGCGCGGAGAAGGGCGCCGGATTAGCCTTTTGAAGCCTTCGATAGATATCGACTGGGTTCAGCGCTGCATCGCTCTCAATGCGCCAGGCGCGCGATAAGTTGGCCTGATAAATCTCGCCGCCGCGGATGTAGTCGAGACAGCGCCTTACTTGCCCGAGGAATTCCTGCGGGTCGCTCTCCGCGGCGCGCCAGCTCTGCGCGGATTCAAGGGTCTGCGCCGCCGCCCGCGCGCCCTCCCCGCTCACGCCGGTTGCCTGATCGACCATGCCACAGTCCCGCTCGAAGAGATCGAGCAAGTGCTCCCACCCTGGCTCGCACACCAGCCACCCGCGCTGCGCTCGACGGTCGCCAATCCATCCAGCCGGACATCTCAATGCGAGAGCCTCGTAGGGCTCATCGCTCGGCGGCAGCACCAACTTGGGCTCGATTTGCCGCGCGAGCTCATAGCCGAGAAAGAGCAGCCAGCCGCCGCGAAATGGCAATTGCGGACTCTCGCACGGTGCTCGCTCCAGGAATCGTTCGCCGCGGAACTCGCACGCCAAGCGCTGCAAGAAATCTCCCGATCCGCGACCCGAGGCGGCTAAGAGCGCATCGCCCGTCGCAAACGGCACGACGTCGAAACGGGCGTCATCGACAATACGTTGACCCTGCGCTGCGCGCACCTGCTGGCGCGGTCCGCTTTCCAAAAGCGCGGGGTAGCGGTCCGGCCAGCGCTCGATCAGCTGCAGCGGGTCAAACGCGCCGGAAAATGACCGAGCCGTTAGTGCCGCCAAATCCGAACGAGTTGGAAAGAACGCATTGAATGGGCATTGGCCGCGCCGTATTCGGCACGTAGTCGAGATCGCAGCCCTCGCCAGGCTCATGCAGATTGATGGTGGGCGGAGCGACCTGGTCGCGCAGAGCAAGCACCGAGAAGATCGCCTCGACCGCGCCGGCGGCGCCCAGCAAGTGTCCGGTCATGGATTTGGTCGAGCTCACCGCGAGTGCATCGGCCGCACTGCCGAAGGCTCGACGAATCGCTTTGGTTTCAGCCAAGTCGCCGATTTCCGTGGACGTGGCATGTGCATTGACGTACTGAACGGCATCTGCCGGCACTCGCGCATTTTCAAGCGCGCGGGTCATCGCCTTGCGCGCACCCTCGCCATCGCTGGGCGGTGCGGTGACGTGATGGGCATCTCCGCTCATGCCGAAGCCGATCAGCTCGGCATAGATGTTCGCACCGCGCGCTTTGGCATGCTCGTATTCCTCGAGCATCATGGCGCCGGCGCCATCGCCCATGACGAAGCCGTCGCGATCCTTGTCCCACGGCCGGCTCGCACCCTGCGGGTCGTCGTTGCGCAACGACAACGCCTTGGCTTGCGCGAAACCGCTGACCCCGGTGTAGCACGTCGACATCTCCGAGCCGCCGGCCAGCATGGCATCCGCATCGCCCGATTGGATCAAGCGCATTGCGAGCCCAAGCGCGTGAGTCGACGTGGTGCAAGCCGTGGCGACCGCAAGATTCGGGCCCGTGAGACGAAATTCGATCGAGAGGTGGCCGCTCACGAGATTGATGATGCTGGAAGGAATGAAGAACGGCGACACCCTCTTCGGCGAATTGGTTTCCATGAAGCGCCGATAAGTCTCCTCGATCGATTCCAATCCACCCATGCCTGCGCCCATGAGCACGCCGACGCGCTCGGAATTCGCATCGTCCACCTCGAAATGCGAATCGCGCATGGCCTGGATGCCTGCCACCACACCGTACTGCATGAAGGCGTCCATGCGACGCGCCTCCTTGGCGTTGATGTAGGCGTCCAGATCGAGGTTACGAATCTCTCCGCCAAAATGCACCGGAAAACGACTCGTATCAAAACGGGTGATCGGAGCAATGCCGCTACGGCCCGCGAGGATGGATTCCCAAGCCGAGCGCACGTCATGCCCGACGGGCGAAACCAGCCCCAGACCGGTAACGACGACTCGACGCGAGCTCAGCGCAGTGATTTCCTAAACAGGCCCGCGGTCAGGCCTTGGCCTTGTGCGAGTTGATGTAGTCGATGGCTTGCTGAACGGTGGTGATTTTTTCCGCATCTTCGTCCGGAATCTCGGTCTCGAACTCTTCTTCCAACGCCATCACCAGCTCGACGGTGTCGAGCGAGTCTGCCCCAAGATCGTCGACGAACGAGGCTTGATTCGTGACCTCTTCTTCCTTGACGCCCAGCTGCTCCGCCACGATTTTCTTGACTTGCTGTTCGACAGTACTCATCGCTGATGATCCTTTAGCCGTTGTGGTTTCTGAGGCAGGCGCGCATTTTATGTGAATGCACAGGTGGCGGCTAGAGCCGGAAAAATTACGGCATATACATGCCGCCATTGACATGCAGCGTTTCGCCGGTGATGTATGCCGCGGCGCTCGATGCGAGAAACAGCACCGCCTCGGCGACATCCTGCGCGACCCCCAACCGGCCGAGTGGAATCTGGCCGATCAGGCCCGTGCGCTGAGCTTCACTCAAAGTCCGGGTCATATCGGTGTCGATGAAACCGGGCGCCACGACGTTGACGGTAATGCCGCGCGAGCCGACTTCTCGGCTCAGCGACTTGCTGAAACCGATCATGCCCGCTTTGGCCGCCGCATAATTCGCCTGGCCCGGATTGCCGGTCAAGCCCACCACCGAGGCGATGTTGATGATGCGGCCCTTGCGCGCCTTCATCATGCCGCGCAACGCCGCCTTGCTCAATCGATACACCGACGACAAATTCGTGTCGATGACCTGGGCCCAATCCTCGGGCTTCATGCGTAACAGCAGTGCATCGCGCGTGATGCCGGCGTTGTTGCACAGAATGCCCAGCGCGCCCTCGCGGCTTTCGATGTTCTCGAGCAGCGCATCGACCGATCCCGCGTCGGCGACGTCGAGCACCGCGCCGCGCCCCTGCCAGCCCTCGAGCGCTGTAGTGACACGCTCGGCGCCTTCATTGCTGGTCGCCGTGCCAATGACCCGTGCCCCCGCCGCCGCGAGCGCCGCGGCAATCGCGGCTCCGATGCCGCGCGAGGCGCCCGTGACCAGCGCCACATCGCCGTGAAGTCTCAAGCAGCCGCCTCGAGCACGGCGTCGAAGCCCTGTGCTCCATCTAAAGACAGCATGTGCACGTCGCGGCTCCGCTCGATTCGCCGGTTGAGCGACGTCAACACCTTGCCAGGGCCGCACTCGATGAAGCGCGTGTAGCCGAGCGCTACCAGCGTGCGCACCAACGCCGCCCAATACACGGCCGTTGCAAGCTGCTTGACCAGCGCCGCGCGCACCGCCTGAGCCGTATCGTGCGAGCGCATGTCGACGCCGAAAAACCGCACGCCTTCAGGCGCATTGACCTCGATTTGCTCGAGGCGCTGACCCAGCTCATCCGCCGCGCCCTGCATCAGCGAGGAATGACACGGGGCGCTGATGGGCAAAATGACCGCACGTTTAGCGCCCAAGTGTTTGCAAGCCGCGATGGCGCGCTCCACCGCATTGACGTGACCCGCAATGACGACCTGTCCCGGCGCATTGAAATTGGCGGGCTCTACCACTTCTCCCTGACTGGCCTCGCGGCAGGCACGCTCGACGTCGGTATCTTCGATGCCGAGAATGGCCGCCATGGCGCCCTCGCCCGCCGGCAGAGCGGACTGCATGACTCGGCCGCGGAACTGCACTAACGAAATGGCGTCTTTGAAGTGCAGGGATTTCGCCACAACCGCGGCTGAAAATTCCCCTAGGCTATGGCCCGCGACCGCATCGGGCCGCGCTCCGCCGCGCTCGCGCCAGAGTCGATACGTCGCGACACCCGCCGCCAGCATGGCCGGCTGCGTGCACTCAGTCGAATTCAGGCGCGATTCCGGTCCCTCCTGACACAGTTTCCACAAATCGTAGCCGAGCACAGCCGAAGCCTCGTCAAACGTGGACTCAATGATGGGGGAAATGCCGGACAACTCACGCATCATGCCAATGGACTGCGAGCCCTGGCCCGGGAAAGTGAAGATGGTCGCCATCAGTTGCGAGGTGAGGATCGGCCTTACGAATTTCGAGTGGCGCGCAGTATAGCCGCGTTCGCGCAGAGCATCGCCGCAATGAATGCGCCGCTGAGCGCGCCGTACAAGTGTGCATCGACGACCACCGGCAGATTTCCGACCACATCGGGAATGCCATGGCGTTGAGCGGTTTGCTCCAAAAGGAGCTTAGCGGCGAGCGCTGTCGCCAACAGCCAACGGTCCCACGCATGCGTGAAAAAGCGTTGTGTCGTGCCCGCGGCCAATGCGGCGTGCAAAACTCCCGAGGCGCCGAGATACCACTCCACGCGCGCATCGAGCCACCACAGCCCCAACCCGATCGCGATGCTCGAGCCGGCGCAAATCATGATCCACTGGCGCGCATTGAAGTCTTTTGCCACCAAGGCCCAAACGAGCACCAGCCCCATCGCATTGAGTGCGAAATGACGGGTATCGCCGTGCACCCAGTGCGCAGTGAGGAGCCTCCACCACTCGCCGTGCGCGAGCGCGGCGCGGTCGTAGCGCAACAGCAGGCGCGCGTTGTCGCCATTGGCCAACAACAGCGCGCCCATCACGATGAGGCTCAAGAGAAAAATTCCGCGCGGCCCGTCGCACTGCAACGCAGCTCTGAGATTCGCTACACGATTCGCGTATGATTCGGTGGGCATTTGCAGGAACGTTCAGCTTATGCGATATCAATCCGCGCGGCGCAGCCGGGGCTTCACCCTGATCGAGATCATGGTGGTAGTCGTGATTCTGGCGGTGCTCGGCGCTCTCGTGGTGCCGAAAATTTTAGAGAACGTCGACAAGGCGCGCGTAACGCGCGCGCAAAGCGATATCCGGGCCATCGAGACCGCGCTCGATCTGTACCGGCTGGATAATTTCAAGTATCCGACCACCGAGCAGGGCTTGGCTGCGCTCGTCAAGCAGCCGGTGGATCCCACCATCACCAATTATCGTCCTGGCGGTTATCTCAAGGCCGTGCCCATCGACCCATGGAGCAAGCCCTACGAGTATCAGGCGCCGGGCCGCGATGGCGCCGAGTACGAGATCATCTCGTATGGACGCGATGGCAAACAGGGCGGCGAAGGCTACGATGCCGATATCGGCACGGCGACCTTGGATCAGAAATAGTCTTGACGTGAGGCGCGCGCGCGCGGGGCCGCGCGGCTTCACGCTGATCGAAATTCTCGTGGTGCTGATGATCATCGCCATCGTCGTGGGCTTTGCGATGCTCAAGATTGGCGTGACCGGCCGCGACACCCAATTGGATGACGAATGCCGGCGCATCGCCGGGCTACTCATGCTCCTCGAGGAGCGTGCCGCGCTCGAAGGACGCGATTTCGGCGTGTTGATTGCGCCGGAAAAATACATCTTCGTCATTTTCGAGCAGCGCCGTCAGCGTTGGGAGAAGTTCGATGAGGATCGCGAGTTTCGCGAGCGCGAATTGCCCAAAGGGCTGTCGTTCGCGCTCGAGCTCGATTCGCGCAACATCGTGCTGAACGCTGCAGTCTCTGCACCCGAGCCGCTCAACGATGCAAACGCGGACGCAGACTCCACGCTGAATGAGACCGAGAACCTCGTCAAGCCGCAAGTGATCGTGGCGGCGAGCGGCGACAGCACGCCCTTTCGCCTTACTTTGCAACGCGCGGGCACGACGGTCGAAGCGCACATCGCGGTCGACAACGCCGGTAAGATCAAAATCGAGAAATCCGATGCCAAGCGCAGCTAGCGCGGCACCGCTCGAGCTTCGGGATGTCGCGCCCGCTCCGAGCGACTGGCCGGAGAAATGCCCGCCTTTGCGGTTACCGCAGCGTGTGCCGCGCGGCTTCACCTTGGTCGAGGTATTGGTCGCGCTCATGATCGTCGCGCTGTCGCTCGCCGCTCTGATGACGGCTGTGAGCGGCGCGGCGCGCGCGAGCGGTTATTTGCGCGATAAGACCGTGGCGCAGTGGATCGCGCTCAATCGAATCGCCGAAGTGCGGCTGAAGCAATCGCAGAAGTTCGGCGAGAACAAAGATAAAGGAGAAGTTGAGTTCGCCAATCGGCGCTGGCGTTACGACACGAGATATTTCGACACTGACACGGCGAGTCTGCGCCGGGTGGTCGTGCGGGTTTGGCCAGCCGATGCGAAAGACAAAGCGCCCGCGCTCGCCGAATCCGCCAGCTTTCTGAGCAATGCCATGATGCCTGTCGGCAGCTCGGTGACGGTGGAATGGTTGGGAGACACGACAGCCGCGCCGCCGCCGGCCGCGCCGGGCTCTCGAAGCACGGCGCCGTTGCGATGAACGGCGAGGCATCATGCAATTCGAATCTGCGCGCACGCGAATGAGCGCGGCCGCCCGGGCGCGCATGCTCTCCTCGGCGCGCGGATTCACGCTGATCGAAATCCTGGTCGCGTTGTTCATCCTCGGCATTCTCACCGCGCTGGGCTATGCGACTTATCGCCAGGCGCGCTTATCGGCGGAGCGAACCGAGAGCGCGCAAACTCGCACGCGCGAAATCGAATTCGGCGTTCGCATCATGACGCAAGACTTCGAGCAGATCGTGCCCCGGCCCATCCGCCAGCCCATCGGCGATGGCCGCTTGCCCGCCGTCATCGGATCCATCGGCGCGGCGACTCTCATCGAGCTGACTCGCGGAGGCTGGTCGAACACCGCAGGGCTGCAGCGAGGCACACTCGAGCGCGTCAGCTATCGACTCGACAAAGACGTGCTGAAACGAGCGCATCAAACCGTGCTCGATGCCAAGCTCAACAATCAGCCGGTGGAGCAGGATCTGCTCACCGGCGTGAAGAGTGTGCAAATTCGCTATCTCGATTCGGGCAATCAATGGGGCGAACAGTGGCCGAGCCCGACAGCCGGCGTCCCTGCGGTTACGCCACCCGCGACCGGCGCGGCGCCGGTGAATGCGTTAGCGAGCCAGCGGCCTGTGGCCATCGAGCTCAATCTCGAATTGAATGATTGGGGCAAGATCCGTCGTCTGGTGGAAGTTGCAGGATGAGCTGCGCACCGGCGTCGCGCCAACGCGGAGTTGCGTTGTTGATTGCACTCGTGCTCATGGCGCTCGCTGCAATCCTCGCGGTGAAGGTCGGTTTCGGCGGTTTCATCGAGCGTAAGCGCACCATGGGGATGCTGGCTTCCGAGCAGGCGTTTCAGTTCGCTTTGGGCGCGGAAGGGCTGGCTGCGGATGCGCTTTTCACGCAGTTCTCGCAAACCAAGACCCTCGTTACGCTGGCGGATCCCTGGGCGCAACGGCCGCAACCCATTCCGCTGCGGCCGCCCAATGATCCGGAAGGCGAGCCCATGGGAACTCTCGAAGGGTACTTGCAGGATGAGCAAGGCAAATTCAATCTCAATAGCCTTGCTCACCGGGTGAATGATGCGCCGGACCCTGTGCCTTACGAGCACTTCAAGCGGCTCCTGGCGCTGTTGAAGTTAGAGGACAAGTGGGCCGACCTTGCGCGAGATTGGATCGACGCGGATTCGGACCCCGCCTTCCCCAACGGCGCGGAAGATGCGGTGTACAGCGCGCAAGTTCCGCCTTATCGCACCGGCAATTGGCCCATGTTGTCGACGACCGAGCTCCTGAGCCTACCCGGATTCGGTCCCGACCGAATGCGCAAACTCGCGCCCTATGTCACAGCACTTCCGATCAGTGATGACAAAATCAATGTCTGTACGGCTTCTGCCTATGTACTGGATGCATTGACCGGAAGCGATGAGTGGACTCGCGATCCGGAAGCGTTGGCCAATGGGCGCAAGTCCGGCTGCTTCCCGCAGCTTACAGGTGTTGTGGCCGGAGCCGGAGTCAAGCAAGAGCAAGTGGATCAGGTGAGACAAACTTCGAGCCAATACTTTTTGTTGACCACGCGCGTCACGCTTGGCAGCGCCGAATTCACCTTGTACAGTCTTCTGCAGCGCGACCAGTTCAACGGACGTTCCATGCCGATTCTACGCACGTTCGGAACTCGTTAGCCTCGCCCATACGCAAGCATGCCAACGCTCCTTCTCAGAATGCCTGCCGATTCGACGCAAGAAACCGAATGGTTGCTCGTCGATGAGTCCGGTGCGCGGGCAGGCCCCAGCCAGCGCGGGCCTTTGTCGCTCGCGGCCGCGGTTGCGAGCAACCACTCCGTCACCGTGCTCGTGCCAGCAACGGATGTATTGCTCGCGCAGCCCGATCTGCCGCCGGGAAGCGGAGCACGCCTGGCGAAGACCGTGCCGTATGCTTTGGAAGAGCAGGTCTCCGACGATATCGATCTGCTGCATTTCGCCATCGGCAAGCGCGCCTTCGGCGCCGCAACGCCGGTCGCTGTCGTCAAGCGCGACTTGGTGCAGTCCTGGCGCGAGGAGTTGAGCGCTGCGGGCCTGCGAGTGTCCTCCATGTATGCGGACGTGTCCTTGCTGCCCGATAATCCATCGCACGCGGTGGTTTGGGTGGAGGGTTCGCGCCTATCGGTGCGCCGGCCGTCGCAGACTCCGTTCACCGTGGATGTGTCGCCCATCAATGAAGCACTGGAGATCGCGGGTCTCGTTCACCGCGACACCGCGGAGACCACGATGGTCGCAAGCGAGCCCGGTGCGTTGGAGCTTGCAACGGTTTTGGACACGCCGACGGTTCTCGAGCACGTATTGCTTTATGCGAGCCCTGCCGATTGGGATCTCATCAAGGACGACGTGGGCGCGTTGATCGACCGCTTTGCATCCCTCAAGGTGCAGCTGCTCGCGGAGGGAAGCTTGCCGTGGCTCGCGCAGCAACTGCCGAGCGCGCCGGCGCCGAGCCCCTATGCCATCAGCTTGCTGCAGGGGGAATTTGCGCCCCCCAAGGAATACGGCGCGCACTTGCGCCGCTGGCGCCTGGCGGCTGCGCTCGGTGTCGCGCTGCTCCTGGCCCACGTCGGCGCGGAAGGGTTCGAGCTGTACCGCGCCCATCAACAGCAGAAACGCGTCGAGCAGGATCTCGGCGGCTTGGTGGCTGCGACTCTCCCGGGCACTCCCATCGACGATGCCCGCCGCATCATGCAATCGCGATTACAGCAGGCGAGGAGCGGCGGCCGCGGCGATGAGATGTTCTTGCGCACTCTGCAAAGCGTGAGCCGGGCGCTCGTGCGGCAAGAGAAAACCTCGGTCGATGCGCTCAGCTTTCGCGATGCCACGCTCGACTTGAAAATCACCGCGCCGAACGTCGATGCCATTGCGCAGTTGTCGCAGTCCATCGTGGCATCCGGACTCACGGCGGAGATTCAATCGTCCAATCCCGCGGGCAACGCCATCGAAGGCCGACTGCAAGTGCGCAACGCGGCCCGGGGTCGCAATCGATGAACGCGCTGCGCCGTTGGTATCTTGCATTGTCTCTGCGAGACCGCCGCATGCTGGCCGTCGGCGTGCTCATCGTAGCCACGCTGCTCGTGCTGGGCGGCGTGCTGATGCCGCTGCATTCTGCGGTGGCCAATGCCGAAGCGCGGCTGCAGACTCGACGCGACGATCTTGCTTGGATTCAGCGCAACGCGCCCGAGGTGCGTGCCGCTGCGAGCAGCACGGTCGTTACGGATGAGTCTCCCATCGTGCTGGTGGATCGCACGGGGCGCGAGGCGGGCCTTGGCAATGCGCTGCGCGGCACGGCGCCCAACGGTGCGGGCGGCGTGCGGGTGCAGCTCGAATCAGCCCCGTTCGATACGCTGGTGAGCTGGCTCGGCAATCTTCAAAGCCGCTATGGTCTCGCCATTGATTCCATTACGGTCGATCGGGCCGCGCAGCCGGGCGTGGTCAATGCCAGCATCTCGCTCTCGCGCAGCATCCGCTAACCACTCCGCTCACCGCTCGAGCGAGTCCATCAAGCGCCCATCGCGCGCACGCCGCGTCGTGCTCGGACTGCTGCTGCCGCTGGTCGCAATCGTGTTCATCGCCATTTTTCTTCCCGCGGCGGTGCTGCGATTTTTCCTACCGTCGGATGTATCGATCGAGGAGCCCAGCGGCACCGTGTGGCACGGCTCGGTTGCGCGTCTCAACGCCAAAGGCAACGCGTTGGGAAGCATCGAATGGCGCGTGCGCGCGGCGTCCCTCATCGGCGGCGCGCTGGCAGCGCGAATTCACTGGATTCGGGGCGCATCGGTCATCGACGCCGAAGTCGAGGCGCGCGCGCGGTCGTTCGTGCTGCGAAATGTGCGTGCCGCAGGCGAACTGCAGGATTGGCGCGACGTGCTGCCCATGCAAGGGTGGAACGGCCGATTCATGATCGATGCGTCGCGCATCGCGCTCGCGCATGGCGCGCTCGATGGCGTGAATGGTCGGATCGATCTCGATGGTCTCACCACACCGCAACAAGAAGCGGTGGGCAATTACTCGGCGCGCTTCGAGCCCTCCTCGGTGCCCGGCTCCGCGCGCGCGGCGGTGGTCGATCGGGGCGGCCCGCTGCAAGTCAGTGGCTCACTCACTCTGACGGGAAATCCGTGGCTCGCGACTCTCTCCGGCACGCTGCGCGAGCGGCCCGCCGTGCCGCCGTCGATATACCGTCTCATCGAAGACTACGCTGCACTGCGCCCGCAGGACGCGAGCGGTAATCTGCCTTTTGATTTCGAGCTCGCGCTATGACCCGTCGATGCTCGCGCTATGACCGGTGATGCTCGCGCCCGGCTCCCATTCACGCCAAGCTCCAATCAGCGGGAAGTAGAGGGCGAGTCGAATGGGCTCATCGCCCAACTTCGCCGCGACGCGCGCGTATCTGTGCATTTGAGCACCGTAGCGCAACATCTCGTTATCCAGGAATGTCTCGACGTCGCCGCCTTGGTGCCGGCTCGTCTTGTAATCGATCACCCAGCGAGTGCCGCCCGCATCGATGAACATGCGATCGAATGCGACCGTGACGATTCGCCCGTCGAGCACGGTGCTCAAGGAGATCTCGCGCTCATCGCACGTCGCATACTGATCGAGAATCCAGCGGCCGCGTGCATCGTTACACGTCTGATGAAGGGCGCGGCAGACTTGCTCGGCCGCGCTTTCCGCCTGCATGGCCGGCACGCCGCGGTTCGATAGCCAGCGATGATATTCGCCGCGACGCGCGTCGATATCCGTCGCGGCAAGCGCCGTTTGCCGCGAAGACAATTCTCGATGCACGAGCGTGCCGATATGACGCGCCGTTTCGCTCGCCCAATCGAACGGCGGCTCGATGACGGCGGCGCCGAGCTCCAACCGTTGCGGCAAGCTGTGGACCGGCGGCTGCACGGGTGCGGGGCGCCAGTGCGCATCGAAGCGCCTGGCGGGACCGAGAGCATCGCGGCCCGCGCTCATGGGCGCCGCGCTCGCAGCCTGCTGCCGAAGGAACCGATGCGCCTGAGTGGGCCAAAGGAGGGCGAGAAGACTCGCCGGCTTGGGGCGAAAAGGCTCATCTGCGCGCCGTGACCCGTCGGCGCTCGCGGTCAACCAAAGCTCGCGCTTGGTGCGCGTGCATGCCACGTACAACAGCCGCTCTTCTTCGAGCCGCTGCGCATCTCGCTCAAACCATCGCAGAAACTGCAGCAATGCGTCCCCCGCGCGTTGCGCATGCCGCGCGGCGGCAATGAAACCGGGTTGCGGACCGTTGAGAATCTGATACTGAAACAGCTCGTAGTCGGTGCGGCGCGGCTCGCGTGCTAGACAGGGCAGCACGACGAGATCGAATTCGGCGCCTTTGGCCTTGTGCATGGTCAGCACTTCGATCGGCCGCGGCTCGCTTTCCGGCTCGCGCAGCGAGCTCAGCACGCCATGGAGCGACTCGGGCTCCAGCTCCGCAGGCTCCAGCTCGTCGAGCCGCAGAAATACGCCGCGAGCGGCCAGCCAATCTTCGTTCGACAATCCTACGTGCCCGCCTCCCATCGATAACCAAACGCGCTCGACCCATCGCCCCAATGAGCTTTCAGCACGCTGCTCGTAAGCCAGCGCCAGAGTCGCGCGCAGCCGTTGCACGCGCAATTGTCCATCGGGACTCAACGCAGCCGATAGCGCTTCATCGTGCAATCCTTCGAGCACGCTGGGCGCGGCCGACAGCGAGAGCACATCGGCCATGTCGAATCCGACATACGGCATGCGCAACAGCGCGAGCCACGCAATGCGATCCGCCGCATGCAGCAGCGCGCGCGTGAGCATCACGAGATCGCGCACGGCATCGCACTGCGACAACTCGCGCAGCTCGCGAGGTTGATGGGCCACGCCGCGGCGCTCGAGAGCAGTCAAAATGTGAGCCGCGTGCCGCCGCGTGCGTACCAGCACGGCCATGCGCCAATCCGGGTGCTCGAGCGCACGGTGAGCGAGCAGCTCGGCAATGTGCTCCGCTTCGTCATGCTCGGAGTCGAAAAGCCGGCACTCGATCGCGGCTTCGCCGCCCGCGGCGCGGCCTGCCATCGATCGAGTGAAGGCGACGGCGCCGCGCAAGCGATCATGCCGAACAGGAAAAATGTGCTCGAACGCGGCATTGGTCCATTCGATGAGAAGCGGCTGCGCGCGAAAGTTGCTCGACAAGACCTGCGTGTCGAAGCGGATCGCGCCCAAACCTTCTTCCGCGAGCTGCAGAAAAGCTCGCACCTCGGCGGCACGAAAGCCATAAATTGCCTGCATGGGATCGCCGACGCAAAACATCGTGCGGCCATCTCCGCGCTCCCAACCTGCAGTCAGCGCGCGCAGGAGCTCGAGCTGCGCTCGCGCGACGTCCTGAAACTCATCGATCAACAAATGCTCGATGCGATAGTCCAGGCGCAGCGCAAGATCCGTGGGTTCCTCTGCGTTGCCCAGCGCACGCAGTGCGG
Organism: uncultured Steroidobacteraceae bacterium; assembly: GCA_964247385.1. Classification (GTDB taxonomy): domain Bacteria; phylum Pseudomonadota; class Gammaproteobacteria; order Steroidobacterales; family Steroidobacteraceae; genus TMP-86. Next base: position 79,133 of record CAXTUB010000001.1, on the reverse strand, counting down.
ACAACGCCACCGCCGTGAAATCGCACTCGCGATGTTCGCGAAAGACGTGGTCGAGCTCCGCCGCCGCAAGCGTCAAGAGCTGCGCGACTCCGCGCGCGCGCCGCCACTGCGAATCCGAATATTCCGCATCCGGCAACGCCAGCACGATCCTGAGCGCCGCAACGGCGCTGGCATCGTCACGAACCGCATCGAGCCATTCGCGCAGCGCCGCCTTGCGCGGCGATTTGTCCGCGAATCCTTGCGCTTTGGAAAGAACTTTGCGGATTTCGCCCTTGCCGGTGAGACACACGTTCGCAAGCTCACGCCAGCGGGCCAGATGAGCGGCCGCGGGGCGCAACGCACCGTATTGCTCGCGCCAATGCATGAGTGCATTGCCGCCGCAATGCGGTGCCTCGTCGGTCAGCAGAGCTGCGAGGGTCTCCACGCGGGACTCACCGAGAGCGAGCAACGCGCGCTGCAAATACAGTTCCACCAGCGTGGCGAGCGTCGCATTGGATTCACGACGCAGCCGGTCTTCCTCGACCCAATCGGCGACGTGCTCGGAACGCAACAGCGGCGTTGTCAGACCCAACCAGTCGGCGCGTGATTCGAGCATATCGGCAATGCGGCGCTGAGCTTCAGGCCAGTGCTCATCGCTCAGCTCCAGCGCGAGATCGACCGCCTGCGTAAAATTTTTCGGCAAAGCCTCGAGCGTTCTGCGCGCTGCCTTTAGATACAGACGGCGCGGCTGCTCGGCAATGCGCGGTGCGCCGCCCATGCGCGAGCCGATGGGCAGCTGCGCAGCGAGCCAGGCGCAGAAGCCATCAATGGTCTCGATGCGCAAGCGCGATGCATCGCGCGCCAGATCAATGCCCAGCCGGTCGAACTGACGCAGGCAAGCCTGCGCAAGGCGAAGCATCCGAGCTTCGGGCGCCGCAGCGGGCGGTGGAGCAGCCTCGCCGCTCGACGCAATACTCTCGGCAAACTGCACAGCATGCGCATTCACCGCCATGTCGGTGCAGTCCTCGCCGGTGCGTGCCGCGGCGGTGCGTGCCGCGCCCAGCGCATCGATGACACGCTGTCGCATCTCCTGCGCCGCGCGCCGCGTGAAAGTAATGGCAAGAACGCGCTCTGGCGCATTACTCTTTGCCAGCATTCGCAAATAGCGCTCGGTCAGCAGCGTGGTTTTTCCCGATCCCGCAGGAGCTTGCACGATGACTGACCCATCGCTTTGAACTGCCTGTTCGCGAGCCGCGGCGTCGCTGACCGCGAAGTCCGCATTCATGCGAGCGTGCTCGATCGGCAAATCGCCGCGAAGTGGCAGCTGCCGCAGGCCCACGGCAATGGGTTGATGATGAAGCTCCCGTGCCGCAGCTCCGCTGCAATGACATCCATGCGCCGCCGCCAATGCGCACGCATGGTTTGAGCGCTCTCTCCGCCTTCAAAGCCGCCGCGTTGCGAGCCCAAAATGCACTTCTCCGCAGCCCCCAAGAACTTGGTCGACTCGGCGGTCAGCTGCGCATAAGCGATGGCGGCCAAAGGCTCGTCCACCGCCAAGGCATACATGAGCAGCTGAGCATTCTCCGGCCGCTCGGTTTCCCAGTCTCTAGACACTGCGCCGGTCTTGTAGTCGATGACCGCCATGCCGCCATCGGCAAACGCATCGATCCGATCGATGCGCACATTGAAAGGCAAGCCGCCGAACGACACCGCGTATTGCTTTTCCAGCGCGTGAACATCGAATGGTGGACGCGCTCTTTCGAATGTGAGCCAGGCCGCGAGAATGTTCGACATCCGGCGCTGCTCTCGTAGAGCCCACGTCCGTCCCGGATCGCGCTTGCGCCGCTGCCGCTGCAAACTCGATTCGACCGCGCGACGAATCAACCGCTGCTCCTCGTCGCGGCTCAGCAGGATCAAGCGCTGCGAGCCGCCGAGCTCGGACCAGATCACATGCAGCGCATCGTGCAATAGAGAGCCGCGCTCCATTCGATTGAAGCCCGGGTGAGGCGTGTGGATCTCATCGCCCCGTAGCCGCGTGAATGCAAAGCCACGAAATGCGCAGCGGGATTGCTCCGACAGACTGCGTACGCCGCGGGCTCGATCGACTCCGCTCATTGGCAGCGCTTGTTCGGGCGAGTACGGCACCCAATGCACTGACTGCGCCGGCCGCGCATGGATGGCGGCTGCATCGTGGGAAACTTCGAGCCTCACCACGTCGCCTGGCATGAGCAGGCTCGGATGCGCTTCCATCTCCGGCTCTCGCGCAAAGCTGAAGTGCAGCTCTGCCGCGCGCAAGCGCCAACGCGCTTGCAACTCACGCGCGAAATTCAGCTGTAACTCCGGACTGCTCGCACGCACGCCGCGGGCGATTTGTAATTGCAAAGGGATGAGCGCTGCGGGTGCGGCCGGCGGCGGCCAGGATTGGGTATGAGCTCGCGAGATCCACACGCCGTCGTATGCGAGCCATGGATCTTGCAGCCGCGTCGTGACCCAAATGGCGGGAATACCGGTGTGTGGTTGGAACGATGTTTCACGCGCAGCCCTGCGCAAGATCGACAGTGCGCGATGCCAATCGAGACTGCCGAAAATGGCGTCGCTCCGGGCCAGATCTGACAAGAGCTCTTTGAACCGCGTCACGACCTGAAAGTTCTGACTCGAAGCGGAGACGGACTCACGCCACAACCCTTGGTTGAGCGCCTCGTTCCATCGGCTCACCCAGTGACTCATCACTGCGTTCTGCGGCACAGCCGCTACGATGCTTTGCATGATTGCAAGCCGCGTCAGCGCGGCGGGCCTGGGAATGTTTCGCTCGCTCGCAACCTTCTCACTCATCGATAGAAAAGTTTCCAGGCTCGCTCGATCCGCGGCGTGATGACGCAGTTCCACATCGAGCCTAGCCGACATCGATTGCTCGAGCGCCGAGGTGTTTCGCAGCGGCAGCGAGCGCAACAACGCGCTGAAATCGACGAATTCGATCTCGCCGCGCAATGCCGCGAGACTCGCCATGGCTTCGCGCACCGTGGCATACGATTGCAACGGCTCGCCGCCCGCGATCGCATAGGCACCACCATCGATGGCAGTGCTCAAATCGAATCGCGCGCTCGCAAGCTCGAGGTCAAAGGCACGCGCAACCGCGGCACGCGCGCCTTCAGCCGCGGGCAAGTACACCCATGCCCTGAAGTCCAGCTCGGCCTCGAGCCGTGATCGAGCCCACCTCGCCGCGGCGCTCCATTCGATGGCCGGGTCGGCGGCTGTCGTCAAATGGCTGCTTTGCCGTGTCGAAGGCGAACGTTCGCCTCTCAGCATCCCGTTCTCGTTTGACTTGAGCACTTTCAAGATGCTGGGACGCCACGTCGGACTATCGAGCCAATATTCCTGTGCGCTCACGCTGGAAAGGCTGGAAATGGCGTCATCGGCATCGATGACGCCCAGGTCCTGGCACCGGTCATCGAAAGTCGCCGACCATTGTAAAAACGCGAGGGATTCGGGCGAACCGCTCGCACGCAATTCGCGTGCAGTGATGCCATGGTCGCGCATGATGCGCCGCGCGCTGCGCGCCGCCCGCGCAGCCGCGCCGAGATCCAAGAGCTCAGGCCCGGCAGCGCTCGCCGCAATGGCATCGCCCCACAGCTGGAAGCTTTCGAATACGCTCAACACCCGCCGCGCGTCGGCGCGTTCGGTATAGCGTTCCAGCGCCCACGTGGAGAAGTCGCGCACGGCGGGAGTGCGCCAGACGCGCGCGGCGCCGGCGGCAAATTCCTGCTGCACGCGATGGCGCAGGATAGAGGCGATTTCGGTGCTGGGCGCGAGCACCGTACGACCCGCTTTCAGCGCTTCGAGCAGTCGTTGCAGCGCGCTCGCGCTCGTCAGCGTTTTGCCGCCAGCGGAGTCGGAACCGCACGCACCGGCGCGCGCGCAACGGCATAGGACTGCAGCACTTCATCGATGCGCTCGAAAACCGCCTCGATGACGGCGGCTTCCGGCAGGTTCGTGATTCGAAAGGCATTGCGATAGGGCACGTTGAAGCTCACCCCGGGCGCGACCAGCACATGCTTTTGCTCCAGCAAGTCGAGTGCGAATTTCTGGTCATCGAACTCCGGCAGCACGTCGGCGCGAACCTGTAGAAATGCGTAAAGCGCGCCCTTCGGCTCGGCGAGCGTAAGAAAGCGGCTGCGCCGCACGCCTTCGAGGATGGCTTGTCGGGAGGCGAACAGCCGACCACCCGGCGCCGTGAGCTCGCGAATACTTTGATGGCCGCCAAGCGCCGTCTGCACGGCCCACTGTCCGGCGACGTTGCTGCACAATCGAAGCGAGCACAGAAGCTCGAGCGCCGCCAGATACGCGGTGGCGCTCTCCAACTCGCCGGAAAATGCCGCCCATCCGACCCGATAGCCGCAAGCTCGATACACCTTCGATAATCCGCTCAAGGTGCAGCACAGGGTGTCGTGCACCAGGGTGGCCATGGGCACGAACTGCGCGCCGTCATACAGAATCTGATCATAGATCTCATCCGCAAGCACGATGAGCCGGTGTTTCTCGGCGATCCGCGCGATTTTTTCCAGCGTCGGGCCGGGATATACCGCACCGGTCGGGTTGTTCGGATTGATGATGACGACGGCGCGCGTGCGAGCCGTGATGAGGCGCTCGATTTCCGCTGGCTCGGGAACGAAATCATTCCCCGGCAGGCACGGATAATGAACGGCCTTGCCGGCGTTCAAATTCACCGCCGCAGTCCACAGCGGGTAATCCGGACTCGGCACCAACACCTCATCGCCCGGACTCAACATGGCGCGCAGCGAGAGGTCGATGAGCTCGCTCACGCCGTTGCCCATGAACACTTCTTCGGCGCTCACGCCGCGCACGCCGCGCTCTTGCAGCTGCATCACCACGGCTTCACGCGCCGGGAAGATGCCCTTCTGATGAGTGTAGCCTTCGCTGTCGCGCAAGTTCTCGATCATGGCGAGCCGCATGCTTTCCGGTGCGCGAAAACCAAAGGCTCGCGGATTCCCGATGTTGAGCGAGACGATCTCATAGCCGCGACGCTCGAGCTCGAGCGCTCGGCGTGCGAGCCTGCCGCGAATCTCGTAGCGTACGTTGGCGAGCCCGTCACTGGGCTTGAATGCAGGTCTCATGGTCATGTCGGGGCACGTTTCAGCGGAACTGCGCTGAAGAATACCGGAAATCGAGTCGGCACGAGAACGACGCGGCTCGCGTTTCGCACTGCGCTCCCGGCTCGAGGCGCGACGCGGCCCCGGAGCTTCGTCGCTCATGCGTCCGCACCGCCTTTGCGCATGGGTTCACCGCGCAGCAGCGCCTGCGTGTACGGATGCTGCGGATCTTGGAACAGTGTCTCGGTGGCCGCGCTTTCCACGAGACGTCCCGCCCACATGACGTACACGCGTTGCGCGAAGCGCCGCAACACGGTGAGATCGTGCGTGATGAACAAGAGCGCACCGCCCTGCTCCGCCTGCATGAGCTTGAGCAGATTGAGCACCTGACCGCGAATCGATACGTCGAGCGCACTGACGGGCTCGTCGCAAACGAGGAGCCGCGGAGAGGACACGCATGCCCGGGCAATCGCAATTCGCTGACATTGACCGCCGCTGAACTCGCGCGGCAGGCGCCGCGCGTCATCCGCTGACAAACCGACGCGGCTCAGCATGCGATGCGCAGCCGCGCGGCGTTCCGCGCGCTGCAACGCCGGCTGCAAATGGCGCAACGGCTCTTCGACGATGCGGCCAATCGTCATGCGGGGATCCAAACTAGCCGTGGGATCTTGGAATACCATTTGCAGTCGATGGCGGTGTGCTCGCAGCTGTGCCGCATCCAAGGCGAGCCAATCCAAGCCATCGAATTGGATCTGGCCGGCACGCGGCACGAGCAGGCGCGCGATGGCACGCGCCAACGTGGATTTGCCCGAGCCTGACTCCCCCACCAGCCCGACGATCTCGCCGCGCCCTACGGTTAAATTCGCATCCACCACGGCTTGCCTCTCGGCACGCCTCAAGCCGCGTCTCGGAACTCGATAACTCACCGTCAAAGCCTGGACCTCGAGCAAAGAGCTCATGACGCCAGGCAAGGGCATGACCACGCATGCGGCATCGCTCCGTGCATCATGCCGAGAGCGGAAAGTGGCACGCCGCCCAACGCCCGGGGCTGATCTCGAGCAGGGCCGGCGGCTCGCTCTCACAACGCGCTCTGGCATGAGCGCAGCGCGGCGCAAACGCACAGCCCGACGGAGTGACGAAGGGCGTCGGCGGCCTGCCTTCAATGGTTGCGAATTGCCCCTGCGCGTTGAGCAAGACCCCGCCGCTGCACGCGAGCAACGCCGCTGCATAAGGATGAAGCGGTCCGCGAAAAAATTCCTTCGCAGGCCCGCTTTCGACCACGCGGCCGGCATACATCACATACAGCCGATCCGCGGTGCGCTCCAACACGGCAAGATCGTGCGTGACGAGAAGCATGGCGCTGCCGAGTGCATCGCGCTGAATCTGCATGAGGGCCAGAACGTCATTGCGTATGGACGCATCGAGCGCCGTCGTCGGCTCGTCCGCGATCAGAAGCTCAGGTTTCATGAGACACGCCATGGCGATGAGCACGCGCTGACGCATGCCGCCCGACAGCTCATGCGGATACTGGCGCATGCGACTTGCCGGCTGATCGATGCGCATGCTCGCCAGCATGAGTTCCGCCCGCTCTCGCGCCGCTGCCGTATCGAGCGCATGGCGGTGAACGAGCCCTTCGGTGAGCTGCACGCCGACCTTCACGTGCGGAGTCAACGCACCCAGTGGGTCTTGAAACACCATGCAAATGCGATCGCCGCGGATCGCGCGCGCGACAGAAGGCTCGCCGAGATGCAAGCCGCTAAACGTCAACTCGCCGGACACCGAAACACCGCGCGGCGTCAGCCCCATGATGGCGAGACACGTCAGCGTTTTGCCCGAGCCGGATTCGCCCACGATGCCGACGCATTCGCTCGCATCCACATGCAAAGACACATCGCGCACCGCAACGCCGCGAGCAGCACCAAGATTCACCCGCAGCTGATCGACGCGAAGACATGCCTCAGCCCTATTCATGCGGCGGATCGCGTCAGCGCATCGCGCGCCGCATCGCCGAGCACGTTCAGACATAACAGCAGCAGGGCGAGAATGCCGCCCGGAAAAAGCAGCATCCAAGCGCCAGACTCGATCTCGCCCGCGCCCTCCGCGATCAATGTTCCGAGGCTCGCGTGCGGCTCCTGCACGCCGAGTCCGAGAAAACTCAGAAAGCTTTCCAGCAAGATGGTTTGCGGAACGATCAGAGCGGCATACACCATCAAGGGCCCGATGATGTTCGGCAGCACGTGCTGCCACAGCACATGCCGCCGCCGCGCTCCTGCCACGCGAGCCGCTTCGACGTATTCCTTTCTTGCCACGCTCGAAGCTTGCGCGCGCGCAATGCGCGCCATGGTGAGCCAGCCCACGGCGCCGATGGCGGAAAACAGCAGCAGTACGCTTCGTCCGAACAAGACCGTGAGAAAGATAATGAAAAAAATCAGAGGCAGCCCACTCAGAATCTCCACCCCGCGCATCATCAAGTGATCGGTGCGGCCGCCGAGAAAACCTGAGGTAGCCCCATACAGCGTACCGATGACGAGGCTGACCAGGCTCGCAAGGACAGCGACGGCGAGCGAAATGCGCGTGCCGGCGAACGTGCGCACGAATATATCGCGCCCCAGACGGTCGGTGCCAAACCAATGCGCACCTTGAAGCGAAGGCGGCTCAGCGACATGCGCCCAGTCGAGCCGGTCGAAGGGATTTGGATTGAGCGCAGGCGCCGCGAGCGCGGCGAGAACAACGCCTGCAAGACAAGCGAGAGCCATCCACGTCGAGCGAGACATCAGGGCACGCGCACGCGGGGGTCGAGCACTGCATGCAGCACATCGAAGATGAGCCCGGCCCCGATCAGCAACGATGAGTACACGATGACCATGCCCAACACCAGCGTGTAATCGCGATTCAGCGCGCCCTGCACGAGGTATCGCCCGACCCCCGGCAAGCCGGCGATGGACTCGACCACCAATGAGCCCGTCAATATGGCGGCTGTGGCCGGCGCCAGATAACCGGTCACCGGAATCAGTGCGGGCGGCAGCGCGTGCCGCCAGATGATGAGGGCCGCAGGTAAACCTTTGGCGCGCGCCGTGCGAATGAACGGCTGATCCAGGACTTCGAGCATGCTGCTTCGGGTGAGACGCGAGATCACGGCGAGCGGCGGCAACGCCAGCGCGATCACCGGCAGGATGAGAAAACGCACCGCGCCCGGATCCCAACCCGCGACAGGCAGCCAATGCAGACGCACGCCAAATACGAGCGTGAGGAGCGGCAGTAATACGAAAGTCGGCACCGCAAGGCCGGCCACGGAGATTCCCATGACCGCGCGGTCGAGCCACGTTCCCGGACGGACGGCCGCCGCGCTACCGGCCAGCACGCCAAAGAGCAATGCGAGCCCGAGCGCCAACGCGCCCACCGTCGCACTGACGGGCAAGCCTTGCGCAATGAGGTCGCTCACGGAAAAATCTCGATACTTGAACGAAGGCCCAAAGTCGAAGTGTAAAATTCCTCGCAGATATCGTATGTACTGCACGCCGAGCGGCTGATCCAAGCCGTAAGCTGCATCGAGATTGGCGCGAATCGGCGCGGGCATGGCCTGCTCTTCGTCGAAGGGTCCGCCCGGCGCCGCATGAATCAAAGCGAATGCCAGTGTGATGATCACGAGCAGCGTCGGCACTGCGCTTGCCACGCGGGTCAATACAAAGCGAAGCATGCTGCATTATGCCGATGCGCGAGATTGCCCGTGTATAATCGCCCCGCGACTTCATCGCCACCGATTATGGAATCCACACGTCCCATTCGCGCATTGGTCCGCGGCCTGGATGCGCTGACCGCGCTCAACTCACGCCCCAGCGCCACCGTGTCTGCGATTGCAGCCGAGGTCAAACTGCCGCGCACGACGGTGTACCGGGTGCTCGAGACATTGTGCGGCGCCGGCCTTGCGGTACGCGATGCGGCCGATGACCGCTATCGGCTCACTCCAGCCATCAACTCGCTGAGCGACGGATTCAACGACGATGCATGGGTGCTGCAAGAGGCCATGCCTCGAGTGAACGCGTTGGCCCGGGAAACCGTTTGGCCGCTGGCGCTCGGCACGCGGCAAGGGGACTACGTGCAGATCCGCGCATGCACCGATCGCTCGAGTCCGCTGTGCGCTGAGCGTCTGTCGCCAGGTAGCCGTTTGTCGCTCTTGGGTTCCGCGCTCGGGCGAATCGTTTTGTCGCAGCTGTCGCACGCCGAGCGCTCCGGCATCTATGATCACATCCCGCAAGGCCTGCAGCCCGATGCGCGGCTTGCCAAGAATCCAGCGGAGCTCGAAACTCAGATTGCAGAAATCGCAGCTCAAGGCTTCGCCACGTCCGCCAGCGCGCGTCGCGCCTCGGATGATCTTTGGCTCGCGGTGCCCGTTGCGGCGCGCGGCTCCGCACCCGCCGCGCTTGGACTGCGCGTTGCCTCGCGCGCTTTGTCCGCCGCCGAATTACATGAGCGTTTCCTGCGAAAGCTTCAAAATTGCGCGCGCGACATCCAGGCGGCGGTTGCCGCGCGCGCTTCTTCAGTTGAATAGCGAGATCACCGAATGAAAAAAGTGATGGTGTGCGTCAAGCGCGTGGTGGATTACAACGTGCGCGTGCGAGTGAAGGCGGACGGAACGGGCGTCATGCTGGACGGCGTCAAGATGGGAATCAATCCTTTCGATGAAATTGCGCTCGAGGAAGCGCTGCGTATCAAAGAGCGCAGCGGCGGCGCGGTGGAAGTGCTGGCAGTTTCTTTAGGCGTTTCGGATGCGCAGCAACAATTGCGCACTGCGCTTGCAATGGGTGCGGACCGGGCCGTCTTGGTGCAGTCGGATGCCGCGACTCAGCCCCTGACGGCAGCCATGGTTTTTCATGCGCTCGTGCGCAAAGAGAATCCCGACCTCGTCATTTTGGGAAAGCAAGCCATCGATGATGATGCCAATCAAACCGGGCAAATGCTGGCAGCATTGTGGGATCGGCCGCAAGCGACGTTCGCATCGAAGCTCGAAATTTCCGATGGCAAGGCGACGGTGACGCGCGAGGTCGATGCGGGTCTCGAGACCATCGAAATCGATTTGCCGGCGGTGATCACGGCCGATCTACGCCTCAATGAGCCGCGCTACGTGAAGCTTCCCGACATCATGAAGGCGAAGAAAAAGCCTCTCGATGTGGTGCAGTTCGCCGAATTGGGCGTCACTGCCGAATCGAATCTCAAAGTCGTCAAGACCGAAGCGCCGGCTCGGCGCCAAAAAGGCGTCATGGTCAAGACCGCGAGCGAGCTGGTGGACGCGCTCAAGAAAAAAGGACTCATTTGATGGAAAAAATACTCATCGTTGCGGAACATGCCGGCGGCAAGTTGAGCGCGGCGGTTGCAAAATGCGTTGCGTGCGCGAGCGCGATTGCCGGCGCTGAGATTTGTATTGCGGTGCTGGGCTCCGACACGGCGGCCGTTGCGGCCCAGGCGGCGCAAATCGCAGGCGTGAGCCGCGTGATGCGCATCGACCGCGCCGAAAATGAGCACCCGCTCGCGGCCGTGTTTGCGCCGCAAATCGCTGCGCTGGCAGCCGGGTTCACTCATGTGTTCGGCGGTTCCACCAGCTTCGGCAAGGACTTGATGCCACGGGTTGCGGCTCTTCTCGGAGTCTCTCAAGTCAGCGAGCTCATGGCAGTGGAATCCGCGTATCAATTTCGCCGCCCGAGCTATGCGGGCAACGCCATCGTGACCATTGCGGCGGCGCCCGCGGCCAAAGTCGTGGCCACCGTGCGCGTCGCCTCGTTCGAGGCTGCGCCGAATGGCCCTTCGGCCGCCGCGGTTGAAACCCGCCAGCTCGACGTGCAGCTTCCCACCCACACCCGCTTTATCGGCGTGCGCTCTGGAGCCACAGATCGGCCCGACTTGCAATCGGCCAGCCGCGTGGTCTCGGGCGGGCGGGCTCTCGGCAGCGCCGAGAATTTCAAGCTATTGCATTCGTTCGCGGACAAAATCGGCGCCGCCATCGGCGCATCGCGGGCGGCCGTCGACGCGGGCTATGCGCCCAATGAAATGCAAGTCGGCCAGACTGGAAAAATCATTTCGCCGGAGCTCTACATCGCCGTCGGAATTTCCGGTGCCATTCAGCATCTCACCGGCATCAAGGATGCGCGCACCATCGTCGCCATCAACAAGGACAGCGAGGCGCCGATTTTCGAAATCGCAGACGTAGGTCTGGTCGGCGACTTATTTCAAGTGGTGCCCGAGCTCGAGCGGCTGGTCGGTTAAAGTCGCCCCAAGACGCTTTCGGCTGAGGACACCTTGAACTCGCCGCCCGTCTCGACATCGACGGACTTCGCGATGCCGTCCTTGACCAGAATGGCGAACCGCTGCGCACGCGTGCCCATGCCATAACCTTTCGCATCGAGCTCGAGCCCGAGTGATTTGGCGTATTCACCATTGCCATCGGCAAGCATCATCACCTTGTCGGACACATTGCTTTGCTTGCCCCAGGCGTTCATTACGAACACATCATTGACCGACATACACGCAATAGTGTCGACGCCTTTGGCGCGGATCTTGTCGGCCGATTCAACGAACCCGGGCAAATGCTTGGCGTCGCACGTGGGCGTGAACGCGCCGGGGACGGCGAACAGCACCACGGTCTTGCCCTTGAACAAGGTATCGGTGGTGATTTTTTGCGGACCTTCCTTGGTCATGGTCGTGAACGTTCCCGCCGGCATCTTGTCGCCTGCTTTGATGGTCATCGATGCTCCGAAAGAAGATTTGGAATCATTATACGGGCCCTCTCAACCTGCGCGGCTCAGCCTGCTCAGGCCTTTTTATCGGCGTAAAGATCCCACAAGCTCAACACCCGCGGACTCAAATTGCTCGAGCCTTTGAGCGCCGCGAACGCTTTCTTGGCATCCGTCGTATTCTTCAGCGCAGACTCCGCGAGACCCAGGTACACATTGGCCTCGTCGGGCCGTTTGACCTGTCCTTTCGCGAGCCCACGCTGCAGCGCCTTGACTGCATTCTGATAGTCGCCGAAGCCGTAATACACTTCCCCAAGTTTTACGTCGGCTTCACCCGACTTGCTTTTCTGTGCTTCCGCATCCAACTGCGCTAACCCTTTGCGATCGGCATCGGCGCGCGTCTTTGCCGCATTCAAGATGCGCGTGGTGCGCTCTTTCTGATCGTCTTTGACCGCTCCGGAAGCAAATGCCTTTTCCAACACGGCCTGCGCTTCGCCCGGCAGACCCGCGTCCAACAAGAGCTGCGCCATCTCCACGTAATAATTGCTCGCGCTCATGGAATTCGTGTTGTACATGACGCGATACAACATGAGGATGTTACGGTCGTCGCGCTCATCTTGCAGCATGAAGCGAATGAGCTGATTCCAGTACTCCGTTTTGTCGGTCAGGCGAATTAAATCATTCAAAGCAGCCTGAGTCGCCGCGTTATCGTTTGCATCGAACGCACAGCGTAGTTTGATTTGGTAAAACGCTTCTTTCGGCGCTTCACCGGCTTTCTTGGATGAGGTAATGGCCCGGTCGATCCAGACAGCGGCGTTCTTACAGTCCTTCTGGAGGTAATAGGTTTGTCCCATCACGGCAAACGTGTCCGTGTTGGCGCCGCCGCCATCCACGAGCTTCTTGCCGTACTCGAGCGCCTTCGGATAATCCTGAATACTGGCCGCCAGAGTAAAAATAATCTTGTCGGTCTTGGCGATCTCCTCCGGCGTGTACTCGCCGCCCTGCAGCGCTTGCTCATACGCCTGCAGCGCAGCCTTATTGTTGTTCAGCCGAATGTAAGCAAAGCCTTTGAACTCATTGATTTTCGTACGATCAAATGCATTGATGCCCGGCTTTGAAGCTGCTGCATCCAAATTCTTCAGCGCGTCGTTCCACTGATTGGCCTGCAGCGCTTTTTGCGCCGCTTGCATTTCTTTGCCGATCGAGCGGCTGATCTGCTTCTCGGCCGCGCCCGCGGCGCCGCTCAGCAGCAGTCCAAAGCCCACACAAAACGCCGCCCAGGCGCTTGCGCGCCCTTGCAATCTCACTGAATTCATTGGTGTTTCCTCTACGTGCGCCCGAGGTTCAAGACGAAGCGTACTGCGCCCTCGAGCTCTCAGAATAGTTCGTTGTTGACGAAGCCGATTTTCTTGAGACCACGGCTCTGCAAATCAGCCAGGGTCTGCGCAACTTTCTCGTACTTTGCAAACTTATCCACCGTGATGTGCACTTCAGGCTGCGGCGTCTTCACTGCTTCCTGTGAGATGTAGCCCTGCATCTCTTTGCGATCGATAGCCTGGTTGTTCCACATCAATGTGCCGTCGAAGTCGATGGAAATATTCACCACCACCGGATCGACCGGCGGCGGCGCCGGATTGGGCGGCGGGTTGTCGATCTTGACGGCGTGTGTCATGACCGGAATCGTGATGATGAAGATGATCAGCAACACCAACATGATGTCGATGAGCGGCGTCATATTGATATCGGAGTACGACTCGCCCTCGCCTCCTCCCGCACTCATTGCCATAAAGCTGCTCCTTAACCCCCACCGCCCGGACGATCGGGTTCGGTGATGAATCCGACTTTACGAATGCCGATGCGTTGCGCCGCAACGAGCACCAAGCCCACATACATGTAGCGGGCTTCCGAGTCGCCGCGAATATGCACTTCGGGCTGCGGATCTTGCCGGGCGATTCGCCGCAGCTCATTCAACAGCGCGTTCTGATCGGCCATCTCCCTGCCGTTCCAATACGTCTTGCCGTCCTTGGTCACGGCGATCGTAATGTTCTCCGGACGAGTCTGCGTAGGTACGTTGGTGGCTTTGGGCAACACCACCGGCACTTGCCGAATGATGACCGGAATGGTGATGATGAAGATGATCAGCAAAACCAACATGACGTCGACCAGCGGCGTCACGTTGATATCGGACATGGCCTGTCCCTCGTCGCTTCGACCCAAACTCATGGCCATGGTGTCGCTCCGACGCCGCTTTTAGCGAACGGCAGCCGCGGGTTTCCCCGAGACCACAGCCGCCCGATCGAGACCCAACCCCATCTTGGCGCCCGAGATGAGGTAAGCATGCAACTCGTGCGCAAAATGCGTCACCCGCTCCTGCACCACCTTGTTTCTCCGCAGTAACACGTTGTAGCCCAACACCGCGGGCACCGCCACCGCAAGACCGATGGCCGTCATGATGAGTGCCTCGCCCACGGGGCCTGCCACCTTGTCGATGGACGCCTGACCCGCCAAGCTGATGGCGATGAGCGCGTGATAAATGCCCCACACCGTACCGAACAAACCGACGAACGGCGCCGTCGAGCCCACCGAGGCAAGTACCGGAAGACCGGATTGCATGCGGCCCACGATGGTGTCACCCGTGCGCTGCAACGACTGCGTGATCCATTCGCTGGTGTCGATCGCTCCCGCCAAACGGGCTTTGTTGACTTCGTGATGCTCGAATGCCTGCTTGCCCGTCTCCGCGAGCGCGCGAAACGGGTTCGATGCACCCTTCAACTTCGCGATGGCGTCCGTCAGGCTGCTCGCGTTCCAAAATTCCTTCTCGGCTTCAGCCGCTTGCGAGCGCATGCGCCGTTGATCGAAAAACTTGGTGATCATGATGAACCAAGTTAGGAACGACATGATGACCAGAATGATCAACGTGCCCTTGGCGACGAAATCGCCCTGCGCCCATAGCGATCCGAGACCATATGGGTTTTCGACTGATGTCTCTGGCATGAAAGCGACTTCCTCTGCTAATCGTTATAGAAAAAACTCTGCTCTTGAAACAAGGCAAGCCTTCGACGGACTCACCTCAAACGTCAATGCAACGCCAATGCTTGCATGCGGCCTCAGCCGCCCGCTCTTAACTTCCACTGAATCGGCAGCACCGCATCGGCCTCGATGGGCTTGCCGTCCTCAGTCGGCGCAATCATGCGCTGACCCTTCACCGCTTTGAGGCACGCTTCATCCAATCGCGGAAACCCCGAGGTCTGCTGCAATTGCGCATCGGTGATTTGACCCGTTGCCATGATGTGAATCTTGACGATGCAACGTCCTTCCTCTCCCGCACGCTTGGACGCATCCGGGTACCACTCCTCGCCAATTTTGAGCGGATGCCTTGGGTCCTGCTTGACCGGCGTGCGCGCAACTTGCTTGGGCGGCGGCGGAGCGACGGGGGCGGGAGTATTCGTGCTCGCCACTTGCGTGATCGCCGTCGTCTCGGCTGGAGCCTGTTGGATGTCGACGATTTCAGGCGGAGGCACGAATGGCTTGATCTGTTCGATCTTCGGCGGCGGCGGTGGCGGCTTGTCGTCCACTTTGGGTTTTTCGATCTGCGCAATCTCCACCGGCGGAATGATGGTTTGAACGATGCGACGCGCCAACCCGTTCACCAACGCGTAGCCCAGCCCAATATGGAAAATGACGACGATGATGAAGACAAGGCCGCGCTTGCCGGAAAACAGGGAAGGTTCTTGATATTCGTACATGCGGAAAAGCTTGTCCCCTTATGTGCTTGGAAAGCCTGCCATACCTTTACTCATGTCTGCAAGCGAGTTTCAGTCGCCATCGGTGATCGCTCCGCGCGATGCGCTACTCACGACACGCGCATATTTCGCGAGTGCACCGCGCGTTGCGTACGCTGACGGCGCGCGCCACTCGGCGCGGCGTTGGAGCAACACGTCTTCATCGACACGCATCTGAATCTCGCGCGTTTCGGCATCGATCGAAATTGGATCACCATCGCGGATCAACGCAATCGGACCGCCGAGCGCTGCTTCCGGACTGACGTGCCCCACCACAAAGCCATGACTACCGCCGGAAAATCTTCCATCGGTAATCAACGCAACATCGCGGCCAAGACCCTTGCCCATGATAGCGCCTGTGGGGCTCAGCATCTCGCGCATGCCCGGCCCACCCACCGGCCCTTCATTGCGGATCACGACCACATCTCCTTTGATCACCTCGCCGCGCAAAATTCCGTCCAGCGCGCGTTCCTCGCCCTCGAACACTCGGGCACGCCCGGAAAAGCGCATCCCCTCTTTTCCCGTAATCTTGGCCACCGCACCTTCAGGAGCAACATTTCCGTACATCACAACGAGATGGCTCTCGCTCTTAATCGGATCTCTGAATGGCCGGATGATTTGTTGTCCGTCCGGATAACGCGGAACCCGAGCGAGATTCTCTTCCAAACTGGCGCCCGTCACTGTCAGACAATCGCCATAAAGAAGATCGGCCTCGAAAAGCATTTTCATCAACGGCTGAATTCCACCGATGCCGATGAGCTCGGACATGGAATAGCGCCCGCTCGGCCGCAAGTCCGCGAGCACCGGGACGCGCGCGCCAATGCGCGTGAAATCATCGAGCTCCAGCGGTACTTTTGCGGCGTGAGCGATGGCCAACAGATGCAACACGGCATTGGTCGAGCCGCCGAGAGCAATGACCACGGTGATTGCGTTCTCGAATGCCTTACGAGTCATGATGTCGCTGGGCCGCAACCCGAGACGCAGTAGATTGACCACCGCTGCGCCGGCACTTTCGCAATCATCCTGCTTGTGAGCGGACTCCGCTTCTTGCGCTGAGCTGTTGGGCAAGCTCATGCCCAGCGCCTCGATTGCCGAGGCCATGGTGTTGGCCGTGTACATTCCGGCGCATGAGCCCGGCCCGGGAATTGCGGTGCGCTCGACAAAGCGCAATTTTTCTTCGCTGACCGAGCCGGCCGCGTAACCGCCGACCGCTTCGAACACCGAAACGATGTCGCTGCGCTCCGGACCCGGCTTGATGGTGCCGCCGTAGACGAACACCGACGGTCGATCGAGCCGCGCCAGCGCGATCAGGCACCCCGGCATGTTCTTGTCGCAGCCGCCGATGGCAACCAATCCGTCGAAACCTTGCGCTCCGGCAACCGTCTCGATGGAGTCCGCGATCACTTCGCGCGACACGAGCGAGTAGCGCATGCCGGGCGAGCCATTCGAAATTCCGTCGGAAACCGTGATCGTGCCAAACGTCATGGCCTTGGCGCCGGCGCGGCTGGCGCCGGCCGCAGCGGCGCGCGCCAAACCATCGATGTGCATGTTGCAAGGCGTGAGATTGCTCCATGTGGAGACGATTCCGATCTGCGGCTTCGAAAAATCCGCATCGTCGAAACCGACGGCCCGCAACATGGCGCGGCTCGGAGCTTGCTTCACTCCATCAACCAGGACGCGCGAGTGCGCGCGCAGATCCGCTGCCTCGCCCCCTTGCCCTTCCGGAGAATTTTTCATCGAGCATCGTCCATGCAAATTTTCATCTTGCTCACAAACTCATCTCTCAATCACCTATGTAAACCAGGTGCCTCACACCGCCAGCCTCATCATGCGTCCGGGCAAAAGCGCTCGCGTAAGAATGCAAACACGGCGCGCACGCCTTGCATCTCACCGCCTACCGGTCTACCGGGGCGCTCGCGCGAATTCCACGCGAAGCAATCGATGTGCACCCAGAGCTTGGTCCGCTCGACGAAACGCTTGAGAAACAATGCGCCGAAGATGGCCCCTGCGAACGCCGATGGAGAGACGTTGTTCATGTCGGCGATCTTGCTGCCGAGCTCATCGTCATAACCCATCCACAGCGGCATGTGCCACAGCGGGTCGTTCTCGCGCAAGGCGATGCGCTGCAGCTCTTGCGCCGCGGCATCATCACTCGAGAACAAGGCCGGTATCTCAGGACCGAGGGCAACGCGCGCCGCTCCCGTCAGGGTCGCGAAATCGATGATGGCTTCGCACGCTTCCTCGTCCGCGGCGGCGAGCGCATCGCAGAGAATGAGCCGCCCTTCCGCATCGGTATTGCCGACTTCGACGCTCAATCCTCTGCGCGTCTGCAGCACATCCCCCGGACGATAGGCGTTCGGGCCAATTGAATTTTCGACGGCGGGAATGAGCACGCGAAGCCGCAATGGCAGCTTTTCAGACCAAATGAGCTGCGCCAGCGCAAGCGCCATGGCCGCGCCGCCCATGTCTTTCTTCATGAGAAGCATGCCAGCGGAGTTCTTCAAATCCAGCCCACCCGAGTCGAAGCACACGCCCTTCCCCACGAGCGTGATCAAAGGCCACTCGGATGGAGCGGAAGATGGCGAGCGCAGCTCGATGATTCGCGGCGCGGCGGAGCTGGCTCGGCCCACGGCGTGCACCGCGGGAAAATTCTTCTCCAGCAACGCATCCCCAACCAGGTCGTTGAAGCTCGCCCCGTGCGCTTCGGCCAGGCCGCGCGCGGCGAGCGCAAGTTGTGCAGGCCCAAAGTCCGCAGCCGGCGTATTGATGCAGTCGCGCGCGAATTTCGACGCAGCCGCTAGATTCGCGACGCGGGCGGCCTGCCGCGCATCGATCGGCGCAATCGACGCGGCCAGCGCCGGCGCCGCACGGCGATAGCGATCGAAGCGGTACGCGGCATGAGCGAAGCCCAACGCGATGGCGTCCCCTTCGCGCGTCGAAAACGATTGCGCCAAGCGGTACTGAAGCGGCGGCACGCGCTCGGCGATGGCCGCAGCTTGATACAGCGTGAGCTCGCACTTGAATTTTCCCAGACCGCAGGCCACGCCGCACAATGCGCCATCGTCCGCGGGCAGCGAGATCACGCGAAAGCGTTCGGCATTCCATTGCTGCTCGCGCAGCCAACGCTGCACGCAGAACGGCTGGCGCTCGCGCCATTGCGCGAGAGCGTCTTCATATATCAAATGCAGCGGAATTTCCGCACTCTCGCTCATCGTGCATTCCAAGCGCGCGCAATCCACGTGATACTATTCGAAAATTCATTCGGAGGTTGCATGCGTTTGTATTCGCAAAAGGATGTCGACAAGAAGGCTTTGCAAGGCAAGCGAATTGCCGTGCTGGGTTATGGAAGCCAAGGCCGCGCGCATGCATTGAACCTGCGCGACAGCGGCCTCGATGTCGTGGTGGGCGTGCGGCGCGGCGAAAGCTGGAAAAAGGCCACGCGTGATGGCCTCAAGGCTCTCGAGCCCGTGCGTGCGATCGAGGGCGCGCAGCTGGTTGCTTTTCTCACGCCGGATCTGAGCCAAAAGGCGCTGTACAAGGAACTGAAAGGCGCGTTCGAGCAGGGCGCAACTCTGTTGTTCGCGCATGGATTCAACATTCATTTCGGCCAGATCAAGCCTCGCAAAGATCTCGACATCGTGCTGATCGCGCCGAAGGGGCCGGGAGATCTGGTGCGCCGGCAATATCAACAAGGCCGGGGCGTGCCGTGCCTGCTCGCGGTGGGACAAGATGTCTCGGGTAAGGCCAAGAGCATTGCGCTTGCATACGCTCACGGCATTGGCGGCACTCGCGGAGGCGTCCTCGAGACGACGTTTGAAGAAGAAACCGAGACGGATCTTTTCGGCGAGCAAGCCGTGCTTTGCGGCGGCGCCACCGAGCTCGTGGTGAGTGGATATGAAACCTTGGTCGAAGCGGGCTATCAGCCCGAAGTCGCCTATTACGAGTGCTTGCATGAGCTCAAGCTCATCGTCGATTTGCTGCACGAAGGCGGCCTGACCAAGATGCACCGCTTCATTAGTGAAACGGCAAAGTACGGCGATCTGACTCGCGGCCCGCGCGTTGTGAACAAGGCAACCAAGAAAGAGATGCGCAAGATCTTGCGCGAAATACAGGATGGCAAGTTCGCGCGGCAGTGGATCTCGGAAAATGCGGGAGGCCGGCGCAAGTACGACAAGCTGATGCGCGCAGACCTCACTCACTCCATCGAAAAGGTGGGCGCCCGGTTGCGGTCGCGCATGCCTTGGCTCGAAGGCGCCAAAACGTAAGAGCGCGCCCTCGGGCGGGGGCGTTGGCACATGCCGAGCACACTATTCGAAAAAGTTTGGGCCGCGCACGAGGTCGCAGCAGAGAGCGCCGATACGCCGGCGGTGCTGTACATCGATCTGCACCTGACGCACGAGGTGACGACGCCGCAGGCATTCGACGTGCTCCGCGCGCGAGGGCTCATGCCGCGCCGCGCGGACCGCACTCTCGCGACGATGGATCACTCGACGCCCACGCGCACCGAGCAAGTGTTTGGCCAGGTGCCGGCGGTGCTCGATGCCGCCGCCAAACAACTGCGGCTCATGGAAAAAAACTGCGACGAGTTCGGCATCGAGTTGTTCGGTATGCGCGATGCGCGGCGCGGCATCGTGCACATCATCGGACCTGAGCTCGGCGCATCGCAGCCCGGCATGACCATCGTGTGCGGAGACAGCCACACCAGCACGCACGGCGCGCTTGGCGCGTTGGCCTTCGGCATCGGCACCACGGAAGTGAGCCATGTTTTGGCAACGCAGTGCCTATTGCAGCGCAAGCCCAAGACTTTTTGCATCGACGTGTCCGGCGAGCTTCCCCATGGCGTCGGCGCCAAAGATTTGATACTGGCCGTGATCGGCAAGATCGGCGTGTCCGGCGGAACCGGCCACGTACTGGAATTCCGCGGCTCCGCCATCTCCGCGTTGTCCATGGAAGAGCGCATGACGGTTTGCAATATGTCCATCGAGGCGGGCGCGCGTGCCGGCATGATCGCGCCGGACCAAACGACATTCGACTATCTCGAAGGTCGCGAGCGCGCGCCGCGCGGCGATGCGTGGGAGGCGGCCATCGAGCGCTGGCGCGGCCTGTCGAGCGACCCCGGAGCGCACTTCGATTCGGCTGCCGCGCTCGATGCGGCGGCGCTCGAGCCCATGATCACGTACGGCACGAATCCCGGCATGGTGGTGCCCATCTCCGGAAGCATTCCGGAGATGCGAGGCGATGCGGTGTTCGACAAGGCCATGCAATACATGGATTTTCAGGCCGGCGATCGCATGCTGGGCAAGCCGGTCGATGTCGTGTTCATCGGCAGCTGCACGAATGCGCGTCTCGAAGACCTGCGGGCCGCGGCCCAGGTGTTGCGCGGCCGTAAGGTGGCGAAAGGCGTTCAGTTGCTCATCGTCCCGGGCTCGCAACGCATCAAGCGCGAAGCAGAAGCCGAGGGCCTTGCGGATATTTTTCGCGCCGCGGGCGCCGAATGGCGCGAATCGGGCTGCTCGATGTGTCTCGGCATGAACGGCGATCTGGTCGGCGCAGGCCGGTACTCCGTGAGCACGAGCAATCGCAATTTCGAGGGCCGGCAAGGCGTCGGAGCGCGCACGCTGCTTGCGAGCCCGGTGACAGCCGCCGCCAGCGCGGTCGCCGGTCGCATTGCCGATGCGCGCGAGCTGGAGTCATAGACATGCAGCCGATCTCCCGCATCGAATCGCGCAGCGTGGTGTTGGCCCAAACGGATATCGACACCGACCAAATCATTCCGGCCCGGTTTCTCACACGCACCACTCGAGAGGGCTTGGGCGCGAATTTATTCGCTGATTGGCGCTATCTGAAAGATGGTAGTGAAAATCCGGACTTCGAATTGAATCAGGCTGCAGCGAAGGGCTGCGAGATCCTCGTGGCTGGAAAAAACTTCGGCTGCGGCTCATCGCGCGAGCATGCGCCATGGGCATTGCTGGATTTTGGCTTTCGCGCCGTGGTGTCCTCCGAGATCGCCGACATTTTTCGCAATAACTCGTTGAAGAATGGCTTGCTGCCGGTGGTGATCGACAAGGCAGCCCACGCGCGTTTGTTAGCGCAGCCTGGAATGTACATTTCGATCGACTTGGCCACTTGCACGTTGTCGGCGTCGGACGGCTCGCAAGCCGGCTTCGGCATCGATGCCTTCGCGCGGCATTGTTTGATGCACGGAATTGATGAGCTCGGCTTCTTGTTGGATCAGTTGCCCGCCATCGAGAAATTCGAGTCCGCGACCGGCCGCGCAGCGGCGCATTAGAGGGCAGTCTTGCACGCGCACATCGCGGTCTTGGCCGGTGATGGCATCGGCCCCGAGGTGGTGAGCGAGGCCGTGCGCGTGCTTAAAGGCGTGGCCGCGCAATTCGCGCATCGTTTCAGCTTCAGCCATGCGCTCATCGGCGGCTGCGCCATCGATGCGCTCGGTGCGCCCCTGCCGGCCGACACACTGGCGCTGTGTCGGAAAGCGAATGCCATTTTGCTTGGCGCAGTGGGCGGACCTCAGTGGTCGAGCACGGAGCAGCTATTGCGCCCAGAACGCGGCTTGCTCGAATTGCGCCAGACACTCGGGTTGTTCGCGAATTTACGGCCCGTGAGTGCGCATGCCGATTTGCTCGCGACTTCGCCGCTGCGGCCGGAAGTCGTTCGCGGCGTCGATTTGATGGTCGTGCGCGAGCTGACCGGAGGCATTTATTTCGGCCACAAGGAGCGCACTGCGAACGATGCCACCGACGTATGCCGCTACAGCGTGACCGAAATCGAGCGCGTCGTGCGTTTGGCTGCGGGCTTGGCGCGCAGCCGGCGGCGGCAGTTGACTTCCATCGACAAGTCCAACGTGCTCGAGACCTCGCGCTTGTGGCGCTCGGTGGTCGAGCGCTTGATGCCCGTTGAATTTCCTGAAGTCGAAGTCCGCCACATGCTCGTCGACTCGGCGGCAATGCACCTGATCAAGACGCCGCGAGACTTCGACGTCATCGTCACTGAAAATATGTTCGGCGACATCCTGACGGACGAAGCCGCCGTGCTCGCAGGCTCCTTGGGTTTGCTGCCGTCGGCATCGATTGGCGAGGACGGCAGCACCGGGCTGTATGAGCCTATTCACGGCTCTGCGCCGGATATCGCGGGACGAGGCATCGCAAATCCTTACGGCACGATCTTGAGCGCGGCATTGCTCCTGCGTCACTCGCTGCGACTCGAGACCGAAGCTCGAGCCGTCGAGCAAGCCGTACAGCAAGCCATCGCAGGCGGCTTTCGCACCGCCGACATCGCTGCAGGGGGCGCCGGTTGCACGACGCGCGAGGCGGCCGACGCGGTGATCGCCGCGCTCAGTCTCGCACCGAATCGAGCGCCCGGCGCAGCGCGTCGGTAAGATCACGCGAATCCTCGATTCCGACCGACAGGCGTAAGAGTCCTGGGCGAATACCGGCGCGCTCTTGGTCGGCAGCGGACATGGCGGCGTGAGTCATGGTGGCTGGATGCGCGACCAAGCTCTCCACGCCGCCCAGGGATTCGGCGAGCGTAAAGCACTCGATCTCGCTCAAGAAGCGCTCGACCGCCGGCTCTGCGCCGCGCAACTCGAAGCTCATCATTGCGCCAAAGCCGCGCTGCTGCCGCCGAGCGAGCGCGTGGCCCGGATGCGAAGCAAGGCCGGGGTAATGCACCTGCGAGACGGCGTCGTGGGACGTGAGCAGCTCGGCCACGGCTTGGGCGTTTTCCTCGTGCGCGCGCATGCGCGCATGCAAAGTGCGCACTCCGCGCAGCGTCATGAAGCTATCGAACGGCGCGCCCGTTACTCCCAATGCATTGGCCCACCAGACCATCTCGCTCGCGCGCTCGCTGGAAGCGCTGATCAACGCGCCGCCCACGACATCGCTATGCCCATTCAAGTACTTCGTAGTCGAATGCAGCACGAAATCCGCACCGAGCTTCAGCGGCTTCTGCCAGATGGGCGACAAGAAGGTATTGTCCGCCAGCACGAGGGCGCCCGCCGCATGCGCGGCACTCGCCAAAGACTCGATGTCGACAATGCGCAGCAGCGGGTTCGACGGCGTTTCGATCCACACTAAATCCGGGCGCCGCGCGAGCGAGCTCTGTACCGCCGCCGCATCGCTCTGATCGACGAACTCCACGTTCAACTTGCCTTGCTTGCCAAATGCAGACAGCAAGCGAAACGTACCGCCGTAGCAGTCATGCGGCGCGAGCACCCGCGCATTCGCCGGAAGCATGCCGAGCATGAGAGTCACCGCGGCGAGTCCCGTTGCGGTGATGACTGCGCCGGCGCCTTCCTCGAGGTCGGCGAGCGCGCGGCCCAGCGCGTCGCGCGTGGGATTGCCCGAACGCGTGTAATCGTACTGGCTTCGCGGACGGCGGTATCCGTCGAATGCGAAGTTGCTCGATAAATAAATTGGCGGCACCACAGCGCCGAACTGCGCGTCCGATTCGAGACTTGAGCGGACCGCGCGTGTTGCCTCACCGAGCTCGGAGCTGTTCATGTTCGTCCTTTCGAAAAAATCTCATCGAGCAGCGGATTCAATTGCCCGCCGTCCTTCAAAAAAGCGTCATGGCCGTAAATCGAGCTCACCACGAAGAGCTCACGCGGCCCGCGGAGCTGCGCGTGAAGCGCGCGCATATCCGCGAGCGGCACGATTTGATCCTGTTCGATTGCGATCAAGCTCGTGGGAACGGTAATGCGCGCAGGGTCGACGCGGTGCAAATCGATGGACTCACTCAAGCTCACGAAGGTTTCCGGACGGTGAACCTTCACGTAGGCGTCGCCGCGGGAGAACAAATATTCCTCGACAGGAAACTCGAAGCGGCCGCGCTTGAACGCAGGCGGTGAATCGAAACGTTGGTCAAATTCGGCGGCGCTGCGGTAAGTGACCATGGCAAGCGCGCGCGCGAGCTTCAATCCCTGCGCACCGGCGCCGCGCTCGATACTCTCCCTCACCACGGCGCGTTGGATGCTGCGCCAGGCCGTCGCCTGCGGGTGGGCGCGATGCGCAGCGCTGCACACGGCGATGCGCTCGACCCGCTCCGGAAAAAGTTGGGCGAAGGCCAGCGCAATCATTCCGCCGTAAGATGCGCCGGCGATGCCGTGCAGCGATGTCTCCGCCAGCGAGTCGAGAACGACCGCAAGCGCCCGCGCCTGGTCGAGCGAGCTGACGCTCGCGCCTGGCGGGATGGGCGAGCTGTGGCCGCTCCCGCCGATGAAGTCCATGCCGAGCACGCGATAGCGCTCCAGGTCGATGCCCCGGCCCGCACCGACCAGCTCGCTCCACCAGCCCGCGTCTTCGGCAGCGACGCAGCGGCCCGCGGAAATTCCGCCGAGCGCTGCAATGAGCGGCGCGCCCTCGGGCCCGATCAAGCGGTAAGCCACCCTCACCTTCTCGATCGAGCCGCCGTGCTGCAAATCGAAATGCCGTCCGCCATTCGCGACGCCTTCCCGAGCGCAAACCTCGCGCGGCATCGCCTTGCCCGCCAACTGAGTCATGACATCTTCCTGTATGTAGTGCCGCAGGCGCGCAACTCCCGCGTGCTCGCTGTGCGAGTAACTGCGCCGGCGCCTGGAACGGCGCGAGCTCAACCATCTATCGGCCGGCTCGGAGCCGCCGCAGGAGTTGGCACCATGCCGGGCACTTGACGTGCGCGGCGGTTGCCCCGGCTTCGAAGGGCCTTTCCCTCAGCCGGTCTAGATGGCGCCGCCAGTTTAGGTATGCCGACCGTGCGAGTCAAGAAAACGCGCGCAAGGCTTGCCCCGGCCGGCAGAACACGCTAATGTATTAGCGCACTATTACATTATGAAATCCCATCGCACAGTCACGGCCCGGCAGGAACAGCTCCATGAGCGGGCCCTTTACGGCGCCGTGCTGCAGCTTCGCAGCGTCGAGGAATGCCGCAGCTTCTTCCGGGATTTATGCACGCCGGCGGAGCTACAGGCCATGGCCGACCGCTGGGCCGTGGTGGAGATGCTCGAGCGAGGTTTGCCTTACCGCGAAATCCAGCGCTTGACCGGAGTGAGCGTGACGACCATCGGGCGCGTGGCGCGCTGTTTGACCGCGGGAAGCGGCGGTTACGCCATCGCCTGCCAGCGGCTTGCGGTGGGCAGGCGCTCGGCGTGATGCGCGGCAGGCCGGAGCGCCCCAACGCGGCGGAACGCATCAAGGTCGCGGTGCAAAAGAGCGGCCGTCTCACCGAGCATTCTCTCGAGCTGTTGTCCTCGTGCGGGCTGCGCTATAGCCGCGGCAAAGACCAGCTCATGTGCTACGGAGAGAACATGCCGCTCGATCTTCTCTTCGTGCGGGATGACGACATACCGGATCTCGTGCAGCAAGATGTGTGCGAGCTCGGCATCGTCGGCCTGAACGTATTGGAGGAGAAGCGGCTCGCTTTCCTGGCGCGCGGCACCGAGCCGCGATTCGAGCACATCAAGTCGCTGGATTTCGGGCACTGCCGTTTGGGGCTCGCCGTACCGGATGATTTCGGTTATCGCTCCGCGTCCAGTCTGGCGGGCTTGCGCATTGCCACCACCTATCCTCACATACTCAATCGCTTTCTGAGCGAGCGCGGGGTGAGCGCTGAAGTCGTCGTGCTATCAGGCTCGGTGGAGATCGCTCCGCGCTTGGGCCGCGCTGATGCGGTGTGCGACTTGATCTCCACCGGCTCGACCCTCGCTGCCAATCATTTGCGCGAAGTGGAGACGGTGCTGGAGAGCCAAGCCATTTTGGTGCGCACCCCGCTGACCATCTCTGCCGAGAAGCAAGAGTGGGTGCGGCGTTTGGTGCTGCGCATCGAAGGCGTGGAGCAAGTGAAGGGCAGCAAGTACATCATGCTGCATGCTCCGCGCGCGGCGTTGAAGGAAATCACGCAACTGCTTCCGGGGAGCGAATCGCCCACCATCATTCCACTCGAGGGGCGCGGGGATCGCGTGGCGGTGCACGCCGTGTGCCGTGAAAACGTTTTCTGGGAGACCCTCGAATCCCTCAAAGCCGCCGGTGCAAGCTCGGTGCTGGTGTTGCCGGTCGAGAAAATGCTCGCATGACGCAGCTCATCACGTGGGCCCATCTCGACGAGCGGTCGCGAACCGCGGCGCTCGAGCGCCCGTGGTCTGCGGCTGCCGCGACGATTGCGAGTGAAGTCCGCGACATCGTGGCGAGAGTGAAAGAGCACGGCGATGCAGCCTTGCGAGATTTCACGCGGACGTTCGACGGAGTCGAGCTTGAATCGTTCGAGGTCACGCCCGAAGAGTTCGCCCGCGCGGAGCACGCGCTCGACGGCGGGCAGCGCCAGGCCATCACGGTGGCGATTCGCAACGTATCGAGCTTTCACCGTGCGCAGCGGTCTGCGACGGTGCGAGTCGAAATCGAGCCCGGTGTGGTCTGCGAGCAGCGCATCCTGCCCATTGGCCGCGTGGGGCTGTACGTACCGGCAGGCTCCGCACCTCTGCCCTCCACCGCCGTCATGCTCGGCGTGCCGGCTTCGATCGCCGGATGCCCAGTGCGCATTTTGTGCACGCCGCCCTCGAGC
The DNA here is from genome assembly GCA_964247385.1 of uncultured Steroidobacteraceae bacterium. Lineage (GTDB taxonomy): Bacteria > Pseudomonadota > Gammaproteobacteria > Steroidobacterales > Steroidobacteraceae > TMP-86. The sequence continues at coordinate 51,989 of CAXTUB010000001.1, read as the reverse complement.
AATGGGTCCGTCAACCCAGCGGTGCTGGTCGCGGCAAAGCTCGCGGGTGTACAGCGCATTTTCAAGCTCGGCGGTGCGCAGGCCATCGCGGCAATGGCGTACGGCACCGAGAGCGTCCCGAAATGTGACAAGGTATTCGGCCCAGGCAATGCGTGGGTCACTGCCGCGAAATTGCACGTGGCGGTGGATCCGGAAGGCGCCGCTCTCGACTTGCCCGCAGGGCCTTCCGAGGTCATGGTGATCGCAGATGCGCAAGCGAGGGCGGAATGGGTCGCGGCCGATTTGCTGGCGCAGTCCGAGCACAGCATCGATGCGCAAGCGCTTCTCGTCACCGATTCTGGCGCTTTGGCTGCGGCGGTCGAGATGGAAATTCAGGCGCAGCGCGCTGGCCTGTCGCGCAGCGCCATCTTGTCTCGCGCGCTCGAGCATCTGCGCATCATCGTCGCGGCATCCATCGAGGAAGCGCTCGAGGTGGCTAACCGCTACGCGCCCGAGCATTTGATTCTTCAAGTGCGCACGCCGCGCCGATGGCTCGAGCAAGTGCGGTGCGCAGGCTCCGTGTTTCTGGGTCCCTGGACGCCGGAATCCGTTGGCGATTATTGCAGCGGCACTAATCACACTCTACCGACCGCGGGCCATGCGCGTGCGCACAGCGCCTTGTCGTTGCAAGACTTTCAGCGACGGATGTCGGTGCAGGAGCTGAGCGAGGCGGGTCTGCGCGCTCTGGGCGACACCACGTGCACGCTTGCGGCCATGGAAGGGTTGGACGGACATGCCGCGGCGGTGCGCCGCCGGCTGCGGCATTCCGGCGCAGTGCTGACATGAGCGCCGCGAGCGACCTGGCCCGGCCCGAGTTGATTGGTCTTGCGGGCTATTCGCACGCTGCCTGGCTGCCGCAACTGGTGCGGCTGCATGCGAACGAAGCGCCGTGGCGCGCCGCGGGCGATGACAGCGCCGCCGGACTCAATCGATATCCTGAGCCGCAGCCGGCACGCCTGATCGAGCGGCTCGCCGCGCTGTACGGGGTCAAGACCCATCAGATTCTCGCAACGCGCGGCAGCGATGAGGCGATCGACCTTCTGTCGCGTGTGTTTTTGCGCGCCGGACGAGACGCAATCCTGCAATTCACGCCGACATTTGGCATGTACGCACTTGCCGCGCGGTTGCAAGGCGCAAACGTCATCGACTGCGAGCTCGATCGCGAGCGTGGCTGGCAATACCACGCGGCGCAGGTGCTCGAAGCGCAGCGGACGGATCTCAAGATCATCTATATTTGCTCCCCCAATAATCCCACGGGCAACTGCATGCGCGCCGAAGCGGTGCACGAGATTTGCCGCCAATTTTCGGGCCGAGCATTGATCGTGATCGACGAGGCTTACGTGGAGTGGTCGGGCGCGCCGAGCTTCGCGCGCTTTCTCGGTGAATATGAAACCCTGGTGATTCTGCGCACGCTGTCCAAGGCGCATGCTCTGGCCGGAGCGCGCTGCGGCGCGCTGCTTGCAAATCGCGAGGTCGTCGACCTCGCGCGTCCGGTGTTGCCGCCGTACTGTCTCACTCAACCCACCATCGAAGCTGCTTTGCGTGCGCTCGAGCCCGGCGCATTGCGCGCTTCGAATGAGCGCATCGCCGCCTTGTTGGTCGAGCGCGAGCGCATGGCGCGCGAGCTCGAAAATTGTGCGGCCATCGAGCGGGTCTGGCCGAGCGATGCAAACTTCTTGATGGTGGATTGTGTCGATGCGGATGCATCGCTCAATGCATGCCAACGCGCCGGCTTCATCGTGCGCGACTTGCGTTCTCATCACGCATTGCCGCGCTCGTTACGCATCACCATCGGCGCACCCGAGCATAATGCCCAGCTTCTGGCCGGGCTGTGCGGCGCGTGAATATGCGACGCGTCGTTTTCGTCGACCGCGACGGCACGCTGGTGCGTGAACCGCCGGGCCTGCAGCTCGACCGGCTCGATCAGGTACAGCTGATGCCCGGCGTCATCCCTGCGCTGTTGCGCCTGCAAAGTCTGGGCTTTGCGCTCGTCATGGTCACCAATCAAGACGGGCTCGGCAGTGCGAGTTTTCCCCGCGATCAGTTCCAGCCGGTGCACGATTTCGTGCTCGCCTTGTTGAGTTCACAGGGAATCGAGTTCGAAGCCGTTTTCGTTTGTCCGCATACGGCAGAGGAATCATGTGAATGCCGCAAGCCGGCCATCGGCTTGCTCACGACTTGGCTCGAAACCGCATCGCTGGATCGCGAGGGCTCGTTCATGATCGGCGATCGCGACACCGACCTCGAGTTCGCTGCGAACTTAGGCGTTCGCGGATTGCGAATTGGCACGGCGAGCGGCGCGCTATCCTGGCCGGAGATCGCAGCCCACATCGCTCGCAGTGTGCGGCGGGTTCGGCATCGACGCACCACGCGCGAAACCGACATCGAGATCGATCTTTCGCTGGACGGCGTGGAGTCGTCCGAGGTGCGCTCGGGTGTGAACTTTTTGGATCATATGCTCGAGCAGCTCGCCACGCATGCCGGCTGCACGCTCAGCTTGTCCTGCACGGGCGACTTGCACATCGATGAACACCACACCGTCGAGGACACTGCGCTTGCGCTGGGCGCCGCGCTTCGAATCGGGTTGGGCGACAAGCGTGGTATTGGACGCTATGGATTTCTGCTGCCGATGGATGAGTCACTGGCGCAGGTGGCGCTCGATTTATCCGGCCGCGCGTTGTTCGTTTGGGAGGGGCGCTTCAACCGCGAGCGTGTCGGCGACTTGCCCACCGAGCTCGTACCGCATTTTTTCCGCTCCTTCGCCGACGCGCTCGGCGCCGCGCTGCACATCCACGTGCGCGGTGACAACACGCATCACATGGTGGAAGCGTGCTTCAAGGCCGTGGGCCGCGCGCTGCGCCAGGCACTGCACATCGAAGGCGCCGCGTTGCCGAGCACCAAAGGCGTGCTGTAATGGTAAGCGTGGCTGTGATTGCAAACGGAGGAGCCAACCTCGCATCGCTCCGATTCGCGTTCGAGCGGCTCGGCGCCGCAGTGACAATCGCCGCGCATCCGCATGAATTGCGTCAAGCAACGCACATCGTGCTGCCGGGGGTGGGCGCCGCGCCCGATGCCATGCAACGCCTCCACGAAGCAGGCTTCGTCGAGACTTTCGCCTCTCTATCCAAGCCGGTGCTCGGCATTTGCCTGGGCATGCAACTGCTGTTCGACAGTTCCGCCGAAGGCGATGTGCAATGTCTGCAGATCATTCCCGGGCGCGCGGAGCGTCTGCATTCCGAGCCTGGCCTGCCCGTGCCGCACATGGGCTGGAACACCATGTCGTTCGACAGCGGAACGCCATTGCTCGAGCAACTCACACCCGGACGTGACCGAACATACTTCGTGCATAGCTATGCCGCGCCCCGAGGTGCATTCACCATCGCCCATTGCGACTACGGAATCTCTTTCAGCGCATGCGTGCGGCGCGAGAATTTTTTCGGCGTGCAATTTCACCCGGAGCGTTCCGGCGCCGCGGGCGCACGAGTGCTGCAAAATTTTTTGCGCATGCCATGCAGTTGATTCCCGCCATCGATTTGCGCGGCGGCCGCTGCGTCCGTTTGTATCAGGGCGACTTCGATGCGGAGACGGCCTACCCGGTCCACCCGCAGATTCTCGCCAGCCGATATCGGGACTGGGGCGCAGATTGGCTGCACGTCGTGGATCTGGACGGAGCACGCGACGGCGCCCGCCTCAATCGATTACCAATTTGCGAAATCGCTGCACTCGACGGACTGCGTGTGCAATCGGGCGGCGGAGTGCGCGATGAGCGAACGGTCCAAGAACTGCTTGGAGCCGGCATCGAGCGTGTCGTCATCGGCAGCGCAGCGGTATCTCATTCCGGCGAAGTCGAGTCGTGGCTTGCGCGATTCGGGGCGGAGCGCATCGTGCTGGCATTCGACGTGCGATTGGATCGCGACGCCCACCCGCGCCTCGCAACTCACGGTTGGCGCGACACATCGCAGTGGTCGCTTTGGGATGCCGTCGAGCGCTTTGCGCCTTTCGGGCTCAGGCACGTGTTGTGTACCGACATCGGCCGGGATGGCGCCCTCAACGGACCCAACACCGAATTGTATGAGCTCGCAGTGCGGCGCTATCCCGCGATTGCATGGCAAGCCTCCGGCGGCATCCGCAGCAGCGCGGACTTGCGGGCGCTGTCGAGCGTGGGGGTTGCTTCCGCGATCAGCGGCAAGGCGCTGCTGGAGCGTCACTTCACCCACGAGGAGCTGCGGCCATACTTGCCAAACGCATCATCCCCTGCCTAGACGTGCGCGATGGTGAGGTCGTCAAGGGCGTGAGATTTCGCGATCATCGCGTTGTCGGCGACATTCTTGAACTGGCACAGCGCTATTGCGATGAAGGCGCTGACGAGATCGTCTTTTACGACATCACGGCGAGCCCGGAAGGCCGTTGCGTCGATCGAGGTTGGATCGAGCGCGTGGCGCGGGTGCTGGATATACCCTTCTGTGTGGCGGGCGGCATTTCTTCGATCGGCGATGCAGAGGAAGCGCTGGGCGCCGGCGCCGAGAAAATTTCCGTCAACTCGCCGGCGCTGCGGCGGCCCGAGCTCATCGATGAAATCAGCCGACGCTTCGGATCGCAATGCGTCGTGGTCGGGGTAGACAGCATGACCACTCCCAGCGGCTTTCGCGTGCAGCAGTTTACCGGCGATGCGCAGCGAACTCGCGATACGCAGCGTGAGACCACCGCTTGGGTGCGCGAGGCGATCGAGCGCGGCGCGGGGGAGATCGTATTGAATTGCATGTCGAGCGATGGCACTCGGCAAGGCTATGACATCGCGCAGCTGAGCCAGGTGCGCCCGCACTGTATCGTGCCCCTGGTCGCCTCGGGCGGCGCGGGCTCTTATGAACACTTCGAGGCCGCGTTCGCGATTGCGCACGTCGATGCCGCATTGGCAGCGAGCGTATTTCACAGCGGAGAGATGTCGATCGGAGCGCTCAAGCGTGCGCTGAGCCAGCAGCAGATCGAGGTCAGGCAATGAGCGCGGTCGACGGCATGCGCGCCATCCCTGCGCCGGCTTGGCCGCGAGGTGCGCAGCAATTGCCTGCGATCGTGCAAGACTTCCACACCGGTTCGGTGTTGATGCTGGGCTACATGAACGAGGCTGCGTTTGAACAAACGCTGGCGTCTCGCCGGGTCACGTTTTTTAGCCGAAGCCGGCAAACGCTCTGGGAAAAAGGCGAGACCTCTGGACACTATTTGTCGCTGCGCGCAATCGCGCTCGACTGTGACTCAGATGCGTTGCTCGTGATGGCCGAGCCCCATGGCCCCGTATGTCACTTGAAGACAGCCACCTGTTGGGGGGATGCGATCTTGCCCGCATCCGGCAAGCTCAACTTTCTTCACGAGCTTGAATCCATCATCCAGCAACGTGTCCGCTCGGGGCCCGTGGACAGTTACGTGCGGGAACTCGCGCTTCGCGGAATCGACGCGGCTGCGCAAAAGCTCGGTGAGGAAGCGGTTGAAAGTGTCATTGCGAGCATTCGGGAAGACCGCGAGCGTCTCATCGACGAAAGCGCGGACCTTGTCTTCCACCTGCTCATCGTGCTGAATCTTCGCACCGTGCCGTTCGATGACATCGTTGCACGCCTTGCGGCTCGCCACGCGCAGAACAGCCGATGACTCGCTGGTTGCCGTGCTTCAAGAAGCATCGCGCAACGTGCCTCATCAGACGCGCCGTCGCTTGAGACGCGCAGTCGCTTGGAGCTTTGATCCGTTGCGCCGATCCCTGCCCCGGCCAATCGCTGCGTCGGCCAGTCGCTGCGTCGGTCAGTCGCTGCGCCGGCGGATCAAAGCCAGATCAACGAACCGAGCTCAGGCCTTGGTCGGCGGTAAAATGGGATCGGCAGGAGCTGGCTGATCCGGCGGCGGTGGAATGGGTGACTGTGGGTCGCTCGGAACTTCGTCATTGATGATTGCGCGCGTCATGTTCGCTCCCTATTTGCTGCCGAATCATGCGCTTTGTGAGAAGAAGATAACAGTCGGCGCAGGCTGACACGCTCGACGGCTTGAAATCGGGTGAAATGCCAGCATGTCGGAACGCTCGCCCATGCGCCGTGTGTTATCTCAACCGTTGCTCTTTTCCGCACTCATTCACGGTTACATCGGTGTGCGCTTGATTCCGGCGCTTTGGGGTGACTTCGGTCTGAGCATTGCGATTGCGGCGCTTCTGCTCGCCTCGTTTGCCTTGGTTCCGAACGCGTTGCGCGCCTCGCGACAAGCATCGCCGTCGGCGTGGAGCGTGTGGCCGGGCTTGATTCTGATGGGAATCACCTCGGCGCTATTCGCGCTGACGATCTGCCGCGATCTTGTGTTGCTCCTTGTTAAGGTCACGGGACATTACGATGCAGCGGTTGCGCGATGGACGGCGCTGTCGGTTGTGAGTCTTTCCGCGGTGCTGGCAGTGCTAGGGGTTCTCTATGCTCGTTTCGGCGTGCGCATTGCCCATGTGCGCGCCCCGTTGGCTAATCTTCCGATGGGCTTGCTCGATTTACGAATCGTACAAATCAGCGACTTGCATGTCGGTGCGACCATCAGGGGCGACTTCGTGTCGCGCATCGTCGAGCGCATCAACCGCTTGCGCCCGGACATCATCGCGATTACGGGCGACCTGGTGGATGGCTCGGTGCCGGCACTCAGGACGCACACTGCACCCCTGTCACGATTGAGCGCGCGCTATGGGACATTCTTCGTCACCGGCAACCATGAGTATTATTCGGGCGAACCGGCGTGGACGCACGAGTTGCGCCGCCTCGGCCTCACGGTGCTCAAGAACGAACACGTGCTCATCGAGCACGGCGGCGAGACGCTGGTGCTCGCCGGAGTGAACGATGCCAGTGCGAGCCATTTTTCACCCGCCGAAGCGAGCAACGCGCATGCTGCGGTTCAAGGTGCGCCGGCCGACGCCGCTGCACGCATCCTGCTGGCCCATCAGCCTCGCAGCGCACAAGAGGCGGCGCGCGCGGGTTTTGATTTGCAACTGTCGGGTCACACGCATGGGGGACAGTTTTGGCCGTGGAGCTGGATCGTGCGCTGGTTCGAGCCGTTTGTCGCAGGGCTGTCACGCGTCGGCGATCTGTTATTGTATGTCAGTCGCGGAACCGGATATTGGGGACCTCCCATGCGCTTCGGATCGCGGCCCGAGATCTCGCTCATCCAGCTCGTCTCGCGCTGAGCAACGGTTGGCGGGCTTCCGAGCGTCCGACGCAAGAGTGGGATCTTCTGACCCATGCCCTTGGGTGAGAAATCGCTGACAAGAGCACCGCGCTCGCACCCCTCCTCTGCGAGTCTCGATTACGCTGAAATAGCCGCACCTTCCCGGAGTTGTTTCATGCAAGCGACGCTGTCTGTCATTACTCTCGTCCTGTTTTGGGTTGCGGCTGTTGCGGGCGTCGCCGGTCTGCTGCACGAGCTGTATCTGACTCGATTCGATGCGCGCACGCTCGAGCCCAAATTTGCGATTCCCGGGATGCGATCCGCCGTCCTGCGCGACTGATACGCGGGCGAACTTCGTACAATCTCGGGTGATTGATTCGCACGCTGCCCTCTCGCGAGTCTAGTTCAGCATGCGCGAGATCGTATTTGCCGATGCCCAAACGGCAGCCGATGCCGCCTGTTCGCAAGTTCTCGCGGCGCTGAGTGCATCGCTGGAACAGAGTCCGCGGGCGAGCTTGATCGTCTCCGGGGGTAAGACACCGCAAATGCTATTCGAGCGACTGAGTCGTGCAGACCTCGACTGGGGCCGCGTTTCGGTTGCACTGGCTGACGAGCGCTGGGTGAGTCCGATGGATCCGGCGAGTAACGAGCGCTTCGTGCGCCAATATTTACTGACCCATCGCGCAGCGGCCGCAAGTTTTGTCGCGATGAAAAATACTCACTCATCGCCCGCTCGGGGCGCAGCCGAGGCCTGGTCTTCCTATCAGGCTTTGCCGCGGCCATTCGCTATGGTGCTGCTTGGAATGGGAAACGATGGCCATACCGCATCGCTCTTTCCCAACAACTCGGATTTGCCGCAAGCGCTCGATGCGGACGCGCCGCCTGACACCGTTGCGATGCGCGCGCCCGCCTCGCCGCGCGAGCGTGTGAGTTTGAACCTATCGGCGCTGTTGGAAACGCGTCAAATCATCATCCAAGGCACCGGCGACTCCAAGCGCGCCACCTTAGAGCGCGCACTGGCGCCGGGCCCTGCCACCGACATGCCCGTCCGCGCAGTGCTGCGCCAAACCCGTGTGCCGGTCAGTTGGTACTGGTCGCCGTGAAGCTCCCCGCGGAGCTACAACGTGCCCAACAGGAACTTCACCGTGCGCCTCACAGGCTCAGCCGCTCCCCATAGCAACTGATCTCCCACCGTGAACGCGGAGATGAGCCGTGGCTCCATACCCATCTTGCGCACACGGCCAATTGCGATCTGCAGCTTGCCGCTGACGGTAGCGGGAGAGAGATCACGAATGGACTCCTCACGCCGGTTCGGAACCACCCGCACCCACGAGTTGCCCGACGCAAGCCGCGATTCGATCTCATCGACGGTCAGATCCTGCTTGAGTCTAATGGTCAGCGCCTGACTGTGGCAGCGCATAGCGCCGACACGCACGCACAGGCCCTCGACGGGCAAGGACCCCGAGTGCGCAAGAATCTTGCTGGCTTCGGCCGTTGCCTTCCATTCTTCGCGGCTCTGGCCATTTTGCAAATCCTTGTCGATCCACGGGATTACATTTCCGGCCAGCGGCACGCCGAAGTGTGCACGGGGTAAATTTTCATCCAGCAGCGCGGCTTGCACCGCCGCATCCACGTCGAGAGCGGAAGATTTCGGATCCTCCAACGCGCCGCGCGCGCGCGCATACACCGCGCCCATCTGCTCGATCAACTCACGCATGTGTTGCGCGCCCGCTCCGGATGCCGATTGATACGTCATCGCCGAGATCCACTCGATCAAGTCATCGCGCAGCAGACCCGCAAGCGCCATCAGCATGAGCGACACCGTGCAATTGCCGCCGATGAAATTCCGGATGCCTTGGTCGCGAGCGCGGCGCATGACGTCGAGATTGACCGGGTCGAGCACGATGACCGCATCTTCGCGCATGCGCAGCGTGGATGCGGCATCGATCCAATAGCCTGTCCATCCGGCCTCGCGCAGCTTCGCATGGACGCTGCCCGTGTAATCGCCGCCTTGGGTCGATACGAGAATGGGCAGTTGCTTGAGCTGCTCGATGTCGTACGCATCGAGCACGCGCGGCTCGCCGGCATCGGTTCGCGGCGCTGCGGCGCCGGCTTGCGAGGTGCTGAAAAAAACAGATCGAAGGCCGGCAAAATCCCCTTCCGCCCGCATGCGCTGCATGAGCACCGAGCCCACCATGCCACGCCACCCAATGAAACCGATCGAAGTCACAGCACGATCTCGTGCGCGGGCGCGCGCAAGTTGTAGTGCGAGCTCATCGCCCGGCCGTAGGCCCCCGCTCCCGCGATCAGCAACACGTCGCCTTCGCGCGTCTCGGGCAGCCAGCGATCATGGCCAAGCAGATCGGCGGACTCGCAGATGGGTCCGACGATTTGATAGAGCGTCTGTGGCGTCTCCATGAGACGCGTGAGATTGACAATCTCATGATGCGCACCGTAGAGCGCCGGGCGGATCAATGAGTTCATGCCGGTCGACACTCCCACGTAGCGCACGTCTCCCTTGCCCTTGATTTGCGTGACCGGCGCAATGAGCACACCGGCTTCTGCCACGAGATAGCGCCCAGGCTCCATCCAAAATTCGAGCTGCGGAAATTGCCGTTGCAACGCGGCCAGATGAGTTTCGACGATGGTCAATTCGACTGGCCGCTGGCCCTCGCGATCCGGGACACCGAGCCCCCCACCAAGGTCGACCGCCCGAACCGCGGGGAATCGATCCGCCGCGCGCGAAAGGATCTCGCCCGTCTCGGCCCAGCTCGCAGGCTCGAACACCCCGCTTCCAGCATGCGCGTGCAAGCCCACGATCTTCGCTCCAGCAGCGTCTGCGGCTCTCGCCAATTCGTCGAGTTCGAACAAGGGCACGCCAAATTTGGTATGTGCGCCGGCGGTTCGCACGTGCGCGTGATGCCCACGGCCAAAACCGGGATCGATGCGCACGAAAATTTCCTGGCCGCGAAACGTATCCGCCCACGCGTGCAGCGGGAATAAATTATCCAGGCACACGCGCACGCCTCGCCGCAATGCTTCGACATATTCCACGCGCGGAGCGAAATTGGGAGTAAACAAGATCTCCGTGGGCTTGAGATTCTTGACGCTCGCGAACGCGTGCTCAACCTCGGCCAATGACACACAGTCGAACATGAAACCGCTATCGTGCAAAAGGCGCAAAATTTGCGGGTGCCAGTTCGCCTTCATGGCATACGCCCAGCGTCGAATGGTCGGAACCGATGCGAGTGAGGCCACGGCCGCTCGCACGGAATCGAGTTCATAGACGTAGGCCGCACCCTCCCTTCCGATCTCCAATAAGCGCTCGCGCTGAGGCGAGCGCCGCCACCAAGTATCTGCAGCCTTTGTTTCCATCGGCTGGCGAAATAGCGCGGCCCAACTTGGGCCGAGCACTTGATCGGAACCGATGCTTTGGATCAGGCGCTCATGGAGACGACTCGACAAGCGATCGGCTTGCGACTCGTCGACGACGAAAGTGAAATTCAAATCGTTGGCGGCTTGGCTGACAAGAAAAACTTTCTCGTCGCGAAATAATTCGAAAGCCTCGCCCAGTTCGGGCAGGATCGCGCGAATGTTTCGGCCCAACAAGCTCAAGGATGCGCACGGCCCGATCACTTGCACCCGACAGAGCGATTCCAAGGACGCGGTCAGCGCGCCCAGCACCTGAGCGTCGAGGGTATTTGCCGCAGCATCCAGCGAAACCGTCACCGTGGTCTCGGAGGTCGAAACCAAATCCACGGACAAACCGTGCCGCTTGAAGATCTGAAAAGCGTCGGCGAGAAAACCGACCTGATGCCACATGCCGGGGCTATCCATGGATACGAGGGTAATGCCTCGCTTGACGGCGATGGCCTTGACGTGGCCTGCGCTGTGCGGCGTCGCTCCGGAAATCACCGTGCCTTCGAGATGCGGCGCTTGAGTTGCATACACGTGGAGCGCGATGCCGGCATGCTTCACAGGCATAAGGCAGCGGGGATGCAATACCTTGGCGCCGTTGCTCGCGATCTCGAGCGCCTCGTCATAGTGCAGGGCGCGCAGCAGGCGCGCCGCCGGAATGTCGCGCGGATTGGCACTGAACATCCCCGGCACATCGGTCCAAATCTCGAGGTGTTCTGCCTGCAACTTTGCGGCGAAATAGGCCGCCGAGGTGTCCGAGCCGCCTCGTCCAAGAAGCACGGTTTGTCCCTGCGCGTTCGAGGCGATGAAGCCCTGCGTCACCACGATTTGCGTTGCATTTGCGAGCGCCGATCGAAGAGCCGGGTCTGGCGTGAAATCGCAGGTGGCATTCAGGCGGCTGGCACGCACGGCTGCATGCTCGCGCTCGACGCTATGCAGAATCTGGCGCGCATCCATCCAGGACACCGGCAGGTTTTGGCTGCGCAAGTATTCGCAGCCTATCGAGGTTGCCATGAGCTCACCGCTGGCCAAGACCCGGGCGCGCAGGTCCTCCTCACTTCGGGTGCTGCGAGCCTCGAGGTCGGCGCATAGCTCACGCCACGCAGCCTCGAACGAGCTGCCCAACGGGCAGCCCAGCTCGCGCGCTAGCTCGACGTGGCGGGAATGAATGAGTTCGAGCGCGCCTTTGCAGTCGGCGGCGCCTGCCGAGCACAGCTTGTCGAGCGAATCGGTCACGCCCGACAACGCAGAATGCACGATCAACATGCGCGAGCGCCGCGCGACCCGGGATGCCACGATGCCGGCAATCTGCCGCCAATTCGCAGCCGACGACACGCTCGTGCCCCCGAATTTGAGGACAACCCACGAGTGTTCGGGGAGCATCGAGAAGGCTGCTATGACGGCGGCGAGCTCACAAAGCCCAAGTCAGGGCAAGCTCAGCGCAACCGCACGAGAATCTTAGTCTTCGTCGAACACGTCGCGCAGCTCCCGTTCCAGCTCGCGCTCCGCGATGACATCTTCCACACGGCTCCAAGCAGCCTTACCGCGTTTGACGGTCGCTGACGGCTTGGCGCGCCTTTCGGGTCGCTCCATCACGGTTTCGAACTCAGGCTGCGATTCCTCAGAGGCGAGGAACTCGTCATCGATGTCGAAGTGCTGATCTTCTCGTTCGCGCATGGAGTTTCCGAAAGTCTCCTTAAATCAAGGGGATCGAGACGGTATTCAACTTGAATTGCAGCATCATATCCGAATTTTGCAGCGCATTCAAAGACCTCATGCGCCGGACAGCGCGACGGCCGTGCCTGAGCTTGCATGGAGGCCGCCGCTCGGCTCGAGCGCAATATCCCCGGCCCTGACTGCTCGATTGACGGCGCACAGAACCGCTAAGAGAGATGCCGTGATGATGTTCGAATGCATTCCGGCTCCAAACACGGTGCGCCGCGAGGGAGTCGTCACCTCGATGAACGCGATGGCTTGTGCGTGGCTCCCGTGGCTGCGCGAATGCTCTTCGTACGAAATCACATCGATCGGCAGATGGAGCGCGTTCACCAGAGCATCGATGGGCCCAGACCCCTGCCCGAGCAGACTCTCGGACCGGCCATCGCGCTCGATGTGCAATACCAATTGCTCGCGGTCCTCGCCGTCGCTCGATGCGGAGAGCTGGTGCGATCGATAGACATAATCCCCCCGCACGCTCAAATACTCGCGCTCGAATAAATTCCAGAGCTCCGACGAGCTCAACTCTTTTCCGGACGAATCCGCGGCGGCCTGCACCACGCGGCTAAACTCGATTTGCAGGCGACGCGGCAGCACGAGGTGATAATCGCGCTCGAGCAAGTAAGCGATGCCGCCCTTGCCCGATTGGCTGTTCACTCGAATGATGGATTCATAGGAACGGCCCAAGTCCTGCGGATCAACCGGAAGATAAGGAATCTCCCACAGGCCCTCCTCGCCGCGGGCGCGTAGTCCCTTATTGATGGCGTCCTGATGTGAGCCTGAGAATGCTGTGAACACGAGATCGCCCACATACGGATGCCGTGGATGAATCGGCAACTGGTTGCAATCTTCCGCGCAGCGCGCCACCTCGTTGATGTTCGCAAAGTCGAGATTCGGCTCGATGCCTTGCGTATACAGATTGAGCGCCAGCGTCACGAGATCGACATTGCCGGTGCGCTCGCCATTGCCGAACAATGTGCCTTCGATGCGATCGCCGCCCGCCATCAATGCGAGCTCCGCCGCAGCCACCGCCGTGCCGCGATCGTTGTGCGGATGGATGCTCAAGGTGAGCGCTTCGCGCTGCGCCACGTGCCGCGCGAACCATTCGATTTGATCCGCATAGACGTTGGGTGTCGCCATCTCCACCGTGGCGGGCAGATTCAATATCACTTTGCTTGCGGGAGTCGGTTGCCAGATGGCGACGACCGCATCGCAGATCTCAACGGCAAATTCCAGCTCCGTGCCGGTAAAGCTTTCCGGCGAATATTCGAACGTCCACTGAGTTTCGGGCGCGCGCTGCGCTTGATCCAGGATCCAACGCGCGCCGCGCTCCGCAAGGGCGATGATTCCAGCGCGGTCCGATTTGAAAACCACCCGGCGCTGCAGCGTCGAAGTCGAGTTGTAAAGATGCACGATCACGCGCTTCGCGCCGCGTACGGCATGGAAGGTGCGCTCGATCAAATCCTCACGAGCTTGCGTCAATACTTGAATGGTGACATCGGCGGGAATCAAGCCGCCTTCGATGATTTCCCGCAAGAAATCAAAATCGGTCTGCGAAGCGGCGGGGAAACCCACCTCAATCTGTTTGAAGCCGATGCGCAACAACATATCGAACATGCGCAGTTTTCGAGCGCCGTCCATGGGCTCGATCAACGCCTGATTTCCATCCCGTAAATCGACGCTGCACCACTCGGGCGCGCGCTCGATCGAGCGGCTTGGCCACTGTCGGTCGGCCAAATCAATGGGCTTGAACGCGGAGTACTTGGAAGCCGGATGCATCAACATGCTGTTCTCGCTACTGAACTTGAGTGAAGGAACTGGAAGGTTTCGGCCTTGTCGCGCCGGCCGATGGCGCAGAGGGGGGTAGCGCCTAGCGGCGCAGGAGCAGAGCGAGGCAGCAGAGGCCTGAGAGACTGCAGCAAGAGCGAGGACGGCTCGACATGCGGGAAATATAGCATCGCTCGAGTCGTGGGATCAACCCACAGTCCGAGCGCTGCGGAATAGCGCACGCGCTGGCTTCACGGTTTGCGTGCTTCGTCACGCGCGAAGCTTGCTGTGCGACGCAGCAGCGCCGCCGATCGTTGAGCGAGGGAAGCTAGGTCTCCGGGCTGAGCCAGTCGCGCAGATTTCTTGCCGCGAGCGTCTCCAGCAAGCTCACGTGTGCGGAGTCATCGTTGAGCGCAGGCACCATGGTCAAGCGGCCGCCGAGGCGCGCGAACATGGCGCGGTACTCGACCGAGATCTCTTCCAATGTCTCCAGGCAATCGACCGCAAACGAAGGCGACACCACGGTGACTTGCAGCACGCCGCGCGCCGCCAGCTCGCGCAACGTGTCTTCGGTATACGGTTGCAGCCAGAGCACCGGGCCAAATCTCGACTGATACGTGAGCGTCCAATCACCGGCGGACAGCTCGAGCCGAGCCGCGATGGCTCGCGCGGTGCGCTCCGCTTGAGCACGATAAGGATCCCCTTGCGCCACATAGACCTGCGGAATCCCGTGAAAGGAAATGAGCAAGTGCGCACGGCCGAATTTCTGCCAATGGGCCAGCACGCTCCGCGCGATGGCATCGATGTAGCCGCGCTCGGCGTGATAGTCGCTGACGAAACGCAGCTCGGGCACCCGGCGCTGCGAGCGCAATGCCTCGCTGACCGCATCGAACACCGCGCCCGTGGTGGTTGATGAATATTGCGGATACAAAGGAATGATCAAGAGGCGGGTCACATCGGCTTGCATGAGCTCGCGCAAGCCGCGCCGAATCGAGGGCTCGCCGTAGGTCATGGCGAGACGGACGCGCACTCGGTCCCCGTAGGCGCTTGCCATGGCTGCGGCGAATTTTTCGGCGAGCGCTTTCGAGTACACCGCAAGCGGCGAGCCCTCGCGCATCCACACCTTGCGATAATTTCGCACGGTGCGAAACGAGCGCAGCGTCAGCACGAAGCCATACAGCGCCGGCAGCCAAATCACCCGCGGGGAATCGATCACGCGACGGTCGCCGAGAAATGTACGCAGATAGCGCCATACTGCGAGATAGGCAGGCCGGGACGGCGTCCCTAGATTGACCAGCAAGATACCGATGCGCTCGGCACTCGCCGCGGGAATATGGAGTGCCGCGCGATAGAAAGCCAAGACGGCAGTGCGATCGCGTCAGGAAAAATTCAGCACGACGCCGTCGAGCTGGGGCTGGCGCACGGGTGCGCTGGCCAGCGCCGTTCCGACGTGCACGATCGCAATGAGGTGATCGGCCGGCGTCAGTCCCAGTGCACCCTTGACCGCGGCATCGTACGCCGCAGCCCCGGTTTTCCAGACTGCGCCGTAACCCAATGCATGCGCCGCGAGCAACAAATTCTGCACAGCGGCGCCCACAGCCAGCACTCGCTCGATCGGCGGAATTTTCTCGCTCCCCGGAGCGATCACGCACGCGACGACGATGATCATGGGGATGCGCTTGATCTTGTTGCGCTCGGCTTCGAGCGCTTCCGGCGGCGCATGCGGATCGCGCTGCAGACGCGCTGCCGCGACCACCTCGGCGAAGCGGTCGCGCTGCGCAGGCTCGAGCACGAAAAATCGCCACGGGGCCAATTGACCATGATCTGGCGCACGCACCGCCGCTTCGAGCATTCGCGTGATCTGTGCCGGAGTTGGAGCAGGCTCGACTAGCCGCGCTGCCGAGCTTCTAGAATAAACGACGTCAAAAAAATCCATTCGATGGGTTCTTGCTTGAGCGCCGCGCGCGCCCAGGGTTAGGCTACTATATTCGCATCCAAACAGGAGTTGCTCATGAATCGAATGGTTGCTTCGTTCGCAGGCTTGTTGTTCTCGATCGCTTCGCTGTGCGCAACGGCTGCACCCGTCACCTATGCGATTGATCCGTCGCATACGTACCCCAGTTTCGCGGCCGATCACATGGGCGGCCTGTCGGTTTGGCGCGGCAAGATGACTGCGACGAAAGGCAGCATCGTTTTGGACAAGGCGGCGCATACCGGTAGCGTGAACGTGACGGTCGATACTTCCTCCATAGACTTCGGCATGTCGAAGCTGGATGAGCATGCCAGGGGGAAAGACCTGTTCGACGCGGCGAAATATCCGACAGCGACCTACAAAGGAACTCTCGCGGGCTTTCGGGGCGATACACCGACCCGGGTCGATGGAAATCTCACGCTGCACGGCGTCACCAAGCCCATGAACTTGAAGATCGTGCAATTCAAGTGTCTGCCCGACCATCCCATGACGCACAAAGAAGTGTGCGGCGCCGATGCGGAGGGCACTTTCAATCGAGCGGATTTCGGCATGGATTTCGGCGCGCAGTACGGCTTCAACATGAATGTGAAGCTCGAGATCCAAGTCGAAGCGCAGCGCGAGTAACACGCACGGGCCAAGTCAAAGCTCTGAGCTCGTGGCACCGGCTCGCTTGGCGGCGGCGCTGCGGGAGCTGCGAGAGCTACTCGGCCCGCTCGGCTTTGTCGACCGCGCCGAACAGGTCGCACCGTACCTAACCGATTTCCGGCATCTGTATCGAGGCCGCACTGCATGCGTGGTGCGGCCGCAGAGCCGCGAGCAAGTGGTCGGCCTCAGTGAAATTTGCGCGAGGCATCGAGTGGCCATGGTGCCCCACGGCGGCAACACCGGCTATTGCGGCGGGGCTACGCCGGATGAATCGGGAACTCAAGTGGTCGTTTCGTTCGCCCGGCTCGACGCGGTTCGCGCAGTCGATGCCCAAGGCTATAGCATGACCCTCGAAGCCGGCGTCACGCTCGCGCGGGCGCAGCAGATCGCCGAGAGTGTCGAGCGATTGTTTCCGCTCACTCTGGGCTCACAAGGCTCGTGTCAGATCGGCGGCAACGTATCGACGAACGCCGGCGGCACGCAGGTGCTGCGTTATGGTGGCATGCGTGATCTCGTGCTCGGCCTCGAAGTCGTGTTGCCCGGTGGGCGGGTTCTCGACCAACTGCGCACTCTACGCAAAGACAACACGGGCTACGATCTCAAGCAACTGTTCATCGGCGCCGAGGGCACTCTCGGGTTCATCACCGCGGCAAGTCTCAAGCTGTTCCCCCGGTCCGCGCATGCGACCGCCTTGGTCGCGGTCGATGATCTCGAGGCGTGCGTTGCGCTTCTGTCGCGCCTGCGAGCAGAACTCGGTGATGTCTTGCTTGCATTCGAGATCATGCCCCGCACCGCCATTGAGCTTGCAGTGCGGCACGTGGCAGGCGTTAGCGATCCCTTGCGCGAAGCGCACGCGTGGTACGTGTTGATCGAAGCGTCGTGTGCGGCGCAAGCCAACGTCACCGCATTGTTCAGCGCATTGCAGTCATGTCTCGAGGCCGGCGCCGTCCGCGACGCCATCGTTGCGCAGTCGGAAGCGCGGCGGCAATCGCTTTGGCACTTGAGAGAAAACATTCCCGCCGCGCAAACCCGAGCTGGCGCATCACTGAAGCACGATATCTCGCTCCCCATTGCATCCATACCCGAATTCGTTGCCGCGGCCGGCGCCGCGGTGACGCGGGTGACGCCGCCTGGAACGCGCATGGTGGCGTACGGTCATCTGGGAGATGGCAACCTGCACTTCAATTTCGGTCAGCCCGAAAACGTGACTGCGGCAGATTTTGCGGCACGCGCGGATGAGGTCAAGCGCATCGTGCATGACACCGTGAGGGCGTTTGGTGGAAGCATCAGCGCGGAGCATGGCATCGGCAGACTCAAAGTGGCCGAGCTCGAGCGCTATGAGGACCCGACCGCACTGGCGCTGATGCGCTCGATCAAGCAAACCCTCGATCCCCTCCAGCTCATGAATCCTGGCAAGGTGCTGTCAATCGACCCGGATCATTGACGCTCATCTCGCGCCGCCGCCACGATCGAGCGCGCCGATTTGAGCACGGGCTCATCCACCATCTGCCCTTCGAAATCGATGGCGCCGCGGCCGCTTTCCTTGGCAGCTTCGTAGGCATCGATCAATCGCCGTGCGCGATCCACCTCCGCATCGCTCGGCGCAAACGCTTCGTTGGCGAGCTCGACCTGCCTTGGCAACAGACAAATCTTGCCGTCGAAACCTAAGTCTCGCGCCATGGACGCATCCCGCTTGAACTGTGCATCGTCGCGCAATTGCACCACGGCCTGATCGATCGCCGCGATTCGCGCGGCCTTGGCCGCAAGCACTGCGCGCGAGCGCGCGTATAAAACCTCGAGGCCGGACAACGTGCGCCGCGCGCCCATCTCGGCCGCGAAATCTTCGGCGCCGAAATACAAGCCGCGGACGCCATCCACGGCCGCCAGCATGTCCACATTCAATACACCACGGATGGATTCGATGCCGACAATGAGCGGCTTCTGCAATTCGGTCATCATCGCAGCGCGCGCCGCCCGCACATCCTCGACGGACTCGGCTTTTGGCAACACGATGCCGTCCACGCCGCTGTGCGCGGCCGCTTCCATGTCCGCGGCGAAATCAGACGAGCGGGCGTCGTTGACGCGCAAGAAAACCTGACGCGGTGCGCCCTCCTTGGCGATGCGCACGCCTTCGCGCAGCGCATTGCGAGCGGCAGGTCGATCCGCCGCGGGCAAAGCATCCTCGAGGTCGAGCACAAAAACATCGGCGCCGATGCGCGGAAATTTTGCGATCATGTCGTGCCTGTTCGCCGGAGCGAATAAAAAGCTGCGAACGAGCATGGCTTCACTATAAATTCAGTTGACCGGGCTGTCGACATGCAGACATCGGACCCATTTGCTTTCGCGCGCGATGTCGCCACGCGCTGGGACATCGCCGCCGTCATCGTCATCATAGGCCTCATCGTTTGGGCCGGTGATGCGAGCCGCGGCCTGCTCGAACCGATCGCGCGATTGAATGAGACGCAGCTTTCACTCGACCCGGTCAATTTGCCGTTCTATGCGGCGCGCACGACGCTGCGCATGTTTTCGGGCCTCGCGCTGTCTCTCGTGTTTACCCTGACTTATGCCACCTGGGCCGCCAAGAGCCCGCGCGCGGGCAAGCTTCTGGTTCCCATTCTCGACGTGCTGCAGTCGGTGCCGATCCTGGGGTTCATCTCCATCACCGTCGTGTTCTTCATGTCGCTCGCGCCCGGACGCGTGCTCGGCGCCGAATTCGCTGCGATCTTCGCCATTTTCACGAGCCAAGCTTGGAACATGGCGTTCAGCTTTTATCAGTCCCTCAGAACGGTTCCTCCTGAGCTGACCGAAGCGGCGGATGCGTTTCTGTTGACGCGCTGGATGCGCTTTTGGCAGCTTGAGGTTCCATTCGCCATGCCGTCCCTCGTATGGAACATGATGATGTCCATGTCGGGCGGATGGTTTTTCGTCGTCGCCTCCGAGGCCATCAGCGTGGGCCACACCCGCGTCGCGCTTCCCGGCATTGGCTCGTATATTGCCTTGGCCATCGAGCAGCGCAATTTGTTTGCGATCGGCGCCGCGATCCTCGCCATGTTCATGGTCATTCTCGTGTATGACCAGCTGATCTTCCGCCCGCTTCTCGTCTGGGTGGATCGATTCAAGTTCGAGCAGGATGCCAACCCGCAGGTACCGACCTCGTGGGCGCTCACCATGATGCGCCGCTCGCGCATCATCGCCGCCCTGACGGCGCTGTTTCAGTCGGCAGTGCGCTGGACCAGTTGGGCGCTGCCGCGGCCCAAGCCGCGCGCCCCGCGCCGCAAGGCGCGCATCGCGCACAAGGACACTGTGTGGCTGTACGTGCTGCTCGCGTTGATCACGCTCGGCTTGTGGCACATCGCGCGGGTACTCATCGCGGGCACTTCGAAATCGGAAATCGAGACTGTGCTGGTTGCCGCCATGCTCACGTTCTTGCGCGTCACCGTGCTCATCGCGGTTGCAAGCCTCGTGTGGGTTCCCATCGGCGTCTGGGTGGGATTGCGGCCGCGCGTCGCGCAATTCGTACAGCCCATCGCGCAATTCTTGGCGGCATTTCCTGCGAATCTTTTGTTTCCGTTCGCGGTCTATCTCATCGTCACATGGAAGCTGAATCCTGATTGGTGGCTGAGCCCGTTGATGATTCTCGGCACGCAGTGGTACATCTTGTTCAACGTGATCGCGGGAGCGTCGGCCATGCCGGGCGAGCTGCAGTTCGCCGCGCGCAACTTCCAGGTGAATGGCTGGCTGTGGTGGAAGCGCATCGCCCTACCCGCCGTTTTTCCTTTCTATGTCACGGGCGCCATCACCGCCTCCGGCGGATCATGGAATGCAGCCATCGTCGCTGAGGTTGCGAGCTGGGGCGCCACCCAAGTGCGCGCGCGAGGCTTGGGCTCGTACATCGCCGATGCCACGTCGGCCGGCGATTTTCATCGCATCGTGCTCGGCATCACCACGATGTGTCTGTTCATCGTCATCATCAATCGTTCGTTCTGGCGGCCGTTGTATTACTTCGCAGAGCGCAAGTTCCGGCTGACTTGATGAGCGACATTGCGCCCTCACCGCTGCTCGAAGTCACGAACGTGCGCAAGGCGTATCCCAAGGCCGACGGGAGCGAATTGCTCGTTCTCGAAGACGTCAATCTGCAAATCAAGCCGCGGCAAATCGTCGGGCTGCTGGGGCGCTCGGGCTCGGGCAAGTCCACGTTGCTGCGCCTCATCGCGGGACTGGCGACGCCGAGCGCCGGAGAGGTGCGATACGTCGGCGAGACCGTGGGAAGCCCAGTCGCTGGAATCGCCATGGTGTTCCAGAGCTTCGCGCTGTATCCGTGGCTCACCGTGTTCGAAAACGTGGCGCTCGGGCTCGAAGCGCAGCGCATCCCCAAGGCGGAAATCCGCAAGCGTTCTCTTGCGGCCATCGATCTCATCGGGCTCGACGGCTTCGAGTCCGCGTATCCGCGCGAGCTGTCGGGCGGCATGCGCCAGCGCGTCGGCTTCGCGCGCGCCTTGGTGGTCCAGCCCGACATCCTGCTCATGGACGAGCCGTTCTCCGCTCTCGATGTGCTGACGGCGGAAACACTGCGCACGGATTTTCTCGAGCTTTGGGGCGAGGGGCGAATGCCGATTCAAGGCGTGGTGCTCGTCACCCACAACATCGAGGAGGCCGTGCTGATGTGCGACCGCATTCTCGTGTTCGGCACCAATCCGGGCAGAGTATTGAGCGAAATCCCCGTCACGCTGCCGCACCCGCGAGATCGGCTCGACACTGCGTTTCGAGACATGGTGGAGCGATTGTACGTGGCCATGACGGCGCGGCCCGGCGGCCTCGCAACTCAGCGCGCGAGCAAGTTTCCCGTACTCACCATCGGCACCGTGCTGCCGGAGATCTCCTCCAACCTGCTCGCAGGTCTCATGGAAGCGGTAGCGGCGCCGCCGTTTTCGGGCAATGCGGACTTGCCCAAGATCGCATCGGACCTGCAGCTCGATAGCGATGAGCTCTTGCCCGTGGCCGAGACCTTGCAGTCCATGCATTTCGCGGTGCTCGAAGGCGGCGACTTGAAATTGACTATCGAGGGTCTCGCGTTTGCCAACGCCGGACCCGACGAGCGCAAGCAAATTTTCGCCCGGCATCTGTTGAGCTACGTGCCGCTGGCGGCGCACGTGCGGCGGGTGCTCGATGAGCGGTCATCGCACGTGGCGCGCAAGAGCCGCTTCCTCGACGAAATAGAAGACTTCATGAACGATGCGGATGCCGAGCAGACTCTGCGCACCATCGTGAGCTGGGGCCGCTACGCCGAAGCGTTTGCCTACGACGACGAAGGCGAAAAGTTCAGTCTCGAAAATCCGCTGTGACGCGCCGTCTCCGGCTCGCGAGATTGCGCGGCCGCAAGCATTCACGCGCTGCTTGCCGCATGCTCCTGCGAATGTGACCGCGCGGTACAAGTTCGCTATGATGCCCGCCCGCCGGTGATGCGCGTTTCGCGGGAAGCAACGGGTCGTTAGCTCAGTTGGTAGAGCAGTTCCCTTTTAAGGAATTGGTCGCAGGTTCGAGCCCTGCACGACCCATTCAGATCATGCCTCAAGTTTCTCGTTGAATCGCGACGGTAGGCCCGCTCGCCGCGGCTAGATCTTTTCATGGTGCTTCGTACGCGAATCTTCTATCATCGGCGCACCGCGACCAGAGTTGTTCCGGAGAGCGCCGCGAATGAGCGGCCGCCGAAGGCGCAATCGCCCGACAAACGCTCAGGCCCAAGAACGGACAGCTCTCGCGGACTCTGGAGAGTGGCTCGTGAGAGCCCACCGAAGGGGAAGGCGCAAGCCTAATCTCTCAGGTTCGAAGGACAGAGGGGCAGGAAGTGATTCTTGCTGCTGCTGTGTTTGGAACCGTCATGGGCTCAACTACACCACTGTTCGATGAGCATCGCGCGCTCGGCGCGCAATTCGTCGACTTTGCGGGCTACCGGATGCCGCTGCATTACGGCTCGCAGGTCGAGGAGCACCATGCGGTGAGGCGCCGCGGTGGCGTGTTCGATGTCTCGCACATGGGAATCATCGATATTGCAGGGACTGCCGCCTTCGATTGGCTGCGGCGGATGCTTGCCAACGACGTTGCGAAGCTCAAGGACGGCGGCGCGCTCTACTCTTGCATGCTGAATGAGCAAGGCGGCGTGATCGATGACCTCATCGTCTACCGTCTCGATGCGAATCAGTTTCGCATCGTCGTCAACGCAGCCAACAAGGCTCGCGATCTTGCGTGGATGCGCAAGCACGCAAACCCACTCAAGCTTCGCATCACCGAAAGATCGGACTTCGCCATGCTCGCGGCGCAAGGACCTCAAGCTCGCGAAACGGTGGCAGCGCTTCTTCCCGTGACCAAACGACGCGAGACACTCGGGCTGCGCCCTTTCAGCGGCATGCGAAATGGCGCGGAGTTCGTGTCGCGCACCGGTTACACGGGGGAAGACGGCTTCGAGATCATGCTGCCCAGGGAGCATGCTTCACACTGGTGGAAGGCGCTGATCGCAGGCGGCATGGTCCCTGCGGGGCTCGGAGCGCGCGACACCTTACGGCTCGAAGCAGGACTGTGCTTGTATGGCAACGATCTCGACGAATCGCATGATCCACTGGCTTCGGGCCTAGGTTGGACGGTGGCTCTCGAGCCGGCCGAGCGGAATTTCATCGGACGTCCGGCAATCGATCGTGTCCGCGGCGCCCTGAATGTGCGAGCCGTCGGACTGATTCTCGATGGACGCGGAATCATGCGCCACGGCCAGCGGGTGGCAACGCGCGCAGGAGACGGGGTCGTGACCAGCGGCGGCTTCTCGCCCACGCTGAATCGATCGATTGCGCTCGCGCGCGTTCCCATCCAGTCAGGCAATGAAGTCGAAATCGATATGCGAGGCCAGTGGATGCGGGCGCGCTGCGTCAAGCCTCCTTTCGTCCGCCGCGGCGAACTTCCAGCTCACGAAATCAAGGAGATGACATGAACGATCCGATCGAGGATGTGCGCTTCACGGAAAACCACGAGTGGCTCCGAATGCTGGACGACGGGCGCGTGGAGGTGGGAATTTCGGATCATGCCCAGCGGGCGCTTGGCGACCTCGTCTTCGTGGACGTGCCGAGCGAGGGAAAGAAATTCGCACGAGGCGATGTGCTTGCGGTGGTCGAATCAGTGAAAGCAGCATCCGATGTGTATTGTCCCGTGAGCGGCGAGCTCAGCGAAGCCAACGGTCAGCTCGTCGAGCATCCGGATCTCGTCAACAAGGATCCCTATGGCGCGGGCTGGCTGGCACGCCTGCACCCGGACGTCGAGCTGCCGGCCCTCATGGACGCTACGGCATACGCACGCTTCGTAGAATCGGCTTCGTGAGGTCAATGGGTCATCCGCATGTCATTCATCCCTCACACCGAAGACGACGTCCGCGACATGCTCTCCGCGATCGGCGCGCCTTCCGTCGAAGCACTGTTCGATGAGATTCCGGCGGAGCTCAAACTTGAGACGCTCGAAGGCTTGCCGCCTGCACTGACAGAAATGGAAGCTTCGCGCCTTTTGCGCGCGCGTGCCGCACAAGATGGCGAACCGCTATGTTTCATCGGCGCGGGCGCGTACGAGCATTTCATTCCGTCGGCCGTCTGGGCCATTGCAAGCCGAGGCGAGTTTTATTCGGCGTATACGCCTTACCAAGCTGAAGCGAGCCAGGGCACTCTGCAAGTCATCTACGAATTTCAAAGCATGTTGGCCTCGCTCACTGCCATGGAGGTCGCGAACGCATCTCTGTACGACGGGGCTTCGGCTCTTGCAGAAAGCTGTCTCATGGCCGTGCGCGCGCAGCGGGGCGCCGAGGTGAGCCGGCGAATTCTGGTGCCGCGCACTCTCAATCCCACGTACTTGAAAGTCGCGCGCTCGATCTGCGGCAATCAGGAGTTGGTATTCGATGAGCTTCCTTATGACGTCACGTGCGGCCTGATCGACGAGCGAGCGCTCGAGGCCTTTGCGGTCGAGCCATTCGCCGCGCTCATCATTGCGTATCCCAACTTTTTCGGACATCTGGAGAACGTCCATCGATTGACCGACTGGGCTCACGAGCATGGTGCGCTCGTCATCGCGGTGATCAATCCCGTGGCCCTTGCGGTGTTGGTTCCTCCCGGTCAATGGGGCCGCAAGGGAGCCGACATTGCCTGCGGCGAGGGCCAGCCTCTCGGCTCGCCGCTCTCCTCCGGCGGGCCCTACGTCGGCTTGATGACGACACGCATGAGTCTCGTGCGGCAGATGCCGGGACGTATCGTGGGTCGAACCACGGACTTGCAGGGCCGGCCTGGATTCACACTCACGCTGCAGGCGCGAGAACAGCACATCCGGCGCAGCAAGGCGACTTCCAACATATGCACGAATCAAGGGCTGGTGGTGACCGCAGCGTGTATCTATTTATCCTTGCTCGGAGCGCAAGGCCTCGCGCGCGTGGCTCGCGCCAGCATGCGCGCGATGCGCGATCTGGTGCATGCGCTGTCGCAAGTGCCCGGGGTACAAAAAATCTTTGAGGCGCCTGCATTTCACGAGACCGTCATACGGATGGACTGCGCGGTCAAACCGGTGCTCGAGGCCCTGGCTGCCCGAGGCATTCTCGCTGGGCTCGACTTATCCGACGCCTACCCCGAATTGGGCAACGCCTTCCTCGTGTGCGCCACGGAAACGAAGAGCGATCAAGACATCGCAACGTTTGCGCGCTGCTTGCGCGAAGTCCTGTCTTCACCGAGTGAGCCACGGACCGCATCATGAGCGAGACCCCGGACTCACTGCGCGGCAACGAGCCGTTGATCTTCGAGCTGAGCCGTGCCGGTCGCGGCGCCTACACTCAATGGGTCTGCGATCGCGGCCTACCCGACGACCTGCCCGGCGATCAGGTGCGGCGGGATTCACCCTCGTTGCCGCACGTGTCGGAGCTGCAGACGGTGCGTCACTTCACGCGCCTGTCGCAGCAGAACTTCTCCATCGATACGCACTTCTATCCCCTGGGCTCGTGCACGATGAAGTACAACCCGAAGGTGTGCAACTCGCTTGCGATGCTCGCGGGCTTTGCGGCCCGGCATCCCCTCGCTCCCGACCTCCACAGTCAGGGCTTCTTGTCATGCATGTTCGAGCTGCAGGAGATGCTCAAAGCCGTGAGCGGCTTACAGGGCGTGAGCTTGACGCCGATGGCAGGCGCCCAAGGCGAGTTCGCGGGCGTGGCCATGATTCGTGCTTATCACAAGGCGCGGAGCGATGGCGCGCGCAATGAGATCCTCGTGCCTGATGCGGCGCACGGAACGAATCCCGCCACGGCGGCCATGTGCGGCTGCACGGTGCGCGAGATTTCGAGCGATGCCAACGGAGACGTCGACTTGGCCGCGGTACGCGCGGCAGTGGGTGCGCGCACCGCGGGCATCATGCTGACCAACCCATCGACGCTCGGCGTGTTCGAGCGCAACATTCAGGAAATTGCGCGCATTGTCCACGCCGCCGGCGGGCTCTTGTATTACGACGGCGCGAACTTGAACGCAATCTTGGGAAAGGTTCGCCCCGGCGACATGGGCTTCGATGTCATGCACATGAATTTGCACAAAACGTTCTCGACTCCGCACGGCGGCGGCGGGCCGGGCTCGGGCGCCATCGCTGCCGCATCCCGGCTCGTTCCATTCCTGCCCGTTCCACGGGTCACGAAACATGGCGATCTCTACCGGATGCTCACCGAAGCGGAGTGTCCCGATTCCATCGGCAGGCTATCGGGCTTCATGGGCAATGCCGGAGTGAACTTGCGCGCATACATCTACATGCGCTTGCTCGGCCGCGAAGGCATGCGCCGAGTAGCAGAGTACGCGGTGCTGAATGCGAATTATTTGTTGGCTCGATTGCAAGCGTGCGGTTACGACGCGGCCTTTCCGGCCCGGCGCGCCAGCCACGAGTTCATCATCACATTGAAAAAGCAAAACCGGTTGTTTCAAATTACCGCCATGGATGTGGCAAAGCGGCTGCTCGATTATGGATTTCATGCGCCGACCACTTACTTTCCGCTCCTCATTCCCGAATGTTTGCTCATCGAGCCAACCGAGACCGAAAGCAAGGAAACACTGGATGCCTTTGTCGACGCAATGCAAGACATTTTGCGCGAGGCCCATGACGAGGCCGAAACTTTGCGCGCGGCGCCTCACCGGCTTGGCTTGCGTCGTCTTGATGATGTGAAGGCGGCGCGCCAGTTGGATTTGCGGTGGCAGTGCGCGCCCGCGAGACCGCCGGATTAGCTCATGAAAATCGTTATATGGAGCCGGCGGCGCAAGCATCTCGCGTCGCACGCATCCCCGGCTCGGGCCGAAGCTCCAGTGCGTGGCAGATTGCGTGAGTCAACTCTGCACGGTTCAGAGTATAGAAATGAAAGGTGCTCACGCCGTGCCGCATCAAGTACTGAATCTGCTCGATGCCAACATTCACCGCAGCTTGCCGATGCGCGTCTAAATCATCTTCCAAGCCATTGAAGCGCGCATGCAGCCACGAGGGAATGTGCGCACCGCAGCGCGCCGCGAAGCGTGTCAATTGAGAAAAACGGTTGATGGGCAAAATACCCGGAATCAACTCCACTTCCATCTGCAGTGCTGCGCAACGGTCGCGGTAATGAAGGAAAGCATCACAATCGAAGAAGAATTGAGTGATCGCGCGGCTCGCGCCTGCATCGACTTTTCGCCGTAAGTTGGCGAGGTCGGCTTCGACGCCGGACGATTCCGGGTGGCCTTCCGGATAGGCAGCGACGGTTAGCGAGAATTGTGGAAAGGCAGCCAGGCTCGTCACGAGGTCCGAAGCATGTCGGTAGCCATCGTTGGCCCCAACATCGGCGGCATGCGCACCGGCTGGCGCATCGCCCCGCAACACGACGAGGTGCCGCACCCCGGCACGCGCATATTCCCTCGCTTGAGCGTCGATCTCGCCGCGTGTGGCGCCGGCGCATGTCAAATGCGGCGCCACCTCGAGCGGCGTGTCCTGAAGAATGCGATCGACGCAACGGGCCGTGCGCGAACGAGTGCTGCCATTGGCGCCGCACGTGACAGAAACGAAACTCGGCTTCAATGACGCCAAACTCTGCAGGGCGGCTTGCAGCTGCACCTCCGCTCGGGGCTCGGCGGGCGGGAAGAATTCGAACGAGACCTCGGCTGTCATGCGCGCCAAGGGTGCCGCTCGACGCGCTATGATTCAACGTCATCTTTTTCAACGAGACTTTAGTTTTTTTCATGGCTGCTTCGATCCTCGAGCTTCGTCACCTGGCGACGGTGCAGGCATTGGCCGAGACCGGAAGCCTTTCGAACGCCGCACGAAGGTTGCATCTCACTCAGTCCGCCCTTTCACATCAATTGCGCGCGCTCGAGGGATTTTTCGGCACGGACATCGTCGAAAAGACCGCAAAGCCCATACGCCTTGCGCCCGCCGGGCTGAGGCTCCTGGAGCTCGCCCGCGAGATTCTGCCGCGCGTAGCCTCCGCCAACCGCGACATCATCCGATTTGCTCAAGGCCGCGCAGGGCTTCTGCGGATTGCCGTGCAGTGTCATAACTGCTTCGACTGGCTCATGCCTGCCATGGACACCTACCGCGCTCTCTGGCCGGAAGTTGAGCTCGATCTGATCTCCGGCTTTGTCAGCGATCCGGTGGCGCTGGTCGAGCGGCGGGAAGCTGAGCTGGCCGTGGTTCACGACGACGCAGGCCCGCGGGAGGGCCTCGCATTTCATCCGCTGTTTCGTTATGAAAGCGTCGCGCTCATGAGCGCGCGCCACCCCTTGAGCGCAAAGACATGGCTCGACGCTCAAGACTTCGCGGATCAAACGCTCATTACCTACCCCGTGGCCGACGAGCTTCTCGACGTGATGCGTCATTGCCTGACACCCGCGGGGGTCAACCCAAAGCGGCGCACGGCCGAGCTCACGGTCGCCATCTTGCAGTTGGTCGCCAGCGGCCGCGGCATCGCTGCGCTGCCCGCCTGGACGGTGGGGAACTACATCGAGCGGGGCTACGTCGTTTCTCGACCCATCGGCAAGCAAGGCTTGTATTGCAGCTTGTACGCGGTCACGACGGCCGCTGGGGCGACGGCCGCCTATCTCGATGATTTCATCAGCCAAACCCGCGCTCAAAGTCTGCAACAGCTGCGCGGGGTGAGCAGCTTAGACTAGCATCGAAGGATAGCTGCCCCCTGCCCCGCAGCCGCCGGTTTTCGAAAGCCATTATCCCAAGTTAGCGCCGCCGAGCCCTCGGCTAGAACTGCATCGCAGTTTTTTGCGTGCAATGTCATGTGGTTTTCGCAATGCATTAGGCTCGAGGTTTGTGGTTCGGGAAATGCCCATGTCGCTTCTCACGCATGTCATCTACGCCAGCCGGGCAAGTGAAGCTTTCGAAGAAGAGCAAATTCCCGAGCTGCTTCGCCACGCCCGCGCCAACAACGCGCGGCACGATCTCACCGGAATGCTCATCTACATCAACGGCGCGTTTTTTCAGATACTCGAAGGCCCTGCCGCGAAGGTCGAGTCAGTCTACGCCAAGATTGCTCAAGACGCCCGTCATCGGCACGTCACCCGCATCATCAGCGAGCCCATTCTCGAACGGGCGTTTGATGCGTGGACCATGGGTTACTCGACAGTTGAGCCATTGACCGCAGGTCAGCTCATCGGCGAAAACGATTTTTTCAACAATGCCTCGTGCGTCAGTCGAATCGACGCGGGTCGCGCCAAGCTGCTGTTGTCGGCGCTCAATAAAAAACGCTGGAATCTCGGCCACAGCGGCATGCATCGCGCGCTCGGCCGATAGCTCGCTGGATCATCAGGCACCGCGCACGAATACGGCGTCAGAACATGCCCATGTCGGTTGGCGGCTAACGAGAAGCGAGTCGTGCGGCACTGGCGTATTGAAACGTCCGTGGCGTCACGCGCACATTGGCGCGACCGGAGAATCATTGCGGGGGAATGCACATGAGCGGAGCTTGGATTGCAATTTGGATTTTGGGAGCTGGATTTGTAGGGGTCATCATCTCCAGCGCATTCGGCGGCAAGGGCACTTCTGCAATGACGCGGAGTGAGTACCGCGCGCCCGGAATCGATCGGCCATAACCGGTCATCCGGCGCGGCTCGCGCGCCTAAGTTGCTACGGGCGCATTCATGCATCCGCGGGTACATGCATCTGCGGGTAGGGGCTTATTCGCGTAAGGGCGTGTTCAAGCTTCCGCGGGTTTGTAGGGTGTTGGGTCAACCAATCGAGCGTCCGCGAATCCCTGCCGACGTAGCCGGCACGCATCACACCGCCCGCACGCGAAACCCTGATCGTCGGCTTGATAACAAGAGATGGTCCAAGCGAAATCTACGCCAAGATTCATCCCCTCATGAATGATTCGACATTTCGACCACTCGATGAGCGGCGCGTGGATTCGCATTCTTGAGCCTTCCACGCCAGACTTCGTCGCGAGTTGCGCCAGTTTCTCAAACGCTTCGATGAATTCGCGGCGGCAGTCCGGATATCCCGAATAGTCGACCGCATTGACGCCGATGAACACGTCAGTGCTCTGCAGAACTTCCGCCCAGCCGAGCGCGAGTGCCAGCATCAGTGTGTTGCGCGCCGGAACGTAAGTCAGTGGAATGCCCGCGGTCTGAGTTTCCGGGACGGCGATCGCGGCGTCCGTCAACGCCGAGCCTCCAATGCCGGCCAGATCAACCTTCATGATGCGATGCTCACGCGCGCCCAGGGACGCGGCGACTCTGCCAGCGGCTTGCAACTCCGCACGATGCCGCTGCCCGTAATCCACGCTCAACGCATGGCATGCAAAGCCGCGTGACGAGGCGATGGCCAGCGTGGTTGCAGAGTCCAAGCCCCCGGACAGCAAGACTACCGCCGGCGGCTTCAAAAGCTGAGCGCCGGAGCTCATCGGCCGGGCACATCTCCCCACAGTTGCTTGTGAAGCTGCCACTGAAAGCGCACTGCGAGTCGATCGGCAAGAATCCAATCGGCGAGATCTCGGGCGGGTAGCTGATGATAACTAGGAGAGAACAGCAACGCGCAACGCCTTGCCAACCCGTGAGCTCTTACGAAATCGCGGCTCCATTCATAATCGGAGCGCGAGCAGACGACGAACTTCAACTGATCGGTCGCTCGCAGAGATTCGAGATTCGCAAGCCGGTTGCGTGACTCCTCGCCCGAGTCGGGAGTCTTGATGTCGATGACGCGATGTACGCGTTCATCGACGGCAGAAATATCCAGCGCGCCGCTGGTTTCCAGAGAAACCTGCAAGCCGGCATCGCAGAGCTTCGTCAAAAGGGCAAGACAGCCGACCTGCGCGAGCGGCTCGCCACCCGTCACACACACGTGTGGCGTGCCGTACTCCAAGGCTCGATCGATGACTGCGTCGTGGGACATCCATTCTCCACGTTGGAACGCATACACGGTGTCGCAGTATCGGCAGCGCAGGGGGCAGCCGGTAAGACGAATGAACACCGTGGGAAAGCCGACTGCGTCAGCCTCTCCCTGCAGCGAATAAAAGATCTCATTGATTTTGAGCCGCGATGCATCGCGGGGCTCGCGCAGGCGACGAGGCTGGCTCAGTGCCGCTCGCTGCTCATTTTGTCCAAGCGCTGACGTGCCAGTCGAGCGGCGCTCGATTCCGGATACTGCTGCGTCACCTGGGTCAGCGTCTCGCGTGCATTCGACCACTGCTTGAGCTCGTAATAACAGAAACCAGTTTTCAATGCGGCATCCGCAACTTTCGGCGAATGTGGATACTTCTCACCCACCAGACGAAACGCCTGCAACGCCTCAGGATATGCCCGAGTCACGTAGTACGCTTCGCCCAGCCAATACTGGGCATTTTGCACCAGCGGACTGCTCGGATAGGCCGCGTTGAATTTTTGGAACGCCGCGATGGCGCGATCATACTGCGAGTTCTTGAGCAACGAGAACGCGGCTTGATAGTCACCTTGCTCGGTGCCGTCACCCGCAACGATCGCGTCATTGGACACAATGGGCGTCACTGGCTGTGCTGCTGATGCAGGCGCTCCACCCGCGCCTCCCGGTGCGGCCGCGCCCGCCGCTCCCATTCCTGTTCCTGTTGCCGTTCCCGAAGGGTTAGTCCCGCTCCCTCTGCCTTCCAGCAATTTCAGACGCGCATCGAGCTCGGCATTCCGGTCTTGCTGCTGCACCAGGTTTCGGTTCAGCTGGTCCATGTCGTTGCGAAGCGATTTCACTTCGTTCCGCAGGCTTTCGATGTCGTTCGCAAGATTCAACAAGCTTTGATTGGAGACGATTTTCTCAACGCGGGCCAGACGCGCGTCCATCTCATGGGTGCGAATCTGCTCCGGATCTTCGTCCGGCGGCAGGCTCGAACAGGCGCTGAGAACGATACCGAAAGCTGCGGCAATGCCCATGCACCGCGCAGCTCTCATGGAATGGCAGCCATCTCGACACGGCGGTTTTTCGCGAACGCCGTTTCATCTTCGCCTTCCACGGCGGGCCGTTCCTCACCGTAGCTCACCGTCGTGACCTGCGCATCCGCCGCGCCCTGCAGCATCAAGGCGCGGCGCACCGCCTGCGCTCTCCGCTCGCCGAGGCCGATGTTGTATTCGGGCGTGCCACGCGAATCCGTATTGCCTTCGAGGCGTACCTTCCATGTCGTGTGCGCAGCAAGATTGCGCGCTGCCTCGGCGATGATGCCGTTGTATTGCGGGTCGATCTCGCTGCTGTCGTAGCGGAAATATACTATTTTTCCCGACAATGCAGCGACCGCGGCGGGGTCGGCGGCGCCTTCCGCGCCAAACGGCGTAGGAGAAGTATCTTGCGCATTCACATCCCCGTTCGTGCTCGATTCGGCCGGCGCAACTTCCGCCGCGGCCGAATCCGCATCGCCCTTGGGATGCTTGCTGCGACAGCCCGCGAACGCCATGCATACCACCAGCGCCCACATCAAACTCGTGTTGCGTTTCATCTCGTTCCTCCGATCATTTCGCAGTGTAACTTGGCAGGCGCGGCGGAGCGCGCTAATTCAAGGACCACGCGGGCTCGCGCACTTCACCTTCGCTCGACACCAAGCGCTGCTGCACTCTTCCGTCGGTACTGACGGTCGCGAGCACGGCGCGGCCATGGTCATGGCTGGCATAGATGATGACCGCGCCGCTCGGTGCAAAGCTCGGAGACTCGTCCAAGCGCCCCCGCGAAAGCACTCGCATGCCCTTGCGGCCCGTCAAATCCTGGACGGCAATTCGATAGCCCCCGGAGTCGAGCGTCACGAATGCAATCTGCGATTCGTCTGGAGACACGCGTGGCCGCGCGTTGTAAGAGCCTTCGAAAGTCAGCCTCCGCGCGGCCTCGCCGGCTTGAGCGGCCTGCACATAGATTTGCGGCCCGCCTGCGCGATCCGATGTGAAGTACAGAGATTGGCCATCCTTGCTCCACTGCGGCTCGGTATCGATCGCCGGGTCTTGAGTGATGCGGGTCAATCCTTGCGTCGCGAGATCCAGCACGTACACGTCCAGATTTCCGTCGCGCGAGGAGAGCGTGAGCGCGATCTTGCGGCCGTCGGGCGACCACGCCGGGGCTTGATTCACGCCCGCGCGCGCTGAGACGCGCCGCCGTTCGCCGCTGCGCAACTGCTGGATGTACACGGCCGCCATGTGATGCTCGAACGAGACGTATGCGAGGCTTGCTCCGTCGGGCGACCATGCGGGCGACATGAGCGGCTCGCCGGACTGCATGACGATACGCGGATTCTCTCCGTCAGCGTCCGCGACGATGAGCTTATGCTGCCTGAGCGGAGCTTGCCCGGTCACGCTCACATAGGCAATTCGCGTCGCGAACGATCCTTTGACGCCGATAATCTTTTCGTAGATCAAATCGGCGACTTGGTGCGCGGCCATGCGCATTCCACCGCGACTCGAAGGCACCTGGAAGCCGAGCAATCTCTGATGCGTGAGCACGTTGAACAATTCGAATTGTACGTTGAAGCGCTGCGTGTCGATGGGATTCACCTGACCCACGACGATGTAATCCGAGCGCAACGCACGCCAGTCGTTGAACACGATGTCTGCGCCGCGGCTCGGCTTATCGACGATGTCGCTGCGGCTCAAGGGATCGAAGCGGCCGCTGCGTCCCAGATCATTCGACACAATTTGCGCAATATCCGGCAAGGCACTCGCCGCGTCCGCCCCGGCGCTGGCCGCGAAGGGCACGATGGCGATCGGGATGGCATCGCCCTGCCCTTGCGTAATCTCGACCACCAGATCTGCACGCGCGAAGCTCGCGGCGAGCAGTGCCGCAACGGCGGCGGCATGCTTGAAAAAAGAGTTAATCATTGGGTTTGAACACCAAGGTCAATTGA
Source organism: uncultured Steroidobacteraceae bacterium (assembly GCA_964247385.1). GTDB lineage: Bacteria > Pseudomonadota > Gammaproteobacteria > Steroidobacterales > Steroidobacteraceae > TMP-86. The sequence continues at coordinate 17,910 of CAXTUB010000001.1, read as the reverse complement.
GGCTGAAACAGCGCCGGATCGGGCGGTTTAGGCAGAGGCGAAGCGCGATAGACCGCGTTTTCCACCGACTGGCGCACTTGCTCATCGCCATTGCAATGAGTGACGTGCACTTCCGTGACTTCTCCGGCCGGAGATTGCGCGACTTGGATGGTGCACACGATTCCGCTACGCGCCGTCGCGGGCCGGAGCCATGCGCGCGTGATCTTGCCGGCAATGCTGGCAATGTAGCTTTGCATCATGGTGCTCGAAGCCGCAGCGCTCACGCTTTCCTCATCGGAAAGCTGGCGCCGTAGCTCGGATTCCCGTTCGGAGCGCGCCGCGTTCTCACGCGCGGCAGTCGCCGCGCGAGCGGACTCCATGGCTTGCTCTTGCACACGCGCCCGCGCTTCGGCTTGCGCCTTGGCATCTGCCTGCGCGCGGAGCGCGCGCGCATGCTCAGCTTGGGCCACGGCGGCTTTGGCGCGAGCCTGCTCACGCACCGCCTGTTCTCGAGATGCTTGCTCTCGCGCCTGATCCCTCGCCGCTTGCTCGCGCGCCGCTTGAGCCTCGACTCGAGCTTGCGCCTCGGCCTGTGCTTGCGCCTTTTTCTCGGCTTGCGCCTTCGCCTCTGCAGCCGCCCTTGCTTGCACGGCGGCTTCGGCTCGCTGTTGCGCCTCATTCGCCGCATCGAGTTGCGCTTGACGTGCGGCGGCGCGCTCACGCGCCGCATCCGCCTTGTGCGACTCGAAAGCACGAAACGCTTGAGCATCCACCGCAACGGCATTGATCGGCGCTCCGCTCGTTGGCTGGACACGATGAAAACTGAAGTCCGCGGCGAAGAAAAGAAGCAGCGCGATCAACAGGTGCAGACCGACGGACGCAAGGAGCGGCATTGCTTGCTCGCGCATCACACTTTGTTTGGCTATAGCCAAAGCGCTCATGCTCTGCGATCTAAACCGACGCTCACGGTGCCTTAGCGCTCTCGGGAGGCGGCTCGGTGATGAGCCCCACTTTTTCCGCTCCGGCGGCCTGCAGCAACGTCATGCCCCGCACGACGGTGCCGTACGGCACGCGCGAATCGGCCTTGACGAGCACGGGCGTCTTCGAGTCGCGCCGCAACACTGCGGCGACCCGGGCGCGCACGGTCGGCTCATCGGTCGGTGTCTCTTGCGCCTTCCCCATATTGAGATATAGCCGCCCGGCACGATCCACGGTGAGCACGAGCGGCTCATGCTTTGCCATGAATTCCTCATCGATAGGCTGGGCGCTGGCGCTGGGCAAATCCACTTTGACTCCCTGGGTCAAGAGCGGCGCAGTAATCATGAATACGATGAGCAGCACGAGCATCACGTCGATGTATGGCACGACATTGATCTCGCCCATCAGCTTGCGGCGACGCATGATGCTAAAACCAGCTCGTACGAATCACGGCGCTAAGCTTGCCGCGCTTGGCTTGCAGGCTCTGAGCCAGCCTGCTGCGACTGGCGTGATGCGGAAGAATTGCGCTGCAGAATGGTCGAGAACTCTTCCATGAAAGCATCGAAGCGCAATTCGAGACGGCTCACTTGATCTGCGAAGCGATTGTAGGCCACCACGGCCGGGATGGCGGCAAACAACCCGATGGCGGTTGCAATCAAAGCCTCGGCAATGCCGGGCGCCACCGCGGCAAGGGTTGCTTGCTGCGCATTACCCAGATTGTGAAATGCGCTCATGATGCCCCACACCGTGCCGAACAAACCCACGTAAGGACTCGTCGATCCGACGGTCGCGAGCATGGCCAGGTGGTGCTCGAGCCGATCGGTTTCGCGCAACTGCCCGACTCGCATTGCGCGCCTGGCGCCCTCCAGCCATTGTTCCGATGGCAACGCTTGTTGCCGCAACCGGCTGAACTCGCGAAATCCAGACTCGAAAATGCTTTCGAGGCCGGCGCTGTCGCGCTTGGACTCGATTAGCCGATATAAATCGCCGAGATCCCGGCCCGACCAAAACTCCTCTTCGAACGTATCGGCGCCGGCGCGGGCGCGCGAAATGACGCGGCTCTTGCGGAAAATGATGCTCCAGGAAATGACGGACGCGAGCAATAGCACCACGATGACAGCTTGCACGATGGGGCTCGCTTCGAGCACGAGATTCCAAACTGAAAGATCATTGTTCAATGCGCCACTCCCGCAAAATGTCCGCTGGAATGCTCCGCGGACGCAAGCTCATGGAATCGAGGCACGCAATGCGCGCTTCGCCCTGCGCGAGTTTCGATTCATTCCGCCAGATCGTCTGGTCGAAACTGAAAGACGCGCCCGACATGCGCGTGAGCGTAGCAGTCACGCGCAGTTCATCGTCCAACACCGCCGGCCGCAAGTACTCGACGCTGACGCGTACGACCGCGAATTGTAACTGCCGTTCCGCGCGCAGCCGATGCTGATCCACGCCAAGCTGTCGCAGCCATTCCGTGCGGCAGCGTTCCATGAATTTGAGGTAATTGGCGTAGTAAACGACCCCGCCCGCATCCGTGTCTTCCCAATACACGCGCAGGGTCAGTGCATACTCGGGCGCGGCCCGCGCGCAAATCCCGGCATCGCTCACGTTCCTTCTCGGAATAGCGCGAGGTTGGCACCGCTGGCCGACGTGGGAGCAGGCAAGCCAAAGTGCGCATACGCCGTGGGAGTCGCGATGCGGCCGCGCGCCGTGCGGGTGAGGAAGCCTTGTTGAATGAGGTAGGGCTCGACCACGTCTTCGAGCGTGCCGCGCTCCTCGCTCATGGCCGCGGCAAGACTGTCGATGCCGACCGGCCCTCCGGCAAAGCGTTCGATCACGGTGAGCAGGAGCTTTCGATCCAGAATGTCGAAGCCGAGCGGATCGACATCCAGCATATCGAGCGCCGCGACCGCGACGGCCGCCGAGATGTCTCCTCCGGCGCGCACCTCTGCGTAATCACGCACGCGGCGCAGCAGGCGGTTGGCGATACGCGGCGTGCCACGCGAACGCTCGGCAATCTTGGCGGCAGCCTCGAAAGCCGTCTTCAATTTGAGGATGGCCGCACTCCTCTGCACGATCTCGGCGAGCTCATCGGTTGAATAAAACTCGAGCCGCTGCACGATGCCAAAGCGATCGCGCAACGGCGAGGTCAACAGCCCCGCCCGCGTGGTTGCGCCCACGAGCGTAAAAGGCGGCAAGTCGAGCTTGATGGAACGCGCGCCCGCACCTTCGCCGATCATGATATCGAGCTGATAATCTTCCATGGCCGGATACAGCACTTCTTCGACGACCGCGCTCAAGCGATGAATCTCATCGACGAATAACACATCTCGCGGCTCGAGATTGGTGAGTAGCGCTGCAAGGTCGCCCGGCCGCTCCAGCACGGGCCCGGACGTCTGGCGTAAACCCACTTGCAGCTCATTGGCGATGATGTTCGCAAGCGTGGTCTTGCCGAGACCGGGTGGTCCGAACACGAGCACGTGATCGAGCGCCTCGCCGCGCTGCCGTGCGGCGGCAATGAAAATTTCCAGCTGCGCCTTGACACTTGCCTGGCCGATGTAGTCGCCGAGCCGCTTCGGTCTCACGGCGCGATCCACGGCCTCGTCTTCGCGCACCGGCGCTGCGCTCGTGACGCGATCGGTCTGAATGCTCATTCGCTCAACGACGCGGGCTTCGAGGAGGCCGGCTTCAATGGGATGCTGCCTTCAAGTGAGATGCTGCCTTCAAGTGAGACCATGGCTCGAGCGATGTGCTTTCGTCACGGCTTGAATGCCTTCTTGAGCGCACGCCGAATCATCTCTTCGGCGCTTGCGTCGGCGTCGTCATCGCCCTGCATGAGCCGGCTCACTTCGGCAGGTTTGTAGCCAAGCGCCACCAACGCACCGAACGCCTCGGCTTGCGCGTTGGATTGCGTGGAAGCGCCGGGCTCGGACTTGCCCGCACTATCGAGCAGCCTATTCAACGTGTTACCGCGCATCTCGATGATCACCCGCTCGGCCGTCTTGCGGCCAATTCCGGGGATGCGAGTGAGCATGGCGGCGTTCTCGGTCTCGACGACGCTCAAAAAATCCTCCACGCTCGATCCGGATAGAATTCCCAATGCCATTTTTGGTCCGACGCCGGATATTTTGAGCAATGCGCGAAACAGCTTGCGCTCACTCTCGGTCGCAAAACCGAACAATGTATGAGCATCTTCACGCACCACCAAGTGTGTATGCAATGCGACAGCCTCCCCGGCCGCCGGCAAGCGGTAGAACGTCGACATGGGCGCATCGAGCTCGTAGCCGACGCCGTGCACGTCCAGGGTCAGCGTTGGCGGATGCTTGGCGGCGATGAGTCCCTTGAGATAGCCGATCACGCGCCACTGCCCATCTTGAAATGCCCGCTCATGCGCGTCGAGCCGAGGGATAACGCATGAGCAAAGAACCGCGCAGCGCATGACAAATCGCGGCCGCCAGCGCGTCGGCCGCATCGACGGACGGCTTGCCGTCAAGGCTCAACAGGTCGCGCACCATCCATTGCACCTGTATTTTCTCGGCACTTCCGCTACCCGCCACCGCGAGCTTGATCTGGCGCGGCGCGTATTCGAATACGGCGGCCTCGCAGTCGAATAGCCCGCAGATGGCCGCGCCTCGCGCTTGGCCAAGTTTCAACGCGCTGTCAGCGTTGTTCTTCATGAACACCCGCTCGATGGCAATCTCATTGGGCCGGTGTTGCTCGACCAAGGCACGCACGCAACGAAATATTTCGCGCAGGCGCGCATCGAACGTCCCGCCCCGCGTGTCGATGACGCCGCTCGCCACATACCGCAGGCGGCCGCCAATCGCATCGAGAACGCCGAACCCTGTGCGTTGCGAGCCAGGATCGATACCAAGTATTCGCAAACTTCACCGCCATGACACCGAGTGATTATGATAGCGCCTCGGCACACTTCACGCGCTGCCGCGGACTGCTCGAAGCAAATTCGAGCGCACCGAGCCATCGAGCAGGAGCATGGAAACCCCGACGTATCCTTTGCGCCCCATGAGCGAGAGCCTGCGAGCTGCGCTCGATGCGCTGCGTCTCGATCAAGAAGGTGGCGCCGGCTCGGCGGCGCGAGCGGCGTTGGAAGCGGCCGAGATCGTGCGTGGCCTCGATGGGGAAGACGCGCTCGTCATCGCCACGGCGCTGCAAGGAAATACGCGCTCGCAGCCATCGCAGCGCGACGCGCTCATTGCGCAATTTGGCCTTGCCGCTGCCGATCTGACGCGCGATCTGCAGTCGCTCGGCCAGTTTCGCTTGCCGCACGACTGGACCGCAGAATCCGCGCTGACGCGCGGGCAGACCGAGGGTCTGCGCAAGATGCTCATCGCGATGGTGGCGGACGTTCGGCTGGTGCTGGTGCGGCTGGCCGAGCAACTGCAGCGTCTGCGCAGCATGCGCAGCCTGCCGCTCGATGCGCAGCGCAGGCTCGCCATCGAAACACAGGAGATTCATGCACCGCTTGCGAACCGGCTGGGCGTGTGGCAGTTGAAATGGGAGCTCGAGGATCTTGCATTCCGTGCGCTCGAGCCCGCGCATTACTCGCGCATCGCGCAGGTGTTGAGCTCGAGCCGCACCGAGCGCGAAGAATATCTGCGCGAATTCCGTGCGCAGCTGCACGAAGAGCTTGCTCGCGCGGGCATCGCCGCGCAGGTGTCTGCGCGACCCAAGCATATCTACAGCATTTACCGAAAAATGCAGCGCAAGGGTTTGGCGTTCGAAAGGCTCATGGATGTGCGTGCCGCGCGGGTACTGGTCGACAGCGTCGCGGATTGTTATGCCGCGCTCGGCATTGTGCATGCGCGCTGGCCATTCATCGCTACGGAGTTCGACGATTACATTGCGACACCGAAGGACAATCATTATCAGTCGCTTCACACGGCCGTGCTCGGTCCAGCGGGGCTTGCAGTCGAAGTGCAGATTCGGACGCAAGCAATGCACCTGCAAGCCGAGGGCGGAGTTTCATCTCATTGGCGCTATAAGGAGGGCGGCCGATCGGATCGTGCGTATGAGCGCAAGATCAACGAGCTGCGCGCGCTACTGAGCCCACCGGACGGCGCCGAGCCCGCGCGAGGCCTGCTCGAGAAAGTGCGCGCAGGTCTGTTTCATGACCGGGTGCATGCGCTGACCCCGCGCGGCGATATTCTCGACGTTCCGCGCGGCGGCACGCCGCTCGACTTTGCTTACCGAGTGCACACCGATGTGGGGCATCGGACGCGCGGCGCCAAGGTCAACGGTCGGATGGTGCCGCTCAATCATCGCTTACGAAACGGCGACGTCGTACAAATTCTCACGGCCAAGGAAGCGCGGCCGTCGCGCGATTGGCTCGCGCCGCGTGCGCAATTTGTCGCAAGCGCGCAGCATCGCGCCAAAATCAAAGCGTGGTTTCGCCAGCACGATGCGCGGGTCGAAAATGCCCTGCCGGCGGCGCGCACAGCGCCGCAACCGCCGTCGCATTCATCGAAGCGCATCTCGAGATCCACCGACGCTGCGCCCAACCCCAGCCTGCCGTCAAAGGCGGCTGCGGAGACTGCGCCTCGAGTGGGCGATTGGTTATCCTCTTACGCCAAATGTTGCTCCCCCTTACCACCGGAGCCCATCGGCGGCTATATCGCTGTGGGACGAGGCGTGAGCATCCACGCGCGCGCATGCCGGAATTTCCTGCGTTTGAGCCAGCTCCATCCCGCGCGTGTGCTGCCGATCGAGTGGCCGCAACATGCGAATGCGCAATTCGCCGTGCATCTCGAGATACTCGCGCTGGACCGGCACGGCCTGGTGCGCGACATCGGCGCAGCCATTGCCGAAGAAAACATCGGCATCAACGGCATGCAGACCACGAGCCGCAAGGATCACACCGCCGAAATGAGCCTCACCCTCGTTCTCAGCGACTTGTCGCAACTGTCGAAAGTGCTGATGCGCATTGAAAAGATGCCCCACGTGCTGAGCGCGCGCCGCGTGCAGGCCAGGCGCCCGGCTCGCCCCGCACATTCGGGTTAGACGTCGAGCGGGCAGCGGCCACTAGCCGCGGCGCGACATCGAGGGGCACCTGCCGAGCACGACAGTCGAACTGAATTCAACGATTGATTGCGTCGATGGCGCGCTTGTCCACGCTCAACGCAGCTTCATGTACCGCTTCAGACAGCGTGGGGTGTGCGTGCATGGTCCGCTGCAAATCTTCCGTACTCGCCGAATACTCCATTGCGAGCACCGCCTCGGCGATCAATTCTCCGGCGAGCGGGCCAATGATGTGCACGCCCAGAATTTCGTCATCGTCCGCGGCACTGATGACTTTGACAAAGCCAGCAGGCATGTCCATGGCGCGCGCGCGGCCGCTGGCCGAGAAGGGAAAGCTGCCGACTTTGTAAGCTCTACCGGACGCTTTGACTTGCTCTTCGCTCTGCCCCACCCATGCAATCTCGGGGGCTGTGTACACGACCGACGGGATAGCCCCGTAGTTAACCTCGCCGAACAGACCTGCGATGCGATCCGCGACCATGATGCCTTCTTCCTTGCCTTTATGAGCCAGCATCGGGCCTCGCACGGCATCGCCGACGGCCCAGACGCCCTGCGCCGTGGTCTGGCAATGCGCATCCACTTCAATGAAGCCGCGTGCATCGGTTCGCACCCCCGACTCGGGCGTCAGGAGATCACGCGTCAGAGGCTTGCGCCCCACCGCAACAATGAGCCGGTCGACCACCAACGAGCCTTGCCCGTTGCCATCGGAATAAGTGACCAGCACTTCATTGCCTTTGACTTGCGCGGCTGAAACTTTCGCTCCGAGCTTGACCTCAATGCCCTGCTTCTTGAACTGGCGCTGCGCCTCCTTTGCGATCGCCGCATCGGCGGCAGGCAGAAGTTGCTCGAGCGCCTCGAGCACCGTCACTTCGCTTCCGAGCCTCCGCCAGACGCTGCCGAGCTCGAGGCCAATCACTCCGGCACCAATCACGCCCAAGCGTCGAGGCACTGCGTCGAGCTCGAGCGCGCGCCATGAATCGACGATGTATTTGCCATCGAACGCCAGGTGCGGCAACTCGATGGGGACCGAGCCCGGTGCAAGCACGATGTAACACGCTTGCAATAAGCGCTTCGTCTCACCCCGGGTGACTTCGACGCGATTGGGGCCGAGCACTTTGCCGTGTCCTTGCACCGCTTCTACGCCGTTGGCCTTGAACAGCGCAGCAATGCCCCCCGTCATGGTTTTCACCACCTGCGCACGGCGCGACTGCATGGCGGCTAGGTCGAGTTTGAGGTGACCCACTTGAATGCCGTGTTCGGCAAACTCCGAACGGGCGCGATGATATAGCTCCGACGATTCGAGCAGCGCTTTGGACGGAATGCAGCCGGCGTTCAAGCAGGTTCCGCCAAGCGTGTGCGAGCCATCTAAATTCTTCCATTCATCCACGCACGCCACACGCATCTTGTTCTGCGCCGCGCGAATCGCTGCAGGATAGCCGGCCGGACCAGCCCCAATCACCACCACGTCGAATGAATCGCTCATAGATCAAGCAGCAGACGAGAAGGGTCTTCCAGGCGTTCCTTGACCGCGACGAGAAACTGCACGGCATCGCGCCCGTCGATGAGCCGGTGATCATAGGTCAATGCCACATACATCATGGGCCTGATCTCGACTTGGCCGCTCACCGCGACGGGACGCTCCTGAATTTTGTGCATGCCGAGAATCGCGCTCTGTGGTGAATTGACGATGGGCGTGGACAGGAGCGAGCCGAAGACGCCGCCATTCGTAATGGTGAACGTTCCGCCGCTCAACTCTTGCAAAGTGATGCTGCCGTCACGCGCGCGCCGCGCGAATTCGGCAATGGCCTTCTCGATTTGCGCAAAGCTCAGCGTGCCCGCATCGCGCAGCACCGGCACGATGAGCCCGCGATCCGTCGAGACGGCCACACCGATGTCGTAGAAATCATGGTAAACAATATCATCGCCGTCGATCGCCCCGTTGACGTTCGGGAATTTCTTGAGCGCCGCGACGCAAGCGCGAACGAAGAACGACATGAAGCCGAGTTTCGCGCCGGCGTTGCTCTCGAACTCCTCTTTGAAGCGAGCTCGCAGGCTCAAAACCTGCGACAAATCCACTTCATTGAAGGAGGTGAGCAGAGCTTGCGTGGATTGCGCTTGCACCATGCGCTCGGCAATGCGAGCGCGCAAGCGGGACATGGGAACCCGGCGCTCGCGCACGCTTTGCGCCGCTGATCCAGATGAGCTCTGCGAGGCGCCGCGCGGCGGCTCGGTGTCGCTTGGCAGCCTGGCATCGATCGGGGCGTGGTGGCTCGCTGGCGCGGCATTGCTCGACGGCGCGTTGCGTTTCGAAGGCGCGGAGTCGCGACTGGACAAATGGCTGACCACATCTGCTTTCGACACTCGGCCGTCGCGTCCCGAGCCGCTCACCTGCGCCGGATCCAGCCGATTCTCTTCGGCAAGGCGGCGCGCCGCCGGACTCAACTTGGGGGCCTGCGAAGTTGCTGCCGCCGCGGGCGCGCCGGAGACATGCGATGCCGCGTGAGGAGTTGACGCCGTGCCCGAAGCTGCACCCGAAGCCGCAGCAATGCCCGAAGTAGCAACAGCGCCCGAGGTGGCGGATGCGGGCTCGATCACTCCGAGCACATCTCCACTCGTGACGGTGGCGCCTTTCGTAAGGCGAATCTCCTTGAGCACGCCGGCGCTCGGCGCCGGCACCTCGAGCACGACCTTATCCGTCTCGAGATCGACCAAATTCTCGTCACGCGCCACCGGATCGCCGGGCTGCTTGTGCCAAGAGACGAGCGTCGCATCGGCCACCGATTCGGGCAATTGTGGAACGCGCACTTCAAGTGTCATCGAGACAACTCCATGAAAACGTGTTGCGGCCGGTGGACCATCAGGCACGCACGCGTACGGTTTGACGCGAGGTTTCCTCGATGGGCGCACCGTGCAAGGCCGCACGCACTAAGTCCGCCTGCTGCATTTCGTGCAGCATGTGAATTCCCGTCGCCGGCGCGGCAGAGCCGGCGCGCCCTGCATACAGTAGATTCTGCTCGGGCCTGAGCTTTGCCTGTAGCCGGTGCCGGATCTGGTACCAGCCGCCCTGGTTCTGCGGCTCCTCCTGGCACCAAACAATTTCCTTGGCTTGGCTGTACCTGCGCAGTATGGCTTCGTATTCCTCCGAGGGAAACGGGTAGAGCTGCTCGATGCGCACGAGGGCGACCGCCGCCAGTGCAGCGGGCGATGCGGCGGCGCGGGCATCTTTCGCCGCCGATGCATCGCGCCTTGCGCGCAGCAAATCGAAATAGACTTTGCCGCTGCAAAACACAACTCGCTGCACGCGCTCCGGCTTGACCTCGTCGATCTCGTCGATCACGTTTCGAAAACGCCCGTTGGATAGCTCGCTCAGACTCGATACCGAGAGCGGATGACGCAGCAAGCTCTTGGGGGTCATGACCACCAACGGCCTGCGCAAATCCCTCAGCATCTGCCGCCGCAGCATGTGGAACATTTGCGCGGGCGTCGAAGGCACGCACACCTGCATGTTGTATTCGGCGCATAGCTGCAAGAACCGCTCGAGACGCGCCGAGGAATGCTCAGCGCCTTGCCCTTCGAAGCCGTGCGGCAAAAATAAGACGAGCCCGCACAGCCGGCCCCACTTCGTCTCGCCCGAGCTGATGAATTGGTCGATGATGACTTGCGCACCATTGCAAAAATCGCCGAACTGGCCTTCCCAGATCGTCAGGCAATGCGGTTCGGTCGTGGCAAAGCCGTACTCAAAACCCATGACGGCTTCTTCCGAAAGCGTGGAGTCGGTGATCGTAAACGTCGGCTGATGCGTGGCGAGGTGCTGCAGCGGCACGTATTGCTTGCCCGTGACCTGATCGTGAAGTACGGCGTGCCGGTGGAAAAAAGTGCCGCGGCCGCTGTCTTGTCCGGTCAAGCGGATGGGAAAGCCTTCTTGAATGAGACTTGCGAAAGACAAGGCTTCTGCGCAACCCCAATCGAGCGGCGCTTGGCCTTGTACCATGCGCGCGCGCGCCTCCATCACGGCAAACACCCGGGGCTGCAATACCATGTCGGGCGGCACCGTGGTAATGGCGCGGCCGAGCTCGGCCAAGCGCGCAGGCTCGACTCCGGTGCGTACGGGCTCGGCCCAATCCGCCGCAAGATACTTGCTCCAGTCCACGGTGTACTTGTTGCCGATCAGACCGAGCGCAGCGCGCGCTTGCGGCGCGCCGTCATCCAGACCCTGCCGATACTGCTCGACCATACGGGCCGCGTCCTGCGCGCCGATCACGCGCTCAGACGTGAGCCGCTCGGCATAGATTTGACGCACCGTCGGCTTCTTGCGAATGGCTTGATACATGAGGGGCTGGGTGGCGGAAGGCTCATCGGCCTCATTGTGGCCATGCTTTCGGTAGCACACCAGGTCGATAACCACGTCCTTGTGGAATTTCATCCGATAGGCGAGCGCAAAGCGAGTGACAAAACACACACTCTCGGGGTCATCTGCATTGACGTGCAGAATGGGCGCCTCGATCATCTTGGCCACATCCGAGCAGTACAGCGTGGAACGCGCATCACGCGGCTCGCTGGTCGTGAACCCCACTTGATTATTGATGATGACGTGCAGTGAGCCGCCGGTATAGAAGCCGCGCGCCTGGGAGAGCTGCAGCGTCTCCATGATGACGCCTTGCCCCGCAAAGGCTGCATCGCCGTGGATTTGCACGGGAATTACCTTGCTTCCCAAATGATCGCCGCGCCGTTCCTGCCGCGCGCGCACCGAGCCTTCAATGACGGGGCTGACAACCTCGAGGTGCGAGGGATTGAAGGCGAGTGCCAAATGCACATTGCCCGCCGCAGTTTTCAGATCCGCGGAGAAGCCCATGTGATATTTCACGTCGCCCGACCCCTGCGCCTTGGTCGGATCGTATCGGCCTTCGAATTCAATGAACAAATCTTTGGGAGATTTGCCCAGGACATTGACGAGCACATTCAGCCGGCCGCGATGCGCCATGCCCAAAATGATCTCGTCCACCTCTGCATTACCGCTCTGTTGCACCAAATCATCGAGCAAGGGAATGAGACTGTCAGCGCCCTCGAGCGAGAAGCGCTTCTGGCCTACGTACTTGGTGTGCAGATACCGCTCCAAGCCTTCGGCCGCCGTGAGTTGCCACAGAATGTTCTTCTGCTCGTCCGCACTGAACTGTTGGTGCAGCCGCCCGGCATAGAATCGCTCTTGCAGCCATAGCCGCTCTTCGGTATCGGAAATGTGGGCGAATTCGGCGCCGACCGTCCCGCACCACACGCGCTTCAACTCAGAGATGATGTCGCGCAATTTGCGGCGGGATCCACCTGAAGGGTGACGCGCGTCGGCGAAAAACTCAGTATCCAGATCGCTTTGCGACAATCCGAAGTAGCCAAGCTCCATGACCAAGGGTTTGGGGCGATGCTGCAGACCCAGAGGATCGAGATCTGCAATCAAGTGGCCTCGGTTGGCGTACACCTGGATGAGGCGGGAGACCGCGCCCTGCTTTGCGCTGTATGCGATGGCCGCGTCCGCGGCAGCCTCGTTCGCATGAGCGCGGTCCGCCACGTCGAGCTTGACGCCGCCGGCCCGCGCCGAGCGCGCCCCTGGCGCGGCACTGGCAAAAAACGCCGCCCACGCGGGATCGAGCGCCTTCGGATCGGCGAGAAACTGGTCATACAAACTTTCGACGTAATCCGCGTTGCCGGAGGTCAACGCAGCATTCGGATCGGGCAGCGGCAGTGAATTCATGATGTCGGACCGGCGCGCAGTTTAACGTAACGCCCCGTTCGTGTCCCCATGTCGCGCGGAACCTCGCACGGCGCGGAAGTGGCGGCGTCGCCCACGCAAGCGTCTTAGAATAGCGTGAAGTCCGCTTTGTTCAGCAAGAAGGTCTCATAAGAGATCAGTGCCAGGTACGCCGCGAGCACCGCGTAAAGCAAAAACTCCACGCGCAGCACGCGAAAAAAACGGTAGCCCGACAGCAGCACGAGCAACGCCACACTTGCGCCGGTGAGGCACATTTTCAAGATCGCAAACCGGCTGATATCCGAATCGAGAGCGAACGCCATGATGGGATTCAACTCGCGCGCACCGTCGCGCAACAGAACGAGCGTGAGAAACGCATCGATCACGCACAGCACGAGAATGCAAAGCGCCACGGCCAACAGGCGCGATTGATGCCAATCCACGGGATGAAATCGTGCTTCGATCTCGCGGCGCGCACCGCGCCGCCGGGGCTGAACATTTCCGTAGAGAAGCGACCACCAGATGCGTCGCCTGCGCTCCCGCGATGCTCGCCGCTGTTCGCCAGGAAATGAGTTCATGAATGGCCGCACTATCGCGGATACGGCGCGAAGCCCGCAAGGCCATTGCGTCATAACGCCGGGTGAGTCGCACTCAAGATGCTATGCTAGCCTTTCACCGGAGCAGGCTTAAGACAATCCATGCGATGCACCGCAGCTTGGTTGGCCCCTTGTCTATTTTTGAGCACGATCGCACTGGCCCAGCGCGCGCCCTATGAAAGTGCCTTGCGCCCGGATTCGGGCAAGTTGCCGTTGACGGCGGGCTTCAACGACATTGATGGCGCGGGAGGCGGCGGCCTCGTTCCGTGGGCAACCATCACGAGCTATGGCACCGCTTCGAGCTTTGGCGCCAATGTTCACTACACTGAAATCCCGCTGCGGGACTTTCGGCTGCGCGCTTTCGGAGCGGCCGTGGGTGTGCGCGATCGATTCGAGATTTCGGCGACGCGCCAGCGGCTCGATGTCAATGGCGGCCCGCTCCATGGTCTGGACGTCGAGCAGGATGTGTACGGCGCAAAACTCCGGTTGTTGGGCGATGCCATTTATGCGCAAGACTCATGGCTGCCGCAAATTGCGGCGGGTGCGCAATACAAACGAAATCGTGGCTTATCCGATGGCGCGCGCGCCGGTGCGCCAGGCCTGTTCGATGTGCGGCAGATCGGCGCTGGCGGCCGAACTTCGACGGATTATTATCTCGCAGCGACTAAAGTATTCCTCGCACAAAGTCTGCTCGTCAACGTCACGGCACGGCTCACTCAAGCGAACCAGCTGGGTCTGTTGGGGTTCGGTGCCGGCACGAGCGCGAGGCGCCACGTAGAGCCGGAGGCAACGCTGGCTTATCTCATCACGCGGCGTGTGGCCGTGGGCGGCGAATACCGCTCCAAGCCGGGCAATCTGGCGATCGACGATGAGCGCGATGCGTGGGACGTTTTTGTCGCGTGGACGCCCTCGACGCATTGGTCGTTGGTGGCGGGCTATTTGAATGTCGGCAGCGTGCTGTCCGGCGCGGGAACTGCACGCGTTCAAGACGGCGCCTATCTATCCTTACAGGTGGGCTTGTAATGCAAAAATCTTCATGGTGTGCGATCCATTGTGCCGCGCTGATGCTCGCCGCATGCGTGGCGTGCTCAACGCAAGTCCGCGCGGCGCATCAAACCTTGTTCGATGCCATGGGCGGCGAGAAATCCTTGCACGCCGCGGTCGATCATTTCGCGGACGTCGTCGAAGCCGACGACCGAATCAATTTCACTTTCGCCCAGACCGACATCGCGAAGTTCAAGCAGCTGTTGTACGAACAGCTTTGCCAGCTATCGCAGGGACCCTGCACTTACACGGGGCGCGACATGCGTACGGCGCACGCCAAGCTCAATATCGATGAACAAGAGTTCAACGCGTTGGCTGAAGATCTGTACATTGCGATGGGCCGCGCCGGCATTCCTTACCGGCTGCAGAATCGCCTCATGGCGCTGCTTGCACCCATGCATCGGGACATCGTCAAGCGGTAGCACTTTTTCGCGCGCAGCGCATGGACGACCATCGCGGCAAATTGCGCGTGCTGGAGTTAGGGCCCCAAGGCCCTAATTAGTGCGCCCCACGGGAGCTTCGTTGGAGTACAAGCGCGCCGCAGGCACGGCAGCTACCGGCTCCGGCATTGCTTTCGCCATGACGACGGGCTTGGGCTTATCCACTTCTTCACGCACCAGAGGTGCCGCGCTTTCGGCCTCGCGCAACTGCTGCCGCGCTTCCGCCATACTCGGCGCGAGCCGCAATGCTGCACGCAAAGGACGCTTGGCCTCCGCGGGCCGGCCGAGAGTCATCAACGCGGCGCCGCGCGCGGCGAGTGTCAAAGCATCGGCATCGGGCATTGCTTCGGTCAGCGTGACGATGCCCAGGGCCGTTGCCTTGTCCGCAGGCTTGAGGCGCGCGGCCGACATGTAGGCTTGCAAAGCGCCCGCCGGCTGATGATTCACCTGCAACAGCACGGCGCGCCGCTTGAACAAGCGCAACTCGTCGGGGGATCCCGGCAGCCACGCCGCATCGCACGCCTGCAGCGCAGCCGGGCTGTCCTGACTCTCGCAAGCACTCAAGAACGCCAACCGATGCGATTCCGCCTGCGCGATCTTGACGGCCGCGGCACTTGCCACTGCGGGACTTCGCGCCGCGGCGCGCCGGTACACTCCGATGGCCTCACCGGGTCTGCGCAGTTGCACCAACGCATCGGCCTCACCCAGCAAGAGATTGGCGTCGCTCGGATTCAGCGTCAGCGCATCTTCGCAGGCTGAGAGATCCGCCAACCGGGTGCATCGAAACGAAGCCCGTGAGAGCCTGGCGCCGCGCGCGGCGGTATCCAAGCTGTCGAAATAATTCTGCTCGCTGATCATGCTCTTCGCTACTTTCGCGCGAGATTGCAGCTCGGTGCTGCGCGGGTGCAGGGCCAACCCCTCTTGCAGCACTTGAGATGCATCCGAATAGCACCCAAGCTCGCTCCAAGCGCTCGCAAGAGCAAATCGCGCCGGCAAATCTTGCGGATTCGCGTTCAGGACTGCGCGTGCCTTGGCAATGCCAGGCTGCTTTGCGCCGTTCGCACACACAGCGGCTGGCGCGCTTTCCTTTTGCGGCGTGGAAGTGGACTGCGCGCTCGCATCGACCGCAACACATGCCGCGCTGGCCATTGCACCGCATGCCAGAAGCTTCAGATGCCGCACGGCTATTTGTAGCCTTCGATGTTGCCGCCGCGGCTCAAGCGGTCAAAAACCCAACGGCCGTTCGGCAAGCGGACCAAATTGAACAAATACCACTCATCGACGGTTCGATACGGCGGGCTCTCGCGCGCGATCATGCCCTGCAGCTGCGCCCGCAATTGCGCCATTCCGTACTCGGACGCCACGGATCCCCTCACGCCGTCGCCGTTACTGTCGTCGCCTTCCACATTAGCGAGCGCGAGCTTTTCGATCTCGGCGACGACGACACTCGCTTCAGCTGGCGTTCGGGCATTCTGAAAATCGCTGGCGAGCAACTTCATGTAATCGCAGCGGGCAATGACTGGTGCGATGCTGGCCGAGAAGACCGATGCGGCTTGCTGCACATTGGCGCTGGCGTCGGGCGATGTGGCTGCGAACGAGATATGGTTGGCCGCCATCACCAGCGACTGGCGCACTCCAAAATTCTCCGGCGAATCGGTGACCGCCATGACTTGCGCGACCGCCGCCTTTTGCTGCGCAACGTTGGGCGCGGCGACCGCGTTTCGTGCAGCTTGTAGCGCCTCATCGGCACGCCGCTCCGCGACGAGTAGATAACCTTTGCGGTCGGGAGTGACGTGCACTCCGGTGAGCGCATGGCCGATATGCACGTGAGCAATGGTGGGCGGGTGGACTGCGCATCCACCCAAGCCGAGAACTCCTGCTGCGATCGCAGCGCACTTCGTTGCGTGAGTCACCCGGTTCATGACGAGCCCCTGACAATTCGAAAACCCAACGTGCTGCTGCGATAGTTACGATCGAACCGATTGCGGTATGCCACGCGCACGAACCGCGGAGCGCTGAACCAAGATGCGCCTCGCGCCTCATGCTCGGCACATGAACCATCCGTGCGAGCCCTACCGTCCGTGGGAGCGCCGCGATAGTCATCGTGCCAACAGTCTTCCGTCCACTCGAACGCATTGCCCAACATATCGTGCAGCCCGAACGAGTTAGCCTTGAATGACGCCGCCGGCGCCGTGTTCACGAATCGATCATTGCATGCAAATACCGTCCAGCCGGGGTAACGCTGCTCGGCCGCTTGATCGGCGACGTTCGCCCGCTCGCACATTGCGGCGGCCTGCTTCACGGCGCCCTCCGCGCGGATCTCGCCGCGCACCGCCGGCCCGGTCAGCGCGGCGGCGCCTGCGGCCGGTGCGGCACCAGCCGCTTCCCCGCGCGCTGCAAATTCCCATTCGGAGACGCTCGGCAGCCGATAAGTGAGCCCGGTCTTCTTTGATAGCCACGCCGCATACGCGCGCGCGTCATTCCACGACACACACACCGCGGGATGCATATCTGTCTGCGCAAAACCCGGCCGATCCCAGGCTGCATCCGCATCGAAGCGCCATGCTCCATCGTAGACGTTGCAGCCATTGAGGCGTGCATGTGTAGCCTCGACAAACTCTCGAAATTCACCGACCGTAATCTCGCTCACGCCAACCGCCATGGAATAGGCGATTTGAACGGCGTGTGCGGGCCGTTCGGCATCCGTCGAGCCCTCCTCTCCCGCCCGGGCTCCTTGCACAAACTTTCCAGGCGGCAGCACGCGCAGGAGAGGGCACGTCGGACAATCGCGCACGGTGTCGCCGGGCGAGGCTGCGGGTATTGGTCGCGCCACGCGCTGCGGTCGCAGCCAAACAACCGCGGCAATCGCCGCGATCACCACGAGCGCCGCGGCCGCGGACCAATGCACGGGCGCACGTGCCGGGCCTTCGCCGAATTCATTCAAGAATTGTTGCACGCTCGCGGTGCGATCGGCGCGGCTGAACTCGAGCGCATGCGCCAGCGCGCGGTATTTCCGATGCGGAAGGTGAGCGGCTTTCTCCGGGCGCATGGAGCGCTGCTGGCGCCCACCATCAGCGTTCGCGAACGGATGCCGGCCCGTGAG